>NZ_JADJCO010000003.1:1052500-1065000 GCF_016703145.1 Ottowia sp. | reverse complement strand
TACCAGGTCCTGAAGGACGAGCAGATGGCGCAGGAGGCGACGATCAACGCCCGCGCCGACAAGCTGCTGGCGCAGGAGGAAGTGTGGATCCGTCAGGGCGTGGAGGCGAGGCGCACGCGCGCGCAGGGCCGCATCAACCGCCTGCAGGCCCTGCGCGCGGCCCGCGCGGCGCGGCGCGAGGCGGTGGGCCGCGTGCGCATGGACGTGGACGCCGGCGCCCCCGGCTACCAAGGCAAGCTGGTGGCCGAACTGCAGGACGTGTGTCTGGCCTTCGGCGACAAGGCCATCGTGGACGGCCTCGGCACCACCATCCTGCGCGGCGACAAGGTGGGCTTGATCGGACCCAACGGCGCGGGCAAGACCACGCTGCTCAAGCTGATCCTGGGCGAGCTCGCACCCGACAGCGGCCGCGTGCGGCGGGGCGCCAACCTGCAGGTGGCGTACTTCGACCAGATGCGCGCGGCGCTGGATCTGGACGCCACGCTGGAGGATTTCATCAGCCCCGGCAGCGAATGGATCGAGATCGGGCCCCGGCGCCAGCACGTCAAGAGCTACCTGGGCGACTTCCTGTTCAGCCCGGCGCGCGCCGCCTCGCCGGTGCGCAGCCTCTCGGGCGGCGAGCGCAACCGGCTGCTGCTGGCGCGGCTGTTCGCGCGCCCGGCCAACGTGCTGGTGCTGGACGAGCCGACCAACGACCTGGACATCGACACGCTGGAGCTGCTGGAGGACCTGCTGCAGACCTACGAAGGCACGGTGTTCCTGGTCAGCCACGACCGCGCCTTCCTCGACAACGTGGTCACCAGCACCCTGGCCTGGGACGGCCCCGGCCAGTGGCGCGAATACGAGGGCGGCGTGCAGGACTGGCTGGCGCAGAGCGCGCGCTGGCAGGCGCTGCGCGAGCCGCCCGCGCCAATCAAGGGCCAAAACGTGCCGGAGCCCGCACCGGATCAGCGCCAGCAGCCCCCAAAAAAGAAGCTCTCGTACAAGGACCAGCGCGAGCTGGACGCGCTGCCCGCGCGCATCGAGGCGCTGGAGGCCGAGCAGGCCGGCCTCCGCGCGGCGCTGGCCGATGGCACGCTCTACCAGGCTGACCTGCCCCGGGCCGTCGCGCTGCAGGCGCGCGACACGGCGATCGAGGACGAACTGCTGGCGGCGCTGGAGCGCTGGGAGATGCTGTCCGGCTGATTCGCTATCTTATCGATAGCTTTATATGCAATACCCGAGCCGGCATTTGGCCGATACAGCTTATTTTTCCTTCACCGGCCGCGCCCAGTTGGCGATGCTGACCTGCCGGCCCCGCGACACGCTCAAGGCGCCCGGTGGCGTGCTTTTGGTGATGGTGGAGCCGCCGCCCACCGTGCCGCCGGCGCCGATGGTCACCGGCGCCACCAGCACGCAGTTGCTGCCCACGTGCACGTCGGGCTCGATCACGGTGCGGTGCTTGCGGGCGCCGTCGTAGTTGGCGGTGATGCTGCCGGCGCCGTAGTTGACGCGCTCGCCCACGGTGGCGTCGCCCAGGTAGGCCAGGTGGTTGGCCTTGGCGCCGTCGGCCAGCGTGGAGTTCTTCACCTCGACGAAATTGCCGACGTGCACCTCGCGGCCCAGTTGCGCGCCGGGGCGCAGGCGGGCGAACGGGCCGACCAGCGCGCCCTCGCCCACCTGGACGCCAGCCGCCTCGCCGTCGATGTGCGTGAAGGGCTGGATCACCGCGCCCGCCGCGATCCGCGCGTTGCCGATGTGGCAATAGGCGCCGATCCGCGCGCCCTCGCCCACCTCCACCCGCCCGGTGAAGATGCAGCCCACGTCGATCTCCACGTCCTGTCCGCACACCAGTTGCGCCGGCAGGCCGGTGCGTGCGTCGTCGCGCAGGTCGAAGCGGGCCGGGTCGGCCAGGCGCACGCCCTGCTCCATCAGCGCCTCGGCCTGGCGCAGCTGGTGGGCGCGCTCCAGCGCGGCCAGTTGCAGCGGGCTGTTGACGCCCGCCACCTGCAGCGCGTCCTGGATGCGGTGGGCCGCCACCGGCACGCCGTCGGCCACGGCCATGGCAACGACGTCGGTCAGGTAGTACTCGCCCTGGGCGTTGTCGTTGGAGAGGCGCGCCAGCCAGCCGCGCAGGTGGCGCGCCGGCACGGCCATGATGCCGCTGTAGACCTCGGTGATGGCGCGCTCGGCCGCGCTGGCGTCCTTCTGCTCCACGATGCGCCGCACCGCACCATCGTCGCCGCGCACGATGCGGCCATAGCCCGCCGGGTCCGGCAGGGTGACGGTGAGCAGCGCCAGCCGGCCGCCCGCCGCCGCGTCCACCAGCGCCTGCAAGGTGGCCGCCTGGGTGAGCGGCACGTCGCCCGAGAGCACCACCACGGTGCCGTCGCCGGGCAGCGCGGGCAGGGCCTGCTGCACGGCGTGGCCGGTGCCCAGTTGCGGCTCCTGGCGCACGAATTTCAGATCAAAACCGGCTCTAGCCCTTGTCCCTCCTAAGATGGATGCTTCTACTTCAGGAGCGCCGTGGCCAGTCACCACCACCGCCGATCGGGCCCGCAGTTGCGCGGCGGTGCCCAGCACGTGGCACAGCAGCGGCCGGCCGGCCAGCGTCTGCAGCGCCTTGGGCCGCTGGCTCTTCATGCGCGTGCCCTTGCCGGCGGCCAGGATGACGACGTCGATGGTGTTCATGGAGGGGTGGGGGTGGAGGAAGGGGATGACAGGCCGCGGTCCAGCATGGCGATGACTTCGTCGGCGAAGTCGGCGTAGCTGAGCGTGCCGCCGGGGCGCAGCCAGGTGAAGGTCCAGTTGATCATGCCGAACAGCGTCATGGCGACGGCGGTCTCGTTGTGCTTGTTCACGCGCTCGGGGTAGGCGCGGCGCAGGAAGCGCGTGACGGCCGAAACCACGTCGCGCTGGCGGTCGAGGATGACCTCGCGCTGCTCCTCGCCCAGGAATTGCGCGCTGCCCAGCAGCGCGGCGTGGCGCGTGGCCGAGGTTTCGTATTCGCGCAGAAAGGCGCGCACCAGTTCGTGCAGCGTGGCGCGCTCGTCCAGCGCCTGGCGGTGCGCGGTGGCCTCGACCTGGCCGATGATGGCCAGCAACTTCTGCGTGTAGCGGTCCAGCAGGTCGGACAGGATCGCTTCCTTGCTCTCGTAGTAGTGGTAGAGCCGCGCCTTCGACGTGCCGCAGGCGGCGGCGATGTCGTTCATGCTGGTGGCCGGGTAGCTCTGGCGCGCGAAGCAGGCCGCCGCGACGTTCAGGATTTCGTCGCGCCGCAACTCGTGGTGGGCGGAAACGGGGCGGGCCATGGGGGTTCGGGGCGGAATTATCCGTCCGCGCCGGACGCCAGCGCCTGCTCGACCGCCCGCACGCGCGCGGCGTGGATGCGCGTGCCCACGGCCGGGCCGCGCTCGCCCGCGGCGTGCGCGGCCTCGGCGATGGGCGCGGTGGCCACGCCCCGGGCGGCGGCCAGCGCGGCCAGCAGGCGCGGGCGCTGCGGGTAGGCGTCTTCCTCCATGCCCAGGCGGCCGCGCGCGTCGCACTCGCAGGCCAGCAGCGCGTCGCCGAAGCGCGCCGGCTTGCGCAGCGCGTCGCAGCGCTCGAGCAGGCGCACCAGGGCGGCGGCGTTCAGCTCGCCGCTGCGGTGGATGTTGCCGTGCTCGCGCGCCACCACGTCGGCCAGCGCGGTGTAGTCGGCGGGCACGCGCAGGCGCGCGCCCACGGCCTGCAGCAGCCGGGCGCTGCGCTGTTCGTGGCCGATGTGGCGCGGCAGCGCGTCAGCGGGCGTGGTGCCCTTGCCCAGGTCGTGGGTGACACACGCCCAACGCACCGGCAGCGGAGCCTGCAGGCGCGCGGCCATCTGCAGCACCATCATCACGTGCACGCCGGTGTCCAACTCGGGGTGGTATTCGGCGCGCTGGGGCACGCCCCAGAGGCAGTTCAGTTCGGGCAGGACGGCGGCCAGGGCGCCAGTGGCGCGCAGCACCTCGAACATGCGCGCGGGGTGCGACTCCATCAGCCCGCGCGCCAGCTCCTGCCACACGCGCTCGGACACCAGGTGGTCGGCCTCGCCGTCGCGCACCATGGCCCGCATCAGCCCCATCGTCTCGGGCGCGATGCTGAAGTCGTGGAAGCGCGCCGCGAACCGCGCCACGCGCAAGATGCGCACCGGGTCCTCGCGAAAGGCGTCGGTGACGTGGCGCAGCACCTTGGCGCGCAGGTCGCGCTGGCCGCCGAAGGGGTCGATCAACGCCGTTCCTGAATCAATTTGGCCGTCAGCCCGCATCCAATCTTCGCGAGCAGCTATTGAATTGATAGTCAAGTCGCGCCGCGCCAGATCTTCCTCCAGCGTCACCTCCGGGCTGGCGTGCACGGTGAAGCCGCGGTAGCCGCGCCCGCTCTTGCGCTCGGTGCGCGCCAGGGCGTGCTCCTCGTGCGTCTCGGGGTGCAGGAAGACGGGGAAGTCGCGCCCCACAGGCACGAAGCCGCGCGCGGCCATCTGCTCCGGCGTGGCGCCGACCACCACCCAGTCGTGGTCCTGCACGGGCAGGCCGAGCAGGCGGTCGCGCACCGCGCCGCCAACCATGTAGATTTGCATGCGCCGAGTGTAGAAGGCTGCCTCATGACCTCATCTCCCGACCTGCTGATCCGCCACGTCCGCCCCCTGGGTGCCGAGCCCGCCGACGTGCTGGTGCTGGGCGGCCGCATCGCCGCCCTCGGCCCCGGCCTGGCCGCGCCCGCCGGCTGCGCGGTGGAGGACGGCGGCGGCGCGCTGCTGCTGCCCGGGCTGGTCGAAAGCCACACCCACCTCGACAAGACGATGTGGGGCCTGGACTGGTACCGCAACGAGGTCGGCCCCCGGCTGATCGACCGGATCGACAACGAGCGCGCCTTGCGCGCCGCCAGCGGGCACGACGCGGGGACGCAGTCGATGGCGCTGGCGAAAGCCTTTCTGGCCCTGGGCACCACGCGCCTGCGCACGCACGTGGACATCGACACCGACGCCGGCCTGCGCCACCTCGAAGGCGTGCTGCGCACGCGCGCCGCGCTGCGCGAGGTGCAGCAGATCCAGATCGTCGCCTTTCCCCAGTCCGGCCTGCTGGGGCGCCCCGGCACCGCCGGGTTGCTGGACGCGGCGCTGGCCGCCGGCGCCGACGTGCTGGGCGGGCTGGACCCGTGCGCCATCGACGGCGACCCGGTGCAATCGCTCGACACCTTGTTCGCCCTCGCCGAGCGCCACGGCGCGCCGCTGGACATCCACCTGCACGAGCCGGGCGCCATGGGCGCCTTCTCGCTCGACCTGATCCTGCAGCGCACCGCCGCGCACGGCATGCAGGGCCAGGTGGCGATCAGCCACGGCTTCTGCCTGGGCGACGTGCCCGAGGCCGAAGGCCGCGCGCTGCTGGAGCGCATGGCGCGCCTGGGCGTGGCGCTGATCACCAGCGCCACGCCCTCCCGCTCGGTGCCGCCCTGGAGGATGTGCCTGGAAGCCGGCGTGACCGTGGCCGGCGGCAACGACGGCATCCGCGACGCCTGGACGCCCTACGGCAGCCCCGACATGCTGGAGCGCGCCATGTTCATCGGCCTGCGCCACAACCTGCGCCGCGACGACGAGATCGCCCTGGCGCTGGACTGCGTGACGCACGCCGGCGCGCGCGGCTGCGGCTTTGCCGCCTACGGCCTGGCGCCCGGCGACCGGGCCGACCTCGTGCTGGTGGATGCGCAGACCGTGGCGCACGCGGTGGTGGCGCGGACCGCGCGGCGGCTGGTGGTGGCCGGCGGGCGCATCGTGGCGCGCCACGGCGCGCTGGTGGCCGCGGCCGTGCCGGCGTGAGGGCCGGCCGCGGCGGGCCGCGTCAGCGCCCCGTGCGGTACGGCTCCTCGAAGGGCAGGAAGTCCTGCTCCGCCAGCGCGCCGTCGATCCAGGCCGCCACGCCCGGCAGCGCGCACACGCGGTCCATGTAGGCGGCGACGTCCTCGGGCACCGGCAGCGCGTAGGTCCTGAAGCGCATCACCACCGGGGCGTAAAAGGCGTCGGCGATGGTGAAGCGGCCGAACAGCATCGGGCCGCCGTGCCCGGCCAGCAGCTCCTGCCACATCGCCACGATGCGCGCCACATCGGCACGCACGTCGGCCCGGTCGCGCCAGATGAGGGCGCCGGCCTCGGGCAGGCGGGCCTCGATGTTCATGCCGCAGGCGCCGCGCAGCGCGCCGAAGCCGCTGTGCATCTCGGCGCACACGCTGCGCGCCCGGGCGCGCGCGGGCGCCTCGCGCGGCCACAGGTGCAGCTCGGGAAAGCGCTCGGCCAGGTACTCGGCGATGGCCAGCGTGTCCCACACCGCCAGGCCGCCGTCGGTGAGCACCGGCACCTTGCCCGCGGGGCTGATGGGCCCCAGGCGCTGCTTGAACCGGGAATCGGCCGAGAAGGAATCGAAGCGCAACGGCACTTCCTCGAATTCGATGCCGGCCTGCCGCATCAGCACCCAGGGGCGCATGGACCAGGAGGAGTAGTTCTTGTTGCCGATGTAGAGCTTGAGCATGGGGTTCTCCGCGTGAAGCCCCCATGCTATCGGGGCCGCGGGCGATGGCCGATGACGAATGCCGCCGCCATTGATGCGGGCGGCGCATGGAAGCCGTCCAGATGGCCCCGCGGGAAGGCTGCCGCGCGCAGGCGGCCGCTGCACGGGCCAGGCATGGCTTTGCTAACCTGTCGCCATCCGCATGCCGACTTGAACAGGATTCAACAATGCCCAGGGACGGCTATGGCGACGTGCTCGCCTTCATCCACGTGGCGCGCGAAGGCAGCTTTACCCGCGCCGCGGCGCAACTGGGCGTTTCGCCGTCCGCGCTCAGCCATTCGGTGCGGACGCTGGAGGCGCGCATGGACGTGCGGCTGCTGACGCGCACCACGCGCAGTGTGGCGGTGACGGAGGCGGGCGAGCGGCTTCTGGCCCATGTGGCGCCGCATTTCGAGGACATCGACGCCGAGCTGGCGGCGGTGAGCGAGCTGCGCAAGAAGCCCTCGGGGCTGGTGCGCATCACCGCAGCGGAATTCCCCGCCACTTACCTGATATGGCCCAAGTTGTCGAAGGTGCTCCCGGACTACCCCGATCTCACCGTGGAAGTGACGGTGGATTACAACCGCACGGACATCGTTTCCGAGCGCTACGACGCGGGCGTGCGCCTGGGCGACGAGATCGCCAAGGACATGATCGCGGTTCCCATCAGCCCGGACATGCGGATCGCGGTGGTCGGCTCGCCCGCCTACTTCGCGGACAGGACGCGGCCCAGGACGCCGCACGACCTGGCGGAGCACAACTGCATCAACCTGCGCCTGCCCACCCACGGCGGGCTGATGGTGTGGGACTTCCGCAAGGGCCAGCGCGAGCTCAAGGTGCGCGTGACCGGACAGTGGATCTACAACAGCATCTCGCCCATCGTGCGCGCCGCGCTGGCGGGGCAAGGCTTGGCCTTCGTGCCCGATGACGCGGTGGCGGAGCACATCGCCGAGGGGCGGCTGGTCCGCGTGCTGGACGACTGGTGCCAGCCCTACACGGGCTATCACCTCTACTACCCCAGCCGCCGGCAATCCTCCGGTGCGCTGACCGTCATCGTCGAGGCGCTGCGGTATCGGTAGCCCGCGCGCAAGACAGCGAAGCGCCGTTCCGCTTCGTAGGCCGCGCCCAAGCGCGGGCTGGGCTCATTGCTGAATTCCGCTCAACACCCCGTGCGGTATTTTGGACTTAATCAAAACAGTCCCGCCCTCTACGATTTCCTCCGCTGAGACAAATCAGGCGCAGACCATCCGCATGTTCATGCGGCAAGCGGGGTCTGCGCAGCTCACAGGAAGGAATCCCCATGAGAAAGAACCTCATCGCGGCAGGTACGTCGATCGTGATGATGGGCGCGGCGTCGGCACACGCCCAAGGCATCCAGATCACCCCCGCAGGCACCACGCCCACCACTCTGGGCACGGCGCAGAACTTCAACGGCCACGTCGCGGTGGACATCAAGTCGGCGGGCGGCAGCGGCCAGCACGGCAGCGTGGGCATGGTCGATTTCGCGCCCGGCGCGCGCACCGCGTGGCACACGCACCCGGTCGGCCAGTTGCTCATCGTCACCGACGGCAAGGGCTGGGTGCAGGAGGACGGCCAGCCCCGGCGCGAGATCCAGGCCGCAGACGTGGTCTGGATCAGCGCCGGCGTCAAGCACTGGCACGGCGCGGCACAGGCCCACGGCATGCGCCACCTGGCCATCGCCTACGTGCAGGGCGGCAAGAGTGCCGACTGGAAAGAACTGGTGAGCGATGAGCACTACAACGCCCGCTAGGCGCGGCGCCACCGCGCTCGCCCTGGCCCTGGGCGTGGCGGTCACCGGCTGCGCCGCGCAGAACACCGTGGAGCCGCAACCCATGGCGCACGCACAGGCCGCTTCGGAAACGCTGTCGGCCAGGCAGCAGGCCATTCCCCTGATCGCATCCTTCATGGCTGCGAGCGACATGCCCCGGCTCCACACCGCCCTGAACCAGGGGCTGGACGCGGGCCTGACCATCAGCGAAGCCAAGGAGGTGCTGGTGCAGCTCTACGCCTATGTCGGCTTTCCCAAAAGCCTCAACGCACTGGGTGAGTTGCTGAAGGTGGTGGAGGCGCGCAGGCAGCGCGGCATCCAGGATGCGCCGGGGCGCGAGCCCAGCCGCGCCATTCCCACGGGCGGCGACCTGGCCGCCGTGGGCAAGGCCAACCAGACGAAGATTTCCGGCGCGCCGGTCAAGAACGCCGTGACGGACTTCGCCCCGGTCATCAACCAGTTCCTGCAAGCGCATCTGTTCGGCGACATCTTCGAGCGCGACAACCTCGACTGGCCAAGCCGCGAGCTGGCCACCGTCGGCGCGCTGGCCGCGACGCCCGGCGTGGAGGCGCAATTGCGCTCGCACATGCGCGCCAGCCTGCGCGTGGGCCTGACGGCCGCGCAGTTGCGCCAGTTGGCCCAGGTGCTGGCCGAGCGCGGCGACGCGGACGCCGCCCAACGGGCCCGCGAGGCCCTGGCCGCCGCATCGGAAGACCGGCGATGAACTCCGCGCCGCGCTCCGCCCCGGCGGCGGCGTGACCGAGAAGAAGCTGGACTGACCAACCCAACCCCCGGAGAAATTCGACATGAAGACACATCCCGTCGCCCAAAATCATCGCCGCCAGTGGCTGGCCACCGCCGCCACGCTGGGCGTTGCCCCATGGCTGTTGTCCGCTTGCGCCCAGACGGCCAGCGCTCCGCGCCCCACGACAGACCAGCCCGCATCCGCCGCCCGCCGGCGCCTGGGGCCTTTGGAGGTGTTCCCCATCGGCCTGGGCGTCCAATGGCATCCCAGCGGCCCGCAAGGGGTCGTTGACCTGTACCAAAGCCGCACCACCCGGCAAGGCGGCGTCGCGCTCATTCGCCGAGCGGCGGATCTGTGCATCAACTTCTTCGACACCGCCGAGGTCTATGGCCCTTTCATGTCCGAGGAATTGCTCGGAGAGGCGCTGCAGGGCAGCCGGCGCGACCGCGCCGTCATCTCCACCAAGTTCGGCTTCGACGTCGATCCGACGACGGGCCAGCGGCGCGGCGGCGTGAACAGCCGCCCCGCGCACATCCGCCAGGTCGTCGAGGCCCAGTTGCGGCGCCTGCGCACCGACCGCATCGACCTGCTGTACCAGCACCGCGTCGATCCGAACGTGCCGATCGAAGACGTGGCCGGCACGATCAAGGACCTGGTCCGGCAAGGCAAGGTGCTGCACTACGGCCTGTCCGAACCGGGCTTGCAGACCATCCGCCGCGCACACAAGGAACACCCTGTGGCGGCGATTCAGAACGAATATTCGATGCTGTTCCGCGGCCCCGAAGCCCAGGTGCTGCCGCTGTGCGAGGAGCTGGGCATCGGCTTCGTGCCCTGGAGCCCGCTGGGCATGGGCTTCCTGGCCGGCACTGTCAAGGCCACTAGCCGCTTCGAGAAGCAGGACTTCCGCGCGGCCGCCCCGCGCTTCGCACCCGATGTGCTGCCGGCCAACATGGCGCTCGCGGAGCTGGTCCAGACCTGGGCGGCCCGCAAGAACGTCACGCCGCCCCAGCTGTCACTGGCCTGGCTGACGGCGCAGAAGCCGTGGATCGTGCCGATCCCGGGCACCACCAACGTGGCCCATCTGGAGGAGAACGTCGCCGCCGCCTCGATTTCCTTCAGCGCCGCGGAGTTGAAGGAGTTGAACGCGGCCGTGGCGGCCATTCCGATCCGGGGCGCGCGCCTGCCGCCGGCCGTGCTGTCGGCCACGGGCGTCGAGGCACCGCCGAAGCGGTGAAGTGCCTGGCCAAACCCACCGCACTTGCAAGGATCCATCCCATGAACACCATCCAGGCCACCGGGCGCCGGGCTCAGCGCCCGGCCGTGCGGCGCAGCGCGTCCAGCAATGCGGCGGTGCCGGCGGTGCCCAGCACCAGGGGGCCGACGGCGGCCAGCGGCGCGGGGGTGATGCCCAGCGCCGCCAGGCCGGGCACCTGTCCGCTGGCAACGTTGTCGACCTTCATCGAGTCGAGGTTGTCCCGGCTCATCAGCGGCTGGCCGGGCGCCCATTCCATCAGCAGCGCCTGCAGGCGGCCCAGCGGCGCGGGCACGCCGATCACCGGCCGGCCGCGGCCGCCGCGCACGCCGGCCCACTGCCCGGCCAGCCGCACCAGTTCGCGCAGGGTGTAGATGTCGGGGCCGCAGGCCTCGTAGGTCCGGTCGATGGTGGCGGGATCAGCCAGGGCGCGCACCAGCGCGGCGGCCACGTCGCGCACCCAGACGGGCTGGAAGCGCGCCTCGGCACCGGCCAGCGGCACCACGGGCAGCACGCGCTGCAGGCGGGCGAAGAGATTCAAGAAATGGTCGCCGGCGCCGTAGATGACGCTGGGGCGCAGCAGCGTGACGTCCAACCCGCGCGTCTGCGCGGCCTGGCGCAGCACGGCCTCGCCGCCGGCCTTGCTGCGCAGGTACATCGACGGCGCGCCCTCGGCCGCGCCCAGCGCGCTGACGTGCACCAGCCGGCGCACGCCGGCGGCGTCGCAGGCGGCGGCCAGGCGGCGCGGCAGCTCGACGTGCACGCGCTCGAAGTCGGCCGCGCTGCCGTGCAGGATGGCGATGAGGTTAACCACGGCGTCGTGGCCGGGCAGTAGCCGCGCCAGCGCGTCGGGCTGGGTGGCGTCGGTCTGCACCAGGCTCACGCGCGGCTGGGTCCACAACGCGCGCGCCGAGGCCAGCCGCCGCGTGGGCACGGTGATGTCGGCGCCCAGGCGCACCAGGTGCTCGATGAGGTGGCCGCCGACGAAGCCGGAGCCGCCGAGGACCAGGATTTTCGGCGTCATGCGATTGCTCCTATATAAATAGCTGTTAGCGCAATACCCGTACGGGTTGCAGGCCGATTTCTTTTGAAATTCCTCCTCATCAGGGCAGATCCCGCACCAGCACCGGCTCGTCCGCCGGGGCGGGGCCGACGCGGCCCAGCCGGCTCTTCAGCGACTGCGGCTGGCCGGTCAGCAGGGCGGCGTAGTCGGTGGTGTTGGACAGCACTTTCTTCACATAGTCGCGGGTTTCGCCGAAGGGCACGCTCTCGGCCCAGATGGCGCCTTCCAGCTCGGGGCCGTTGCGCCACGCGCGCGGGCGGCCGGGGCCGGCGTTGTAGGCGGCCGCCGCCAGGGGCATGGAGCCGCGGAATTCGTCCAGCGCCAGCTTGAGGTAGTTGGTGCCGATGAGGATGTTGGTGTCCAACTCGTTGATCTGCGCCGGCGCGAAGCCTTCCAGCCCGATGCGGCGCGCCGTCCAGCGCGCGGTGGCGGGCATCACCTGCATCAGCCCCGAGGCGCCGACGTGCGAGCGCGCGTCCATGACGAAGCGGCTCTCCTGCCGGATCAGGCCGTAGACGTAGGCGGGGTCGAGCCCGATGGCCTGCGCCTGCCGCACCACGGCGCCCTGGTGCGGCATGGGAAAGCGCTGCGCGGCGTCGCTGAAGCCCTGGATGCGCTCGCTGGTGTTGATGCAGCGGTCCCACACCTGGCGCTGGCAGGCCAGGTCGGCGGCGGCGTAGAGCTGGCGCTCGCCCATGCCGCCGGGCTCGTGCAGGCTGGTCCAGTAATTCCATTCGCGCACGCCCTCGCCGCGCAGGCCCAGGGCGATGGCCTGCAGCGCGCGGGCGAGGCCAGGGTGGCGGCGCGCGGCCTCGCGCTCCTCGGGGGTGAGCGGCAACGGCGCGGACAGCGCGGCGGCGGGGCGGCCCAGTTCCTCGGCGGCCAGCTTCTCGTAGAAGCCGCGCCCGCCGGCGATGGTGTCGAGCACCTGGCGCGCGCGCTCGCGGTCGGTGTCGCCCTGCGCCAGGGCGAGCTGCGCGCGCCCCAGCCAGTAAACCCAGGCGGGGTCGCGGCGCGCCTCGTCGCCCATGGCGCCGATGGCCGATCGGACCGTGCGCCACTGGCCCTGGCGCAGCGCGGCGCGCGTCTTCCAGGCCAGCAGGTCGTCGTTC
>NZ_JADJCO010000003.1:0-1047500 GCF_016703145.1 Ottowia sp. | reverse complement strand
GCCTTGTGGGCCTCGGGCACCCCGTCGCCGACGATGAACACCTCGACTGGCACGCTCTGGCGCAGCGCACTGTCCACCGCCAAGCCGAGCAGCGGACCGTGGTCGAAGGTCGGAATCACCACCGTGGCCCGAGGTGTTGTCATAAAATGTATCTTACACCCTCGACAACCCTCTCCCATGCCCGTCCGCCCCACCGCCATCACCGGCCTGCTCGTCCTGACCTGGGACGCGGCGCGTGACGCGCGAGGATTTTTCAAGCACACCTACCAGCACAGCGAACTGGCCCAGGCGCTTGGCCGCGAACCCCGGCTGCGGCAAGGCAACCACTCGCGCTCGCAGGCCCGGGTGCTGCGGGGCTTCCACATCGAGCCCTGGGACAAGCTGGTCTACGTGCCGCGCGGCCTGGCCACCTGCGTGGTGGCCGACGTACGGCCCGACAGCCCCAGCTTCGGCCGCACTGAGTGCTTCCTGCTGGGCGACAGCCCGGGCAGGCTGGACCGCTTGTTCATCCACCGCGGCCTGGCCAACGCCTTCTACTGCCATGCGGAGACCGATTACCTGAACGACGTATCGGAGGAGTACGACCCGCCGGCCGCGGCGGCGTGGCCTGGAACGACCCGCACCTGAACGTGCCTTGGCTGGACGCGGCCCCCATCCTCTCGGACGCCGACCGCCGCCAGCCAACGCTGCAGGCGCTGTTCCCGCGGCATCCGGCGCTGGCGCCGGGAAACCTCAGTCCAGGTCGTTGATCTCGTCCGGGTCCCCCGCCTCGCCGGTGACCTCGCGCGTGGCCACCGCCTGCGCGGCCAGCCAGTCGGCGAAGGCCCTGACCTCGGGGCGGGCGGCGCTGCGCGGCGACACCAGCAGCCAGTAGGCCATGGGCGAATGCAGGCGCGCCGCCGGGAAGTGGCCGCCGGCGAACACCTCCACCAGATCGCCGCGCGCCAGGCTCTCGGCCACCAGGGGCGGACGCGCCAGCACGATGCCCTGGCCGCTGAGGGCCGCCTGCACCATCTGGTAGGCGTAGTTGAAGCTGAGCCAGCGCTTGGGCTGGGCCTGCTCCAGCCCGTTGGTGTCGAGCCAGCGCCGCCAGGTCAGCCATTCCAGGTGCGGGGTGTAGGCGTCGCCGGCCTCGATGAGGGTGAAGCCGAGCACGTCCTCGGGCTTCTTCAGCGCCGGGCCGCCCTTGAGCAGCCAAGGGCTGACCATGGGCGTGACCGATTCGCCGAACAGCCGCCGCGCTCCCGGCGACATGCGCGCGGGCAGGGCGTAGCGCACGGCGATGTCGATGTCGGCCACGTCCAGGTCGAAGGCGGTGTCCGAGGCGTCGATGCGGATGTCGATGTCGGGGTTCTCGCGCTGGAAGGCCTCCAGCCGGGGGATGAGCCACATCGACGCGAACGAGGCGAAGGTGGTCACCGCCACGTGCCGGCGCCCGGCGCTCTGGCGGATCTGGCGCACGGCGCTGTCGATGCGCGGCAGCGCCTGCGCGACCGCCTGCAGCAACTGCATGCCGGCGGCGGTCAACTCGACGGCGCGGGTGTGGCGCAGGAACAGGGACACGCCGACCTCATCCTCCAGCGCCTGGATCTGGCGGCTGACGGCCGACTGCGTGAGCGCCATCTCCTCGGCCGCGACGCGGAAGTTGAGGTGCCGCGCCACGGCCTCGAAGGCGCGCAGGTGGCCAGCCTGGATGGGACGCGAGCGCAGGTGGGTCTGGGAGTGAAGCATGGCCATTGATGTGATTTGCGAATCAATAGCGTGGCGTGAATTCATTGGACTGTCAATGGCGCGGCGCGCACCATGGCGGCCTGGATTCATTCCCGAATCAACGCACACCGGAGTCCGCCATGCGCCCGTTCGACGCCCCCCCGATCCCTCACCCTGTCCGCCGCCGCTCCGGCCGTACGCACGCTGGCGCCGGGCCAGGCGCTGGCCCTGCGGGCGCGCGCGGCGGGCGAGCTGCGCGTCGCGCGGGGCGCCGTCTGGGTCACGCTGCAGCGTCCGCGCAGCGCGCAGGCCCTGGGCGACGTGCACCTGGGCGCGGGCGAACGCCTGTGCCTGCAGGCCGGCGACCGGCTGGTGCTGGAGCCAATCCACCCCCGGGGCGCGCCGGCCCACGCGGTCGAGGCCGCCGCCTTCGACTGGGCGCCGCGCGCGGCTTGCGGCGCTGCCGATGTCTCGTGGCAAACCGCCGTGGCCGCGCCCGCTGGCGAACTGCGCCGGGCCCTGCGCGACGCCGGCGGGGCGCTGGCCCGGCTGGCGCGCGGCCTGCTGGCATGGGCCGGCCTGGCGCGCCAGCCTCGGGCGGCGCCGCGCACCGGAGCGCTATTGAATACATAGCTTCTGGCCCAATCCTAATGCGGGCTGGAGTTCGAAATGACTTGAATTTTGTGGTTCCGACATAGGGCGAGGCGGGAATTTGCGGTAGGCTAGCGCCCGCCCCCCAAGACCTATATACCGGAGACACCATGAGCAAGCCGCTGACCCCCGCCGAGGCTGCGCTGCGCGACGCCGCGCGCGAATACCACCGCAGCCCCACGCGCGGCAAGATCGCCGTCACCCCCACCAAGCCGCTGTCCAACCAGATCGACCTGTCTCTGGCCTACTCGCCCGGCGTGGCCTACCCGTGCCTGGACATCCAGGCCGACCCGTCCAAGGCGGCCGAGTTCACCGCGCGCGGCAACCTGGTGGGCGTGATCACCAACGGCACGGCCGTGCTGGGCCTGGGCGACATCGGCCCGCTGGCGGGCAAGCCGGTGATGGAAGGCAAGGGCTGCCTGTTCAAGAAGTTCGCCGGCATCGACGTGTTCGACATCGAGCTGGATGAGCGCGACCCGGATAAGCTGGTGGACATCATCGCCGCGCTGGAACCCACGCTGGGCGGCATCAACCTGGAGGACATCAAGGCGCCCGAGTGCTTCTACATCGAGAAGAAGCTGCGCGAGCGCATGAACATCCCGGTGTTCCACGACGACCAGCACGGCACCGCCATCATCTCGACTGCGGCGCTGCTCAACGGGCTGGAATTGGTGGGCAAGCGGATCGACCAGGTCAAGATCGCCGTCTCCGGCGCCGGCGCGGCGGCCATCGCCTGCCTGGACGTGATGGTGGCCCTGGGCGTGAAGCCCGCCAACGTGTTCGCCTGCGACTCCAAGGGCCTGATCTACACCGGCCGCGCGGGCGGTTTCGACGAGTCGAAGGCGCGCTTTGCCCAGCCCGACACCGGCGCGCGCACGCTGGCCGACGTGGTGCAGGGCGCCGACGTGTTCCTCGGCTGCTCGGCCCCCGGCGTGCTGACGGCCGAGATGGTGGCCACCATGGCCGGCCAGCCCATCATCCTGGCGCTGGCCAACCCCGAGCCCGAGATCCGCCCCGAGCTGGCCAAGGAGGTGCGCCCCGACTGCATCATCGCCACCGGCCGCTCGGACTACCCCAACCAGGTCAACAACGTCCTGTGCTTCCCCTACATCTTCCGCGGCGCGCTGGACTGCGGCGCGACCAAGATCACCGAGGAGATGAAGCTGGCCTGCGTGCGCGAGATCGCCGCCCTGGCCAAGGCCGAGACCAGCGCCGAGGTAGCCGCCGCCTACGCCGGCAAGGACCTGCAGTTCGGCCCCGACTACCTCATCCCCACGCCGTTCGACCCGCGCCTGATCCTGCGCATCGCCCCCGCCGTGGCCGAGGCGGCGGTGCAGTCCGGCGTGGCCACGCGCCCGATCGAGGACATGGACGCCTACCGCGCCAGCCTGGGCCGCTTCGTCTACCAGACCGGCATGGTGATGCGCCCGGTGTACGCCGCCGCCAAGGCGGTGGCGTCGGGCAGCAAGCGCGTGGCCTACGCCGAGGGCGAGGACGAGCGCGTGCTGCGCGCGGCGCAGATCGCGGTGGACGACGGCATGGCCGCGCCCATCCTCATCGGCCGCCCCGCCGTGATCGAGCAGCGCATCCAGAAGGCCGGCCTGCGCATCCGCCTGGGCCAGGACGTGCTGAACGTCAACCCCGAGGACGACCCGCGCTTTCGCCAGTACTGGGAGGCCTACCACGGCCTCATGGCGCGCGACGGCGTCACCGCCGAGGTGGCCAAGGCGCTGGTGCGGCGCTCCACCAGCCTCATCGCCGCGCTGATGGTGCGCCTGGGCGACGCCGACGCCATGCTGTGCGGCACGCTGGGCCGCTTCGACCAGCACCTGGAGCACATCCGCAGCGTCATCGGCGTGGAACCCGGCGCGCCCGGCTTCGCCGCGCTCAACGCCATCATGCTGCCGGAACGCACGCTGTTCATCACCGACACCTACGTGCACGACGACCCCGGCCCCGAGCTGCTGGCCGCCATCGCCAAGATGGCGGCCGACGAGGTGGGCAACTTCGGCATCCCGCCCAAGGTCGCCTTCCTGTCGCATTCCAACTTCGGCACGTCCAAGCGCCCCTCGGCGCTGAAGATGCGGCGCGCGCGCGAGCTGTTCCGCGAACTGGCGCCGCACGTCGAATGCGACGGCGAGATGCACGGCGACAACGCCCTGTCGGCCGCGCTGCGCGCCGGCACCGTGCCCGACAGCACGCTGGAGGGCGAGGCCAACCTGCTGGTCTGCCCCAGCCTGGACGCGGCCAACATCCTGTTCAACGTGCTCAAGATCACCGTCGGCCACGGCGTCACCATTGGCCCCATGCTGCTGGGCACCGCCGCGCCAGCCCACGTGCTGACGCCCTCGGCCACGGTGCGCCGGCTGGTCAACATGACGGCGCTGGCGGTGGCCGAGGCACAAGCGCGCCGGCGCTGACCCCCGCCTCGGGCGTCCTCCTTCCCAAGCGGGCCCGTCCGCCCGCTTTTATTTTGATAGCTGTCAGCGTAGCTTGGGTGCGGACTGGAGGCCGATTCGATTCTGAATCCGGCTCTTCCAGCCGACTCGACCGGAACGCTGCTGTTTCAAACGTTTTCAGGCTTCAGCCAGCATGCAATCTACGCTGTCCGCTATTATTTTTGAATGAATCCACCGATCTTTCCGAGGCACCACCTTCGTCCCCTGGCCTGCGCCCTCGCCGTGCTGGCCGTGTCCACGGCCCAGGCGCAGGAGGCGCCGCCGGTGCTGGGCACGGCCGAATTCAGCGCCTGCCTGGCCGGGCTGAAGGATGCGCCGGCCTTCCGCCCCATCACCGCCGCCACCTTCGCCCGACACATCGACGGCCTGGCGCCCGACCCGTCGGTGCTGCCGCTGCTGGATCGCCAGCCCGAGTTCACCCTGCCCGTGTGGGACTACCTGGCCGTGCTGGTGGACGACGAGCGCGTGGCCGACGGCCGCGCCGCCCTCGCCCGCTGGCGCGAGGTGCTGGGCCGGATCGAGCAGCACAGCGGCGTCGCCCCGTGGGTCGTGGTCGGCGTCTGGGGTGTGGAGAGCAACTTCGGCCAGAACCTGGGCGGGCGGCCGCTGGTCGCGTCGCTGGCCACGCTGTCGTGCTTCGGGCGGCGGCAGGCGTACTTCAGGGGCGAGTTCGCCGCCGCGCTGCGCATCCTGCAGGAAGGCCACATCGCGCCCGAGAAGCTCACCGGCTCGTGGGCCGGCGCCTTCGGGCAGACGCAGTTCATGCCCAGCACGTTCTTCCGCAGCGCGGTCGATTTCGACGGCGACGGCCGGCGCGACATCGTGGACAGCGTGCCCGATGCGCTGGCCTCCACCGCCCGTTTTCTGCAGAACGCCGGCTGGCGGCGCGGCGAGCCCTGGGGCTTCGAGGTGCGGCTGCCCGCCGGCTTCGACACCTCGGGCGCCGGCCGCAAGAACAAGCAGCCCATCGACGCCTGGCGCCGCGCCGGGCTCACCCGGGCCGACGGCTCACCGCTGCCAGACAGCCTGCCCAGCGCCGGCCTGCTGGTGCCGGCGCGCACGCGGGACGGCGGTCCGGCCTTCCTGGTCGGACGCAACTTCGACACGCTCTACAGCTACAACGCCAGCGAGAACTACGCGCTGGCCATCGCCCACCTGTCCGACCTGGTGGCCGCGACGGACGGCGGCGTGGCCTTCGCCGCGCCCTGGCCGACCGACGACCCGGGCCTGTCGCGCGCGCAGAACCGCGAGCTGCAGACCCTGCTGCTGGCGCGCGGCCACGACATCGGCGCGGCCGACGGCCTGATCGGCGCCCGGACGCGCGAGGCGATCAAGGCCGAACAGCAGCGCCTGGGCATGAAGGCCGACGGCCGCGCTGGGCAGAAGCTGCTGGCGGCGCTGCGCGGCTGACGGGCCGGCGTAAGCGGCTGGCGATCCCCTCTTGACGCTGGCAAGACTGAGCGCAGAAGTCCTCAAGCGGCAGGCATCCAGCGGTGCGGCAACAGTTCGTCGATGCGGTGGTTGGGGTGCGAGAGCAGCCGCTCGAGCACATCCTTGAGGTAAGCCCATGGATCGTGCCCATGCAACTTGGCCGAGTGCACCAGACTCATGACCATGGCCGCACGCTGGCCGGCCAGTTCACTGCCGGCGAACAACCATGCCTTCCTGCCCATCGCCCAGGGGCGCATGAGGTTCTCGATATGGTTGTTGTCGATGCTTACCGCGCCATCGTGCAGGAATCGCCCCAATGCCTGCCAACGTCTGAGGCTGTAGTCCAGCGCCGCAGCGATGCCGCTGCCGTCGGGCACGCGTGCGCGCTCCAGGCATAACCAAGCGTGCAATTCGTCCCACAGCGGCTGGGCATGCTGCTGCCGGTGCGCCAGCCGCTCAGCATTCGTCTTTCCACGCGCCTGGGGTCTCGACGCGGTACAGCCACGCGATGCGCTGCAGGGCTTGCTCGGCCACGGGGCTGGTGTGGGCCTTGGCCAGTTCATCGAACTTGCGCCGCGCATGTGCCAGGCATCCCGCCTCGATACAACCCTGGCGTTTGAACACGGCGTCGTAGCCTGCGTAATCGTCGCAACTGAGCGTGCCCCCCCATTGGGACAGGAAGTCGGCTGGGTATCTGGAGCCCCGACCTCGGCAGAAGTCGTAGATGACACCCGGCATCGCGTCATGCTCGCCTCTGGCATAAGCCCACACATAGGCCTTGACGGTCTTGCCCGCACCGGGATCGAGCATCCGCACCGGTGTCTCGTCGGCGTGCAGCACCGCAGCGCCCAGCACGAAGGCGCGGTGCGCCTCGTACAGGGGCATCAAGCTGGCGCTGGCCGCGCCGGACCAGGCCGCCAGCGTGGAGCGCGGCGTGTGCACGCCCGAGCGGGCGTTGATCTGCTCTTGCCGGTAATACGGCAGGTGGTCCACGAAGCGGCTGACCAGCGTGTGCGCGAGCAACCCGGCCGTGGGCTGGCCCTTGTCGATGATCTGCGGCAGCACGCTCTCCTGCACGAGGCTGCCTTCGCCCTTGCGCAGGCAGCACTTGCAAACCCACTTGCCGCGGATGTGGCGGTGCACGAAGAACTCCGCCGGCACGATGTCCAGCCGCTCCGAGACGTCCTCGCCGATGCGCGTCATGGGCTGGCCGCAGCCGAAGGATGGGCACAAGGTGCTTTCGGGTTCGTGGCGATGCTCGACACGGCGCAGGTGTTCGGGCAGCGCCTGGCGACGCGGCTTGCGCGGGGCCTGTCCGTCGGCTGGCGGTGCCGATGCCTGGCTACCCTTGCCCTGCAGGGCATGGAGCTGGGCCTCCAGGCTGGCTTGATCCTCGGCCAGTGTCTCCTCGAATAACTGGCGCTGCTCGGCGTTCATGGCCTCGGTCCTGGCGCCGAACCTCCAGGCCTTCAGCCGCGCCAGCTCGAACGTGATGCGCTCGATCCTGGCGTCCTTGAACTTGAGCGCCTGCGCCTGCTGGGCGATCTGCTGGTCGCGCGCGTCGATCTGCCTCGTTTGCTCGGCCATGTGCGCAAGCATCTGCTCGGCGAGCCGGGCCATCGCAGCAGGGTCCAGGGCACGCAGGTCCTGGGCCTTGAGTGCGTGCAGATCGAGCATGTCTTGATTGTGGAATGCCGACCACTACAACGCCATCGGACATTCTCGGATTGCCTTGCCTGCGGCTCACATCCGCGTGATGGTCTTGAGTTGCTCCAGGCGTTGCCAAGGCAGCCCCAGCACCAAGGCGTCGAACTGTTCGCGCGTGAGCGTGATGCAAGAGGCGCCCGCCGCACCTTGACGCGGCCACACGAAGCCGCCCAGGTGCAGGCGCCGCGTGGCGCACCATACGCCGAAGCCGTCGTGCACCACCAGCTTGATGCGGTTGGCCCGGACGTTGGCGAAGAGATAGCCGTGGTGTGCGTGGGCGGCGCCAAAGACCTGGACCACGCGCGCAAGCAGGCTGTCCACTCCTGCCCGGATGTCGATGGGCTGCACTGCCAGCCATACGGCATCGATGCGAATCACAGCAGTACCTCGCGCAGCCAGGCCGCGCAGGAGGAGGCTTCGCTGGCCGGCCAGTGCACGGTTACCTGAGTGCCTGCAATGCTCAGCTCAATGCAGATGCTTGGCGCTGTCTGGCTGGTACCTGGCTCGATGGAGATGGGTAGGAACATCGTGGCGCCGTGGTGTTCCTGGACGCTTGCGCCGCAGGTGGTCGTTTGAGCATCGTCCGTCCCATGGTCATCGCGCACGCCCGCATCGCTGATCCAGCGTTGCAGCAGATCGGGTCGGATGCCGTGTGAGCGCGCGATGGCAGAGATCGTCTGGCGCGACTGCCTGTAGCTTGCGATAACACGATCCTTGAACTGCTGATCGTGCCGGAAGTAGGGGCGTGCAGCCACGTCCGGGGAAAGGGAGGTCGTGCTCATGGAGACTCATGCAGAAGTTGACATCGGCACGAGGCTCCTATGCCTATGGCCAAGGAGCAAGAGGGGATCGCCAGCCGCTTACTCGCCAGCCGCTTACGGGCCGGCCGCGCGTCGAGCGTGAACAACCTGCGCTGAGCGCCACACGCTCATCGCCAGACGAAAAAGCGGCTTGCGCCGGAAGCGCAAGCCGCTTTCAAGTCAAATTGGCCTCAAGCCCGCATAGGGATGACGCCAACAGCTATCTAAACGATAGCATTTTGGGTGCTTACTTCTTGCCCTGCATCAGCTTCTGCAGGTTGGCCATGTTTTCCTGCATGCGGTCCTGCACCACCTTCCAGGCGTTGGTGCGCGTCTCCGTCTCCATGGCGGCGATTTCGCGGAAGTTGTCAATGGCCTGCTGCACGCCGCGCTTGGCCGCGTCGGACTGCTTGGCCAGCGCGTCGGGGCTGACGGCGCCTTGCATCGCGCCCTGCCACTCGGACAGGTTCTCGCGCAGGATCTCGGCCTGCCGCTGAGCCAGGGCCTTCATGCCCTCGTAAGCCTGGCGGTTGGCCTCGGCCAGGGCTTCGAGGTCCTTGCGCTGCCATTCGACGAGCGCGCTGACATCGACGCCGGGCAGCTTGAACTGCTCTGCCAGCTTGGTCAGGTCGGCGAGGGACGGCAGCTCGCCGGTCAGGCCGGGAATGGTGCTGGAGGTTTTCTTGCTGGTTGCCATGAATGGGTTTCTCCGGTGAATGGGTTGTTGGCAGGGAGCGATTCGTCACGCGGCGGCGAGTGCGGGATGAGCCGCAGTTCTGGCCTTGACGACGGCCATGAGTATGAGGCCAGCCACGAACCAGAGGGCAGCCACCAGATAGAGCGAGGCGATGGGGGTGCCGGTAGCGGTGTTGACCATAGCCACCACCGAGGGCATGACCGCGGGCCCCAGGTTGCCCAGGCTGCTGACGAGCGCGATGCCGCCAGCGGCGATCTTCTTGGGAATGATCTCGCTGGTGGACGTGAAGAACAGCGGCGTGGCCGACGACTGGCCGATCGAGAGAATGACCAGGCCCAGGAGGTTGAGCGCCAGCGAGCCCTGCGTGAAGATGACGATCAGCGCGCCGGTGGCAGCCAGGGTGCAACAGAACATGAAGTGCTTGCGCCGTTCGTTGTGCTTGTCGGAACTGCGCCCGATCAGCACCATGGACACCATGGCGGCCGCGGGACCGAGGGACGAGAGCAGGCCAACGGTGAACACGTCCTTCACGCCCCAGCCCTTGATGAGCGTGGGCGTCCAGAACACCATCACGTAGGTGGCACCGAGGAACAGGAAGTACACCAGCGCCATCATCCACACTTGGGGGCTAGTCAGCAGCGCGCCGAACGAGCCGTGCGATGCGCTATGGCCGCTGGCGGCCGCGTCGTCGTCGAGCACCTTGCGCAGGCGCTGCTTTTCTTGGGTGCTGAGCCAGCCGGCGTCTTCAGGCTTGTCCTTGAAGTAGAAGAAGGCCACGATGCCCAGGATGGATGCGGGCAGACCTTGCGTGACGAACAGCCACTGCCAGCCGCGATAGCCCATCAGGCCGTCCATGTACTTCATGATGGCGCCCGACAGGGGCCCGGCGATCAGATAGGCAATGGTGGCGCCGGTCATGAAGAGGGCGATCACTTTGCCGCGCCGGGGGCCGGGGTACCAGTAGGTGAGATACAGGATGATGCCGGGGAAGAAGCCCGCCTCACACGCGCCGAGGATGAAGCGCAGGATGTAGAACACCGTCGGCGTGGTGACGAACATCATGGCGGAGGCAGCAATGCCCCAGCAGAGCATGATGCGCAGCAGCGTCTTGCGCGCGCCGACCTTCTCCAGCATCAGGTTGCTGGGCACCTCAAACATGAAGTAGCCGAGGAAGAAGACGCCCGCGCCGAAGGCATAGGCCGCGTCGCTGAAGGCCAGCGTTTCGCGCATCTGCAATTGCGCGAAGCCGATGTTGACGCGGTCGAGGAAGGCGATGATGTAGCAGACGATCAGCAGCGGCAGCAGGCGCCAGCTGATCTTGGAGAA
This sequence comes from Ottowia sp., assembly GCF_016703145.1. Taxonomy (GTDB): domain Bacteria; phylum Pseudomonadota; class Gammaproteobacteria; order Burkholderiales; family Burkholderiaceae_C; genus Ottowia. The sequence goes on along the minus strand of NZ_JADJCO010000003.1, from coordinate 1,036,719 downwards.
GAGCGCTTCGTCCTCGGGGGAGTATTGGACCGCAGGTCCTGATTGTGGCAGGGGGGGAGCCATGGTTTGTCTCCGTGTGATGATCTATGTGTGGGGGGAGCGCTTTCAGGACGCCTGCTCTGTGGCTTCGCGCTGCTTCTTGACGGCAGGCTTGCGCGCCGTCGCTGCCGCCTTCTTCGCAGGGGTGGCTGCGCGGGGTTTGCGGGCGGCTTTCTTGGCCGCTGCCGGAGCAGCATCCGCCGTGGCGCCGGCTTTGGCCGGCTTGTCCTGCGACGGTGCCGCGGCGGCCGCGGTGATTTCCTGACCAGGCAGGCGCGCGATGTCCTGGAGGGCGGCGCGCATGTGCTCGATCAACTCGTAAGATTCTTCCTGCGACAGGATGCGTCGGCAGGCGGTGAGGCCGAAATCGAGCGAACCGGCGTAGCTTTGCACCGTGATGTTCAGCGCGCTGCCGTGGTAAGGGATGGAAACCGGATAGAAGCTCACCATCTTCGCGCCCGCCACGTACAACTGGACTTGAGGCCCGGGCACGTTGGAAATCAGCACGTTGGCCATCGGCGGCAGGCGCTTGGCCAGGTTGGAGCGGCCGTACAGCGACGCCAGGCTGGTCATGAGCCAGGGCGAGCCGGTCATGGGCATGTCGACGCCAAGCACCGGCTTGAGTTCGCGCACGACGGCCTTGCCTGCCTCGGACGAGGCATGGATCGCCTTGAAGCGCTCCACCGGATCGGCGAGGTCGGTCGCCAGGTCCACCCGCACCATCGACACCTGGTTGTTCATCGAGTCGTCGTCCGCTGAGCGCAGGCTGACGGGCACGGCGGCGATGAGCGCCTCCTTGGGCAGCAGGTCGCGCTGCTTCAGGAAGCGGTTCAGACCGCCGCTGGCCATGGCCATCACGATGGTGTTGACGGTGCCGCCGACCCGCTTGCCGAGCGCCTTCATCTCGTCGAAGGGCAGCGACATGGTGGTGAAGGAGCGCTGGTTGGTGATCGAATCGTTGAAGATCGTCTTGGGTGCCAGGCCAAGGGTCAGGGGCCGCTCGCCCTGGGCCGTCCGCTGGCTGGCCAGGACGTTGCCGGCCGTGGTGAACGCCCGCGCCGCCGTCGGCAGCAGCTCGGCCAGCTTGCGGTATTGCTGGGCCGTATTGGAAACCGCGGCCTGCAGCAGTTCGGCCACGCCGAGCTGGTAGCCCTTGCCGCCGCCGGCCCTGCGCCGGGGCGCGGGCACTTCGCGCATCTTGGGCGAAATATCGTACAGCACCTTGGCAATTTCGGTGCCCGCCTTGCCGTCCACCCCGCTGTGGTGGGCCTTGGAGTAGAAAGCGACGCGGCCATCCTCGAGCCCCTCGATGACGTACATCTCCCACAGCGGCCGACTGCGGTCCAGCAGGGTGGAATGCAGCCGCGCGATCAGTTGTTCCAGCTGCTGCATCGTGCCGGGCCGGCGCAGCGTCAGGCTGCGCACGTGGTAGTCGAGGTCGATGTCGTCGTCGTCGATCCACACCGGCTCGGCCAGCTCGAACGGCATCTGCGCCAGCTTGCGCGTCAGCACCGTGGCCAGGTGCATGCGGTTGCCGATCATGGCCTTCACGTCTTCGTAGTAGTCACCCTTGTAGCCTTCGGGGAGTTCCAGAAGGATCAGGCTGCCGACGTGCATCGGCGTTTCAGGCGTCTCGAAATGCAGGAACGAGGCGTCCAAGTTGCTCAAGTGGTCCATACGGGTACCTTTGGGAGAGAAATGAGGGTCGGCGTCAGAGCGCCGATCCGGATGGGGTTGCGATGCTTCTTATTTTGGCTGGATCAACTGATCGAGCGCCAACGCGGCCAGCGCCTTCGCTCCCACGGGCATGGCGTCCTCGTCGAAGTCGAACAGCGGCGAGTGGTTGGGCGCCGGTTGGCGGTTCTTGGGCGGCGCGGTCAGCAGGAAGAAGAATCCGGGCACCTTGAGCTGGAAGTCCGAGAAGTCCTCCGATCCGCTGACCAACGGAACCTCGGCCGCCAGCCCCCCCGTGGCCGCCTTCAGGACCGGCACGGCCTGCTTGGACAACTCGGCCGGATTGACGGTGGGCGGGTAGGCCACGGCGGTGAAATGCACTTCAGCCTTGGCGCCGCTGGACGCCGCGATCGACGTGGCCGTGTTGGCGATGCGCTTTTTCGCGTCAGCGCGCAGATCGTTGTCGAAGGTGCGCAGAGTGCCCAGCATGTCCACGGTGTCCGGAATGATGTTTTCGCGATTGCCGCCATTGATGGCGCCGATGCTCACAACCGTCGGTACCGCCGTGATGTTGAGCTGGCGGCTGACGATGGTCTGCAGGCCATTGATGATCTGCGCCGAGGCCACGATGGGATCCACGCCGTCCCACGGCCGCGAACCGTGCGTCTGGCGGCCAGTCACCTTGATGGTGAACCCATCGGCGCCCGCCATCAGCGGGCCGACCCGGTAGCCGGCGCCGCCGGTCTTGCCAGCGGGTGAAATGTGCAATCCATAGATCGCATCGACCTTGGGATTGTCCAACGCGCCTTCGGCGATCATGGCCTTGGCGCCAAAGAGCTCATGCTCGTGCTTGGGCTCCTCCGAGCGTCCTTCCTCGGCCGGCTGGAAGATGAACTTGACGGTGCCTGGGAGCTGAGCGCGCATGCCGGCCAGCATTTCGGCCACCCCCATCAGGATGGCGGTATGGCCGTCGTGGCCGCAAGCGTGCATCACCGGCGAATCCTTGCCGAAATTGCGCGCCACGACCTTGGAGGCGAAGGGAAGCCCGGTGTTTTCCTTCACCGGCAGCGCGTCCATGTCGGCGCGCAGCGCCACGACCTTGCCGCCGGGCTTCCCGCCCTTCAGCAACCCGACCACGCCAGTGCCGCCGACGCCGGTCTTGACTTCCATGCCGAGCGCGCGCAAGTGGTCGGCCACCAGCTTCGCGGTGCGCACCTCCTGGCCGGACAGCTCAGGGTGCTCATGGATGTCGCGACGCCAGGCCACCATCTTGGACTGCACGGCGGTGGCGCGTTTATCCAGGTCTTGCAGTTGGGCTGCATCGATGGTTTGCGCCGATGCAAGGCCGGAAGACAGACCGGCGGCAACCGTGACAGCCGCCAGGGCAATGGCTCGCGCATGGCGAACAGGACTTGCTTTTTTCATGAACATCATCCGTTGAGGAACTCAGGCGGTGGCCGCGCGCTTGCGCGCTTCTTCATCAACCAGATCCTTCTTGGACAACTTGCCCACGGCGGTTTTCGGCAGTTCAGCCCGGATTTCAAGCCCATGCACCATTTCGTGCTTGCCCAGCTTGTCCTTCAGGAAATCCTGCAGCTGCTGCAGCGAGAACGGCTCGGCACCCGACTTGAGCGTCACGAAGGCTTTGGGCGACTGCCCGCGGTACTCGTCCGGAATACCGATCACCGCCACCTCCTGCACCGCCGGGTGCATGTAGATGGCCTCCTCCAGCACGCGCGGATAGACGTTGTAGCCGCTGCACAGCAGCATGTCCTTGGTGCGGTCGACGATGAAGACGTAGCCGCCCTCGTCCATGTAGGCCACGTCGCCAGTGCGGAAGAGCCCGTCGAAGGTGGTGTCCTTGGCCGTCGCTTCCGGGTTCTTCCAGTAGCCCTTCATCACGTTGGGGCCCTGGATGCACATCTCGCCCTTTTCGCCCGGCGACACGTAGCGGCTCGGGTCTTCCAGCGACAGCAGCTTGATGACGATGTTGGGCAGGGGAATGCCGCAGGAGCCGGGCTTGCTCTTGTGCATGGGCGAGAAGGTGCCGGTGGGCGAAGTCTCGGTCATGCCCCAGCCCTCGGAAATCTCGGCACCGGTGATGGCGGTGTAGCGCTGGGATACTTCGACCGGCAGGGGCGCGCCGCCGGAGCCGCAGAACTTGAGCGAGCGCAGGTCGTAGTTGGGCGTGTCCGGATGGGAGATCAGGGCCGTGAACATGGTGGGCACGCCGCAGAACAGGCTGATCTTCTTGTTGGCGATGTCCTCGAGCGCCGCTTTCGGGTCGAAGCGCATGTGCTGCACGATCTCGGCGCCCAGCGTGATGCCGAACAGCATGTTGACCGTGAGAGAGAAAATATGAAAGGGCGGCAGCACGCCCAGCAGCCGCTCCTTGCCGAATTCCAACAGGGGCGGGTCGTAGTGGGTGGACTCGGTGTACTGCGCGCAGGCGGCGCTGAGGTTGCCGTGCGTGAGCATGGCGCCCTTGGGCAAGCCGGTGGTACCGCCGGTGTACTGGAGCACCGCGATGGCATCGGCCGGATCGGCGATCGGGTGGCGGGTGTAGGCGCCGTCGTTGTCGAGCAGGCTGGCGAACGTGACGTGCCGATCGTCCCACGTGACATCAGCGGTTTCCTTGGCCGCTTTCATCTTGGCGGCCACGGCATCGGGCATGGCGGTCATCTCCGCGACGTTGCCGACGATGAGTTTTTTGAGGCGCGTGTGGCCGAGCATGGCGGCCATTTGCGGATACAGCCCCGCCAGATCGAGGGTGAACAGGAAGTCGGTCTGGCTGTCCTCGATCTTGTGCTCAAGCACCTTGGCAGCATCAAGGGGCGAGTAGTTGACCACCGTGCCGCCGGCCTTGAGGATGCTGAAGAAGGCGATGATGGTATGCGGCGAGTTGGGCAGGAAGATGCCCACGTGCACGCCGGGACCCACGCCGAGCGCTTGCAGGCCCTTGGCGCAGCGGTCGGTGAGCGCGCCCAGCTCCCCATAAGTCAGGCCCTTGCCCATGAAGTCGATGGCCGGCCTGTCGGGAAAGCGGGCGACCGTGTCGTCCAGAACCTGCTGCACCGGAGTGAGCTTGATGTCGAGATCCCACTGCATGCTCGAGGGATAGGAAGCCAGCCAGGGCTTGTCGTTCATGTCTTGTCTCCTTCTTTGTGAAAACGGACTCCGGCTGCGGCGCGCGCGCCGCGACAGGAATCAGGATAAGTCAGCCGGCCCAGACCGCTGCGGTCGAACGGCTTACAGGTGCACCAACTGCGACATCCGCGAAGGCCATTCCAGCGCGGCGGCCCACATCGGCGCGTCGAAATCGCCCTAGAGCGATGAACACAAGTGCCCACCGTCCACAGGCACGCACGCTCCGGTCATCCAGGAGCCTGCTTCCGTCGCAAACAGCAGAAACAAGCCATTGAGCTCTTCGGGCTTGCCCAGGCGGCGCATGGGAATGCGCTTGATCAGCGCCTTGCCGTAGTCGGTCTCCCACATCACATCGGTCATCTCGGTGCCGATGTAGCCAGGTTCGATCGCATTGACGCGAATGCCATAGCGGGCCCACTCCAGGGCCAGGCTCTTCGTCATGTGCACCACGGCCGCCTTGGAGGTGGAGTACGGCGTGATGCCGTTCATGACCCGCTCGCCCTGGATCGACGCAATGTTGATGATCGAGCCGCCGCGGCCTGCAGCCGCCCAGCGCTGCGCGGCGCGCACGGCCACCAGCCAGACGCCACGCACATTGATCGCCATCAGCGAATCGAAATCCGCCGTGGGCAGCTTCAGGGCCACGCCGTCATTGGAGACGCCGGCATTGTTGACGACCACGTCGAGCATATCGCCCGACGCATCGATCTCGGCGAATGCGGCGTCGATGGATTCCTCGGAAGCCACGTCCATTTCCAGCACCGTGACCTCCGGTGCGCCCAGTTCCGTCAACTCCTTCGCCAGCGCATCGAGCCGGGACTTGCGCCGCGCCCCAATCACCACCTTGGCCTTGCAGCGGGCCGCCAGACGAGCGAAGTTCTCACCCAGCCCCGACGAAGCCCCTGTCACCAGCACCCGCTTGCCCGCGAGCATCGCACCCATATCCATGCTTGTCTCCTTCTTTGGTTGTTTGCTGCGTGTCAGCCGCCCAGCGCGTCGCTCACGCCGTACACGTCCTGGCGGGCTGCCACGGCATCGACGTCGTGACTGAGCACCACCAAGTCATGCATCGCCCCGTTGCGGTCGGCGACGTGATGGTGCAGCAATGCCTCGGCCTTGAAGCCCAGATCCTCGAAGACCGCGATGGCACCCACTTGGTCGGTCGTCATCTGCGCGATGAGCTTCTTCAGTCCGAGCTCCAGCGCCTGGACGAAGCACTCCTGGATCAGGGCGCGCCCAAGACCCTTTCCTCGCCCTGACGGCGACACCAGCACACGCAGTTCGCCCACGTGCCTGGACCAACTCATGGTATCGGTGAAGATGGTCGTGCAACCCACCATCGTGTCGCCCCTGCGTGCGATCAAGCTGACGACCGCCCCCTTGTCCACTGCCCGCATCCAGGCATCGATGACCTTCGGATGGCTGATGTCCCGCGGAACGAAGAGCAGATCCTGAGCCGGCAAGCCGGCGACGAACGTCACCAGTGCCTCTCGGTCGGCACTCGTCATGCGGGTGAGATCAATGGGGGTACCGCCACAGTCGATGCGGCGAGGATAGGTACGTGATTTTTCAGTCATAGCGAGCGCCCCTCCAGCCAGGCGTCAAGTTTCGGCCACATGCGTTTGACAGCGTTCGCGCCCGCGGCAATGCTGACATGGCCGCCCGGCAGGACGACCTCCTCCTTGTCGGTCGAGCCGACACGCTCCACCAGCGGCTTCGCGCAATCCGGCGGAACGATGTGGTCGTACTGCGCGACCACGTGCAGCAGCGGCACAGTGATTTTCTCCAGTTCGACCAGTTGCCCACCGATGCGCAATGTACCCTCGTACAGGGCATTGTCGCGCAGCAGATCCTTGGTCGTCTGCTTGAAGTAGCCGCCCGGCAGCGGCAGCGTTTCGTTGCCCCAGCGCTCCATCATCCGGTACCCCTTGACGAACTGGTCGTTCCAGAGGTTGTCCCAGAGTTTGACTTGACCCGCTATTCGGCTGGCTGGCCGCAAAGCCTCGAAACCGCTGGCGACGACATCGGCCGGTATCACGCCGTTCTTTTCGACGAACGCATCAAGGTCAAACGCTTTCTCGCTCGACATCGCCCGGAACAACTCCATCTTCGAGTAGTCGATGGGCGTGGTGAAGCAGGCCAAATTCTTCACCGGCCCATCGGGGTGCAGCGATTGGTAGATCACCGACAGCATCCCGCCAGCGCAGTAGCCCACCAAGTTGACGTCTGTTTCGCCCGAATCCTGCTGCACACGGCGGATGCAATCGGGAATGAAGTCCAGTGTGTAGTTCTCGAGCTTCAGGTCGCGCTCGCTCATCGTCGGCGGGTTCCAGTCGATCATGTAGACGTCGTAGCCGCGCTTGAGCAGGAACTCGATCAGGCTCTGCCCCGGCGTCAGATCAAGGATGTAGCCCTTGTTGGTGGGCGCCATGACGATCAGCAGCGGTATGCGGTAGACCTCGTCCGCCATGGCATGGTAGTGCACCAATTCCAGCGTGCCGCGCCGGTGCAGCATGGTCTTGGGCGTGCGGCCGACGGCAGGCGGCGGCGCGCCGAGCAGTTCCATGCCCTTGAGACCGCGCTGCACGGCACGTTCGACCTCCTGGCGCAAACGTTCGGTGAGGGCCGGATCGGCCTGTGGGGGGGTAGTTGCTTTTGTGGCCATCGCTCAGGTCTTGCTGCGGCGCTTGGTGGACTTCGTGGCCGCAGGCTTGGCGGCAGCGGTTGCCGGAGCCGGAGGCGGGACGTCTTGAGACGGCGCCACAGCGCTCTGAGGCCGGCGTGTCCGTGCGGGCTTGGGCACGGAAGTGTCTTGGGGCAGCAGCCGATCGATCTTCTCCTCGATGCGCTGCAGCGACTCCATCACCTCAAGCAACTCTTTGCGGCTGGGCAGGTTGGAGCGGCGCAGGTAGGCCTCGACCATTTTCTCGAACACTTGCTGCATGCCCATCGTGACGGCCGAGGCCTGCTGCAGCGAGCGGGCGACTTCCGGCGACTTCATGCTTCCCGCAGCCAAGGTATTGGCGTCGTTCTCTAGCTTGGTCACGGCATCGCGCCACATCTGCAGCGGATCAGGAAACAACGAAGATGCCATCTCAAATCCTTTCAAGGATCGTGGGTTAATGGGCGTGGCGGCGGAAACGGAAACGCATCACGACAAAGCTACACCGTCCGCCGAGTCGCAACGCCCGCAATGTAGCGTGTCACCCAGCGCGGCGTCACCTGGGCCCATGCGGCCGTGAGTTGGTTTGGCAGCCCGGGCACCACCACGGTCTGTCCCGACATCAGGGCGCGGTAGCCCTGTGCCGCGACATCGCTCGGATCGGAGAGGAATTGCTTGGGGAGACCGCGCACGGCGGCCGAGCCAGCCTGGATCTCGGAGATCATGGGCGTCTCGGTGAATCCAGGGCACAGCGCCGTGACCTTGACCCCCGTGCCGCGCAGCTCTTCCGACAGCGCCTCGGTCAGCGACAGCACGTAGGCCTTGCTGGCCGCGTAGGCAGCCATCGTCGGCACCGGCTGGAACGCCGAGAGCGAAGACACATTAAGCACCCGCCCGACGCCCCGCGCCACCATGCCTGGCAGCAGCCGGCTGGTCATCTCGGTCATGGTGCGCACGTTAAGGTCGACCAGCCCGATCAGCTTCTCGGGCTGGGCATCGGCGAAACGCCCCACGTCGATGACGCCGGCGTTGTTAACCAGGATGCCGATCTCCTCGCCACCGGCTTGCGCCGCCTTCACCGCCGCCGCCGGCCCTCCCGGCTTGGCCAGATCCTGCGCAATGACCTGCACATCCACCTGGTGCTCGCGCTCCAGTTCGGCGGCCAATGCGGCGAGCGCCTCGCGCCGCCGCGCAACCAGCGTCAGCCGATGGCCATGCCGGGCGAACTCGCGTGCCAACTCGGCACCGATGCCGGCCGAAGCGCCTGTGATGAGTACACGGCCAATCTCCTTGCCGCCGATACGAACTGCCTCTCGGGCTTTTTGCCGCGTGACCATCAAGTTGTCTCCGTCATTTTTGTCTTGTCTGTGGTTGCGCAACCGCCGCCATTGTCAACGTCACCGCCCTACATATCAAGCAGGGCTACTGCTTATAGCTGGGATCGGTACGATCCAGCCTGCGCAGCAATGCCGGCCACGCCAAGTCGGCGCCCTGCCCAGCCGTCACGGTCTTCATGACCGCAGCCAAACCCTGGAGAATCGCAGGATTGACGTGCACCAATTCACCGCCAGCCTGCGCATCGATCTGGATGCGGCAGGTGTTCTCGAAGTTGTACATGTTCAGGAAAGCCTCGGGGATGGTGCTGCTCGCCGTGAGCAGGCCATGGCTTCGCAGTACGAGGTACGTTTTGTCGCCCAGATCCTGCTGCAGGCGAGGCTTCTCGTCGTCGCGCAAGGCAACGCCCTCGTAGTCGTGATACGCCAGCGAGGCCAGCACGAAAGTGCTCTGCTGGCTGATGGGCAGCACGCCGCATTTCTGAGCGCTGACGGCCACGCCGGCGCGACTATGGGTGTGCAGCACGCACTGCACATCGGGACGTGCCTCGTGAATGCAGCTGTGGATGACGAAGCCGGCTGGATTGACGGGGTAAGGGGACTCGATGAGCTTGTTGCAGTGCATATCGACTTTGTTCAGGCTGGAAGCCGTGATCTCGTCGAACAGCATCCCATAGGGATTGATGAGGAAGTGATGCTCAGGCCCGGGGATGCGCGCGCTGATGTGGGTGAAGACGAGGTCGCTCCAGCCGTACAGCGCCACCAGGCGGTAACACGCCGCCAGATCCACCCGCAGTTGCCATTCTTCAGCGGAAACCAGTGAACGGACATCAGGTCGAATGGCGGTGTTCATGAGAGGTGTGTGAAGCAAGACGATGAACGGCAGAAAGCCTGAATCCTGGTGAGCGTCCTCGATGTCCGCGGAACCGCTCCCATTCGTGTCATTTCAGACCCGGCCCAATGCAATGTAGCGCGCGAGGTGATGGTCGTCGTCCCCGAACTGGTGATCGATCATGACCAATCGCTTGGCGTAGTGCGACAGAGGCAGCTCCCAGGTCATGCCGATGCCACCGTGCAATTGGATCGACTCCTCGGCCACCAGCGTGCCGATGCGGCCGATAGTGTACTTGGCCGCCGACAGCGCCCGCTCGCGCCGGATCCGGTCCTCATCGTCCAGCGCAGCCGCGGCGTTGATGAGGGCCGAGCGCGCCTGCTCCACCTCCAGCAGCATGTCGGCCATGCGATGCTGCAGCGCCTGGAAGCTGCCGATGGGCACGCCGAACTGCTTGCGCGTGCGCAGGTATTCCAGCGTCGCCTCCTTGGCCACGTCCATCGCGCCCACGGCTTCGGCCACCAGCGCCACGAGCCCTGCGTCGATGGCACGCTCCAGCACCGCGAAGCCTTCGCCTTCCGCGCCGAGCAGCGCATCGGCGCCCAGCGTCACGCCCTGCAGCGTGACCTCGGCGGCACGGCCGCCATCGATCACCGGATAGCCGCGCAGCGAGACGCCAGCGGTTTTGGTCGGCACGAGAAACAGCGCGATGCCGGCCTCGTCGGTGACATCGCCCGCCGTGCGCGCGCTCACCAGCAGCAGATCGGCCGCTTCAGCCTGCGCCACGATGGCCTTGGCTCCGTCAAGCACCCAGCCGTCGCCCTTTTTCTGCGCCCGCGTCGAAACCCGCGCCAGCTCGTAGAAGGAATCAGGCTCGCCATGCGCCAGCGCGGCGATGCAGCCGCCCTCGATGATGTCGCCCAGCCGCTCGCGCTGCGCCGGGCTGCCGGCCGAAGCGATGGCGCGTCCGACGATCAAAGCGCCAAGAACGGGCTCGACGGACAGCGCACGGCCTAACTGCTCGAAGACGACGGCGATGTCGAAGCCACTGCCGCCATAGCCGCCATCGGCTTCGCTGAACAAGGCGCCGAGCGTGCCCAACTCGGCAATCTGTTTCCAGCGCTCGGGGCTGTAGCCCTCGGCCGACTGCGCGATCTTGTTGCGTGCCTCGAAGGCGTATTGCTCGCGCAGGAAGCGGCCGAGCGAGTCGGCCAGCATGCGCCGGTCTTCGGTGTGTTCGAAATTCATGCCTGTTCCCCCGCTCAAAGTCCCAGAATCATCTTGGAGATGATGTTGCGCTGAATCTCGTTGGAGCCGCCGTAGATCGAGGTTTTGCGCATGTTGAAATATTTGGCGGCTGCATAGGCGGCGCCAGCCGGGCCAACGGCTGGGGCGTCGTAGTGCTCGTCCTCCAGCGCCGCCTCGATGAAGGGCAGCGCATAGGGCCCCATGGCGCGCCGATAGAGCGACGACAGTTCCTGCTGGATCTGCGTGCCGCGGATCTTCAGCATCGAGCTCTCCGCGCCCGGGCACGCCGCCGCCTTCCACGGCCGCGATGACGCGCAGGTTGGTGGTCTTCATGTTTTCCAACTCGATCTCCACCCGCGCCAGTCGGGCGGCGAAGGCCGGATCCTCGGCCAACGGGCGGCCGTTCTTGCGCTGCTTCGCCGCAACCTGCTTCAGCCGGCCCAGCGCGGCCATCGAGCCGCCGATGCCCGCGATGTTGGTGCGCTCGTAGGTCAGCAGGTACTTGGCACAGGTCCAGCCCCTGTGCTCCTGGCCCACCAGGTTTTCGGCGGGCACGCGCACGTCGGTGAAGAACACTTCGTTGACCTCGCGGTCACCGTCCAGCGTCACGATGGGACGCACTTCGACGCCGGGCGCCTTCATGTCCACCAGCAGAAAGCTGATGCCCTCCTGCTTCTTGGCCTTGGGATCGGTGCGCACCAGGCAGAAGATCATGTTGCCGTGCTGGCCCAGGGTGGTCCAGGTCTTCTGGCCGTTGACGATGTAGTGGTCGCCCTGAGCGTCGATGCCGCGGACGGCGGTCGTCTTGACGGAAGCCAGGTCGGATCCGGAACCAGGTTCGGAATAGCCCTGCGACCACCAGTCGGAGCCGTCGAGGATGCGCGGCAGCCAGCGCGCCTTCTGCTCTTCGGTGCCGAACTTGATCAGCACCGGGCCGAGCATCGACAGCCCGAACGGGACGATGCGGGGCGTCGCGGCGAGGGCGCACTCGGTGTCGAAGATGAAGGATTGCCCCGGCGTCCAGCCGGTGCCGCCGTACTCCTTCGGCCAGTGGTTGGCCAGCCAGCCGCGCGCGTTGAGGATGGCGTGCCATTCCTCCTGGTCGGCCTTGGTCAAGCGCTTGCCCTGGCGCACCTTGTCGGCCAGGCGCTTGGGGTACTTCTCGGCCAGGAAGGCTCGCACCTCGGCACGGAAGGCCTCCTCCTCGGGCGTGAAACTCAGATCCATGGTTCGCTCTCCTTGCAATGGTCAGTCGGTCCAGACGGCATGTTCTGCGATGGCATCGACGATCGGCGTCCAGGTTGTCCTGGGCAATGCGTGCCCCATGCCCTGAATGGTCACCATGCGTGCGCCAGGCACGCTGCGCGCGACGTCGATGCCGCATTCGATCGGTACCAGCGGGTCGACGTCGCCGTGGATGACGAGCGTCGGGGTGCGCAGTGAGGCCAGGCGCTCCCGGCGGCTGCCCGACGCGATGATCGCCGCCAGCTGCCTCGCATAGCCCGCAGGGTTGAGGCCCCGCTCGAAAGCGCGTTCGGCACGCGCGGCATCCAGCGCCTCCTCGTCGGGGTAAGCGCCCGCACGCAGAATCTTCATGACGCGCTGCTGGCGTTCGATGTAGCCGGCCCTGTCGGTCGGTGCCGGCGTCAGCAGAACCTGCAGCGCCTCGGGCTTGGGAGGCGGCAGGCCAGGCGCCCCGCTCGTGGACATGATGGACACCAGCGTACGCACCCGCATCGGATACCGCAGCGCCAGCTCCTGCCCGATCGCCCCGCCCATGGAGGCGCCGACGATGTGGGCGCTGCCGATGCCCAGGGCGTCGAGCAGGCCGACCGCATCGGCTGCCATGTCGGCCAGCGTATACGGGACGCTGGCCGCGTCCACCGGGACGCCGCTCATCGCCTGCGTCAGCAGCTTCCCGATGTCGGGAACGCCGGCCGCGGCAAGGCGGGCCGATTGCCCGATGTCGCGGTTGTCGAAGCGGATCACGCGGTAGCCCCGCGCGGCAAGCTGCTCGCAGAAGACTTCGTCCCACGCGATCATCTGGGTGCCCAGCCCCATGATCAGCAACAGCGGCTGCGCAGCAGGGTCGCCGAAACTGTCGTAGGCCAGTTCGATACCGTTGGACTTGGCAAACAACGTAGGGGGTGGATCGCGGCGCATGGTGTCGAGTGAAGGAGAAGGAAACAAAAGGTCAGGCGACGATCCTGGCTTCGCGCAACTGCGCGATGGCCGAGTCGTCGTAGCCGGCTTCGCGCAGGATCGCATCGCTGTGCTCGCCGAGCGCCGGCGGCTTGCGCGGCTTGGATTTCTCGATCCCCGCCACATAGAGCGGGCTGTCGATGGTCAGCGTGGCGTCGTCCTCGAAGGGCACCAGCACGCCCGCATCAAGCATCTGCCGGTCCTTCGGGAGGTCGGCCATTTCGGCCACGCACTCGAACACCACGCCGGCTTCATCGAGCCGCTGGCGCCAGTCCTCGCGGTCGCGCGTGGCGAAGGCGGCATCGAAGATGGCGATCAATTCGGCCGAGCGGCGGAAACGATCGGCCTGCGTGGCAAAGCGCGGGTCGTCGACCAGTTCGGCGTGGTCCATGCATTTGGCGAAGGCCGGCCAATCGCGCGCCTCGTTCACGATGACCAACACCAGCCAGCGCCCATCCCCGCAGCGGTAGTACGCGCTCAGCGCGTTGAGCAGTTTCTCGCGCGGCGGCCGCGGCGTGAAGGTGGCACCGCACAGAGCCGCCTGCGCCATCACGCCGTTGGACCACAGGCCGTTGGCCAGCAGCGAAGACCCCACCTGCGCGCCGCGGCCGGTGCGCTCGCGTTGGTACAGCGCCAGCAGGATGGCCGCGAACAGCGAATTGCCGGACGGGTGGTCGCCCATGCCGGTGACGGCACGCGCCGGTGGTGCGCCCGCATCGGTGCGCACCATGTCCATCAGCCCCGAGCGCGCCCAGTACGCGGTGAGATCGAAGCCGGGCTTGTTGACCTCGCCGCCGGTCTCGCCATAGCCGGTGAAGGAGGCGTAGATCAGCCGCTCGTTCAGGGCGCAGATGCGCTCGGTATCGAGCCCCAGCTTTCCGCGCACCGCCAGCGGGTAGTTGGTGATGAACACGTCGGCCCCGGCCGCCAGCTTGTGCAGCACGGCCTGGCCCTCGGCCTTGCCAAGATCCAGCGCCAAGCCGCGCTTGCCGCGGTTGTCCAGCAGCCAGTTGTAGGCCTGCTCGGATTGCGGCATCCCCGGCATCTTGTGGACGTGGCGGTAGGGATCGCCGGCACCCGGCGGCTCGACCTTGATGACGTCGGCGCCGAAATCACCCAGCAACGTGGCCGCCAGCGGTGCGGCGATGAAGCTGCCGCAATCGATGACCTTCAGGCCTTCGAACATCCTGCTCATGCGCGTGTCTCTGGTTTCTCTTTGTTTTTTCGGGCACTGGAGACACCCGCCGTCGCCAACGCGCGTTTTCCGTTCAGAGAACCACCCACCTTCTCAAGCCTTCTTGTCGGAGAACGACACGGCCGATTTGGCGTGCAGCAGCGCGATCTGCGTGTCGTCGCGCTGGCGCTCCATCTGCTCCATCGGCGTGTTGGCGTAGGCCGTGTCGCCCTGGTCGATGATGAGCTGCGCGAGCTCGTCGGTGTATTCGACGGGCGAATGGTTGGCCCAACTCGACTTCATGCCGTGGCCGAATTGCTTGAAGTAGCCCCTCAGGCCGGTCGGCCCGCCGCCCATGTGGAAAGAGCTGAACGGTCCGTTGACGGCCCAGCGCAGCCCGACGGAGTTGGTGACGCAGTCGTCCAGCTCATCGATGGTGACCACGCCTTCCTGCACGAGGTAGCACGCCTCGCGGAAGATCGCCCGCTGCAGGCGGTTGACGACGAAGCCGCCGACTTCCTTCCTGATGACGCGCGCCACCTTGCCCAGCGCGGTGTAGAAGGCCACGCTGTCCTCGGTGGCCCGCGGGTCGGTCTGTTCGCCAGGCACCACCTCGACCAGCGGGATCAGGTGGGGCGGGTTGAACGGGTGGCCCACCAGCAGGCGGCTGGCGTCCTGCATTTTCTTGGCCTGCAGCGTGGCGGGACGCGCGGAGCTGGACGACAGCAGCAGCGCGTGCTTGGGCACGGCCTTTTCGATGCGCGCCCAGAGATCCTGCTTCCATTCGGTGCGCTCGGGACCGTTTTCCTGCACCAGATCGGCGCCGGCCACGGCGCGCTCCAGGTCGGGCTCGAAGCTCAGGTTCTTCTCCAGCCCTTCGTGCGGCAGGCCGAGCTGGCGCAGCGAGGGCGCGGCCTTGGCCAGGTAGTCCTTGACCACGGCCTCGATCTCCGGATTGGGATCGTTGATGACCACGTTCAGCCCATGGGCCAGGAACAGCGCCGCCCATGAGGCGCCGATCACACCGGCGCCGATGATGCAGGTGTTGTGGTAGCGGTCCAGAATGGCCGCCTGCTGCGAGGACTGGGACATGGTTCGGGTCTCCTGCGCTTTCAGTGCGCGATGTCGAAAGTGATCGGGCGGCGCGTGGCGCGCAGCGCGTCGGGGGAGGACAGGAGAACGGGGCACTTGCGCCCTTCAAGGCAAACGGTCTCGCACGGGAGCGCCGGCAGGCCCAGGGGCGCCGCCAACCGCGTCAGACTGTCTTCTTGTTTCAAGGCTTGTCTCCTGCCGCTGGGCGTTGTTTTCGTCGATGCCGCAGACGGTCTGACAATCTATCTCAGTCGCCTTCCCAGCAGAAGGTGGATTTTGACCGGTTGCCAGTGAATTCGGGACACCATCGCATGGGGGTAAACACGCAGTGACATCTGTCCTCTTGGCGATTCTGCGTGGCCGGCGCCGCCTGCGGCACTGCTAGCATCGCGGCCTGAAGAACCCGACAGCCCCATGCGCCGCCCCCCGCCCGACGTCGAGCCGTGTATCCACACCCCGCAGCGGATCGCGGCCGTCGCCGCCGTGCTGGCCGAGGACGGCGTGGCGCCGGCGCAGACGCTGGCCCACAGCGGACTGGATGCGTCGGCGCTGCGCGCACCGGAAACGCGCGTGTCCTACCGGCAGATCGCCACCGTCTTCCGCAACGCCCTCCGGCTGGCGCGGGACCCCGCCGTGGCGCTGCGCGCGGGCGCGCACATGCGCCTGACGGCCTACGGCCTCTACGGCTATGCGCTGCTGAGCAGCACGACGCAGGCCGAGGCGATGGAGTTCGCGGTGAAGTACAACCGCGCCATGGGCCCGGTGGCGGATATCACCCACGTGATCGAGCAGGGCGTCGAGAGCTTTCGCTACGACGCGCTGCTCACGCCCGACTCGGCCGACCCGCTGCACCGCTTCGCGCTGGAGTTCACCTTTTCCGCGCACCTGTCGCTCAGCCGCGACCTGTTCGGCCCGTCGTTCAGCTTCGAGGAGGTGCGCGCGGCCTATGCCGCGCCCGACCACGCGCCGGCCTACGGCCAAGTGCTGGGCTGCCCGGTGCGGTTCGACCAGCCCTTCAACGAACTGCGCATCGGCGCCGAATGGCACCAGCGCCAGCCGAGGCTGCCCGACGCGGCCACGCACGGCATGGCGCGCGAGCTGTGCGGGCAGTTCCTGGCCGAGCTGCCCCATTCAGGGGGCATCGCCTCCACGGTGCGGCGCACGCTGGTCGAGCAGATGCCCTGGCGCTTTCCCCGCATCGACACCATGGCCCAGACGCTGGCGCTGGAGCCGCGCACCCTGCGCCGCAAGCTGGAGGCGCAGGGCACGTCGTACCGGGAGATCCTGGCGGAGGTACGCCGCACGCTGGCCATCGAATACCTGCGCAAGACCCGCATGACCACCGAGGAGATCGCCAGCCGCCTGGGCTACAGCGACTCGGCCAACTTCCGGCACGCCTTCGTGCGCTGGACCGGCAAGGCGCCGCACGAATACCGCCGCGGCTGACGGGGCGGCGCTGCCGTGGAGACCGGGCCAGCCACCGATGCTTGGTCAAATCAGCCTCCAGCCCGCGCTGTTACTTCGTCGAAAGCTACCAATTAAATAGCATTAATCAATACCCCAAGCCCTTGTACGCCAGGGCCTTGAACTCGAAGCAATAGGGGTTGCCGAAGCCGAAGTAGCGCTGGGTCATCAGCACGCCGGCGATGTTCAGGCGCGGATGGATCCACCAGATCGTGCCGGCCAGGCCGCCCCAGCTCACCTCGTCGGTGGCATGGGGCGGGTCGAAACGGCCAGGCGTGGTCAGCACCGACGAGCCCAGGCCGAACACGCGGCCGGGGTTGACGGGCATGTTCGGAAACTTCACGCACAGCCCCGGCGCGATGTGGTCGCGGCCCATCAGCGCCAGCGTCTCGGGTTTGAGCAGCGTGGGGCCGCCGGGCATCAGCGACTGGATCAGGCGCACCGTGTCGCCCAGCGTCGAGACCAGCCCGCCACCGCCGGTCTGGCGCAGCTTCGGGCTGGTGTAGGCGCCAGGGAATGGGGCCGCGTCCATGCGGTTCAGGCCGGGCTTGGTCGGGTCCATGAAGTCCACGCCGCCGTACAGCGCGGCGAGCCGGCCGCGCTTGGCCTCGGGCACCCAGAAGTCCGTGTCCACCATGCCCAGCGGGCCGCAGATGCGCTGCTGGAAGAACTCGCCCAGGCTCTGGCCCGACACCACCTCCACCAGCCGGCCCAGCACGTCGGTGGCCAGCGAATACTCCCACTGCTCGCCGGGGTGGAAGTTGAGCGGCAGCGGCGCCAGGGCCTGGATGAACTGCGCCTGCGACAGCAGCGGGTTGTGCACGCCGGCCTGGGTGTAGGCATTGAACAACAGCGTGCCGGGATCGAAGGCGCCGTAGCCCAAGCCCGAGGTATGCGTCATCAGGTGCAGGACCGTGATCGAGCGCCGGGCCGGCTCCACGTCGTCGATGCGCGTGGCGCCGAGGCGCAGCACCTGGCGGTTGCCGAGTTCGGGGATGTAGCGCTCGATGGGGTCGTCCATGCGCAACTTGCCGTCCTCCATCAGCAGCAGCACCGCGCATGAGGTCAGCAGCTTGGTATTGGAGAAGACCCGGAAGATGTGGTCGTCGCGCAGCGGCACGCCGGCCTCCATGTCGGCCTGCCCGCACACGAAGCGGTCCACCACCTCGCGCCCGCGCAGCAGCACGGTGGAGACGCCGGGCAGAAAGCCCCGGTCGACCCGCGATTGCATCGCGGCATGGAGTTCGTGGAACGGGGACTGGGACATGGGGCTCCTCGGTTGTCGTGGGACGAAAACCGCGCATTGTGCCAAGGCCGCGCCGCCCCGCCGGCCCCTGGTGGACAGCAGGCCGTCAGGCCGACGCCTTGCCTTGCTGCCGCCGCTGCTGCAGGTAGTCCTCCAGCCCGCGCCGGTACATGTAGCGCACGAAGTTCGCCATGCTGCGGCCCTCCGCCTCGGCCAGTTCGGCGATCTGCGCATGCTCGTCCGCCGGGACGCGGAACGGGATCAAGCGGCCCTTCGCGGCAGGCGTCCCGGCGGCCTCATGATTCGTCTTTGCCATATAGACTTGTCTACCTTTAGCTATAGATTGATAAGGTCGATATGCACGATATATGGTGCATACCAACTTTAACATGCCAAATAAAGCAAGTATCGGCAAGCGGCTGCGCGAGCAGCGCGAGGCGCTCGGACTCACCCAGGACACGCTGGCGGCGCGGTTGGGCAAGTCGCGCAACACCATCGGCGCCTGGGAGCGGGGCGAGCAGTACCCCAGCGCCGCGTTCATGGCGCAGGCGCCGGAGTGGGGGTTCGACATGATTTACCTGCTGACGGGCCGGCGCGCCATCGAGGCCATCCGCGAGCTGACCGCCGACGAAGCCGCCCTGCTCGACACCTACCGCGGCGCCACGGACGACGGCAAGGCGCTGGCGCGGTCCGTGCTGGGCATGGCGCAAAAGCCGGGCGCCAAGGCCAGGGGCTGACACCCGTCCCGGCGCCGTCGCCTTACTCCACCGTCACGCTCTTGGCGAGATTCCGGGGCTTGTCCACGTCGGTGCCGCGCGCGATGGCGGTGTGGTAGGCCAGCAGCTGCAGCGGCACCACGTGCAGGATGGGTGACAAAAGGCCGTAGTGCCCGGGCATGCGGATGACGTGCAGGCCGTCACCGCTGTCGATCCGGGTGTCGGCGTCGGCCAGGGCGTAGAGCACGCCGCCGCGCGCGCGCACTTCCTGCATGTTGCTCTTGAGCTTTTCCAGCAGCGCGTCGTTGGGCGCGACGATGACCACCGGCATGCTGCTGGTCACCAGCGCCAGCGGGCCGTGCTTGAGCTCGCCGGCGGCGTAGGCCTCGGCGTGGATGTAGGTGATCTCCTTGAGCTTGAGCGCGCCTTCCAGCGCGATGGGGTAGTGCAGGCCCCGGCCCAAGAACAGCGCGTTCTCCTTGGCGGCGAACTGCTCGGCCCAGCCGATGATCTGCGGCTCCAGCGCCAGCACGGCCTGCAGGGCGGCGGGCAGGTGGCGCATGGCCTTCAGGTGCGCGGCTTCCTGCTCGTCGGTGAGCCGCCCGCGCGTCCTGGCCAGCGCCAGCGCCAGCAGGAACAGGCCCGCCAACTGGGTGGTGAAGGCCTTGGTGCTGGCCACGCCGATCTCGACGCCGGCGCGCGTCAGGTACGCCAGCCGGCATTCACGCACCATGGCGCTGGTGGCCACGTTGCACACGGTGAGCGTGTGCCGCATGCCCTGCGCCTGCGCATGGCGCAGCGCGGCCAGGGTGTCGGCGGTTTCGCCGGACTGGGAGATGGCGACGACCAAGGTGTCAGGGTCAGGCACCGAGTCGCGGTAGCGGTATTCGCTGGCGAACTCGACCTGGCACGGGATGCCGGCGATGCCCTCCAGCCAGTACTTGGCCACGCAGCCGGCGTAGTAGCTGGTGCCGCAGGCCAGGATGAGCACCTGGCGCACGCGCTGGAAGGTGGCGTGGGCGCCCTCGCCCGGCGCGTGGTTGGCGGCGGCCTCGAACAGCTCGGGCACCACGGCGCCCACGCCTTCCAGCGTGTCGGCGATGGCGCGCGGCTGCTCGAAGATCTCCTTTTGCATGTAGTGGCGGTACGGCCCCAGCTCGGCGGCGCCGCTCATGGCCTGCACGGTCTTGACCGGGCGCGCGGCGCGGCGGCCATCGCGCCCGACCACCCAGTGCTTGCCCAACTGCACGTCGACCACATCGCCCTCTTCCAGGTAGACGATCTGGTCGGTCACGCCGGCCAGGGCCATGGCGTCGCTGGCCAGGAAGTGCTCCTTGCCGTCGGCGCCCAGGCCCAGCACCAGCGGCGAGCCCTGGCGCGCGCCCACCAGGCGCTGCGGCTCGTCGCGGTGCAGCACGGCGATGGCGTAGCTGCCGCGCAGGCGCCCCGCCGCGGCCTGCACGGCGGCCATCAGGTCGCCGTCGTACAGGCTGTCGATGAGGTGGACGATGACCTCGGTGTCGGTCTGGCTGCTGAACACGTAGCCCTTGGCGGGCAGCTCGGCGCGCAGCTCGTCGTGGTTCTCGATGATGCCGTTGTGCACCAGGACGACGCGGGCCGGGCGCTCGCCGGCGTCCTGCGCGGCGGGACCGGGGCTGACGTGCGGGTGCGCGTTGTCCACCGCCGGCGCGCCGTGCGTGGCCCAGCGCGTGTGGGCGATGCCGGTCAGCCCTTGCAGGTGCTCGCGCTGGCACTGCTCGGCCAGGTCGGCCACGCGCGCGATGCCGCGCACGCGGCGCAGCCCGCTGGCCGTGTGCGCGGCCACGCCGCAGGAGTCGTAGCCGCGGTATTCGAGCCGCTGAAGGCCCTGCACGAGGATGGGAACGATGTTGCGCGTGGAAACGGCGCCGACGATGCCGCACATGGGATGGCCCTCCTGATCGAAGATGGCCATCCTAGGAGAGTCGGAAAGAAATTAATCGTCATTGTTAAATTAAATAAGGAATAAATGTTCGCACTTGCATGTAGAAGAAATATTCAGTCAAAATATGATCCATCATGGAACTGGATAACATCGATTGGTCCCTGCTGGCCGCGCTGCAGACCGACGCCGGACAGAGCAACCAGGCGCTGGCCGAGCGCGCCGCCGTCTCGCCGCCCACGGCGTTGCGGCGCGTGCGGCGCCTGCACGAGGCGGGGCTGATCGCCGGCCAGGTGGCGCTGCTTCACGAAGACCGCGTGGCCGCCGCGCAGGGCCACGGCCTCACGGCCATCGCCGAGGTTTCGCTGGACCGCCAGGGCGCCGAGCACCTGGACGCCTTTGAGCGCCGCGCGGTGCGGGATGAGGCGGTGCGCCAGTGCTACCGCGTGGCGCCGGGGCCGGACTTCGTGCTGGTGCTGCGCGTGCGCGACATGCCCGACTACCTGCTGCTCTCCGAGCGCCTGTTCACGCAGGACGCCAACGTGCGCAACGTGCGGGTGTTCTTCTCGACGCGGCGGGCCAAGTTCGACACGCAGGTGCCGCTGGCGCGGCCTTGAATCCACACATCAGATGCTACCGATTCAATAGCTATTGGCGCATATTGGATGCGGGCTAGCCCCAATGCTGCTCAGATAAGCGCTTTGTAGGAGCGGCTTTGGCCGCGAAGGCTGTTCGCGGCTCCTCAAGTCGTGGGCTGATCAAGCGCGGACCTGGCTGCGAGCCATGCCGTCAGCGTGCGGCTCAACGCATGATTTTCCGCCCCCGGCACAAGCCCAGCGCGGCAGCCAGCAGCGTCAGCAACGCCAGTGCCCAAGGGCCCAGGCCCGGCACGGGCACGGGCACTGGCGCCACCGCAGCCGCTTGCAGCGGGCCGCTGGGGTCGGCGATCGTGCCGTCCTGCGTCCAGTCGTCATCGCCCAGCCCGCCATCGGTCACGCTGAAGGTGGCGGTGTGGCCGCTGACGACGAGGCCATTGGGCGCGAAGTAGCTGCGCGTGTCGCTGTCGCGTTCGGCTGGGCTGGCGAAGCCGTGTTTCAAGTAGTCGCCCGCAGCGGTTGACAACGGCTCGGGCCAGGTCACTTCCATTGTCACGGTGCTGCCCTCCTCGCAGCCCAGCAGCTTGAACTGGAACAGGCCTTGCGGCAACGCCCTGCCCCGCGGCAGTGTGGCGGGCGCGGGCACGAAGGCGGTGGCGCCAGGCGTGGGGTCAAAGCTGCACGCGTCGCCGCCGCCGGTGAAACTGGCCGTGCCGGGGCCGCCCGTGCCGCTGGCGGGCACGGTGGTGCCGCTGAACGTGTCCTGCCTCGTGAGCAGCACCGATTGCGTGACTTGCGCGGCATCTTCGTGGCGCTCATCGCCCGGCTGGTTGGCGGCGATGGTGCAGGGGCCCAGTTGCAGCACGGTCACGGTGGTGCCGCTCACGCTGCACACGCCATCCGGCAGCGAGGTGTAGGCAATGGGCCGCGCCGGGTCGGCGTGGCTGCTGCTGGCCTCGGGGCTGATGGCGAAAGTGTCGCCCGGCACGGTGCGCCGGGTGGCGGGTTGCTGCGCATCAAAGGTCAGCGTTTGGGCGATGCCCACGATGCTGAAGGTGCGCGAAATGGCGAGGGCTGCCGGGTGCGGGCTGTGCGCTGCCTGGCTGGCGGTAATGGTGCAGTCGCCCCGGGTCAGTGCGGCGACGGTGCCGTTTGCCACATCCACGGTGCAGATACGGGGGGTGCTGCTGTCGTAGCGGATGGTGCCGCCCGGCACGCTGCTGTTGGCGGGTTGGTCCGATGTGTCGTCCACGGTGAGCGTGGTGGGTGCGGGGTTGTGCCAGGTCAGCACCGGGGTTGCGCCCAGCACCACTTCAAAGCTCAGCGGGGTGTTGCTGGCAGCGTTGAAGTTGGCGTTGCCATTCCAAGCCGCAGCGATGGTGCAGGTGCCCGGTGCCACGGCCATGACCACGCCACTGGAATCAACGGTGCAGACCGCCGCGTTGCCGCTGCCAAAGCCGATGATGGCGCCCGCTGGCACGGGCTGGCTGGTGAAGCTGGCGGCCAACGTGCGCGTTTGCTCTATGACGAGGTTGCCGGTGTCGCCCGTCAGCGTGATGACCGGCGTGGCCTTGGCAACCGCGATGGTGCAGGTTTGCGCGGCCTCATTCAGCGTGTCGGTGGCGCTCGCATTCACGAGATAGGTGCAGCTGCCCGCGCTGGTGATGCGCAGCCTGGATACCGGCGGCTGGCTGCTGGTGTCGGTATCCAGCGCGCAGGCGTTGGATCCTGGAGCCAGCGAGAACATGAGCGTGCCTGGCGTCTGGCCGAGTGGGTCGGTGGTGATGCTGGGCGTGGGGTAGTCAAAGTTCGCATTGCCATAGACCTTGCCGGTGGGCGCATTGCAGGTAATGGCCTGGGTGCCCTTGTCGGCGCAGGTCACCAGCACGTCGGTCACATCTTCCGTGGCGCTGGTGCCGCTGCCGTTGGGCGAGATGGTGCAGAACTGCTCGTCGGACACCCCGGCTATCGTCAGCGCATAGGGGTGGTCGTAGGGCATCGCGTTGGGGATAGAGAAGTCGCCGTCACTGAATGCAATTGCCCACTCGTTGTTCAGAACGAGTGCGAGGAAGCCCGCCAGGCCGGTGACGCTGCCGCTCATGCTGTAGGCCTTGGGCGAGCAGGTGAATGCGACCGTGACGGAGGCACTCACGGTGCCGCTGGCGGTGCCATTTGCTGTGCAATTGTGGTGCGGCGCTTCGGCACTCAGCGCGTAGTTGCTGCCTTCGATGAGGCTGCCGGTGACCGGCTGGCCATTGCCCACGGGCTGCCCAATGGCGGTGCCGTTGTTCTTGATCGTGGCCAGTTGATTGTTGACGAGGCCAGTGACGCTCGCGCTCAGCGGATGGGTGTGGAGCGTGTAATTCACCCTGATGGTGGCCGCCGTCTGCACGTTGGCCATGGTGCAGGTGTTGCCGCTGACGCTGGTGCAACCGGTAAAGCTGACGCTGTAGCCGGCGTTGAGCGTGGGCGTGCAGGTGTAGGTGCTGCCCTGCACGGCGCTGGTGGCGCAATGGGCCACGCTGCCGCCCGCCGGGTCGTTCACCTGAAGGGTGACGGGAACGGTCACCAGAAAACCGAAGCTGGCCGTGACGTTGCGATGCTGGCCCATGTTGACGATGCAGACACCCGTGCCGCTGCAATCGCCGCCCCAGGCGAGTAAGGATTGGCCGGAGACGGGCGTGGCGGTCAGGATGATGTTCGAGGTGGTGGCTTCGCCCGCATAGGTGGCACTGCACGTGCCGCCGCAGGCCGTGATGCCGCCCGAGGGCGACGCAGGCGTTGCGGTCACGCTGCCGGGGCCGGTGACTGAGGCGGTCAGCGTGTAGCTACTGCCCGGTCGCAGCTCCACCGCGCCAATGTCGCAGGCGTTGCCTTGGGGGCGGGCCACGCCGCGCTGGTCGGTGCCGGTGCAAGCGCCGCCTGCGTCAATGGCCGGGCTGCCTGTCTGCGGCAGCCTCACATCGACCATGCCGCCGTGCAACACCGTGGGCAGGTTGGCAAGGTTAGGGGCGGTGCTGCTGACAATGCCGCCCGTAAAGCCGCTGTGGCTGGCTACCAGGTTGGTGTCGCCGCTGCTGGTGCTGCTGCCCGAGTTGATGCTGTGAATCACCAGCGCCTGCGCACCCCCGGTGCCGCTGCCCGCATCCACGATGCTGTGGTTCAGCTCAAGCGTGGCGCTGGTGCCTGTGCAGCTATTGCCTCCAACGTTGCAGCGCCCATCGCCCAGGCTGTAGATGCCTGTGCCTGTGCCGTTGGCGCTGCCTGCTGGACGATACTGGCTGCCCCCCGCCTTTACAGTGTTGCCCGCCACGGTGACAAAGTTCAGCGCCATCTGGCCCGTGTAGTTGAACAGTGCGCCGCCATACCCCGAGCCGGGGAAGCCAGTGGAGCTATCGCCGCCCTGGGCATCGTTGCCGCTAAAGCTGACTTGGCTGAGGGTGACGGTGCCGGCGTCGTTGAACAGCGCGCCGCCCATGCCGCCGCCGCCACCACCGTCGCCACCGCGGGAGCCTGCGTTGCCATTGCCGCCGCCGAAACCACCATTGTTACAGCCACCGTTACCTCCACCGCTACAGCCACCGCCACCGCCACCGAAACCAGCGGCGGCACCGCCGCCAGCACCACCACCACTGCCCCCGCCGAAGCCGCCGGGGCCGCCAACAGTGGAGTTTGGGTCGTTATCGATGCCGCGACCGCCACCACCGCCGAAGCCACCGCCGAAGCCGTTGCTGCCGCTGCTCCCGCCGTTGCCACCATTCGGCCCACCACCATTGCCGGGGCTACCGCTAGCACCCACGCCGCCACCCCCGCCGAGGGAGTATGGCTGGCGAGGGACGCGGAAGGCAGCACTGCCGCCGTAGCCGCCAAGCGCCGTATTGCCGGTGAAAGTACCGCGCTCCACGGTGAGCGTGCCCCGGTTGAAGATGGCACCACCCGCACCCAGCGCGCCGCCGCCAAAGTCGCTGTCCCCGCCTCGGGCCACGCCACCGCTCAGGGTCAGGCCGCGCAGTGTCAGGCTGGCACCCCGGTTCACGTCAAACAGGCGGAAGTTGGCCGCATTGCTGTCGCGCTGCAGCACCACGCCCTGGGTAAGGCCGACCGTGGCGTCGATGGTCAGTGTTTTGCCGCCGGTGATGAAGAAGGCGCTGGGGCCGAACTGCTGCGACAGGGTGCCGCCATCGCTACAGGTGGTGGCATTGCTGGTCACGCAGCCCAAACCGTTGCTGAACGCGGTGAGAGTGATGGTCTGGCCGTCGAGCGGCTGGTCGAAGGTGATGGTACTTTGCGCATCGGCATGGGCCCATGCATCGGCCACCGCTTGGTGCAGTGAGCCAGGCCCCATGGCAGCGGTATTGGTCACCGTGAAGCTTTCCGCTTGCGCCGAGGCTGCCGCCCACGCCAGCAGGGCCACGCCCAGGAATCTGCGCGGCCAGCGGCGAGCGCTGGCGAATGGGCACGGCTGTAGCCACGGAGGGCGGCGGGGCGGGTGGGTATTCATGCTGTTGGCCCGGTAGTGAAATGAAGCCGCCCGAGCCTAGCGGAAACGGCGCGCCGCCGCCATCACGTAAATTAGTGAATCTGCGTGTTTTTCGATGTATCTGTGGTGCCCAGGCTTTGCATCCCTCCGCAGGAGCGGCTTTGGCCGCGAACAGCAAGGCGAGCGCGGACATTCGCGGCTAAAGCCAATGCCGTGCACTTGATTACGCTACCGAAGTAGCCCGCCACGTTCCATGAGCGCGAGGTGCCGGCGCATGTGGTCGTCTATTACGCCATCGCCTTGGCGCTGTGCCTAGCCGAGGTTTCGATTGATGTCGTTCGTGCATGCGGTGCGTGTCGTGCGCCGCAAACTCCCCGCTTTCAACGCCATTGCCTCCTGTGCAGAGCAAAGCGTTCCATGAGCATGTGCCGGAGGAGATCTTGCACGAGCGAGTCGCCCAGCGCCGCGGCCGACGCAATCAGCGCGGCGTCAAACGAAAGATGAGCAACTGGCCTCTTCGAAAACGTCACGCCAAGCCCCTGGCGTCGGCCTTCTTCAACGCCTCAATTCACATCATTGAGTGACGAGTATTGTGGCTAGAGTTCGATCTGACTCAAAATCTAGCGTTCAACCATGGCGTTGGAACACCCGGCTGCCGCCATCGCGCAGCACCAGCAGCGTGTCGTACCTGTCGCGCCGCCCGCCGTAGGCCGGGCCGTCCATCCCGGGCGAGCCGACGGGCATGCCGGGCACGGCCAGCCCCAGGGCCTGGGGCCGCTCGCGCAGCAGGCGCCGCATCTCGGCGGCTGCCACGTGGCCTTCGATGACGTAGCCGCCCACCAGCGCGGTGTGGCACGAGCCGTACCTGGCCGCCAGCCCCAGGCGGACGCGCACGGCGTTGTTGCCGGTGTCGTGCGCGGTGACCTTGAAGCCATGCTGCTCCATGTGCGCGATCCAGTCGTGGCAGCAGCCGCAACTGGCGTCCTTCCACACTTCGACGGCGGTGGCCGCGGGCAGGCGCTGCGCGCGCAGCGGTGCGGTCAGCAGGGCGGCGATGCCGCCGGCGGTCAGCTGCAGCGCGCGACGGCGGGGGGTGAAAAGCGACGATGTCATGGCCGCATGGTAGCGGCTGGGGCGTGGGGAGTCTGCGTAAGATGCGCCCATGCCTGCCCTGCCGCCGCTGCCGCCCCGCACCCGCCACTGGTCCGACCTGGCGACCACCGACTTCGCCTCGCTCGACCTGGCGCGCGCCATCGCGGTGCTGCCGCTCGGCGCGACCGAGCAGCACGGCCCGCACCTGCCGCTGTCGGTGGACGCGAACCTGGCGCACGGCATGGTGCAGGCCGCCACGGCGCACCTGCCGCCCGACCTGCCGGCGCTGTTCCTGCCGGTGCAGCGCATCGGCTTCAGCCCCGAGCACGGCGCCTTCGCCGGCACGCTGAGCCTGAAGGCCGAGACCGTGATGCGCCTGTGGACCGAGATCGCCGAGAGCGTGCACGCCAGCGGCGTGCGCAAGCTGGTGCTGTTCAACACCCACGGCGGCCACGTCGGGCTGATGGACGCGGTGGCGCGCGAGCTGCGCACGCGGCTGGGCATGCTGGTGGTCGGCGTGAGCTGGTTCAACCTGCCTTTGACGGCACCCGACGGCAGCGACGTGATGGCGCGCCTGCCCGTCGAGGAGCAGCGCTTCGGCGTGCATGCTGGGCAGGCCGAAACGGCGATGATGCTGGCGCTCAAGCCCCGGCTGGTGCGCCAGTCCAGGGCGCGGGACTTCGCCTCCACCTCGCGCGAGCGCGCACGCGACTTCCCCATCCTGGGCAACGGCCGCAGCGCCAAGCTGGCCTGGGCGATGCAGGATTTGAACCCCGAGGGCGCCGCCGGCAACGCCGCCGCCGCCCGGCTGGAAGACGGCCTGGCGCTGATCGACGCAGCGGGACGCGCGCTGGCCGGGCTGCTGGTGGAGATCGACCGGCTGCCGGCCGGCACGCTGCACGGCGCGTGAGCGGCTGGTGCTCCTAAAATCGGCGGCTCGCTTTTTGCCCCGGAAACCAGGACCGCCCATGCTCAGCCGCCGCCGCTTCTCCGCCGCCCTGTTGTCCACCGCCGCGCTGGGCAGCGCCCGGGCGCAGTCCGAGGCGCCAATCCACCTGCTGGTGGGCTTTCCGGCCGGCGGCGGATCGGACGTAATCGCGCGGCTGCTGGCCGAGAAGCTGCAGTCCGCGCTGGGCCGCCCGGTGCTGGTGGACAACCGCCCCGGCGCGGGCGGGCAGATCGCGGCGCAGCAGCTCAAGGCCGCGCGCGCCGACGGCGCCACGCTGTTCCTGTCGCATGACCACACCATCTCGATCCTGCCGCAGGTGGTCAAGAAGCCCGGCTACGACCCGCGCGTCGACTTCGAGCCGGTGGGCGGCTTCGCCACCTTCGTCAACGGGCTGGCGATGGCGCGCGGCACGCCGGCACGCACGGTGGCCGAGTTCGTGGACTGGGTGCGCTCGCGCGGTGGCCACGGCGCGGTGGGCATCCCGGCGCCGGCCTCGACGCCTGAGTTCCTGGTGCGGCTCATCGGCCAGAAGTACGGCCTGGGCCTGACGCCCGTGCCCTACAAGGGCAGCGCGCCGATGATCGCCGACATGCTGGGCGGCCAGATCCCGGCCGGCGTGGGCTCGGTACCGGACTTCATCGAGTTCCAGCGCGCCGGCAAGCTGCGCATGATCGCCGTGCTGGGCGGCCGGCGCCAGGCCGCGCTGCCGGACGTGCCCACGTTCAGCGAGCTGGGCTTCAAGGGCTTGGAGGACACGCCCTTCTACGGCATCTGGGCGCCGAAGGGCACGCCGGCGGACTTCATCAACCGCTTCACGCGCGCGCTGGACAAGGTGGTCGCCCTGCCCGAGGTCGAGCGCCCGTTGACCGAGCTGGGCCTGTCGGTGGGCTACATGAGCCCGCGCCAACTGGACGCGCGCGAGCGCGCCTACACCGAGGTCTGGTCACGCATCATCCGGGACAGCGGCTTCCAGCCGCAATGACGTGCCCCCACGCTCCCCTGCTCCGCGTGGTCCGCTGCTCCCCGAGGGGGCTCCCGCCAGCAGCCCGGCGAAGCCGGGCCGCGACGGGGACTGGCCTGGCCTGCTCCGCGGCCTTTGGGCTCTCTGGACTTTGCGCGTGTCGGGCGCGTACCAGCGCCGTCGATCACCGGATTTCAGTAGAAATCGGGCGCTATCCCGCATGGATACTTCGCCTATAGCTATATTTTATATAGCAAATCAAGCGTAGGTGATCCAGTCCCGGTACGGCTCGGCGTCCAGGTGCGGCAGGGTGTTGTAGCTCACCAGCGCGTGACGCTTGGGGTTGAATGCCAGCTCGGTGACGGCGGAGTTGCGGTAGCGCAGGTTGAGCTCGATGGTGGTGTCGGGCGAGGTGCCCAGCAACTGGCCCACGGCGGTGGAGATCGGTCCGCCGCTGGACACCAGCAGCACGTCGCCCGAATGCTGGGTGCGCACGTGGTCGAGCGCGCTGGTCACGCCGTGCACGAAGTCGCGGTAGCTGGGCATGCCCTGCGGCTCGGTTTCGCCGCGCATCCACGCCGACAGGCCGTCGCGCAGGATGCGGAAGTGCTGGCGGTACAGCTCGGGCGTGTCGGCCTTGGGCAGCGGCTCGGGGTGGATGGCGTGGATGACGGCGTGGCTGTCGTATTCGTTCAGCCCCGGCCAAGCCAGGCGCGGCCCATTGAGCCCGGCGCCTTCGGCGATGCCTTCCCAGGTCTGGATCTGGCGCCGAAGGGTGCCGGTGAGCACGGCGTCGAAGCGCAGCTTGTCGCCGAAGCGCTCGCGCAGGTACTGGCCCAGGCGCAGGCTCTGGCGCCGGCCCAGGTCGCTGAGCTGGTCGTAGTCGTCGGCCCCGAAGCTGGCCTGGCCGTGCCGCACGATGTAGAGGGTTCCCATGGGCCGCGATTGTGACGGCGCCCGCCCGCCCTCGGCGACGCCGGCCGTCGTGCGCGTGACACGCGGCGCGCGGACGCCCGGGACGCGGGACTCGAAAAAAACGCCTTGAGCCTCTGTACCGCCGCGCTGAACGCGGCGTTCACACGCTCGTCAGAAGAACCAGGCCGCTGGGCGTGTCGAAGCGCAGTTGCGAGGCGGCGCGGGCGCCAGTGTGCGCGGCCACCCGGCCGAGCCCCACGGCGGCGCAGGCGGCCAGCAACTGGGCCGCGCGCGGGTGGATGATCAGGCCTGCGCGCAGCGTCACGCCGCTGGCGGGCAGGTCGTCGGTGGGGTGCTGACCGCCCCATTCGATCAGGGTGGGCAGCAGGCCGTGGAACAGGCGCTGGCCGTCCGGGCGCACGCTGATCTTCCAGCGCAGCGCGCCTTGCGCGGTGGCGCGGCTGGCGGCCAGCACGTCGCCGCGGTCGATGCCCTGGGTGGCCAGGGCGGTGACGGCGGCGTCGATGTCGGGCACGCGCGCCACCCAGTGGATGAGCTGCGGGCCGCGCCGGCGCACCCGCTGCCGCAGCGCGGGGTCGTCCATGTCGAACCAGCGGGCGCGCGGGCGGCCCTGGGGGCCGGGGGCGGGCTCGGCCTCGGGGTCGGTGGCGATGATCTCCAGGTAGCGGCGCGGAAACGCTGGCGAGCCCAGATGGAGCAGCAGATTGTGCGTGCCGAACAGCGCGTGCCGCCCGCCTTCGACGGGCGAGGCTCCCAGCGTGGCCCGGCACCAGGCGGCGCCTTCGGCCAGCGTGTCGGCCATGACCACCAGGTGGTCGAGCGTGGGCGCTGCCGGGTCGGAGGCCTCGGCGCCGGTCACAGGGACACGTCTCCCCGGATGCACGGGACGCACTGGCCGCCCACCCACACCTGGCCGCCGGCATCGCGCGCCACGTGCACGCGCCCGGCGCGGCCCAGCGCCGTGCCCTGGGCGGCGACGTAGGCGGCGGGCAGCTCGCCGGCGTCGATGAGCCATTCGGCCAGGCTGGCGTTGAGGCTGCCGGTGACCGGGTCCTCGGGCACGCCGATGGGCGCGGCGAAGGCGCGCACCTCGATCAGCGGCGCCTCGCCCTGCGCCGCGCCAGCACCGAAGGCGCGCGCCTCGCGGTTCGAGCGAGATATCAAATGCATAGCGCCCTGCGCAGCATGGACGCCGACTACACCCACTTTTTGCCTCAAATCGGCCAGCCGAGCGTGGTCCGGGGACAGGGCCAGCACGGTGTCGGCGCTGTCGAGCAGCAGGGTCAGCCACTGCGGGCCGTTGTCGAGCAGTTGGGCGCGCCGCACCTGCGCCGCCGTCACGCCCAGCGCTTGCGCGACCTGGGCCAGCAGCGCGGGCGAGGGGTCGCTGCGCCGGCTGGGCGGCGCGGCGAAGGCCAGCCGTTCGCCCTCGCGCCGGATCGCCACCAGCCCTTGCGCGCATTCCTGCACGATGCGCGCGCCGTCCCGCGGCTGGCCGCCGGCCGCCAGCCAGGCGTGGCAGGTGCCCAGCGTGGGGTGGCCGGCGAAGGGCAGTTCGCCGCCGGGCGTGAAGATGCGCAGGCGGTAGTCGGCGCGCGCGTCGCGCGGCGGCAGCACGAAGGTGGTCTCGGACAGGTTGGTCCAGCGCGCGAAGCGCTGCAGGGCCGCGTCGTCCAGGCCCTGGGCGTCCAGCACCACGGCCACGGGGTTGCCGAAGCCGCACGCGGCGCTGAAGACGTCGATCTGGGCGAAGGGGCGGGAGGTCACGGTCATTCCGGGTGCAAGTTTCAGGCCAGCGGCAGGTCGAGCACGCCGCGCGTGGCCGGTCGCGCCAGGATGGCGTCGAGCCAGCGCTGGACGTGCGGCGCCTGGGGCGCGGGCTGGGGCAGGCGCCACCAGCGATGGATGTCGCAGGCGACGGGGATGTCGGCCATCGAGAAATCCTCGCCGCCCATCCATTCGCGCCCGGCCAGGTGGGCGTCGAGGATGGCGATGAGCGGTGCCATGGCGCTGCGCGAGGCCTCGATCACGTCCGGCCGCCGCTGCGCGAACGGCGTGCGGATCCACTGGACGAAGGCCGGGCTGCCGGCGCGGTTGAGCGTGGTCTGCTGCCAGTCCATCCAGCGCTCGGCGTCGAAGCGGCGGCGCAGGTCCCGTGGGTACAGCGCGTCGGGCGAAGCCGGCCGCCGCGCCGGGCCGCCCCAAGCAAGGCCAGCCCCCTCGGGGGGCAGCGAACCACGCGCAGCGGGGAGCGTGGGGGCGCCATATTTCGCGCACAAATAGCGCACGATGGCGTTGGATTCCCACAGCTCGAAGCCGTCGTCCTCCAGCAGCGGCACCAGGCGGTTGGGGTTGCGGGCGCCGTAGCCGGGCGTGTCGACGATGCCGTACTGGCGGCCGGCGTCGATGCGCTCGAACGGCACGCCGACCTCCTGCAGGGCCCACACCGCCTTGCGCACGTTGATCGAGCTGATGCGCCCCCACAGCCGGATCATGCGCCGCCCTCCCGCGCGGCACGCACCACGCGGCCGAGGGCCGCCATGCCGGCGTCGATCTGCCCGGGCGTGGAGGTGACGAACGACAGGCGCAGCGCGCGCGGGTCGGCATCGGCCGCGTAGAAGGGCGCGCCCGGCACGAAGGCCATGCCACCCTCGACGGCGGCGGGCAGCAGCGCCTGCGCGCTCAGCCCCTCGGGCAGGCGCACCCACACGAACATGCCGCCCTCGGGGCGCGTCCATTCCGCATCCAGCGGGCCCAGCTCGCGCGCCAGCGCGGCCAGCATGGCGTCGCGCTGCGCCTTGTAGCGCGCCCGGATGGTGGGCACGTGGCGGTCGAGGAAGTCGCCCTGGATGACCTCGGCCACCATGCGCTGGTTGAAGCCGGGCGTGTGCAGGTCGGCCGCCTGCTTGGCCTGCAGCAGCTTGGGGTAGAGCGCGGGCGGCGCGATGACGTAGCCCAGGCGCAGGCCAGGCGCCAGGATCTTGGAAAACGAGCCCAGGTAGATCACGCCCTCGGACCAGCGCGCCAGCAGCGGCGCGGGCGGCGGCTGGTCGAACCACAGCTCGCCGTAGGGGTTGTCCTCGACGATGGGCAGGCCCTGCCGCCGGCACACCGCCAGCACCGCCTCGCGCCGGGCGTCGGACATGGTGCGGCCGGTGGGGTTCTGGAAGTTGGGCAGCAGGTACATGAAGCGCGGCGCCCGCGGCAGGGCGGCGAGCTGGGCGGCCAGCGCCTCGGGCTGCACGCCCTCGCCGTCGCTGGCCACGCTCTCCACGCGCGGCTGCATGGGGGCGAAAGCCTGCAGCGCGCCCAGGTAGGTGGGCGTCTCCACCAGCACCGGCGCGCCCTCGTCGATCAGCACCTTGGCCACCAGGTCCAGCCCCTGCTGGCTGCCGGTGGTGATCAGCACCTGCTCGGGCGACACGCGCGCGCCCTGCCGGCCCATCTGCGCGGCAACCCAGGCGCGCAGCTCGGGCAGGCCTTCGCTGGCGGCGTACTGCAGCGAGGGACGGGCCGCGGCGCCGCCCAGCACGGCGTCGCAGGCGGCGCGCATGGCGTCCACCGGGAAGGTCTCGGGCGCCGGCAGGCCGCCCGCGAAGTTGAGGATGCCGGGCCGCTCGGTGACCTTGAGGATCTCGCGGATGGCCGAAGGGTTCATGGCCTCGGCGCGGGCGGCCAGTTGCCAGGGAGAGGGGGTCTGCAGGTCGTTCGGGTTCATAAGAGGTCTGCTCGTTCGGGACGTACGGGGTTGTATCTCGGGATCATGGCGCGGCTGGCGGAGGCAGGCCCGTGGGGGACGACAGCGCCGTCCACGCCATCCACGCGGCCGTGGCCGCCAGCGCCGCCGCCATCGCGCGGTTGAACCACAGCAGGCGCCGGCCCCGCGCCAGCCAGCGCCGCAGCAGCGCGCCGATCAGCGCGTAGGTGAAGTTGCTGGCGAAGCCGAAGAACAGCATCACCGGCAGCACCTGCAGCAGGCGCGCCAGCCAATCCGGCCGGCCGGCCACCCAGCCGGCCGCCACCGTGAGGGCCAGCATCCAGGCCTTGACGTTGAGCAACTGCAGCGCCATGCCTTCGACGAAGGCCGGCGCCAGACGCCCCGCCAGCCACAGCATGTAGCCCACGCCGGCGGCCAGCACGCCCCAGCGCAGCGGCGGCAGCGCCAGCACCAGCATCAGCCCCCAGCCGGCCGGCACCGCGCACACGAAGCGCAGGGCGCCGCGCAACCCCCGGTTGGCGGCGATGGCCGTGGACAGCGTGGTGTTGGGCCCGGGCGTGAAGCTGGCGGCCGTGGCCAGCACCAGCAGAGCACCGAATTCAGCGGAGGACATGCCCGCCAATGTAGCCAATCCGCCAGTACACAGCCAATACAGTTGACAAGCGCAGATCACGGACTGTATGGTTCACCGCGTCCACACAGTCGGCGTCCGTCCAGTCCATGCTGCTGCGCACCACTTCCCAGTCGCTCACCGACCAGCTCGCGGCCCGGTTCACGGCCCGTATCCGCGACCACCTGCTGGCGCCGGGCACGCGCCTGCCCAGCGTGCGCCAGTGCGCGGCGCAGCAGGGCGTGAGCCCGTCCACCGTGGTCGCCGCCTACGACCAGTTGCTGGCCCAGGGCCTGGTCGAGGCGCGGCCCCACCGCGGCTTCTACGTGCGCGACTGGGTGGCGCGGCGCGCCCCCGCGGCCGGCGGCGAGGCACCCGCCGCCTCTGTCCCGGCCGCCTCGCCCGCCGCCGGCCAGCCACGCCGGCCGGACCGCCCCCTGAGCGCGGCCACGCTGATGCGCGGCATGTTCCACGGCGACGACCGGCCCCAGCCCGGCATGGGCGTGCTGCCGCCCCAGTGGCTGGAGAACGACTTCATGGTGAGCGCGCTGCGCCGCGCCACCAGCACCCTGCGCGGCGCCGCCGCCCGCTATGGCGAGCCGCAGGGCGACGCCCAGTTGCGCCAGGTGCTGGCCGACCGCCTGGCGGACCAGGGCATCCCGGCCGGCCCGTCGCAGATCATCACCACCGTGGGTGCCACGCAGGCGCTGGACGTGATCAGCCGCACCCTGCTCAAGCCCGGCGACACGGTGATGGTGGAGGAGCCCGGCTGGGCGGTCGAATTCGCCCGCCTGGCGGCCCTGGGCATGCGCATGCTGCCGGTGCCGCGCCACGCCGACGGCCCCGACCTGGAGGTGATGGCGCGCTACTGCCAGGCGCACGCCGGCACGCGCGAGGCGCCGCGCCTGTTCGTCAGCGTGAGCGTGCTGCACAACCCCACGGGGCACTGCCTGTCGCCCGCCAGCGCGCACCGCGTGCTGCAACTGGCGCAGCAGCACGATTTCTTCATCGCCGAGGACGACACCTACCACCACCTCGCGCCCGCGCATGCCATCCGCCTGGCGCAACTGGACGGCCTGCGGCGCACACTCTACGTCAGCGGCTTCGCCAAAATCCTGGCGCCGGCTTGGCGGGTGGGCTTCCTCGCCGCGCCGCCGGGCTGGGTGGAGCCCCTGCTGGACACCAAGCTGCTGGCCACGCTGACCACCCCGCTGCTGCTGGAGCGCGCCCTGGCCCTGTGCATCGAGCAGGGCCAGCTGCGACGCCACGCCGAGCGGGTGCGCACGCGCCTGGACGCCGCCCGCGGCCGCAGCGTCCGGCTGGCGCAGGCGGCCGGGTGCCGCTTCGTCACCGAGCCGGCGGGCCTGTTCGGGTGGGTGGACACGGGTGTGGACACCGACCAGCTGGCCGTGCGCCTGCTGGACGACGGCTACCTGCTGGCCCCCGGCGCCTTGTTCCACGCCGAGCGGCAGCCCAGCACGCTGATGCGGATCAACTTCGCCAGCGCCCAGGACGCGGCGTTCTGGGACCGGTTTCGGCAGGCGCGCCGGTCCATGGGCGGGTGATCCGGGCGCCGGGACCCGATGGCGCCCCGACAGCGGCGGCGGCACAATGGGGCAGACGCTCGCCGAGTTCGGCCGTCACGACCAGGAGATCAGCCATGCTCTACAAATTCAAATCCCCCGTCGCCGCGGACGTCATCATGCTGCAGCCCAACGCGGAGGAGCTGCTGGCCATCATCGGCAAGGCGCCCGGGGCCACGGGCATCATCACCGTCGAGCAGGCGAGCGCCGCCATCGCGGCGCTCAAGGCGGAGATCGGGCGGCGCGAAGCGCCGGGCGCCGCGCCCGCCGACGGCGGCGAGGACCGGGCCAGCGACGCGGCCCAGGAGGAGTCGGTGTCCCTGCGCCGCCGCGCCGCGCCCTTCGTCGACATGCTGGAGTGCAGCAGCGCGGCGGGCAAGAACGTGGTCTGGGGGGTTTGAGTCCCCTCGGGCGCCCCGCGCCCGCTCCGCCCGCCGGAGCCGATCCGCATCGATTGCTCCTGAAAATGTAGCTTCAGGTTCAATATCCACGCGGGCTAAAGGCCATTTTTACTCAATATTCCGATTCCACGGCCGCGGCACCCATGCGCGGCCCGGCGACAAAAACAAACCGCGCCGGAGCAGTGGGGTCCGGCGCGGCCTGCGTTCATGCCGCGGGCGGCGGCGTCAGTCGGCGTACTGGCCGGCGGCCTTGATGACGGGCGCCCACTTGGCGATCTCGTCGGCGACGAACTTCTTGTGCTCGGCCGGGTTGACGCGCCCGTCGCTGGTCACGATGGCACCCAGGCCCTCTTCCTTCTTGATGAAGTCGGGGTCCTTCAGCGCAGCCTTGAGGGCGTCGTTCAGCGTCTTGACCACGGCGGCCGGCGTGCCCTTGGGCGCGTACAGGCCGTGCCAGATCGACACGTTGAAGCCCTTCAGGCCCGCCTCGTCCAGCGTCGGCAGGTCCTTGTACACGGCCGGGGTGGCCAGGCGCTTGAGCGTGCTGACGGCGTAGGCCTTGATCTTCTTGCCCTCGACCTGGCTGGTGGTGTTGGTGGTCTGGTCGCACATCAGGTCCACCTGGCCGCCGATCAGGTCGGTCATGGCCGGGGCGGTGCCCTTGTAGGGCACGGTGGTCATCTCGGTCTTGAGGGCGTTCTGCAGCATCAGGCCGCACAGGTGCGAGGCCGAGCCCAGGCCGGCGTGGGCCAGGTTGATCCGGCCCTTGTTCTCCCCGATCCAGCCTTGCAGCTCCTTGAAGTTGCTGGCCGCCATCGCGGGCTTGGCGACGACCACCATGGGCACTTCGTTGATCAGGCCCAGATGCTCGAAGTCCTCGACCTTGTACGACAGGTTGCGGTAGAGCGTCGGGGTGGTGGCCATGCCGATGTGGGTGACCAGCAGCGTGTGGCCGTCGGCCGGCGCGCGAAAGGCCTTGGTGGTGCCGATGGTGCTGCCAGCGCCGCCGGCGTTCTCGACCACGACGGTGGCGCCCAAGGGCTTGCGCAGCGCCTCGGCCAGGTCGCGCGCGACCTTGTCGGTCGGGCCGCCGGCGGCGAAGGGCACGATCAGCGTGATGGGCTTGCTGCCCGGAAACGCCTGCGCCTGGGCGCCGGCGGCGATGAGGGCCGCGCCGGCGACGACGGCGATCTTGAGCAATGGGGACATGGTCAGCTCCTGTGGTCAGGTCAAAGGTGGAGCATGGTAGCCGTGCGCCGCGTTCGGGGCCATCAGGGCGTGTACCGAGAAGACCTCCCATCCGCACGGGGTTTGACGGCGGTCAACCATCGTGCGGCCGCGAACGCCGCGCGGCAGGCTGTTCCGGTCCGCAAGCCATTTTCGAGCCAAATCGGCCATCAGCCTGTGCCCGCATTGCGCCATAAGCTATTTATTCAATAGCATTCGATAATCACGCCGATGACCGCCCCAGCCCCCGACCCGTCCCGTTTCCGCCGCTCGCCCCGCCCGGCCGCCGACGCGCCGCCGTCCGCGCCCGGCGACGGCGTGGTGCGCCTGAACAAGCGCCTGGCCGACCTGGGGCTGTGCTCGCGCCGCGAGGCCGACGAGTGGATCGAGCGCGGCTGGGTGCGGGTGAACGGCCAGGTCGCGGTGATGGGCCTGAAGGTGGGGCCGCGGGACCACGTCGGCGTGGACCGCCGCGCCGACGAGTCGCAGGCGCAGCGCGTGACCATCCTGCTGCACAAGCCGGTGGGCTACGTCAGCGGCCAGGCAGAGGACGGGCACCAGCCGGCGGTGACGCTGATCGACGCCCGCAGCCACTGGCGCGGCGACGCGGCGCGCACGCGCTTTTCGCCGGCGCAGCTGCGGGGCCTGGCGCCGGCCGGCCGGCTGGACATCGACTCGGTGGGCCTGCTGGTGCTGACGCAGGACGGCCGCGTGGCGCGCCAGCTCATCGGCGAGGACTCGGACATCGACAAGGAATACTTGGTGCGCGTGCAGTACGGCGACGTCGCCGCCGGCGTGCAGGCCGCGCTGCCGCCGGCGCAACTGCAGCGCCTGCGCCACGGCCTGAGCCTGGACGGCCAACCCCTGAAACCCGCGCAGGTCGAATGGCAGAACCCGGAGCAGTTGCGCTTCGTGCTGCGCGAGGGCAAGAAGCGCCAGATCCGCCGCATGTGCGAGCAGGTCGGCCTGAAGGTCACCGGCCTCAAGCGCATCCGCATCGGCCGCGTGCTGCTGGGGCAGTTGCCCGTGGGGCAGTGGCGCTACCTGGGTCCGCACGAACAGTTCTGACCACCCCGTTGAATGGCCGCCGTCCACCCTTATCTGGCATGGCGGGGGCACCGCCCCGCATCCACCACCGACCCGATCCCGACATGAGCAAACACACCCATTCCTTCCAGGCCGAGGTCGCGCAACTGCTGCACCTGGTCACGCATTCGCTCTACTCCAACAAGGAAATCTTCCTGCGCGAGCTGATCTCCAACGCCTCCGACGCCTGCGACAAGCTGCGCTTCGAGGCGCTGGCCAACGGCGCGCTGTACGGCGACCAGCCCGAGCTGCGCGTGCGCCTGGCCTTCGACAAGGACGCGCGCACGCTGACGGTGGCCGACACCGGCATCGGCATGAGCGAGGCCGAGGCGGTGGAGCACCTGGGCACCATCGCCAAGAGCGGCACCAAGGAATTCATGAGCCGCCTGTCGGGCGACCAGAAGCAGGACGCGCAACTGATCGGCCAGTTCGGCGTGGGCTTCTACTCCGGCTTCATCGTGGCCGACCGCATCACCGTCGAGTCGCGCCGCGCCGGCCTGCCGCCCGAGCAGGGCGTGCGCTGGAGCAGCGGCGGCGCCGGCGACTTCGAGGTCGAGGCCATCACCCGCGCCGAGCGCGGCACCAGCGTGACGCTGCACCTGCGCGAGGACGCGCTGGCGTTCGCCGACGGCTGGCGCCTGCGCGAGCTGGTGGGCAAGTATTCGGACCACATCGGCCTGCCGATCCAGATGGAAGCCGAGAAGTGGGAGGAAGGCCAGGACGACGGCCAGCCCGGCCGCATGGTGAAGACCGGCGAGTGGGAAACCATCAACCAGGC
Organism: Ottowia sp.; assembly: GCF_016703145.1. Lineage (GTDB taxonomy): Bacteria > Pseudomonadota > Gammaproteobacteria > Burkholderiales > Burkholderiaceae_C > Ottowia. The sequence goes on along the minus strand of NZ_JADJCO010000003.1, from coordinate 997,551 downwards.
CAGCGCGCTGTGGACGCGCGCCAAGAAGGACATCACCGACGAGCAGTACCGGTCCTTCTACGAGCAGATCGCCCACGACTGGCAGCCCCCGCTGGCCTGGAGCCACAACCGCGTGGAAGGCGCGACCGAGTACACGCAACTGCTCTACGTCCCCAGCCACGCGCCGCAGGACATCTGGGACCGCGACCGCAAGGCCGGCGTCAAGCTGTACGTGCGGCGCGTGTTCATCATGGACGACGCCGAGCAACTCCTGCCGCGCTACCTGCGCTTCGTCAAGGGCGTGGTCGATTCGAGCGATCTGCCGCTCAACGTCAGCCGCGAGCTGCTGCAGGAAAGCCGCGACGTGCGCGCCATCCGCGAGGGCAACACGCGGCGCGTGCTGGGCCTGCTGGAAGATCTGGCCAAGGCCGAGCCGGCCGCGCCCACCGCCCCGGCCGAAGGCGGGGAAGCCCCGGCCGAGCCCCCGCAGGACAAGTACGCCACCTTCTGGCGCGAGTTCGGCGCCGTGCTGAAGGAAGGCCTGGGCGAGGACTTCGCCAACCGCGAGCGCATCGCCCGGCTGCTGCGCTACGCCTCCACCGCCAGCGACGCCGCCGGCGTCTCGCTGGCCGACTACAAGGCGCGCATGAAGGATGGTCAGAAGGCCATCTACTACATCACCGCCGACACGCTGGCCGCCGCCCGGCACAGCCCGCAGCTTGAAGTGTTCAAGAAGAAGGGCATCGAGGTGCTGCTGATGGCCGACCGCGTGGACGAATGGGCGCTGTCGCACCTGCAGGATTTCGATGGCACGGCGCTGCAGAGCGTGGCCAAGGGCGCGGTGGACCTGGGCGATCTGCAGGACGAGGCCGAGAAGAAAGCGGCCGAGGACGCGGCCGAGGCGGTCAAACCCTTGCTCGATCAGCTGAAAGCCGCGCTGAAGGACCAGGTCGAGGACGTGCGCGTCACCACCCGCCTGGTCGATTCGCCCGCCTGCCTGGTGGCCGCGGACGCGGGCATGAGCCTGCAGCTGGCGCGCATGCTCAAGCAGGCCGGCCAGAAGCTGCCGGCCACACTGCCCGTGCTGGAGATCAACCCCGGGCACGCGCTGGTGAAGAAGCTGGACGGCCACCCGCGCTTCGACGACCTGGCCCACGTGCTGTTCGACCAGGCGCTGCTGGCCGAGGGCGGGCTGCCGGACGACCCGGCCGCGTATGTGCGGCGGGTCAACGCGCTGCTGGCCTGAAGGCGGACAGGCCGCCGCTCGGGCGAGCGGTTTTCAAGTCTTATTGGCCTGCAGCCTTTATGGGATAAGCGCCAATAGCTATTTATTAGATAGCAATCTGACTGCCGCGCCGCCCATGGCCGCGTCGCGGCGACCGGTTCCAGACGGTCCCGAAGGGGCATGCAGGCCGCGCGGTCCGGCGCGTCGCCGGCGTTCCTAGAATGCCCCGATGACCGCCTTCCCCGCCTTCCTGCCCCACAGTTCGCACTGGGGCGCCTTTTCCGCCCAATTGCAGGGCGACACGCTGGCCGTGCGCCCGCACCCGGGCGACCCGGACCCCAACCCGATCCTGGACAACTTCACCACCGGCCTGCGCCACCGCGCGCGCGTGACCGTGCCGATGGTGCGGCGCGGCTGGCTGGAGCGCGGCCCCGGCCCCGACGCGGCACGCGGGCAGGACGCGTTCGTCGCCCTGCCCTGGCCCGAGATGCTGGACCGCCTGGCGGCCGAGCTGCGGCGCGTGGCCGATGCGCACGGCGCGGGCGCCATCTTCGGCGGCTCCTACGGCTGGTCCAGCGCCGGGCGCTTCCACCACGCGCAGAGCCAGGTGCACCGCTTCCTGAACACCGCGCTGGGCGGCTACGTGCGCTCGGTCAACAGCTACAGCGCCGGCGCCTCGGCCGTCATCCTGCCGCACGTGCTGGGCACCATGGAAGAGGTGGCGCGCCGCAACGTGACGTGGGAGCAGATCGTCGAGCACAGCGAGGTGGTGCTGGCCTTCGGCGGCATGGCGCTGAAGAACTCGCGCGTGGCCTCCGGTGGCATCAGCCGGCACACCGAGCGCGGCGCCATGCGCGACGCGGCGCGCCGGGGCTGCCGCTTCGTCTCGATCAGCCCGCTGCGCAGCGACCTGCCCGACGAGGCCCGCTTCGACTGGCTGCCGGTCACGCCGGCCAGCGACACCGCGCTCATGCTGGCGCTGGTGCACACGCTGGTCGGCGAGGGGCTGCACGACCGCGATTTCATCGCCCGCCATTGCGATGGCTGGCCGGTGTTCGAGGACTACCTGATGGGCCGTGCCGACGGCCTGCCCAAGTCGGCCGCCTGGGCCGCGCCGATCTGCGGCGTGCCCGAGGCCGGCATCCAGGCGCTGGCGCGCTCGCTGCACGGCAAGCGCGTGCTGGTGGTGGTGGCCCATTCGCTGCAACGCGCCCGGCACGGCGAGCAGCCGGTGTGGATGGGCGCGGTGCTGGCGGCGGCGCTGGGCCAGATCGGCCTGCCCGGCGGCGGCTACAACTACGCGCTGGGCACGCTGGCCCACTACGGCAAGCGCAACAACGCCGTGCCGGCCGCCGCGCTGCCGCAGGGCAGCAACGGCGTGAAGGACTTCATCCCGGTCGCGCGCATCGCCGACATGCTGCTCCAGCCCGGCCAGCCGTTCGACTACGACGGCCAGCGCCACGCCTACCCGCGCATCCGCCTGGCGTACTGGGCCGGCGGCAACCCTTTCCACCACCACCAGGACCTGGCGCGGCTGGCCGAGGGCTTTCGCACGCTGGACACCTTCGTCGTCCACGAGACCGCCTGGACCGCCACCGCCCGCCACGCCGACATCGTGCTGCCCTGCACCATGACGCTGGAGCGCGAGGACATCGGCGTCGCCCCCACCGACCCGCTGATGGTGGCCATGCACCGCATCGCCGAGCCGGTGGGCCTGGCGCGCGACGACTACGACATCTTCGCCGACCTGGCCGGGCGGCTGGGCCGGCGCGAGGCCTTCACCGAGGGCCGCGACACGCGCCAGTGGCTGGCCCACCTGTACGAGCGCACCCGGCAGGCGCTGGCCGGCCAGGGGCTGCAAGCGCCCGGCTTCGACGAGTTCTGGACGCGCGGCGAGCTGGCGCTGCCGCAAGCGCCGGACGACGGCGGCCTGCTGCGCGCCTTCCGTGCCGACCCCGAGGGCCAGCCCCTGCCCACGCCCAGCGGCAAGGTGCAGATCAGCTCGCCCGCCGTGGCCGCCTTCGGCTACGCCGACTGTCCCGGCCACCCGGCCTGGCTGCCGATGGACGAGCCGCCCGACGCCGACCATCCCTTGTGGCTGATCGCCAACCAGCCGGCCACGCGCCTGCACAGCCAGCTCGACTTCGGCGCGCACAGCCAGGCCAGCAAGCGCCAGGGCCGCGAGGTCTGCACCCTGCACCCCGACGCCGCCGCCGCGCGCGGCATCGGCGAGGGCGACGTGGTGCGCCTGTTCAACACGCGCGGCGCGTGCCTGGCGGCCGCCCACCTGTCGCCCGACATGCTGCCCAACGTGGTGCAACTGCCCACCGGCGCGTGGTACGACCCGGCCACCGACGAACGGGGCCGCCCGCTGTGCGCGCACGGCAACCCGAACGTGCTGACGCGCGACGTCGGCACCTCGTCGCTGGCGCAGGGCTGCTCGGGCCAGTTGGACGCGGTGCAGGTCGAGAAGTACACCGGCGCGCTGCCGCCCATCCGCGCCTTCGATCCGCCGGTGCCCGCAGCGCGCGGCGCGTAGCCGGCGCGGGAGGGAGCGCCCGCGACGCGCCAAGCCCCGAGAAGTCTTCTGCCGCGCCGCGCCGCGGCGTGCGTGGCGCCAGCGGCCGTCCATCGCCCGCGGTCCGTAAGCACTTGGTCAGTCCGCCCGCCCAGAATCCGATCCGCCACCTCCCCCGGACGCGGGGGCCCCGATCCGATCCACCCAAGGAGACAAGACCATGAGCGACCCCGCGGTCGAGCGCATCCAGCGCCATCCCAAGTACCAGGAACTGCGCCGCAAGCGCAACAGCCTCGGCTGGACCCTGACCATCCTGATGCTGGTCGTGTACTACGGCTACATCGCCCTCATCGCCTTCGACAAGGAGTTCCTCGCCAAACCCCTGGGCGCGGGCGTGACCACCATCGGCATCCCCATCGGCATGGCGGTGATCGTGTTCTCGGTCATCGTCACCGGCCTGTACGTGCGCCGCGCCAACGGCGAATTCGATGCGCTGACGCGCGACATCCTGAAGGACGCCACGAAATGAGCCGCGCCCGCACCCCCCTCCTGGCCCTGGCCGCGCTCGCGGCGGCGGGCAGCGCCTGGGCCGCCGGCGGCGACGTCGGCGAGGCCGCCAAGCAGTCCACCAACTGGATCGCGATCAGCATGTTCACCGCCTTCGTGGTCGCCACGCTGGGCATCACCAAGTGGGCCGCCGGCCGCACCAAGTCGGCGTCCGACTTCTACACCGCCGGCGGCGGCATCAGCGGCTTCCAGAACGGGCTGGCCATCGCCGGCGACTACATGTCGGCGGCCTCGTTCCTGGGCATCTCGGCCTCGGTCATGGCCAGCGGCTACGACGGGTTGATCTACTCCATCGGCTTTCTGGTCGGCTGGCCGATCCTCACCTTCCTGCTGGCCGAGCGGCTGCGCAACCTGGGCAAGTTCACCTTCGCCGACGTGGCGGGCTACCGCTTCGCGCAGGCCCCGTTCCGCGCCTTCGCGGCCTCGGGCACGCTGGTGGTGGTGGCGTTCTACCTGATCGCGCAGATGGTCGGCGCGGGCCAGCTCATCAAGCTGCTGTTCGGGCTGGACTACTGGATCGCGGTCGTGCTGGTGGGCGCGCTGATGATGATCTACGTGCTGTTCGGCGGCATGACGGCCACCACCTGGGTGCAGATCATCAAGGCCTGCCTGCTGCTGGCCGGCGTGACCTTCATGGGCTTCGTGGTGATGAGCCAGTACGGCTTCAGCCCCGAGCGGTTGTTCGCCGAGGGCGTGCGCGTGCGCACCGAGATCGCCAGCCACAACCCCGCCATCGCCGACCCGGCCAAGGCCGGCCTGGCGATCATGGGCCCGGGCGGCTTCATCAAGGATCCGATCTCGGCCATCAGCTTCGGCATGGCGCTGATGTTCGGCACGCTCGGCCTGCCGCACATCCTGATGCGCTTCTTTACCGTGCCCGACGCCAAGGAGGCACGCAAGTCGGTGTTCTGGGCCACCACCTGGATCGGCTACTTCTACATCCTGATCTTCATCATCGGCTTCGGCGCCATCACCCTGGTGCTGACCAATCCCGAGTTCGCCGACACCGCCACCGGCGTCATCCACGGCGGCGCGGGCACGGCCAACATGGCGGCGGTGCTGGTGGCCAAGGCGGTGGGCGGCAACGTGTTCTACGGCTTCATCTCGGCGGTGGCCTTCGCCACCATCCTGGCGGTGGTGGCGGGCCTGACGCTGTCGGGCGCCTCGGCCGTGTCGCACGACCTGTACGCCACCGTGTTCAAGCACGGCAACGCCGACAGCGCGTCGGAGCTGAAGGTCTCGCGCATCACCACGCTGGCGCTGGGCGTCGTGGCGGTGCTGCTGGGCATCGCCTTCGAGCGGCAGAACATCGCGTTCATGGTGTCGCTGGCCTTCGCGGTCGCCGCGTCGGCCAACTTCCCGGTGCTGCTGCTGTCGGTGCTGTGGAAGGACTGCACCACCAAGGGCGCGGTGATCGGCGGCTTCCTGGGCCTGATCTCGTCCGTGGGCCTGACCATCGTCTCGCCCTCGGTGTGGGAAGCGACGCTGGGCTACCCGAAGGGCTCGGCCTGGTTCCCGTACACGTCGCCAGCACTGTTCTCGATGGCCATCGGCTTCGGCGGCGTGTGGCTGTTCTCCATCCTCGACCGCAGCGGCCAGGCCGCCAAGGAACGCGCCGCCTTCCCCGCGCAGCAGGTGCGCTCGGAGACGGGGCTGGGCGCGTCCAAGGCGTCGGGGCACTGACCAAGGCAGCGCCGTTCGACACAGCCGGGCCATTGGCCCGGCTTTTTTCTGCTCAAGCCGCCACGTAGCCGTCGCCGCCCACCGCCCGCACGGCGCCCCGCGCCTGGAGCTGCACCAGGTGCAGGCCGATGCTGCGGCGCTCCGCGCTGTCCACGTAGGGCAACTCGACCCCCACCGGGTACAGCAGGCGCCGCGCCACCAGTTGATCCAGCGTGTGCGGGCGCTCGCGCAACCAGCCCAGCAGCCGGTCGCCGCGCTCGTCGATCTTGTGCCTGAACTGCTCCAGCGCCTGCAGGAACGCCGCCCGCTCGGTGATCACGCCGCGGTGGTGCGAGGTCACCCACACCTTCGCATCGATGTCCTTCACCCGCTCCAGGCTGCGCTCGAACTGGGCCAGGTCGGAAGTGGCGTCGCCGTAGTAGGGGCCGAAGCCGGTGAGGTCGATGTCGCCGATGAAAGCCACGCCCTTCGCTTTCGACCACCAGTGCGCAATGGCCGGCGGTGTGGCCCGGCAGGTGGTGCGCCCGCACGCGCACGCCGCCGCCCAAATCCCACGCCGCGCCGTCCGCGTAGCCGGTGGCGTCCGGCCGGGGCTGGTAGCCGAAGTCACGCTCGATCATCTCGCGCACCCGCGCCAGCACGGGCGGCGGGTAGCCGTAGTGGCGCGCCAGCCCCGCCCACGATTGGGCGGCGGCCAGGTCGGCCTCGTGCACCTGCACCTGCGCGCGCGCCAAGCGTCCCAACGCCACCATGTGGTCCTCGTGCACGTGGCCAAGGATGACCATGTCCACGTCGTCCAGCTCGGCCCCGATGCGTTCGGCCACCAGGGGCGTGTCGAACGCCACCCGCGTGTCGGCGCCCTGCACGACGACCTGGTTGCCGTCGGGGTACTTGCCGGATTTGTCGCCGAGGTGGATGCGAACGGGGCCGAAGGTCAAGGGGTCCATGGGGCTGCCTGCCTGGAGGAAGGCGCCCATTCTCGCAGCGAGGAAGGCATGCTTCGCCGAACCTTTGCGCATTCAGTTTGCTATGCAAAATATAGCTTATGGTGCAATATACATGCTGGCTGGATGCCAATTTCATTCAGAATGGTGCGTTCACGGCACGCCGAAGGGAGCCGTGGAAAGGCAGATCGCTCCAGCAAAAAAGGCCGGCGAGTGCCGGCCTTCGGGGCGCCGCGCCCGACGCGCGGGCGCGAGGGGCGTTCAGTTGACCGCGCCGGCGCCGCCTTGCCCAGCCTCGGCATGCATCTCGTTGGGCAACGACACGCGGGTGCGGGCCACGGCATCGCTCTCGCCCGCCGAGGGTGGGTTGGCGACCGCTTCGGCACGCACCTCGGCGCGCGTCAGGGCCGAGGCGACCACCGGCCAATCGCTCGCCAGCGGATGCACGCCGACGGCGGGCGGGTTGGCGATGGCCTGGGCGCGCACCTCGGCGCGGGTCAGCGTGGAGCCTTGCGCCTGGAACGCGTCGCCCAGGGGCCCCTCGCCCGCCACGGCGGGGAATGCGCTGGCGAAGGCGCTGCCGGCCAGGACGGTGCTCAGAAGGGCGGCGATGGCGATGTTGCGGGTTTTCATGATGACTTTCCTTTGCTCTTGGAGGGTTCCGCCGGGCAGTCCTGCTTGTGATGACTGCCGTGGCGGCATTCAGAGTCCGTGTCAGCTCTTGGCGCGGGCTCGCCGCGGTGCCGATCAATGCGTTGGGCTTGAGGGCCGTGTCGCGCTGTCAGTGCCGTGAGTGGTACTCTGCGCCTGTGGGGTGGTATAAAAAACCCCTTCTGAAGAACAGCACCATTTCCATATAGGAAACAATGGACTCGCTCGACCTGATCCAGACCTTTCGCGAGGTGGCACGCCGGGGCAGCTTCTCGGCCGCCGCGCGGGCGCTCGACATGTCGCCAGCCAACGCAAGCAAGTACGTGGCGGCGCTGGAGGCGCGCTTCGGCGTGCGCCTGTTCAACCGCACCACGCGCAAGGTGTCGCTCACCGATGCCGGCCAACTGCTCTACGAGCGCAGCGGCCCGCTGCTGGAGTTGGTGCAGATGACCGCGGGTGACCTGCGCGAGCGCGCCACCCGCCCCAGCGGGCGGCTGGTGCTGGCCGCCCCGCACGGGCTGGTGCAGGTCGGGCTGGCCGAGATGCTGGCGCGCTTCCTGGCGCGCTACCCCGACGTGTCGCTGAGCCTGCAGCTGAGCGACCGCATGGTCGATCTGGCCGAGGACGGCGTGGACCTGGCGCTGCGCGCGGGGCCGATCGGCAACCAGAACCTGATCGTGCGGCGGCTGATGCCGCTGGAGCGGGTGGTGGTGGCCTCGCCCGGCTACTGGGCCGCGCGCGGCAAGCCGCGGCATCCCGGCGAGCTGCTCACCGGGCATGAGCTGCTGAGCGTGGCGGCCGCCGGCGTGGCGCCGCGCTGGATCTTCGTGGAGCGCGGCAAGACGATCGAGCTGCACCCGCAGGTGCGCGTGGACGCCACGTCCTACGCGCCGCTGGCCACGCTGGCCCTGCACGGGGTGGGCGCGACCTACACCGCGCGCCGCATCGTGCTGGAGCACCTGCGCGGCGGCGCGCTGGAGAGCGTGCTGGACGAGTTCATGCCGAACGCCGACTGGGTCTACGCGGCCTACGCGCACCGCCGCCACAACAGCGCGGCGCTGACGGCGCTGCTGGCCTTCCTGGAGGCCGAGATGGCAAGCCCGCCCGACCTGGCGGCGACCGCCCCGCCCGCTGGCGGCGGACGTTCCTGAAGGCAGGGTCATCCATGCGGCGGGCCTCCTGCCCCTGGAGGATGTGCCGTCGCAAAGGGGTGGGTAACGTGATCTCCGCAGCCATCGTGCTGCGTTTTCCACCCCCATTGCCATCAAGGAGATCATCATGGCCACACTCAGCAGCCCCAGCCTTTCCGTCGTTTCCCAAGGCGGTGACGTCGTCAAGGTCACCACCAAGGTCAACGTCACCTTCAACCAGTTCGAGAAATTCATGATCGGCCAGGGCCTGTCGGTCACCGTCGCCTGCCGGATGTGGGGCGAGGACAGCGGGATCAACGGCGGCGACGACAACCTGTTCTCGATGGGCACCAAGCCCGTCTCCAGCACGGGCACCGTGCAGTTCACCCGCAACGTCGCCAAGAGCTGGCTGGACGAGGACTGGGAGGGCAAGGACGAGATCTATGCCCGCTTCAACCTGGCCAGCGCGTCCCCGGCATCATCCCGTCGGTCACGACCCGCAGCGCGACCAAGGTGGGCAGCTACTGATCCGGCCTGGGCCGTCCTGGCCGGCGCCGCGCAGGCGATCCAGCCAGGGCATCCAGCTCATCCAACGCCCCGTTCATCCCTCTCTTTGAGGATGCGCCCGCACCCCGGGGCGCGTAACGTGGGTTTCGCGGCAATGGCGCCGCGCCCAGGAGACAAACATGGCTACCAAACGTTCGGAAGTGGTGACCTTTGAAGGCCTGTCGGCCTCGCTCGACAAGGCTTTCGCGGTCGCGGGCAAGCGGCACGGCGCCGAGTTCGAGGCGGGCACGCTGGCGCTCAACTGGGAGATCTTCGGCAGGCGGATCAAGAGTCTCGACCAACCCGGCGCATCGCGCCTGGAGGTGGCCAACACCGTGATCTCGTCCATGAAGCTCAAAGGCGTGCAGCCGGCCGTCATCGGCTTCGACAAGTGGATCCTGGTGGGTTTCTGGGACCCGCGAATCCGGGACATCGAGGGCATCCGCACCGGCCCACAGCGTTGACCGACGGCGAGGCATCCCATGAACGCCGCCGCCTACGATTGCCCCAGCGCCCAGCCGGACATGACGGACGCGCGCCCCATCGGCCTGCTGTCCGGCTCGCCCACCGAGGTGCGCATCGCCTTCTTCAAGAAAGAGGCGCTGCAAGCCTTCGATTGGCGCGCGCACGTCAGCGACGCCGACGCCACTCAGGTCCTGCGGTTCGGGGCGAGGTGCGAGGAGAAGCGGTGCGGCCACTTCGACGGACATTCCTGCCAGCTTGGCAAGCGGGTGCGCGACGATCTCGACCCGGTGGTGGACCACCTGCCGCCCTGCCTGCTGCGCCCGTCGTGCCGCTGGCATGCCGAGCGCGGGCCCAGCGTGTGCCTGCGCTGCCCGCAGGTCGCGACCATGGTGCCCCCGGCCAGCGCGCTGGCGGCGATCGCCGTGACGCCGGCCGAGGCGGCATGACGCTGGGCCGCGGGTCAAATCCCGCCGCGCGATGCGGCGCCGGCCCTACCCCATCGACTTCAGCTTGACGAACGCCAGCGCCGCCATCATGGCGTCGTTCAGCGCGTCGTGGGCGTCACGGGTGGGCAGGCCGAGCGTCTGCATGATGGTGGCGAAGCGCAGGTCGATCTCGACGTTGCCCTGCTGGTGCGAGGGCGGCAATTGCCTGAAGCGGTGGTCGTAGTACAGCGCCGACACCTCGATCTTCGGTTGCGGCAGGCCGATGCCGATCAGCGGCCTGACGGCGCGGTTGAGCATGGCGACGTCGAACTCCAGGTAGTAGCCAACCAGCGGGCGCGGGCCGATGAAATGCAGCAGGCGGCGCATGGCCTCCGGCGCGCTCAATCCACCCTCGACGTCCTGCTCGCGCAGGCGGTGCACGCGGATGCTCTCGGCCGACACGGCCTTGTCGGGGCGGATCAGCAACTCCAGCCGCTGGCTGCTGAGGATGCGCTGGCCGTGGATGCGCACGGCGCCGACGGAGATGATCTCGTCGGTGCGGGTGTTGAGGCCCGTGGTCTCGCAGTCCAGCGCCACCCATTCATCGGGCGGCGGCGGATCGAACAGGAAGGCCCACTCGGGGTCGCTCAACTGGCGCCGCTGCCAGCCTCGGAGAAGGGATTCGATCAGGCCCATGACCGTCCCGCGCTCACAGCGCGCCCAGCTTGAAGCGGTGGCGCAACTGCGCCTTGAAGCGCTTGACCACGCCCAGCGCGTCCTTCAGCAGGTCGCGGTCCAGGGTGGTCAGGCCCGGCACATCCACGGCGCCGGACACGGGCTCGCCGCGCTCCATCTCGGCCAGCCCGGCCTTGAGCTTGAGGGCCATGAAAAAGTGCAGCGCGCCGGTCAGCTCCTGCCCGGTGTCGCGGCTCAAGGGGCCGGCGCGCACCAGGGCGGCGATTCGGGCTTCGGTGCCGGTCTCCGTCAGCCGGTGCGCCAGCGCCAGGCTGCGCACGCCGTGCACGAGCGGGAAAATGCCCTCCTTCTTCAGGTTCATGCGGTCGGCGCCATCGCCCAGCAGGCGGTTCCACCAGCCGGTGGTGTTGCCGAAGGCGTCGATGGCGGCGGCGAAGCGCGCCAGCATGGCGTCGCTGTCGATGGTCAGCTCCAGCAGGCCGGCGCGCACGGCGTCGAGCAGGCCGGCGTCGCCGGCGACGGCGTGCGCGTCCATGAAGATGGCCAGGTTCATCAGGCTGTCGGCCTCGGGCACCAGGAGCCAGCGGCGCGCGGTCTGCGTGAATTCGGTCGCGCTCATGCACCACGCGGGGTTGCTGAGCATGATGCCGCCGGGGCACGGGGGGTAGCCGAAGCGCGCCAGCGCGTCGGAGAAGCGCGCGGTGATGGCGGCCAGGTCGGGCGGCGGCGCGAAGCCGTCGCGCAGGATGAGGGCGTTGTCCTGGTCGGTCTTCAGCAACTGCTCGCCGCGCCCCTCGCTGCCCATGACGATCAGGCAGCTGTGGGCCACCAGCTGCGGCGGGGCGACGAGCTGCCACGCGCGCTCGAACAGGCGCGCGTTCAGATCCTGCACCATCTTGGCGATCAGGCCGACATGGGTGCCGCTGCGGAACTGGCGGCCGATCATGCCGTTGATCTGCGCGGCGGCCTGACTGAGCTCGTCGATGCTGCCGGCGGCGCCGATCTGCAGCGTGATCAGCAGCGAGTGGTTGGACAGGAAGCTGAACACGTCCAGCGATTCGAGGACGCCGAGGATGCGCTCGCCGTCCCGCACCACCACACGGTGGATGCCGTGGCGCAGCATCAGCGCCAGCGCGTCGCCCACCTGGTCGTCGGGGCGCACGGCGACGAGCTGGTAGTTGGCCAGCTCGCCCACGGGCAACTGGTCCAGCGGAGTGCCTCGCAGCACGGCGCGCTGCAGCGCGCTGGTGGTGAACATGCCCAGGCGCGGGGGCGTGGCGGCGGCGTCGCGCACCAGCACGTTGCCGCTCTTGTGCTCTTGGAACAGCCGCACGACGGAAACCACGTCCATCGCGGCATCCACGATCAGCGCCGGGCGCAGATAGGCTTCGTCCACGCGCGAGAGGTTGAGCGACTGCAGTTCGTTGCTGGACTGGCGGTCGGCCATGGCGCGGAGCTTGGCGCTGAGGTCGGAGAACAGCAGCGCGCTGAAGGTGGCGTTGGCGGCGATCAGGTCGCCCACGGCCTGGTGCGCCAGCTCGTAGCTCACCACCTCCTCGGCGGCGACGAAGCGGCTGCTGGACTTGCCGGCCACCAGCCCGCGCCCGTCGAAGCAATCGTCCGGCCCATAGCTGGCCACCGCCTCGTCGCCGTCGAACTGCGTGACGCGGCCCTTGATGAGCACGAACAGGTGCGTGGGCTTCGACCCCACGTCCAGGATGACGTCGCCGGCGCGGAAGTAGGCCACGTCCACGCGGTCGCGCACCAGGCGTTGCTGCGCCTGCGTGAGGCAGTCGAAAGGCGAGGCGGCGAAGTTGAAGGCGTTGGGCATGGTCTCCTCCACCCGTATCGGCGCGCCCTGCGCCGCGTCTGGGTCAGACGGTATTCAACGCCGCACGCCTTGCGCCACGCTTGCAGGCGCGGCCCAGGCGGCGTCCAGCGCGGGGTCGCCCTCCAGGTGGGCGCGCAGCATGGGCAGGCTGTCGACGCCCCAGAACAGACGCCCGTCCACCCCGAAGGTGGGCACGCCGAACACGCCGGCGGCGAGGGCGGCGTCGGTGGCGGCTCTCAGGTCCTGCTTGACCTCGTCGCCGGCCGGATCGCGCTCGGACGCCAGCACGGCGGTCAGCGCGGCCAGGCGCCGCGGATCGTCGGCCGCCTCGCCCGAGCACCACACGTGGCGAAAGATCGTCTCGCACACGTAGCGGCTGGGCGCGCCCTGGCGCGCGCAGGCCCAGGCCAGGCGCAGCAGGGCCAGCGGGTTGAAGGGATGCGCGGCCGGCATGCGCAGCTCGGCGCCCTGCCGGTGCGCCAGCCACAGCACGTGGCGGTAGGTCCAGTCGCGCTTGGGCGCGATCTCGGCCGGCCCCAGCTGGCCGTGGTGCCTGAGCAAGGCCGCCAGCAGGATGGGCCGGTAGCTGGCCTCGTAGCCCAGCCCCTCCAGCGCGCGCGGCAGTTGCTCGAACGCCAGCCAAGCGTAGGGCGAGATGAAGTCGAGGTGGACGTCGATGCGCTTCATCATGATGCGGCGAGGCTGGCGCGGCGCTGGCCCAGGCGCGCCAGCACGGCGCGCTGGCCGGCGATGTTCAGGGAGGCCCACTGGGCGATTTCCTCCACCGTCCGCAGGCACCCCTCGCACCAGCCGGTGGCCGGGTGGATGCGGCACACCTTGACGCAGGGCGACGGCACGGCGTCGGAAAGGGACTGGCCGACGATCTTGATGGGGATGATGCGGTAGGCGGTCATTTCAGGATTCTCCTCAAGCGGCCGGCGGCTGCACGACGTCGGCCACGGGCGCCTGGGTGAGCTTCTCCAGGTCGGCCGGCGCCAGCCTGAACACGCCGTGCGGGTGCCCGGCGGCGGCCCAGATCTCGTCGAAGCGGTACAGCTCGCGGTCGATCAGCGTGACCGGCGGCTGCGCGTGCGCCACGGGCGACACGCCGCCGATGGTGAAGCCGGTGCGCGCCTTGACGAACCCGGCGTCGGCGCGGCCGATCTTGCCGACCAGCGCCGCCACCTTCTTCTCGTCCACGCGCCGGTCGCCGCTGGTGATGACCAGCACGGCCGCGTCGTCGTCCTTGCGGCGGAAGATGATGCTCTTGGCGATCTGCCCCACGCCGATGCCCAGCGCATCCGCCGCCTGCTGCGCGGTGCGCGCGGCGTCGTCCAGCATCCGCGGCGCGTGGGGATGGCCGGCGACCTGCAGCGCGCGCGCCACGCGCTGCACGCCGTCAGGCAGGGAGGAGAGTTCGGTTCCGCACATTTCAGTGGAGTCCTCGTGTCAAGCCTTGGCCGCGCGCCCCACCATCAGCAGGCTGGCGCCCATGCCCATCAGCACGCCGCCGAACACGCGGTTCCGCGCCCGCCGCGCCCGCGCCGAGCGCAGCCAGCGGCGCAGGCGCGCGGCCAGCCAGGCGTAGCCGTGCATCACCACCGTGTCGACGGCCAGCGTGGTCGCCAGCAGGATGAGCAGTTGCGGCGCCAGTGGGCGCTGCGGGTCGATGAACTGCGGCAGCACCGCCACCATGAAGACGATGCCCTTGGGGTTGGTGGCGTTGGTCAGCGCGCCGCGCAGCACGCGCTGGCCGACCGACAGGCCGGCGGCGGCCACGCCCTCGCCGGCGGCATCGACGTCGGCGGTGAGCGGCGCGCGCCACTGCTTGACGCCCAGCCACGCCAGGTAGGCCGCGCCCAGCAGCTTGACCACGGTGAAGGCCGTGGCCGACGCCACCAGGATCGCGCCCACGCCCACGCCGGCCACCAGCAGGATGAAGGCCAGCCCGAGCTGCAGCCCGGCGATGGTGGCGCTGGTCTGGCGCACGCCGTAGGCCAGCCCGTGGCTCATGGACAGCACCGCGCCCGAGCCGGGCGACAGCGCGATCAGCCACGCGGCGACGAAGTAGGCCAGCCAGACGTGCCCGTCCATGCTCAGCCGGCCCGCTTGTTGAGCAGCGCCGTCGCCGCGCGCGAATTGGGCTTGCGCCCCAGCTCGGTGCTGATGAACGCGCCGGCATCGACCAGCCTGTCCAGGTCGATGCCGGTGTCGATGCCCAGGCCGTCCAGCAGGTACACGACGTCCTCGGTGGCCACGTTGCCGGTGGCGCCCTTGGCGTAGGGGCAGCCGCCCAGGCCGGCGACGGAGGACTGGAAATTCCACACCCCCAGCTCCAGCGCGGCCAGCGTGTTGGCCAGCGCCTGGCCGTAAGTGTCGTGGAAGTGGCCGGACACGTCGTCGATGCCGTAGTGCGCGAGCGCGGCCTCGATGGCGTTCTGCACCTTGCGCGGCGTGCCGACGCCGATGGTGTCGGCCACGTCCACGCGCTGCACGCCGATGCCCTTGAGCAGGCCCGCCAGGTAGCCCACGCGCGCGGGCGCGACCTCGCCCTCGTAGGGGCAGCCCACGGTGCAGCTCATGGCGCCGCGCACGCGGATGCCGGCGGCCAGGGCGGCCTCGACCACCGGGGCGAAGCGCTCGATGCTCTCGGCGATGGAGCAGTTGATGTTGCGCTGGCTGAAGGCTTCGCTGGCGGCACCGAACACGACGATCTCGTCGGGCGCATCGGCCAGCGCGGCCTCGAAGCCCTTCAGGTTGGGCGTGAGCACCGAGTAGCGCACGCCAGGCAGGCGCGTGATGCCCTCCATGACCTCGTGGTTGTCGGCCATCTGCGGCACCCACTTGGGGCTGACGTAGCTGGTGACCTCGATCTCTTTCAGGCCCGCGGCCTGCAGCCGGTGCACCAGCTCGATCTTGACCGCCGCCGGCACCGGCTGCTTTTCGTTCTGCAGGCCGTCGCGCGGGCCGACGTCGATGATCTGGACTCGGGTGGGCAGGCTCATGGCGCGGTGGTTCGGTCGGAGGGTGAAGGGGCAGTTTAGCGGTTCGGAGCGGCGGGCGGGAGCAGGCCGGCGCCCGCCTCGTTTTTTCAAGCCATTTCGGTCTCAAGCTCGCGTGGGTATTTCGCCTTAAGCTACATAATAAATAGCAAACTGGATCGACGGCTTCAGTACCCGCGCCCGCGCTCCACCAGCCCGCTGGGGGCCGCGCCGGCGGCCAGCGCCCGCACCGCCCGGGCCACCTCCTCGACGGCTTCGCGGCGCCCTGTCTGCGCCGACACGTGGGGCGTGACCGTGACGCCGGGGTGGCGCCACAGCGGGCTGTCGGCCGGCAGCGGCTCGGCCGAGGCGACGTCCAGCGCGGCGCCGGCCAGGTGGCCCTCGTCGAGCAGGGCGCGCAAGTCGGCCTCCACCAGGTGGCCGCCGCGTGCCACGTTGATGACGTAGCCGCCGGGGCGCAGGCGCGCCAGCGTGTCGCGCCGCAGGATGCCGCGCGTGTCGCCGGTCAGCGGCAGCAGGCACACCAGCACGCGCGTGCCGCGCAGGAACTCATGCAGCCCGGCCGCGCCGTCGAAGCAGCGCACGCCCTCGACGCGGCGCGGCGTGCGGCTCCAGCCGAGCACCGGAAAGTCGAACTGCCGCACCGCCTGCGCCACGCGCGCGCCCAGCGCGCCCAGGCCCATGACGCCGACCGGGAAGTCGCCGCGCACCGGCGCGGGCCGCGGCGCCCACTGCCGCGCCTGCTGCTGGCGCGCGTAGCCGTCGAAGCCGCGAAAGAAGCGGATCAGCGCGTGGCACACGTACTCGGCCATCTGCACGGCCATGCCGGCGTCCTCCAGCCGCACCACCCGCAGCGCGGGCGGCAGACACAGCGCCAGCAGCCGGTCCACGCCGGCGCCCAGGTTGAAGACGGCCCGCAGTTGCGGCTGCTCGTCAAACAACTGCTGCGGCGGGTTCCACGCCACCGCATGCTCGTACACCGGCGGCAGGCCGGGCCGCCAGTCGTCCACCTGCGCGCCGGGCAGCGCCGCGCGCAGGTCGGCCAGCCAGGGGGCGGCCGGCTGGCCGTCGCGGTGGCACAGCAGCAGCCTCACGCGGAGACCGCCAGCCGCAGCAGCTCGTCGCCCTCGGCCACCTGGTCGCCGGGGGCGAACAGCAGCTCGCCGACCACGCCGTCCCGCGGCGCGGCGATGGTGTGCTCCATCTTCATGGCCTCCATCACCGCCAGCGGCTGGCCCTTGCGGACCTGCTCGCCCACCTTGACGGCGAAGGACACCACCTTGCCGGGCATGGGCGCCGTCAGGCGCCCGCCCTCGCCCGCGCCTTCGCCGGCGCTGGCCAGCGGGTCCAGCTCGGTGATGGCGGTGGCGCCGTCGGTGCCGAAGATGTGCAGCGCGGCCCCGCGGCGGAACACCTGCACCACCTGGCGCCGGCCGGCGTAGCGCACGTCGATGCGCTCGTCCTGCGGCGTGAACGACAGCGGCGCCGCCGGCTCGTCGCCCACCTGCAGATGCAGGCCACCCGGCAGGTAGCGCAGCTTGGCCACCACCGGCTGGCCCTGGTGGTCGAAGTCGATGCGGCGCGAGGCTACGCCGTGCGAGCGGAAGCCGTCGGTGCGGCTGAAAGGGTCCGGCGTCTCGGCGGCGCGCTCGGCCAGCATGATGTGCGCCGCCGCGGCAGCCACCGCCATGTCCAGGCCCAGCGGGTCCTGGCCGAACAGGCGCCCCTGCTCGCGCTGGATCAGCGCCGTGTCCAGCCGCGCGCCGCTGAACGAGGGCGTGGCCAGCACGCGGCGCAGGAACTGCACGTTGGTCTGCACGCCGACAATGCGCACCAGGGCCAGGGCGGCGTCGAGCCGGCCCAGCGCCTCGGCGCGGGTGCGGCCGCGGACGATGAGCTTGGCGATCATGGAGTCGTAGAAGGGGCTGATGGCGTCGCCCTCGCGCACGCCGTCGTCGATGCGCACGTCGGCCACCTCGAAGCCGCTGGCCGACGGCTTGCGGTAGACGGCGAGCTGGCCGGTGGCGGGCAGGAAGTCGTTGTCGGGGTTCTCGGCGCAGAGGCGCGCCTCGATGGCGTGGCCATGGAGGCGCAGTTGGTCCTGCGCCAGCGGCAGCGGCTCGCCGCTGGCCACGCGCAGTTGCCACTCCACCAGGTCGAGGCCGGTGATGGCCTCGGTGACCGGGTGCTCCACCTGCAGGCGGGTGTTCATCTCCATGAAGTAGAACTTCATGTCTTCCGGTCGCTCGTAGCCGCCCGGCTGCTCGACGATGAACTCGACCGTGCCGGCGCCCACGTAGCCGACGGCGCGCGCGGCGGCCACGGCCGCTTCGCCCATTTGCCGGCGCAGCGCTTCGGTCATGCCGGGCGCGGGGGCTTCCTCCAGCACCTTCTGGTGGCGGCGCTGCACGGAGCAGTCGCGCTCGAACAGGTACACCACGTGGCCGTGCCTGTCGCCGAACACCTGGATCTCGATGTGGCGCGGGCGCTGCACGTACTTCTCGACCAGCACCGCCTCGTTACCGAAGCTGCCCGCGGCCTCACGCTGGCACGAGGCCAGCGCGGCGGCGAAGTCCTCGGCCTTGTCCACCGCGCGCATGCCCTTGCCGCCGCCGCCCGCGCTGGCCTTGATGAGCACGGGGTAGCCGATGCGGCCGGCCTCGCGCTGCAGCAGGGCCGGGTCCTGGTCCTGGCCGTGGTAGCCGGGCACCAGGGGCACGCCGGCGGCTTCCATCAGGCGCTTGGATTCGGCCTTCAGGCCCATGTCCCTGATGGCGCTGGCGGGCGGGCCGATGAAGACCAGCCCCGCATCCTGGCAGGCCTGGGCGAAGTCCTCGTTCTCGCTCAGGAAGCCGTAGCCGGGGTGGATGGCCTGCGCGCCCGTGGCCCGCGCGGCGTCGATGATGCGCTGCCAGCGCAGGTAGCTGTCGCGCGGCGCGCTGCCGCCGACGTGCACGGCCTCGTCGCAGGCCATCACGTGCCGGGCGTGCGCGTCGGCGTCGGAGTACACGGCCGCGGTGCGGATGCCCATGCGGCGCGCGGTGGCGGCCACGCGGCAGGCGATCTCGCCGCGGTTGGCGATCAGGATCTTGGTGAACACCGTCGTCTCTCCTCGAAGAACTGCGTCAGGCTCGGCCGGCCTCGGGCCGCGCGCCGAAGAAGTCCCGCAGCTTGCGCACCACCGCCAGCAGAAAGCGGTAGAGCAGCACCAGCAGGACGATGGACACGGCCAGCATCACCGCCAGCGCGATGCCGAAGGCCAGCGGGTACTGCGTGGCCAGCCACACCGCGGCCACGGCCAGGCCGTCCTCGAAGAACGAGGCCAGCCAGTTGGAGAACGGCTCGGGCGAGGTGTTGATGGCCGCGCGCATGGTGGCCTTGGTGGCGAACGACGTGGCCGCCAGCGAGCCGCCCAGCAGGCCCGCGACCAGGCCCATGGCGGCCGAGTCGGCGCCGAACACGCCGGCCGCCAGCAGCGCCCCGGCGGGAATGCGGATGACGCTGTGCACGGTGTCCCACAGGCTGTCCACCCACGGGATTTTGTCGGCGAAGAACTCGACCAGCAGCATGAAGCCGCTGGCCGCCAGCACGGCCGGGTGCTGCAGCAGTTTGAGCCCCTCGGGCAGCGGGAGCCAGCCGGCGTAGCCCATCGCGCCGGTGAGGAACACCACGGCGTAGAGCCGGAAGCCGCTGGCCCAGCCCAGCGCGGCGGCCAGCGCCACCAGCGCCGGCATGTCCAGCCCGGCGGCGGCCTGCCCCACGGCGGCGCCCACCTGGCCGGCGGCATCGCCCACGGCGGCGGCGGTGGCGCCGCCGGGGTGGATGCCCAGGGTGTGCAGCCATTGCACGAGGTGCCCGATGAGGTCCTGCATGGCTTGGGCGCCGTCAGTTAAAAGCTACATTATTAATAGCTGTTGGTGCAATATCCGCGCTGGCTGCAGGCCGATTTTGCTTGAAATTCGCCATGGTCAGCCCTTCGGTGCCAGCCATGCCGGCTTGCGCTTGTTCAGGAAGCTCTGCACGCCTTCCTTGCCTTCGTCGCTGGCGCGGATGTCGGCGATGCCTTCGACGGTGCGGTCGATCAGAAGGCGCGTGATGTCGCGCCCGGCCACGTCCTGCACCAGCTTCTTGCATTCGCGCACGGCGTTGGGGCTGGCGCTGGCCAGGGCGGCGACGAGTTCGCCCACCTGGGCGTCGAGCCGCGCGGACGGCACCACGGCGTGCACGAAGCCGATGCGCAGCGCTTCGGCGGCGTCGAAGCGCTCGGCGGTGAGGAAGTAGCGGTGCGCAGCGCGCGGCCCCATGGCGCGGATGACGTAGGGGCTGATGGTGGCCGGGATCAGGCCGAGCCGGACCTCGCTCAGGCAAAAGCCGGCGGTGTCCACGCTGACGGCCATGTCGCACGCCGCCACCAGCCCCATGCCGCCGGCGTAGACGTCGCCCTGCACGCGCGCCACCGTGGGCTTGGGGCATTCGTAGATGGCGCGCAGCATGAAGGCCAGCTTGGCGGCGTCTTCCAGGTTCTGCTCGCGCGAGTAGTCGGCCATGCGGCGCATCCAGTTCAGGTCGGCGCCGGCGCAGAAGGCCGGGCCCTCGGCCATCAGCACGATGGCGCGCACGCCGGGCGCCTCGCCCAGCTGCACGAAGGCCTGCGAGAGTTCGGCGATCACCTCGTCGTTGAAGGCGTTGCGCACCTCGGGGCGCGACAGCACCACGGTGGCGACGTGGCCTTGCGTCTCGATGCGGAGGGCGGGCGTGGTCATGGCTTTCTCGTGTCCTCTTGCTGGTGTTCAAGTCATGGAGCGGCGCCCACGGCATCGGTGCGGCGTGGTCAATGCCCCCACACGCGCAGGCCGCGGTGCGCGGCGATGGCGTCGTAGTCGCGGTCGCTGTGCAGCAGCAGGTAGTCGCGCTCGATGCAGAAGGCAGCCACCATCACGTCGATGCTGCTGCGCACGGTGATGCCGCGCGCGCGCAGGTGGCGGTAGTGGCCGGCGGCGGCCAAGGCCACGTCCTCGCCGCCGCACGGCTCGACGCTCAGGGTCTGCAGCACCTGGCGCGCCTGGCGCATGGGGCGCTCGTGGCGAAAGCCGCGCAACACTTCGTACAGCACCAGATCGGGCACCACCAGGCGGGTGCGGCCGTCGTACAGCAGGCGTTCGAGTTCCTCGCTCGCGGCCGTGGACCGGTCGGCGAAGAAATCGATCCACACGCTGGAGTCAACGACCAGCACGGCGCGGCGCCTTCTTGCCGCCGCCAGAGGCGGTCGTCTTTCGCTGTGCCGGGACCGAAGACGCGCGGTAGGCCACGCGCGGCTCGTGCACGCCGAGGGCCGCCGGTTCGCCGGACGGCGCCTCTTCCGGCTGCGGCTCGGGCTGCGTCCAGTCGATGGATTCATCGCCTTCCCACTTCAGCTTGCCCTTCCACTTGAGGATTTCGCGGTACGCCGCCTGCCGGGCGAGCAGGCGCAGGCCGGCCTCCACGGTCTCCTTCTTGGTGGCGTAGGGTCCGGCGTGCATGGCCTTGGCGAGCAATTCGTCGTCGATGTCGATGTTGGTGCGCATGATCTGCATTAGACAGTCAATACGTACACATCGTACACCTTACATGCGGAAAACGCCAAACTTCACGTCCTCCACCGGCGCGTTCTGCGCGGCGGACAAACCCAGCGCCAGCACCCGGCGGGTGTCGGCCGGGTCGATGATGCCGTCGTCCCACAGCCGCGCGGTGGCGTAGTAGGGATGGCCCTGCTCCTCGTACTGCTGGCGGATGGGGGCCTTGAAGGCTTCCTCCTCCTCGGCGCTCCAAGCACCGCCCTTGCCTTCGATGCCGTCGCGCTTGACGGTGGCCAGCACGCTGGCGGCCTGTTCGCCGCCCATCACGCTGATGCGCGCGTTGGGCCACATCCAGAGAAAGCGCGGGCTGTAGGCGCGCCCGCACATGCCATAGTTGCCGGCGCCGAAGCTGCCGCCGATGATGACAGTGAACTTGGGCACGTTGGCGGTGGCCACGGCCGTCACCATCTTGGCGCCGTGGCGGGCGATGCCTTCGTTCTCAACCTTGCGGCCGACCATGAAGCCGGTGATGTTCTGCAGGAACACCAGCGGCACCTTGCGCTGGCAGCACAGCTCGATGAAGTGCGCGCCCTTCTGCGCGCTTTCGCTGAACAGGATGCCGTTGTTGGCGACGATGCCCACCGGCATGCCCTCGATGTGGGCGAAGCCGCACACCAGCGTGGCGCCGAAGCGCGCCTTGAACTCCTGGAACGCGCTGCCGTCGACGATGCGGGCGATGATCTCGCGCACGTCGAAGGGCTTGCGGGTGTCGGTGGGGATCACGCCGTACAGCTCTTCTGCTGCAAATTTAGGAGCAACCGGTGCTTGCAGGTCGCCGGCTGGCGTCTTGGTGTGGTTCAAATGCGCGACCACCTCGCGCGCCAGGGCCAGCGCGTGCGGGTCGTTTTGCGCCAAATGATCGGCCACGCCCGACAGGCGCGTGTGCACGTCGCCGCCGCCCAGATCCTCCGCACTCACCACCTCGCCCGTGGCGGCCTTCACCAGCGGCGGGCCGCCCAGAAAGATGGTGCCCTGGTTCTTGACGATGATGGACTCGTCGCTCATGGCCGGCACGTAAGCGCCGCCGGCGGTACAGCTGCCCATGACCACGGCGATCTGCGCGATGCCCTGCGCGCTCATCTGCGCCTGGTTGAAGAAGATGCGGCCGAAGTGGTCGCGGTCGGGAAACACCTCGTCCTGGTTGGGCAGGTTGGCGCCGCCCGAATCGACCAGGTAGATGCAAGGCAGGCGGTTCTGCTGCGCGATCTCCTGCGCACGCAAATGCTTCTTGACGGTGAGCGGGTAGTAGGTGCCGCCCTTCACGGTGGCATCGTTGCAGACGATCATGCAATCGACGCCGGACACGCGCCCGATGCCGGCCACCATGCCGGCGGCGGGCGCGTCGTTGTCGTACATGTTCAGCGCGGCCAGCGGCGCGATTTCGAGGAAGGGCGTGCCGGGGTCGAGCAGCATCTGCACGCGCACGCGCGGCAGCAGCTTGCCGCGCTCGGTGTGCTTCTTGCGCGCGGCCCGGCTGGCGTCGGTGTCGCCGCCCTGGCCGACTTTGGCGACCTGCGCGCGCAGGTCATCGACGAGGGCGCGCATGGCCTGGGCGTTGGCCTGGAAGTCGGCCGATCGGGGGTTGAGCTTGGTGTCCAGCACGGGCATGTGGGGCTTTCTTATGCTTCTTTTTTGATAGCTGCATGCGTAATATCCACGCTGGCATCAGGCGATTTTTGCTTCAGACAGGCCCAATTCCTGCTTCATCGCGTCGCGGATTCTGAATTTCTGGATCTTGCCGGTCACCGTCATCGGAAAGCCCGTGACGAAGCGGATGTAGCGCGGCACCTTGTAGTGCGCGATCTGGCCCTTGCAGAAGTCGCGGATGTCCTGCTCGCTGATCTGCTGGCCGGGCTTGGCGATGATCCAGGCGGCCAGCTCTTCGCCGAACTTCCGGTCGGGCACGCCCACCACCTGCACGTCCTGCACCTTGGGGTGGCGGTACAGGAACTCCTCGATCTCGCGCGGGTAGACGTTCTCGCCGCCGCGGATCACCATGTCCTTGATGCGGCCGACGATGTTGACGTAGCCCTCGGCGTCCATGGTGGCCAGGTCGCCCGTGTGCATCCAGCCCTCGGCGTCGATGGCCTCGGCCGTGCGCCGCGGGTCATCCCAGTAGCCCTGCATGACGGAATAGCCGCGCGTGCAGAACTCGCCGCGCACGCCGATGGGCACCGTGCGGCCGCTGTCCGGGTCGATGATCTTGATCTCCAGATGCGGCTGCACCAGGCCGACGGTGGACACGCGCTTGTCCAGCGGCGTGGTGGTGCTGCTCTGGCAGCTCACCGGGCTGGTCTCGGTCATGCCGTAGGCGATGGTCACCTCGCGCATGTTCATCTCGCTCTGCACCCGCTTCATCACCTCGATGGGACAGGGCGAGCCGGCCATGATGCCGGTGCGCAGGCTGGAGAGGTCGAACTCGGCAAAGCGCGGGTGGTCCAGCTCGGCGATGAACATGGTGGGCACGCCGTGCAGGCCGGTGCAGCGTTCGGCCTGCACCGTCTGCAGCACGCCGAGGGGCTCGAACGCATCGCCGGGGTACACGATGCAGCCGCCGTGCGTCAGCACCGCCAGGTTGCCCAGCACCATGCCAAAGCAGTGGTACAGCGGCACGGGGATGCACAGGCGGTCCTGCTCGCTGAGCTTCATCGCTTCGCCGATGAAGAAGCCGTTGTTCAGGATGTTGCGGTGCGTCAGCGTGGCGCCCTTGGGAAAGCCGGTGGTGCCGCTGGTGAACTGGATGTTGATGGGGTCCTGCGCGTGCAGCAGCACGGCCACCTGGGCCAGGCGCGCATCGGCCGGGTCGCCCGTCGCCATCAGGTCGGAAAAGCGCATGAAGCCCGGCTGCTCGGCGCCCTCCCCGGCCACGTCGATCCAGATGGCATGGCGCAGGCCCGGCAGCCGGTCGGCGCGCAGCGCGCCCGGCCGCTGCCCGGCCCACTCGGGCGTCAGTTCGCGCAGCATGCCGATGTAGTCGCTGGTCTTGAAGCTGGGCATCGTGACCAGCGCCACGCAGCCCACCTTGTTCAGCGCGTATTCGACCTCGGATGTGCGGTAAGCCGGGTTGATGTTGACCAGCACCAGCCCCGCCTTGGCGGTGGCCAGCTGCATCAGCACCCATTCGGCGTTGTTGTGCGACCAGATGCCGACGCGCTCGCCCGGCTTGAGGCCCAGCCGCAGCAGCGCGCTGGCCAGGCGGTTGGCATCCTGCTGCAACTGGCGGTAGGTGCAGCGCCGCCGCTGGTGCGCCACCACCAGCGCCTCGCGCTCGGAGAAGCGCGCGGCCATGGCGTCGAAGAAGGCGCCAATGGTCTGCTCGATCAGCGGCGGCTGGGCGTCGCCGCGGGCGTAGCTCTCGGTCAGGGGGGCCATGCGGTTGTCTCCTTTGCCAAGGCACTGTAGCCAATGGGCGTGCTTTACGCGAGCACCGAGCTTAAATCGCACCGGCCCGCAGGCGGGCGGCACTTCCCGCGCCGGCAGACGCTACCAGCCGCCCGGCGCCGCGCCGCGCCGCAGGATGAAGCTGCTTTCGGCCGCCGGCACGCCCTCGCGCGCCAGTTGCTGCCAGGCGCCGCGGATCTCGCGCCCGCAGGCCCCGGGCACGAGGTGGCCGCTCCAGAAGGCGTGCAGGCTCTTGCCGTCGCGCGACTCGTCCAGGTTGACCTCGCCGCCCTCGACGTCGCCGGAGGCGATCGAGGCCTGGCCGCCGTAGCTGAACTCGCCGCGCAGGCTCTCGCGGAACTCGGGGTGCTGGCGCAGCAGCAGGCGTCCGCGCTGGCCGAGCTGGGTCAACTCGACCTCCCACGCGCCGTAGAGTTGGGGCGCGCCCCAGCGGCTCACGTCGGGGCAGGCGCGGCCGCCGTCGGCTCGTGCGTCAGCATTTTTTGAATGATTTTGGCCTGTAGCACAGGCACAGAGCGCGCCGACAGCTATCAAAATAAAAGCAAATCGAGCGCGGTGCGTCATCCCACGGTTTCCTGCAAGCTGGGCGGCGCCTTGTCGGCCGCGCGGCGGGCGAACTCGGCGCGCAGCGCCTTGAGCTTCTCGCGCGGGTCCTCGCGCACGGTGGCCTGGTCCAGCGCCATCTCGGCGATGAAGCGGCTGGGCCGCGCGGCGACGATCTCGCGGCCCTGCTTGCGCCGGCGCGTCCAGCTCACGGCCAGCGTGTGCCGCGCGCGCGTGATGCCGACGTACATCAGCCGGCGCTCCTCCTCGATGCGCGCGGCCTGCTGGGCGGCGCCGGCGTCCTCGTCGGGGCGGAAGGGCAGCAGGCCCTCGATCACGCCGGCCAGCACCACGTGCGGCCATTCCAGCCCCTTGGCCGCGTGCAGGGTGGACAGGGTGATGACGTTGGGGTCCTGCTCGCGCTCGTTCAGGGTGGCGATGAGCGAGATGGTCTGCGCCACCTCCAACAGGCTCTTGGTCTCCTGCCGGGTGCTGACGCCGGCGGCGTCCTCGATCTGGCCGCCGCAGCGCCCGGCCATCCAGTCGCGGAACTCCAGCACGTTGGTCCAGCGGGCGGCGGCCTGGGCGTCGCTGTCGGCGCTGTCGTGCAGGTGCTGCTCGTAGCCGATGTCCTTCAGCCAGTCGGCCAGGAAGGCGCGCGCGCCCTCCTGGCCGACGGTGTGGCGGGCGCGGTACTGCAGGTCGCCGACGCAGCGGCCGAATTCCTGCAGGCTGCCCACGGCGCGCGCCGGCAGCGCGGCGCCCAGCGAGTGCGAGAACAGCGCGCCGAACAGCGACAGCCGCGCCTTGCCGGCGAACTCGCCCAGTTGCGCCAGGCTCTGGTGGCCGATGCCGCGCTTGGGGGTGGTGACGGCGCGCAGAAAGGCCGGATCGTCGTCCTCGTTGATCCACAGGCGCAGCCAGGCGCACAGGTCCTTGATCTCGGCGCGGTCGAAGAAGCTCTGGCCACCCGAGACCTTGTACGGAATCTGTGCGCGCCGCAGCGCCTGCTCGAACACGCGCGCCTGGTGGTTGGCGCGGTACAGGATGGCGAAGTCGCGCCATTCCTTGTGCGGCGAGGCCTGGCGCAGCGACTGGATGCGCGCCACGGCGCGCTCGGCCTCGTGCTGCTCGTGGTCGCTGTCCACCACGCGCACCGGCTCGCCCTCGCCCAGCTCGGAGAAGAGGCGCTTGGGAAACAGCTTGGGGTTGGGGCCGATGACGTTGTTGGCCGCGCGCAGGATGGCGCTGGTGGAGCGGTAGTTCTGCTCCAGCTTGATGACCTTGAGCGCCGGGTAGTCGAGCGGCAGGCGCCGCAGGTTGTCCAGCGTGGCGCCGCGCCAGCCGTAGATGCTCTGGTCGTCGTCGCCCACGGCGGTGAAGCTGCCTTCGGGGCCGATCAGCAGCTTCATCAGTTCGTACTGCGTGGCGTTGGTGTCCTGGTACTCGTCCACAAGGATATGGGCCAGGCGCCCGCGCCACTTCTTCGCCACTTGCTCATGTTTTTGAAGCATTCGCAGCGGCAGGCCGATCAGGTCGTCGAAGTCGACGCTCTGGTAAGCCGTCAGGCGCTCCTCGTAGCGCGCCATCAGCAGGGCCGTCTGGCGCTCCCCCTCGCCGCTGGCCTGCGCCAGCGCCTCGGCGGCGTTCAGGCCGGCGTTCTTCCAGCGGCTGATGGTCCACTGCCACTGGCGCGCGGTGGCGGCGTCGGTGGTGCCGCCGCAGTCCTTCAGCAGGCCGAGCACGTCGTCGCTGTCGAGGATGCTGAAGCGGGGCTTGAGGCCCAGCACCGCGCCGTCCTCGCGCAGCAGGCGCACGCCCAGCGCGTGGAAGGTGCAGATCAGTACCTCGCCCGCCGCCTTGCCCACCAGGCCGCGCGCGCGCTCGCGCATCTCGGCGGCGGCCTTGTTGGTGAAGGTGATGGCGGCGATGCGGCGCGGCTCGACCCCGGTCTGGATCAGCCGCGCGATCTTGTGCGTGATGACCCGCGTCTTGCCGGAGCCCGCCCCGGCGAGCACCAGGCACGGGCCGCGCAGGTGGTGGACGGCATCTTGCTGGGCGAGGTTGAGGCGGTCGGTCATGCGCGGCGCCGATGATACCGCCCGCCCCTGTTTGGTACGCTCGCCGCCTCCATGAGCGCGCTGGCCGGCATCCTGGCCGTCACCTTTCCCTTCTTCGCCCTGGTGCTGTGCGGCTACCTGGCGGCGCGCTCGCGCCTGCTGCCGCTGGAGGCCGTGGCGGGGCTGATCACCATCGGGGCGGTGCTGGCGCGATCGCGGATGCAGCCCGCGCCGGCGCGGCCGGCCCCGGCGGGCGACGTGGCAGCCATCACCTTGCTCAAGCTGGTGGCGCATCCGGCGCTGGTGTGGGGCCTGGGCGCGGCGGCGGTGCGCGCGGAGGTGCTGCCGGCGCCCCTGCTGCTGGCGGCGGCGCTGCCGTCGGCCAGCAACGTGTCGCTCTGGCCGAGTGCTTCGGCGCCGACAACGGGCGCGTGGCCCGCATCATCCTGTGGACGACGGCGGCGGCGTTCTTCAGCGTCTCCGGCGTGGTCGCGCTGCTGGGGTGAGCGCCACTATTGGCGCGGCATGGGCAGCGTCATGGGCGGCTGGTTCCGCAGCATCGAATCGAGCTCGTCCTTGGGCAGCGTGGTCACGCTTTCCTTCACCATGCCGCCGCCGACCACGGTGCCGGACACCTGGCCCTCGCCCTTGACGCGGGCCTCGCAGTCGGACTTGTAGAACGGCGGCAGGTTGGCGCAGCGCTGCAGGGCGTTGGCCAGGGCCTGGTCGCTGCTGACCGCGGTGAGCTGGCCGCCGCGGGCGTTGCGCGTTTCCATGCGCGCGGCGCGCGGGTCCTGGTTGGTCTGGGCGGGGCTCATCTGCGCCAGGGCCGGCAGGGCGACGGCGCCGCAGAAGGTGGCGAGCAGGGCAAGGGGTTTCTTCATGGCAAGGCTCCTTTCGTGGGCCGCCGGCGTGGCGGACCCGGCACGACTGAAAGGAACCACCATAGGCCCGCCGCGCCGTCGGCCTTGTCGGACAGGGCCGCCTGGCCGGGTCAGAGAGCGAGCGGATCCACGTCCACCGCCCAGCGCACGATGCTCCGGTGCTCCGGCGCGGCGCGCAGCGCCTGCAGCAGCGGCGCGCAGGCGGCCAGCACGCGCTGCAGGGCGGCGCGGACGGGGCTTTCCAGCAGCATCTGGGCGCGCTCGATGCCGGCCACGCGCTGCACCGCCAGCGGCACGGCGGGGTACCAGGTGACGTGCGGCAGGGCGGTGGCGAGCGCCGGGTCGCGGGCCAGCACGTCTTGCGCCTGCCGGGCCAGCGCGGTCAGGAAGGCCTGCGCCGCCTCCTGGCTGCGCGCGTCGGCCCGCAGCAGCGCGAGGTGGGTGAAGGGCGGTAGCCCGGCCTGGGCACGCTCGGCCAGTTGGCGGGCGGCGAAGCCAGGGTAGTCGTGCGTCTTCAGCGCGGCGTACAGCGGGTGCTGGGGGTGGTGGGTCTGCACCCACATCTCGCTGCCGGCGCTGGCGGCGGCGTCGCGCCCGGCGCGGCCGGCCGCCTGCAGCAGCAGGGCGAACAGGCGCTCGGGCGCGCGGAAGTCGCTGGAGAACAGCGCCGCGTCGGGGTTGACCGCCGCCACCAGGGTGACGCGCCGGAAGTCGTGCCCCTTGGCGATCATCTGCGTGCCGACCAGCACGTCCACCTCGCCGGCGTGCACCTGAGCCAGTTGCGATTCGAGCTGGCCCTTGCCGCGCGTGGAGTCGGCATCGATGCGGGCGATGCGCGCCGGCTGGCCGCCTAGGCGGTGCACGCCGGCCAGCAGCTCGCCCAGGCGCTCCTCCAGCTGCTCGGTGCCGCGGCCAAGGGCGCCGATGTCGAGGTTGCCGCAGCCGGGGCAGGCGCGCGGCACGCGCTGCGCCAGGCCGCAGTGGTGGCAGCGCAGGGTGCGGTCGATCTTGTGGAACACGCGGAAGGCGCTGCAGTGCGGGCATTCGCTCTTCCAGCCGCAGTCGGCGCAGTGCAGCACGGGCGCGTAGCCGCGGCGATTGAGCAGCAGCAGCGCCTGCTCGCCGCGCGCCACGCGCTCGCCGATGGCGGCCAGCAGCGGCGTGGCGATCAGCGCGCCCCGGGGCTGGCGCGCCATGTCCACGCGGCGCACGCGCGGCAGGCCGCCGTCGCTGCCGCTGGCGCCGATGCGCAGCGGCATGGCCAGCCGCTGGTAGCGCCCCGGCCCGCCGTCGGCCGCCGGGGTACTGGCGTGCCAGCTCTCCAGCGAGGGCGTGGCCGAGCCGAGGATGACCCGGGCGCCGGCCAGCCGCCCCCGGTACACGGCCAGGTCGCGCGCCGAGTAGCGCGCGCCTTCCTGCTGCTTGTAGCTGGGGTCGTGCTCCTCGTCCACGACGATCAGCGCCAGGCCCGGCAGCGGCGCCAGCACCGCCACCCGCGTGCCCAGCACGATGCGGGCGCGCCCGGTGTGGGCCGCCAGCCAGGACCGCATGCGCTGCGCCGGGGTCAGGCCGCTGTGCAGCGAGGCCACGGCGTCGGCGCCGAAGCGCTGGGCGAAGCGCGCCTCCAGTTGCGGCGTGAGGTTGATCTCGGGCACCAGCACCAGCACCTGCGCGCCGGGCGCGCGCGCCAGCGCCGCCTGCGCGGCGCGCATGTAGACCTCGGTCTTGCCGCTGCCGGTGGCGCCGAACAGCAGGAAGGGGCCGGGATTCTGATCGATTTCGGCCAAAGCCCGTGCCTGTTCTTCGGTAAGCGCTATGTTTTCAGGAGTATCCGGGATCGTGCCGGGCGCCCCGTCGCCGCCGCGCTTCAGGCGCCTCGCCATCTGCTCGGCGCTCAGGCCACGCAGCTGCGGCGGCAGCGCGGCCAGCGCCACCTCGCCCAGGGCGCGCTGGTAGTAGCGGGCGGCGAAGTCGATCAGCGCGCGCCAATGCGCATCCAGCGGCGGCAGGCCGCCGAGAACGCCGGCGACGTCGCGCACCTGGCCGGCCAGCGCGCCCTGCGGCGGCGGCAGGCCGGCGGCCCAGACCACGCCCAGCACCTCGCGCGCGCCCAGCGGCACGCGCACCAGTGTGCCGGGGGACAGCGGTTCGGCGCTGCGGTAGGTCAGCGGCGCGGCAATGCTGCTGTGAGCGGGCGTGTGGACCGCCACGGCCAGCCAATGGGTCATCCGGGGCGTCCCGGCGCTCGGATCAACATGCAGTTCGAGCCCTAAGTGCTTGATTCAGAAATGCTTCTGGAGTCATACCCAGAATCTGTGGATAACTTTGTTGAAAACCCCCGGCCATCCGCCGCAAGGCCTTGAAAATCAAGGCTTCCGTCACAGTGCCCACCAAAACAGCACGATTCAATGTCTATATGAATCAACCACTTGCGTGCGCTCAGGTGGCAACGAGACGATGGATCGGCGGGGCTGCTCATTTTTGTGCATAAGTCAAGCCCGCAAGGCCAATTTTTTCTCGAATGACCCGGGCAGCGGGCTTGGCAGGGCGGGGAGGCCCCGGTTCAGGCGCCCGCCCGCAACCGGCGCGAATGCTGGTGCACTTCGTCCACCAGGTGCGCGACGTGCTCGGGCGGTGTGAACTGGCTGATGCCGTGGCCCAGGTTGAAGATGTGCGTGACGCCGCGTGCCGCCGGGTCGCGATGCGGCGCGCCGAAGCGGTCCAGCACGCGGCGTGCCTCGGCACGGATGGCCTCGGGCGGGGCGAACAACACGTGGGGGTCGATGTTGCCCTGCAGCGCGGTGGGCACCGGAGTTTCAGGGTAAAAAGTGGCTTTAGCCATCTTGGAATCTACACTTTCAGCTATTGAAATATGAGCATCCGACGCATCGGCCAGGGCCTGGCGGGCGCGCGCCAGGTCCATCGTCCAGTCCAGGCCGAGCGCGTCGCAGGCGAGTTGGCGCATTTCGCTCAACCACAGGCCCCCGCCCTTGGTGAAGACGATGCGCGGCACCACCTGGCCGTCGGCGCCGGTGCGCTTGAGCTGCGCCAGCACGCGCGCCGTATAGGCCAGGCTGAAGTGCTGGAAGGCGCCGTCGGCCAGCACGCCGCCCCAGCTGTCGAACAGCATCACGGCCTGCGCGCCGGCGTCGATCTGCGCATTCAGGTAGGCGGCCACGCTGTCGGCGTTGACGGCCAGCAGGCGGTGCATCAGGTCCGGCCGGGCGTACATCAGTGTCTTGACGTGGCGGTAGTCGCTGCTGCCGCTGCCCTCGACCATGTAGCAGGCCAGCGTCCACGGGCTGCCCGAAAAGCCGATCAGCGGCACGCGGCCGTTCAGTGCCTTGCGGATGCTGGTCACGGCGTCGAAGACGTAGCGCAGCTTGTCCATGTCGGGCACCGCCAGTTGCGCCACCGCCGCCTCGTCGCGCACCGTGCGTTCGAACTTCGGCCCCTCGCCCTGCTGGAACGACAGGCCCAGGCCCATGGCGTCGGGCACGGTGAGGATGTCGGAAAACAGGATGGCCGCGTCCAGCGGGTAGCGCGCCAGCGGCTGCAGCGTGACCTCGGTGGCGTAGTCCACGTTGGTGGCCAGGCCCATGAAGCTGCCGGCCTTGGCGCGCGTGGCGCAGTATTCGGGCAGGTAGCGGCCGGCCTGACGCATCAGCCAGACGGGGGTGTGGTCGGTGGCCTGGCCGAGGCAGGCGCGCAGGAAGGTGTCGTTCTGGAGGGGCGCGAAGGTCATGGCCTGGATTGTCTCAGGCCGCGGGCCCGGGGACGGCGGCACCGGGGCGCGGCGGAGGCCGGCGCGGAATTTTCAGGCATTTTCCGCCCTTAGCCCGCGTCGGATATGCGCCAACAGCTATTGATTATGTAGCTAACGCAGGCCGGCCGCGCGCGCCCGTCTGCGGCGAGAATGCGAGTCAGCCCGTCTTCTCCCCGCTCCTCCCGGCCGCCCATGGACAAGCACTACCTCACTCCCCTGTTCGAACCCCAGTCCATCGCCCTGTTCACCGGCGCGCAAGATGCGCCCGAGCGGCAGACGCCGCAGGCGCGCGCGCTGCGGGCGCACCTGCGGGCGCAGACCTTCAAGGGCGAGGTGGCGGCGCTGGACGTCAGCACCTCGGGCACGCTGGCCGACCTGGCGCAGACCAAGGCCGACCTGGCCGTCATCGCCCTGCCGGTGGACGAGATCCTGTCCGCGCTGGAGCTGGCCGGGCGCATCAAGGTGAAGGCCGCGCTGGTGCTGTCGGCCGGCGTCGACGCCGAGCGGGCGCACGAGATGCAGTGCGTGGCGCAGCGCCACGGCTTCTGGCTGCTGGGGCCGAACAGCCAGGGCTTCCAGCGGCCCGACCTGCTGCTCAACGCTAGCTCGGCCGGCACTCTGGCGGCGCCGGGGCAACTGGCGCTGGTGTCGCAGTCGGGGGCGCTCACGGCCTCGATCCTGGACTGGGCGCACGCCAACCAAGTGGGCTTCTCGGCCGTGGTGGCGCTGGGCCCGCACACGCAGGTGGACCTGGCGGCGGTGCTGGACTACCTGGCCAACGACCGGCACACCCAGGGCATCGTGATCTACATGGAGGGCATCGCCAACGCGCGGCGCTTCACCAGCGCGCTGCGCGCGGCGGCACACGCCAAGCCGGTGGTGGTGCTCAAGGCCGGGCGCCATCCCGCCGGCAACGCGGCCGCGCAGACGCATTCGGGCGCCATCGTCGGCAGCGACGAGGTGTTCGACGCCGTGCTGCGCCGCGCCGGCGCGGTGCGGGTGCGCAACTTCGTCGAGCTGTTCTCGGCCGCCAAGTGCCTGGCCTCGCGCTACCGGCCGGTGGGCCGGCGCCTGGGCGTCATCACCAACGGCGGCGGCCCCGGCGTGCTGGCGGCCGATTGGGTGAACGAGCTGAACCTGCGGCTGGGCGTGCTGTCCGAGGCCAGCATCCAGGCGCTGGCGCCGCTGCTGGCGCCGGCCGCCTCGCTGGCCGATCTGATCGACCTGTCGGAAGACGCCACGCCCGCGCACTATCGCGCGGCGCTGGAGGCGGCCTCGCGCGACAAGGCGCTGGACGGCGTGCTGGTCCTGCACTCACCCAAGTTCGGCGGCGACCCCGAAGCCGTGGCGCGGGAGCTGGCGGCCGTCAAGCCGGCGCTGTCCAAGCCGTTGGTGGCGGCCTGGATGGGCGACGCCTCGGTGACCTCGGCCAACCAGGTGCTGGCCGAGGCGCAGATCCCCAACTTCCGCACGCCCGAGGGCGCGGTGAATGCCTTCGGCAACATCGCCTCGTTCTACCAGAACCAGCAGATGCTGCAGCAGACGCCCCCGCCGCTGACGCACCTGGCCGCGCCCGACGTGGAGGGCGCGCGCCTACTGATCGAGAGCGTGCTGGCCGAGCGCCGCACGGTGCTGACCGAGATGGAGTCCAAGTCGCTGCTGTCGGCCTTCCACATCCCGGTGACGCAGACGCTGCTGGCGCGCAGCGCCAACGAGGCGATGATGATCGGCACGCAGCTCGGCTACCCTGTGGCGCTGAAGATCGACTCGCCCGACA
Source organism: Ottowia sp. (assembly GCF_016703145.1). GTDB lineage: Bacteria > Pseudomonadota > Gammaproteobacteria > Burkholderiales > Burkholderiaceae_C > Ottowia. Next base: position 963,842 of record NZ_JADJCO010000003.1, on the reverse strand, counting down.
TCAGCCACAAGAGCGACGTGGGCGGCGTCGCGCTGAACCTGACGAACGCCGCCGCCGTGCGGGACGGCTACCAGCAGATGATGGACGCGGTGCGCCGCCAGAAGCCCGAGGCGCGCATCAACGGCGTCACGGTGCAGGCCATGGCGCGCGCCGACCGCGGGCGCGAGCTGTACATCGGCGTGGTCACCGACGACCCCTTCGGCCCGGTGATCGCCTTCGGCGCCGGCGGCACCATGATCGAGCTGCTGAACGACCACGCCATGGAGTTGCCGCCGCTCAACCAGTTCCTGGCGCGGCGGCTGATCGAGCGCTCGCGCGTGCACGAGACGCTGGGCGAATGGCGCGGCCGCCCGCCCATCGACCGGACGGTGCTGGAGCAGATGCTGCTGCGCGTGTCGGAGATGGTGTGCGAGCTGCCGCAACTGCGCGAGATGGACATCAACCCCGTGATCGTGGACGAGCACGGCGCGGTGGCGGTGGACGCGCGCATCGTCGTCGGCGCGGCGGCGCAAACCTCGTCCGGCCGCGCCGGCCGCTACGGGCACCTGTCCATCCTGCCCTACCCGGCGCGCCACACCCAGCTCTGGCCGCTGCGCGGCGGCGGTGAGTACCGGGTGCGCCCGGTCAAGCCCGACGACGCGCAGATGCTGCAGGACTTTGTGTCGCGCCTGTCGAGCGAGAGCCGCTACTTCCGCTTTGTCTCCAACATCGCGGTGCTGCCGCCGTCGATGCTCTCGCGCTTCACGCTGATCGACTACGACCGCGAGATGGCGCTGTGCGCCGAGGTGGACGTCGAGGAGCAGGGCCAGGAAGGCGAGACGCTCAAGCGCCACCGCATCATCGGTGTGTCGCGCTACATCACCAACCCCGACCAGACGAGCTGCGAGTTCTCGCTGGTGGTGGACGACACCTACGCCGGCCAAGGCCTGGGCACGCGGCTGATGCTGAGCATCATGGACGTGGCGCGCGACAAGGGCCTGCAGCAGATCGAGGGTCTGGTGCTGGCCAACAACAGCGGCATGCTCAAGCTGATGCGCGGCATGGGCTTCAAGGTCAAGTCCTTCCACGAGGATCCTGATTTCAAGCTGGTGACTCACTCGCTCTGATCACTATTAAAAATATAGCTTCTAGCGCAATAGGGATGCGAGCTGAAGCCCGATTTGACCAAAAATCCGCGATCGGGCCCGCGCAAAGAAAAAGCCCGCCTGGACAGGCGGGCTTTTTAACGAACTTTGGTTGCGCGAGGAGGATTTGAACCTCCGACCTTTGGGTTATGAGCCCAACGAGCTACCAGACTGCTCCATCGCGCGGTAAGCGGCGAATTATAGCTTATTCCTGGCCGGACTGCCCGTCGTCGGCCGCGGGGCGGTCCACCAGCTCGACGAAGGCCATCGGGGCGTTATCGCCGACGCGAAAGCCCATCTTCAGGATGCGGGTGTAGCCGCCCGGGCGCGCCTTGAAGCGCGGGCCCAGGTCGGTGAACAGCTTGGCCACGCTGGCGTCGTCGCGCAGGCGGGCGAAGGCCAGACGGCGGTTGGCCACGCTGTCCTGCTTGGCCAGGGTGATCATGGGCTCGACCACGCGGCGCAACTCCTTGGCCTTGGGCAGCGTGGTCTTGATCGCCTCGTGGGCGATCAGCGAGTTCATCATGTTGCGCAGCATCGCCTGGCGATGCGCGCTGGTGCGGTTGAGTTTGCGAAGGCCGGAACCGTGACGCATGGTGCTTTTCCTTTCTTACCTTGTTCGATGAGGCCGCCGGATCAGGTACGGCCCCTGCACGTGATGCCGCCCGAAACGGGAGCGGCGACCATCAAAAGAGCGCTGTCAGCGCTTGTCCAGCCCCGAGGGCGGCAAGTTCTCCAGCTTCATGCCCAGGGTCAGGCCGCGCGAGGCCAGCACTTCCTTGATTTCGTTGAGCGACTTGCGGCCCAGGTTGGGGGTCTTGAGCAGCTCGTTCTCGGTGCGCTGGATCAGGTCACCGATGTAGTAGATGTTCTCGGCCTTCAGACAGTTGGCCGAGCGCACCGTCAGCTCCAGCTCGTCCACCGGGCGCAGCAGGATCGGATCGAAGCTGCTGGCGCCGCTGGTACGCTGCGGCTGGTCGAAGGCGGCCAGTTCGCTGCCCTCGAGCTGCGCGAACACGGCGAGCTGCTCGACCAAAATCTTGGCCGAGGCGCGCACGGCGTCCTCGGCGGTGATGGCGCCGTTGGTCTCGATCTCCATCACCAGCTTGTCGAGGTCGGTGCGCTGCTCGACGCGGGCGTTCTCGACGGCGTAGCTCACGCGCTTGACGGGCGAGAACGAGGCATCGAGCACGATGCGGCCGATCGACTTGGTCGGCTCGTCGGCGTAGCGGCGCAGCGTGCCGGGCACGTAGCCGCGGCCCTTCTCCACCTTGATCTGCATGTCGAGCTTGCCGGCCTGCGACAGATTGGCGATGACGTGCTCGGGGTTGACGATCTCGACGTCGTGCGGCGTCTGGATATCGGCGGCGGTGACCGCGCCCTCGCCGTCCTTGCGCAGGCTCAGCGTGACCTCGTCGCGGTTGTGCAGCTTGAAGACCACGCCCTTGAGGTTCAGCAGGATGTTGACCACGTCCTCCTGGATGCCGTCGATGCTGGAATACTCGTGCACCACGCCGGCAATCGTCACCTCGGTGGGTGAGTAGCCGACCATGGACGACAGCAGCACGCGGCGCAGCGCGTTGCCCAGGGTGTGGCCGTAGCCACGTTCGAACGGTTCGAGCGTGACCTTCGCCTTGTGGTTGCCCAGGGGTTCGACGTTGATCGCCTTGGGTTTCAGCAGTTGGGTTTGCATTCTGTAGACTTCCTCTCAATACCCCCGGCTCGTTACACCGGTAAGGCTGGTGAAGCGCCAAACCCGCCACGCAGGCGGGTCGGAACCAAGGTGACGCTGAGACGCAATGGACTCAGCGCGAATAAAGTTCGACGATCAGCGATTCGTTGATATCGGCACCGAACTCGTCGCGATCGGGCGTCTTCTTGAAGGTGCCTTCCGCCTTGTCGGCGTTGACCTCGACCCAGGAGGGGAAGCCTACCTGGCCCGCCAGTTGCAGGGCTTCCTGCACGCGGGTCTGCTTCTTGGACTTCTCGCGCACGGCGACCACGTCGCCGGTCTTGACCATGTACGACGCGATGTTCACCGACTGACCGTTCACCGTGACCGCCCTGTGCGACACCAGTTGGCGCGCCTCGGCGCGGGTGGAGCCGAAGCCCATGCGGTAGACCACGTTGTCCAGGCGCGATTCCAGCAGGAACAGCAGGTTGGCGCCGGTGTTGCCCTTGCGGCGCTCGGCTTCCTCGAAGTAGCGGCGGAACTGCTTTTCCAGCACGCCGTACATGCGTTTGACCTTCTGCTTCTCGCGCAGCTGAAGGCCGTAGTCGGACGTACGCTGGCCGGAAGTGCGGCCGTGCTGGCCGGGCTTGGAGTCGAACTTGGCCTTGTCGCTGATGGAGCGGCGCGCGCTCTTCAGGAACAGGTCGGTGCCTTCACGGCGGGAAAGTTTGGCCTTGGGGCCGAGGTAACGTGCCACTTGGATTTCCTTGATCGAGTCATCTGCCGCGGCGGGATCGCCGCAGGAGCTGGGCAGGACAAGTCCTCCCCAGCGGTGGGCTTGGGTTTAACGAATCAGATGCGGCGGCGCTTCTGCGGACGGCAGCCGTTGTGCGGCACGGGCGTCACGTCGGAAATGGACGTGATGCGGATGCCCAGCGCCGCCAGCGCGCGCACCGAGGACTCGCGGCCAGGGCCGGGACCCTTGATCTCGACGTCCACGTTCTTGATGCCCTGGTCGATCGCCGCGCGGCCGGCCGATTCGGAGGCCACCTGGGCAGCGAAGGGCGTCGACTTACGCGAGCCCTTGAAGCCCTGGCCGCCGGACGAGGCCCACGACAGCGCGTTGCCCTGGCGGTCGGTGATGGTGATGATGGTGTTGTTGAACGACGCGTGAACGTGGGCAATGCCGTCCGAAATGTTCTTGCGGACTTTCTTGCGCACGCGCTGCGCGGCGTTGCTGGCGGGTGCTTTGGCCATGGTGGAGCGGTTCCTTGATTATTTTTTCAGCGCCTGCGCAGCCCTGCGCGGGCCCTTGCGGGTGCGGGCGTTGGTGCGGGTGCGCTGTCCGCGCATCGGCAGGCCGCGGCGGTGACGGAAGCCGCGATAGCAGCCGATGTCCATCAGCCGCTTGATGTTCATCGTGGTCTCGCGGCGCAGGTCGCCTTCGATGATGTACTTGGCGATCTGGTCGCGGATTTTTTCCTGGTCCCCGTCGGTCAGGTCCTTGACCTTCTTCGCATACGGAATGCCGCAAGCCTCGCAAATCTCGCGTGCGCGCTGACGGCCAATGCCGTAGATCGCCGTCAGGCCGATTTCGGCGTGCTTGTGCGGCGGAATGTTGATACCAGCAATACGTGCCATGTGCTCTTATCCTCTGAACGTTCGTGCAGCCGCCATCAACCCTGGCGCTGCTTGTGGCGCGGGTCGGTGCAGATCACACGCACCACGCCCTTGCGGCGGATGATCTTGCAGTTGCGGCAAATCTTCTTGACCGAAGCTGAAACTCTCATTTCATTCTCCTAAAACTGTTTCCTCGTCCGCGCCTACTTGGCCCGGAACACGATACGCGCCCGCGACAGGTCGTACGGCGTCATTTCCACTGTGACCCTGTCCCCCGGCAGGATGCGGATGTAGTGCATGCGCATCTTTCCCGAAATGTGACCCAGCACCACATGCCCGTTGTCCAGTTTCACGCGGAACGTGGCATTGGGCAGGTTCTCCAGAACCTCACCCTGCATCTGGATGACGTCGTCCTTGGACATGATGGCGTTTTCACCCGCCGAGCGTGGTCTTGAAATTGGCTTTCTTTAAGAGCGACTCGTACTGCTGGCTCATCATGTAGTTCTGCACCTGCGCCATGAAATCCATCGTCACCACCACCAGAATCAGCAGCGAGGTGCCGCCGAAATAGAACGGGACGTTGTAACGCAGGATCAGGAACTCGGGCAGCAGGCACACCAAGGTGATGTAGATGGCGCCGGCCAGCGTGAGGCGCATCAGGATCTTGTCGATGTACTTGGCCGTCTGGTCACCTGGGCGGATACCCGGAATGAAGGCACCGCTCTTCTTCAGGTTGTCCGCCGTCTCGCGGCTGTTGAACACCAGCGCCGTGTAGAAGAAGCAGAAGAAGATGATCGCCGTCGCATACAGCATCACGTAGATCGGCTGCCCTGGCGACAGCGTCGACGCGATGTCCTTCAGCCAGCGCATCGAGTCGCCGGTGCTGAACCAGCCCACGACGGTCGCCGGCAGCAGGATGATGGACGACGCGAAGATCGGCGGAATCACCCCGGCCATGTTCAGCTTGAGCGGCAGGTGCGACGACTGGCCGCCATACACCTTGTTGCCCACCTGGCGGCGCGCGTAGTTCACCAGTATCTTGCGCTGGCCGCGCTCGATGAACACCACGAAGTAGGTCACCAAGCCCACCAGCGCCACGATGAACAGGGCGACGATGATGCTCATGGCCCCGGTGCGCACCAACTCCATCAGGCCACCCACCGCGCTGGGCAGGCCCGCCGCGATGCCGGCGAAGATCAGGATCGAAATTCCGTTGCCCAGCCCGCGCTCGGTGATCTGCTCGCCCAGCCACATCAGGAACATGGTGCCGGCCGTCAGGCTGACCACCGCCGTCATGCGGAATCCCCAGCCCGGGCTGACCACGAGGCCTTGGGAAGCCTCCAGCGCCACGGCGATGCCGAACGACTGGAACAGCGCCAGGCCGAGCGTGCCGTACCGGGTGTACTGCGTGATCTTGCGGCGCCCGGCCTCGCCCTCTTTCTTGAGCTGCTCGAACATGGGCAGCACATAGGTCATGAGCTGCATGATGATCGAGGCCGAGATATAGGGCATGATGCCCAGGGCGAACACCGTGAAGCGCGACAGCGCGCCCCCCGAGAACATGTTGAACAGGTTCAGGATGCCGCCCTGCTGGCCCTCGAACAACTGGCGCAGTTGGTCGGGATTGATGCCAGGCACGGGAATGTGCGCGCCGATCCGGTACACGACCAGCGCGAGCAGCAGAAAGACCAGACGGCGACGCAGGTCGCCGTACTTGCCCGTCTTCGCGATTTGCGTTGCGCTGGTGGCCACTACTCAAATACCTTCAAGATGGCGCATCAGGCCAGTGAACCGCCAACCGCCTCGATGGCGGTCTTGGCACCCGCGGTCGCGCCAACGCCCGTCAGCTTGACGGCCTTGGTCAGCTCGCCCGACTTGATGACCTTCACGACCTTGACGATCTCGCGCACCAGCCCAGCCTTCTTGAGGGCGAGCAGGTTCACCTCGGCCTCGCCCAAACGCTCCAGGTCGGACAGGGTCACCTCGGCGTTGTACTTGAGCGAGGCGGACTTGAAGCCACGCTTGGGCAGGCGGCGCTGCAGCGGCATCTGGCCGCCTTCGAAGCCGACCTTGTGGTAGCCGCCCGCACGGGACTTCTGGCCCTTGTGGCCACGCCCGGCCGTCTTGCCAAGGCCGGAGCCGATACCGCGACCCACGCGGCGGCGGCCACGCTTGGCACCCTCTGCGGGCTTGATGCTGTTGAGTTCCATGACCCGATTCCTTAGACGATCCTGATCAGATAGTCGATCTTGTTGATCATGCCGCGCACGGCAGGCGTGTCCTGCAGTTCACGCACGCTGTTCAGTTTGCGCAGGCCCAGGCCGCGCACCGTGGCGCGATGCGATTCCTTGCAGCCGATCGGGCTGCGAACCAACTGGACCTTGACGGTTTTCTGTGGCGTTGTCATGTGGGGGCTCCCGATCAGGCGGTGAAGATGTCTTCGACCGACTTGCCGCGCTTGGCCGCCACTTCGGCGGGCGTGGTGCAGTTGTTCAATGCATCCAGCGTGGCACGCACCATGTTGTAGGGGTTGGACGTGCCGTGGCTCTTGGCGACGATGTCGGTGATGCCCAGCACCTCGAACACGGCGCGCATGGGACCGCCGGCGATGATGCCGGTACCGCGCGGGGCCGGAGCCATCATCACGTTGGCGGCGCCGTGGTGGCCGGTCACGTTGTGATGGATCGTGCCATCCTTGAGCGACACCTTCGTCATGTTGCGGCGCGCCTCGTCCATGGCCTTCTGCACGGCGGCGGGCACTTCCTTGGACTTGCCCTTGCCCATGCCGACGCGGCCATCGCCATCGCCCACCACGGTCAACGCGGCGAAACCCAGGATACGGCCACCCTTGACCACCTTGGTCACGCGGTTGACCGCGATCATCTTCTCGCGCAGGCCGTCTTCCGGACCGTCGCCTTGCATCTTCGGCTGAAACTTTGCCATCTTGTTCGTCCTACCGTTCAGAACTGCAGACCCGCCTCGCGGGCAGCGTCGGCCAGGGCCTTGACACGGCCGTGGTAGGCGAAGCCCGCACGGTCGAAGGCCACCTTCTCCACCCCCGCGGCCTTGGCACGCTCGGCGATGCGCTGGCCGATCACTTGGGCGGCAGCGACGTTGCCGCCCTTGCCCGCGGCGCCCAGCGACTGGCGCATCTCGGCCTCGGCCGTGGAGGCGCTGGCCAGCACTTTCGCGCCGTCGCCGGAAATCACGGCGGCATAGATGTGCAGGTTGGTGCGGTTGACGGTCAGCCGCGCCACGCCCTGGGTGGCGATGCGGATGCGCGTCTGGCGCGCACGACGAAGACGCTGCTCTTTCTTGGTCATCATGATGCAGGTCCTTACTTCTTCTTGGTTTCCTTGATCGCCACCTTTTCATCCGAATAGCGGATGCCCTTGCCCTTGTAGGGCTCGGGGGGGCGGACGGCGCGGATTTCGGCAGCGATCTGCCCCACGCTCTGGCGGTCCGCGCCCTTGATGACGATTTCGGTCGGGGCCGGCGTGGCCACGGTGATGCCCGCGGGCATCTCGATGTTCACCGGGTGCGAGAAGCCCACCGACAGGTTCAGCTTGGCACCTTGCGCCTGGGCGCGGAAGCCCACGCCGACCAGGGTCAGCTTCTTCTCGAAGCCCTTGCTGACGCCGACCACCATGTTGTTGACCAGCTGGCGCATGGTGCCGCTCATGGCGTTGGCCTCGCGGGACTCGTCCGCCGGAGCGAAGGACAACTTGCCGTCCTCGGCGCTGATGTTCACCAGCGCGTTGGGGGCCAGCTTCAGCTCGCCGCCGCTGCCCTTGACCGTGATCTGGTCGTCCTTGATCTGCACATCGACGCCCGAGGGGACGAGAACGGCCATTTTTCCGACACGTGACATCTCTCGACTCTCCTTAGGCCACGTAGCACAGCACTTCGCCGCCGACACCGGTGGCGCGCGCCTTGCGGTCGGTCATCACGCCCTTCGGGGTGGTGACGATGGCCACGCCCAGGCCGTTCATGACCTGGGGAATGGCGTCGCGGCCCTTGTAGACGCGCAGGCCGGGACGGCTGACACGCTCGATGCGCTCGATGACGGGACGGCCGGCGTAGTACTTCAGCGCGATCAGCAGCTCGGACTTGGCGCCGTCGCTCTTGACCTCGAAGCCGTCGATGTAGCCTTCGTCCTTCAGCACCTGGGCAATGGCCACCTTCACCTTGGAAGACGGCACCGACACGGTCTGCTTGGCCACCATCTGCGCGTTGCGGATGCGGGTCAGCAGGTCGGCGATGGGATCACTCATGCTCATGTTGTTCTCTCCTGCCGATTACCAGCTCGCCTTCATGACGCCCGGGATCTGGCCGCTGAAGGCCATCTCGCGGACCTTGGCGCGGCCCAGCCCGAACTGGCGGAAGGTGCCGCGCGGGCGACCGGTCATTTCGCAACGGGCGCGCTGGCGCGTCGGGTTGGCGTTGCGCGGCAGCTTTTGCAGCGCCAGGCGGGCCTGCGCGCGCTCTTCGTCGCTGCGCTTGGCGTCATTGGCGATGCCCTTCAGCTCGGCGTGTTTCTTGGCGTACTTGGCGACGAGTTTTTCGCGCTTGAGCTCGCGCTCGATCAAAGCTACTTTTGCCACAACGTCACCCTTGGTTCTTGAACGGAAAACGGAAGCCCGCGAGCAGTGCCTTGCACTCCTCGTCGTTCTTGGCCGTCGTCGTGATGCTGATGTTCAGGCCGCGCAGGGCATCCACCTTGTCGTACTCGATCTCGGGGAAGATGATCTGTTCCTTGACGCCCACGTTGTAGTTGCCGCGGCCGTCGAACGAGCGCCCGGAGATGCCGCGGAAGTCGCGCACCCGCGGCAGCGCCACGGTGACGAAGCGGTCCAGGAACTCGTACATGCGCACGCCGCGCAGCGTGACCATGGTGCCGATGGCCTGGCCTTCGCGGATCTTGAAGCCGGCGATGGCCCGCTTGGCCTTGGTGACCACGGGCTTCTGGCCGGCGATCTTGGTCAGGTCGGCCACGGCGTTGTCCATGACCTTCTTGTCCGCCACGGCCTCGCTCACACCCATGTTGAGCGTGATCTTGGTGATGCGCGGCACCTCCATGGGCGACTTGTAGCCGAACTGCTTCATCAGTTCGGGCGCCACTTTTTCGCGATAGTGTTGTTGCAGTCGTGCCATGGTCAACCTCAGGCCTTGATCTCTTCGCCGCTGGACTTGAACACGCGCACGCGGCTGCCGTCCTGCAGGGTCTTGATGCCGACGCGGTCGGCCTTGCCGGTGGCCTTGTTGTAGATGGCCACGTTGGATTGGTGGATCGGCATGGCCTTCTCGATGATGCCGCCGGCCACGCCCTTCATGGGATTGGGCTTGGCGTGCTTCTTGACCATGTTGATGCCGTCGACCAGCAGGCGGTCGTCGCTGGCGCGCAGCGACACGGTGCCGCGCTTGCCCTTGTCGCGACCAGCCAGCACGATGACTTCGTCGCCCTTGCGAATCTTGTTCATGGCGCGCCTTTCTTACAGGACTTCGGGGGCCAGGGACACGATCTTCATGAACTTCTCGGTGCGCAGCTCGCGCGTGACCGGGCCGAAGATGCGGGTGCCGATCGGCTCCAGCTTGTTGTTGAGCAGCACGGCGGCATTGCCGTCGAACTTGACGAGCGAGCCATCGCCGCGGCGGATGCCCTTGGCGGTGCGCACCACCACGGCGCTGTAGATCTCGCCCTTCTTGACGCGGCCGCGCGGGGCGGCCTCTTTCACGCTCACCTTGATGATGTCGCCGACGCTGGCGTAGCGGCGCTTGGAACCGCCCAGCACCTTGATGCACAGGACGGACTTGGCGCCGGTGTTGTCGGCCACCTCGAGTCGAGATTCAGTCTGGATCATTTGTTCAATGTTTCCCAACTTGTATCCGGCGCGCCGGATCAGTCTTGGGCCCGTCGTGCGCCTTATGAAGGCGCACGCTTTGGGGCAGGTATCTTCAATCCATATTGGACGAAGCCCGCGATTGTGGCAAATCGAAAGGGCGCTGTCAAGCCCCCGGGTCGGCGCCGTGTTGCGCGTAGGCCTCGGCCAGGTGCTGGAAGGCGGCCAGCGCGGGGTCGCGCGCCAGTTCGTCGGCCAGGATGTCGGCGACGGCGGGCGCGGCGCGGGCTGCCTCGGCGGCGTCCAGGAACAGCAGGCGCGAGCGCCGCGCCAGCACGTCCTCGACCGAGCGGGCGTACTCGTGGCGGGCGGCGAAGCGGACCATGGCCTCGGACAGGCCCGGCGCCAGCCAGCGGCCGGCCCCCGGCAGGGCGGCCACGGCGGCGACCTCGGTGCCGTACAGGTGCAGCCCCGGTGGCCGGCCGAGGCCGACGGGGCGGGACGCGCCAGTGTGCTCGCCGCCGGCGCCGACCAGCCGCAGCCCGGCCGTGCGCGACGGGCCGCGCGGCGGCAGCGTGCCGGCCTGGATGCAGCGCGCCAGCACGTCCTCGGCCATGACGCGGTAGGTGGTCCACTTGCCGCCGGTGACGGTGACCAGGCCGGAGCGCGCCACGCGCACCGTGTGCTCGCGGCTGATGGCCGGGGTGTCGGCCGCTCCGTCGCCCGGGCTGACCAGCGGGCGCAGGCCGGCCCAGGTGCTGAGGACGTCGGCGCGCGTGGGCGCGCGCCGCAGGTAGCGGGCCGCCTCGCGCAGGATGAAGTCCAGCTCCCGCGCGAGGGGGCGCGGCTCCAGCGGCAGGTCCGGGCGCGGCGTGTCGGTGGTGCCCAGGATCAGCTTGCCAAGCCAGGGCACGGCGAACAGCACCCGCCCGTCCCCGGTGCTGGGCACCAGCAGGGCGTGCTCGCCGGGCAGGAAGGACTGGTCGATGACGACGTGCACGCCCTGGCTGGGCGCGACCAGGGGCAGCGCCGTGCGCCCGGCCGCCAGCGCGTCCTGCCGGCGCAGGCGGTCCACCCACACGCCGGTGGCGTTGACGATGCAGCCGGCCTCGATGCGCAGCTCGCGTCCGCTCTCGGCGTCGCGCACGCGCAGGCCGACGGCGCGGCCGGCGTCGTGCAGCACCTCCAGCGCCTCGCAGTGGTTGACCAGCAGGGCACCGTGCAGCGCCGCCGTGCGGGCGATGGCCAGCGCCAGGCGCGCGTCGTCGAACTGGCCGTCCCAGTACTTGACGCCGCCCTTGAGCCCGCGCGGCTGCACGCCGGGCAGCAGGCGCAGCGTCTCGGCCGCGCCGAGCCACTCGGTGCGGCCCAGGCCGTGGCGGCCGGCCAGGGCGTCGTACATCTTCAGGCCGGCGCCGTAGAACGGCGTCTCCCACAGCCGGTAGGAGGGCATGACGAAGGGCAGCGGCTGCGCCAGGTGCGGCGCGCTGTGCAGGATGTGCAGGCGCTCGTGCAGCGCCTCGCGCACCAGGCCGACGCTGCCCTGCGCCAGATAGCGCACGCCGCCGTGCACCAGCTTGGTGGCGCGCGAGGAAGTGCCCTTGGCGAAATCGTGCGCCTCGACCAGCACCACGCTGTGGCCGCGCTGGGCGGCGTCCAGCGCCACGCCCAGGCCGGTGGCGCCGCCGCCGACGATGGCGATGTCATAGCGGCGCGGTTCGGCCAGGCGGGCCAGCAGCGCGGCGCGGTCGGTGGGCAGGGGGTCGCCGATCATCTCAAGACACAATGAATACTATTATTTTAATAGCTTCCGTCGCAATATCCACGCTGGCTGGAGGCCGATTTCGCTTGAAATCCATCACGCCCTCGCCCGCTCACCCGGCGGCCCCGTCGCGGGCCCAGCCGCGCGCGCGCTCGACGGCCTCGCGCCAGCGCGCCAGGCGGGCGCGCCGCGCGGGCTCGGGCAAGCGCGGCTCGAAGCGCCGCTCGGCCGACCACTGCGCGGCGATGGCCGCGCCGTCGCGCCACACGCCGGTGGCCAGCCCGGCCAAGTAGGCCACGCCCAGGGCGGTGGTCTCGGTGACGCGCGGGCGCACCACGGGCACGCCCAGCAGGTCGGCCTGCAGCTGCATCAGCAGGTCGTTGCGGCTGGCGCCGCCGTCCACGCGCAGCTCGGTCAGCGGCAGGCCGGCGTCGCGGCTCATGGCGCCGAACAGGTCGGCCGACTGCAGCGCGATGGCCTCCAGCGCGGCGCGGGCGATGTGGGCGCGCGTGGTGCCGCGCGTCAAGCCGACCAGGGTGCCGCGCGCGCGGCCGTCCCAGTCCGGCGCGCCCAGGCCGGCGAAGGCGGGCACCAGGAAGACGTCGCCCGTGTCGGGCACGCTGGCGGCCAGCGGCTCGACCTCGGCCGCGCTCCGGATGATCTGCAGGCCGTCGCGCAGCCACTGCACCGTGGCGCCGGCCATGAAGACCGAGCCCTCCAGGCAGTACGCTGTGCGGTGGGCCCCGGCCTGCGCCGGCCCCTGCCAGCCGACGGTGGCGAGCAGCCGGTTGCGGCTGGGCCGGGCCTTGGCGCCGGTGTTCATCAGCATGAAGCAGCCGGTGCCGTAGGTGTTCTTGGCCATGCCGGGCGCGAAGCAGGCCTGGCCGAAGGTGGCGGCCTGCTGGTCGCCCGCCACGCCGGCGATGGGGATGGGCGCGGCGCCCAGCAGGCCGGGCGCGGTCTCGCCCAGCACACCGCTGGAGGGCACGATGCGCGGCAGCACCGCGCGCGGGATGCCGAACAGGCGCAGCAGCTCGTCGTCCCACGCCAGCCGGTGGATGTCCATCAGCATGGTGCGCGCGGCGTTGCCGGGGTCGGTGGCGTGCACGCGCCCGCCGGTCAGCTTGTGGATGAGCCAGCTGTCGATGGTGCCGAAGGCCAGCTCGCCCGCCTCGGCGCGGGCGCGCGCGCCGGGCACCTGCTCCAGCAGCCACTCCAGCTTGGTGGCGGAGAAGTAGGCGTCCAGCACCAGCCCGGTCTTGCGCTGGATCGGCCCGGCCTGGCCGGCGCGCCGCAGCTGCTCGCAGCGCGCCGCCGTGCGGCGGTCCTGCCAGACGATGGCGGGCGCCACCGGCGCGCCCGTGGCGCGGTCCCACAGCACCGTGGTCTCGCGCTGGTTGGCGATGCCGATCGCTATTATTTCAGGAGCTGATGGCACAATGCGGGTACTGGCTGGAGGCAGTTTCTGTATACATTCCCGTGCCACGGCCAACTGCGTCGCCCAAATATCTTGCGCGTCGTGCTCCACCCAGCCGGGCCGCGGAAAGTGCTGCGCGAACTCGCGCTGCGCCAGCGCCGCCACGCGCCCGTCGCGGTCGAAGGCGATGGCGCGGCTGCTGGTGGTGCCTTGGTCGAGGGCCAGGAGGTAGCTCATGGCGGCAAGCGTAGCCGAAGCCACCCGGCCTGCCCATCGCCTCCCTCTACACTGCGCAGCCATGACCGGACCCGATCGCACGCCCCCGCTCAGCCGCCGCGCCGCCCTGCGCGCGCTGGCTGGCGCCGCCGCGCTCCTTGGCGGCGGTGCCCGCGCCCTGCAGCCGCCCGCCGCCGGCACGCCCGCGCTGAAGCTGATCGCGCACGGCAGCCTGGCCAGCGGGCAGTCGTTCCAGAACACGACCATCGGCGGCCTCTCCGGCCTGGCCGGGGACGCGCGCACCGGCCTCTGGTACGCGCTGTCCGACGACCGCAGCCGCCACGCCCCGGCGCGCTGCTACGTGCTGCGCCTGCCGCCCTTCGCGGCCGGCCAGCCACTGCTGCCGCAATGGGTGGACGTCATCACCCTGCTCGGCCCCGACGGCCAGCCCTTCCCGCGCCACCGTGTCGATCCCGAGGCGCTGGCGCTGCGGCAGGACGAAGCCACCGGCGCCACCACCCTGCTGTGGACCAGTGAAGGCGACCTGCGCGCCCGCATTCCGCCGGCGCTGTACGAGAGCGCGCTCGACGGCCGCCTGCTGCGCGAGCTGCCCCTGCCCCCGCTGCTGCGCCAGACCGGCGCGCGCGGCCGCGGCCCGCGCAACAACGAAACGCTGGAGGCCCTGGCCACCACCCCCGACGGCCGCCACGCCTGGGCCGGCATGGAAAGCGCGCTGGCGCAGGACGCCGGCGGCCCCGGCGCCCCGGCCGGCCCGTGCCGCATCACCCGGTTCGACCTGGCCCGCGGCCGCGCCGACCGGCAGGTGGCCTACCTGCCCGAACCCCTGCCCTTCGGCATGGCCCTGCCCCACGGCCCGGCCGAGAGCGGCGTGGCCGAAGTCCTGGTGGCCGACGAGCATCGCCTGTGGGTGCTGGAGCGCGCCTGGACCCCCGCCACCGGCGTGTCCGCGCGGCTGTACGAGGCCGACCTGCGCGGCGCCAGCGACACCCTGGGCATCGACACCCTGCGCCCCGGCCGCTACCGCCCCACGCCCAAGCGCCTGCTGCTCGACCTGCGCGCCAGCGGCCTGCCGCACGTGGACAACTTCGAGGCCATGGCCTGGGGGCCGCCTCTGCCCGGAGGCTGGACGTCGCCCCCAAGCTCCGCTGCTTCGCATGCCGCGCTGCCCCCAGGGGCCCCGCCCGGGCGGCCGGCGGCCGGACGCTGGTGATGATGACCGACGACAACTTCAACCCACTGCAGGTGACGCAGTTCGCCGCCTTCGAGGTCGTCGAATAGCCTGGCCTACACTGCCGCGCCATGAACACCGCCACCGCCCTCCCCGCTTCCACCCGCATCGCCTTCATCGGCGGCGGCAACATGGCCAGCGCCATCATCGGCGGGCTGGTCCGGCAGGGCCTGCCGGCGCAGCGGATCGCGGTGGTGGAGCCGTTCGAGGGCTCACGCAACAGCCTGCGGCAGCGCCACGCGGTCGAGGCCCGGCCGGCCGCCGGCGACTTCCTGGCCGGCGCCGGGCTGGTCGTCTGGGCCGTCAAGCCGCAGAGCTTCCGCGAAGCGGCCGCGGCCGCCGCGCCGCACATCGGCCAGGCGATGCAACTGTCGGTGATGGCCGGCATCCGCCTGGGCGACATCGCCGCCGCCACCGGCACGGACCGCATCGTGCGCTGCATGCCCAACACGCCGGCGCTGGTCGGCCGGGGCATGACCGGGCTGTTCGCCAGCTCCAGCGTGGGCGCCGCCGACCGCGCGCTGGCCGAGGCCGTGATCCGCACCACTGGCGACGCGCTGTGGGTGGAGCGCGAGGCACAGCTCGACGCCGTGACCGCGCTGTCCGGCTCCGGCCCAGCCTACGTCTTCTACTTCCTCGAAGCCATGCAGCAGGCCGGAGTCGAACTGGGCCTGAGCGCCGAGCAGGCGCGCCACCTGGCCGTGGGCACTTTCGCCGGCGGTAGCGCACTGGCGGCCGACTCACCCGAACCGCTGGCCGTGCTGCGCGAGCGCGTGACCAGCAAGGGCGGCACCACCCACGCCGCGCTGGCGGCGATGGAGCAAGCGGGCATGAAGGCGTCCTTCATCGAGGCCATGCAGGCGGCCTGCGCGCGCGCCAGGCAACTGGGCGACGAGTTCGGGCGCTGAGAAGCCGTGCCGCGGCCTCAGGCGCCGCGCTCCCGGGACCGGTTCATCTCCATGGTCAGCGTGAAGCGGTCCGCCGGGTGGATGGACACCGAGATCTCGATCGCCTCGCCCTCGGCGTCGAGGTAGGAACGCGTGATCTTGAGCGCCGCCGCCCCCGGCTCCGCCTGCAGTTCGGCCGCCAGCGCCGGAGACAGCGTGATGGCGCCGATCTCCTGCCGGATGCGCGCGATGGCGGTGCCGTAGCGCTCCTCGATCAGCGCGCTCACCAGCCGGTCGGGTGACTGGCGCGCCAGCGCCTCGATCCCGGCGAAGCGCTCGTCCACGTAGACGTCCGTCCAGCCCATCGGGCGGCCCTGCCCGCCGGCCTCCATGCGCAGGCTCGACAGGCGCAGCAGCCGCGTGCCGCCCGGCACGCCCAGTTCGCCGGCCAGCGCCAGGTCGGCCACCACCGGCACGACCTCGCGCACCTGGCGCACGTGCCGGGAGCCGAACTGCGCCAGTTCTTCCGCCGTCACGATCGACTGTGTGAACCCCTGCCTCGGCGCGCGCGCCTCGACGCGCGTGCCGACGTTCTTGCGGCGCGAGACCAGCCCCTGCTCCTGCAGCTCGTCCAGTGCCTTGCGCACGGCGTAGCGGCTCAGGCCGTGGCGCGCGCACAGCTCGAACTCGGTCGGCAGCAGCGAGCCCACCTCTTGCTGGCCGGAGGCGATCGCCTCCGTCAGGTGGCGGGCCAGGTCGTGGCTTGACGTGATGCTCATGCGCAACTTCATCAGGGTAAACCCCAGTATTTTCTATGTTCGAACATATTTAGACTTTATATGTTCGAACAAATAAACATGTTCGATCAATGCCCGACATATTAGCCAACCTGGAGACCCCGTGACCGCTTCACCCCCTCCCATGACCAGCACCGTCCTGGATTCGATCCTGTTCCGCGACGCCTTCGGCACGCCCCGCATGCGCGAGGTGTTCTCCGACCGCCAGTTGATCGCCCGCTACATCGAGGTCGAGGTCGCGCTGGCCCGCGCCGAGGCGCGCTGCGGCGTCATCCCGGCCGACGCCGCCGAAGTCATCGCGCGCGAGTCGCGGCTCGACCGCATCGACTTCGACCACATGCGCCATGAGACCGACATCGTCGGCTACCCCATCCTGCCGCTGGTGCACCAGCTCGTCGCGCTGTGCGGCGACGCCGGCCGCTACATCCACTGGGGTGCGACCACGCAGGACATCATGGACACCGCCAACGTGCTGCAGGTGCGCGATGCGCTGGCCCTCGTCGAGGCCGACATCCGCGAGCTGCGTGCCATCCTCGCCGGCCTGGCGGAGAAGCACCGCGACACGCCCATGGCCGGCCGCACGCACCTGCAGCAGGCCCTGCCGGTCACCTTCGGCTACAAGGCCGCGATCTGGTTGGCCATGTTCGACCGCCACCAGCAGCGGCTGGCCGAGCTGAAGGGCCGCGTGCTGGTGGTCGAGTTCGCCGGTGCCGCCGGCACGCTGGCCTCGTTGGGTGACAAGGGCTTCGAGGTGCAGGCCGCGCTGGCCGACGAGCTGGGCCTGGGCGTGCCGGCCACCACCTGGCACGTGGCGCGCGACGGTTTCGCCGAGGCAGTGAACCTGCTGGCGCTGGTCACCGGCTCGCTGGGCAAGATCGCGCTGGACATCATGATCATGGCGTCCACCGAGTTCGCCGAGGTATACGAGCCCTTCGTCAAGGGGCGCGGCGCGAGCAGCACCATGCCGCAGAAGCGCAACCCCATCTCCAGCGAGCTGATGCTGGCCGCCGCCAAGGCCGTGCGCCAGCACGCCGGGCTGATGGTGGACGCGATGATCCACGACTTCGAGCGCGCCACCGGCCCCTGGCACGCCGAGTGGATCGCCATTCCCGAGAGCTTCGTGCTCACGGCCGGGGCGCTGCACCAGGCCAAGTTCGCGCTCTCGGGCCTGATCGTGGACGAGGCGCGCATGCGCCACAACCTCGGCATCAGCCGCGGCCTGATCGTGGCCGAGGCCGTGATGATGGGGCTGGCCCCGCACATCGGCCGCCAGCAGGCGCACGACGTGGTCTACGACGCCTGCCGCACCGTCAACGAACAGGGCGGCACGCTGGCCGAGGCGCTGGCCGCGCTGCCCGCCGTGACCGCGCACGTGGACCGCGCCACGATCGACCGCCTCACCGACCCCGCGAACTACCTGGGCCTCGCGCCGCGGATGGTGGATCGCGCGCTGGCCGCATCCCGGCAGTGCGGCGCCTGAGGCGCCCCGAGCCCGCCCCCCGATTTCCCCGCCACCACCCCACCCCAGGAGAGATTCATCATGAACGCATCCCGCCCGAACACCCTGCGCCGCCTGTGCCTCGCCGCCGCCCTCGCGGCCGCCGCGCCGCTGTCCCTGGCCCAGGCCTGGCCGAACAAGGCCCTGACCTGGATCGTGCCCTTCGCCGCCGGCGGCCCCACCGACGGCATGGCGCGCGACATCGCCGACAAGGTCGGCCGCCAGCTCGGCCAGCCCATCGTGATCGAGAACGTCGCCGGCGCCGGCGGCACCATCGGCGCCACCAAGGCGGCCCGCTCCAAGCCCGACGGCTACACCTTCCTGGTGGGCCACCTGGGCTACATGGGCGCCGGCCCGTCGCTGTACAAGAAGTTGGCCTACGACCCGGTCAAGGACTTCGACGCGGTGTTCCGCTTCCCGGACACGCCGCTGGTCCTGCTGGCCGGCAAGAACTCCAAATACAAGACCGCCACCGACCTGATCGCCTTCGCCAAGGCCAACCCCGGCACGGTGAACTTCGCCAACGCCGGGGTCGGCTCCACCTCGCACCTGATCGCCGCGCTGTTCGCGTCCCGGGCCGGCATCGCCGTGTCGCAGGTGTCGTACAAGGGTGTCGCGCCGGCCGTCAACGACCTGATCGGCGGGCAGGTCGATGCCATCTTCGATCAGAGCAACACAGCGCTGCCCCAGGTGCAGGGCGGGCGGCTCAACGCCATCGCGCTGACGTCCCTCAAGCCCATGCCCCAACAGTACCCCGGCGTCGCGCCGCTGGCCGACCAGGGCCTGCCCGGCTTCGAGGCCGCCACCTGGTACGGGCTGTACGCACCCAAGGGCACGCCGCAGGACGCGATCCAGAAGATGCACGCGGCCTACCTCAAGGCGCTGGCCGACAAGGCGTGGACCGACCGCATGGCCGCCGCCGGCATCCAGTTGCTGCCCGAGGCGCAGGTCGCGCCCGCCGCGTTCGCCAAACACACGGCCGACGAGGTGGATCGGTGGCGCAAGGTAACGGCCGAGGCCAAGATCCAACTCAACTGAGCGCCCGCCGCGCCCACCCTGGGCGCGGTGCGGGGCCAATATGGACGCGAGGCCGCACGTTGAGAAACCGTCGCGGCCAAGACCCGCATCCCACTGGAGTGAACATGGACACATCACGCACCGAGCATGACGCCTTCGGACCCGTCGAGATTCCCGCGGACCGCTACTGGGGCGCGCAAACGCAGCGCGCGCTTGGCGTCTTTGAAGTCGGCGAGGAGCGCTTTCCCGCGTGTCTGATCCGCGCGTTCGGCCTGCAGAAGATGGCGGCCGCGCGCGCCAACCTGCGTTGCGGTGCGCTCAAGGCGATGCTGGCAGAACCGATCGTGGCGGCTGCCGCTGAGCTGCGCGACGGCCGCTTCGACACGCACTTCCCGCTCACCATCTGGCAAACCGGCTCGGGCACGCAGACGAACATGAACGCGAACGAGGTGATCGCGAACCGGGCCAACGAGCTGATGGGCCAGCCGCTGGGCACCAAATCCCCGGTGCATCCCAACGATCACGTCAACGCGTCGCAATCGTCCAACGACAGCTTCCCGACCGTCATGCACCTGGTCGCGGTGCTGGAGCTGGAGCAGCGGCTGAAGCCAGCGCTCGCATTGCTGCGGGACAGTCTGCGGGAGCGTGCCGACGCGTTTGCCGACGTCCTGAAGATCGCGCGCACTCACCTGATGGACGCCGTGCCGATGACGATGGGGCAGACCTTCGACACCTTCGCCCGCCAGGTCGGGCATGGCATCGAACGAATCGACGCCACCCTGCCGCGGCTTTTGTCGCTGCCGCAGGGCGGGACGGCGGCCGGCACGGGTCTGAACGCGCCGCCGGCGTTCGATGTCTTCTTCTGCGAGGAGATCGGCGCACTCACGGGCCACGGCTTCTCGCCCAATGCCTCGAAGTTCGAGGGCATGGCGGCGCACGACGCACTGGTCGAGGTGTCAGGCGCGCTGAACGTGCTGGCGACTTCGCTGCTCAAGATCGCCAACGATCTGCGCTGGCTCGGATCCGGCCCGCGCTGCGGCCTGGGGGAGCTGAAGATTCCGGATGACGGCCTCACGAGTTCGATCATGCCGGGCAAGCGCAACCCGACGATCGCGGAGGTGCTGGCGCAGGCCTGCATGCAGGCCATGGGCAACCACGTGACCATCACCCTGGCCAACGCGTCGGGCAATTTCGAGCTGAACGTCGCCAAGCCCGTGCTGATCGCCAACCTGCTGCAATCGATCCGCGTGCTGGCCGATGCGGCGGGCGTGCTGGCCCGGCGACTGGTTCAGGGTATCGCGGTGGACCCTGCGCGCCTGGCCGGCAACGTCGAGAACGCGCTGCTGCTGGCGACGGCCTTGAATCCGCACCTTGGGTACGACCGGGTGGCGAAGATCACCGCCGCGGCGCTCGCGCAGGGAATGACGCCGCGCGCTGCCGCTGTATCACTGGGATTCCTGGATGAGGCGACCTACGACCGGATCGTGGATGCCGGAAGGATGGCCCATCGCCAATAGCCTGGCCTCGGCGCCGATCGGCGGTTCGTTCCCATCTCAAGCAGGACTGGCGCATAGCGGCGACCGGCGCCAGCATCCAGCTCAGCCGACCATTCAACGCACCCATGCCAGCGCCAGCGCGATGCCCGCGAAAACCGTGAAGCCGAGCCAGTGGTTCTGCCTGAAGGCGGTGAAGCAGCCCTCGCGCGTGCGCCCGCGGATCAGCGTGTAGTGCCACAGCGCCTGCGCGGCGGCCAGCCCGAATGCTATGTAAAGAATAGCTGAAGGCGCATGCTGGACGCCAACCCAGAGCCAGATCGACAGGAAAACGGCGTAGAAGGCCATGACCGCCGGCACGTCCAGTGCGCCCAGGGTGATGGCCGAGGTCCGGATGCCGATCTTCAGGTCGTCGTCGCGGTCGACCATGGCGTACTCGGTGTCGTAGGCCAGCACCAGGGCGATCTCGCCCAGGGTCAGCCACAGCGCCTCCAGTGGCACGCGGCCCTGCGCGGCGGCGTAGGCCATCGGGATGCCGAAGCTGAAGGCGACGCCCAGCACCGCCTGCGGCATGGCGAACCAGCGCTTGGTGAAGGGGTAGGCGATGGTCACCAGCAGCGCGGGCACGGACCACAGGATGACCAGCCGGTGGGTCGTCAGCGCCAACGCGAAGGCGGCCAGCGCCAGCGCGGCGCCCAGACCCAGCGCCTCGCGCACGCTCACCTGCCCCGTGGTCACCGGCCGCCCGGCGGTGCGTTTGACGTGGCGGTCGAACTCGCGGTCGGCCACGTCGTTGACGCAGCAGCCGGCCGAGCGCATGAGGATGGTGCCGCCCACGAACACCGCCAGCAGGTGCCAGCCCGGAAAGCCGCCCGCCGCCAGCCACAGCGCGCCCAGCGTGGGCCACAGCAGCACCAGCCAGCCGGCGGGGCGGTCCCAGCGGATCAGGTCGAGGTACAGCGCCGGCTTGCCGCGCGGCGCGGCGGGGGCTTGGGACGAAGCGTTCATGCAATCGAAATGATAGCGGCTGGCACAACGCGGACGCCGGCTGGAGGCCGATTTTGCTTGAAATCTCCGTCAGGACAGCCGGGCGACGCCGGGCAGCGGGCAGCCGTAGACGGCGTTGCGCAGCGCGGCGATGGCCTCGTAACGCGTGAAGCTGCGCCGCCACGCCAGCACCACGCGCCGCGTGGGCGGGGCGGTGCCGGGGTGGTCGTCCACCACGGGCAGGTAGCGCACCAGCGCGTCCTGCCCCTGCGCGCCGGGCGCGGGCACCGACAGGCGCGGCACCAGGGTCACGCCCATGCCGGCGGCGACCATGTGCTTGATGGTTTCCAGCGACGAGCCCTCGAAGCTCTTGCGGATGCCCTCGGCGTCGCTGGCGTAGCGCGCGAACTCCGGGCACACCTGCAGCACGTGGTCGCGGAAGCAGTGGCCGGTGCCCAGCAGCAGCATGGTCTCGCTGCGCAGCTGCTGCGAGGTGACGGACGGCTGCGCGGCCAGCGGGTGGCCGGCCGGCACGGCGGCCATGAAAGGCTCGTCGTACAGCGCGGCGATGGCCAGGCCGGTGTCGGGGAAGGGCTCGGCCAGGATGGCGCAGTCGATCTCGCCGGTGCGCAGCATCTCCAGCAGGCGCACGGTGAAGTTTTCCTGCAGCATCAGCGGCATCTGCGGCGTGCGGGCGATGTTCTGGCGCACCAGGTCGGGCAGCAGGTAGGGGCCGATGGTGTAGATCACGCCCAGCTTGAGCGGCCCGCCCAGCGGGTCCTTGCCGCGCTGGGCGATCTCCTTGATCCGGGCCGCCTGCTCCAGCACGCTCTGCGCCTGGCGCACGATCGCCTCGCCCAGCGGCGTGACGGTGACCTCGCCGGCGCTGCGCTCGAACAGCTTGAGCTCCAGCTCGTCCTCCAGCTTCTTGACCGCCACCGACAGCGTGGGCTGCGAGACGAAGCAGGCCTCGGCGGCCTTGCCGAAGTGCTTTTCGCGGGCCACGGCGACGATGTATTTCAGTTCGGTCAGGGTCAAAAACAACTCCTTGCGCAACTCCTGCGGTCCCGTCGCCGGCCATCATAGGGCGGCCGTCTCTTCGCCGCTTTGTAAACGCGATGACAGTCTGCCCGCAGGTTCGGCACTATGGTGCGCGGACCCGATTTCACAACGACAAGGAGACACCCATGATCCCATTCATGGCTCATGCGCGGCGGGCCGGCCAAACCGCGGCGACGCTGGCCTGGGGGCTGGCACCCGTGTGCCTGGCCTTCTCGGCTTCCGTGGCGAGCGCCGCGCCACCGCCGCTGACCGAGGACGAGGCCTACGCCATCGGCGTGGAGGCCTACACCTACGCCTACCCGATGGTGCTGATGGAGGTCTCGCGCCGCATCACCACCAACGTGGCGCAGCCCGACGGCGCGAAGCTGCGCGCGCCGGTCAACCAGTTCACGCACGCCTCGACCTACCCGGACGCCAAGTTCAAGGACGTGGTGCGCCCCAACGCCGACACGCTGTACTCGATGCTGTGGTTCGACGTCGGCCAGGAGCCCCTGGTCATCTCGCTGCCCGACACCGCCGGGCGCTATTTCGTGGTGCCGATCATGGACCAGTGGACCGACGTCTTCGCCACGCTCGGCACCCGCACCACTGGGCGCGCCACGGGCGACTACGCGCTGGTCGGCCCGCGCTGGCAGGGCGCGCTGCCGGCCGGCGTGCGCAAGATCGTGAGCCCGACGGACAAGGGCTGGATCGTCGGCCGCATCCAGACCAACGGGCCGGAGGACTTCCCCAACGTGCGCAAGTTGCAACAGCAACTGAAGGCGGTGCCGCTGTCCGGCCGGGGCAAGCCCGATGCGCCGCCGGCGGGCCGCGTCGATCCGGCGGTCGACATGACCACGCCGCCGGTCGCCCAGGTGGCGGGCCTGGCGCCGCAGGCCTTCTTCGGGCTGTTCGCCGAGGCCCTCAGGCACAACCCGCCGCACGCGGCCGACTACCCGGCGGTGCTGCGCATGGAGCGCCTGGGCCTGGTGGCGGGCCAGGGCTTCGACCTGGCCAAGGCCGACCCCGCCGTGCAGCGCGGCCTGGCGCGCGCCGCGCCCGACGCGCTCAAGCGCATCGTCGAGCGCGGGCGCTTCCGCTACGTGCGCAAGGACGGCTGGAGCACCCCGCAGGCCATGATCGGCACCTACGGCAACGACTACATGATGCGCGCTTTCACCGCCTACGCGGGCCTGGGCGCGCTGCCGCCCGAGGAAGCGATCTACCCCGGCGGCGTGCTCGACAAGGATGGCCAGCCCCTGACCGGCGCGGCGCGCTACGTGCTGCACTTCGACAAGAGCCAGTTGCCGCCCGTGGACGCCTTCTGGTCGCTGACCATGTACGGCCCGGACCAGTTTTTCGTCGACAACCCCATCCACCGCTACGCCATCGGCGACCGCGACAAGCTGGCCTACAACGCCGATGGCTCGCTGGACATCCACATCCAGCACGCCTCGCCGGGCAAGGACAAGGAAGCCAACTGGCTGCCCGCCCCCGCCGGCCCCTTCAGCATGAACCTGCGCTTGTACCTGCCGCGCCCCGAAGCCGCGGACGGCCGCTGGGCCGCGCCCGGCCTCGTGCGCCAACCCTGAGGGCCGCCGAATCGCCCGCTGGACGGCGCGGTCCGTTGGCGGGCGCACCGGGTGCTATGGTGCGTGCCTCGACAACATTGAGGAGACCTCCATGATTCCATTCCTGGCGCCCTGGCGACGCGGCGCGCACACCGTGACCGGTCCGGCCCGGGGGCTGATGCCCCTGTGCCTGGCCTTGTCCGTCACCATGGCCAGCGCCGCCGCACCCACGCTGACCGAGGACGAGGCCTACGAGATCGGCGTCGAGGCCTACACCTACGCCTACCCCCTGGTGCTGATGGAAACGACCAACCGCGTCACCACCAACGTGGCGCGGCCGGACAGTGCCAGCCTGCGCGCGCCCTACAACCAGCTAGTGCACGCCACGGCCTTCCCGGACGCCAGCTTCAAGGACGTGGTGCGGCCCAACGCCGACACCCTGTATTCCCTGGTGCGCTACGACGTGGGCCAGGAGCCGATGGTCATCACCGTGCCGGACACCGCCGGCCGCTATTTCTCGCTGACGCTGATGGACATGTGGACCGACGCCTACGCCTCGATCGGCACCCGCACCACGGGCGCGGCGACGGGCCGGTTCGCCATCGTCGGCCCGGGCTGGCGAGGCCCCCTGCCGGCGGGCGTGCGCAAGATCGTCAGCCCCACCGCCGGCGGCTGGCTCACCGGCCGCATCCAGACCAACGGAGAGGCCGACTACGCCAAGGTGCACCAGCTCCAGTCCGGCCTGCACGCCGTGCCGCTGTCGGCCCTCGGCAAGCCCTACACGCCGCCGCCCGGCCGCGTGGACCCGGCCATCGACATGAAGACGCCGCCGGTCGATCAGGTGCAGACCATGAGCCCCGCGGCCTACTTCGCCCTGTTCGCCGAAGCGCTCAAGCGCAACCCGCCGCACGCCGCCGACTACCCCATGCTGCTGCGCCTGGAGCGCCTGGGCCTGGTGGCCGGCCAGGGCTTCGACCTGAACCGGGCCGACCCCACCGTGCAGCGCGCCCTGAACCGCGCCGCGCCCGATGCGCTCAAGAACTTCGCCGCCGGCCGCTCACGCTTCGCGCAGCGCAACGGCTGGAACCTGGCCATGGCCAGGATCGGCTCCTACGGCGAGGACTACCTGCTGCGCGCCCTCGTCGCCCGCGGCGGCCTGGGCGCCCTGACGCCCGAGGAGGCGGTCTATCCCGGCGGCTTCGTCGACCCCGACGGCCAGCCGCTGACGGGCGCGGCGCGCTACGTGCTGCACTTCGACAAGGGCCAGTTGCCGCCGGCCAAGGCGTTCTGGTCGCTGTCCCTGTACGGCGCCGACCAGTTCTTCGTGGCCAACCCGCTCAATCGCTACGCCATCGGCGACCGCGACAAGCTGGTCTTCAACCCCGACGGCTCGCTGGACATCCACGTGCAGCACGAGTCGCCCGGCAAGGACAAGGAAGCCAACTGGCTGCCCGCCCCGGCCGGCCCGTTCAGCACCAACCTGCGCCTGTACCTGCCCAAGCCCGAGGCGACGGATGGGCGCTGGACCCCGCCCGGCATGCAGCGGGTGAAATGAGCCACCCCCGTGGCTCCACTCGCTGCGCGATGTTTCGCCTCCCCCCTTGAAGGGGGCGCACCCACTGGCCGGGGGAACCCCGGCCATGGGTGCACTGGCATGGCCTGCTCCGCGGCCATTGGGCTCTTTGGGTTTCACGCGATGCGGGTGGAAAGCAGCGTCATGGGCAACGGAAACGAAGGTCAAGCCTTGAGGTAGTCCGTCCGCCCGCCCAGCCAGCGCTCAACGTGGCGCTCGGCCAAAACCGGGTACCGGTCCCACATGAGCGGCGCCGCGCGGCGCGCCCACTGCAACAGCGCGTCGTCCTCGGCCAGGTCGGCAAAGCGCAGCAGCGCGGCGCCCGATTGGCGCGCGCCCAGGAACTCGCCCGGGCCGCGAATGGCCAGGTCGCGCCGCGCGATCTCGAAGCCGTCGCTGGTCTGCACCATCGCCTTCAGCCGCTCGCGCGCCGTCTCGCCCAGGCGGCCGCCCTCGGGCGCGCTGTACAGCAGCACGCAGGCCGACGCCGCCGCGCCGCGCCCGACGCGCCCGCGCAACTGGTGCAGCTGGCTCAGGCCGAAGCGCTCGGCGTGCTCGACGACCATCAGGCTGGCGTTGGGCACGTCCACGCCGACCTCGATGACGGTGGTGCTGACCAGCACCGCCAGCGCGCCGGCGACGAACTCGGCCATCACCGCCTTTTTCTCGGCCGGCGGCAGGCGCGCGTGCAGCAGGCCGACGCGCGCGCCGGGCAGGGCGGCGCTCAACTCCTCGTGCGTGGCGCTGGCATGGCGCAGATCGAGCACCTCGCTTTCCTCGATCAGCGGGCAGACCCAGTACACCTGCCGGCCGGCGGCGATCTGGGCGCGGATGCGCCCGGCCACCTCGTCGCGGCGATGCTCGGCCACCAGCTTGGTGACCACGGGCGTGCGGCCGGGCGGCGGCTCGTCCAGGGTGGAGACGTCCAGGTCGGCGTAGTAGCTCATCGCCAGCGTGCGCGGGATGGGCGTGGCGCTCATCATCAACAAATGTGGTTCTTGCTCTGATTCCGATAGCTTCTGACGCAGGCTCAGCCTTTGCTGCACGCCGAAGCGGTGCTGCTCGTCGATGATGGCCAGGCCCAGCCGCGCGAAGCGCGCCTGCGCCTGAATCACGGCGTGCGTGCCAATGACCAGCGCCGCCTCGCCCGAGGCGATGAGCGCCAGCATGGCGGCGCGCTCCTTCTTCTTCTGGCTGCCAGTGAGCCAGGCCACGCGCCGGCCGCGCGGCGCCAGCAGCGGCTCGACCCACTGCGCCAGCTTGGTGAAGTGCTGCTCGGCCAGGATCTCGGTGGGCGCCATCAGCGCGCACTGCCAGCCGGCGTCGATGGCGACGCAGGCCGCCAGCGCGGCCACCACGGTCTTGCCCGAGCCGACGTCGCCCTGCAGCAAGCGGTGCATGGGCTGGGGGCGTGCCAGGTCGCGCGCGATCTCCTCGCCCACGCGCCGCTGCGCGCCGGTGAGCGAGAAGGGCAGCGCGGCCAGCAACCGCTCGGGCAGGCCGCCCAGCGCGGCGCGCAGCACGGGCGCGCGCAGGCGCTCGCGCTCACCGCGCGCGCGCCACTGCGACAACTGCTGCGCCAGCAGCTCCTCGGCCTTCAGGCGCTGCCAGGCCGGGTGGCTGCGGTCCCCCAGCTCGGCCAGGGAGGCATCGGGCGCCGGTTGATGCAAAAAAGTGAGCGACTCACACAACCCCCATGCGGTCTGATGGCCAATTTTGCTTAGAAACGCCTCCGGAATGGTCTCCGACAGGTCGGCCTGCGCCAGCGCGCCCAGCACCGCCTTGCGCAGGTAGGGCTGCGGCAGCCCGGCCACCGTGGGGTAGACCGGCGTGAGCGCCCGCGCAGCGCGCCGCCGGCCACGCGCACCGTGGGGTGCATCATCGTCAGGCCGGCGAAGCCGCCGCGCAGTTCGCCGCGCACGCGGATGCGCGCGCCCACCGCCATCTGCCTTTGCTGCGAGGGGTAGAAGTTGAAGAAGCGCAGCACGCAGGCGGCGCCGCCGTCGTCCACCGTCACCAGCAACTGGCGGCGTGGGCGGTAGGCCATCTCCTGGTGCGTCACCGCGCCTTCGATCTGCACCACGTCGCCATCGCGCGCGTCGGCGAGCCGAGTCAGCCGCGTCTCGTCCTCGTAGCGCAGCGGCAGGTGCAGGGCCAGGTCGATGTCGCGCACGAGGCCGAGCTTGCGCAGGGCCTTCTGGGGCGCTGACAAGGGCTGGGCATCGGCGGTCGGCATAGGACAATTCTGCCCGCACCCACTGCATCAGCCATGCCGCAGCATTTCAGTTGTCCATCACGCCCAACATCACCCGCATAGCATGAAACCCAACGAGCCCGAAGGCCGCGGAGCAAACCATGCCAGTGCACCCGTGGCCGGGGTTCCCCCGGCCAGTGGGTGCGCCCCCTCGAGGGGGGAGGCGGAACATCGCGCAGCGAGTGGAGCCACGGGGGTGGGCCTTTTCACCACCAGCGACTTCGATTTCTCGCTGCCCTCCGAACTCATCGCCCAGCACCCCGCCGCCGAGCGCAGCGGCTCGCGCCTGCTCGACGGCAGCGGCGAATTGCCTGAGGACCGGGTGTTCCGCGACCTGCCCGCCCTGCTGCGGCCGGGCGATCTGCTGGTCTTCAACGACACGCAGGTGGTCAAGGCGCGTCTGTACGGCAAAAAGCCCAGCGGCGGCAAGCTGGAACTGCTGATCGAGCGCGTGCTGGACGGCCACGAGGTCGCCGCCCACATGAAGGTGAGCAAGAAGCCGCCGCCCGGCACCGTGCTGCGCATGGCGGGCGGCTTCACGGCCGAGCTGCTGGGCCGCTGGCCCGATGCGGCCGGGCCGCTGTTCCGCCTGCGCCTGTCGGATGACCCCCATGCGCTGATGGCGGCGCACGGCCACGTGCCGCTGCCGCCGTACATCACGCACGCCGACACGGCCGAGGACGCCTCGCGCTACCAGACCGTGTTTGCCCGCAACCCCGGCGCCGTGGCGGCGCCGACGGCGGCGCTGCACTTCGACGAGGCGCTGCTGGCCGCCCTGGCCGCGCGCGGCGTGCAGCGGGCGGCGGTCACGCTGCACGTGGGCGCGGGCACCTTCCAGCCGGTCAAGACGGAAAGCCTGGCCGAGCACGTGATGCACCGCGAGCGCTATCACGTGCCCGAGGCCACGCAGGCCGCCATCGCCGACTGCCGCGCGCGCGCGGCTGCGTGGTGGCGGTGGGCACGACCACGGTGCGCACGCTGGAATCATGGGCCGCCAGCGGCGAGGCCAGCGGCGACACGGCGATCTTCATCACGCCGGGATTCGGCTTCCAGGTGGTGGACGCGCTGGTGACCAACTTCCACCTGCCGCGCAGCACGCTGATGATGCTGGTCAGCGCCTTCGCCGGCCACGCGCACGTGATGGCGCTGTACCGCCACGCGGTGGAGGCGCGCTACCGCTTCTTCAGCTATGGGGATGCGATGTGGCTGGTGCGTGCCGTCCAGACCGATGCCGGATAATTCGGCGACTTGCCGACCAGCGGTCGCCCTGCAACGGTGTCCATGCCGACACTGCGCCGTCTCACCCTTCTATTCGCGTCCATTTCAATGTCGAGTTCTTCCTCCTCCACCGATCAGTTCACGGCAGAACTGCAGCAAATTCGCGGCTTCATCGCCAACGGCCAACTGCAAGAGGCCGCGCAGGCCTTGAACGTGGCACAGCAACGAGCCCCCAAGGACGCGCGCGTGCCACTGCTTGGCATGCGCCTGGCCGAAAGCGTTGGCAATCTGCCCAATGCCACGAAGGCGGCGCGGCGGGCCCTGGCGCTGGCGCCCGGATGGCACGTCGCGCAGATCGAGCTGGCCCTGTTGCTGGCCCGTCAGAAGGAGGCCGACGAGGCCATGCGCCTGGCCATGGAAGCACTGGCGAACGCACCGAAGGACGTTCAGGTGATGGCCGGCGCCATCAACGTGGCGTTTTTCTCCGGGCAGACCGACCAGACCCTGGCCTGGGCCGAGGAAGGCGTGCGACGCTTCCCCGACAACGCTGGCGTCCGCCTGTTCCTGGCCCGCCATCTGAGCAGCCTGGGGCGCCACGACGATGCAGCGGCGCACCTCCAATACATCCACCAGCGCGCGCCCCACCACGACGAAACCTTGAAGGGCCTGCTGAACTGCGCCCTGGCCAAAGGCGATGAAGCGCAAGCGCGCGAATACGCCGACCGCCTGCTGGCCGTGACGCCCTACGACGACACCGCGCGCTATTGGCACGCCGTGGCGCACGGCCAAACGCCCGCGACCCAGCCGCCGGAGCTGGTGTCCAGTCTGTTCGACGACTATGCGCCGAATTTCGACCTGCACCTGGTGCGCGGCCTGCAGTACCGCGTGCCCGAGCGGGTGGCGCAGATCCTGCTGGAGAAGCACCCCGACCGCCGCTTCAACCTGCTCGATCTGGGCTGCGGCACCGGGCTGATCGGCTTCTACCTGGGGCCTATCGAGGGCTTCATCGTCGGCGCCGACCTGTCCGAGAAGATGATCGAAGAGGCCGCCCGCCACGGTATCTACGCCAAGTTCCACCGCGTGAATGTCCTGGACGCGCTGCGCGAGACGCCATCCGACCACTACGAAGCCATCACCTGCACCGACGTGCTGATCTACGTGGGCGACCTCGCCCCGGTCATCCCCAACGCGCTGCGCATCCTCAAGCCGGGCGGCCACTTCGTCTTCTCGTGCGAGGCGGCCAGCGAGGACGAGGCCGACCTGGTGTTGCGCGAAAAGGTCAACCGCTACGCGCACAAGGCTTCGGCCGTCGAACGCCAGTGCCGCGAAGCCGGCTTCGACGAAGTGATCGTCGAACACCTGCCGACGCTGCGCACGGAAGGGGGAACGCCCGTGCCCGGCTTCCTGGTGACGGCTCGCAAACCCCAGGTGGCGCCCGCCGCCTGAGCGCGGCCATGCTGCGCTTCGACGTGCTCGGCACCGACCCGGGCAGTCACGCCCGGCGCGGGCGCCTGACGCTCAACCACGGCGTGGTCGAGACGCCGATCTTCATGCCCGTGGGCACCTACGGCACCGTCAAGGGCGTGATGCCGCGCAGCCTGCACGAGATGGGCGCGCAGATCATCCTGGGCAACACCTTCCACCTGTGGATGCGCCCGGGGCTCGACGTGCTGCGGCAGTTCGGCGGCCTGCACCAATTCGAGAACTGGCCCAAGCCCATCCTCACCGACTCGGGCGGCTTCCAGGTCTGGTCGCTGGGCGAGATGCGCAAGATCAGCGAGGAAGGCGTCAAGTTCGCCAGCCCCGTCAACGGCGACCGGCTGTTTCTCACGCCCGAGATCAGCATGCAGATCCAGACCGTGCTGAACAGCGACATCGTGATGCAGTTCGACGAGTGCACGCCCTACGAGACCCAGGGCCGCGTCACCACCGAGCGCGAGGCGCGCGCCAGCATGGAACTCAGCCTGCGCTGGGCCACGCGCTGCCAAGCCGAGTTCGCGCGGCTCGGCAACCCCAACGCCCTGTTCGGCATCGTGCAGGGCGGCATGTTCGAGCACCTGCGGCAGGAATCGCTGGAGCAGCTCGTCGCCATGGACTTTCCCGGCTACGCCATCGGCGGCGTCAGCGTGGGCGAGCCCAAGGAAGACATGCTGCGCCTCACCGCCCACACCCCGCACCGCCTGCCGGCGCACAAGCCGCGCTACCTGATGGGCGTGGGCACGCCCGAGGACCTGGTGTACGGCGTGCAGCACGGCGTGGACATGTTCGACTGCGTCATGCCCACGCGCAACGCGCGCAACGGCCACCTGTTCACGCGCTTCGGCGACCTGAAGATCCGCAACGCCCGGCACAAAACCGACCCGCGCCCCATCGACGAAACCTGCACCTGCCACGCCTGCGCCGGCGCCTCGGGCGTGGCCTGGGCCGACGGCGGGCGCGATGGCTTCTCGCGCGCCTACCTGCACCACCTGGAGCGCTGCGGCGAAATGCTGGCCCCCATGCTGGCCACGGTGCACAACCTGCACTATTACCTGCGGCTCATGCGCGAGATCCGCGAGGCGCTCGACGCCGGCGCCTTCGCCGGGTTCCGTGCCACGTTCCAGGCCGACCGCGCGCGCGGGGTGTAGCGCGCCTGCCGCACAGGCGACTGCGACCCCCCTCTCGCGGGGCTATGCTTTTTCGATCTCCATTCCCGACCGCATCGAGCACGCCGCCATGACCCGTCCCATTCCCGATGCCTTCCCCGGCTTCCCCGCGCCCGCTCCCCTGTGCGGCCCGCCGCGCCAGCCGCGCCAGATGCTCGCCGAGCAGACCTACGACGGCCACCTGTCCATCCACGACGACCAGACCGCCGCCGACCTGGGCCTGGCCGCCGGCCCCATCGAAGGCCCCACGCACTTCAGCCAGTTCGACCCGCTGCTGTTCCAGTTCTTCGGCCCGCGCTGGTTCGAAAGCGGCTGCATCAGCGTCCACTACCAGACCATGGTGGTCGAGGGCGAGGAGGTGCGCGCCTTCGTGCAGCCGCCCGCCGCCGGCGAGGCGGTGGCGCGCATCTGGGCCGAGAAGCGCGATGGCACGCCGGTGCTGACCGGCACCGCGTCGGTGGGCGAGGTGCCCGACGCCGCGCACGAGATCCCCCAGCGCATCGCCAAGCTGCGCCCGCCCACCGGCCTGGTGATCAACCGCGACCTGAAGGTCGGCCAGCGTGGCGCCGAGGCCGAGACGGTGACGATGGGCTTCGAGCAGCACATGGGCCACTACTACCCGTTCACGCTGGCGTCCAAGCTCAAGGCCATCACCGAGCCCTCGCCCTGGTACACGCCCGAGGGCGGCCCGGCCTCGCCCTGGGGCCGCGCCATCATCCCCATCGAGATGATCAGCGTGCTGCTGGGCAGCAGCGGTGACCGCGCCGGCCTGCACGGCCGCGGGCCGGCGGTGGGGCTGTTCGCCGGCCAGCAGATCCGGCTGGTGAAGGGGCCGCTGTTCGTCGGCCAGGCCTATGATCTGGCGCGCGAGATCATCGCCCTGAGCGAGAGCGCGCGCACCGAATCGGTCTGGGTCCGCACCCAGGTCTTCGAGGCCGGCACCCGCACCCTGGCGGCCGAGATGATCCTCAACCACGCCACGCTCAAGGCGTCGTACGCCCACTACGAGAAAGAAGCGCGCGAACTGGGCCTGGCGGCCTGATACCCCATCCACAACGACTCGGAGACCCTCTTGAAGACCCGCATCACCGAACTCTTCGGCATCGAACACCCCATCATCCAGGGCGGCATGCACTACGTCGGCCTGGCCGAGCTGGCCGCGGCCGTCTCCAATGCCGGCGGGCTGGGCATCATCACCGGCCTGACGCAGCGCACGCCCGAGCTGCTGGCCAAGGAAATCGCGCGCTGCCGCGAGATGACCGACAAGCCCTTCGGCGTCAACCTGACCTTCCTGCCCTCGGTCAACCCGCCCGACTACCCCGGCTACGTCAAGGCCATCATCGACGGCGGCGTGAAAGCGGTCGAGACGGCGGGCAACAACCCGCAGAAATGGCTGCCCGCGCTGAAGGAGCATGGCATCAAGGTCATCCACAAGTGCACCTCGGTGCGCCATGCGCTCAAGGCCGAATCGATTGGTTGCGACGCCATCAGCGTGGACGGCTTCGAGTGCGGCGGCCACCCCGGCGAGGACGACGTGCCCAACTTCATCCTGCTGCCGCGCGCGGCCGAGGAGCTGAAGGTGCCCTTCGTCGCCTCCGGCGGCATGGCCGACGGCCGCAGCCTGGTGGCCGCGCTGGCGCTCGGCGCCTAGGGCATGAACATGGGCACGCGCTTCATCGCCACGAAGGAGGCGCCGGTGCACGAGAACGTGAAGCAGGCCATCGTCGCCGCCACCGAGCTGGACACCCGCCTGGTGATGCGCCCGCTGCGCAACACCGAGCGCGTGCTGACCAACGCCGCCGTCGAGCGCCTGCTGCAGAAGGAGCGCGACATCGGCCCCGGCATCAAGTTCGAGGACATCCTGCCGGAAGTCGCCGGCGTCTACCCGCGCATCATGCAAGGCGGCGAGATGGAGGCCGGCGCCTGGTCCTGCGGCATGGTGGCCGGCCTGATCGACGACGTGCCCACGGTCAAGGAGCTGATCGACGGCATCATGGCCCAGGCCAACGCGATCATCAACGAGCGCCTGGCCTCCATCGCCCGGTGAAGTGAAGCGCCCCCAGGCGCCACACGCTGCGCGTTGTTCCTCCTCCTCCCTCGAGGGGGCACCGCCAGCAACCCGGCCAAGCCGGGCCGCGGCGGTCGCTGGCGTGGCCTGCTCCGCGGCCTCCGGGCTCTTTGGATTCGTGCGCCGCGGGCGGGCGCCGGCGGGCTGAACTCAAGCAGCGGGCAGCGGCTCGGCGGGCGACGCCGTGGTGCCGCACGCGTGGCAGAACTTCGAGAACGCGCTCTTGCGCGCGTCGCATTGGCGGCAGTGGTCGAACAGGCCGATGCCGCAGTGCGGGCAGAAATCGATCTCCGCGTTCTTCAAATCCACCGGCCGCTCGCAGCCGGGGCACACGCCCTTGGCCAGCCGTGCCAGCGCGGTGTCGTAGGACAGCTCCTGGCGCCGCACGGTGTCGGGCTGCGCCTCGGCCGCCTGCTGGCGCGCCAGGTAGCGGTTGAGCGCGACGATGGCCCAGCGCCCCACCAGCACCGTCACCACGATGCCGACCGCGTAGCGCACGTAGCCGCCGTAGCTGGGCAGGTAGGGCACCAGCTCGACGAAGAAGGCGAACAGCGCGAACAGGATGAAGCCCCAGACGAAGGGCCACCAGGTGCCGCGCCGCTTCCTGGCGAACAGCCAGCCCGCCGCCACCAGCAGCGGCAGGGTCAGCGCCAGCCGGTAGCCGAACACGCGCAGCTCCACGCGGCGGTACTCGGCGGCCAGCTTCTCCCGCGCGTCGGCCTCCAGCACCGACAGCGACTCGCGCGCCCGCTGCGCGCCTTGCCGGGCGTCCAGCACGATCTGGCGCTGCGCCTCGGCCTTCTGGCGCGCCTCGTCCTCCTTCTGCTTGAGGCCGTCGAGCGCGCGGGTGCGAGCGATCAGCTCGGCGTCCTGGTCGGGCTGCTCGGTGGCGCGGCGCGTGGCGAGCCAGTTGCCGAAGGCCTCGCGCGCGCTGGCGTTGGCCTGCCGCGCGGCGTCCTGCTGCAGCTCGATCTGCTCCAGCGCGCGCTGGGCCTGCCGCTCGGCGTCCTCCGCCGCCTTGACGGTGGCGCGCAGGGGGTCGGCCGCGGCGCGGTCGATGAAGTCGTCGAGCTGGCGCACGTGCTCGACCTGCGGCAGGTCGCCGACGACGGTGCCGCCCAGCCCGATCAGGAACCCGGCGAACATCAGCGCCACCAGCCACAGGCCGCGGCGGAACCATTTCTCGGACAGTCGCAGGGACTTGCTCATACCTCTCTCCAGTCAGATGCATGCGTCGCGCATTGTCACAGCGCCAGCCGCTGTGCCGGCGCCGCCTGCAGCGCGCGCGGCAGCCATTCCAGCACCGAATCGGCGGTCACGGTCTCGATGCGGTCGGCGAAGCGCTGCGCGTCGGGGTGGTCATCGAAGGCCACGTTGCCCGCCGTCATGCGCCCGCCAAGGCGGGTGAGCGCGCCGATGCGCAGCGTGGCCGGGCGGTAGTCCTTCAGCCGCAGCCAGGCCTGGGCCTGCTCGCGCCGCGCCAAGCCCGGCTCGGCCGCCAGCGCCAGCGTCTCGATGGCCCACTGGTTGGACTGCTGGTAGCGCGTGCCCCAGGCGTAGCTGACCATGCTGTAGCGCGGCTGGTGCAGCGTGCCCGCGCGGCGGTTGTCCTGCAGCAGCGGCCACAGCGCCTGCTGCAGCGCGGGCGGCGGCGCGACCCAGGCGGCCTCGTAGCGCCACGGGTCGTCCAGGAAGAACTCGCCCAGGCCCTGGCGCATCAGCACCGAGCGGTCGGTGCCGCATTCGTTGAGCTTGTGCACCACGCGCCACGGCCCCTCGGCGCCGCGGTAGGCCCAGCCGACGTGCGACCAGTGCTGGCCGTACTTCGTCAGGTCCTGCCCGGCGCGCGCCAGCAGCACCACGCGCGTGCCGTCCCGGGCGTGCGCGGCGTCCAGCGCGGCGGCGGTCTGCTGGGCCAGTTGCATGCCGCGCTCGACGGCCTGCGGCGCGGGCGGCCTGGCATCGCATCGGCGGCCGGCATTTGCGGCGCCAGCCCCCGCCAGTGCCGCGCCAGCCACTATGGCAACGATAGCAAATCGAATCGTCATGATCGCCCTTTCACATCATCCGTTCGTTGTAAAGCAGCGCGCGGCCGACGGCGTTGGGGATGAAGGCGATGGCCTCGCCCGCCGCCGACAGGATGACGCCCGAGGCGATCACCGCCGTCGTCACCACCGCGCCCGCCGACAGCGCCGCTGCGCTGGCCATGTGGCCGGCGATCTCGACACTGGCCGCCGCGCCGTCGCTGGCGCGCTCCAGCACGAGCAAGGTGCCGCGCGCCGAGGCCTCGACGGCCTTCACCGTCAGCACCGCGCCGCCGACGGCCAGCGCGATGGGGATCGCCACCACGCTGCTGGCCGCCGCGCCGGCCACCGAGGCGGTGCCGACGACCGAGGCCACGGGCAGCATCGACAGCGCGGCCGACGCCTCGCTCTGCGCCTGGGCGTGGCCGGCGGCCAGCACGGCGCAGGCGGCCAGCACGGCGGCGGTGGCGCGGCGCAGCGCGCCGATCGAGGGTTCTGGTTTGGTCATGGTGGTTACTCCTGTTTCAATAGCATTTGGCGCTTGTTGCATGCGGGTTTCTGGGCGATTTGTGGGATTGCTAAATAGGTATTGATATCTCAACATCCCAGAGCCGCCGGCATGTGATCTCGCCGGCCTGGGGCGCCAGCGCGTGGCCGAACTTGCGCTGCCACACAAACAGCAGCGAGTCGCGCAGGTTGAGCGCGCTCTTGGAGTAGCAGTGCGTCTTGCGGCGCAGCCGCGCCAGATAGCAGCGCAGCTTGTTGTTCATGCTCTCGATGATGTGCGTGTGCGCCTTGCCTTGGGTGTGCTGCCCGGCGGGGAAGATGGCTGCGTAGCAGCGCCAGTGGTCGGGCAGTACTGGATGTGAGGGCCTTGAGGAATCTGCGCGCCCAGCGCTCGGGCTGCTCGGGTGTCACGATCGCCCAGCGCCCAGCCGAGAATTCGGCAGGAAGTGCGATCAATAGCCCACCACAGCCAAATTGGTCTTTTTTGAACCCACGTAGCTCCACAGCTCATCGGCCTCGACGTACTGCACCTGCGCCGCATCCAGGCGCGCCAGCGCCTGACCAGCAACCTCCTGGCGCACCCAGCCGATGATGGTGTTGTGACTGGGCCCCACCAGCCGCTCGGTGGCCCGCAGGCCCACGCCTTCGGCGTAATGGCGCAAAGCGCTTTGCTTGATCGCCGGGTCAATGAGCCGGTGATCGCGCTCGCCGAAGGTCAGCGCGCAGCCCTTGCAGCGCCAGCGCTGGTGGCCGTGGCGGCTGCGGCCATTCTTGACCACCTGATCGGTCAAGGTGCAACGTGGGCAAGCGAGGTTCATCCGGCAATCTTGAGGGAAAAATGCAAGTGTATCAACCCCTGTTCAGCAATCCCCGATTTGTCCCTCACTCCTGCCCGGCGCGGGCCTCGCGGCGGCCGCGCAGTTGGGCTTCGAGCAGGTCGGCTTCCTGGCGGTCGCGCAGCAGCTTGGCCAGCGTGAAGGCGCCGGTGATGAGGTAGAGCCAGCTCACGCCCAGGAAGACCTTGTAGGTCGGGTTGACGTCCATGCGCAGCAGGCCCCAGGCGGTGAGCGCCATGGCCAGCGCGAAGCCGCCCCAGACCACCCAGCGGAACATGGGCGTGTCGGCCGCGCGGCCGTCGGCGCGGGCCGCCTCGCCGTCGCGCACGAACTTGGACAGCACGAAGGCGCTGGTCAGGCAGAACAGGTAGCCCATGACCATGAAGGCGCGGTCCAGGTCCTGCCCCGGCAGGTAGGCCAGGCCGGTGACGCACAGGGTAACGGCGATGCCGAAGGAGGCCCACACTTGCAGTTGCCAGGGCTTGGAGTCGCGGCGGATGAGGTTTTGCATGGCGTTCGATGTCGTGGTGTTTAACATGGAACGCGAGTCTGGCGGCGAGGCGGGCCGGCAGAGTCGGATTTCGGCTCTGGTGGCGACCGGCTGGCCTATGAGTATCCCAGGACGATACTTTTCGGCGTTTCGCCGTTCTTTGCCTGACGCTATTAAATAGAGAGCCATGGATTCAATAGGGGCACCGGCAAAAGCCCCAAAGCCCTTCGATTCCGGGCCCCGCGACCGCCAGGCCGCGTCAGTCGAAGCGGAAGGCCGAGATCACCGTCTCCATCACCCGGTCGGAGAACACTTGGCGCCCCACGTCCTCGCCCGCCGCGCCGGCGGCCACGTGCAGCGGCAGCAGGTGCTCCTCGGCGCGCGGCGGGTGCGACAGGCGCCCGGCCGGGCCGCTGGCCGTGGCCCAGTCGGCCAGCCGCGCGTCGCGCTCGGGCGCGGGCAGAGCGACGGTCTCGGTCAGCCAGCGGTCGAATTCAGCGCTGACGGGCGTCGAGCGCGGGTCGCCGTAGCCGCGCATGTTGTGGTAGCTCATGCCGCTGCCGACGATCAGCACGCCTTCGTCTCGCAGCGGCGCCAGCGCGCGGCCCAGGGCGATGTGCGCGGCGGCATCCAGGCCGTGCAGCAGCGAGAGCTGCACCACGGGCACGTCGGCGTCGGGAAAGGCCACCTTCAGCGGGATGAACACGCCGTGGTCCCAGCCGCGCTGGGCGTCCTGCACGGCGGGCAGGCCGGCGCCGGCCAGCAACCGCGCCACGCGCGCGGCCACCTGGGGCGCGCCGGAGGCGTCGTAGCGCAACTGGTAGGTGTGGGGCGGAAAGCCGCCGTAGTCGTGGATCAGGCCGGGGCGCGCGCCACTGGTCACGGTGGGCCGCGGCGCCAGCCAGTGGCCGGAGACGAGCACGATGGCCCGGGGCCGCGCCGGCAGGCTGGCCGGAATGCCGCGCAGGAACTCGGCCGTCTTGTCCCAGGCACCGGGCGGGTTCCAGTCCATGAAGAAGCACGGGCCGGCGCCGTGGGGAATGAACAGGGTCGGCTGGCGGGCGGGGGGGTCCATGGCGGCGGGCAGAAGACGCGATTGTCCGCCCGGCGCGCTCAGGTGCACAGCAGCGCGCCCGCGCGCAGACAGCGCTAGGCGTCCCGCGCCAGCCGCTCGACGACGTGCGCCGCCGGCGCCACGTCATCGATCAGGTCCACCGCCTCGCCGGCCCAGACCATGGCGGTGTCGAAGTCCTCGTCCCGCTGCGCGGCCTGGAACGCCTCGCGCTGCCGGGACACGTCCCGCGCCAGCCCGGCCTCGTCGCCCTGCCAGCGCGCCATGAAGCCGTTGCGCAGCGCGCGGCCGGTGTAGAGCGCGGGCCAGTCCAGGCCGCGCACGACGTCGAACACGCGGGTGCGCGCCGTCTCGTCGCCGCTGGCCTGCACGATGCACTGGCGCGCGCGGAGCGAGCCCAGCGCCTCGTCGCAGGCATGGAAGCGCGTGCCCACCAGCGCGCCCTGCGCGCCCAGCATCAGCGCCGCCGCCACGCCGCGCCCGTCGGCGATCCCGCCAGCGGCCAGCACCGGCAGCGGCGCCAGCGCGTCCACCACGGTGGGCACCAGCGGCAGCGTGGCGCGCAGCGCGCCGTGGCCGCCGCCCTCGGCGCCCTGCGCCACCACCAGGTCGGCGCCGGCCAGGTCCTGCACCTGGCAGATCAGCTTGCAGCCGGCGGCCTTGATCAGTGCGCCATGAGGACGCGGGTCGCCGAAGGACAGCAGCACCGCGTGCGGCCTGGCGGCCAGCACCTGGTCCAGCACCGCGCGGCTGGCCGACCAGGTGATCAGGCCCGCGCCCCACGGCCGCGTGGTGGCACGGCGCACCGCGTTCAGCTCGGTGCGCAGCCAATCCGCATCGCCGTAGCCGCCGCCCACCAGCCCCAGCCCGCCGGCGTTGGACACCGCCGCCGCCAGCGCGCCGCCGGCCACGCCGCCCATGGGCGCCAGCACGATGGGGTGGTCCAGGCCGAACAGGCGGGTCAGGGCGGTGGTGATCATGATGGGCTCCGTGGCAGGACCGGATCAATGTATCACGTCATGATATAAATCGCCCATGTCCACGCGCCGCCTGTCCCAGTCCGAGATCGAACGGCTGGCCGACTTCCGCTACCAGCTGCGGCGCTTCCTGCGCGCCAGCGAGGCGCTGGCGCACGCCCACGGCTGCACCGCGCAGCAGTACCTGCTGCTGCTGCAGCTGCGCGGCTTTCCGGGCCGGCAGTGGGCCAGCCTGGCCGAGCTGGCCGAGCGGCTGCAGGCCCAGCCGCACGGCGTGGTGGCGCTGGTGACGCGCTGCGAGGCGGCCGGCTGGGTCGAGCGCCGCGCCAGCCGGGGCGACCAGCGCCTGGTCGAGGTGCACCTGACGCCCGCCGGCCGCGCGCTGGTGGAGCGCCTGGCCAGCCTGCACGACACCGAGCTGCGGTCCCTGCGCGAGGGCTTCAGCATGCCCGCCGCCGACCCCGCCCCTGACCCCGCTGCCCCCGGCAGCAGAAAGCGAGACCCGCCATGAATCCCACCGCACCGCCCGACGTCATTCCCTGGGCCGGCATCGCCGCCGGCGTGCCCGACGCGCTGATCTACGCCGACGACGCCGGCCTGATCCGCGTGTGGAACGCTGGCGCCGCCGCGCTGTTCGGCTTTTCGGCCGCCGAGGCGCTGGGCCAGAGCCTGGACCTGATCATCCCCGAGCGCCTGCGCGCCGCGCACTGGGCCGCCTACGACCGCACGCTGGCGGCCGGCGCCACGCGCGGCGGCACCGACGTGCGCACCACGCGCGCCACGCACCGCGACGGGCGCAAGCTGTACGTCGAGATGAGCTTCGGCGTGGTGCTGGACGGCGACGGGCGCGCGCTGGGCTCGGTGGCGGTGGCGCGCGACGGCACCGCGCGCCACCTGGCCGCCGCGGGCGGCCCGGCGGCAGCGGCCTGAACGCCGTGCCCCGGCACGCGAGGGGCCAGGGTTTTTCCTGAAGCGAAAACGTGCGCCGCCGCCCTCGGGCGGGGGTGGGCTGGGCCACACTCGGCGGTCTTCCATTTCTTCATGCAGTGCACCGTGTCCCAGCCCACCCCCGACCTTCGCCTTTTGACGGCCCCCACGCCCACCGGCACGCCCGGCCTGCCCACGCGCCTGCGCGCCGACCAACTGGACGGCGAGTCCGAGGCGCTGCTGGGCGTGCTGAACCTCGCGCGGCGCGGCACCATCACCCACGACACCCTGCGCGCGCAGCGCAAGGGCTGGGAAATCTCGGCGCGCGCGCTGGGCCGCGCCGACGCGGTGGCGGAGGTGCGCAACGTCTGGATCCCGGGGCCGCACGGCGACATCGAGGCGCGTGTGTACCGGCCGGCGGCGGCCGCCGCCGATGCGTCGCCCGCCTTCATCTGGTTCCATGGCGGTGCGTTCATGATCGGCGGCCTGACGACGGCCGATGCCGTGTGCCGCCACATCGCCCGCGTCAGCGGCGTGGTGGTGGTGTCGGTGCGCTACCGGCTGGCGCCCGAGCACGACCTCTACGCCGGCCGCGCCGACTGCCTGGCCGCCGTCGAGTGGCTGGCGCGCGAAGGCCACACGCTGGGCATCGACGGCGCGCGCCTGGCGGTGGGCGGCGACTCGGCCGGTGGCAACCTGGCCGCCGCCGTGTCCCAGCGCTGCACCGAACAGGGCGGCCCGGCGCTGCGCCTGCAGGTGCTGGTGTACCCGGCCACCAACCTGAGCGTGGAATTCCCGTCCAAGCAGGAGAACGCCGCGGGCTACCTGCTCACGTCCGACGGCATTGATTCCATCCACGACATCCTGCGCGAGCGCGACGCCGACCACCTGGCCGACCCTTGGGTCTCGCCCGCGCTCAACCCCCAACTGGCGGGCCTGCCGCCCGCGCTGGTGCTGACGGCCGGGTTCGACCCCATCCGCGACGACGGCCTGGGCTACACCCAGCTGCTGCGCGAGGCCGCCGTGCCCGTCGAACTGCTGCACTACCCCGGCCAGTTCCACGGCTTCGTCAACTTCGACGGCGTGCTGCGCAGCGCGCGCGACGCGCTGGAGCGCATCGGCACCGCGCTGCGCGCGGCGCTGCGGCCGGCCGTGGGGCAGCCCGCGCCCGCCGTGAACCGCACGCTGGAAATCACGATCACGCCCGCGCTGACGTTGCCGCGCGCCGGCCGGCGCCTGCTCACCGGCAGCCTGATGCTGGGCGAGCGCCTGGAAAGCTGGCGCGCCCGCGCCACGCGCCGCCTGTGGGCGCGCAGCCCCCGGGGCGGCGACTGGGCCAGCGCGCCGCTGCTGAACCCGGTGACCACCTGCCGTGCGCAGGTGGCGCGGCGCCTGGCGCCCATCCAGGCGAGCGAGACCTTCTGCGGCGCCTGAACGGCGCTGGCTGAAGACGCTGGTTGAAAGCCCTGCTGGCGACTCTCAAGACCGCTGGGCTGCACGCACCTTGCTCGCGAAACGCGGTCAGCGCGCCTGATCCTCGATCAGGGCGGGCTCGCGTTGCAGTTCGCGCTGCAATTCTTCCTCGCTGGGCAAGGTCAGGCGGTAGCGCGAGGCGAAAAGCTGCCGGCTGTCGTTCAGCACAGAGTACCAACCGGTCGCGTGCGGCTTGACGAGGCCGGCTGACTCGCCCCATGGATTTCGGTCATCGTCGGTCATTTGCCTACTTGGAGCGCATCCAGAGATCAGCAGGCGCATCCAAAATGTCAATTTAAATGTCTTGTCATAACGCTATTTAAAGCAGTATAGTGGAGTCGGATCATCCTTAAGGCTTGCCATGCCCGCCCCAACTCTCCGTCTCGTCCGCTTGGCTCCAGACCCTCTCGGGCTGTACATCCGTGCAGGGCGCATAGATCAGAAGGATCTACTGAGCTTCATCACCTCAGGCGCAGCCGCGTTTACTGGAGTCGTTTTCGAGGCTAAGCGCGTCGGACAGCAACAGGAACTGCTCTCACTCGTGCTGGAACGCGGCCTGGATGCTGTGCTCGACCCACAGACCCAGGCCATGGCCACGATCGGCGGCTATGCCAAGAACATGGATGGTCTTCCTTGGTCGAAGAAGAGACCTCATTCCTTAACTGACTTAGCTTCTGTGTTTCAACAGCGGCAGATGGCTGAAGACATCGCGAATTTCGCGATCTC
This sequence comes from Ottowia sp., assembly GCF_016703145.1. Lineage (GTDB taxonomy): Bacteria > Pseudomonadota > Gammaproteobacteria > Burkholderiales > Burkholderiaceae_C > Ottowia. Next base: position 920,861 of record NZ_JADJCO010000003.1, on the reverse strand, counting down.
CCACGGTTTCACACAGGTGATCGCTCCTACGCATTTGATATCGGGAGCCGATGACCCTTGGCTAGCTATCGACATTGCACTGGCCAATGCGCTACGTACTGCACTGGAGCGCCGGGGCGCCAGTCACGTTCAACTTCATTACTCTCTGGCCTTGAGCTACGAGGCCTTTCGGACATGCGTTGACAAACCCGCCGCCATGAATCACGTGCCTACCCACGGAGGCATGCCATGAGCAATGCGATTGCGCGCCGCCTGGAAGCCATCCAAAGCAAGGGCGCCATGCGTTCATCCGATGTGGCGAACGTCTTGAACGTGCGGCCCGAAACCGTTTCCCGATGGAACAAAGGCAAGGCGCTGCCGCACGCCAGCACTGAAAAGCAGCTTCTCGAACTGGAGTTCGTCATCGACAAGCTCGCCGACATCTATGAGCCACGCGATGCACGGTTGTGGCTGTTCGCCCGCCAGCGCCTTTTGAACGACCAGGTGCCCGCCGAGTTGATCCAGCAGGGCCGTGTCGACGAAGTCCTGGCCTCGGTGAACCAGTTGCTCGATGGCGTGCATCTGTGAGGTTCGGGCAGCAGGATGATCCACGACACCGACCTGCTCGACCGGCTGGATGCGTTTCCAAAGGAAACCTTCCGAGATCTCGTTCCACTGGGGTCAGCTCTACCCTCGCCCCACGAAGCCCGTCATGCTGCACAAGCTGCGCGTGATGGCGCATCGAACCCTGAGACTGGTCAGGGCCGACCTGCCGACACTGGGCGTGCCGGAAAGCGCCTATACCGACGTTAACCTGCCGCGCACGCAGGAGATCGGCGCGGCGGTCGAATTCCTCGGCTGTGACGGCCTGATTGCACCTTGCGCCAGATGGGCCTGCGACAACCTCATCCTGTTTCCGGATCGAATGGGATTGGATGCCACGCCGGAGATCGTGACCAGTGAGGCCGTCGATTGGGTCACATGGGCCACTGCCAACGGGTTGCTCGCATAGATGGTGATGGGCCAACAGACCGCTGAACTACCGAGGTGACCAGTTGCTGGGTGCCACGACCGCATGCGCTATTCATTGGATAGCTGTTTATGCCTTATACAAGCCGGATAGAGACCTATTTCACCCTAGAAACGGCAGTTGAACGCGCCCGCCAGTGCCGTGATTGGCGTGGCAGGCAAGGGTGAACGCCGCGGCTCCACAGGCGCCTGCGCGCCTGTGGACGGCGTGAACGGGGCCGGCCTCTGGACGGCCCGCGCCCTGCAAGGGAGACGACGCGGCGCACTGTTGTGCGCAAGGAGGAGCAACGCCGCATGGCGCGGCGAGCGCGGTGCTGGCGGGTGCGTAGCGCTCTCACCCGAAAGGTGAAGGTCATCGAAGCCGTCGAGGTCAATGCTCACGCGGCTTTCCCGAGGGTGGCAAGCGGTCAACTGCCGTTTCTAGGTTCACTCATAACCACCCTTGTTGAATGCGCGCGCCAGGAGCGCCTGAAAAGTGGCTTCGACCTTCTTGAGGGCTGCGGTTTGTTGGAGCACGATTGCGGCGATGGAAGCGGCCCGATCCGTAAAAGCCACCTGTTCCAACGGCGGCGGCAACACGACCGGAAACGCACTCAACTGCGTTTTGTTGATCGACGCGATCCCTGTCGTCTTTTTCGCCACGCTCAGGAAGTAAGCCTTGCCGTAGGTGCTGCTGGCGAGGGCGCGCAGATAGGAGGGCAGCACTCGGCTGCGGTCGCTGCGCACCTTGAAGACGTGGTTCTGGTGAACGCAGCGGTCGATTTCACCCGACCAGAGCGCGGCACGGCCCAGCTTGTCGGGGTCACCGCCTTCGGTCATGAGCAGATCGCCGGGCTGGATCAGCAGTTTGTCCACTTCGGTGTGCTTGATCTCGATGGTCTTGACCTCGCCAAGGTCCAGGTAGCCGTCCTTCACGTTGGCGACGCGCATATACGGCAGTTCGATCCCTTCGCCGGCCGCCAGCTTGCGGCCCTTGGCGATGCCGGAGATCACTTGCGCAACCTCGGACAGCGGCGTGATCGGCCACCCCTTCGGATTCGTCACCGGGTCGCCGAACATGTCGAGGAAAAGCGCGGGGATGATGGCTTGGGCCTTGGTTTGGGCCTCGCGGCGCAGGCTCATGATGCCCTCGGCGCGGGCAAGGAGATCGACGATGCGGCGCTGCTCTTCAAGTGGCACAACTGGAATACGCTGCTCCAGCACTTGGCGATCTGTGACTGCTGGATAGAGAGCGCCGGACACCAGCTTAGTGAGCTCATCGATAAATCGTCTGGAACGCACAAAGTAGAAAAGGTACTTCGGTAACACCACCTCTTCTTTCGCACGCAGCACGCAGAAGCCGGTACTGGCGATCTGATCGTCGAGCGCTTCCGGTACCAGTGCCACCGCATTGAGATTGGGTCTCACCGTGGAAACGAGAACGTCACCGGTGCGCAAGACTTTACGGGCACGACTTGGCGCTTCTGCACCCGTCATGCGCTTCGCGCCGGTGATGCTTTTTACTTCGTTGTCTATGGCTGCGACGTCCACATAGACAAACTCCTCATTCGGTTTCTTTGCTGGATTCCGGCTACCCGTTGTCGTGATCACAACGTCTGCAAGACGCATCGCGCTGGTCATGCCACCCCACCCAACGCCACCCGCAACGCCTCCACCTCCTGCGCGATCTCCGCCTCGATCGCCGCCAGCTCGGCCAGCAGTTCACGCGGGTCCTGGTGCGCCACCTGCGCCTGGCTCATGGGCCGGTAGCGGCCAGCGGACAGGCTGAAGTCGTTGGCGCGCAGGGTGGCCGCGTCGGCGAACCACCAGGGCGCCGTCCATTCGGCCTGGGGGTCGCGCGCTTCCCAATCAGCCAGGTGGACCGCGCGGTCGCGGTACGCGGCCACCAGGCCGGGCAGGTCGTCGCGCTCGATGGGCTGGTCGTGGTTGGCGTCGAGCTTGTAGCCGTCGTTGTCGGCGTGCAGGAACATCACGTGCTGGGTGCTGCCGCCCTTGCGGAAGAACAGCACCGACGTTTTCACGCCGCTGTAGGGCTGGAACACGCCGCCGGGCAGGCTCAGCACGGCTTCGACGCGGTTGTTCTCCATCAACTGGCGGCGCAACTCCTTATGCGCGCCGGTGGAGCCGAAGAACACGCCCTCGGGCACGATGACGCCGCAGCGGCCGCCCCCCGCGCCGGTGCGCGGGTTGGTCGGGTTCTGGAGGCTGTCCATCATGTATTTGAGGAACAGCAGTTCGGTGGCGGTGGTGGTGCCGACCTTCACGTCATCGACGATGCGGTCGCGGTCCACGCGGCCCGAGAAGGGCGGGTTGGCCAGCACGACGTGGTAGCCGCCCTCGGGCAGGCCCAGTTCGGCCTTGCGTTCGCCGTCCAGCGTGGTGGTGAGCACGTTGCGCAGCAGGATGCGCACGTTGGGCAGGCCGCGCAGGGTGAGGTTCATGGTGGCCAGGCGCACCATCTTCGGGTCCACGTCGTTGCCGAAGAAGGTCTGGTTGTGCAGCACGGATGTTTGCGCCGCCGACAGCTTGTCGCCCAGGCCGCGCGCCAAGGTCTTGCCGTCCAGCTCGACGGATTGCGTGCCGCCGGGCGACGAGTTGGCCAGGCGGATGTGGTTGTACGCGGCGACGAGGAAGCCGGCGGTGCCGGCCGCCGGGTCGTAGACGGTTTCGCCAATCTTGGGGTCGATGATCTCGACGATGGCGCGGATGACGTGGCGCGGGGTGCGGAACTGGCCCAGCTCGCCGGCCTGCTTGATCTGCTTGAGCACGTGCTCGAACAGGTCGCCCTTGGTGTCGGCGTCGGCGCGGTCCAGGCGCAGGCCATCGACCAGGGTGACGACCTGGGTGAGCACGGTGGGTTCGTCGATGACGAGGCGCGCGCCGTGCATGAAGTTGACGGCGGATTCACCGGCCACGTCGGCGAAGAAGGGGAAGACTTCATCGCGCACCCAGCGCACCAGTGGTTCGCCGGACAGGTTGGCCCACACGGACCAGCGGAAGCGCTCGCACGGCACGGTGGTCTGGCCGGGCGTGGTGGCGTTTTGCAGGTTGCGCAGCGTGCGGGTGCCCACGAACAGGCTGTCGTAGGGCTGCTTGAGAACCTTGGCGCGGGCCTGGTTTTCGGCGTCGATGCCTTCGACGAGGTAGAAGAAGAACAGGAAGGACAACTGCTCGGCGTTGCTCACCGGGTCGGGGTAGCCGCCGCCGAACAGGTAGTTGCGTATCTGTTCGACATCGCGGCGCATGTCGGGGGTGAGGGGCATGGGGATGGCGAATATTTGAATGAAATAGGCGTTTTGTCGGCGTGTAGCAAGCGTGGGCAGCTATGATTTTTGACTATTGCGGCGGCGCACGCTGGGCCAGCACGGTCACATTGAGCCCCGCGACGCGCCGAAAGGCCGCATCCCCCGTCAGCAGCACATGCCGCGGCCCCAGTTGCAGGCAGCAGGCGGCCTGCAATGCATCGGGGGTGAGCAGGCCATGCCGCACGCGGATGGCCGCCGCCAGTTCCACCACCTCACGGCTCAATTCCACCCACACCAGGTCGGGCCGGGCGAAGAACGCATCGAACAACGCCAGCGTTGCGGCGTCATTGGCCTTCATGGGGCCGACCCGGCATTCCAGCCACGACAAGCGGCTGATGGCTGCCTGCAGGCCGGGGTGCGCCTGTTCAAGCGCGGCCAGTTGCGCGCGCACGCGCTCGGCGAATGAGGGCTGGCCCTCCAGCACATAGATCAGTGCGCTGGCATCGAAGAAGACGATCACCAGGCACGCTCCTGGGCCAGGGCGGCATCGATGTCCTTGCGGTTGCGCGTGCCGGCCGCCGGCTGCGCCAGCAGCCACTGCAAGGCCGTCATGCCCGGCCGGGCCTGCGGCTGCCCCGAGGCCAGGCGCTGGTAGTCCTCCTCGGACAGCACGACGGCCGCCAGCTTGTTGCGCTTGACGATGTGCACCGGGCCGTGCCGTAGCCCCTCCTCGATGGCGGCCATGCCGCAGCGCTTGATCTCGGCAATGGTCAGGGTGTTCATGGACGCTCCTGCATCGGTACTTGAATTAACTCAAATCATACTGTTTTCGGTATCAAACCAACAAGGGTTGCGCTGCCACCATTGCGCGCGCCTAGCATGGCTTTCAGCGACGAGGGCAGGCGCAAGGCGCGGTGGCCTTGGGGCTCCAGGGCCGGCCTGCCCGGATCATCCTAGAAACGGCAGTTGAACGCGCCCGCCAGTGCCGTGATCGGCGTGGCAGGCAAGGGTGAGCGCCGCGGCTCCAAAGGCGCCTGCGCGCCTTTGGACGGCGCGAACAGGCCCAGCCTCTGGCTGGGCCGCGCCCTGCAAGGGCGAGGACGCGGCAGGCTGATGCCCACAAGGACGAGCAACGCCGCATGGCGCGGCGAGCGCGGTGCTGGCGGGCGCGTAGCGCGCTCACCCAAGAGGTGAAGGTCATCGAAGCAGCGAAAGTCAGCACCCATGCGGCTTTTCCTGAAGATGGCGAGCGGTCAACTGCCGTTTCTAGGATCATTGCCACGCGGCGGGCTGGCTGGCGGCGCCATCGGCGGGGCCGCCGCCCTGGGCCGGGAACACGGCGGCGCTCAGGCTGGCCAGCAGTTCGTCCAGCCGATCCTCACCGCCAAACACGCGCAAGGCCTCGGGCAGCCCGCCCATGAGGGTGAAGGGCGCAAAGGCGAAGTGGCCGGGCGTGAATTCGTCCCAGACGTCGGCGTTGGCGCGCAACTGGCTGCCGATGGTGAGCAGCCAGCGCTGCTGGTCGGGGGTGAGCTGGTCTTCGCGCGCCAGCCACCAACCCTCGAAGCGCGCGCCGACGTCGGCGCGGCACTGTTCCGACGCTTCGGGGAAGACCAGGTTGCCGTCTTCGTCCACGGTGATCCAGGCGCGGGTGGCGGGGTCGATGTGGTCGTCGATGTCGAGCGACAGCAGGCGGCGCGGCTCGTGCCGTTGGCGGCGGGGGCGCTCCATGACGAGGCCGCCTTCGGCCATGCCGTCGTCGTCGCCGTGGTAGTCGGTCACGCCCACGAAGTCGAACAGGGTGAAGACGGGCTTGCCCCTGGCCTTGCGGGTGCCGCGCCCGCGCATCTGCTGGTAGAGGATGGCGGAGCGGGTGAAGCGGGCGAAGACGAGGTTGACGACCTCGGGGCAGTCGAAGCCCGTGTCGAGCATGTTCACCGAGACCAGGATTTGCGGGAACGGCTCTTTCTTGAAGCGCTTGATCCTGGTCATGCCGTCGGCGCTGTCCTGAGGCCCGGTGCCGGAGACCACGTAGTCAGCATAGCGCACGTCGGGCGAGGGCTTGCAGTCGGCGAAGGCGGCGTCGAACAGTCGCGCCAGTGTCTCGGCATGCCGCTTGTTGACGGCGAAGACGATGGTCTTGCCGATCAGCGGTTTGCGCAGCATGCCGCGCGCGTCGGTGTAGCCGTGGGTCAGCACCTGGCGGAACTCGCGCACGATGGCGCGGTTGCGCTCGGGGATGGTGAACCGGCGCTCCAGCGCGGCGGGGTCGATGGTGAGGCTCTTGCGGTCGCCGAACGCCTGCTCCAGCTCGGCGTGGGTGGCGGCATCCATGGCGGACCAGTCCAATTCATCGCGTTGCACCTCGAAGCCGCCCTCGGCGGCGGTCTTGACGGTCTTGGCCTTGTAGATCTGGTAGGGGACGAGGGTGCCGTCGCGGATGGCGTCCTTGAGCCGGTAGCTGAAGGTAGGCCGGTCCACCTCGAAGAAGCGCAGCGTGTCGCGCACGAACAGCGCGTCTTCGGCGTCGCCCAGGTCTTCGACGTTGGCGACGCAGGGCGTGGCCGTCAGGCCGATCTGGATGCCGTCGAAGTGCTTGAGCACGCCGCTCCACTTGCCGTAGATGGAGCGGTGGCATTCGTCGGAGATAACCAGGTCGAAGTAGCCGGCCGAGTAGTCGCGGAAGATGTTGACCATGCTCTGCAGCGTGGTGATGGTGATGCGCTTCTCGTCCTGGAAGCGCCGCCCGGCGCGCAGCACGTAGGCAGGGATGCCCGGCAGGTGCTCGGCGAAGGCGTCCTCGGTCTGCCGCGCGAGCGGGATGCGGTCGACGAGGAACAGCACGCGGGTGACGGCGCCGGCCTCGAACAGGCGCTGGATGAGAGCGGCGGCGGTGCGTGTCTTGCCGGTGCCGGTGGCCATTTCGACCAGCAGTTTGCGCTGGCCGGTGGCGATGGCGCGGCAGAGGGTGTCGATGCAGTCGATCTGGTAGTCGCGGCTGGCGATGCGCCGGTCGATGGGCACGGCGAGCGGGTCGCGCCGCACCTGCACGGTGGCGGCGCGGCGCTCCAGGTCAGGTTGCGAGAAGAAGGTCTTGACGGGGCGCGGGAAGGCGTCGCGCCGCCAATCCCAGAAACGGATTTCCTCGCCGTTGGCGAGGAAGATGCAGGGCACGTTCAGTTGCTGGGCGTAGGCCCGGGCCTGCGCCTCGGCCTCGGCCGGGTTGATGGCGGCGCGCTTGGCCTCCACCACGGCCAGCGCGCGGCCGTGGCGGTCGCACAGCACGTAGTCGGCCTTGGTTCTGTCGGGCAGCACCACCTCGAAGCGGACGGCGCTGGTGTCCAGCACGTCCCAGCCCTGGTCCTTGAGCTGGGCGTCGATCCTGACGCGCGAGAAGGCTTCGTTGGTGGGGAGCATGCCTCCAATTATGGGAGGGCGTGCCTTGGGGGGCGCCTCACCCCGCCATCAGCTCCGCCACCCGCGCCCGCAGCCCCTCGGGCGTGGCCCGCGCCGCCGGCATCGCCTCGCCCACGTTCAGCCCCACGCGGTTGAACAGGCCGCGCCGGAACGGCCGCACCATCGCGCCGCCCTGCTCGATGCGGCTGAAGTACGAGCCCCACAGGTTGGTCAGCGCCATCGGCACCACGGGCACGTGCAGGCCGTCGGCGCGGGCCTGCTCCAGGATCTTCATCACGCCACCCTTGAAAGGCTGCAACTGGCCGTCGCGGGTGATGCCGCCTTCCGGGAAGATGCCCAGCAGGTCCCCCTCGCGCAGCACCTTGGCGGCCGCGTCGAAGGCGCGCTGGTAGGCCGCCGGGTCTTCCTTCTGCGGCGCGATGGGGATGCACCTGGCGAGCCGGAAGACCCAGCCGAGCACCGGCACCTTGAAGATGCGGTGGTCCATCACGAAGCGGATGGGGCGCGGGCTGGCGGCCATCAGCAGCACGGCATCGACGAAGCTGACGTGGTTGGCCACCAGCACGGCCGGGCCGGTGGCGGGAATGTGCTCGTCGCCCACGACGCGGTAACGGTACACCCCGCGCGAGGCCGCCCAGGCGATGAAGCGCAGCAGGTACTCGGGCACCAGCAGGAAGATGTAGAAGCCCACCACCGCGTTGGCCAGCCCCACCGCCAGGAAGATCCGCGGGATGCTGAAGCCCGCCTTCAGCAGCGTGCCGGCGATGACGCTGCTGGCGATCATGAACAGCGCGTTGAGGATGTTGTTGGCGGCGATGATGCGCGCGCGGTGCGTGGGCGCGCTGCGCAACTGGATCAGCGCGTACATGGGCACGCTGTACAGGCCGGCGAACAGGCTGAGCAGCAGCAGGTCGGCCATCACGCGCCAGTGCGCCGGCTGCGCGAGGAAGCTGCCCAGCGTGTGCCCGGCGTGCGGCGGCAGCCCGCGCGAGGCGAAGTACAAATCCACCGCGAACACCGTCATGCCGATGGCGCCCAGCGGCACCAGGCCGATCTCGACGTGGTGGCGCGAGAAGCGCTCGCACAGCAGCGCCCCGGCGCCGATGCCGACCGAGAACACCACCAGCAGCAGCGAGGCCACCTGCTCGTTGCCGTGCAGCACCTCCTTGGCGAAGGCCGGGAAGTTGGACAGGAACACGGCGCCGAAGAACCACATCCACGAGATGCCCAGCAGCGAGCGGAAGACGACCAGGTTGCCGTGCGCCAGCTTCAGGTTGCGCCAGGTCTCGCTGACCGGGTTCCAGTTGATGACCAGGCCCGGGTCGGTGGCCGGGGCGCGCGGGATGAACTGCGAGATCACCCGTCCCAGCACCGCCAGTGCTACACAAGCGATAGCTACCGCCGCATGCCCCACGCTGGGCATGGCCACCAGAAGGCCGCCCACCACGTTGCCCAGCAGGATGGCGACGAAGGTGCCCATCTCCACCATGCCGTTGCCGCCGGTCAGCTCGCGCTCATGCAGCACCTGCGGCAGGTAGGCGAACTTGACCGGCCCGAACAGCGTGGAATGCAGCCCCATCAGGAACACGCAGCCCAGCAGCACCGGCACGTGGGCGGCGATGAAGCCCCAGGCCGCCAGCGCCATGATGGCGATCTCCAGGTTCTTCACGAAGCGGATCATGGCCGTCTTCTCGAACTTGTCGGTCAACTGCCCGCTGGTGGCCGAGAACAGCAAAAAGGGCAGGATGAACAGCGCCCCGATCACCAGCCCCGCCATGGCCGGCGGCAGCCAGCCGACGCTGAGCTGGTAGGTCACCATCACGGTGAAAGCGAACTTGAACAGGTTGTCGTTGGCCGCGCCGGAGAACTGCGTCCAGAAGAAGGGCGCGAAGCGGCGCTGGCGCAGCAGGACGAACTGGTTGGGCGCGTCGGAGGGCTGGGACATGGTGGCGGGGCTCGTCGGATCGGGTGCGCGCATTGTGCCGGCTGCGCGCCGCGCGGGCGGGGCGGATTCCGCGCCCTGGCCCGTGCCCCGCCACCCCGGGTATCGCCAGGCGATGCTCTAATAAACCCATGAGCACCACCGCCGACCTCGTCGCCGCCGTCAAGAAGGAGCTGAAAAGCGCCCAGATGACCTACGCCGACCTGGCGCGGGCGCTGGGCCTGGCCGAGTCCAGCGTCAAGCGCATGCTGGCGCGGGGCGACATGCCGCTGTCGCGCGTGGACGCCATCTGCCGCGCGCTCAGGATCGACTTCGCCGAGCTGGCGCGGCGCGTGGCCGACGCGCAGCCGCTGCTGAAGGAGCTGACGGCCGAACAGGAGCGCGCCGTAGTGCAGGACGATAAGCTGCTGCTGGTGGCCATCAACGTGCTGAGCGGCTGGACGCTGGAGCAGATGACCGCTGCCTACCGGCTGACCGACGCGGAGGTGATCAAGTACCTGGCGCAGCTCGACCGCATCGGCATCATCGAACTCAAGACCCTCAACCGCTACCGCCTGAAGGTGGCCAAGACCTTCCGCTGGCGCCCGCACGGGCCGGTGATGCAGTACTTCCGCGAGCACGTGGTGCTGGACTATTTCGGCGGTGGCTTCGACGGCGCGGGCGAGCACCTGCAACTGGTGCACGGCAGCATCAGCCGCGCGCTGGCGCCGGCGTTCGTGGAGCGCCTGCAGCGCCTGGCGCAGGACTTCGCGCAGCAGCACCAGACGGACCAGAAACTCAAGGCCGCCGAGGTCGAGGGCTACACCCTGGTGCTGGCGATGCGCTGCTGGGAGTTCGAGGCGTTCACGCGGCTGCGGCGGTAACTACTGTTTTAATAGCTGTTCGCGCAATATCCATGCGGGCTACCGACATTTTTTACCAATAAATCACCGTGGACCTCCGGCCCATGCCGACGACGCGTTTACGTATCTTTACCGGGGCGACAAGCGCCGCTGGCCGATCGCGGCCACCATGCGGGCGGGCCTGACGCGCCCCTGAGAACTTGAACGCCATGGCGCATGGTCTGGAGGATATGGAATGAGCACACCCCGACTGCTGATGATCGAGGACGACGGGCGGCTGGCCGCCATGGTCGGCGAGTACCTGTCGCAGTCCGGCTTCGCCGTGACGCACGCGGCCGACGGCGAGGCCGGCCTGGCGGCGGTGCAGGACGCGCCAGTCGAGCTGGTCATCCTCGACCTGATGCTGCCCGACATCGACGGGCTGGAGGTCTGCCGCCGCCTCCGCGCGCTGCCGGGCGAGATGGCGCGCGTGCCGGTGCTGATGCTCACCGCCAAGGGCGACCCGATGGACCGCATCATCGGCCTGGAGCTGGGCGCCGACGACTACCTGCCCAAGCCCTTCGAGCCGCGCGAGCTGCTGGCGCGCATCCGCGCCGTGCTGCGCCGCCGCCAGCCCGGCGCCGCGCCCGAGCACAAGCTGATGCGCTTCGGCGCGCTGGAGATCGACCGCGACGCGCGCATCGTCACCGTCGAGGGACAGGCGCGCGAGCTGACCAGCTACCAGTTCGACCTGCTGGTGACCCTGGCCGAGCGCGCCGGCCGCGTGCTGACGCGCGACCAGATCATGGAGGCGGTGCGCGGGCGCGAGCTGGAGGCGTTCGACCGCTCCATCGACGTGCACATGGGCCGCATCCGCGCCGCCATCGAGGCCGACCCGAAGAGCCCGAAGCGCATCCTCACGGTGCGCGGCGTGGGCTACGTGTTCGCCAAGCAGCAGGACTGAACCCGCGCGCCGCCGCCCCGCCGATGATCAAGCTCTTCACCCGCCACCTCTACGTGCGCATCTGGCTGGCCGTGCTGGCCGGCGTGGCCGTGGTCGTGCTGGCGGCGGGCTGGGCCTGGCAGGGGGCGGAGGACCGGCGCTCGCAGCCGCTGCCGCGCGAGGTGACGCTGCGCAACCCGCGGAACCAGCCCATCGGCAGCGGCCAGTCGCTGCGCACCAGCCGGCCGGGCGAGCCGCTGGAGTTCACCATCACGCTCGACAACGGCCAGCAGTTCGTGATGGAGCTGGGCCCGCGCACCGACCGCCGGCCCAGCCCGCCGCCCTGGCTGCACCCGCAGACGGGCATCTTCTGGCTGCTGGCCCTGGTGGGGCTGGCCACGGCGGCGGGGCTGTTCCCCATCGTGCGGCGGCTCACCACCCGGCTGGAGGGCCTGCAGCGCAGCGTGCAGCGCTTCGGCGCGGGCGACCTCTCGGTGCGCGCCCCGGCCGACGACGGCGAGGACGAGGTGGCCGACCTGTCGCGCCGCTTCAACGACGCCGCCGAGCGCATCGAGGGCCTCATGGACTCGCAGGCGGCACTGCTGCAGTCGCAGAAGTCACTGCTGGCCAACGCCTCGCACGAATTGCGCTCGCCCCTGGCGCGCATCCGCATGGCGCTGGAGCTGATGGGCCCTCCGCGCCCGGCGGCGGCGCCCTCCGCGGGGGCCGCACCCGCCTCGGGGCGGCCCAGCGGCGGATGGGTCGGGCCCTCGGCGTCCGTCGCCCGGGACGAAATCTCCCGCAGCATCGCCGAGCTGGATCAGTTGGTGGATGAAATCCTGCTGGCCAGCCGCCTGGACGCGCGCGAGGCCGATCTGGGCACCGTGGAGCCGGTGGACCTGATCGGCCTGCTGGCCGAGGAATGCGCCCGCGTCGGCGCGGCGGCCGAGGTGGCGCCGGGCACGCCCGAGGTGCTGGTGCCCGGCGTGGCCAAGCTGCTGCGCCGCGTGGTGCGCAACCTGCTGGAGAACGCCGTGCGCCACGGCAGCCGCACCGGCCGCGGCAGCGAGGTGAGCGCCGAGCTGGGCACCGCCGGCGGCTGGGCCGTGCTGCACGTGGACGACCGTGGCCCCGGCGTGCCGCCCGGCCAGCGCGAACGCATCTTCGAGCCGTTCTACCGCTTGCCGGGCGCCAGCGAGCGCGAGGGCGGCGTCGGCCTGGGCCTGGCGCTGGTGCGCTCCATCGCGCTGCGCCACGGCGGCGAGGCCACCTGCGACAACCGGGCGGGCGGCGGCGCGCGCTTCACGCTGCGCCTGCCGCTGCAAGTGGATTCGCGGGGACAAAAACAAATTCTGAATACTTTGTAATTCAAAATACATCGGCACCCTACCGCAAATGAGGGCGTGTGTTCTGCGGCCCGATTGTGTGGAGTTGTATCCCATTGCTGTCACACACATTCGCGGCGGCAGGGCCCCTCCGGGCCTGATCCGCATTCCTCCACGAACAACCATCGCCCCTTCTCTTCAGCCGCCGCAAGGCGGCTTTTGTTGCCTCGGGACCCGTCCCCGCACGCCGGCCGGGAGCCGCCAGGGCACCGGGAAGGGGCGCCTACAATTGCCGCCCATGCCGCAGCTTCCCCTGGTTCGCTGGGCGGCCCTGTTCTGGGGATTGGCCGCCTTCTTCCCCATTGGTTTGAACTACGCCGCCTTCCTGGGGCTGGCGCTGGCCATGGCGTGCCAGGGCGGCTGGCCGGAGCGCGGGGCGCGCCTGCGGCGCACCCCCAACTGGTGGCCCGCCTGGCTGTTCGTGGGCTGGACGGCGCTGGTCCTGGCGTTTGGCCCGACCTACCCCGAGACCTCCTCCAACGCGCTGCACGCCCTGCGCATCGTCCTCACCCTGGCGCTGGCGCTGGCGCTGTCGCGCGACGAGGCGGTGTGGGCGCTGCGCGGCTTCTGCCTGGGGCTGGCGGCCAGCCTGGCGCTGGTGGTGCTCAACGAGACGGTGGGCCTGCCGCCCGGCGCGGCGTGGGACAGCATCGTCCGCTACGGCGGCAACAAATCGCTGGCCAACGCCGCGCTGATGGCCCTGGCGGCCGGCACCGGCCTGCTGCTGATGCCGGTCCTGTCAGGGCGCCAGCGCCTGTGCGCGGCGGTGCTGTCGCTGGGGGCGCTGGGGGTGCTGGCCTGGGTGCTGCATTCGCGCACGGCCTGGCTGATCCTGCTGGCCTGCGGGGTGGCGGGCCTGCTGCACCAGTTGCGGGCGCGGCGCCAGGAGCAGGTGCTGGCCGTCGCCCTCGCGGCGGCGCTGACCCTGGGCACCGGCCTGCTGGTGCCGGGCGTGAAGGACCGCGTGGCGCTGGGCCTGCACGAAATCGCCAGCGCCTACGAAGGCCACGCGGTGGACCCGGGCAGCAGTTGGGGCATCCGCTTTCGCATGTACAGCGAGACGGCGGCCATGGTGCGCGAGCAGCCGCTGTGGGGCTGGGGCATCGGGGGCTGGAGCGCGCAGTGGAAGCAGCGGGTGGAGCCGGCGCTGGCCGACTCCAACATGCCGCACAACGACTTCCTGTGGATGGGCGCGCAGGCCGGCCTGCCAGGCGCGGCGCTGCTGCTGTGGCTGGTGGCGGCGGGCCTGCCCGCGGCTTGGCGCCGCCACGACCTGAGCGGACGCCTGGGCGTGGTGGCGCTGCTGACGATGCTGGTCGCGGTGGCCACCAACTCGGCCCTGCGCGATGCCGCCATCGGCCTGAGCCTGTGGTTCATCGTGCTGGTCTACCAGCGCCTGTCCACCGAGCCGGAGGCCGTGTGGCTGCAGGCGCTGCCGGGCGGGCGGCCGGCGGATCCGGCGTAGCGGTGGGCGGGGTCAGTGGCCGCCGGCCAGAACCTCGCCAGCCTTCAGCCGGTACAGCGCGCCGCAATAGGGGCACTTGGCCTCGCCGGTGCTCAGGTTCAGGAACACGCGCGGGTGCGTGTTCCAGAGCTGCATGCCGGCCTTGGGGTTGGGGCAGTAGGTTTCGCCGGCGGGCGTCAGGTCCTTGGCCAGCAGTTCGACGGCGGCGGGGGTGCTCATGGCGGGCTCCTGGTTCAGACTTTGGACAGCCACTTGGCGTACTTGGCGTTGCGGCCGTTCACGATGTCGAAGAACGCGCTCTGGATCTTCTCGGTCACGAGGCCGCGCTGGCCGGCGCCGATCTCCACGCGGTCGAGTTCGCGGATGGGCGTGACCTCGGCCGCGGTGCCGGTGAAGAAGGCTTCGTCGCTGATGTACACCTCGTCGCGCGTGATGCGCTTTTGCACCACCTCCAGCCCCAGGTCCTTGGCGATATGCAGCACGGTGTTGCGCGTGATGCCGTTGAGCGCGCCGGCCGACAGGTCGGGCGTATGGATCACGCCGTCCTTGACCAGGAAGATGTTCTCGCCCGCGCCCTCGCTCACGAAGCCGGCGGCGTCGAGCAGCAGCGCCTCGTCGTAGCCGTCGTCCAGCGCTTCCATGTTGGCCAGGATGGAGTTGCTGTAGTTGCTCACCGCCTTGGCCTGCGTCATGGTGATGTTGACGTGGTGGCGGGTGTAGCTGCTGGTCTTGACGCGGATGCCGCGCCGCATGCCCTCCTCGCCCAGGTAGGCGCCCCACTCCCAGGCCGCGACCATGGCGTGGATGGTGTTGCCCTTGGGCGAGACGCCCAGCTTCTCGGAGCCGATCCAGACCAGCGGGCGCAGGTAGCAGCTCTTGAGGCCATTGGCGCGCACGACCTCCTTCTGCGCCTCGTTCAGTTGCTCGGGCGTGAAGGGGATTTTCATGCGCAGGATCTTGGCGCTGTTGAAGAGGCGCTGCGTGTGCTCCTCCAGGCGGAAGATCGCCGTGCCGTCCACCGTGTCGTAGGCGCGCACGCCCTCGAAGGCGCCGCAGCCGTAGTGCAGGGTGTGGGTCAGCACGTGGATCTTGGCGTCGCGCCAGTCGACCATCTGGCCGTCGAGCCAGATCTGGCCGTCGCGGTCGGCCATGGAGGGGGCGGGGGAGCTCATGGGCATGTCCTCTTCGTGGGCTGCGTGGGGCGGGCCGCGGAAACGCCGGCGCAGGCGTTGGGTCCGCCGGAAAACGGCGATTCTAAGCCTGCGCAGGACCGGTTTCGGGCGCCTCGGCGGGCCGCTCCAGTTGCCAGCGGGCCAGGCGGCCGCCCTCGAACTCGGCGGTCACGTGCGACTCGCCGGGGTCGCGCCAGCGGTAGACCTCCGGCTCGGCGCCTTCGTCCGACAAGCGCTGGCCCAGCGCGCGCGTGAGGGCGAGCACCGTCAGCAGCGGCTGGCCGCGCTTGAGCTTGGCGTTCAGCATCACCGCGCTGCCGACGTAGCCGATGGGGCGGTCGACGGCGCGTTTCATGATGGTCATGAGGCGCGTGTAGTAGAGCATCACCCACAGCATCAGGCCGCTGCCCAGCAGCGCCAGCCCTTGCCAGCCGCCGGCCCGCCAGGCGCCGGCACCGAGCGCCACGGCGCCCAGGATCGCGAGAATTCGTTGCCATTTCATGGCCGCGATTGTCGCCGCTCGGCGGCGTCCAGAAACACGCCACCTGGCCAGTGCAGCCCTGGTGCGGCGCCGTACACGGTTTTTCTGAATGAAAACGGCCTTCAATCGTCGTACTATCTACGTCGATAGCTATAAAAAAAGCAGCATTCGGACGCTCAATCCAATCGCCGCACCACCTCCATCGCCTCTTCCACCCGCTCCACCGCGTGGATGGTCAGCCCTTCCAGCTCGCCGCCGGCCTTCTTCGGCGCGTTGGCCTTGGGCACCACGGCGACGGAAAAGCCCAGCTTGGCCGCCTCCTTCAACCGTTCCTGCCCGCGCGGGGCCGGCCGCACCTCGCCAGCCAGGCCCACCTCGCCGAAGGCGATGAAGCCCTTGGGCAGGGGCCGGCCGCGCAGGCTGCTGGAGATGGCCAGCAGCACCGCCAGGTCGGCCGCCGGCTCGCTGATGCGCACGCCGCCGACGGCGTTGACGAACACGTCCTGGTCGCCGCAGGCCACGCCCGCGTGGCGGTGCAGCACGGCCAGCAGCATGGCCAGGCGGTCGCGCTCCAGGCCCACCGACAGGCGGCGCGGGCTGGGGCCGCCGCCATCGACCAGCGCCTGGATCTCCACCAGCATCGGCCGCGTGCCCTCCAGCGTGACCAGCACGCAACTGCCCGGCACCGGCTGGGCGTGCTGGCTCAGGAAGATGGCGCTGGGGTTGCTGACCCCCTTCAGCCCTTTTTCCGTCATGGCGAACACGCCGATCTCGTTGACGGCGCCGAAGCGGTTCTTGATGGCGCGCACCAGCCGGAAGCTGCTGTGCGTGTCGCCCTCGAAGTACAGCACCGTGTCCACCATGTGCTCCAGCACGCGCGGGCCGGCGAGCTGGCCGTCCTTGGTCACGTGGCCCACCAGCACGATGGCGCAGCCGCTGGCCTTGGCCCAGCGCGTCAGGTGCGCCGCGCACTCGCGCACCTGCGCCACGCTGCCGGGGGCGCTGGTGAGCTGGTCGCTGTAGACGGTCTGGATCGAGTCGATCACCGCCACGGCCGGCTGCTGCGCAGCGAGCGTGGCGATGATCTTCTCCAATTGGATTTCCGCCAGCACGGCGACCTGGGAGCCGGTGATGCCGAGCCGGCGCGCACGCAGCGCCACCTGCGCGCCGCTTTCCTCGCCGGTCACGTACAGGGTCGGCAGGCTGGCGCGCTGCAGCGCGTCCAGGGCCTGCAGCAACAGCGTCGATTTACCGATGCCCGGATCGCCCCCGATCAGCACCACGCCGCCGGGCACGATGCCGCCGCCCAGCACGCGGTCCAGTTCGCCTTGGCCGGTGGGCGTGCGGGGCACGTCCACCGCCTCGATCTCAGCCAGCGCCTGCACGGCAGACGACGGCGCCAGCGCGGCGAAACCAGCGCTCAGGCGGTTTTTGCCGGGTGCCGCGCTTTCAGCGGCGGACTCCACGAGCGTGTTCCAGGCGCCGCAGCCCGGGCACTTGCCGAGCCAGCGCGGGCTGGTGGCGCCGCATGCGTTGCAGGTGTAGATGGATTTGGGGCTGGCCATCGGGCCGATCGTACCGGCTGGGGTGCCGGCGGCCCTACCCCGGCCACTCGTAGCGCCCGGCGCCGCCGTCCCGCGCCATCATGACGTGCTCGCGCGTGGCGGTGCAGGTCCATTGCTGCCGGGACGCGTCCAGGCCCTTGCGGGGCTCGCCGAGGGCGTCGGGCGTGAAGACCGCCACGCAGGCGCAACCAGGCGCGCGGGCGGATTCGTAGCGGATGACCTGGATACCGGCGGCTTGCGCCGCCGCGGACAGGCGGTGGGTTTCGGCGTAGTCGCCGCTGTGCTTCCACGCCGCCTCGAAGGCGTTCCAGGGCGGTGCCATGAGATCGATGCCGTTACCCGCGACTTCGGCCGCGAAGAACGTGTGTTTGGTGATGATCTTGCTGCTGGCCAGTCCGGCGCTGTCCTGCATGAAGCGCATGCGCCAATAGGCCACCTCGGCGCACGCGCCCTGCAACTGCCGGGCGCCGTACCAGAGGCCGTGCCGCCCCTGGCCGGCCTGGCGGAACCGGCTGTCGTGCAGCGGGGTGTAGCGGAACGGGGTGACCAGCAGGAAGTGCTTGCGCGGATCCGCCGCCTCCGGCAACGGCGGCTTGCTGCCTTCCAGCAGCCGCTCCAGCGCGTCGTGCTCGTCCAGCGAGTCCACCAGCAGCGTGGTCGAGCTGGCGTACTGGCTTTCCACCCCGCGCCAGGCCTGGGGCTCGGTAATTCGGCCGGCGTGGTCTTGGAGCCAGTGCGGCTCCCACCCCTCCGCGGTCACTGGAGTTGCTTCGCCTTCGGCGGCGGTGCGCGCTTGCTTCGGGCGGCCGGGCGCGGCGCTCATGCCGCCGCGCGCATGCCGTCCAGGTAGGCGAGCGTCCTGACCAGGCCTTCCGGATGCCGGATCAGCTTGGCGGGCACGCCGCCCAGGGCCTGGTGGTCCGAGTGCATCCACGCCTTGCGCATCTCGTTGTCCGAGCCCACCAGCGGGTCGAGCGAGCGAAAGACGCGGATCAGCATCAAGGCCAGCTCGCCCGGCTTGGACGTGGGCGAAATGCCCGCGCCCTTGGTCTTGTAGCGGGATACCGTGGAGTCGCTCACCCCGATGATCCGGGCCAGGTCGGCGTTGTGCAGGCCCAGCCCTTCGGCCGCCCGGACGGTGGCCTTGGTCAGTACCGCTTCGGGGTGGACTTGCGGCTTGTGCAGGGCGGCGTTCATGTCGTGCTCCTTCTGGCTGGCTTTCGCGGCGGTGCGCGCTCGCCGGGTGAGAAAGATGGTACCCCATCTCGACGAAAAACATGTCATGTGAAATAAATAATCAATGAATTGCCATATGAAAATCATTGCCCCCCACTTCGGCGCACCGATGCCTCGGCGCGCCGCCAGCCCGGCCACGCAACCCCCTCGCCCTTGCGGTCGCCGCCAGCCGGGTACCATGCGCCACCCTTTCCACCCACCCCGGAGCCGACCATGACCGCCCCAGCGGCCGCCGCCAGCACGCCTCCCGTGTCGAGGAACCGCCTGCTCGTCACCTCGGGCCTGGGCTGGATGTTCGACGCGATGGACGTGGGGCTGCTGTCCTTCGTGCTGGCCGCGCTCAAGGCCGACTGGGGCCTGTCGGCCGGGCAGATGGGCTGGCTGGGCGCCATCAATTCCATCGGCATGGCCGTGGGCGCCGTCGCCTTCGGCATGATGGCCGACCGCATCGGCCGCAAGAGCGTGTTCATCGTCACGCTGCTGCTGTTCGCCATCGCCAGCGGCCTGTCCGCCTTCGCCAGCACGCTGGCGGTGCTGATGGTGCTGCGCTTCTTCATCGGCATGGGGCTGGGCGGCGAGCTGCCGGTGGCCTCCACCTACGTGTCGGAGCGCGTGCCGGCGCACGAGCGCGGCCGCGTCGTGGTGCTGCTGGAGAGCTTCTGGGCGCTGGGCTGGCTGCTGGCGGCGTTGATCGCCTACTTCGTCATCCCGCGCTTCGCGCCGGACATGGGCTGGCGCGTGGCCCTGCTGCTGGGCGCGCTGCCCGCCGTCCATGCGCTGGTCCTGCGCCGCGGGCTGCCCGACGACAAGCCCACCGCCCCGCCCGCCGCCGGCCTGCCCTGGACGGCGCGGCTGGCCGCCCTGTGGTCGCCCGCGCACGCGCGCGCCACGCTGGTGCTGTGGGTGCTGTGGTTCACCATCGTGTTCTCGTACTACGGCATGTTCCTGTGGCTGCCCAGCGTGATGGTGGGCAAGGGCTTCGCGCTCATCAAGAGCTTCGAGTACGTGCTGGTGATGACCTTCGCGCAACTGCCCGGCTACTTCACCGCCGCCTGGCTGATCGAGCGCATGGGCCGCAAGTTCGTGCTGGTGGCGTACCTGGCCGGCACCGCCGCCAGCGCCTGGGCCTTCGGTACCGCCAGCACCGAGGGCGCGCTGCTGCTGCATGGCGCGCTGCTGTCGTTCTTCAACCTCGGCGCCTGGGGCGCGCTCTACGCCTACTCGCCCGAGAACTACCCCGCCCCCATCCGCGCCAGCGGCGTGGGCACCGCCGCCGGCGTGGGCCGCGTCGGCGGCATCCTGGGACCGCTGGCCATCCCGTACCTGGGCGCCCAGGGCTGGGCCACGGGCGCCATCTTCGGGCTGTTCGCGGCCGCCCTCGCCGTCGGCGCGCTCGCCGTGGCCCTGCTGGGGCGCGAGACCAAGGGCGACCTTGCCGTGACATGAGCCCGGAGTCGTCCGAAGCGGCCCCCATCGGCGTGTTCGACAGCGGCGTCGGCGGCCTGAGCGTGCTGCGCGCGCTGCAGGCCGAGCTGCCGCACGAGCACTTCGTCTACCTGGCCGACAACGGCCACGCGCCCTACGGCGAGCGCGGCGACGCCTTCGTCGCCGCGCGCACGCACGCCATCGCCGGCCACCTGCGGCGGGCGCACGGCATCAAGGCGCTGGTGGTGGCCTGCAACACCGCCACGGCGGCGGCCATCCACGAGGCGCGCGCCAGCCACCCCGGACTGCCCGTGGTCGGCGTGGAGCCCGCCCTCAAGCCCGCCGTGGCGGCCACGCGCACCGGGCGCGTGGGCGTCATCGCCACGCGCGGCACGCTGGCCAGCGGCAAGTTCGGACGGCTGCTCGATTCGCTGCGGTCGCAGGCCGAATTCATCGTGCAGCCTTGCGACGGCCTCGCTCACGCCATCGAGCAGGCGGTCGCCGAGGGACTGGCCGGCGCCACGGCCGCTGCAGAAATTGAAGCGCTCTGCACAATGTACATGCGGGCCATGGGCCGATTTGGCACTGAAACAGGCGCCATCGACACGTTGGTGCTGGGCTGCACGCACTACGTCTTCGCCGAAAGCGTGCTGCAGCGCCTGGCCGGCCACGGCGTGCGGCTGGTCGAAACCGGCGAGCCCGTGGCGCGCCAGACGCGGCGCCTGCTGGCGCAGGCCGGTCTGCTGGCCTCCGCGCCCGGCGGCGGCGCGCTGCAACTGCTGACCACCGGCGACCCCGGCCTGCCGCGGGCAGCGGCGGCGCGCTGGCTGCGTGGGCCGGCGCGACAGAGCGAACGAGTGGATGTGCCGGCTGTTCCGCCCGCTCTCCCCGCACGACGGCCGGGGTAAGGGCCGAGGGCGCGCCCCGAAACGCCGGCCCTACCAGGCCTTCAGCGCCCCCGCCTCCGAATGGGGCGCCATGGCCCGCTCCAGCACGTCGCGCGCCATCGCCCGCGCCAGTTCCTGCTCGCCGATGTAGACCGTGGCGGCCTCTTCCTGCACCAGCAGTTGCGCCTCGGTCTCGTTGTGGCCGCGCACCACGATCTCGATCGGGGGGTTGAGCGTGCGCGCGGTGGCGATCATCTGGCGGATGTTCAGCGTGTCCGGCGTGGTCACCACCAGCACGCGGGCGCGCGCGATGTGCGCCTGGATCAGCACCGCCGGCTCGGCGGCGTTGCCCCACACGGCCGCGAAGCCCTGCTCGCGCAGCCGCTCGACCAACTCGCGGTTCTGGTCCGCCACCACGAACGGCACGTCGCTCGCCTTCAGCTGGTCGGCGATGCGCCGCCCCAGCCGGCCGTAGCCCACCAGCACCACCTGGCGCGAGAGGTAGCGCGCCTCGGTGCTCCGCGGCAGCTCGGCCAGCGGGTCGTCGCGCTGCTCCAGCCGCCGGGCCAGCGCCGAATGCACGCGCAACCAGCGCAGCAGCGGCCCGATGGCCTGGAAGCACAGCGGATTGAGGGCGATGGAGATCAGCGCCCCCGCCAGCACCAGGCTGCGCGCCTCGTCCGGCAGCAGTTCGTGCTTCATGCCCAACACCACCAGGATGAAGGAGAACTCACCGATCTGCGCCAGGCTGGCGCTCACCGTGAGCGCCGTCGCCAGCGGGTAGCGGAAGGCCAGCACCAGCGCGCAGGCCGCGAAGGACTTGCCCAGCACGATGACCAGCACCACCGCCAGCACCTGCAGCGGCCGCTGCAGCAGCACGGCCGGGTCGAACAGCATGCCCACCGAGACGAAGAAGATCACCGCGAAGGCGTCGCGCAGCGGCAGCGACTCCTGCGCCGCGCGGTGGCTGAACTCGGACTCGCGCATCACCATGCCGGCGAAGAAGGCGCCGAGCGCGAACGACACCCCGAACAGCGCCGCCGACGCGAAGGCGATGCTCACCGCCGCCGCCACCACGCACAGCGTGAACAGCTCGCGCGAGCCGGTGCGCGTGACTTGCCACAGCACCCACGGGAACAGCCGCCGCCCCACCACCAGCATCAGCGCCACGAAGCCGCCCACCTGCAGCAGCGTCGTCCCCAGGGCGTGCCAGACCGAGGCCGCGCCGTGCGCCTCCTCGCCCGCCGCGGCGCCGGCCCGGCCGCCCAGCGCCTCGGCCAGCGGCGGCAGCAGCACCAGCACCAGCACCATCGCCAGGTCCTCCACCACCAGCCAGCCCACCGCGATGCGGCCGGTGTGCGTGTCCAGCAGGCCCATGTGCTCCAGCGCGCGCAGCAGCACCACGGTGCTGGCCACCGACAGCGCCAGTCCGAACACCAGCGCGGCGCCCAGCGACCAGCCCCACCAGGTGGCCAGCCCGGCCCCCATCAGCGTGGCGGCCACGATCTGCACCAGCGCGCCCGGCAGCGCGATGCGCCGCACCGCCAGCAGGTCGCCCAGCGAGAAATGCAGCCCGACGCCGAACATCAGCAGCATCACGCCGATCTCGGCCAGTTGCGCCGCGATGTCGCTGTCGGCCACGAAACCGGGCGTGAACGGCCCGATGATGACGCCCGCCACGAGGTAGCCCACCAGCGCCGGCACGCGCAGCCGCGCGGCCACGAAGCCCAGCAGCAGCGCCAGGCCGAGCGCGGCGGCGAGTGTCTGGATCAGAGCGCCATGGGCCATGCTGTTCATTTTGCAGGCAATGGCGCAGCGGCCCTCGAAAAAAATCACCTGGCGCGCACGCCGCGGGGCCGCCTTCCGGCCTCCTCAGCCCCAGCCCCGCGCCAGCGCCCGCGTGATCTCCGCCGCCGGCGCGCTGCGTCAGCCGCTGGCGTTCTGGCCGCCCCACAGGGGCGTGAAGTCGGTGCGGCCGGTTTCGCGCGCGGCGTCGGGCGCGGTCGGCGTGTGGCGGAAGTAGTTGACGTTGTAGGGCAGCGAGCCGAGCGCGCCGACGCCATTGGCCAGCGCCAGGGCGCGGCCTTGGGCGCCGGGCTGCGCCAGAATCCACGGGACGCAAAACACAAGGCGACCATGAAAACCCCGCACAACCCCTTCAAGCAGGCCCTGGCCGAGGGCCGCACCCAGATCGGCCTGTGGGCCGCGCTGGCCAGCCCCTACAGCACCGAGCTGCTGGCCGGCATCGGCTACGACTGGCTGCTGCTGGACGGCGAGCACGCGCCCAACGACCTGCGCTCCACCCTCGGCCAGTTGCAGGGCGTGGCCAGCGCCCAGCACGCCTTTGGCGACGCCCGCTCGCACCCCGTGGTGCGCGTGCCGCTGGGCACCGGCGAGGCCGGCACCGCGCTCATCAAGCAGTACCTCGACATCGGCGCCCAGACCCTGCTGGTGCCCATGGTGGACACCCCCGAGCAGGCCGCGCAGGTGGCCGCCGCCTGCCGCTACCCGCCCGCCGGCGTGCGCGGCATGGGCAGTTCGCTGGCGCGCTCCGCGCGCTGGAACGCGCACCCGCGCTACGTGCACGAGGCCAACGGCCAGGTCTGCGTGCTGGTGCAGGCCGAAACCGCGCTGGCCATGCGCCACCTCGACGCCATCGCCGCCACCCCCGGCGTGGACGGCGTGTTCATCGGCCCGGCGGATCTTTCCGCCAGCATGGGCCACCCCGGCAACGCCGCCCACCCCGACGTGCAGGCCGCCATCGAGCAGGGCATTGCCCGCATCCTGAAGGCCGGCAAGGCCCCCGGCATTCTTGCCACCAGCGAGCCGCGGGCGCGCAAGTGGCTGGCGGCCGGCGCGCTGTTCGTGGCCGTGGGCATCGACACCGCGCTGCTGGCCAGCGGGGCGCAGGCGCTGCTGGGCCAGTTCAAGGAAGGTACGGCCGCCGCCAGCGGTGCCGGCTACTGAGACGAAACAGCCCGTTGTGCGTCCTGCGTTTGGCGTTGAGCGTGAAAACGCAAAACGCTCAACGCCAAACCATTTCATGCGCCGCGGGTGGCGCGCCGCGGCAGCGCGGCGGTCAGCGCGGTCAGCAAGCCCAGCAGCGCCAGCGCCCAAGGGCCAAGGCCCGGCACGGGCGTGGGCGCGGGCGCCGCGGCCGCGCGCAGCGGGCCGTTGGGATCGGTGATCTCTCCGTTCCGCGCCCAGTCGTCATCGCCCAGCCCGCCGTCGGTCACGCTGAAGGTGGCGGTGTGGCCGCTGACGGCGATGCCAACGGGCGCGAAGTAGCTGCGCGTGCTGCTGCCCATATCGGCCGGGGTGGCGAAGCCGTGCTTCAGGTAGTCGCCCATGGCGGTTGACAGCGGCTCGGGCCAGGTCACCTGCATGGTCACGGTGCCGCCCTCCTCGCAGCCCACCAGCTTGAACTGGAACAGGCCCTGCGGCAGCGCCTTGCCCCGCGGCGGGTTGGCGGGCGCGGGTACGAAGGCGGTGGCGCCGGGCGTGGGGTCAAAGTGGCAGCTGTCGCCGCCGCCCGTGAAGCTGGCGCTGGCCGCGCCGCCGGTGCCGCTGGCGGGCACGGTGGTGCCGCTGTAGGTGGTGATGGCCGCAAAGTGGGCTTGCACGTTGCGCGGTTGGGTGACGTTGCTCAGGCTGCAAACCATGCCGCTCACGCTGTCGCAGCCGCTGAAGCCGCTGAAGGTGAAGCCCGCATGGGGGCTGGCGGTGCAGGTGGTGGAGCCACCGTGGGTGACGGTGCTGTCGTCGCAACTCACGCTGCCGCCTGCTGGGGGGCTGGCCGTGGCGGTGATGTCGTGGCTGTTGATTTCAAAGCTGGCCGTGCAGGTTTTGTCGCCGTCCATCGTGACCGTGGCCTGCGGGGTGGTACCACCCGCCGCGCAGTTGCCGCCCCAGCCGCTGAAGTGCTGGCCGGCTGCCGGCGTGGCCGTGAGGGTGACCTGCACGGCGGGCCAGGCCGAGTCATACAGCGCCAGGCAGGCGGCGCCGCCGGTACTGGTACAGGTGCTTATGCCGCCCGACTGCGGTGTCGGAGGGGTTGCCGCCGACACACTGCCGCCGCCGCTGACGGCCACTTGCAGCCCAAAGACCGTGTTGGTGGTGCCGCTGCCCCCCAGGTTAGCGCTGGCAGCCGCAGGGCCACCGCTGTTGCCCCCGCGCCCGCCGCCGGCGGCATTGCCACTCACCGCTGCCTGGCAGGCGGGCGTGATGTTCAGCACACCGGCATTCCACAGCCCGCCCACGGCGGCCCCGCCGCCGCGGTAGCCAGGGCCGCCGCCGCCCGCCGCCAGGTTGGCGCTGACGGCGCAGCCAGCGCCTTGCACCGTGAGCGTGGCGCCCGCCGCGTTGTAAATGCCGCCCGCCGCCGCGCCGCCGCTGTCGCCGCTGTTGCCGCCCGCGCCGCCGCCGCCGCCGACCCAAACGCCGCTCAGCGCCGCGTAGCCGCCACCGCCGCCACGGCCATAGCCGGCGTCGACTCCTGCATCATTACCGGCTGCGCCGCTGCCGCCGCTGCCGCCGTAGGTGCCGCCGCCGCCGCCGCCGGCGCTTCCATTGCTGCCGCCACCGCCGTTCCAATCACCCCCCCCGCCGCCGAAGCCGCCGCCGCCCGCACCAAGCCGCCCTCCGGCTCCACCGCCACCGGCCCATCCGCCGCCGCCGCCGCCGAAGCCGAGGCCGCCGCCGCCGCCGCCGGCACCTCCCCCATTGCTGCCATTGCCGCCTGTGTTAACACCGGATCCCGCACCACCGGTGGGGTTGGCGGCGTCGCCGGTGCCGCCCGCCCCGCTGCTTGTAGCGCCGCCGTTGCCGCCCGCGCCTGTCAACCCGGCGCTGTTCTTCACGCCGCTGCTGCCGCCGCCGCCGCCGCCGAAGGTGCCACCTCCCCCCCCCCCCCGCCCGTGGCGTAGTTGCCCTGCACCTTCACGCCATCCAGCACCAGGGTGCCGTTGTTCAGAATGCCGGCGCCGTAAGAAGACCCGCTGGCCTGGTTGCCGTTCCAGTCAATGCCCTTGCCGGCCAGCAGGCCGTTGGTGAGGGTGAGGCCACGGAGCGTGGCGTTGACGCCCGTGTTGACTTGCAGCACGCGGCCCTTCAGTTGCCCGTCGAGCGTGACGCCGGGGCCGTGGATGGTGACGTCCCGCGCCAGCGCGAGCTCGCTGGCCAAGTACACCGTGACCACGCCAGGGGCAAAGTCGATGGTGTCGCCAGGGCTGGCGTTAGCCAGTACGTCGCGCAAACTGCCCGTGCCGCTGTTGCCGCCGTTGGTGACGGAGAGGGTGGCGGCTTGGGCGCTGGCCGCCAGCAGCGCCGCCGCCAGGGCCACGCCCAGGCGCGGCAGCGGACACCTCCTCGGCAAGTGCAGGCACGGGGACAGGCGGGAGGGAAGCGTAATCATGGTGTGGGTCCGGTAATGAAATGAAACCGCCCGAGCATGGAGGGAACGGCGCGCCGCCGCCATCACGTAAATTAGTGATTTGTGTGTCCAAATGAAACAAAGACAGATGGACGCGAAGGACGCGAATCCTTCGCGTGCTCTGCGTCCGGCGGTCCGGTTTCATGCGCCGCGGGTGGCGCGCCGCGCCATGAACAACCGATATGAAGACCGCCGGCGAGGCCGGTGCCCAATAGTTCGGCATCATCCGGCACAAGAACAATCAAGGAGCGACCCAGTGACGATCCCGCCGACCCGGTTTGAAGGCCGTGGCATCCGCCGCGTGCATGACGAAGCCACCGATACGTGGTGGTTTTCTGTCGTGGACGTGGTGCAGGTGCTCACCGACAGCAGCAACGCGCGCCGCTACTGGTCAGACCCCAAGCGAAAGTTGGCGCAAGAAGCGGGTTCCGGGCAACCGTACGAGAAAATCGTACAGTTGAAATTGGCCTCTCCGGACGGCAAGCAGCGCCTGACGGGCCAGGAAACGCGCAACAAGCTCACCGACTACTGGCGCGGCCACGGCATCAAGGAGGGCCAGGAATCCGCCATCCTGACCAACTTCATTCACCAGGAGTGGGCCGGCGTCAGCGTCAAGGACCACAAGGCCATCAAGGGCCTGAAGAGCCACAACCCGCGCGACCGCATGACCGAGGCCGAAACCGGCTCAAACCCACCATGACGTCCCTCGCCCAACGCGCCCAGGGCGCCCGCCTCGAACGCATGCGCGCCTCGCCGCGCTGGGCGGGCGAGGGCTTTCGCAACCTGCATCCCATTGCGCCGGGGCTGCGCGATGCGGCGGTGCCGTTCCCGTCCATGCGCGACCTGCTGTGCCCGGGCGAGCGGCGCCTGCCGCCAGGGCCGCTGCCGTCGGTGAAGCCCTTGGACGACTGGCAGCGGCCAGCGAGCAGCGGGCTGCGCGCCACCTGGCTGGGCCACTCCACGGTGCTGATCGAGATCGACGGCCTGCGCGTGCTGACCGACCCGGTGTGGGGCCCGCGCGCCTCGCCCACGCGGTGGGCCGGGCCCAAGCGCTTCCAGCCGATGCCGGTGCCCTTGAAGAGCCTGCCGCCGCTCGATGCCGTGCTGATCTCGCACGACCACTACGACCACCTGGACTACGGCACCATCCGGCAGCTGGCGCGGCTGCAGCCGCAGGTGCCCTTCGTCACCTCGCTGGGCGTGGGCGGGCACCTGGAGGCGTGGGGCGTGCCCCCTGCCCGCATCCACGAGCTGGACTGGTGGCAGGCCTGGCGCCTGCCCGGCGCCGAGCTGGCGGTGCACGCCGCGCCGTCGCAGCATTTCTCGGGCCGGGGCTTCAAGGACCGCAACCGCACGCTGTGGTCGTCGCTGGTGATCGAGACGCCGCGCCACCGCGTGTTCTTCAGCGGCGACACGGGCTTGACGGCGGAGTACGCCGCCATCCGCCAGCGCTTCGGCGCCTTCGACCTGGTGATGCTGGAGGTGGGCGCCTTCCACCCCGCCTGGGGCGACATCCACCTGGGGCCGCGCAACGCGCTGAAGGCGCTGGACCTGCTGGGCGGCGGCGCCTTTCTGCCGGTGCACTGGGGCACCTTCGCGCTGTCCACGCACGACTGGGACGAGCCGGCCGAGACGCTGCTGGCGCTGCCGCCGCCGCAAGGCGCGCACCTGCTCATGCCGCGCCTGGGCGAGGCGGTGGAGCCGGCCCACGGACCGCGCGCCGTGCCCTGGTGGCGCGCCGCGGCGGCGCTGGCGCCGGGACGCGCGCCGGCACCCCAGGCCAACCCCGCGCCTCTGCCGCCGTCCACGCCCTGGCCGCTGGACTGATGCTATTAAAAAAGAAGCTACCAGCGCAATATGGATAAGGGCTAGAGGCTGAAATGTTCAATAAAATCACGATTTACGGCGCCGGCGCCATTGGCGGCTGGCTGGGCGCCCGGCTGGCCGCCCAGGGCGCCGACCTGAGCGCCGTCGCGCGCGGCGACACCCTGGCGGCCCTGCGCGCACACGGCCTGCGCCTGCGCGAGGACGGGGCCGGCGGCGAGCGCGCCCACCCGGTGCGCGCCGCCGAGCACCCAGCGGAGCTGGGCGCGCAGGACCTCGTCATCGTCGCCGTCAAGGCGCCTGCCCTGGCCCAGGTGGCGTGGCACATCGGCCCGCTGCTGGGGCCCGAGACCGTGGTGCTGACGGCGATGAACGGCGTGCCCTGGTGGTTTCCACAGGGCTTTGGCGGCGCGCTGGCGGGCGCGCGCCTGCAGTCGGTGGACCCGGACGGCGCCATCGGCCAGGCCATCCCCGTCCGCCACGTCATCGGCGCCGTGGTGCACGCCAGCTGCTCGCTGGATGCGCCGGGCGTGGTGCGCCGCCACTTCGGCAACGGCCTCATCGTGGGCGAGCCGGCCGCCGGCGACACGCCCCGGCTGCGGGCACTGGCGGCGCTGCTGCGCGGGGCGGGCTTCGACGCCACCGCCTCGCCGCGCATCCAGCAGGACGTTTGGTACAAGCTGTGGGGCAACATGACCATCAACCCCATCAGCGCCCTCACCGGCGCCACCGCCGACCGCGTGCTGGACGACGAGCTGGTGCGCGGCTTCGCCAGCCGCGTGATGGCCGAGGCGCGCGAGATCGGCGCGCGCCTCGGCGTGCCCATCGAGCAGACGCCCGAGGACCGCCACGCGGTCACGCGCAGGCTGGGCGCCTTCAGGCCCTCGATGCTGCAGGACGTGGAGGCCGGCAAGGCGGTCGAGATCGACGCGCTGGTCGGCTCGGTGCGCGAGCTGGGCCAGCTCGCCGGCGTGCCCACGCCCTTCACCGACGCGCTGCTGGGCCTGTCGCGGCTGCACGCGCGCGGGCGCGGGCTGTACGCCTGAACCGGGGGTACGATCGGCGCGACCCCTCAACCCACCGCGCCCATGACCGACCCCGCCACGCCCCAGGACGACGACCTCGACGATGCCACCTCCGCCACGCTCGACGCGCTGGAGGACGCGCTGGACGCGCTGCGCGAGCGCCACCCCGACACCACGCCGCAGTGGGAGTTCTGCGAGGGCCTGATGACGGCGCTGCTGTGCATGCGCCGCGCGGTGCCGCAGGACGAGTGGCTGCCGGCGCTGTTCGGCCCCGGCGGCGCCGAGGTGTTCGGCAGCGAGGCCGAGCGCACGCACTTCAGCATGCACTGGCTGGCGCGCGAGTCGCAGCTGCGCGCCGCGCTGCAGGCGCCGGTGGACGCGCTGGACGACGAGCGCGCCCTGGCGCCGGCGGTGATGGACTGGCGCGGCCTGCTGGCCGCCCTGCCCGAGGACGAGCGCGCCGCCGCCGCGCCCGACGGCCCGCCGCCCGCGCTGGGGCAGGTGTGGGCGGCCGGCTTCATGGCCGCCGTCGATCACTGGGCCGACGACTGGGCGCCGCCGCGCGACAAGGAGATCGCCGAGTCGATGGCCGACGCGGTGGACTGCATCGCCGAGCTGCTGGAGGGCGACCGCGCCGCGCCGGCGATGAACCTGTACGACGAGGTCGGCCCGCCCAGCGTGAGCGAGGCCCGCTTCGATGCCTTCGGCGAGGCCATCTGGGCGGTGTACGACCTGCACGACATCGCCCGCAGCCTGGGCCCGCGCATCGCGCCGGCGCGCAGCGAGAAGGTGGGTCGCAACGACCCGTGCCCGTGCGGTAGCGGCAAGAAGTACAAGCAGTGCTGCGGGAAATGAGGCTGCCCTGCCGAACGTGAACACGTTGCAGGAAAAAAAAGCCCCCGCGCTCCCCCGCTTCGCGTGGTCCGCTGCCCCCCGAGGGGGCATTTTTGTCTTGGGGCGGCCCGGCGACAAAAAAAGGAGGCACGCGGCTCCGCACGTTCCCCCTTGCACGCGCGGGCGGGCTATTTGAGCCGCGGCTGCACCGTCTCGACGTCCATGCTCAAGCCATTGGCCTTGGGGTCGCTCGCGGTGTAGACCGCGGTCACCCGCAGTTCCACGTTGCTCACGATCTCCAGATAGCCGATCGCGAGCGGCTGCGGACCGGACGACGGCGCGCCCAGCAGCATCTCGCCGATGCGGCAGCAGTCGATCATCGTCGCCGTGTCGGCGCGCAGCACCGTGCGCTCGCTCGCCTTGCGCGTGGCCGCCCGCGGGTTGCGCCCGGCGGCGGCGCCGCCCAGCACCAGCGGGATCAGGTGCGTTTCGATCACCGCGTCGTGGCACTTGAAGTTGTGGATGTTGATCTCGGTCGCGTAGGTGCCCGGCCGCACCGGCGCGCATTCGCAGCCGCACTCGGGCTGCGTGCCGCACACGAACTTGACGCTGTAGGTGAAGGGACAGGCCGGCACCGTGATGCGCGTCGGCTTGCGCCCGACGACCGCGCCGTCGACGACGACGTCGAGCGCGCCGACGAACACCCGCTCGCGCGTGGCGCAGTCGAGGTGGTCGGACGAGAAGGCGA
Organism: Ottowia sp.; assembly: GCF_016703145.1. GTDB lineage: Bacteria > Pseudomonadota > Gammaproteobacteria > Burkholderiales > Burkholderiaceae_C > Ottowia. The sequence goes on along the minus strand of NZ_JADJCO010000003.1, from coordinate 890,007 downwards.
CGTCGAACTTCAGCGTGTGGTCCTTGTCGCGCGGCAGCGGGCCATGGCCGCCGGCCGGCGTGATCGAATCGACGAACGGCGCCACCACGGCGTCCGGCACCAGCGACACGTTGTTGATCGGCCCCAGCACCTTCTTGATCAGGTCGATGATGGTCTGCACGATGGTCGTCGCGTCGATGCCGGTGGCGTGGATGCCGCCGGTCGCCGCCGCGATGCGCGTGGCCTGGCCGGCGCTGCCGCCGGGCGCGCCGCAGGCGCCGCTGTAGTCGGTGGACAGCGGCGCCGGGTCGGCGTCCAGCGCGCCGGGCGTGCCGGTGGTGGTGCTGATGGCGATCGCGGCGATCTTCTCGCCCACCAGCTTGGCGGTCACGCTGGCTTCGGTGATGGCGCCCGGCAGGCCCGAGAGGGCGGCGCACACCGGATCGTGCGCCGGCGCGTCGCCGAACCAGACGATGATGCGCGTCGAATCGGCGCGCCAGCCGATCGGGCCGCCCGCCGGCTCGGCCAGCCGGTCGAGCGCGAAGAACTGGCCCTCGGGCGTGTCACCGCCGCCGCTGGCCGACCAGGCGTTGATGGCGGCCTGCACGCTGGCGGCCACCTTGGTCACGCTTTGCTGCGGCTGAAAGGCGTAGGGATCGCCGGAGCCGAAATCCTTGTAGTTGCCGACGCCGAACGCGAAGTCGAAACCCCCCAGCCCGCCCAGGATGGCCCCGGCACCCGCGCGCACGGCGGCCAGGATGGGCTCCATGCTGCCCGTGGTGTCGGCCAGGAAATAAATGTCGGCCTTGGCCAGCGCCGCGGTGGCGGGGATGAACACCGTGACCGTCTCCCTGAACGTGTCGCATTCCTTCAGCGTCAGGTCGTTTCGGGGTGGATCGATCTTGACCTTGATCGGCTCCAGCACGGCATCCGCCACCGCGCTGATCGCCGGCGCGAAGAAGCGCTTGGTCTCGGACGCGGCGAGCCGGGCGAAATCCACCTCCGCGCCGCTGTCGTCCAGCACCACGCTGGCGGCGGGGCCGTTCGGCCTGGCCTTGTCGGTGGCGAAGAAGCGATGGATCCTTTGGCCCGTGGAGGGAACCACGTCTTCGGCCGCGTGCACCAGCACCGGGCTCTTGAGTCCGGATTGCGCGGAGATCACCTTCAGCGCGGCGCGCTTCAGGGCATCGTTGTTGTCGACTGCAGTCATGCCATTTACCTCCAAAAAGGGTTGAACAAACACCCATCGTGGCCTGGCAAGGCAGTGCGAAGCGGCCGCGTCTGAATGGCAATCGGCCGTGATCCGTCAGGGCTGAGGTTCGCGGCGATGCGAGTTCATGCTAGGTAGGGCTCAACGCGGGCGCATCATCAATGGGACGGACCCGGCGGGCATTTGCGTAACAGCGCGCACGGGGCGGCGATGGGGCGCCACCGAATGGCCTGATCCATTCACGCCAGGGCTGGCCGTTGATCGCTTGTTACCGTCAGCAAGGCCGCATGGGCATGCCAACCGCCCCGCCGGCTGGAAATGCGTGGCGCGCTGCCGTCAGCGCCGCTTAGCTACATTTACAATAGCTTCCAACGCTTGTCTGTCGCTGGCTGGAGGCGAATTTGATTCTGAACTGGGTCTGGCTGGGCTTCATCCTGTGCGCCATCGCCGCCGCGCTGGTGCAGACCCTGGGCGGCGACGCGGCGGCGCTGCCGCGCCTGATGAGCGCCCTGTTCGACGCCGCCCGCGGCGGCTTCGAGGTGTCGCTGGGCCTGGTCGGCGTGATGGCGCTGTGGCTGGGGCTGATGCGCATCGGCCAGCAGGCCGGCATGATCGACGCCTTCGCCCGCGCGGTGAACCCGGTGATGCGCCAGCTCTTTCCCGGCGTGCCGGCCGGGCACCCGGCGCAGGGCGCGATGACGCTGAACATCAGCGCCAACCTGCTCGGCCTGGACAACGCCGCCACGCCGCTGGGCCTGAAGGCTATGCAGGAGCTGCAGTCGCTCAACCCCCGGCCCGACACCGCCACCAACGCGCAGGTCATGTTCCTGGTGCTCAACACCGCCGGGCTGACGCTGATCCCCACCTCGGTCATCGCCATCCGCCAGACGCTGGCCGCCCGGCAGGGGCTGACGGGCTTCAACGCGGCGGACATCTTCGTGCCCACGCTGGTCGCCACCGCCTGCTCGCTGCTGGCGGCGCTGCTGGCGGTGGCGGCGGTGCAGCGCATCCCGCTGTGGCGCGCCAGCCTGCTGGGGCCGCTGGCGGGCTTCGCGGCGGCGGCGGGCGCGCTGGTGTGGTGGCTGTCGCGGCAGCCGCCGGAGCAGGCCGCGCAATGGATGGGCGTGGTGGGCGCGGGCGCCATCCTGGGCGTGATCGCGCTGTTCCTGGTGGCCGGCGCGGTGCGCCGCGTGAACGTGTACGAGGCCTTCGTCGACGGCGCCAAGGAGGGCTTTGGCGTGGCCGTGCAGATCATTCCCTACCTGGTGGCGATGCTGGCGGCCATCGCCCTGTTCCGCGCCGCCGGGCTGATGGACGTGGCGATGGGCGCCCTCGGCGCGGCCGTGGCGGCGCTGGGGCTGCCCACCGACTTCCTGCCCGCCGTGCCCGTGGGGCTGATGAAGATCCTGTCCGGCTCGGGCGCGCGCGGGCTGATGGTGGACGTGATGCAGGCGCACGGCGTCGATTCGTTTCCGGCCAAGCTGGCCGCCATCATCCAGGGCTCGACCGAGACCACCTTCTACGTGCTGGCGGTGTACTTCGGCAGCGTGGGCGTCAAGCACACGCGCCACGCCCTGCCCTGCGCGCTGGTCGCCGACGCCGTGGGGCTGGTGGCGGCGATCTTCGTGGGTTATGCGTTCTTCAAGTGATGTGCTATTTTTTTGATAGCTTTTGACGAAATACCCATGCGGGTTCATGGCCGATTTGATTCAAGAATCAGTCCGCCGCCGCCTTCAACGCCAGCGCCTGCCCGTAGAGCACGTTGCGTGGCGCGCCGGTCAGCTCGGCGGCCAGCCTGACGGCGGTCTTCAGCGGCAGCTCAGGCAAAAGCAGCTTCAGCACGCGCTCGCCTTCGCCCTCGGGCGGCGCGGCGTCGAAGGGGTGCAGCACCAGCACGAACTCGCCGCGCTGGCGCTGCGCGTCGGCCGCCAGCCAGTGGGCCAGGCCGGCGCACGGCAGGGTGGCGATCTGCTCGAACTGCTTGGTCAGCTCGCGCCCCACGGTCACCGGGCGCTCGCCCAGCGCGGCCAGCGCGTCGGCCAGGGCGGCGATGCGGTGCGGCGCCTCCAGCAGCACCACGGCGCGGCGCTCCTGCGCCAGCGCCTGGGCAGCGGCGGTGCGCTCCCCCGCCTTGGCCGGCAAAAAGCCCATGAACACGAAGCGGCCGTCGCCCGCCAGCCCCGCCGCGCTGATGGCCGTGGTCACGCTGCTGGCGCCGGGCAGCGGCACCACGCGCAGGCCCGCCTGCGCGCAGGCCGCCGCCAGCCGCGCGCCGGGGTCGCTGACGGCGGGCGTGCCGGCGTCGCTGGCGTAGGCCACGCGCTCGCCGCGCCGCAGGCGCTCCAGCACCTGCTGGGCGGCCTCGGCCTCGTTGTGCTCGTGCACGGCGATCAGCGGCCGGCCGTCGATGCCGTAGCTGCGCAGCAGTCGCTGCGTGTGGCGCGTGTCCTCGCAGGCGATGGCGTCGGCGATTTGCAGCACGTGCAGCGCGCGCAGGGTGATGTCGGCCAGGTTGCCGATGGGCGTGGCCACGGCGTACAGCGCCCCGGCCGGATAATGCTGCGGCCCCGCGGCCTGCCGCGCGGCGTGCAGCGCGCTGTCGAACGAGGGCTTGCCGATGGGCGCTGCGACGGACATGGAGACACCTTCCGATAGGCCATGGCGATGGCGCTGCTGAACTTCTTCAAGGGGCCGCCCGGCGGCACCACCCGGGCGCGCGGCGGCGCGGCGGAAGACGCCGCCCTGGCGCACCTGCGGCGGCAGGGCCTGCGGCTGGTCGAGCGCAATTATCGGACGCCGGGGCGCGGCGGCGGCGAGATCGACCTGATCCTGCGCGAGGCGGATGGCACGCTGGTGTTCGTCGAGGTGCGCGCCCGCGCGGCCGGCACGCACGGCGGCGCGGCGGCCAGCGTGGGCGCGGCCAAGCAGCGGCGCATCGTGCTGGCGGCGCGGCACTACCTGCTGCGGCTGCCCGCGCCGCCGCCGTGCCGGTTCGACGTGGTGGCGATCGACGGCGAGCACATCGAGTGGCTGCGCGCCGCGTTCGATGCCGGTTGAAGCAAATAACCAGGCAAAGCCGGCGCCGGCGCCGCTATGATTGCTATTAATGCTAGAGCACCGCATCCAACAGCAGTTCATCGACAGCGCCGACCTGAAGTACCAGTGGGCGCAGGCCCTGGCCCGGCCCGTCGCCGAGGCCACGCAGGCGCTGCTGGCCTGCGTCACCGGGGGCGGCAAGGTGCTGGTGTGCGGCAACGGCGCCTCGGGGGCGCTGGCGCAGTACGTGGCGGCGCTGCTGGTGGGCGGGCTCGACCGGCCCCGGCCCGAGCTGCCCGCGCTGGCGCTGGGCACCGACGCCGCCACGCTGACCGCCGTGGCGCGGCGCGGCGAGTACGCCGATGCCTTTGCCGCGCAGATCCGCGCGCTGGGCAGCGCCTGTGCGACGGCCTCGATCAACAACTGCTTGGCGACGAGGAGAACTCCGCATGACATCCCTTTCCACCCGCTCCGCCGCCCTGTGCCTGGCCCTGGCCGCCGCCGGCCTGGCGGGCTGCGCGGCCGCCGTGGTCGGCGGCGCCGCGGCCGTGGGCGGCCTGGTGGCCATCGACCGCCGCAGCCCCGGCACCCAGGTGTCCGACCAGACCATCGAGCTGCGCGCCGGCAGCCGCGCCAGCGAGGTGCTGGGCGGGCGCGGCCACATCAACATCACCAGCTACTACCGCAAGGCGCTGCTGACCGGCGAGGTGCCCACCGAGGAAATCCGCCAGCGCGTGCAGGCGGCGGTGGCCGGCACGCCCGACGTGGCGGGCGTGGTCAACGAGCTGGCGGTGATGGCCGATTCGACGCTGGCCCAGCGCTCCAACGACACGCTGATCACCGGCAAGGTCAAGTCCAGCCTGCTCAACGCCAACGGCGTGCCGGCCAACAGCATCAAGGTGGTGACCGAGCGCGGCACCATCTACCTGATGGGCCGCCTGACCCATCGCGAGACCGACCTGGCCACCGAGGTGGCGCGCACCACCGGCGGCGTGCAGCGCGTGGTGCGCGTGGTCGACTTCATCAGCGAGCAGGCCGCGCTGCACCCCAGCGACGCGTCCGGCGTCACGCCCGCGCCGGCGCCGGTGACGTCGGTGCCGGGCATCGGCGGCTCACCCACGCCCGAAGGCGTGGTCACGCACCCGGTCACCCAGCCGACCATCGTGCAGCCGCAGCAGCCCATCCAGGTGCAGACGCTGCCGCCGGTGAAATAGGCCACCCCCAGGCTCCACACGCTTCGCGTTGTTCCTCCTCCCCCCTCGAAGGGGGCACCGTCGTGGCCCGGCAAAGCCGGGCCACGACGGTTGCTGGCATGGCCTGCTCCGCGGCCTTTCGCGTCTTTGGGTTCCCCTGTGTCCGGCGGCGGAAGATCGGGTGCGCGACGCCCGCCGACAGCGGCGCTTACTTCAGGCGGCGGATCAGGCTGGACGTGTCCCAGCGGCCGCCGCCCATCTGCTGCACGTCGGCGTAGAACTGGTCCACCAGGGCGGTGACGGGCAGGCGCGCGCCGTTGCGGCGGGCCTCGTCCAGCACCAGGCCCAGGTCCTTGCGCATCCAGTCCACGGCGAAGCCGAAGTCGAACTGGTCGGCCACCATGGTCTTGCCGCGGTTGTCCATCTGCCAGCTCTGCGCCGCGCCCTTGCCGATGACGCCCAGCACCTGCGCCATGTCCAGACCGGCTTTCTGCCCGAAGGCGATGGCCTCGGCAAGGCCCTGCACCAGCCCGGCGATGCAGATCTGGTTGACCATCTTGGTCAACTGGCCGGCGCCGCTCGGCCCCATCAGCGTGAAGGCGCGCGAGAAGGCCAGGGCCACCGGCCTCACGGCGTCGAACGGCGCCGCCTCGCCGCCGCACATGACGGTGAGCTGGCCGTTCTGCGCGCCGGCCTGGCCGCCCGAGACGGGCGCGTCGATGAAGTGCAGGCCCAGCGCGCGGGCGGCGGCGTCGAGTTCGCGCGCCACGTCGGCCGAGGCCGTGGTGTGGTCCACGAACACGGCGCCCGGTTTCATGCCGGCGAGCGCGCCCTGCCCGCCCAGCACCACCGAGCGCAGATCATCGTCGTTGCCGACGCAGCAGAACACGATGTCGGCGCCGCGCGCCGCGTCGGCCGGCGTGGGTGCGCCGTGCACGCGGCCGGTGCCGGCCAGCTGCGCGCGAAACGCCTCGGCCTTGGCCGGGCCGCGGTTGTAGACGGTCACCTGGTGCCCCGCCAGCGCCAGATGGCCGGCCATGGGGTAGCCCATCACGCCCAGGCCGAGGAAGGCGACCTGGCGGGCGGGTGTGGATTCGTAGGTCTTGGGGTGGATGGTCGTGCTCATCGGGGCATTGTAGGAAGCGGTTACGTCAGCGAGGGCTGGAAATGCCGGAGATGCGATGCCAGGGGCGCATTGACAAAGCGCTTGCGTGTTGGAACAATTTACAGCATGCGGAAGGCGCATCAGTTGATCAGATCACGCGAGGTGCTGAGCGAGAACAGCTTTGTAGAGCGCGTGGTCTGGCTGCTGCCGGCGCCGCTGAAAGGCAGCGCGCACACGTTGAAATACCGGTTGGCCTACGTGGTCGAGGGGGACATGCGTGGTGCGCTACGACAACGAAGCGGGCAAAGGCGACCACCGGCACGTCGGCGCGGACGAACATCCCTACGCCTTCACCACGCCCGAGCAATTGCTGGCGGACTTCTGGCAGGACGTGCAGAACTGGAAGGTGAACCATGAACACTGTGACCATCGAAGTGGCTGATCGGCGCACATTGGATGCGCGCTTCGTCGAGGCCATGCGGCAAGGGCGCCCGGTGGGCGCGTTCATCACGTTCCCCACCGTTCAGGCGCTGTGGTCTGCCCTGACCGTGAAGCGCTGGGAGATCGTGCAGGCGCTGTGCGGCGCCGGCCCGGTGACCCTGCGCGAGGTGGCCCGCCGCGTGGGCCGCGATGTGAAGGGCGTGCACACCGATGTGCATGCCCTGCTGGCCGCCGGGGTGCTGGAAAAAACGGACGAGGGGAACATCGCCTTTCCCTACGATGCCGTGCACGTGGATTTCATGATGAAGGCAGCGGCGTAGCCGCGGTCGTAATCCGCGTTGAGCGCAGGTTGTTCACGCTGGACGCTCGATATTCAAAATTGATAGCTTCCGGCGCAATACCCGCGCCGGCTTGCAGCCGATCTGGCTTGAAATTCCAAAGCAGCGCCCGACCCCGCCGGATTCAGACGATCCGCAGGTGCTCCGTCCCCGCCGCCAGGTCGAGCGACTTGGCGCGCTGGCTGGTCAGCTTGATCTGCAGCCGCAGGTCGTTGGCCGAGTCGGCGTTGCGCAGGGCGTCCTCGCAGCTGATGAGGTTGGCCTCGAAGGCGTCGAACAATGCCTGGTCGAAGGTCTGCATGCCCAGCTCGCGGCTCTTCTTCATGACTTCCTTGATCTCGCCGACCTCGCCCTTGAAGATCAGGTCGGAGATGAGCGGCGAGTTGAGCATGATCTCCACCACCGCCGTGCGGCCCTTGCCGTCCTGCTTGCCGATCAGGCGCTGCGAGATGAGCGCGCGCAGGTTCAGCGACAGGTCCATCAGCAGTTGCATGCGCCGCTCCTCGGGGAAGAAGTGGATGATGCGGTCCAGCGCCTGGTTGGCGCTGTTGGCGTGCAGCGTGGCCAGACACAGGTGGCCGGTTTCGGCGAAGGCCACCGCGTGCTCCATGGTCGCGCGGTCGCGGATTTCGCCCATCAGGATCACGTCGGGCGCCTGCCGCAGGCTGTTCTTCAGCGCCGCTTCCCAGGTCTCGGTGTCCAGGCCCACCTCGCGCTGGGTGACGATGCAGTTCTTGTGCGGGTGCACGAATTCCACCGGGTCTTCGACGGTGATGATGTGGCCGTGGCTGTTGAGGTTGCGCCAGTCCACCATCGCCGCCAGCGTGGTGGACTTGCCCGAGCCGGTGGCGCCCACCAGGATGGCCAGGCCGCGCTTGCTCATCGCCACGTCCTTCAGGATCGGCGGCATGCCCAGCTTGTCGATGGTGGGCAGCTCCTGCGGGATCACGCGCAGGACCATGCCCATCTGGCCCTGCTGCACGAAGGCGTTGCAGCGGAAGCGCCCGATGCCGGCCGGCGAGATGGCGAAGTTGCACTCCTTGGTGCGCTCGAACTCGGCGGCCTGCTTGTCGTTCATCGCCGCGCGCACCAGCGCCAGGGTGTGGGCGCCGGTCAGGTTCCGCGGCGACACCTTGGTCACCTTGCCGTCCACCTTGATCGCGGGCGGAAAGTCGGCCGTGATGAACAGGTCGCTGCCCTTGCGCGTGAGCATCAGCTTGAGCAGGTCGTTGATGAATTTGCTGGCCTGGTCGCGTTCCATGGTCGGGCACTCCTTGCGCTCTTTAATCAGTAGCTGCTGGCGCAGTGTTCATGCGGGCTAGAGGCCAATTTCACTCAAAAAACCGGTCACCCGGGGAAGTTCTCGGGAATCTTCGCCTTGCCGCGCGCCTCGGCCGCGCTGATGACGTTGCGGCGCACCAGCTCGGCCAGGTTCTGGTCCAGCGTCCGCATGCCGGCGCCGTGGCCGGTCTGGATGGACGAGTACATCTGCGCCACCTTGGCCTCGCGGATCAGGTTGCGGATGGCGGGCGTGCCGATCATGATCTCGTGCGCCGCCACGCGGCCCGCGCCGTCCTTGGTCTTGCACAGCGTCTGCGAGATCACCGCCTGCAGCGACTCGGACAGCATGGCGCGCACCATCTCCTTCTCCTCGGCGGGGAAGACGTCGATGATGCGGTCGATCGTCTTGGCGGCCGACGAGGTGTGCAGCGTGCCGAACACCAGGTGGCCGGTTTCGGCGGCGGTCATGGCCAGGCGGATGGTTTCCAGGTCGCGCATCTCGCCCACCAGGATGGCGTCCGGGTCCTCGCGCAGGGCCGAGCGCAGCGCGTTGGCGAAGCTGTGCGTCATCGGCCCGACCTCGCGCTGGTTGATGAGGCACTTCTTGGACTCGTGCACGAACTCGATCGGGTCCTCCACCGTCAGCACGTGGCCGTACTCCCTCTCGTTCAGGTGGTTGATCATCGCCGCCAGCGTGGTGGACTTGCCCGAGCCCGTGGGGCCGGTCACCAGCACCAGCCCACGCGGCTTGAGGGCCAGTTCACCGAAGATCCTGGGCGCGTGCAACTGCTCCAGCGTCAGGATCTTGCTCGGGATCGTGCGCAGCACGGCGGCGGCGCCGCGGTTCTGGTTGAAGGCGTTGACGCGAAAGCGAGCCAGGCCTTCGATCTCGAACGAGAAGTCCACCTCCAGGTTCTCCTCGTACACCTTGCGCTGGGTGTCGTTCATGATGTCGTACACCATGGCGAACACCTGCTTGTGGTCGAGCGGGTCGACGTTCAGGCGCCGCACGTCGCCGTGCACGCGGATCATGGGCGGCAGACCGGCCGAGAGGTGCAGGTCGGATGCGTTGTTCTTGACGCTGAAAGCCAGCAGTTGCGTGATGTCCACGGCTTTTGTCAGGAGTGGGTTGGTTGCAGTTTGATACGCTTCGGGGATTATGACGACGATCGAACGCAATCTCCAAGACGTGCGTGCACGGATCGCAACGGCCTGCCACGCCAGCGGGCGCAGCGTGCAGGATGTCGCGCTGCTGGCCGTGTCCAAGACCTTCGGCGCCGACGCGGTGCGCGCCGCCCACGCGGCGGGCCAGCGCGCCTTCGGCGAGAACTACGTGCAGGAGGGCGTGGACAAGATCGCCCTGCTGCGCGGCCTGGGGCTGCAATGGCACTGCATCGGCCCGATCCAGAGCAACAAGACGCGGCCGGTGGCCGAGCACTTCGACTGGGCGCACACGGTGGACCGGCTGAAGATCGCCGAGCGCCTGTCCAGCCAGCGGCCGGCGGGGCTGGCGCCGCTGCAGGTGTGCATCCAGGTCAACATCGACGGCGGCGCCAACAAATCCGGCGTGGCGCCGGGCCAGGCCCTGGCGCTGGCCCGCGCCGTGGCGGCGCTGCCTTCACTGCGGCTGCGGGGGCTGATGGCGATCCCCGAATCTGCTCCTGATTTCGAAGCCGCCCGCGCAGTTCACATGCGGGCCAAAGACCTTTTTGACCAATTGAATGCGGCCGGTCTGGGCCTGGACACGCTGTCGCTGGGCATGAGCGCCGACCTGGAGGCGGCCATCGCCGCCGGCAGCACGCTGGTGCGCGTGGGCAGCGCGATCTTTGGCGCGCGCGCATCCAGGCCTGTTGCGGGGTGACGGCAAGACCGCGCGGCGCCGATGGGTTGATCGAGCCATTCGGCCGCTGGCCGTTCACGACTTCCGGCTCTGCGCGGTGCCCTGCGCGCGGACACGCCCCTCAGGCGATGGCCTGGCAGTTGGCCGCATGCAGGAAATCGGCCTCGCGCCGGCGCACCTCGGGGTCACTGGCCAGCCACCTGCCGCCCAGCCGCGCGGCCACCATATCGGGCTGCAGCCGCTTCAACTCCCGCAATTCGCTGGCAGCGCGCGCCAAATCACCCGCGCCGACCAGGCACAGCACCAGACACAACCGCGTGCCCGCGAAATCGGCCTCGCGCAGCGACTGGCGCGCGGTGTCGATGCCGTCGTCGTAGGCCTTGGCGGCGAATTGCGCCCAGATCAGGTTGTCCAGCAGATGGAACCGGGCGGGGTCGCGCGGGCTCAGGCGCAGCGCCTGCAGGCACTGGCGCAGGCCGCCCGCTGGATCGCCGCCGACGGCCTCGCACATGCCGAGCCGGACCAGCGTGATGGCATCGTTCGGGTTCAGTTCGAGCGAGCGCCTGAAGTCCGCCGTGGCCTGGGGCAGCTTGCCGCTGACCAGCATCAGCCAGCCGCGGCCACGCCAGGCCAGCGCGTCGCTGCTGTCGATGGCCAGCGCCTGCGCGGCAGCCATCAGCGCATCGTCCAACGCCGGCGGCGTGGCGGTGTCGAAGTACAGGTGCCACGAGAGTGCGTCGACGATGGCGTTGTGCGCCGCGCTGCAGCGCGGGTCGATGGCCAGCGCTTCGCGCGCCAGTGCGAGCGCGGCGTCGCGCGCACCGCGGTTGGAGCGCGACAGGCCTTCCCGGGCCTGCGCCCAGGCGCGCTGCGCCAAGGCGTAGGCGCTGTCCTTTTGCGGCCGGGGGCCGCGTGCGCGCTCGATCTCCGAGCGTTCGATGTGCGGCGCCATCGCGATGACGATGGCGCGCGCCGTTTCGTCCTGCAGCGCGAACAGTTCGTCGAGGCGGCGGTCGTAGCGCTCACCCCAGATCTGCTGGCCGCTGAGCGCGTCGATCAGCGCGGCGCCGATGCGCACCTGCCCGGCCGAGCGGCGCACGCTGCCTTCGAGCACGTAGCGCACGCCCAGCTCGCGCGCCACCGTGCGGGGGTCCACCGCGCGGCCCTGGTAAGCCTGCACGCCGTGGCGTGAGATGACGAAGATCGACCGCACGCGGGACAGCGCGTCGATCAGTTCATCACCGATGCCTTCGATCAACGCCGCGTCGTCCAGCACGCCGCCGACATTGGCGAACGGCAGCACCGCGATCGACGGCTTGTCGGGCAGCCCCAGCACCATGCTGTCGGCCGCGGCCACGCCAGAGGGTGGCGACACCGGCAGCGTGAAGCGGTAGCCCTGGCCCGACACCGTGCGCAGCGCATCCGCGCCCAGCACCTTGCGCAAGGTGGACACCTGCACGCTGAGGTTGTTCTCTTCCACCGCCGCGTCGCGCCAGACCAGCCGCAGCAGTTCGTCCTTGGACACGACGCGGTCGCGGTGCCGCACCAGCACCGCCAGCAGGTCGAATGCACGCGCGCCGAGGGCCACCGGCGCACCGTGCTCGAGCAGGCGGCGCTGTTCGAGCAACAGCTCGAAGCGTCCAAAGACCAGCGGGTCGGACATGGAAGCTCTTGTGAGGGGGTGTTCCGCAATGTAACCGCGGCGCTTCCGGTTTAGGGAAATTAAAGGACAAGGGCACCGCCGGGCGGCGACAGTCATGCCAGCGCGCCGGTCGTGGCCGCGCCGCCTTCTACAGCCCACGCCGCCGGGGCTCGCCAAGGAATTGCTTCAAAGGCGTCAGGAGACTTCAAATGATTGCATTCGTCCGCGTGGCCTGCGTCAGGCCCGGCAAGCAGGTTGCCGCCATGGCCTTCGCCAAGGAAATCTCGGCCTTCCTGAAGGCCAGCTACCACCAGGACGTGGAGGTGCTGCGCCCGGTGGGCGGCAATCCGCAGCGCATCGCGTGGTCCACCCGCCACGCCGACATGGCGGCGATGGAGACCTTCACCACCAAGATGCTCGCCGATCCCAAGTATTGGGAACTGGCCAACGGCGCCGCCGAGTGCTTCATCGGCGGCGCGACGCGCGATGCCATCTGGCAGACGACCTGAGCCCGTCGCAGCGACGGCGCCATCGGCCTCGCGTTCGGCTCGGTGGCGTTTGCCGGCAGCCAGACCGACGCGTTCTTTCTCTCCACGGAACCCGAGGGTGATCCCATGAAATCCTTCGACTATGTCATCGTCGGAGCGGGCTCCGCAGGCTGCGTCCTGGCCGCGCGGCTGTCGGAGGACCCGGCCTGCAGCGTTGCCTTGCTGGAGGCCGGCGGCGAAGACGAGTCACGCGCGGCGAGGCAGCCGAACCAATGGCCGTTGCTCTGGGACCGCGCCGAAGCCTGGGGCTACGCCACGACGCTGCAGGCCGGCTACAACATGCGCAGCATCCCTTGCCCGCGTGGAAAGGCATTGGGAGGCACCAGCGCCATCAACGCCATGATGTATGTGCGAGGGCATGCCCGCGACTACGACCACTGGCGTGAACTGGGCAACGAAGGTTGGGGCTGGTCGGACGTGCTGCCCTATTTCCTGAAGTCGCAGGATCAGCAGCGTGGCGCATCGGCGTGGCATGGCGTGGGAGGGCCCCTCGCCGTGTCGGACCAGATTTCGCCCAACCGCTTGAACCTGGCGTTCATCGAGGCCGCCGTGGCGGCCGGGCACCGGCGCAATCCCGACTTCAACGGTGAATTTGCCGACGGCGCAGGCTTGTACCAGGTCACCATGCGCAACGGCGAACGTTGCAGCACGGCGACGGCCTTTCTCGCGCCGGCGCGCGAGCGGTCGAATCTGCACGTGATGACACGCGCGCGGACGATGCGCGTGCTGCTCGAAGGCGATCACGCGGCCGGCGTCGACTATTTCGATGGCAGCCAGGTCGAGCGCATCTACGCGGCTCGCGAGGTGATCTTGAGCGCGGGTGCCATCGATACGCCCAAGCTCTTGATGCTGTCCGGCATCGGCGATCCCGCGAAACTGGAGCCGCATGGCGTGACCGTGCGGCACGCGCTGCGCGGCGTGGGCGCCAACCTGTGCGACCACCCCGGCACGGCCCTCGTGCTCGGTCTTCGTGAGGTCGACCAGCCGCTGCCGACCAGCATCCTTGCAGAAGGCGGGATGTTCATGAAGAGCGCGCGCCTGAACGACGGTTTCGACGCGGACATCCAGTTCTTCTCCGTCCCCTTCGTGCCCTTGCAGGCGGGCGCGGTCGGCAAGGCGCAGTTCATGTCCATCGTCGTTCAGGCTTGTCGGCCCAAGAGCCGGGGCCAGGTCACTCTGCGATCTGCCGATCCATTCGACACGCCGATCATCGATCCGCGCTACATGACGCACCCATACGATCTGGCGCTGCAGATCGAGGGCTTGAAGACTGCTCGGGAAATCGTCTCACAGGAACCCTTGAAGTCACTGATCGCAAACGAACTGCTGCCGGGGGCGACGGCCATGGACGATGTTTCGCTGGAACAGCACGTGCGGGTAATGAGCCAGTGCATCTGGCATCCGGTGGGTACCTGCCGCATGGGCCGGGGCGACGACGCGGTGGTCGACGCCCAGCTGCGCGTCCAGGGCATCCACGCGCTGCGCGTGGTCGACGCGTCCATCATGCCGCAGATCATTTCAGGCAATACCAACGCGCCGACGATCATGATTGCGGAGAAGGCAGCGGACATGATCCTGTCGTGAGCCGGCTGCGCGCGCCAGGTCATGGACGCTCTCCGTCGAAGAGGACTGAACATGCAGTGGCCTGATCTGGATGCGGTATTTCGGGAAGTTCCCTTGCCGGAGGGCTATCGGTACCGCCAGCTCCGGCGCGTGGACGTCCCTGCCCTTCGTGCGGCAGTCGCCGAGTGGCATCCCGATGTTGCCGTGGGAGCGGCCAGCTGCTACCTCGAACAGGACTTCTACGAGACAAGCGCCACGTTCGCCGGCGAAGCGCAGCGCGATCTGTTGATCGTGCTGTTCTGGAAGGCGGAAGAACTCGCGGGCTTCGTGTCCTGGGACCGCGAGCGCGCGCAACAGGCCGTGTATGCGCGGTTCGGTGTCGTTTCCCCCGCTCACCGTGGAGCGAGGCTGTCGACCTGCGCCATGCAACTGGGAGAAACGATAGCCCGCGCCATGGGCGCCGGCTTCATCTACACGCTGGCGACCCTGAAGGTCGCCAGCATGCAACTCGCCCTCGGGCGCGCCGGCTATCAGTTGCTCGGGATCGCCCCAGGCTATGACCGCGAGCTCGTGGCACCTGGCGTCGTCAGGCGAGTCTACGAGGCCTGGTATGCGAAGGTGCTCGTGCCCGAAAGCGACCTGCTCCGCCCGGATCCCGCCAACATGACCCCGAAGACCAGGGAGCTCTTCCAGTTGCTGTTCCCGCACTGCTCTCGACCGGACGAGCCTCCGATGCGCGCGGGGTGATGCCGCCTCACCCTTTGCTCCAGCACAAGACCTTCAACATCACAAGGATCACCCGCATGCCCGCTTCCGCACTCGAAACCGACTACCTCGTCATCGGCGCCGGCGCCACAGCCATGGCCTTTGTCGACACCCTGCTCAGCGAAGACGCCGAGGCCACCGTGCTGATGGTGGACCGGCACCACCGCCCCGGCGGCCACTGGAACGACGCCTACCCGTTCGTGCGGCTGCATCAGCCATCCGAGTGGTACGGCGTGGCCTCGCGCGAGTTGGGCCAGGGCAACCGGGATGCCGCCGGAGTCAACGCCGGCCTGTACGGGCTGGCGTCGGGCGCCCAGGTGCTGGCCTACTTCGACCAGGTGATGCAACAGCGCTTCCTGCCTTCGGGCCGGGTGCGCTGGCTGCCGATGTCCGAGGTCGGTACGAACGCCAACGGAGTCCACGAGGTCAGCTCGCTCACGAGCGGCACCCGGCAGCGCGTCAGCGTGCGCAGGAAGGTGGTCAACGCGACCCACGCGCAGACCGCCGTGCCGTCCACCCATCCGCCCAAGTACACGCTGGGCCCGGGCGTGAACTGCGTGCCGCTGAATCGCCTGCCCGACATCAGCCGCCCGCATGCGGCGTACACCGTGGTGGGCTCGGGCAAGACCGGCATGGACGCGATCCTGTGGCTGCTGGAAAACGGCGTGGTGCCGGCGCGCATCCGCTGGATCATGCCGCGCGACGCCTGGCTGTGGAACCGCGCCAACTTTCAGCCGGGCCTGGAGAACTTCGAGCGCAGCGTCGGCAGCAACCTCGGTCAGCTCGACGCCATCGCCGAGGCCGCATCGCTGCCCGACCTGTTCGCGCGGCTCGAAGCCGCCGAGCAGCTGCTGCGCATCGACCCGGCCGTGCAGCCCGGCACCTTCCGCTGCGCCGTGGTGTCGCAGGCCGAACTGGCGCAGTTGCGGCGCATCGACGACATCGTGCGGCTGGGCCATGTGCGCCGCATCGAGACGGCGCACATCGTGCTCGACCAGAGCACGGTGCCCGCCGACCCCGACACCCTGTACATCGACTGCAGCGCCAGCGCGATCGTGATGCCGCCGGCGCTGCCGGTGTTCGAGGCCGGCCGCATCAACCTGTTCATGGTGCGCACCTGTGCGCCGCTGTTCAGTGCGGCCCTGATCGCCTACGTGGAAAGCCACGTCACCGACCCGGCCGAGAAGAATGCGCTGTGCACCGTGGTGCCCAGCCCCGAGCGGCCGATCGACTGGCTGCGCATGTGGGCCGTGACCCTCGCCAACAGCGCGCGCTGGCGCCAGCATGCGGGGCTGCAGGCCTGGCTGATGCAGTGCCGGCTGAACGCCCTCGCGGTGTTCGTGCGCGGTCTGCGGCCCGACGACACGGCTAGGCTTGCGCTGCTGAAGCAAATGGGCGCCAGGGCGGGCGCAGCCGGAGCCAGGCTGCCGGCACTGCTGGCGTCCGCCACGGCCTGAGCGGGGATCACCGCGCATGCGCACGCTCCAGATGAAAACCGCTGCCGTCAACGGCATCGACCTGCGCGTGGCCCGCCAGGGCACCGGCCCGCTGGTGCTGTTGTGCCATGGCTTCCCCGAGTTGTGGTGTTCCTGGCTTCAGCAGAGGACCGCACCGGCGGACGCTGGCAGTGAGGCAATGACCACCATCGAGGCCGGCTACCCGAGCGTGACCGACCTGGCCGTGGCCAACGGTAAGGAAAAAAGATGGACTGGCCCACAGCTGAAATGATGACAAGCGTCTGCCCACCCGGTGCGGGCTACCGCTACGAGGTGCTGCGAAAAGAGTCCGTCGCTGAATTGATCGCGGCGCTGCGTGCCTGGCAACCTGGCTGGCGTGTGGGCGCAGCCAGTGTTCATCTGCGGGAGGACTACTACGACAGTTCCGTCTTCCTCGAAGGCGGCCCGCGGAAAAACGTATTCACCATGCTCATTCGGCGCGGTGATGAACTCGCAGGCATGTTGTCGCAGGAGCGAGGGGTGGACGCGCTGTCCCTGTACGCCAGCCTGGTGGCTGTTGCGCCTGCGCACCAGGGCGGCAAGGCGCTGTTTCAAGGCGATTACCTCGAAGCGCTGGCCAAGCTGATGGGGCTTGAATTCATCTACACGCTCGTGACGCTGAAACACCGTGCGGCGCAGCGGTATTTCGAGAGCCATGGCTATTCGCTGGTGGGCTTCATGCCCGGCTACGACCGGGAAGAAGTCTCTCCGGGCGTGGTCAAGCGCGTGGTGGAAGCCGCATTCGTCAAATGCCTTGCGGGACGCGAAGCGGTCCTTTCCCCGGATGTTTCGAACATGACGCCCACGGTGCGAAGGCTGTACGAAGTCATGCATGAAACGTCTTTCGCGCCGAGTGCGGCCCAATGCCTCGCTCAAGCGGAGCGCCAACGGCCGGAGACTTGAACGAAGAGGACTGAACATGCAGTGGCCTGATCTGAATGCGGCATTTCGAGAAGTTCCCTTGCCGCAGGGGTATCGGTACCGCCAGCTCCGGCGCGTGGATGTCCCGGCCCTTCGTGCAGCCGTCGCCGAGTGGCATCCCGATGTCTCGGTGGGAGCGGCCAGTTGCTACCTTGAACAGGACTTTTACGAAACAACCGCCACGTTTGCCGGCGAAGCGGAGCGCGATCTGTTGGTCGTGCTGTGTTGGAAGGCGGAAGAACTCGTGGGCTTCGTGTCCTGGGATCGCGAACGTGCGCAACAGGCCGTGTACGGGCGATTCGGCGTCATTTCCCCCGCCCACCGCGGGGCCAAGCTATCGACTTGCGCGATGCAACTGGGCGAGACGATTGCCCGCGCCATGGGCGCCGGCTTCATCTACACGCTGGCGACGTTGAAGGTGGCCAGCATGCAACTCGCCCTCGAGCACGCCGGCTATCACCTGCTCGGGATCGCCCCAGGCTATGACCGCGAGTGCGTGGCCCCTGGCGTCGTCAAGCGCGTCTACGAGGCCTGGTATGCGAAAGTCCTTGTGCCCGAAAGCGAGTTGCTTCGCCCGGATCCCGCCAAGATGACGCCCAAGACCAGGGAGCTGTTCCAGTTGCTGTTCCCGCACCTCTTTCGACCGGACGAGCCGCCGACGCGCACGGGGTGACCCGCATCGCGGCGGCCAACTTCAACGCTATTTGAAGACCACCGTCTTGTGCCCGTTCAGCAGCACGCGCCGCTCGCTGTGCCACTTCACCGCCCGCGCCAGCACCTGGCTTTCGGTGTCGCGGCCGACGGCGGTGAGGTCTTCCACGGTGTGGGTGTGGTCCACGCGGGCCACGTCCTGTTCGATGATGGGGCCCTCGTCCAGGTCGGCCGTCACGTAGTGCGCGGTGGCGCCGATCAGTTTCACGCCGCGGTCGTGCGCCTGGTAGTAGGGCTTGGCGCCCTTGAAGCTGGGCAGGAAGCTGTGGTGGATGTTGATGGCGCGGCCGGCCAGGCGCTGGCACATGGCGTCCGACAGCACCTGCATGTAGCGCGCCAGCACCACCAGCTCGGCGCCCTCGCCGTCGATGATTTCCAGCTGCCTGGCTTCGGCCTGCGCCTTGTTGTCCTTGCCGACGGCGATGTGGTGGAAGGGCACGTTGTAGCTGGCGGCCAGCTGGTAGAAGTCGCGGTGGTTGCTGACGATGGCGCGGATGTCGAGCGGCAGCAGGCCGCTTTTCCAGCGGAACAGCAGGTCGTTCAGGCAATGGCCCTCGCGGCTGACGAAGATCACGGTGCGCATGGGCTGCGCCGCCTCGTGCAGTTGCCAGCGCATGGCGAAGCGCTCGGCCAGCGCGGGGATCTGCGCGCGCAGCGCGTCGGCGCCGAGCCCGCCGCCGGCAAATTGGACGCGCATGAAGAACAGGCCGGTGTCGTGGTCGTTGTACTGCGCGGCCTCCTCGATGTTGCCGCCGCGCTCCAGCAGAAAGCCCGACACGGCGTGCACGACGCCGCGCTGGTCCGGGCAGGACAAGGTGAGGATGTGGGTGTCTTGCATCGGACGCGATTGTCGCAGGGCAATCCACTTTGAGGGCTCAACTTTTCCACCGCTTCGCGGGCGGTTTACACGCCGGGCGCAGCATGGCGGCATCGCTACTCACGAAAGGACGCGAACCATGAAAACCCTGTCGATCTCCTCCCTGCTGCTGGCCGGCGCGATGGCCGCGGGCGCCGGCGTCGGCGTGGCGCTGCCCACGGCGGCGCAGGCGCAGACGCAGATCGCGGTGCGGATCGGGCCGCCCCCGCCGCCGCGCGCCGAGGTGATGCCGAGGGCGCGGCCCGGCTACGTGTGGGCGCCGGGCCACTACGAATGGCAGCGCGGCCGCTACCGCTGGCACGCGGGCCACTGGGAGCGCGCGCGCCCCGGCTACGCCTACGTGCCGCCCGCCTGGCACGCCTCGGGCCAGCGCTGGGTGTACGAGCCCGCGCGCTGGGACGCCCGGCCGCTGCCGCCCCCGCGCGGGCGCGACCGGGACGGCGACGGACGGCCCGACCGCCGCGACCGCCACCCGAACCACCCCGGGCGCTACTGACCTGCCGGCGATGCGCCGCGCCGCGGCAAGGTGAACGCGGCGCAGTGGTCGCGCGGCGGCAGCGGCGGCGTGAGCCAGCGCTGGTCGCCCTTGGACAGACCATCGCCGTCCGCTCTGGATTCGATAGCTTCCGGCGCAGTATCCGTGCTGGCCAGAAGCACTTTTGACTTCAAATCCGGCGACAGGTGCCGGGGCACGCCCAGCGCGCGGTGCACGTGGCCGCCGCCGGCGATCAGCAGCACCGTGCGGCCGGGCTGGCGCGCGCCGGCGGCCGTGGCGGCCATGGCCCGGTCGCGCGCGATCTGCACCCGCGCCATGGGCGCGATGCGGGCCTCGGGCAGGGCGTGGCAGTGGCCCTCGCGGATGCGGCGCCGCTGCTCGGCCAGGGCGGCGGGCGGCAGGCGCGCGTCCAGCGATTCGTCCTGCATCGCCTCGCGCAGCCGCGCGGCCGGCAGGTTGGCGCCCAGCACCGGCACGCCGGCGCGCACGGCGCCCATCACCACCGGGCCGTAGGCGGCCCAGGGCCAGGCGACGTCGTGCCAGCCCAGGGCGGCGCGCACCTCGGCCTCGCTGGCCGCGCGCGGCAGGCCGGTGGTGGCGCGGCCCTGCTCGGCCATCTCCAGCGCCACGGCGGCCAGCGCGCCGCGCGCGGCCAGCCAGGCGACGGCCTGCCGCTCGATGCGCTGGTGCTCGGGGGCGTCGTGCTGCTCGCCCAGCAGCAGCACGTCGGCGGGCAGCAGCGCGGCCAGGCGGGCCTGCTCCGCGCCGTTCAACGGCGGCGAGCTGGCGCAGGCGGCCAAGCACAGGACAAAGACAATGGAAACGAGCCGAGGCATGGCCCGGATGCTACGCGCCCCGTGGACGCGGACCGGGCCCGCGGCGGTGAATTGCGGGGACGCGGTGGCGGGACAGGCGCGAGGTCAGTGCACGACCACCGGGTTCTGCGCCAGTTCGGCGTAGCCCTCCAGCGTGTCCTCGACCTCTTCCTGGGTGGGCGTGTTTTCCTGCCAGGCGGTGATGCGCCGCTGAAACAGCTCGGCCCACAGGCCGTCGAGGTAGACCTCCTTGCCCGAGCGCTTGTCCACGATCTCGAACCCGTGGCGCGCCAGCACGGGCGTGCCCGCCGGCACGTCGGCGCCCTGGGGCGCGTCGGGCAGCAAGTGAACGACCGCGAAGGTGTCGGATTCGTAGAGCGTGTTCATTGGTGCACTGGTCCTTTCTGGACGGCATTGACAGGTGTGCTTGCCCTCCACAGATGAGAACGCAGGCCGGGGATTCAAGATGTCCGCGCTTACCCTGAGCCGCTGTCGGACCAGCGCCCGCCCGTGAAAAATTCCCGCCAAGTCAATCGCCTGGCCGCGGCGCCTCGAAGGCGACGCCCGCCACCGCGCGCAGTTGCTGATCGGCCACGTCGCCGCTGGCCTGCGTGACGCGCAGGCGCACGGGCAGGTGGCCGAGAGTGCGCGCCAGCCACAGCTCGATGCGCGGGGCGTAGGCCGTGGGCGGCGCGCGCACCAGCCGGGCGCTGGGCAGCGCGTGGCCGGCCAGCTGCAGGATCTCGTCGTCCTGCACTTCCCAGGCCCAGGGCTCGGCCTCGCGCACGCCGGCCGTCTGCACGGTGATCACGGTGCCGGGCGGGTAGCGCGCAGGCGCGGCGGCGAGCAGCGCGCCCAACTGCAGCGCCGCGCTGAGGCGGTCCTGGGCGCCGGGGTGCAGCGCGGCGTCGGGCGCGTTGGCGCTGAAGCGGATGCGCGCGCCCTCGGGGTCGAAATGCGCGGCGCGCTCGCCGCGCGCCTTTTCGGCGAAGCGCTCGGGCGCCAGGCCGGCGGGCGTGACGACGCCTTCGCTGCGCTGCGTGCGCGCGCCCTCGTGCGGCGAATTCACCGTCCAGGTGGCCTCGTAGCGCGCCGCGTCGCGCTGCCAATGCAGCCGCGCCTCGGCCTCGTAGGGCAGGCCGCGCGACACGCCGCTGACCGCGTAGTCGAGCGTGGCGGAGCCGGGCACGCGCACCGGCACCGGCGACACGGGCGGGGCCGCGTGCGTGGCCCCGCGAGCGGACGCATGGGTGCGTGCCGGCCTGGACGTCGCCGCGGCCACGCGCGGCGCGTGGGCGGAGCGTGACGCGGAGGGCGGACGGACGACCGGCGCGGGTGGTTGGGGGGCGGGCTCCGCCACGGCTGGCGGCGCGGGCGCGGCGGCGATGGCCCGGGTCCACAGCGCCGGGGGCGCCGGCGCGGCGGGCGGGAGCGCGGCCCGGCGGGGCGCTGCCCCGATCAGCAGGGCGTGCGCCAAGGCGACGATCAGCACCAGACCGATCGGCGGCCGCTGTCCGATGCGCTGCGCGCGGTCCACCTGTCCAAGCCTCCCCGGCACGGGCGGAGGGCGGGGCGGCGTGCTTGCCGGCGGACCCGAAACCCTACACTCGCGCCCATGAAACTGGCAACCTACAAAGACGGTTCGCGCGACGGCCAGCTGGTGGTCGTCTCGCGCGACCTGACGACGGCCCATTATGCGACCGGCATCGCCAGCCGCCTGCAGCAGGTGTTGGACGACTGGAACTTCCTTTCCCCCCAGTTGCAGGACCTGTCGCACACGCTCGACCAGGGCAAGGCGCGCCACGCCTTCCCGTTCGATCCCGCGCTGTGCATGGCGCCGCTGCCGCGCGCCTACCAGTGGGCCGACGGCTCGGCCTATTTGAACCACGTCGAGCTGGTGCGCGCCGCCGGCAAGGGCGACGTGCCCGAGAGCTTCTACACCGAGCCGCTCATGTACCAGGGCGGCAGCGACGACTTCCTCGGCCCCCGCGACGACATCCTGGTGGCCGACGAGGCCTTCGACATCGACTTCGAGGCCGAACTGGCCGTGATCACCGGCGACGTGCCCATGGCCGCCACGCCCGAGCAGGGGCTGAAGGCCGTGCGCCTGCTGATGCTGGCCAACGACGTCAGCCTGCGCGCGCTGATCGCCGCCGAGATCGACAAGCGCATGGGCCTGCTCCAGGGCAAGCCCGCCACCGCCTTCAGTCCGGTCGCCGTCACGCCCGACGAACTGGGCGAGGCCTGGCAGGCGGGCCGCGTGCACCTCACGATGCAGACCACCTGGAACGGCCGCAAGGTCGGGATGCGCGACGCCGGGCCGGAGATGCGCTTTCACTTCGGCCAGTTGATCGCCCACGCCGCGCGCACGCGCCGGCTGCGCGCCGGCACCATCGT
Organism: Ottowia sp.; assembly: GCF_016703145.1. Taxonomy (GTDB): domain Bacteria; phylum Pseudomonadota; class Gammaproteobacteria; order Burkholderiales; family Burkholderiaceae_C; genus Ottowia. The sequence goes on along the minus strand of NZ_JADJCO010000003.1, from coordinate 867,353 downwards.
AGGCGGCGGCACCGTCAGCAACCCCGGCATCGAGAGGGACGGCCGGCGCGAATGGCCCAAGGGCTACGGCTGCATCGCCGAGAAGCGCGCCATGGAGACCCTCCAGGACGGCGCGCCCCGGACGGCCTACATGCGCTTCGGCGACACCCTCCGCATCGAGATGAAGGGGCTGGGCGGCGAGTCGGTGTTCGGCGCCATCGAGCAGAAAATCAGGCAATTCGCGCCCTAGACCGCTCCCTTTTTGCGCCAACAGCTATCAAAAAAGGAGACGCCAGGCAACGCCGACAACTCATCGCTCTGGCCGCCGCCGGCCTGGCCAGTCCTTGGGCGCGCGCGCAGGCCCCGTGGCCGGCGCAGCCGATCCGCTGAATCGTGCCCTACCCGCCCGGCGGCGGCACCGACATGCTGGCGCGCGCCATTGCCGAGGCCATGCGCCCGGCGCTGGGCGAGCCGCTGGTGGTCGACAACCGCCCCGGCGCCGCCACCGACATCGGCGCCGACCTGGTGGCCAAGGCCCGGCTCCACGACTATACGGTGATGTCGGCCGACAACGCGCTGATGGCCTACAACGAGCACTTGTTCAGCCGGCTGCCCTTCGATGCCGAAAAGGACTTCAGCTACACAGTGAAGGAACTGCTCGACGAGGGGCGCGCGCGCCCCGGCCAGCTCGACTACGCCTCGCCCGGCAACGGCTCGCCGCACCACCTGGCGATGGAGCTGTTCAAGAGCCGCACCCGCGCCTTCATCACCCACATCCCCTACCGCGGCGCGGCGCCGGCGCTGCAGGACGTGATGGGCGGCCAGGTGCCGTGCATGTTCCTCGAACTGCCGGCGGGCCTGCCCGGCAGCGAGGTCTACGCCTTCCAGGGACTGGTCGGCCCCGCCGGCCTGCCGGCCGGGGTGGTGCAAAAGCTCAATGCCGCCGTCAACCAGGTGCTGAAGGATCCGGCCGTGGTCAAGCGCATGCACGACTACGGCATGGAGGCCCAGCCCAGCCCGGCACGCCGCAGCAGTTCCTGGCCATGGCGCGCGCCGAGAGCCGACGCTGGGGGCCGGTGATCAAGGCGGCGAGAATCAGGCTCGATTGATCCTGGGCCGGCCGCCGCGCAAGCGGCGCGGGCGTGGCCGGAAGGCCTGCGTCAGCCGTTCAGCGCCGGCTCGGCCGGGACGCCCTGCGCGATGGCGGCCTCGCGCTGCGCCGCCTGCGCGCGCGTGAACGCGGGGCGCCGTGCCAGGCGCTCGCCGTACGCGCGCACGCGGGGCGGCAGCTGCTCGCCCAGCCCGATCCGGCCGGCCAGCATGGGCGCGTAGGCGACCGCGACGTCGGCGGCGGTGAACCGACCGGCGCACAGGTGGGCGCGCTCGTCCGCCAGCGCCGCGTCCACCGCGCGCAGGCGGGCGAGAAACCACCGGGCGTAGTCCTGTGCCACCTGCGGCTGGCGGCGCTCGGGCGGCTCCAGCCGCTCGTAGCGCAGCACCAGCGTCTGCGGGAAGGTCAACGTGGCGTCGCTCATGTGCAGCCAGTTCAGGTAGGCGGCGTAGTCGGGCTCCCGCGGACCCACGTCCAGCGCGCCTGGGCTGTGGCGCGCGGCCAGGTACTGGCAGGTGGCGCTGGACTCGGTCAGGCGCGCCCCGCCGTCGATGAGCAGCGGCACCGTGCCCAGCGGGTTGATGGCGAGGTAGTCCCTGGCCCGCGCGCGCGGCGGAAACGGCAGCACCTTCAGCTCGTAGGGCAGGTCCAACTCCTCCAGCATCCACAGGGTGCGGAAGGAGCGCGCGTCGATGCAGTGGTAGAGCGTGATCATGGCCCCGATCATCGCCGCCCCGAAAGCAACCGCCAGGCGGGCGGGGTGACGGCGCCTTTCGATGCGCGCCGATTGCTACCAATTAAATAGCTAATGGCGCAATACCCACGCTGGCTGCGAGCCGATTTCCCTTGAAAACAGCGGCGTCAGCCCTTCTTGGCCAGCGCCTTGTAGTGCTCCAGCATCGCGATGGTGTTGGTCTTGCGGTCCGCGTTCACCCGCTGCACCGCGGGGCGTTCGCCCAGGCGCTTCAGGTAGTCGCCCATGGGCAGGGCGGCCAGCACGTCGCGGCCGTAGATGATCTTGCTGGCGTTGCTGATCACCGGCAGGTGCACGGCGGCGGCGCAGTCGGCCAGGGTGAAGCCGTCGCCCGCGATGAAGGGCGAGAAGCGGCACAGCGTGGCGAACGCGGCGACGTTCTTGTCCAGTTGCGGCCCGATCTTCTGCTTCACCCCGTCGCTCACCTTGCCGCCGAAGAAGGCTTCGGCGTAGAGGTTGCGCGCCACCAGCTCCAGGTGCAGCTCCAGGTAGCGCGCCAGCTCGCGCACCTTGGCGGCGGCGAAGGGGTCGCGCGGCAGCAGCGGGTGCTCGGGATAGCGGTCCTCCAGGTATTCGACGATCACGGTCGATTCGCTGATCGGCCCCTCCTCGGTGACCAGGTAGGGCACCTTGCCCAGCGGGCTGGCGGCCAGGTCGGTCTCACCGATCCAGGCCAGTTGCTCCTCGAACGGCAGGCCTTTTTCGAGCAGGGCGAGCTTGACCTTGTTGTAGTAGTTGCTGGCGGAAAAACCGGTGAGCTTGAGCATGGCGTGCGCCCTCGCGGGCAGAGGATGGAAAGGACGCCAGCGTAGCGCCGCCGCGCCGCGCTCGCAGTCGCAGTCGCCCAGCGGACGCGCGCCATAATCGCCGCCATGCCGCCGCGCCGCTGGTCCCTCGCCGCCGCCCGCCTGATGTGGGTGTGGTTCGCGCTCGCGCTGGGCGTGGCCACCGCCGCGCCGCTGGTGCAGCCGCGCGCGATGCAACTGGTGTGCGGCGCCGCAGGCGCCGTCAAGCTGCTGGTGGACACCGGCGAGGGCCTGGCCGAGGCCGCGCCCGCGCACCAGCTCGACTGCGCGCTGTGCCTGCTGGCCAGCGCGCCGCCGCCCGCCTCGCCCCAGGCGCGCGCCCCCCAGGCCGCCGCCCCGCGGGCGCAGGCCTGGGCGCGCACCGAGGCGGGCGTCCACCGGCACGCGCGGGCGCCGCTGCCGGCGCGCGGGCCGCCCGTCTTCTCCTGATCCATCCCGTTCTTTGCCGCGCACCCGCGCCCCGGGGCACGGCGCCCGTTTTGCCTTGGATTTCAGGAGGAACCATGACGGTTCGATCGTTCTCCGGCCGCCTCGCCTGCGCGGCCGCCCTCGCCCTGCTCGCCGGCACCGCCGCGCGGGCACACGTCACGTTGGAGCAACAGAGCGCCGACGCCGGCAGCACTTACAAGGCGGTGTTCCGCATCGGCCACGGCTGCGCCGGCGCGGCCACGCACACCGTGGTCGTGCACCTGCCCGAGGGCCTGCCCGCGGCGCGGCCCATGCCCAAGGCCGGCTGGGCCCTGGAGCGCCAGCCGGCCGACGGCCCCACGCGCCAGATCGCCTGGCGCGGCGGCCCGTTGCCCGACGGCTTCTACGACGAGTTCGTGCTGCAGCTGCGGCTGCCGCCGCAGCCCGGGCCGCTGTGGTTCCGCGTCGAGCAGCACTGCGAAGGCGGTGCCGTCGACTGGGCCGAGGTGCCGGCCAGCGGCACCGACACGCGCGGGCTGAAGCACCCCGCGGCGCTGCTGAACGCGCGTCCGCCCGCCAGCGCGGCGGCGCATCAGCACTGAATTCCCCGCTTTCGTCAAAAAGGAAAACCATGTCGATCAAGACCGTTTCCCGTACCGCAGGCCTCGTCCTGGCTGGCCTGCTGTGCGCGGGCGCCGCGCTGGCGCAGGCCGTGCGCGCCGAGGGCGCCTGGGCGCGCGCCACGGTGCCGGGCCAGCAGGCCACCGGCGCCTTCATGACCCTGACCGCGCCGGCCGGCGCGCGCCTGGTGGGCGCCAGCTCGCCCGCCGCCGGCGTGGCCGAGATCCACGAGATGGCCATGCAGGGCGACGTGATACGCATGCGCGCGCTCGATGCGGTGGCCCTGCCCGCCGGTCAGGCGGTCGAGCTCAGGCCCAGCGGCCGGCACCTGATGCTGCTGGACCTGAAGGCGCCGCTGAAGGACGGCAGCACCGTGCCGCTGACCCTGCGCCTGCAGGATGCGCAAGGCGTGGAAACCCGCCTGGAGCTGCAGGTGCCGGTGCGCAAGGCGGCCGCGCCGGCCGCCGCGGCCGGCCACGACCACGACCACGACCACAAGCACTGACCGCGCGCCCAGCTTTGCGTTAAGCTGCGCCCACCCCGCCGCGACGCCAGGAGCGGCGGCCCCAGACCACCCATTGAAGAGGCGCGGCCATGAGCGACGACAACACCTTTGCCCTCGGCAAGTTGATTCCCGGATTCGATTTCCTGCAGCAATTGACTTCCACCACCAAGGGCGCGTCCAAGTCCGCGCCCGGGCTGCGCCACTGGATCGCGCCCACCGTCAGCGTGGAAGAACTGGACAAGCGCATCACCGAGCTGCGGGCGGTGCAGTTCTGGCTGGAGCAGAACCTGCTGGCGCTCAAGGCCACCATCCAGGCGCTGGAGGTGCAGAAGATGACGCTGGCCACGCTGCGCGACATGAACCTGAGCGTGACCGAGGTCGCCAAGGCCTTCACCCTGCCCAAGTCCGAAGAGCGCGCCGCCCCGGCGGCGCCCCCGGCCGAGGAGACGGCCAAGCGGTGGCCCTACAAGGACAAGGGCGCCGCGTCCGCCGCCAAGACACCGGCTGAAGCCGCTGCGCCAACCCCCGAAGCCGAGCCAGCCGAACCCGCCCAGCCGCCGGCCGCAGCCGCGCCGCGCGCCAGGGCCGGCCGCAAAGACGCCGCCGCGTCGTCCGGCGGCGTGGCCGACCCGATGCAGTGGTGGGGCGCGCTGACGCAGCAGTTCCAGCAGATCGCCGCCGAGACCCTGCGCGAGGCGGCGCGCGCCGTCCCCGCCCCGGCCGGCGAGGCCTCGGGCGCGGATGCCGCGCCGCAGGCCGAGGCGGCCCAGCCCGCCGCCAAGAAGAGCGCGCCCCGCAAGAGCGCGGCCAAGAAGGCCGCCAAGAGGAAGGCGCCGGCCAAAAAGGCCGCTGCCAAGAAAACCCCCGCCAAGAAAGCCAGCCCGGCGCGCCCGCTGGCCGCCGGCTGGCCGCTGCCGACGCCCTTCAAGCTGGGCCGCCGCTGAGCATGCTCTTTCCCCACGGCCACGCCACCCACCCCCAGTGGCGCCTGGCCGCGGAGCTGGTGCTGGCCCAGTTGCGCGCGCAGATGGCGCGGCCGGACTACGCCCGCGCGCCGACGCTGGGCCTGCTCTACATCACCGACCACTACGCCGCCCACGCACGCGACATCCTCGACCACCTGGGCGCCGAGCTGCCCGGCGTGACCGACTGGGCCGGCACCGTCGGCGTGGGCGTGTGCGCCAGCGGCGCCGAGTACATCGACGAGCCGGCGCTGAGCGTCATGCTGTGCGCGCTGCCGCTCGAGCAGTACCGCGTGTTCTCCGGCGTCGCGCCGCTGGCCGGCGGGCTGGGCTTCACGCCCCACACCGCGCTGGTGCACGCCGACGCGCAGACGCCCGACGCCGCCGAGCTGATCGCCGAGATGGCCCAGCGCACCGCCACCGGCTACCTGTTCGGCGGGCTGGCCGCCAGCCGCGGCCCGGTGGTGCAGTTCGCCAGCAGCCGCGACGGCAACGCGCCGGGGCAAGGCGCGGCCGGCGGCGTGTTCAGCGGCGGCCTGTCGGGCGTGGCCTTCGGCGCCGGCGTGGCGCTGGTGTCGCGCGTGACCCAGGGCTGCCAGCCGGTGGCGCCCGAGCACGAGGTCACCGTCGCCGACGGCAACGTGCTGCTGGCGCTGGACGGCGAGCCCGCGCTCGACGTGATGCTGCGCGACCTGCGCATCAGCCTGGACAAGCCACGCGAAGCCCTGGCCGTGGTGCGCCAGACCCTGGTGGGCCTGGCGGACCCGGGCGAGCAAGGCGTGCGCCGCACCGGCCATTTCGGCGCCGACGTGCTGGTGCGCCACATCATCGGCGTCGATCCGGGCCGGCGCGGCGTGGCCGTGGCCGAGCGGCCCGCCGCCGGCCAGCGCGCCACCTTCTGCCAGCGCAGCGCCACGGCCGCGCGCGCCGACCTGGTGCGCGTGTGCGCCGAGATTCGGGAGGAGCTGGAGCCGGAGGAAGTCAGCGTCGCCACCGCCGCGCTGCTCGCGGCGCCGCACGAGCTGTCGGCGCCGCACCCGGCGCGCCGCATCGCCGGCGCCGTCTACGTGAGCTGCGCCGGGCGCGGCGGCCCGCACTTCGGCGCGCCGGGCGCCGAGCTGCAGACCATCCGCCACGCCCTGGGCGACGTGCCCCTGACCGGCTTCTTCGCCGGCGGGGAGATCGCGCGGCATCACCTGTACGGCTACACCGGGGTGCTGACGGTGTTCACGGGCGAGGCGGTTGATTCTTAATGTTTTCGCCCGTTGGCCCGCATGGATCATGTGCGAACAGCTATTGAATAAATAGCATCAACGCCCCGCCTACCCGGCATCCCTCACCGGCCGCGCGCGCCGCCAGTGCCACCAGCAGCAGCACCGGCAGGCCCAGCAGCGCCGTGGCGGTGAAGAAGCCGGCGTAGCCGAAGGCGTTGACGTAGTCGCCCGAGAAGCCGGCGATGAACTTGGGCAGCAGCAGCATCAGCGAGGAAAACAGCGCGTACTGCGTGGCCGAGTAGCTGACGTTGGTCAGGCTCGATAGGTAGCCCACGAACGCCGCCGAGGCGATGCCCGAGGCCAGGTTGTCGGCCGACACCACGACGATCAGCGCCGGCACGCTGTGCCCCACCCCGGCCAGCCAGGCGAAGGCCAGGTTGGTGGCGGCGCTGAGCAGCGCGCCCAGCATCAGCACGCGCATCACGCCCACGCGCAGCGCCAGCGCGCCGCCAATGAAGGCGCCGGCCAGCGTCATGGCCACGCCGTACACCTTGGTCACGGCCGCCACCTCGTCCTTGGTGTAGCCCATGTCGACGTAGAAGGGGTTGGCCATGATGCCCATCACCACGTCGCTGATGCGGTACACGGCGATCAGCGCCAGCACCAGCGCGGCCTGCCAGCGGTAGCGGCGGAAGAACTCGGCGAACGGCTCGACCAGCGCGCCGCGCAGCCACTCGCGCGCGCCGCGCGCCGGCGGCAGCGGCGCGCGCGCCGGCTCGCGCGCGAGCAGCACCGTCACCACGCCCACCACCATCGACGCGGCCATCGCCAGGTAGGCGGTGCGCCAGGCGTGGTCGTCGTAGCCCGCCTGCGCGCCCTGCGCGCGCGCGGCCAGCCACAGCACGCCGGCGCCGGCCCAGATCATGGCCAGGCGGTAGCCGGTCTGGTAGCTGGCGGCCAGCGCGGGCTGCTGCTCGGTCGGGGCCGATTCGATGCGGTAGGCGTCCAGCGCGATGTCCTGCGTGGCCGAAGCAAAGGCCACCGCCAGCGCGCACCACACCACCGCCGTAAGCGACACGCGCGGATCGGCCAGCGCCATGCCGATCAGGCCCGCAGCCACGCCCAGTTGCGCCATCAGCAGCCAGCTGCGCCGCCGCCCCAGCCAGCCGGTCAGGCCCGGCAGCGGCAGGCGGTCGACCAAAGGCGCCCACACCCACTTGAAGCCGTAGGCCAACCCGACCCAGCTCAGGTAGCCGATGGTGGAGCGGTCGATGCCCGCCTCGCGCAGCCGGAACGACAGCGTGCCCAGCACCAGCAGCAGCGGCAGGCCGGCGGAGAAGCCCAGCGTCAGCATGCGCAGGCTGGCGGGCGCGAGGTAGACCCGGAGCGACGCCCGCCAGGAAGGCCGGGGCACGGCGGCGTCAGACAAGGGCCGCACCCCTGGGGCTGGCGCGCGGGCGGGTGATCGTGTGCATTTTCATCGTTGGCTATTATTCACGCGCCGTCGGCTTGGTCTGCGGCAATCACTACATATTTCGTAGCTACACGCGCATGATGGGCGCGGGCTCAAGCCCGATTTTTCTCATGTATTCCCGCTCGGGAGCAGGACGCCTTCAGGTCCCGCGCACGTAGGGGTTGTGGCGGCGCTCCTCGCCGAACGTGCTCTCCGGCCCGTGGCCGGGGATGAACACCGTCTCGTCGCCCATGGGCCACAGGCGCCCGGCGATGCTGTCGATGAGCTGCCGGTGGTTGCCACCCGGAAAGTCGGTGCGGCCGATGCTGCCGGCGAACAGCACGTCGCCGACGAAGGCGCGGGCGATCCGCGGCGCATGGAACACCACGTGCCCCGGCGTGTGGCCCGGGCAGTGGCGCACCGCCAGCGCGCACTCGCCCACCTGCACCGTGTCGCCGTCCTGCAGCCAGCGGGTGGGCGTGAACGCCTCGGCGGGCGGGAAGCCGAACATGCGGCCCTGCTCGGCCAGCGCGTCGATCCAGAACTGGTCGGCCGGGTGCGGGCCGACGATGGGCAGGCCGTGGCGCCGGCTCAGCTCGGCCGTGCCGCCGGCGTGGTCGATGTGCGCGTGGGTGAGCCAGATCTGCGTGAGCCGAACGCCCAGCGCCGCCACGGCCGCCTCGATGCGCGGCAGGTCGCCGCCGGGATCGATGACGGCCGCCTCGCGCGTGGCGCCGCACCAGACGATGGAGCAGTTCTGCGCGAAGGGGGTGACCGGCACGGTCTGGTAATGCAGGAGAGCGGTGGAGGCGGTCACGGCGGGAACACTCGGTTTATTGAATGAAATCAAGCGTCAGCCAGCGCGGGTATTGCGCCAGCAGCTATCAATCTTGAAGAATACTAGGCCAGCGGGAAATCGTAGTCGATGGTGATCGGCGCGTGGTCCGAGAACTTCTGGTCCTTGTAGATCGACTCGCGGCGCGCCGTGGCGGCGGTGGCGGGCGTGGCCAGGTGGTAGTCCAGGCGCCAGCCCACGTTCTTGGCGTAGGCCTGGCCGCGGTTGCTCCACCAGGTGTAGGACTCGCCGGTGGCGTCGGGCCGCAGGCGGCGGTACACGTCCACCAGCTGCAGCTCGTCGATCACGCGGCCGACCCAGGCGCGCTCCTCGGGCAGGAAGCCGCTGTTCTTCTGGTTGCTCTTCCAGTTCTTCAGGTCGATCTGCTGGTGCGCCACGTTCACGTCGCCGCACAGGATGAACTCGCGCTCGCCCTTCAGGCGGTGCAGCACGGGGTAGAACTCGGCCAGGAAGCGGTACTTGGCCTCCTGCCGCTCGGGGCCCGAGGAGCCGCTGGGAAAGTAGCAACTGATGACCGAGAACTTGCGCCCCGGCGTGTCGAAGCGCGCCTCCAGGTAGCGGCCCTCGGCGTCGAACTCGGGCGAGCCGTAGCCGGCGATGACGTCGCTGGGCTCGTGGCGGGTATAGATGCCCACGCCCGAGTAGCCCTTCTTCTCGGCCAGGTGGAAGTGCCCGCGCAGGCCGGCCAGCGATTCGAAGCGGCCCCGCAGATCGGGCATCTGCGCCTTGATCTCCTGCACGCAAATACAATCCGGCGCGTGCTGCGCCAGCCACGCTTCCACGCCCTTGGTGGCGGCCGAGCGGATGCCATTGAGGTTGAGGCTGGTCAGCTTGAACAAGGGGATGTCTCCAATGAACGCACCGCAAGCGGCGGCCCAAGAAGAGGACCGCCTGGCGCAGGACTTCGTGCAGTTCGCCATCGAGGCCGGGGTCCTGCGCTTCGGCGAGTTCAAGACCAAGGCGGGGCGGCTGTCGCCGTATTTCTTCAACGCCGGCCTGTTCGACGACGGCGCCAAGCTGGGGCGGCTGGCGCAATTCTATGCGCGCGCCCTGCTGGCCTCGGGCATCGAGTTCGACGTCATCTTCGGCCCTGCGTACAAGGGCATTCCGCTGGGCGCCGCGGTGGCGGTGGAGCTGGCACGCCTGGGCGTGAACAAGCCCTTCGCCTACAACCGCAAGGAGGCCAAGGACCACGGCGAGGGCGGCACGCTGGTGGGCGCGCCGCTGCGCGGGCGGGTGTTGATCGTGGACGACGTGATCTCGGCCGGCACCGCGGTGCGCGAGTCCATCGCCCTGATCCGCGCCGCCGGCGCCACGCCGCACGCCGTGGTCATCGCGCTGGACCGGCAGGAGAAGGCGACCGAGAACGGCCAGGACGTTTCCTGGAGCGCCGTGAACCATGTCCGCGACGAGCTGGGCCTGCAGGTGTGCGCCATCGCCAGACTGGCCCACTTGTTGCGCCATCTCGGCGCGACCGACCAATTTTTGCAGCACTACGAAGCCGTCTCGGCCTACCGCGCCCGCTACGGCGTCGATGAGTCCGCCGCCCCATGAAAAGCCCGCCGCCGCCGCCCCGCCGCCCGCCGTCCCTCGCCGTCCTGGCGGGACTGCTGCTGGCCGGCGGCCCGGCGGGCGCGCAGCAGGGCATCTACACCTGCGTGGACGCGCAGGGGCGCCGCCTCAGCGCCGACCGGCCGATCCTGGCCTGCCTGGACCGCGAACAGCGCGAACTCAACCGGAGCGGCACCACCCGGCGCGTGATCGAGCCGACGCTGAGCACCGCCGAGCGCGAAGCCCAGGAGGCGCGCAAGCGCGAGGCCGCGCTGTCGCGCCAGCGGGCGCGCGACATGATCCGCCGCGACCAGGCGCTCATCACCCGCTACCCCGACGCGGCCGCGCACGACGCCGCGCGGCGCGCCGCCCTGGCCCAGACCCAGGCCGTGGTGGATGCGGCCACCGCGCGCATCGCCGAATTGGCCGGCGAGCGCAAGGCGCTCGACGACGAGATGGAGTTCTACCGGCGCGACCCGTCCAGGGCGCCCGGCCGGGTGCGCCGCGGCATCGAGGACAACGCCGAAGCCCTGCAGGCGCAGCGCCGCGCCATCGCCGGCCAGCAGGTCGAGCAGGGCCGCATCAACGCCGCCTTCGACGAGGAGGCGGCGCGCCTGCGGCAGTTGTGGCAGGCCAAGGCGGCCAGCGCCACCGGCGACAAGCGCTGAGCCTCAGGCCCCCAGCCGCGCGCGCAGCAGCGCGTTGACTTGCGCCGGGTTGGCCGTGCCCTGGCTGGCCTTCATCACCTGGCCGACCAGGGCGTTGAAGGCCTTGTCCTTGCCGGCCTTGAACTGTTCCACGTTGCCGGGGTTGGCGGCGATCACCTCGTCGATGATTTTTTCCAGCGCGCCGGTGTCGTTCATCTGCCTGAGTCCCTTGGCCTCGATGAGCGCGTCCACGTCGCCGCTTTCGCCGCTCCACAGCGCGTCGAACACCTGCCGCGCGGCGGCGTTGCTGAGGGTGCCGTCCTGGACGCGGCCGATGAGCCGGGCCAGTTGGGCGGCCGGCACCTTGGCGGCGTCGATGCCGATCTCCTCGGCGTTCAGGCGCTTGGACACCTCGCCCATGATCCAGTTGCTGGCCAGCTTCGGCGCGCCGCTGGCGCGCGCGGCGGCCTCGAAGTACGCGGCCATCGCCGGGCTCTGGGTGAGCGTGGTGGCGTCGTATTCGGGCAAGCCGTGGTCGGTGACCAGGCGTTCGGCCATTTTTCGAGGCAATTCGGGCATCAGCCCGCGTGTTTCCTCGATCCATTGCTCTGAAATACAGAGCGGTGGCAGGTCCGGGTCGGGAAAGTAGCGGTAGTCGGCCGAGTCCTCCTTGGTGCGCATGGCGCGCGTCTCGCCGGTGTCGGGGTCGAACAGCACGGTGGCCTGCTGGATGGCGCGGCCGTCCTCGATCTCCTCGATCTGCCAGCGGATCTCATAGTCGATGGCCTGCTGCATGAACTTGAAGCTGTTCAGGTTCTTGATCTCGCGGCGCGTGCCCAGCGACTGGCCCGGCTTGCGCACCGACACGTTGGCGTCGCAGCGGAACGAGCCTTCCTGCATGTTGCCGTCGCACACCCCGATCCAGGTGACGATCTTGTGCAGCTCCTTGGCGTAGGCCACCGCCTCGGCGCTGGAGCGCATGTCGGGCTCGGTGACGATCTCCAGCAGCGGCGTGCCGGCGCGGTTCAGATCGATGCCGCTCATGCCGTGGAACTCCTCGTGCAGCGACTTGCCGGCGTCTTCCTCCAGGTGGGCGCGCACCAGGCGCACGGTCTTCTTTTCCTCGCCCAGGAAGAACGACACCTCGCCGCCCTGCACCACCGGGATCTCGAACTGGCTGATCTGGTAGCCCTTGGGCAGGTCGGGGTAGAAGTAGTTCTTGCGCGCGAACACGCTGCGCGGCGCGATGCGCGAGCCGAGGGCCAACCCCAGCTTGATGGCGCACTGCACCGCCTCGCGGTTCATCACCGGCAGCGTGCCGGGCAGGGCCAGGTCCACCGCGCAGGCCTGCGTGTTCGGCTCGGCGCCGAAGGCGGTGGCGGCGCGGCTGAAGATCTTGCTTTGCGTGCGCAGCTGGGCGTGCGTCTCGAAGCCGATGACGACCTCGTAGCCCTGGATCAGTTTCGGGGCGGTCATGTCAGAAACCCTCCGGGGCGCGGAGGTGGAAGTCCGTGGCCTGCTGCAGGCGGTGCGCCACGTTGAGCAGTCGCCCTTCCTGCAGGTAGTTGCCGATCAGTTGCAGGCCGACGGGCAGGCCGTCCTCGCCGAAGCCGGCCGGCACGCTCATGCCGGGCAGGCCGGCCAGCGAGGCAGGCAGGGTGTAGATGTCGGCCAGGTAGTCGGCCAGCGGGTCCTGGCCGTGTGCGCCCAGCGCCCAGGCCACGGTGGGCGCCACGGGGCCGGCGATGACGTCGCAATCCTGGAACGCGCGCTGGAAGTCGTCGGCGATCATGCGGCGCAGCTTTTGCGCCTGCAGGTAGTAGGCGTCGTAGTAGCCGTGTGAGAGGACATAGGTGCCGGTCATGATGCGGCGCTGCACCTCATCGCCGAAGCCCTCGGCGCGGGTCCTCTTGTACATGTCCTCCAGGTCGGCGTAGTCCTTGGCGCGGTGGCCAAACTTGACGCCGTCGAAGCGCGCCAGGTTGGAGCTGGCCTCGGCCGGCGCGATGACGTAGTAGACGGGGATGGCCAGCTCGGTGCGCGGCAGCGAAATCGCCACGCGCCGGGCGCCCAGCTTCTCCAGCTCGGCCAGCGCGGCGTCGATGGCGGCGCGGACGCCGGACGCCAGGCCCTCGCCGAAGAACTCGCGCGGCACGCCGATGCGCAGGCCGTCGAGGCGGCCGTCCAGCGCGCGGGTGAAGTCCTCGGCAGGCACGTCGAGCGAGGTGGCGTCGCGGTCGGGGTCGGGGCCGCACATGCTGGACAGCAGCAGCGCGCAGTCCTCGGCGGTGCGCGCCATGGGGCCGGCCTGGTCGAGGCTGGAGGCGAAGGCGATCATGCCGTGGCGCGAGGCACGCCCGTAGGTGGGCTTGATGCCGGTAAGCCCGCAGAAGCTGGCCGGCTGGCGGATGGAGCCGCCGGTGTCGGTGCCGGTGGCGGCGGGCACCAGCCGCGCGGCCACGGCGGCGGCGCTGCCGCCCGACGAGCCGCCGGGCACGCGGCCGGGGTTCCACGGGTTGCGCGCGGGGCCGTAGGCGGAGTTCTCGTTGCTGGAGCCCATGGCGAACTCGTCGCAATTGAGCTTGCCGAGGCAAACCATGCCCTGGTCCGCCAGCTTGCTGACGACCGCGCTATCGAACGGTGAGCGATAGCCCTTCAGCATCAGCGATCCGGCGGTGGTGGGGAAGTCGCGGGTGACGAAGATGTCCTTGTGCGCCAGCGGCACGCCGGCCAGCAGCGGCGCGCCGCCCTGGGTCAGGCGAGCGTCGGCGGCCCGGGCCTGGGCCAGCGTCACGGCCTCGTCGGTGGCCAGGAAGGCGCCCAGGCCGGCGTGGCGCTCGATGCGGCCCAGAAAGTGTCGCGCCAGCTCGACGGCCGACACCTCGCGCGCGCGCAGCGCGGCGGCCAGTTGCGCCACGGTCTGGTCATGCAGGGCGGCGGCCATCACTCGATCACCCTGGGCACCAGGAACAGGCCGGCTTCAACCGCCGGGGCATTGCGCTGGTTGGCCTCGCGCTGGTCGGGCTCGCTGGCCACGTCTTCGCGCAGGCGCAGCTGCACGTCCTGGATGGCGGCCAGGGGGTGGGCCAGCGGCAGGACGCCCTGGGTGTCCACGGCGCGCATGGTTTCGACGATGCCGAAGAAGCCGTTCAGCCGGGTAAGCATGCGCTCGCGCTGCTGCTCGGGCAGCGCCAGCCGCGCCAGGTGCGCGATGCGGTCGATGTCTGTGGGGGTCAGGGACATGAAAAAAGACGTGGAAACCAGGTGTAAATCGAACTTTCCGCCCGCGCGCCGGCCCAGTGCCGGAAGGGCGATGCGGTATTATCCTGCCTTTGCTGAAACGGCTGCGAAATGGCCGTATTTGCGCGAAATCCACGCCTAAATCGCACAGAACACATCGCACGAGGGGCGGCGGCGACAGGTGCCGGCCGGCGCCCCCCAGAAGGATCTTTCATGTTTGGAGCTTTCCGTCGGTACTTCTCCACCGATCTGGCCATCGACCTGGGCACCGCCAACACCCTGATCTACGTGCGCGACAAGGGCATCGTCCTGGACGAGCCCTCGGTGGTGGCCATCCGCCACGAGGGCGGCCCGCAGGGCAAGAAGACCATTCAGGCCGTCGGCGGCAAGGCCAAGGCCATGCTGGGCAAGGTGCCGGGCAACATCGAGGCCATCCGGCCCATGAAGGACGGCGTGATCGCCGACTTCACCGTCACCGAGCAGATGCTCAAGCAGTTCATCCGCATGGTGCACCCGCGCGACCTGTTCCGGCCCAGCCCGCGCATCATCATCTGCGTGCCCTGCGGCTCGACCCAGGTCGAGCGCCGCGCCATCCGCGAATCGGCCCTGGGCGCGGGCGCCAGCGAGGTGTACCTGATCGAGGAGCCGATGGCCGCCGCCATCGGCGCCGGCCTGCCGGTGAGCGAGGCCAGCGGCTCGATGGTGGTGGACATCGGCGGCGGCACCACCGAGGTGGGCGTGATCTCGCTCGGCGGCATGGTCTACAAGGGCTCGGCCCGCGTGGGCGGCGACAAGTTCGACGATGCCATCATCAACTACATCCGCCGCAACTACGGCATGCTGATCGGCGACCCGACGGCCGAGGCGATCAAGAAGCAGATCGGCAGCGCCTTCCCGGGCAGCGAGGTCAAGGAGATGGAGGTCAAGGGCCGCAACCTCTCCGAGGGCGTGCCGCGCAGCTTCACCATCAGCAGCAACGAGATTCTCGAGGCGCTGACCGAGCCGCTCAACAGCATCGTCTCCGAGGTGAAGAAGGCGCTGGAGGAAACCCCGCCCGAGCTGGGCGCCGACATCGCCGAGCGAGGCATGATGCTGACCGGCGGCGGCGCCCTGCTGCGCGACCTGGAGCGCCTGCTGGCCGAGGAAACCGGCCTGCCCGTGCTGGTGGCCGAGGAGCCCCTGACCTGCGTGGTGCGCGGCTGCGGCCTGGCGCTGGAGCGCATGGACCGCCTGGGCAGCATCTTCACCAATGAATGACGCCCACCCCTGAGGCGCTGGCGCGCCTTCCCCTCAAGGGGATGCACCCACTGGCCGGGGAAACCCCGGCCACGGGCGCGCTGGCATGGCCTGCTCCGCGGCCCTTCGCGCCCAGGGACACTGATGGGCCCCGGATGCGCTGATCCGCCATGCCGCTCGAAACGCTCGACCGCACGCCGCCGCCCTTTTTCAAGCAGGAGCCGTCGGCGCTGTCGCGGCTGATGCTGCTGAGCACACTGGCGCTGTTCCTGATGGTGGCCGACGCGCGCCTGCACGTCGTTCAGCCGCTGCGCGCGGCCATCGCCACGGTGCTGTACCCCGCGCAGTGGCTGGCGCTGCAGCCGGTGCAGATGATCCAGGAGCTGGCCGGCTACCTGACCGAGTTGAAGACCGCCCGCAAAACCGAGTCCGCCGCGCGCCTGAAGCTGGCCGAGCAGTCGCAGCGCGCCGGGCAGGTGGAGCAGTTGCTGCTGGAGAACGCCCGCCTGCGCGAGCTGCTGGCGCTGCGCGAGCGCGTGCAGGTGCCCGCCAAAATGGCGCAGGTGCTGTACGACGCCACCGACCCCTACAGCCGGCGCGTGGTCATCGACAAGGGGCAGTTGCAGGGCATCCAGCCGGGCTCGCCGGTGCTGGACGAATCGGGCGTGCTGGGCCAGGTGACGCGGGTCTACCCGTTCGGCAGCGAGATCACGCTGCTGATCGACCGCGAGCAGGTGATCCCGGTGGTGAACACGCGCACCGGCACCCGCAGCGTGGCCTACGGCGACCCGGCGCTGCACGGCGGCATGCTGGAGCTGCGCTACATGTCGACCGCCGAGGACGTGAAGGAAGGCGACCTGCTGGCCACCAGCGGGGTCGATGGCGTGTACCCGCCGGGCCTGCCGGTGGCGCGCGTGGCCAGCGTCGATCGCCGCGGCGATTCCAGCTTTTCCCGCATCCGCTGCCAGCCGCTGGCGCGGCTGCAGGGCGTGGCGCACGTGATGGTGCTGGAGCCGGTGGGCGACCTCGCGCCGACGGCCGCCGTCGGCGCCGCGCCGGCCGAGGCGGCGTCGGCGCCCGCCTCGCGGCCGGGCCGCGCCGCGCGGGGAGGCCGCTCATGATCATGCCGCGCGGCCAGCCGCTGCTGCTGCCAGCCAGCCCCGGCTTCATCTGGGGCAGCCTGCTGGCGGCGCTGATGCTCGATCTGCTGCCGTTGGGGCGCGTGCTGTGGATGCCGGATTTCCTGGCCGTGGTGTTGGTGTTCTGGAGCATCCATCAGCCGCGGCGCGTGGGCCTGACCGCCGCCTTCGCGTTCGGCCTGATGCTGGACGTGCACCAGGCCTCGCTGCTGGGCCAGCACGCGCTGGCCTACACGGTGCTGATCTACTTCGCCATCATGGCGCACCGGCGCATCCTGTGGTTCTCGGTGCCGGGGCAGGCGCTGCAGTTGCTGCCGCTGTTCGCGGCGGCGCACGCCATCGCGATCGTGCTGCGGCTGATCGGCGGCGCGGAGTTCCCCGGCTGGCAGGTGCTGCTGGCGCCGGCGCTGGAGTCGGCGCTGTGGCCCATCATCGGCGCGCTGCTGCTGGCGCCCCAGCGGCGCGCGCCCAATCCGGACGCCAACCGGCCGTTGTGATGATTTTCAATATTTTTCGGCTCTATCCCGCGTGGATACTTCGCCAAAAGCTATTATTTTGATAGTTTTACGTCGAACACTTCCCACATGACCAAGCTGCGCAACGTCGAGACCGATCTGGCGCGTTTCCGCGTGCGGCTGGTGGCGGTCGCGCTGGTGGTGCTGCTGGCCTTCGGGCTGCTGGGCTGGCGGCTGGTGGTGCTGCAGGTGGTGCGCCACGACGACCTGGCGCGGCAGGCCGAGACCAACCGCACGGCGGTGGTGCCCATCGTGCCCAACCGGGGCGAAATCCTCGACCGCCACGGCGTGGTGCTGGCCACCAGCTACAAGGCCTACACGCTGGAGATCACGCCCGCGCGCACCGGCCGCCCGCTGGATGAGACGATCGACGCCATCGGCCAGGTGGTGGAGGTGACGGCGCGCGACCGGCGGCGCTTCAGGCGCCTGCAGGAGGACTCGCGCAGCTTCGAGTCGCTGCCCATCCGCATGCGCCTGTCGGACGAGGAGGTGGCGCGCTTCGCCGCCCAGCGCTACCGCTTTCCGGGCGTGGACATCAAGGCGCGCCTGTTCCGCACCTACCCGCAGGGCGAAGCCGGCGCGCACGTGGTGGGCTACATCGGCCGCATCAACCAGCGCGAGAAGGAGCGCATCGAAGAGTCGGACGACGCCGCCAACTACCGCGGCACCGACTACATCGGCAAGCTGGGCGTGGAAAGCAGCTACGAGCGCGTGCTGCACGGCACCACCGGCGTGGAGCAGATGGAGACCTCCGCCGGCGGCCACGCGGTGCGGCGCCTGGCCAGCCACCCGGCCACGCCGGGCGACTCGGTCCGGCTGTCGATCGACATCCGGCTGCAGAAGCTGGTCGAGGACCTGTACGGCGAGCGCCGCGGCGCGCTGGTGGCCATCGACCCGCAGAACGGCGAGGTGCTGGCCCTGGTCAGCAAGCCCACGTTCGACCCCAACCTGTTCGTCGAGGGCATCGACCACGAGAGCTGGGCCGAGCTGAACGAATCCATCGACAAGCCGCTGCTCAACCGCGCCCTGCGGGGCACCTACCCGCCCGGCTCCACCTACAAGCCCTTCATGGGCCTGGCGGCGCTGGAAACGGGCAAGCGCGCGCCCGGCAGCATCACCCTGGACGGCGGCTCCTGGACCTTCGGCGGCCACACCTTCCGCTCCGGCCACGCGCTGGGGCCGGTGGACCTCTACCGCAGCATCGTCAAGTCGAGCAACGTGTACTACTACCAGCTCGCCAACGAGATGGGCGTGAACGCCATCCACGACTTCATGAAGCCGCTGGGCTTCGGCCAGGCCAGCGGCATCGACATCCCCGGCGAGACGCGCGGCGTGCTGCCCTCGACCGAGTGGAAGCGCACCACCTACCGCCGCCCCGAGCAGCAGAAGTGGTACGCCGGGGAGACCATCTCGCTGGGCATCGGCCAGGGCTACAACAACTTCACCATGGTGCAGCTCGCCAGCGCCACCGCCACCGTCGCGGCCGGCGGCGTGCGCCACACGCCGCACCTGGTCAAGGCACGGCAGGACCCGCTGACCCAGCGCTTCGCCGACGTGCCGCCGCCGCCCGGGCAGAACCTGGGCTACAACCCGGCGCACGTGGCCCTGGTGCAGCGCGCCATGGTCGGCGTCACGCAGGAGGGCACCTCGCGCGGCGTGTTCGCCGGCGCGCCCTACCTGTCCGGCGGCAAGACCGGCACGGCGCAGGCCGTCACCATCGGCCAGAAGAGCCGCTACAACGCCAGCAAGCTGGCCGAGCACCAGCGCGACCACTCGCTCTATATCGCCTTCGCCCCCGCCGAGCGCCCGCGCATCGCCGTCGCCGCCATCGTCGAGAACGCCGGCTTCGGCGCCGCCCACGCCGCGCCGCTGGTGCGCCGCGTGATGGACTACTGGCTGGCCGGCCTGCTGCCCAGCGAGCAGGACATGAAGGCGGTGCAGCAGGGCCAGGCCACCGCGCCCATCGGCACGCCGCGCCGCGTGTCCGAGCTGGCCGCGCCCGCGCCCTGAAGGTGCACGCGCCCGCGCAGGCCGGGGCGATGCGCACAGGCTATGAGCCCAATAAATACTATCGAATTCATGGCTTGATATTCGTTGGCTAACATTCATCCGTCGGCCGCCGATCGCGGCGCCCCGACCGCCCTTCCACCCCTCAGGAGCCCACGATGACCGATGACGCCAAGCGCTGCCCCGTGACCCACCTCACCACCGCCTTCGGCGCCCCGGTGGCCGACAACCAGGACAGCCTGACCGCCGGTCCGCGCGGCCCGCTGCTGGCGCAGGACGTGTGGCTGAACGAGAAGCTCGCCCAGTTCGTGCGCGAGGTGATTCCCGAGCGGCGCATGCACGCCAAGGGCTCGGGCGCCTTCGGCACCTTCACCGTGACGCAGGACATCACCCAGTACACCCGCGCCAGGCTGTTCGAGCAGGTCGGCAAGAAGACCGAGATGTTCGCCCGCTTCACCACCGTGGCCGGCGAGCGCGGCGCGGCCGACGCCGAGCGCGACATCCGCGGCTTCGCCCTCAAGTTCTACACCGAGGAGGGCAACTGGGACATGGTGGGCAACAACACGCCCGTGTTCTTCCTGCGCGACCCGCGCAAGTTCCCGGACCTGAACAAGGCCGTCAAGCGCGACCCGAGGACCAACCTGCGCTCGGCCACCTACAACTGGGACTTCTGGACGCTGCTGCCGGAGGCGCTGCACCAGGTCACCGTCGTCATGAGCGACCGCGGCATCCCGGCCAGCTACCGCCACATGCACGGCTTCGGCTCGCACACCTACAGCTTCATCAACGCGCGGGGCGAGCGCTTCTGGGTCAAGCTGCACTTCAAGACCCAGCAGGGCATCCGGAACCTCACCGACGCCGAGGCGGCCGCCCTGGTCGGCCAGGACCGCGAAAGCCATCAGCGCGACCTGTTCGACGCCATCGCGCGCGGCGACTTCCCCAAGTGGACGATGTACATCCAGGTCATGCCCGAACTGGAGGCCGACCGGTACCGCCTGCACCCGTTCGACCTGACCAAAGTCTGGCCCAACGCCGACTACCCGCTGATCGAAGTGGGCGAGTTCGAGCTCAACCGCAATCCCGAGAACTTCTTCGCCGACGTCGAGCAGAGCGCCTTCGCGCCCGGCAACCTGGTGCCCGGCATCGGCGCCAGCCCCGACAGGATGCTGCAGGCGCGCCTGTTCAATTACGCCGACGCGCAGCGCTACCGGCTGGGCGTGAACCACCACCAGATCCCCGTCAACGCGCCGCGCTGCCCGGTGCACAGCAACCACCGCGACGGCCAGGGCCGTGTCGACGGCAACTACGGCGGCGCGCTGCACTACGAGCCCAACAGCTTCGGCCAATGGCAGCAGCAACCCGGCTACCGGGAGCCGCCGCTGAAGATCACGGGCAACGCCGACCACTGGAACTTCAACCACGACGACAGCAACTACTTCGAGCAGCCCGGCAAGCTGTTCCGCCTGATGACGCCGGCGCAGCAGGACGCGCTGTTCGGCAACACCGCCCGCGCCATGGGCGACGCGCCCGGGTTCGTCAAGTTCCGCCACATCCGCAACTGCCACGCGGCCGATGCGGCCTACGGCGCCGGCGTGGCCAAGGCGCTGGGGCTGGACCTTGCGATGGCGCTGGATTCGAAGAAGGACGACCCGGCACTGGGCTCGTCCGCCGCGCTGCCGGTGTGAGCCGCTGCCCGCCGGCGACCACGACATCATTTTTGATCTTTTTGGCCTCCAACCAGCGTGAATAAAGCGCCGCAAGCTATATATTAAGTAGCATAAGGACGCAAAAAAAGCCTTGGCGCAAGCCAAGGCTTTCGTCGCTGGATCTGGCGCGGCTGGCGGGGATCGAACCCACGACCCTCGGCTTCGGAGGCCGATACTCTATCCACTGAGCTACAGCCGCGTAAATCAGGAAACACGTGATTATCCTAGAAACGGGCGCGGTCCCCAGGATGGGCTACGGCGCCCCCGCCGGCGCGGGGTCCAGGCCGATGCCGCGCAGGTAGGCGCGGATGGCCGTGTCGGCGGTCGCCTCCAGGTCGAACCCGCCGTCGAGCAGCCAGCCGTAGACCAGCCCGTGCACCATGGCGTAGAAGCCGCGAGCCAGTTGCGCCGCCGGCCCCGGCAGCGCCAGGCCGCGCCGCGCGGCGGCCTGTTCGAACGCGTCCTGCATGCGCCGCACGTTGGCGCGGTCCACCTGCACGTGGCGCTCGCGCACGGGGCCCAGGTCCTCGACGTGCTCGACCATCATGGTGGCGATGGTCAGCACACGCCGGGTCTGCTCGTCCTGCGCGATTTGGCGCATCGAGCCGCGCAGGCGCTCCAGCAGCGTCCGCATCGGGTCGCAGCCGCCCTCGCACAGACCCGCCAGCTCGGCTTCCAGCGGCAGCGTCACCCGCTCCAGCATGGCGTTGAACAGGTCGGCCTTGTCCTTGAAGTGCCAGTACACCGCGCCGCGCGTCAGGCCCGCGGCCTGCGCGATGTCGTTGAGCGAGGTGCGCGACACGCCGCGCTGCAGGAACACGCGCTCGGCCGCGTCCAGCAGCGCGCTGCGGGTGGCCTGGGCATCCTGCTTGGTGCGGCGGATCATGGCGCCAGGATGGGAAAAGCGGCGGTCGGCATGGTGGGAAACTTTAACACATACATTCAAGAATGTATGTACAATGCGGCGGCCGTCGGCCGTCAGGAAATTGACCCTGGTCAACGCCTGGGCGCGCTGCCCTCGGCGCCGTGCGTGCCTCAGGCCATCCCTTTTCGATCGAGACCCACCATGCCCGAATTCCGAGCCGACTTCTCCCCGCTGCCCCGCCGCCTGCGCCCCGCGGCGGCCGTCGCCCTGCTGGCGCTGGCGCTCGCCGCCTGTGGCGACAAGAAGGACGCCGGGCCGCAGGCCGGCGGGCCGGGCGGCGCGGCGCCGCCGCCGCCCGAGGTGGGCGTGGTCACCGTGCAGCCCGGCACCGTGAGCCTGAGCACCGAGCTGCCCGGCCGGCTGGAAGCCTCGCGCGTCGCGCAGGTGCGCGCCCGCGCCACCGGCATCCTGCAGAAGCGCGTCTTCACCGAGGGCAGCGACGTGAAGGCGGGCCAGACGCTGTTCCAGATCGACGCCGCGCCCTACGAGGCAGCGCTGCAGAGCGCGCAGGCGCAGTTGGCCCAGGCCCAGGCGCAGCTGGCGCAGGCCAGCGCCACGGCCACGCGCTACAAGCCGCTGGTGGCCGTCAACGCCGTCAGCAGGCAGGAGTACGACGCCGCCGTCGCCGCCGAGAAGGCGGGGCAGGCCCAGGTGGCGGCCGGCCAGGCCGCCGTGCGCACCGCCGGCATCAACCGCGGCTACGCCACGGTGACGGCGCCGATCTCGGGGCGCATCGGCCGCTCGCTGGTGACCGAGGGCGCGCTGGTCAGCCAGACGGAAGGCACGCAGCTGGCGGTGATCCAGCAGATCAACCCGCTGTACATCAACGTCACGCAACCGGCGGCCGAGGTGCTGCGGATGCGCGAGTCCCTGCAGGCCGGCCGCCTGGCGCGCGCCGGCGGCGGCGAGGCGGCGCGCGTGGAGGTGCTGCTGGAAAACGGCCAGCCTTACGGCGAGCCCGGCCGCCTGCTGTTCACCGACCTGACGGTGGACCCGGGCACCGGCCAGGTCAGCCTGCGCGCCGAGGTGCCCAACCCGCGCGGCCTGCTGCTGCCGGGCATGTACGTGCGCGTGCGCCTGCAGCAGGCGCAGTTGGACAACGCCATCCTGCTGCCACAGCAGGCCGTCACCCGCGGCGGCCAGGGCGACAGCGTGGTGGTGGTGGGCGAAGGCGGCCAGGTGGCGCCGCGCCAGGTCAGGATCGGCGGCGCCAAGGACGGCCAGTGGATCGTGACCGAGGGCCTCAGGCCCGGCGAGCAGGTGATGGTGGAAGGCGCCATGAAGCTGATGCTGGGCGCCAAGGTGGTCAAACCCGTGCCTTGGCAGCCAAAACAGGCCGCAGCCCGCGCCAATTCTGCGCCAACAGCTCCTGAATCAGGAGCATCCGGCGCGCCGCGGGCCGCCTCGGCGCCGGCTGTGGCGGCCTCGCGCTGACCGGAACCCCAGGCCATGGCGAAGTTCTTCATCGACCGGCCCATCTTCGCGTGGGTCATCGCGCTGTTCATGCTGGTGCTGGGCGCCCTCTCCATCACCCAACTGCCGGTGGCGCAGTACCCGAGCGTGGCGCCGCCCACCATCGTGCTGTCGGCCACCTACCCCGGCGCCTCGGCGCAGACGCTGGAGGACGCCGTGCTCTCGGTCATCGAGCGCGAGATGAACGGCTCGCCGGGCCTGGCGTACATGGAATCGGTGGCCCAGGCCAACGGCACCGGCACCATCACGCTCAGCTTCGAGCCGGGCACCAACGCCGACCTGGCGCAGGTGGATGTGCAGAACCGCCTCTCGCGCGCCAGCCCGCGCCTGCCCACCACGGTGGTGCAGCAGGGGGTGCGGGTGGACAAGTCGCGCTCCAACTTCCTGCTCTTCGTGATGCTTTCGTCCAGCGATCCGGGCACGGACGTGACGGCCCTGTCGGACTACGCGTCGCGCAACGTGGTGCCCGAGCTGCAGCGCCTGCCCGGCATCGGCCAGGTGCAGCTGTTCGGCGCCGAGCGCTCGATGCGGGTCTGGATCGACCCGGCCAAGCTGCAGGGCTTCAACCTGTCGCCGGCCGACGTGGCCAGCGCGATCACGCAGCAGAACGCCCAGGTGGCGGCCGGCACCATCGGCGACCTGCCGCTGGCGGCGGGCCAGGGCATGAGCGCCACCGTGGTGGTGCCGGGCCAGTTGGGCACCGTGGCGCAGTTCGGCGAGATCGTGCTGCGCGCCAACGCCGACGGCAGCGCGGTGCGCCTGAAGGACGTGGCGCGCATCGAACTGGGCGCGCAGAGCTACGCCACCGCCGCGCGCCTGAACGGCAAGCCCGGCGCCGGCATGGGCGTGCAGCTCTCGCCCACCGGCAACGCCCTGGCGGCGGCCAAGGAAGTGCGCCAGCGCATGGCCGAGCTGCAGCGGTACTTTCCGCCGGGGATGACGTGGGTGATCCCCTACGACTCCTCCGAGTTCGTGCGCATCTCCATCACCGAGGTGGTCAAGACCCTGCTGGAGGCGGTGCTGCTGGTGTTCCTGGTGATGTACCTGTTCCTGCAGAACTGGCGCTACACCGTGATCCCGACCATCGTGGTGCCGGTGGCGCTGCTGGGCACCTTCGGCGCGCTGCTGGCCTTCGGCATGTCGATCAACGTGCTGACGCTGTTCGGCATGGTGCTGGTGATCGGCATCGTCGTGGACGACGCCATCGTGGTGGTGGAGAACGTCGAGCGCATCATGAGCGAGGAAGGCCTGCCGCCCCTGGCGGCCACGCGCAAGGCGATGGGCCAGATCTCCGGCGCCATCATCGGCGTGACGGCGGTGCTGATCTCGGTGTTCGTGCCGCTGGCGTTCTTCTCGGGCTCGGTGGGCAACATCTACCGCCAGTTCTCGGCCGTGATGGCGGTGTCGATCTTCTTCTCGGCCTTCATGGCGCTGTCGCTCACGCCGGCGCTGTGCGCCAGCCTGCTCAAGCCGGTCGAGGCCGGCCACCACCACGACAAGGGCGGCTTCTTCGGCTGGTTCAACCGCGGCTTCTCGCGCACCGCCAAGGGCTACGAGACCGTGGTGGCGCGCCTGCTGCGCCGGGCCGGCCGGCTGATGCTGGTCTACCTGGCCCTGGTCGCCGTGGTGGGCTGGATGTACCTGCGCCTGCCCACGTCCTTCCTGCCGCAGGAGGACCAGGGCTACATGATCGTCAACATGCAGCTGCCGCCGGGCGCCACGCAGGAGCGCACGCAGAGCGTGGTCGAGCAGGCGGAGGACTTCATCCTCCAGCAGCCCGAGGTGACCAGCATGGTGGCGGTGATGGGCTTCTCGTTCTCCGGCCAGGGCCAGAACGCGGCGCTGGCGTTCGTGTCGCTCAAGCCCTGGGACGAGCGCAAGGGCGCCGCGCACGGCGCCGACGCCATCGCCGGGCGCACGATGGGCGCGCTCTCGGGAGTGAAGGACGCCTTCATCTACCCGCTCAGCCCGCCGCCGATTCCCGAACTGGGGGTCAGCTCCGGCTTCACCTTCCGCCTGCAGGACCGCGGCGGCAAGGGCCACGAGGCGCTGGTGGCCGCGCGCAACCAGCTCATGGGCATGGCGATGCAGAGCAAGGTGCTGGTCGGCGTGCGCCCCGACGGGCTGGAGGACGCGCCGCAACTGCAGGTGGACATCCACCGCGACCAGGCCGCGGCGCAGGGCGTGAGCTTCGCCGCCATCAACAACGCCATCGCGGCGTCGCTGGGCTCGGCCTATGTCAACGACTTCCCCAACCAGGGGCGCCTGCAGCGCGTCATCATCCAGGCCGACGCGCCGGCGCGCATGCAGCCGGAGGACATCCTGCGGATCACCGCGCTCAACGGCAAGGGCCAGGCGGTGCCGCTGTCGGCCTTCGCCAGCACGCGCTGGATCACCGGCGCCGCGCAGACCGTGCGCTACAACGGCTACCCGGCCATGCGCCTGGCCGGCAGCGCCGCGCCGGGCTTCAGCACCGGCGACGCCATGCGCGAGATGGAGCAGCTGGCGGGCAAGCTGCCCGAGGGCTTCGGCTTCGAGTGGACCGGCCAGTCGCGCGAGGAAAAGCTGGCCGGCAACCAGGCCCTGGTGCTGTACGGCTTCGCCATCCTGGCGGTGGTGCTGGCGCTGGCCGCGCTGTACGAAAGCTGGTCGATCCCGCTGGCGGTGATCCTGGTGGTGCCGCTGGGCGTGCTGGGCGTGCTGCTGGCCATCACCGGGCGCGGCCTGGCCAACGACGTGTACTTCCAGGTCGGCCTGATCACCATCATCGGCCTGTCGGCGAAGAACGCGATCCTGATCATCGAGTTCGCCAAGGACCTGCAGGCGCAGGGCATGGGCGCGCTGGAGTCGGCGCTGGCGGCGGCCCACCTGCGCTTCCGCCCCATCATCATGACCTCGCTGGCGTTCACGCTGGGCGTGCTGCCGCTGGCCATCGCCAGCGGCGCCGGCGCCGCCAGCCAGCGCGCCATCGGCACCGGGGTGATGGGCGGCATCATCGTCGGCACGCTGCTGGCGGTGTTCTTCGTGCCGCTGTTCTTCGTCGTGGTGCGCGGCATCTTCAAGGGCTCGGTGCGCCAGCGCGAGCGCTTCGCCGAGCACGCGGCGCAGGCCGGCATCACGGGCGAGTCCGCCCAGCACTACCTGCACGACGCCGAGCAGGGCCTGTCGGAGGACGAACGCCGCGCGCTGCACGGCGGCACGGGCACCCCCGGCCCGAACGCAAAGGATCGCTCATGACGCACGCACCCGCCGCATCCCCGCCCGCGCGCGGCCCCTGGCGCCTGGGCGCGCTGGCGCTGGCCGCCGCGCTGGCCGGCTGCTCCTTCGTTCCCACGTACCAGCGCCCGGCCGCCCCCGTGGCCAGCGACTGGCCCGACAGCGCCGGGGCCCAGGCCGCGGGCGCCGCCGTGGCCGCCGCCGACCTGCCCTGGCAGGACTTTGTGCAGGACCCCGCGCTGCGCGAGCTGGTCGGGCTGGCGCTGGCCCACAACCGCGACCTGCGCGTGGCGGTGCAGGCCATCGAGCAGGCGCGCGCGCAGTACCAGATCCGCCGCGCGGACCAGTTCCCCACCCTCGGCGCCACGGCCAGCGGCCAGCGCTCGGCGCCCAATCCCTACGCGGCGACGGGCGGCCCCGGCGTGGCCTCGACCTACAGCGTGGGCATCGGCGTGTCGGCCTGGGAGCTCGACTTCTTCGGCCGCGTCGCCGCGCTGAAGGACGTGGCGCTGGCCAGCTACCTCGCCACCGAGGAGGCGCGCAAGTCGGCGCAGATCAGCCTGGTGGCCAGCGTCATCACCACCTGGCTGCAATTGCAGACCGACACCGAGCTGCTGGCCCTGGCCGAGCGCACGCTGGGCACGCGCGAGCAGTCGCTGCGGCTGGTCCGGCTGCGCTTCGACAACGGCGCCTCCTCGGCGCTGGACCTGCGCCTGGCCGAGACGCTGATCGCCAGCGCGCAGGCCACCCGCGCGCAGCAGCAGCGCCTGCGCGCGCAGGACATCAACCTGCTCGCCCTGCTGGTCGGCCAGCCGGTGCCGGCGCACCTGATCCCGCCCGTGCCGGCCATGGCCGCCCCCGAGGCCCCGGCCGACCCGGGCCAGCCCAGCGCCGCGGCGGCACCGGCCGCCACGCTGCCCGCCTTCGCCGAGGTGCCGGCCGGCCTGCCGTCCGACCTGCTGCTGCGCCGCCCGGACATCCGCGCCGCCGAGCAGCAGCTCATCGGCGCCAACGCCAACATCGGCGCCGCGCGCGCCAGCTTCTTCCCGCGCATCACGCTCACCGGCAGCCTGGGCCGCGTCAGCAGCGACCTGGACGGGCTGTTCGGCTCCGGCGGCAGCCGCGCCTGGTCGTTCGGGCCCGGCATCACGCTGCCGATCTTCGACATGGGCCGCAACCAGGCCAACCTGGACGCCGCGCGGGCCGGGCGCGAGATCGCCGTGGCGCAGTACGAGAAGGCCATCCAGGCGGCCTTCCGCGAGGCGGCCGACGCCCTGGCCGGTCGCGCCACTCTGGCCGACCAGCTGAGCGCCCTGCAGGCCCAGGCCGAGGCCGAGCGCGACCGCTTCCGCCTGGCCGACCTGCGCTACCGCAACGGCATCGCCAGCCACCTGGACCTGCTGGACGCGCAGCGCTCGCTGTTCGCCGCCGAGCAGGCGCTGGCCCAGGTGCGCCTGGCGCAGCGCGCCAACGAAGTGCAGCTCTACAAGGCGCTGGGCGGCGGCTGGACGGAGCCTCCGGCAACACCCGCCGGCGCGGGCTGAACGGGGCCGCGCCGGCCCCGGGCGCTCCAGGTGGCGCCTCTATAATCGGCGGTTGCCGAGCGGGGCTGGGAACCAGAGGGTCCGGGCCGCGTCAGCGCACCGCCTGCAGACCACCCACGACAGAGCCCCGAGGACGCCATGAGCGACAGCACGCACGAGGAAGCACACACCGGCCCCATCAAGACCCCCAAGCAGCTCTTCTGGGTCAGTTTTGCCGCCTTCGTGATACCGGTGTTCATCATCATCGGCCTGGTGTACTACGTCACCACCGGCAACAAGACCGCGCCCGGTGCCACCGACGTCGAGCGCTCCATCGCCGAGCGGCTGCAGAAGGTGGGCATGGTCGAGATCCGCGACGCCAACCGCCCGCTGCAGGGCGGCGAGGCCGTCTACAAGGCCCAGTGCACGGCCTGTCACGCCACCGGCGTGTCCGGCGCGCCCAAGCTGGGCGACGCCGGCGACTGGGCGGCCCGCCTCCAGCAGGGCTACGACGCGCTGCTGGCCTCGGCCCTCAAGGGCAAGGGCGCCATGGCGCCGCAGGGCGGCGGCAACTTCTCCGACGTGGAGATCGGCCGCGCCGTGGCCTACATGGCCAACAGCGCGGGCGGCAAGTTCGCCGAGCCGGCGGCGCCCGCCGCCAGCGGTGCCGCCGCCGCCGCGGCGCCTTAAGCAGCGCCCGCAGCCGCCGCCGCGCCGGCTCCCGCGGCCGCGCCTGCCCCCGCCGTGGTCGCGGCAGCCGCCCCCGCCGCCGATCCGGCCGCGGGCAAGGCGCTGTACGACAAGGCCTGCGTCGCCTGCCACGCCGCCGGCGTGGCCAACGCGCCCAAGTTCGGCGACAAGGCGGCCTGGGCGCCGCACATCGCGGAGGGCATGGACGCCATGCTGAAGGTGGCCATCAACGGCAAGGGCGCCATGCCGCCGCGCGGCGCCACGACCGCCACCGACGACGAACTGCGCGCCGCCATCCAGTACATGGTGGATGCGGCCAGGTAGCCCGCGCCTCAGCCGCCATGGAAGAGCCGGTCGCCGACCGGCTTTTTTCATGGCATTTCAGGCTTCAGCCCGCACCCCTGTTGCGCCGGAAGCTATGAAAATAGTAGCGATCGCACGCCTGCCGGCTCACGCCGCGTGCCGCGCCTGCGGGCTCGGCACGTAGCCGAAGCGCGCCGGCAGCTCGGCCGCGCGCACGGGCGTGGGCGTCCAGCGGCCCTGCTCCACCGCGTCGGCCACCTGGGCCATGTCCTGCGTGTGCACCAGCCCGAGGCCGAGGTCGGCCGCCAGGAACACGCGCCCGGCCTCGTCGGTCAGCACCTCGCGCACCCGCGCCGGCTGGCCGGTGTGCGACACGACCGCGCCGTCGCCCTGCACGCGCCAGACCCAGGGGGCGGCCTCCAGCTCGACGTACACGCGCTGCGGGCCGTTCTGGAAGAACCACTGGCCAGCCGCGTCGGCCTCGTAGTTGCGCTGGATGAAGTCGATCAGCTTCTCGTGCCGCAGCAGCGCGCCCCGAACGCCCGGCGCGCCGCTGGCGAACGCGCCCAGGGCCTGCGCGCGGTCGTCGCGCAGGTACCACTGGCCGCGCGCGTCCAGCCCCAGCCAGCCGTAGCAGTGCGGCACGTGGGGCCACTTGGCCATGGCCTGTCTGACGATGTCGTCCATGCGCCCATTATGAGGCGGACGGCGCGCCCTGCTGCAGCAGCCAGCCGCCCACGGCCCTGGGCAGCCAGAACAGGTGCCCCGGCGGCGCGCCCTGGGGAAAACCGACGTGGCCGCCCTCGGCCGGCTGCCACAGGGTCACGCAGGGGCCGACTTCGCCCGGCCGGGGCAGCGACGCGGCGGGCACGAAGGGATCGTTGCGGGCATTGAGCACCAGCGCCGGCACGCGGATGCGCGCCAGGTGCGGCTTGGACGAGGCGCGGCGCCAGTAGTCGTCGGCGCTGGCGAAGCCGTGCAGCGGCGCGGTGAAGAGCTGGTCGAAGGCGTGCAGGTCGCGCACGCCGCCGAGGCGCGCCGCGTCGAACAGGCCGGGGTGCTGGGCCTGCTTGGCGCGCGCCTTGGCCTTGAGGGTGCGCAGGAACATGCGGGTGTAGACCTGCCGGTTGAAGCCGCGCCCGATGGCATGGCCGCCGGCCGTCATGTCCAGCGGGGCGCAGACGGCGGCGATGGCGGCCACCCGCTGCGCGCCCGACGCGCCCGTCTCGCCAGCCCAGCGCAGCAGCGCGTTGCCGCCCAGCGACACGCCGACGGCCAGCAACGGCCCGCCGCCGCGCGCCTGCTGCAGGGCGTGCAGGCGCGCCAGCATCCAGCCGACTTCCTCGAAGTCGCCGCAGTGGTAGGCGCGCGGCGCGCGGTTGATCTCGCCGGAGCAGCCGCGAAAGTGCGGCACGGCAAAGCCCAGCCCGTGCGCGCGGGCCCAGCCGGCGAAGGCTTCGGCGTAGTGGCTGCGCGAGGAGCCTTCGAGCCCGTGGAACAGCACGAGCAAGGGCGCGCCCACGCGCCCCGAGGGGGCGTCGAGCAGATCGACATCGACGAAGTCGCCGTCGGGCGTGTCCCAGCGCTCGCGCCGGTAGGCGATGCGCGGCCCGCCGGCGCGCCGTGCGCGCAGCGCGGGCCAGATGGTCTGCAGGTGGCCGCCGGGCAGCCAGGGCGGGGCGCGGTAGGCATTCACTTCAATATTGATAGCTGTTGGCGCAGTATCCATGCTGGCTACGGCCGAATTTCATTCAAAATCCGCTCCTCAATGCAGCAACTGCCCCGGCGCCGTCGCCTCGGCCACCTCGCTGCGGCCGGGACTGGCGTGGTGGGCGACCAGGCGCCAGCCCTGCGCGGTCTTCAGGTACACGTTGGTGGCGACGACCCAGGCGCGCTGCGTGCCCTCGGCGGTGAGCACGTCCACGCGCTCCAGCACGTTGTGAACGGCGGCGCCCAGCGACTCGACGCGGCGCAGGCGCTCGGGCGTGGCGCGGATGACGCCGTGGGCGAACATGGCCTCGAAGGCGCCGCGGATGGCCGCCGCGCCCACCAGGCGCGGGCCGCCGGGGTGGACGCAGACGATGTCGTCCTCGTCGGCCCAGCAGGCCATGAGCTGGTCGATGTCGCCGTTGTGCAGGGCGTCGTAGAACGCGGCTTCCACCTCGTCGGCGGAGCCGCCGAGGGCGGCGGCGCGGTAGCGGGACTTGGGCATGGCGCGGGCTGGGGAGCGGTCGAACCAAAAGCGCATTGTGCCTCCTGGGCGCGGCGTGAACCCCGTCACGCCGGCCCGCGCGACGCGCCCTCCACCTACACGCCAACCCGCCGGCGGCGTGGTATGTTGCGCCGCGAACAATCTCTTCATCCTTCGGAGAACAACCCATGAAAAGCTGGCTCATCAAACTCGGCGCGGTGCTGGCCGCGGCCCTGTCGCTCGGCGGCTGCGGCTACAACGACTTCCAGCGCCTGGACGAGGCCACCAAGTCGGCCTGGAGCGAGGTCGTCAACCAGTACCAGCGCCGCTCCGACCTGATCGACAACCTGGTCAACACCGTCAAGGGCGAGGCCAACTTCGAGCAAGAGACGCTGACCCGCGTGATCGAGGCGCGCGCCAAGGCCACCAGCATCCAGGTCACGCCCGAGACGCTGAACAACCCCGAGGCGTTCAAGCAGTTCCAGGCCGCGCAAGGCGAGCTGTCCAGCGCTTTGAGCCGCCTGATGGTGACGGTGGAGCGCTACCCCGACCTGAAGGCCAACAAGGCGTTCTCGGACCTGCGCGTGGCGCTGGAAGGCACCGAGAACCGCATCGCCGTGGCGCGCAACCGCTACATCCAGGCCGTGCAGGAGTACAACGTGCTGGCGCGCAGCTTCCCGACCAACCTGACGGGCATGGTCTTCGGCTACAAGGCGAAGGAGAACTTCACCGTGGCCAACGAGGCCGAGATCTCGCGCGCCCCGCGCGTGGACTTCGGCGGCGGCGCGGCGCAGCCGGCCTCGCGCTGATCGGCCGAACCGTCCAGTCCACCGGCCATACTTGGATAAAAAGTGCCTCCAGCCCGCATCCGTTATGCGCTGATAGCTATTTTATTAATAGCATTCTCGGTCTTCGGCGCACACGCCCAGGCACTGCTACCGGTGCCACCGCTGACCGCGCGCGTGATCGACACCGCCGGCACGCTGGACGCCGCGCAGCGCGGCACGCTGGAGGCCAAGCTGGCCGCGCTGGAGCAGGACAAGGGCGCGCAGGTGGTGGTGCTGGTGGTGCCCACCACGGCGCCGGAGGACATCGCCGCCTACGCCAACCGCGTGGGCAACACCTGGAAGATCGGCCGCAAGGGCGTGGGCGACGGCCTGATCCTGCTGGTGGCGGTGCAGGACCGGCGCATCCGCATCGAGGTGGCCAAGACGCTGGAAGGCGCGGTGCCCGACATCGCCGCCAGCCATGTCATCAATGAGGCGATCGCGCCGCGCTTCCGCCAGGGCGACTACGCGGGCGGCCTGCAGGCCGGCGTGGACCGCCTCGACGCGCTGGTGCGCGGCGAGGCGCTGCCGCCCGTGGCCGCGCCGCCGGGCCAGGCCGGCGCGATCGAGAACGGGTTCGGGCTGTTCGAGGCGGCCATCCTGCTGTTCATCGCCGTGCCGGTGGTCAGCGCCGTCGCGCGCGGCATCCTCGGGCGCAAGCTGGGCGCGCTGGCCACGGGCGCCGGCGCGGGCGGGCTGACCTTCGTGGTCACCGCCAGCATCGCGCTGGCGGCGGTGGCGGGCGCCATCGCCTTGCTGTACGCGCTGCTGGCCGGCGCCATGTCGGCCCTGCCGCGCTCGCGCGGACGCGGCGGCGGCTGGGGCGGGCCGGTCATCCTGCCGCCATCCAGCGGGGGCTGGGGCCGCGGCGGCGGCTTCGGCTCCGGCGGCGGGGGTGATTTCGGCGGCGGCGGCGCCAGTGGAAGTTGGTGAGGCCCATGATCAAGACCATCGCCCGACTGCTGCGCCACCGCTGGCTGGACGAGGCCGACGCGCGCCGCGCCGTGCCGCCCGCGCTGGCCGAGCGGCTGCGCCAGCGCGTGGCCGCCAGCGAGCGGCGCCACACCGGCGAGATCCGCATCTGCGTGGAAGGCGGCCTGCCCACCAGCTACCTTTGGCGCCACCTGCGGGACGGCCTGTCGGCCGAGGACATCGTGCGCCAGCGCGCGCTGATGATGTTCTCCAAGCTGCGCGTGTGGGACACCGAGCACAACAACGGCGTACTGATCTACCTGCTGCTGGCCGAGCACGCCATCGAGCTGGTGGCCGACCGGGGCGTCAGCCGCCTCGTCCCGCCCGCGGCCTGGCAGGCCATGGCGCGGCAACTGGGCGGCGCCCTGCGCGAGGGCCGCTTCGAGGACGGGCTGACACAGGCGCTGGAGGAAGTGTCGGCCGTGCTGGTGGCCCACTTCCCCGAGGCCGAGGACGCGCCGCTACGGCCTCTCAACCAGTTGCCCGACGAGCCCGTGCTGCGCTGAGAAGCTGTGAAGCAAACGCCTGACGCCATGACCGAGACGGCAATGGACCTGCGGCGACGCAATCGACCGCGCGGCGCTGGTGCGGGCGGTTCAGCGGGTGCGCGAGCCGGTAGGTGGGTTTGCAGGGATGCTGGCGCGAGCCGGTAAGGCCCGGATACGGGCGTATTCGCCCGTGCTTCAGTACACGAAGGCGATGTTCAGCGAGGCCATGCGCATGAGGTTATGGGCCAGCGCGTGCCACAGCAGTACGGCACGGGTCTTGGCCAGGCCACGCACGTTGAACTGCAGCAGTCCACGCCGTCGCAGCTGGGCGTTGGCGCACTCCACCATAGCCCCGCGCCGCGTGTACAGCAACTTGCCTTCGGGGCTGGCCATGCGTTGTCGCCATGCGGCCAGATGCTCGCTGTCAGTGCTCTTGGGCTCGTAGGGGTCGATGTTGGGGTTGCGGCTCTTGGGTAGCGGCAGCATCGGCGCAGTGCCTTGCTCGGCCAGGTGTTCGATGGCTGGCAGCTTGGTGAAGCCGCCGTCGGCCAGCCAGTGCGCAGGGGTGATCTCGTAGCGCCGCTGCAGCTGCGCGTGCATGGGCACCATCTGGTTCATGTCGCTGCCGCTGTTGACCACGTCCACCGCGGCAATGAGCTGAGTGGCCGCGTCCACCGCCAGTTGGGCATTGAACGCCGGGCGGAAGCCTCCGTCGGCCATCTTCATGACCCGTGCTTCGGGGTCGGTGCTGCTCACGCGCGGCTCGGGTTCGGCCTTGGCCGCCGGCGGGGTGCCCGCGGGCGGCTCGTCCTTGCAGCAGCGGCGGCCTTCTTCGGCGCACGCGCCTTGTCGATCTCATCCATCGTCGCCAGCGCTTGCGCCAGGCGCTGTTCACGCTCGCGCGCGGCGCGCTCCTGGGCGGCGTGCTTGCGCCGCGAACTGGCGCCCGCGTCGGCATCGAGTTCGGCCTTCAACGCCTGCACCTGAGTCTGCGCCTGAGCCATGAGTTGCTGCAGTCGACCCTTGCGCCGGAAGCTTGCCGCCTTGGCCGAGGCACGCACGCGCAGGCCGTCTTGCGCCACCACGTTCAGCGTCACCAGCTTGCGATCGAGCAGCGAGGCGATGCTGCGCGTGAGCTGTTGGTCCAGCCACACCTCATGCTCGGTGCGCAAGTCCGCCAGCGAGTGGTAGTTGACCCCGACGCCGCCGCACAGCCAGCGGTAGGCGTTGTCGCGCTCGCACAGGCGGTCGACCTCACGCGCGGAGCCCACGCCGTCGACGGTGGCCCACAGCCCAGGATCGCCGGGTCGATCGCCGGGCGTCCGGCGCCGCCTTGCACGGCCTTGATGCGCGCGTACAGCGGCGCGAGGTCCAGCGATTGCGCGAACGCCCACACCGTGCGGGTCGGGTGATCGGGCGGCAGCAGCGAGTCCAGGTCGCAGGCCCGCAGCTCGACTTGGTCTCGCTGCGGACTCATCACGCGCACCGCGGCAGATGCACCGCTGGCGACCTCTTCGCTTCGGGCTGCCGGAATGGGCAGCTCTTGTTCGTCGAACAACCCCGCGTGGCGCTGTTCGGGCTTCGGCTGATCGGCGTCGGTGCTCATGCACCGCTCAACGCCGGCCCGAGGCTATTGGTTCACAGGTTCTGAGCGGACCGGGCGCTCAGCCCGCGGCCCGGGCGCCGCGCTGTTCCAGCGCCGCCACCTGGTCCACCAGGCGCCTGTTGACCGAGTGGACCGCGTCCAGCTCCTGCTGCAGGGCCTTGCTGACCTGCGCCAGGGTCAGCAGCTTGCGGTTGGTGTCGCGCAGATGGTCGGCGATGCGCTTGGACATGGCCAGCAGCAGGCGCGCGGCCACTGCCGGCTCGTCGTCGATGAGCCGGGTCAGCGCCTCGCGCGTCAGCATCGCCAGCGCCACGTCGCTCGCCGCGGTGCAGGTGGCCGAGCGTGGGCTCTGGTCGATCAGGCCCATCTCGCCGATCAGGCTGCCGGGGCCCAGCACCGACACCACGATGCCGTCGTGGGCCACGGCGTTCTCCACCGTGACCTCGCCTCCCAGGACCAGCGCCATGAAGTCGCTGCGCCCGGTCTGGCCCTCGCGGATCAGCACCGTGCCCACCGGCACGCGGTGCGGGCGCATGTAGTCCACGACCTTGCGGGCATCGGCCTTGCTCAGGGCCACCAGCGCGCCGTCCGTCACCAGCAGCGTGGCGGCCTTGTTCTGAACGCTTTCGTCGAGCCGGGGTTTGCCGATGAACATGGCGGCCATTCTAGGGAATGCTGGCCCCGGCGCCCAGACTGCGGGAACCGGGATCGGCGATATCGGCATAGGGGGCAGCCCTGATGGACTGCACCCCTGCCACACCACCCGGCATGCGGGTCCGCACCGGGCGGTTCGAGAGTTTGAGGTCATGAGAGTCTGGGAAGACCCAGTCTCTCTCGTCAGCGCCGCCTCCAGCAGGCCACCAGTGCCCGCCTTCGGCTTTGCCGACCCTGTGCCCTGGTGCTCCAGCAGCGGGCCGCAGGCTTCGTCGCTGGTGGGATCACGCGCGGCTTCACCGCGCGCTACGCCCTCCCGCCCGGATTTCCCCGGCATCTGACGCATGGCCTTTGACATCACACGTGTCCTCAGTCACTCACTCTCGTTCGGTCCTTCGCCCTTGCCTTGTGGCTTCCTCAGCCCCGGCTCCAGCTACTACGACCTCTGCTGACTTCTCGCTCCGGCAAAGCCGTCGGGCTTTCACCCACAAGGCGAGATCTCCCCAGGTAAGAACGCACACCTTCTTCGCACAACCGCCGCATCTACGCCACCTCGCTTTGGTCACAAGAGCTTTGCGGTTTCTCGCCCGCTCGCCCTGCTTGGCAACGCCTTCTATGCGGTTCTTGTCCATCGGCTCGCGATTTACGCTCCACGCTTCCTTCCCACGCTCGGTCGCCCTCGCGCAGTTGCGCTTCGCTTTGCTCACCGTGACCAGCTCGCAGCGGGACTTGCACCCGCAGGTGTGTGACCATGCTGGGCGCACCCAAAGAACAAAGCCCGCCAGAAGGCGGGCTTCGCGGCAGGCGCCGAGGTACGCTCAGCGCTTCTGGCGGTACTTGCGCAGCGCGGCGATCTGGGCCGCCAGGACTGCCAGTTCGGACGTGGCGCGGGCCATGTCGATCTCGCTCTTGGCGTTCTTCAACGCTTCCTCGGCGGCCCGCTTGGCGGCGTTGGCCTTCTCGTCGTCGAGGTCCTTGCCGCGGATGGCGGTGTCGGACAGCACGGTGACGACATGGGGCCGCACCTCCAGGATGCCCCCGGCGACGAACACGAACTCCTCGCCGCCGCCGGCCTTCTGGATGCGCACCGAGCCGGGCTTGATGCGCGTGATGAGCGGCGTGTGGCGCGGGTAGATGCCCAGCTCGCCGGCTTCGCCGGGCAGCGCGACGAACGTGGCCTCACCCGAGAAGATGGACTCCTCGGCGCTGACCACGTCGACGTGAATGGTGTTGGCCATGCTTTCGTTCCTGTTTGAGCATCAGGCGCCGAGGCTGAGCGCTCGGCGCCGGGAGGCGAGATCAGACCTTCTTGGCCTTCTCCATCGCTTCGTCGATGGTGCCGACCATGTAGAAAGCCTGCTCGGGCAGATGGTCGCACTCGCCGCTCACGATCATCTTGAAGCCCTGGATGGTGTCCTTGAGCGAGACGTACTTGCCGGGCGAGCCGGTGAACACCTCGGCGACGTGGAAGGGCTGCGACAGGAAACGCTGGATCTTGCGCGCGCGGGCCACGGCCAGCTTGTCCTCGGGGCTGAGTTCGTCCATGCCCAGGATGGCGATGATGTCGCGCAGTTCCTTGTAGCGCTGCAGCGTGCCCTGCACCTGGCGGGCGACGTTGTAGTGCTCCTCGCCCACCACCAGCGGGTCGAGCTGGCGGCTGGTGGAGTCGAGCGGGTCCACGGCGGGGTAGATGCCCAGCGCGGCGATGTCGCGCGACAGCACCACGGTGGAGTCCAGGTGGGCGAAGGTGGTGGCGGGCGACGGGTCGGTCAAGTCGTCGGCCGGCACGTACACGGCCTGGATCGAGGTGATGGAGCCGACCTTGGTGGAGGTGATGCGCTCTTGCAGGCGGCCCATTTCCTCGGCCAGCGTCGGCTGGTAGCCCACGGCGGAGGGCATGCGGCCCAGCAGCGCGGACACCTCGGTGCCGGCCAGCGTGTAGCGGTAGATGTTGTCCACGAAGAACAGCACGTCGCGACCCTCGTCGCGGAACGACTCGGCGATGGTCAGGCCCGTGAGCGCCACGCGCAGGCGGTTGCCCGGCGGCTCGTTCATCTGGCCGTAGACCATGGACACCTTGGACTCGCCCAGGTTCTCCAGGTTGACGACGCCGGATTCGGCCATCTCATGGTAGAAGTCGTTGCCCTCGCGGGTGCGCTCGCCCACGCCGGCGAACACGGACAGACCGCTGTGCGCCTTGGCGATGTTGTTGATGAGCTCCATCATGTTCACGGTCTTGCCGACGCCGGCGCCGCCGAACAGGCCCACCTTGCCGCCCTTGGCGAAGGGGCAGATCAGGTCGATCACCTTGATGCCGGTCTCCAGCAGCTCCTGCGACGGGCTCAGCTCGTCGTAGGTCGGGGCCTTGCGGTGAATGGACGCCATGTGCTCATGGCTGACGGGCCCGCGCTCGTCGATGGGGTTGCCCAGCACGTCCATGATGCGGCCCAGCGTGGCGGTGCCCACGGGCACCATGATCGGGCGCTCGGTGTTGGTCACCATCATGCCGCGGCGCAGGCCATCGGACGAGCCCAGCGCGATGGTGCGCACGATGCCGTCGCCGAGCTGCTGCTGCACTTCCAGCGTCAGCGGGGAGCCGTCCATCTTGAGCGCATCGTAGACCCTGGGCATGTGGTCGCGCGGGAACTCCACGTCGACCACGGCGCCGATGCACTGAACGATTTTTCCTTGAACTTGAGCCATGTATTGCTCCAATGATGTGATTCGTCTTTGAACGGCGTCAGACCGCGGCCGCGCCGGCCACGATCTCCGACAGTTCCTTGGTGATCGCCGCCTGGCGGGTCTTGTTGTAGACCAGCTTCAGTTCGTTGATGACGTTGCCGGCGTTGTCCGTGGCGGCCTTCATGGCCACCATGCGAGCGGAATGCTCGGAGGCCATGTTCTCGGCCACCGCCTGGTAGGCCAGCGCCTCCACGTAGCGCACCAGCAGGTCGTCGATCACGCTTTGGGCGTCGGGCTCGTACAGGTAGTCCCACGAACGCTGCGAGCCGCTGTTGCGGGTCTCTTCCTGCATGCGCTCGGCCGACAGCGGCAGCAGTTGCTCGACCACGGGCTCCTGCTTGATGGTGTTGATGAACCGCGTGTAGCAGAGGTACACCGCCGAGAGCTTGCCTTCGGCATAGGCGTCCAGCAGCGTCTTGACGGGTCCGATCAGCTTGTCGAGGTGCGGCGTGTCGCCCAGGTGGGTGACGTGCGCGACCACGCGCGCGCCGATGCGG
Organism: Ottowia sp.; assembly: GCF_016703145.1. Taxonomy (GTDB): domain Bacteria; phylum Pseudomonadota; class Gammaproteobacteria; order Burkholderiales; family Burkholderiaceae_C; genus Ottowia. Next base: position 828,536 of record NZ_JADJCO010000003.1, on the reverse strand, counting down.
TTGAGAAAACCCAGTCCGCGCCCGCCGATGGCCACCGTCTCGATCGCCTGGCCCGCCGCCTGCGCTTCGCGCAGGCGCGTGGTGACGGCGCGCAGCAGGTTGGTGTTCAGGCCGCCGCACAAGCCCTTGTCGCTGGTCACCACGATGAAGCCGACCGCTTTCGCGTCGTTGGTCTTCATGAACGCGTGCACGTACTCGGGGTTGGCTTCCCCGAGGTTGGTCGCGATGTTGCGGATCTTCTCGCTATAGGGGCGTGCCGCGCGCATGCGGTCCTGCGCCTTGCGCATCTTGGAAACGGAGACCATTTCCATGGCCTTGGTGATCTTCTTGGTGTTCTCCACCGATTTGATCTTGCCGCGTATTTCCTTGCCTACTGCCATTGTCGTGGCTCCTTAAGTCAGGATGCTCAGGCGAAGGATTTCTTGAAGGCCTCGATGGCCGCGGTCAGTTCGGCCTCGGCGTCGATGCAGGTCTTCTTGAAGGTTTTCTTGTCCGCGCTGTCGGAATCCTTGGCGGGCTTGTTGTCCCACTTGGCGCCGTTCTGCTCGATGGTCTGCAGCAGCGCGGCGTGCTTGTCCTTGAGATAGCCGTGCAGGCCGCTTTCGAACGGGAGAATCTGCTTGACGGCCAGATCGTCCATGTAGCCCTTGTTGACCGCGAACAGCGAGGCCCCCATCAGGCTGATGGACAGCGGGCTGTACTGCGGCTGCTTGAGCAGTTCGGTCACGCGGGCGCCGCGGTCGAGCTGCTTGCGGGTGGCTTCGTCCAGGTCGGAGGCGAACTGCGCGAAGGCCGCCAGTTCACGGTACTGCGCCAGGTCGGTACGGATACCGCCGGACAGGCCCTTGATCCAGTTGGTCTGCGCTGCGGAACCCACGCGCGACACCGAGATGCCGGCGTTGATGGCGGGGCGGATGCCGGAGTTGAACAGGTTGGTTTCCAGGAAGATCTGGCCGTCGGTGATGGAGATCACGTTGGTCGGCACGAAGGCGGACACGTCGCCGGCCTGCGTCTCGATGATCGGCAGCGCGGTCAGCGAGCCGGTCTGGCCCTTCACGGCGCCCTTGGTGAAGGCTTCGACGTAATCGGCGTTCACGCGGGCGGCGCGCTCCAGCAGGCGGCTGTGGAGATAGAACACGTCGCCGGGGAAGGCTTCGCGGCCCGGCGGGCGGCGCAGCAGCAGCGACACCTGGCGGTAGGCCACGGCCTGCTTGGACAGGTCGTCATAGACGATCAGCGCGTCCTCGCCGCGGTCGCGGAAGTACTCGCCCATGGTGCAGCCGGAGTAGGCGGCCACGTATTGCATGGCGGCCGACTCGGAGGCCGAGGCGGCCACGACGATGGTGTAGGCCATGGCGCCGGCCTGCTCCAGGGCGCGCACCACGTTCTTGATGGACGACGCCTTCTGGCCGATGGCGACGTACACGCAGGCCATGTTCTGGCCCTTCTGGTTGATGATGGCGTCGATCGCCACCGCCGTCTTGCCGGTCTGGCGGTCGCCGATGATCAGTTCGCGCTGACCGCGGCCCACCGGCACCATGGAGTCGATGGCCTTCAGGCCCGACTGCACCGGCTGGCTCACCGACTGGCGCGCGATCACGCCCGGGGCGACCTTCTCGATCACGTCCGTCATCTTGGCGTTGATCGGGCCCTTGCCGTCGATGGGTTGGCCGAGCGCGTTCACCACGCGGCCGATCAGTTCGGGGCCCACGGGCACTTCCAGGATGCGGCCCGTGCACTTGACGGTGTCGCCCTCGGAGATGTGCTCGTATTCGCCCAGGATCACGGAACCGACCGAGTCGCGCTCCAGGTTCAGGGCCAAACCGTAGGTGGGTTGGCCGCCGGGCGTGGGCGGGAACTCCAGCATCTCGCCCTGCATCGCGTCCGACAGACCATGGATGCGCACGATGCCGTCGGTGACCGACACCACGGTGCCTTGGTTGCGCACATCGGCGCTGACGCCCAGGCCCTCGATGCGGCTCTTGATCAGTTCTGAAATCTCGGTGGGATTGAGTTGCATGACTCGTTCCTAGTCGTATAAGTTATCGAGCAGCCAGGGCCTGCCTGTGTCAGGCAGTCAGGGCCGATTTCATTTGTTCGAGGCGCGCCTTGACGGAGGTGTCGAGCACCTCGTCGCCCGCCACCACGCGCACACCGCCGATCAGCGACGGGTCGGCCTGCTGGGTCAGCTGCAACTTGCGCCCGAAGCGCCGCTCCAGCGACCGCAGCAGATTCGCCAGGTCGCCCGCGGACAGCGGGAAGGGCGTGTACACGACGGCATCCGTGGTCCCGCCGACACCGCTGGCGAGCGCGCGAAACTGGCGCGCCACCTCGGGCAGCACCGCCAGGCGATCGTTGTCGATCACGGTGCGCAGGAAGTTGGCCGCGCGTGTGGGCAACGCCGTGCCGAGCACGCTGGAGACCAGATCGAACACCTGGTTCTCACGCGCTTTCGGGTTGGCCGCGAACGGAAGCAGCTCGTCATGCGAACCCGCCAGCGCCAAGCCATCCAGCCAGCCCTGCGTGCCCGCCAGATCGTCGCGGCAGGATTTGAACAACGCTTCCGCGTACGGGCGCGCGATGGTCGCGAATTCAGCCATGAACCGCTCCTATCATCACAGCTCGGTCTGCAGGCGCGACAGCAACTCGGCATGCACCGCCGGATTGACTTCCTTGCGCAGAATCTGCTCGGCACCCTTGACGGCGAGTTGCGCCACCTGCTCGCGCAGGGCCTCGCGCGCGCGGATGGACTGCTGATCGGCTTCTGCCTTGGCGGCCGCGACGATCTTGTTGCCTTCTTCCGTGGCACGCGCCTTGGCGTCCTCGATGATGGCCTGGGCGCGGCGCTCCGCGTCCGCCATGCGTTGGGCGTTTTCGCTGCGCGAGGCAGCCAATTCCTGCTCGACGCGCTTGTTGGCGGCGGCGAGCTCGGTCTTGGCCTTGTCGGCCGCGGCCAGGCCGTCGGCGATTTTCTGAGCCCGCTCATCCAGCGCCTTCGCGATCGGGGGCCACACGAATTTCATCGTGAACCACACCAGGATCGCGAACACGATCATCTGGACGAACAGGGTTGCGTTAATGCTCACGGCAGCACCCTTTCAGTCAGTTGAAACACTTGCGGCGAAACGAAAGCCGGGGTGTTTACTTGAGCACGAAGGGGTTGGCGAAGGCGAACATCATGGCGATACCGACGCCGATCAGGAAGGCGGCGTCGATCAGACCGGCCAGCAGGAACATCTTGGTCTGCAGTTCGTTCATCAGCTCAGGCTGACGGGCGGCCGATTCGAGGTACTTGCTGCCCATGATGCCGATGCCGATACAGGCACCGACGGCACCCAGACCGATGATCAAACCAGCAGCCAGAGCGACGAGGCCGAGTACTTGTTCCATTTGAAAGCTCCTGTAGAAGAAAAGTGAGGTTGGTTTAAGGAAAAGAGAAACTGAAGGGCAGCGGCGATCAGTGCGCGTCGTGCGCTTGGCCGATGTACACCAGCGCCAGCATCATGAAGATGAAGGCCTGCAAGGTGATGATCAGGATGTGGAAGATGGCCCAGACGGTGCCCGCGAGGACGTGGCCCACCGGCAGCAGCACGCCCGACAGCGAGGCCGCGGCGGCGCCGCCCATCAGGGCGATCAGCATGAACACCAGTTCGCCCGCGTACATGTTGCCGAACAGTCGCATGCCATGCGACACGGTCTTGGCCAGGAACTCGATCATCTGCATGGCGAAGTTGGCGATGCCCAGCAGCAGCGCGAACAGGGGGTTCTTGCTGGTGCCGAAGGGTGCCGACACCAGCTCGTGCGCCCAGCCGCCCACGCCCTTGATCTTGACGTTGTAGAACAGGCAGACCAGCAGCACGCCGATCGACATGCCCAGCGTGGTGGACAGATCGGCCGTGGGCACAGAGCGCATGTAGGCGTGGTGCTCGTCATGGCCGGCGACACCGAAGATCCAGGCCCACACCTTGGGAATCAGGTCCACCGGCAGCAGGTCCATCGCATTCAGCAGGAAGATCCAGACGAACACGGCCAACGCGAGCGGGGCCACCATCTTGCGGCTGTGCGCGTTGTGGACGATGCCCTTGGCCTGGTTGTCCACCATCTCCACCAGGAACTCGACGGCGGCCTGAAAGCGGCCCGGCACGCCGGAGGTGGCGGTCCTGGCCGCGCGGTACAGCAGCCAGCAGCCCACGACGCCCAGCACCAGCGCCCAGAAGATCGAGTCGTAATTGACAACGCCGAAGTCAATGACGCCCTTCATGGGGCGGTTTTGCCAATGGGTCAGGTGGTGACCGATGTATTCGCCCGCCGTGGGCCCGTGGGCAGCAGCAGTTTCAGCACTCATGAGCGTTTCGCATCCGTATCCATCAGGCCCGCTGGCAGTGCGCCACCGGGTGTTCTTCCTCTTCGGACTAGTTCGGGCGTCTGGCGGCGCGCAGGCTCATGCGCATCAAGCTCAACCAGTACACCTTCACCGCCACCACCAAGCCGATCAGCAACCCCGGCCAGCTCAGCTCCCTTACCAGACGAGGCGCCAGCACCAGCAGCACCACCGTCAGCACAATCTTCACAAACTCCCACAGAAACAGGTTCAGCAGCGCCCCGCCCGCCTGGGTGGTCAACCGCCCCACCGTGCCGCGCAAGAACAGCGCCGCTGGCCCCACCACCGCCAGCACCCCGTAGGCCACCGACCATGCGATCGCCATGCGACCAGTGAGCAGACCCGCCAGGGCCGCCACCGCGACACCGGCAGCGAGCTGCATCGCCAGCACATGCCAAAGGGAACCCTGCGGGTGATTCAGCCGCCACTGCCGCGCCTCTTGTGCGCTGAGCGGCTGGAACGCCTCCTCGGCAACCTCTTCTGTGTGATTGTGCGCGGCCCTCACCGAGGATTTTGATCGCAGTGCGCTTTTTTTCGCATTCACTGACACTGCAACGACACCCGGCGACGGCCCCAAAAACGCTGGATTATATGTGGAACCCGTACCGGTCAGGACTTCTGTGTGGCGCCATGGGCACACGCGCGACAATGGCGCGGGGCGCGCGACAATGGCCGCATGAGCTATTCCACCCAGCATCTGCCCGCGCTGCCCTGCTACCTGAACGGCGAATTCACGTCGCTGCCCGAGGCGCGCATCAGCCCACTGGACCGCGGCTTCATCTTCGGCGACGGCGTGTACGAGGGTATCGCGATCCACGCCCGGCCGGGCCAGACGCCGCGCGCCTTCCGCTTCGAGCAGCACATGGCGCGGCTGGAGTGCAGCCTGGGCGAGACCCGCATCCCCAACCCGCGAACGCGGGCCGAATGGCATCGAATTGCTCTTGATTTGATAGCTTCTCATGCAGACTGGGCGCAGGCCAATGGCCAAAACGATGCCGAACCCGAGCCTCGGGACTGGTTCTACTACCTCCAGGTCACGCGCGGCGTGGCGCTGCGCGACCATGCGATGCTGGTGGGCCTGGCGCCCACCGTCTTCGCCACCTGCCTGCCGACGAACCCGCCCACGCCCGCGCAGCGCGCGCAGGGCGTGGCCTGCGTCACGGCCGACGACTTCCGCTGGCAGAAGGCGCACATCAAGTCGACCAGCCTGCTGGGCGCGGTGTTCGCGCGCCAGATCAGCGTGGACGCGGGCGCGCTGGAGACGGTGATGTTCCGCGACGGCTTCCTGAGCGAGGCCGCCGCCTGCAACGTGTGGGTGGTCAAGGACGATGTGGTGATGGGCCCGCCCGCGGACCACCTGGTGCTGGAGGGCATCCGCTACGGCCTCATCGAGGAGCTGTGCCGCCAGGAGAGCATCGGCTTCGCGCTGCGCCGCCTGCCGCGCGCCGAGGTGCTGGCGGCCGACGAGCTGCTGCTGTCGTCGGCCCCGCGCGAGGTGCTGCCCGTCACCACGCTCGACGGCCGCCCCGTCGGCGGCGGCCGGCCCGGCCCCGTCTATCACCGGTTGTACGCCGCCTACCAACGCGCCAAGGACGCCCTCTTCACCCCATGACCACCCCCGCCACACCGCCCGCCGACGACCCCGCCCAGGAGCGCCGCGAATCGCTGATCGAGTACCCGGCGCCCTTCCCCATCAAGGTGGTGGGCGTCAACGAAGACGGCTTCGTCCACGCCATCACCCACATCGCCCGCCAGTTCGACCCCGGCTTCGACGCCGCCACCATCGAGCTGCGCGAGAGCGGCGGCGGCAAGTACCTGGGCGTGACCATCACCGTGCTGGCCACCAGCCGCGAGCAGCTCGACGAGTTGTACCGCGCGCTGTCCACGCACCCGATGGCGCGCTGGGTGCTGTGATTTCAAGAAAAAATCGGCACCAGCCCGCACCCGAATTGCGCCATAAGCTACTTTATTAATAGCAAATGGAGATCCGTTTCCTGGGCCGCGCGGACTACGCCCCCACCTTCCAGGCGATGAAGGACTTCATCGCCCAGCCCGCGCCGGACCAGCGCGAGCAGTTGTGGATCTGCGAGCATCCGCCGGTCTTCACGCTTGGCCTGGCGGGTCGGCCCGAGCACGTGCTGGCGCCGGGCGGCATCCCCGTGGTGCCCACCGACCGCGGCGGGCAAGTCACCTACCACGGCCCCGGCCAGGTGGTGGCGTACCCGCTGATCGACCTGCGGCGGCGCGGCATCTTCGTCAAGGAATACGTGCACCGGCTGGAAGAAGCCGTGCTGCGCACGCTGGCGCGCTTCGGCGTCACCGGCCACCGCGTCGGCGGCGCGCCGGGCATCTACGTGCGGCTCGATGATCCATTCAGCCACGCCGTGCTGGCGCAAAGGCCGCGGCAGCACGTGCCCGGCGCGCCCGCGCCGCAGCCCGACTTCGGCGGCCTGGGCAAGATCGCCGCGCTGGGCATCAAGGTCAGCCAGCACCGCGGCTACCACGGCGTGGCGCTGAACGTGGCGATGGACCTGGAGCCCTTCGCGCGCATCAACCCCTGCGGCTACCCGGGCTTGCAGACGGTCGATCTTTCTACAATCGGCGTTCCGGTCACCTGGGACGAGGCGGCGCGCGAACTGGCCGCGCAGCTCGGCCGCCTGTTGGCCATCCAAGGAACACCATGACCCCACCCCAGGCCGGCCCCGATGCCCCCGTCGTCCGCGAAGCCCAGAGCCGCGAACACTACGACCCGCGCGCCAAGCAGAAGGCCGGCGCCAAGCTCTCGCGCATCCCGGTCAAGGTCGAGCGCGCCGGCCCCGCGCTCAAGAAACCCGAGTGGATCCGCGTCAAGGCCGGCAGCCCGACCACGCGCTTCTACGAGATCAAGGACATCCTGCGCCAGAACAAGCTGGTGACGGTCTGCGAGGAGGCGAGCTGCCCCAACATCGGCGAGTGCTTCGGCCACGGCACGGCCACCTTCATGATCATGGGCGACAAGTGCACGCGCCGCTGCCCGTTCTGCGACGTGGGCCACGGCCGCCCCGACCCGCTGGACCCGCAGGAGCCGGTCAACCTGGCCAACACCATCGCGCAGCTCAAGCTCAAGTACGTGGTCATCACCAGCGTGGACCGCGACGACCTGCGCGATGGCGGCAGCCAGCACTTCGTCGACTGCATCCGCGAGACGCGCGCGCGCTCGCCCGGCACGCAGATCGAGATCCTCACGCCCGACTTCCGCGGTCGCGACGACCGCGCGCTGGAGATCCTGAAGGCCGCGCCGCCCGACGTGATGAACCACAACCTGGAGACGGTGCCGCGCCTGTACCGCGAGGCGCGCCCCGGCAGCGACTACCAGTACAGCCTGAACCTGCTGAAGAAGTTCAAGGCCCTGCACCCTGCCGTGCCGACCAAGAGCGGCATCATGGTCGGCCTGGGCGAGACCGACGACGAGATCCTGCAGGTGATGCGCGACCTGCGCGCGCACGGCGTGGACATGCTGACCATCGGCCAGTACCTGGCGCCCAGCAGCGCCCACCTGCCGGTGCGCCGCTACGTGCATCCCGACGTCTTCAGGATGTTCGAGGACGAGGCCTACGCCATGGGCTTCACCCACGCCGCCGTGGGCGCCATGGTGCGGTCGAGCTACCACGCGGACAAGCAGGCCCAGGCGGCAGGGGTGTAAGCTGAAGACGCTGCTGCTGTTCGTCGCCACGGCGATCGCGGAGATCGTGGGCTGCTACCTGCCCCACCTGTGGCTGACGCGCGGCGGCTCGGCGTGGCTGCTCGTCCCCGCGGCGGCCAGCCTGGCCCTCTTCGCCTGGCTGCTGTCGCTGCACCCGACCGCGGCCGGCCGGGTCTACGCGGCCTACGGCGGCGTCTACATCGCCGTGGCGCTGGCGTGGCTGTGGGGCGTGGACGGGGTGCGCCCCACCGCGTGGGACCTCGCCGGGGTCGCGGTCAGCCTGGCGGGCATGGCGCTGATCGCGTTCCAGCCCCGGCCGACGTAGCCCGCCATGACCACCTCCTCGCGCACCGCCGCCAACCTGTACGCCCTGGCGGCCATCGGCCTGTGGGCCTCGCTGGCGACGCTGGGCGCGTCGCTGGCGCACGTGCCGCCGTTCCTGCTGACCGGGCTGGGGCTGCTGGCGGGCAGCCTGATCGCGCTGCCCCTGGCGCGCTTCGACCCGCGGCGGCTGGCCGTGCCCTGGCGGACGCTGGGCATCGGCGTGTACGGGCTGTTCGGCTACCACTTCCTGCTGTTCACGGCGCTGCGCCTGGCGCCGCCGGTGGAGGCCAACCTGGTCAACTACCTGTGGCCGCTGGGCATCGTGCTGATGGCGCCGCTGATCCTGCCGGGCGTGCGCCTGGGGCCAGCGCACGTGCTGGCGGCGCTGGCGGGCTTCGCCGGGGCGGCGATCGCCATCCTGGGCCGCGCGCCGAGCGGTATGCCGGTGGCGGATGCGGCGGGCGGCCACGCCGCCCTGGGCTACGCCTGCGCGGCGGGCGCCGCCTTCATCTGGTCGAGCTACTCGCTGCTGACCAAGCGGCTGGCGATGACCGGGCGCGGCTTTCCGACGGCGGCCATCGGCGGCTTCGGGCTGGTGTCGGGCGTGCTGGCGCTGGCCTGCCACGCGCTGCTGGAGCCGGCCGTCAGCTTGTCGGCGCGCGACGTGCTGCTGATCGCGGTGCTGGCGCTGGGCCCGCTGGGCGGTGCGTTCTTCCTGTGGGACAGGGCGCTGAAGCTGGGCGACGCGCGCCAGATCGGCGTGCTGAGCTACCTGACGCCGCTGCTGTCCACCCTGCTGCTGCTGTGGGCCAGCGGCCGGCCCCTGAGCGGGAACGTGGCGCTGGCCACCGCCCTGATCCTGGGCGCCGCCGTGCTCGGCACGCGCGCGCGCTGAGGCGCGGATTACAAGGAAAATCGGCCTGAAGCCGGCGTGGATATTGCGCTAACAGCTATTAATTCAATAGTATCCAGGCCCTCAATCCTGCGCCACTTCCAGCACCAGCTTGCCGAAGTTCTCGCCCGAGAACAGCTTGCCCAGGGCTTCGGGAAAGTTCTCCAGGCCGGGCACGATGTCCTCGCGGCTCTTCATGCGGCCGTCCTTCAGGTAGCCGGCCATCTCGGCGATGGCGACGGGGTAGCGGTCGGCGTAGTCGAAGACGACCATGCCTTCCATGCGCGCGCGGTTGACCAGCAGGCTCAGGTAGTTCCGGGGGCCGGCCGCGGGCGCGCTGTTGGCGTTGTTGTACTGGCTGATGGCGCCGCAGATGACGATGCGGGCCTTGCGCGCGAGCTTGGCCATCACGGTGTCGAGGATCTCGCCGCCGACGTTGTCGAAGTACACATCCACGCCCTTGGGCGCGTGTTCCTTCAGGCCCTCGCGCACTGCGCCGGGGCCGGCCTTGTAGTCGATGCAGGCGTCGAAGCCCAGTTCCTTGACCACCCACTCGCACTTGGCCGGGCCGCCGGCGATGCCGATGGCGCGGCAGCCCTTGATCTTCGCGAGCTGGCCCACGGTCTGGCCCACCGCGCCGGCGGCGCCGGAGACGACCACGGTGTCGCCAGCCTGGGCCAGACCCACGTCGAGCAGGCCGAAGTAGCCGGTCATGCCGGGCATGCCCAGCACGTTGAGCCACTGGCCGGGCGTGCCGACGCCCAGGTCGATCTTCACGAGGCCGCTGCGCTTGACCTCGTCGCCGGGCACCAGCGCGTAGTCCTGCACGCCCAGCGTGCCATGGACCACGTCGCCGACGGCGAAGGCCGCGTTCCGCGACGCCACCACGCGGCCGACGCCGCCGGCGCGCATCACTTCGCCGATGCCCACGGGCGGGATGTAGCTGCGGCCCTCGTTCATCCAGCCGCGCATGGCCGGGTCCAGCGAGAGCATCAGGTTCTTGACCAGCACGCCGTCCTCGGCGGGCTGGGCCACGGGCTCTGCGTGGAAGCTGAAGTTCTCGCGCGTGGCCGCGCCCCGCGGGCGGCTGGCGAGGCGGAATTGGCGGTTGGTGGCGGTGCTCATGGCGGTCTCCGGTTCGGTGGGGATGGCGGCCATGCTAGGCGATGACGCGGGTTGGCGTGCGTGCCCGAAGCGACAAGGGCCGTCGCGTCAATGCAGCCGCGCGCGGACCGACAGCCCCGGCGCGGCATGGCGCAGCGTGAGCACGCCCCCATGCGCCTGCGCCACCAGGCGGCACAGGTACAGGCCCAGGCCCACGCCGCCGGCCGCGCGCGCGCGGGCGCTGTCGGGCCGATAGAAGGGTTCGGCCAGCCGGGCCAGCATGTCCTCGCTCACGCCCGGGCCGAAATCGCGCACCTCGATCTCCAGCGCCGTGCCATCCGCCGCGACGGGCCGCAGATGCACGACGGGCGGCGGCTGCGCCGAGCCCGCGCCCGCGCCATGGCGCAGCGCGTTGTCGATCAGGTTGCGCAGCAGCAGGCGCACGCGCGCACGGTCCAGCGCCAGTGCGGGCAGTCCCGGCGCCACCTCCAGGCGCACGGCGCGTGCGGCCCTCGCCGTGGCGCCGCCGCGCGCGCCCAGTTCCTGCAGCACCTCGCGCACCAGCGCGGGCAGGTCCACGCTTTCGCGCTGCAGGGCCGCGTGCGGGCTGGCCAGGCGTTCGCTTTCGAGCAGGTCGCTGATGAGGTCGCGCATCTCGCCCAGGTCGCGCAGCAGGGCCGTGCGTTCGGCGGCCAGTTCGGGCGTGTCGGGCAGCAGTTCGGCGTTGAGCCGCGCGCGGGTCAGCGGCGAGCGCAGTTCGTGGCTCATGGCCAGCAGCAGCGCGCGCTTGGCGTCGAGCATGGCCTGGATGTCCTGCGCCATGGTGTTGATGCGCTGCGCCAGCGCGCCCAGGTCGTCGGCGCGGCGCACCGGAATGGGCGTGCCGAACTCGCCGCGGCCGAAGCGCTCGGCGCCTTCGCGGATGTCCGTGAGCGGGCGCAGCAGGTGCTGCACGACGGCGTAGGCCAGCGCCACCAGCGCCAGCAGCGCGGCCAACGTGAGCCATCCGGTCGCATGCGGCACCACGCGCCACATCCGCGGCGAGGCGCCGAAGGTGACGCGGTGTCCATCGGCGGTGCGGCGCACGAACCAGGCGTCGCCCGCCTGCACGCCCTCGTCGTCCAGCCGCCGCTCACGCCAGCGGTGCGGTGACTGCGGGTCGGAGGACCAGTTGACCTGCGGCCCGCGGATGTCCAGCGTGATCGGCAGGCGCTCGGCCAGGGCCTGCGCCCGCGCCACATCCGGCGGGCTGCCCAGTTCGGCCACGAGGCGGTCGGCGTAGTCGATGAGCAGGGGCCGCGCGGCCTCGGACCAGCCGCCGCTGAAGGCCCGCTTCACGCCGCCGATGAACACGGCGGCCGTGGCCAGCGCCAGCAGCATGAACAGCAGCACCAGCCGCACGCGCAGCGACTGGCGCCAGCGCGGCGCCTGCGGCGCGGGTTTCATGGCACCTGCGCGGCCGGCGCCACGGCCAGCGTGTAGCCGGCGTTGCGCAGCGTCTTGATGCACGCCAACGGCTCCAGCTTGCGCCGCAGCCGGCTGACGACGATGTCCACCGCGCGCGTGTACAGATCGGCCTCGTGGCCGCGCAGCCGGTTGAGGATGTCGTCGCGGCCGAAGACCTTGCCGGGCTCGCGCGCCAGCAGCGCGAGCAGTTCGAACTCGGTGCTGGTCAGTTCCACCGGCTCGCCCTGGCGCAGCACGGCGCGGCGGTCGAGGTCGATGCTCAGGCCATCGAAACGCAGCAGCGCGGCATGCGGCGGCGCCTGCGGTGCCGGCGATGGGCGCACGCGCTGGCGGCGCAGGATGGTCTGCACCCGCGCCACCAGTTCGCGCGGCTCGAAGGGCTTGGGCAGGTAGTCGTCGGCGCCCATCTCCAGGCCCACCACGCGGTCCATCACCTCGCCGCGCGCCGTCAGCATGACGATGGGGATGTCGCCGAAGCCGGGCTGGGCGCGGATGAGGCGGCACAGCGCGAAGCCGTCCATCTCGGGCAGCATGACGTCGAGGATGGCGGCGTCGTAGCCGCCGTTGCCGGGCCGCCCCAAAGCGGCGGGCTCCCTCTCGGGGGGAAGCGATCCTCGCGCAGCGGGGAGCATGGGGGCCACAGCCTCGCGCAGCCGGGCCAGGCCCTCGCTGGGGCGCTGCGCGCTGTCGAGCGTGCAGCCGAAGCGCGCGAAGTAGCTGGCCAGCGGCGCGGCCAGGTGTTCGTCGTCATCGATCAGGAGGATGCGCGGCATGGGCGGATTGTGCGGCGGCGCGAAACACGCGGCGATCACGAGGCCGCGGGGCATCGCGCGGCACCCTCCGCCGCGCCGCGCGCGTGCTCAGCCATGGCGGCCCCAGCGGCGGCCGCGTTCCATGAACGCACGCACCTTCTGCTGCTGCGCGGGGTTCAGGTGGTCGAAGAAGTCGGCCGCGGCGGCGATCACCTCGGGGCTGCCGGCGCGCAGCACCGCCAGCTTCTCGTCCAGCAGCCGGTTGGCGCCGGCCTGGTCGAGCTTGTCGCCCGCGAAGAGCGCGCGGAACTGGGCGCGCGGCGCCTGATCGCCGCGCAAGGCCTGACGCTGCGCCTGCAGCTTTTGCGCCAGCACCTCCAGCTTCTGCTTCTGCGCCGCGTCCAGATCGAGTTTGTGGCCCACGCGCTCCACCATGCGGGCGCGCCAGGCGCCGGGATCGCCTTCGTGCCAGCGGTCGCGGTGGCCGGCACAGCCCGCCAGGCTGCCGGCCAGAACGGTGGCGCCCAGGGCGCCGAAGAGAGTGCGACGGATCCAGCTTTTCATGAGACTCTCCGAACGAGAACGGTTTGTTGAAGAAGCCTCGATGGTGCGCGGCAGCCCGCATCACCGGGTGTCGGCACCGTCGCGTTATGTTTCGTTTTTTGTCGGCCGGACGCGCCAGGCCCCGCGCACCGCCTCAGCCGCCCAGGAGCTCGGCGGGCTCGTCGCTGTCCAGCACGGCCTGGGCCCAGGGCGCCAGCTTGCCGGCGTCGGCGCGCAGGATTTCCTGCTTGACGGCGAGGATCTGCGACGGGTGCATCGAGAAGCTGCGCAGCCCCAGGCCGAGCAGCAGGCGCGTCATGGCCGGGTCGCCCGCCATCTCGCCGCAGACGCTGATGCCCTTGCCCTGCGCGTCGCACTCGGCGATGGTGGCGGCCACCAACTGCAGCACGGCGGGGTGCAGGGGGTCGAACAGGTGGGCCACCGATTCGTCGGCGCGGTCGATGGCCAGGGTGTACTGGATCAGGTCGTTGGTGCCGATCGACAGGAAGTCGAAGTGGCGCAGGAACAGCCGCAGCGACAGCGCCGCCGCGGGCACCTCGATCATGGCGCCGATCCTCACCGGGCCGTGCGCCTGGCCGCGCCGGTCGAGCTGCTCGCGCGCCTTGTCGATCAGCTCCAGCGTCTGGCGGATCTCGCCGGCGTGCGCCAGCATGGGGATGAGCAGGTGCACCTGCCCGTGCGCGGCGGCGCGCAGGATGGCGCGCAGCTGGTTGAGGAACATCGCCGGCTCGGCCAGGCTCCAGCGGATGGCGCGCAGGCCAAGCGCGGGGTTCAGGTGCGCGCTGTCGCGGCGGTCGTCCAGCGGCTTGTCGGCGCCGACGTCCACCGTGCGGATGGTCACCGGCAGGCCGTGCATGCCCTCGACGGCGTCGCGGTAGGCGCGGTACTGCTCTTCTTCGTCCGGCAGCTTGCCCTGCCTGCCCATGAAGAGGAATTCGCTGCGGAACAGCCCCACGCCGAGGGCGCCGACGGCCAGCGCCGCCCGGGTGTCGGTGGGTTGCTCGATGTTGGCCAGCAGCTCGACTTTCTGGCCGTCCAGCGTGACGGCGGGGGTGTTCTTCAGCCGCGCCAGGCGACCGCGCTCCAGCTCGCCCTGGCGCTGCTTGAAGCCGTATTCGGCCAGGATGATGGGCGAGGGATCGACGATCATCACGCCGGCGTCGCCGTCGATGATGACCCAGTCGTCCTGCCGCACCAGGTGGCTGGCCGAGCGCGCGCCCACCACGGCGGGGATGTCCATGCTGCGCGCGACGATGGCGGTGTGGCTGGTCTTGCCGCCCACGTCGGTGACGAAGCCGGCGAACACGCTCTTCTTGAACTGCAGCATGTCGGCCGGCGACAGGTCGTGCGCCACCAGCACCAGGGGCACGTCCAGCGTGTCGTCCAGCAGCAGGTCCTGCTGGCGCGGCGCGCGCGGCGGCGGCGCGGCCACCGGCTGGGCGGCGCCCTTAAGGTGGCGCAGCACGCGTTCGACCACCTGCTCCATGTCGGCCTTGCGCTCGCGCAGGTACTCGTCCTCCATCTCGTCGAACTGCCGCGCCATGGCCTCCAGCTGCGTGGTCAGCGCCCATTCGGCGTTGTAGTGGCGCTCGTGGATCCATTGGGCGACGCCGGCGGTCAGCGCCTCGTCCTGCAGCAGCATCAGGTGCACGTCCAGCAGCGCGGCCAGCTCGCCCGGCGCGTCCTTGGGCATGTCCTGCTGCAGGCGCTGCAGTTCCTCGGCGACGAAGGCGCGCGACGCCTGCAGGCGCGCCAGCTCGGCCTCGGTCTCCTCGGGCTGGATGAAGTAGTGCGCCACGTCCACCCGGCTTGACGCCACCAGCACCGCCCGCCCGATGGCGATGCCCCGTGCGACGGCCAGACCGTGGACGGCGAAGGTCATGACGTCACCGCCAGGGCGAACCCCGGCCGCCGCCGGGCCGCCCCAAGGCAGCCGGCGCCCCCTCGGGGGACAGCACAGCATGCGAAGCAGCGGAGCGTGAAGGCCACACCGAGCCGCCGCCCGGCCGCCCGAAGGCGGCGAGAGCCCCCTCGGGGGACAGCGCAGCATGCGAAGCAGCGGAGCGTGGGGGCCACATTCACTCGCCTTCGCCGAACTTGTCGGCGATCAAGGCCAGCAGGGCATCCATCGCCTCCTGCTCCTGCGCGCCGTCGGTCTCGATGGACACCTCGCTGCCAAGGCCGGCGGCCAGCATCATCACGCCCATGATGCTCTTGGCATTGACGCGGCGCTCGCCCTTGCTCATCCACACCTCGCACGGATAGCTGCCGGCCAGCTTGGTGAGCTTGGCCGAGGCGCGGGCGTGCAGGCCCAGCTTATTGCTGATGGTCGTGTCGTTCCTGATCATTCGGGGCTCGTCGGGCCTGGTTCTGCGGCGCGGTCACCGCCACGGGCATGATGCCTTGCGTGCCGCCGGCCAGCGCGCGCTGGGTCGTGGCCTCCAGCGGTTCGTGCCGGTAGGTGACGGCGCGCAGCAGCATCGGTAGGTTGACGCCGGCCAGCAAGCGCGTGCGCTCGCCGTCCACCAGGCGCGCGGCCACGTTGCACGGGGTGGCGCCGAACACGTCGGCCAGCAGCAGCACGCCGTCCCTGCCGGCCAGTTGACCCAGCGCGGCCTGGGCGGTCGCCAGGGTTTCCTCGGGCGGCACGTTGGGATGCACGTCCAGCGCCACGATGTCGGACGCGGCGTCGGGGAAGACGTGCAGCGCGGCTTGGCGCAGCGCGTGCGCCAGCGGCGCGTGGGCGATCAACAGGACGGCATTCATCGTGCGTGATTATCGGCGCGCCGGCCACCGGCATCGCGGGCGGATCGCTTCAGGACGGCGCCGTGCCCGAGCGCGGCGTCTCGGTTCAGCCTGCACGCGGCCGATTCAAAGAGATATTGGCCTGAAGCCCGCTCCATTATTACGCCAATAGCTATGTTATTGGTAGCGATCCGGATCGCGCTTCCGCGCGGCGCTCAAGGCCACCGGATGCCGGCGAAGAACGCGTCGGCCACGTCCGGCCGCGGGCGGTCGGCGTAGACCACCGCGTGCAGCAGCTCGGTGCCGCCGCCGGGCGCGGCGCGCGCCGTCCACACGGCCTGCGCGGCCACGGGGCGGCCGTCGGCGCGGCGGCCGGGCGCGCCGACGCGCTGGGCGTGCGCCAACGGCAGGCCGCCGGCGGGGCGGAAGGGCTGACGCGCGATGCCGGCCTCGGCGGCCTGCATGTTGGCCAGCGTGGCCTGCTGCCAGCCGGCCAGCAGTTCGTCCGGCGCGCGGCCGGCGGGGACGCTGGCGGCCATGACGGCGAAGGTGACGCCGTCGGCCTCGCAGCCGGCCACGGCCAGGTCGGTGGGCACGCCACCCAGCGGCACGCGGCGCATGACGCGGTCGGGCTTGCAAGGCAGCAGCGCGACGGCGGTGACGGGCTCCAGCCGCACTTCGCGCCAGTTCAGCGCCGGCGTGCAGGCCGCCAAGCCAGCGGCCAGGGCCAGGGCGACGCGGGGAAACGGCATATCGAGGATTATCGGCGGCGGTCGCCGCGCGGCCGGCCTGTTCCGCGCGCCGGAATGAACTTGCGCGCGCCGCGGCGATCCATCCCGGCAGGGCGCGCCGGCTGCCGCCTGCCTACAATCGAGGGCCCACCATGACCACCGCACGCTTGAGAACCCTGGCCATCGGCGCCGCCCTGGCCGCCGCGCTGGCCCTGGCCGGCTGCGCCCAGGACGCCGCCCCGGCCTCGACCTTCGTGCTGCTGGACGGCAGCACGAAGACGACGCAGGACTTCAAGGGCCAGGTCACCCTGGTCAACTTCTGGGCCACGAGCTGCACCACCTGCGTGGCCGAGATGCCACAGATCGTCGCCACGCATGACAAGTTCAAGGCCCGGGGCTACGACACCGTGGCGGTGGCCATGCAGTACGACCCGCCCAGCTACGTGGTCAACTTCGCCGAAACGCGCAAGCTGCCCTTCAAGGTCGCCATCGACAACACCGGCGCGGTGGCGCGGGCCTGGGGCGAGGTCAAGCTCACCCCCACCACCTACATCGTCAACAAGCGGGGCGAGATCGTGAAGCGCTACGTGGGCGCGCCCGATTTCGCCGAACTGCACAAGCTGATCGAGAAGCTGCTGGCCGAGGCCTGACCCCAGCCCAGCCAGCAGAAAGGGCGCTCGCATGAGCGCCCTTCTTGCTTGGACTCCTTCCCCGTCAATCCAGCGTGACGCCCACGGCCTTCACCAGCACTTCCCAGTCGCGCAGGTCCTTCGCGATGGTGGCCTTGAACTGATCCGGCGTGGTCAGCGGAATGTCGGTGAAGTTCATGTCGTGCAGGCGCTTGACCACCGCCGGGTCCTTCAGCGCGGCCACGATGGCCGCGTTCAGCTTGTTCACGATGGCCGGCGGTGTCTTGGCGGGCACGAAGAAGCCGTACCACGTGTAGTTGCTGAAGGGGTAGCCGCTCTCGTTCATCGTCGGCACGTCGGGCAGCAGGGGCAGGCGGCCCGCGCCGCTGTAGGCCACGGCCTTGACGCGGCCGGCCTTCACCAATTCGGCCGTGGTCGAGATGTCGGCGAAGGCGGCGTCCACCTGGCCGCCCATCAGGTCCTGCACGCAGGGCGTGCTGCCCTTGTAGGCTACGTGCGTCATCGTCAGCCCGGCCTGCTTCTGCAGGCTCTCCATGGTCAGGTGGCCGCCCGAGCCGTTGCCCCAGGAGCAGTAGTTGAGCTTGTTCGGGTGGGCCTTGACGTAAGCCACGAATTCCTTGAGGTTGCCGACCGGCAGGTCCTTGCGCACCAGCAGCAGGTTGCCGGCGCGGCCGACCTGCGCCACGGGCGTGAAGTCCTTCACCGGGTCGTAGGGCAGCTTCTTGTAGAGGAAGGGGTTGATCACCATCGACGCCGTGTAGGTGAACAGCACGCGCGAGCCGTCGGCCGGGCCCTTGGCCGCGTAGTCGACACCCAGGATGCCGTTGGCGCCGGGGCGGTTCTCGACGATGAAGGGCTGCTTCATGGCCTTGCTGAACACGTCCGCGAACATGCGCGCGATGGTGTCGGTGCCGCCGGCCGGAGCCGTGGGCACGACCAGGGTCACGGGCTTGCTGGGGTAGCCGTCGGCGCCTTGGGCCTGGGCGGCCGCCGCCCCACCCAGCAGGGCCAGGGTGGCGAGGATGTTCAGGGTGGATGAAGGAAATGCTGTCTTCATGGCGTGCCTCCTTGCAAGAATGACGGCGCTCAGCGGATGCCGAAGCGCCCCTGCGTGCCCTGGTCGATCATGTCGGCGCTCACCTTGTACAGGTTGCGCGACACGTAGCTGGACACCTGCTCCGCGCGCTGGCGCAGCCACGCGGTCTTGAGCCCGCGCGCCTGCACGGTCTCTGGCGCGTCGCCGGGCGCGGTGGCCAGCAGGTCGATCACGTGCAGCGCCATCTGCCAGCGGCCGGCGTCGGCCAGGGCTTGCGCGCTGGCGATCACGCCGGCCTTGTCGGAGATGGCGGCGGCGACGGCTTCGGCCACCGCCTCGGGCGCATCCGGGTGCAGCGTGGTGGGGTTGCGGTCCCACCAGCCGTTCTCGGAGCGGTAGATGTCGCGCACGATGTAGCCGGGGTCGCCGTAGGTGGGCTTCATCCACGGCACGCCGAACAACTCGTCGGGGAAGCGGATGCGCGCCAGGATCTGCTGCTCGTTCAGGCCCTCGTTCATCAGCCGCACCACTTCGGCGCGCAGCCAGCGCAGGGCGCGGGCGGTGTGGGTCAGCACCTCCTGCACCGCGTCCTCGCCGTCGATCACGGGGCCGAACTCGCGCACGGCCATGCGCGGACGCAGCGCGGCCATGGCTTCGAGCGTGCCGGCCCAGCGCGCCGTGTCGCGCATGGTGCGAAAGGGCGTGCCGATGTTGGGGATGGAGTCCAGCATCGAGGGACCGCTGTACAGCACGCGCTGGGCCGGCGCCCACAGGGCGATGGCGTCGTCGGTCTCCGAGGGCGCCCAGAACAGCTCGACGCGCTGGTCCCCGGTGCCGATGACCACACGCTCGTCGAAGGTCTCGGTGGGCATGTGCATGCCCAGCTTGCCTTCGAAGAAGCCGACCGAGCGGTTGAACTGGATCTCGGCCATGCGGTACTGCAGCGCCTGCGTCTCGCTGTAACGCGCGTAGCGCTTGGGCAGGTTGCGGTGGCCGATCAGGCGCGGCGTGGGGTCGCCGCGCTCCCGCGCATGGGCCACCCAGTCGGGCACGCCGGCGTTGTAGCCGATGTGGCCGTGGCTGTAGCACAGCGCGTGCACGGGCGCGTCGCTGAGCTTGCGCAGGCTTTCGATCATGCTGCGCGTCACCGCGCCGCCGGGGCCGGCATCGATCACGACCAGGCCGGCGTCGGTCTCGGCCACGAAGGACTGGCCCTGGCCGCGCAGGATGTGCAGGCCAGGGGCGACGGTCTCGGTGCCGGTGCCCGAGACCAGGAAGGGCTTGTCGTCGTCGGTGGTGCTCATGGTTCAGTCCTGCAAGGGGCGGAGTTCGGGAATGCGCCAGCTTTGGACGCCGTCCCGCGGGTAGTACATGCGCAGGATCAGGTAGAAGCGGCCGGCCGGCGCGGGCAGCCAGTTGGCGGTGTCCGCCGGGCGCGCGTGGTTCAGTTCGAGCGTCAGGCTGCCGTCGGCGGCGCGCTGCAGGCCCGGCGTGCGGTCGCCGACGGCGTGGCGCCTGATCTCGTTGGGGTAGAGGAAGCGGTCGCTGTCGTACAGCGTGACGGACCAGAAGGCGTCGGCCGGCGGCATGTCGTCCGCCTCGAAGCGCATGACGTAGCGCCGGCTGCCGTCCAGCGGCTCCTGGCTGGCGTCGTAGTGCGAGACGGCGTACACCGCCTCGCTGGTGGCCAGCGCACCGAGGCCGAGGTAGGCGGTGCGGGCGCGGCCCAGGAACTCGCTGCCGTAGCGGCCGGTGGAGGGCGTCATCGTCCAGGGTTTGGGGCGCCGGTTGCGGCCGACGGCGGCGACCGCCATCACGCCGTCGGCGAAGCCTTCGATCAGGCCCTCTCGCAGCGGCTCTTCCAGCGATTCCCATGCGAAGCCGGCATCGGGCAGCAGCCCCGCCTGGGCGAACCAGGCCACCAGGCCGCGGTCCTCCACCCGGCCCGGCGCCTCGGCCAGGACATGGCAGAGGTTGGCGAAGAAGCGCGGCGCCACCTGCGCGGCAGGCTCCTCGTTCTCGAACGCGGCGGCCATGGCGTCCACGGGCTCGCCGACCCAGTTGGCGAGGGCCGCGGGCGGGCCTTGCAGGACCGTGCCGGGCGCGGGCGCGAGCCGGATCTCGGACTGCAGCGCCCGCGCGGCCGGCCAGTCGCTCTCGTCGCCCGCCAGGATGCGCCCGATCAGCCACACCAGGTTGGTGGGGCAGCGCACCACGCGATGGCCCTGCAGCGACTCGGGCACGGTGCCGTCCGGGCCGACCAGCACCACGACCTCGCCCTCGGGCTTGCAGGTGCGCGGCCCGAGGTTCTCGAAGTTCTCGGTGTAGGCGTCGTACAGCGGCAGCACGAAGTAGCGGCCCGGATGCCTGGCCGGCGAGGGCACGGTGAGCAGCATCGGCCCGTCGCCCAGGTACACCCAAGCCATCGTGTAGAGCAGGTCGTTGGCGGGCGTCACCACGTCGCGGTCCTCGCCTGTCGAGGGGCGCGGAGCGTGGTGCAGGGTGTTGAGCGGCGCCCGCACGTCGGAGCCGGCCGAGGCGCCGGAGCGGCGCTGATTCTGGGGATCGGTCTGCAGCCGGCAGGTGCGGTACAGCTCGATGAGCGGGTAGCCGTAAATGAAGGCGGCCAAGCCGATGGAGCGGGCCAACGCGCGGCGCGCCTCGGACAGCGAAGGTGCGGGCTGGGTCATGAGACGGGATTCCTGTGGGAAATTATGAACAAAAGGCCGCACCAGCCCGCGTGCATCAATAGTCTATAGCTATGTTTTTAATAGCTCAATCGAGCGTGACGCCGGTGGCCCGGGTCAGCTCCATGGAAATGGGCAGGAACGTCTTGTAGGCGGCGGTGGCCTCGGCGGGGGTGTTGCCGATCGGCTCCGCGCCCATCTCCTCGATGCGCTTGGTCACCTCAGGCTGCCGGACGACGGCGGCGATGTCGCGGCTCAGGCGTTCGACGATGGCGTCCGGCGTCTTGGCCGGCGCCATGATCGAGGTCGGCGCGGTGACCATGTAGATGCCGTCCTTGTAGCCCTGCTCGGCGAAGGTGGTCACGTCGGGCAGCATCTTGGAGCGGTTGGGCCCCGCCATCGCCAGCGCGCGCAGCTTGCCCGCCGCGATGTAGGGCTGCAGCGTGGTGACGGAGCCGATGGTCATCTGGATCACCCCGCTCATGAGGTCGGTGGTCATCGGCGCCTCGCCCTTGTAGGCCACGTGCATCGTCTGCAGGCCGTAGGTCTTGTCCATGAAGACCTGGGCCTGGTGCGGCTGCGTGCCCGGCCCCCAGGAACCCATGGCGTACTTGCCAGGCTCCTTGCGGATGACCTCGATCAACTCCTTGAAGTTCTTGGCCGGCACCGACGGATGCACCGTCAGCACGGTGCGCGAGCGGGCCACGTCCGAGACCATGCGCAGATCGGTGCGCGGGTCGTAGGGCAGCTTCTTGTAGAGCACCAGGTTGACCGTGATGGGGCCGGGCACGGTCAGCAGCAGGGTGTAGCCGTCGGGCGCGCTCTTGGCGACGTAGTCGGTGCCGATGATGCCGCCGGCGCCGCTGCGGTTTTCCACCAGCACCGGCTGGCCCAGCCGCTTGGACAGGCCCTCGCCCACCAGGCGGGCCAGCGCGTCGGCCGATCCGCCAGCCTGGTACTGCACGACCAGGCGCACCGGCTTGTTCGGGTAGCCGTCCTGCGCCAGCGCCGTGCCGGCAGGCAGCATCAGCGCGGCGGCCAGGGCAGCCCAGTGCATCAGATGGGAACGCCGCGAAGATGTTGTCATGGGAACTCCTTCAAGCAAAAGACAAGAATGGCGCGCTGTCAGCGGCGCGGGGATGGAACGGAACGGGTCGCGGGCCATCGTCAGTCCAGCGTCACGCCGGTGTCCTTGGCCAGTTGCAGCGCCACGGGCAGGAACGCCTTGTAGGCGGCCGTGGCCTCGGCGGGCGTGTTGCCGACCGGCTCCAGGCCCAACTCCTCGATGCGCTTTCGCACCCCGGGCTGCTTGATCACGGCCACGACCTCGCGGCCGAGGCGCTCGATGATGTCGTCCGGTGTCTTGGCGGGCGCCATCAGCGAGATCGAGCCGGTGATGGTGTAGATCTGGTCCTTGTAGCCCTGCTCGGCGAAGGTCGGCACGTCGGGCAGCGACTTCGCGCGGGTGGGGCCGGCCACCGCCAGCGCGCGCAGCCGGCCGGCGGCGATGTACGGCCGCATGGTCGCCGCCGACCCCAGCGTCATCGGGATGACGCCGCTCAGCAGGTCCACCGCCATCGGGCTCTCGCCCTTGTAGGCCGCGTGCAGGGTGCTGGTGCCATAGGTCTTGTCCATGAACACCTGCAGTTGGTGCGGCTGCACCCCCGGCCCCCAGGAGCCCATGGCGTACTTGCCGGGCTCTTTGCGGACGGCCTCGACCAACTCCTTGAAATTCTTGGCCGGCACGGCGGGGTTGACCACCATCACCATGCGTGGCGTCACGATGTCGGGACCGTGCGCAGGTCGGTGCGCGGGTCGTGGGCAGCTTCTTGTAGAGCGCCAGGTTGAAGGAGATGGGGCCGGGCACCGTCAGCAGCAGCGTGTAGCCGTCGGGCGCGCTCTTGGCCACGTAGTCGGTGCCGATGATGCCGGCCGCGCCGGCCTTGTTCTCCACCACTACCGGCTGGCCCAGCCGCTTGGACAGGCCCTCGCCCAGCATGCGGGCGATCGTGTCGGTGGAGCCGCCGGCCTGGTACTGCACGACAATGCGCACCGGCTTGCTGGGATAGCCGCTCTGCGCCAGGGCGCCGCCTGCCGGCAGCGCGATGGCCGCGCACAGCGCCAGCGCCGGCAGCGGTCCGGAAATCCGAGTGGACGTTTTCATGAGATGCCTTTCAGTGTTGAGTGGCCCCCCTCGGCCGGCGCCCCGCGCGCCCGCCCCAGCCCATGTTTTCGGTTCACGAGATTGTCTCCTTTGTGGTCGGTCGAGGCGGAAAATCGCTCTGCTTGGATTCCCGGATCGACGCCGCTACTATGCGAAACAGGGCGACCGCAACTCTGTCAATCCATTGACAAATCGCGGCCGTCGGCCCAGGTGTTTACCCTGCTGGCGACCGCGGCTTGCCGACCCCGACGAACCCATGTCCTCGAAGCCCATGCCCCCCACCGATCCGTTGGCGCTGATCCGGCGCTCGATCGGCCTGTGCCAAATGATGCGCAACTGGCCCGCCCCCGTGCTCGACACGCTGGCGGCCGCGGCGCGCCTGGGACGCTATGCACGCCACGAGCAGATCCTGGCCGAAGACCCGCTGCGGCGCGAGGTGCTCGTCGTGGCGTCGGGCGGCGTGGCGGTGGACAGCGTGGATGCCTCGGGCGCCCGGTTCCTGCTGTCCATCCATGGGCCGGGCGAGATCACGGCCTTGATGCGCCTGCTGGAGGACGTGGGGTTCGTGTACGACTTCCACGCGCGCGAGCCCACCGTGCTGGTGCACATTCCCGCCGATGCGCTGCTGGGCGCGCTCGACGCCCACCCGCCGCTGTGGCGGGACGTGTGCGTGCTGATGCTGTCGCGCGCGCACGAGCAGATCGTGATGCGCCAGCAGGGCACCCTGGGCGCGCTGGACTGCCAGTTGGCCAATGCGGTGGTGCAGCTCGCGCGCGTCCATGGGCGGATCGCCCAGGGCAGCGCCACCTTGCACGTGCGCGTGTCCCAAAGCGACCTGGCGGCCATGCTGTCGGTGTCCCGGCAGACCGTCAACAAGGAACTGCGGCGGCTGGAGCAGCGCGGCCTGCTGCATGCCGAATACGGCCGGCTGGAGATTCTCGACCTGCCCGGACTCGAATGGTTGGCGCAGGGTCGGCCGTAGGCGGCGTGCGCCGCGCGCCCTCGGGCGAATTCAGATCAAAAAGCGGCGCTTTCCCGCACCAACATTGCACGGACAGCTATTAAACACATAGCTCTCCGGCGCCCTGCGGGCGATTCACTTCTTGCGAAAATCGTCGTGACAGGCTTTGCAGCTTTGCGCGGCGGGGCCGAAGGCGGCCTTCAACTGGTTGAGATTGCCGCTCTTGGCCGCCGGCACCAGCTTGGCGACTTCGGCCTGCATCTTCTCGCCGCGGTCCTTGAACGTGGCCTGCTCCTTCCAGATCTCGGGCCGCGCGGCGGTGGGACGGCCGGTGTCGGTGCCGGGGCCGAAGGCGTGCCAGGGCAGCCTGGCGGCGATGGCGACCACGTCCGCATCGGCGGCGGCGATGGCCGCGTCGTAGGGCGCGCGGCCATTGGCCATGGCGCCCAGGCGACCGAAGTGGGTGCCCAGCACGGTGAGGGCGCTCTGGCGGTACTTGATGGCATCCTCGGCCTTGGCGAACTGGGCCGAAGCCGGCGGGGCCAGGGTCGCGGCCGAGAGGGCCAGCGCCAGGGAAACGGCGATTTTCATCGTGGACAGCTCCTGTGGGTGGTGGTAAGCGCGAGAGGTTCAGCATCTACACTGTCTCCTCGGCACGCCCCCGCAGCATATCGGGTCCTGCCGCTGCCCTTTGATCGACGCCCTGTGAAGCCATGCCCTCCGTTCGCATCTGGGACCTTCCCACCCGCCTGTTCCACTGGCTGCTCGCCGCCTGCGTCATCGCCCTGATCGCGACCGCCAAGATCGGCGGCGATGCGATGAACTGGCACCTGCGCCTAGGCTACGCCGTGTTCGGCCTGCTGGTGTTCCGCCTGCTGTGGGGCCTGATGGGCGGGCACTGGTCGCGCTTCGCCAGCTTCTGGCCCACGCCGGGCCGGCTGGCGCGCTACCTGCGCGGGCGTGCCACGGCCGCGGACACGGCCGGCCACAACCCGCTGGGCGCGCTGTCGGTGCTGGCGATGCTGGGCGTGCTGGGCCTGCAGGTGGGCACGGGCCTGTTCGCCGACGACGAGATCGCCTTCGCGGGGCCGCTGACGCCGCTGATATCCGGCGAGGCGATGGGTCGGGCCACGGGCTACCACACGTCCTGGGGCCAGTACCTGGTGATCGGGCTGATCGGGCTGCACGTGCTCGCCATCGTCGTGTACCTGGTCCGCCGCCAGAACCTGATCACACCCATGGTGCTGGGCGACAAGGTGGTGCGCGAGCCGGTTCGCGCCGCGCGAGACACGCCGGCCACGCGCCTGCTGGCGCTGGTGCTGCTGGGCATGGCGGCCGCCGTGGTGTATGGGGTGGTGCGGCTGGGCGCCACCGCGCCGCTGTGAGCCGAATCGCGCTGCATCCCGTGGACACCCGCCCGCCCGTCGATCTGGTCGCTGCCCGCAGCCCCGAGCAGCTGGACGCCACGCGGACGCTGTTCGGCGAGTACGCCGCGCAGCTCGGGGTGGATCTGTGCTTCCAGGATTTCGAGGCCGAACTGGCCGGACTGCCCGGCGACTACGCCGAGCCGCGCGGCGCCCTGCTGCTGGCGCTGGTCGACGGCGAACTGGCCGGCTGCTGCGCGTTGCGGCCGCTGGACGACGTGGACTACGGCAACGCCGCCGAGATGAAGCGCCTGTACGTGCGCAAGGCCTTCCGCGGCTTCGGCCTCGGCCGGCAACTGGCCGAAGCCATCCTGGAGGCGGCGGTGCGCCTGGGCTACGCCTGCGTGCTGCTGGACACGCTGGACGACATGGAGGCGGCGCGCGCGCTGTACGAGGACCTGGGCTTCGAGGACATCCCGCCCTACTACCACAACCCCCTGCCGGGCGCGCACTACCTGAAGGCGGATCTGGCCCGGTACTGAGCCAAGGTTTTTGAATATTTTCGGCCTTGAGCCCGCTCGGGATATACGCCTAAAGCTACTGATAATATAGCATCCGTCAACCCTTGGCCTGCGCCAGCAGCGTGGCGCCATCGCTGACCTCGAACTTGCCCGGGCCCTCGACATTGAGCGCGGCGACCCGGCCGTTCCTGACCAGCATCGAGTAGCGGGTACTGCGCAGGCCCAGGCCCTTGCCCACCAGGTCAAGCGTCAGGCCCACGGCCTTGGCGAAGGCGGCGTCGCCGTCGGCCAGCATGCGGATCCTGCCGGCGGTCTTCTGGTCGCGCGCCCAGGCGCCCATCACGAAGGCGTCGTTGACCGACAGGCACCAGATCTCATCCACCCCCACGGCCTTCAGCGCGTCGTGGTGCTGCAGGTAGCTGGGCACGTGCCTGGCCGAGCAGGTGGGCGTGAAGGCGCCCGGCACCGCGAACACGGCGATGGCCTTGCCGGCGGCGGCCTGGCGCACGTCCACCGGGTTGGGGCCGAGGCTGCAGCCGTCGCCTTCGACTTCAGCGTATTCGGACAGGGTGACGGCGGGCAGTTCGTCTCCGACCTTGATCATGGATGCGCTCCTGAAAAACAAAACGGCCCACATTGTGGGCCGTTTTGGGCAACCCGCGCAGCGCACGGGTTGAAGCAGACGCCGGCGATCAGACCTGCGCCGCCTTCTGCACCAGGCGCGTCGCCACCCAGTTCTTGGTCTTGGACAGCGGACGGCTTTCGGTGATCTCGATCGTGTCACCCAGCTTGTACTCGCCGTTCTCGTCGTGGGCGTGGTACTTGGACGAGCGCATCACGATCTTGTCGTAGATCGGGTGCTTCACGCTGCGCTCGATCAGCACCGTCACGGTCTTGGCGCGCTTGTCGCTCACCACCTTGCCGATCAGGGTGCGCTTGAGGGATGGTTTGGCTTCCGTCATGGTCACTCCTTGCTAGGCGCGGCTTGCTTTTCGGCAATCAGCGTCTTGGCGCGCGCGATGGCGCGCCGCGTCTGGCGCAGCTGAGCGGTGTTGTTCAGCTGCTGGGTCGCTTTCTGCATGCGCAGGTTGAAGTGGGCCTTCTGCAGCTCCTTCACCTCGGCCTGCAGGCCGGCGACGTCTTTTTGGCGCAATTCAGCGGTTTTCATCTGGCATTCCTTCCGATCACTGGCCGATCATGCGGGTGACGAAGGTCGTGCGCAGCGGCAGCTTGGCGGCGGCCAGGGCAAACGCCTCGCGCGCCAGCGCCTCGGGCACGCCGACGATCTCATACAGCACCTTGCCGGGCTGGATCTCGGCCACGTAGTACTCCGGGTTGCCCTTGCCGTTGCCCATGCGCACCTCGGCGGGCTTGGTGGAAATAGGCTTGTCCGGGAACACGCGGATCCAGATGCGGCCGCCGCGCTTGACGTGGCGCGAGATGGCGCGGCGCGCGGATTCGATCTGGCGCGCCGTCAAGCGCCCACGGTCGGTGGACTTCAGACCGAAGTCGCCAAAGGCCACGGTATTGCCACGGGTGGCGATACCGGTGTTGCGGCCCTTGTGCTCCTTGCGGTACTTTCTGCGTGCAGGTTGCAGCATGGTTTACTCTCCTTGAGCGCCGTCCGCTGCTGCAGCGGGCGCGGCGACTTTGCGGACGCGCTTAACGGCGGGTTTGCCATCGGCCCCTGCGGCCTCGGCGGGTTTGTCGCTGCCATCGGCAGGTGCGGCGCTGGTGGGTCCACCGCGGCGTGGGCCGCCACGGCCAGCGCGATCACCACCGGGGCCGCCACGGCCGTCGCGGCGCGGGCCGCGCGGACCACGGCGCTCCTCGCCCTCGGGGCGCGGCGTGCTGTCCAGCGAAGGCGCGTCGTTGCGGCCCAGCGTGTCGCCCTTGTAGACCCACACCTTCACGCCGATCACACCGTAGGTGGTCTTGGCTTCGGAGAAGCCGTAGTCGATGTCGGCGCGCAGGGTGTGCAGCGGCACGCGGCCTTCGCGGTACCACTCGGTGCGGGCGATCTCGATGCCGTTCAGGCGACCGGCGGACATGATCTTGATGCCCTGGGCACCCAGGCGCATCGCGTTCTGCATCGCGCGCTTCATGGCGCGGCGGAACATGATGCGCTTTTCGAGCTGCTGGGTGATCGAGTCGGCGATGAGCTGCGCATCGACCTCGGGCTTGCGCACCTCCTCGATGTTCACAGCCACCGGCACGCCCAGTTGCGCGGCCAGTTCCTTCTTGAGCTTCTCGATATCCTCGCCCTTCTTGCCGATCACCACGCCCGGACGGGCGGAGAAGATCGTGATGCGGGCGTTGCGGGCGGGGCGCTCGATCAGCACGCGCGACACAGCGGCGTTCTTGAGCTTGGCCTTCAGGTACTCGCGCACCTTGATGTCTTCGGCCAGCATGCCGGCGAAGTCGCGGTTGCTGGCGTACCAGCGGCTGGACCAGTTGCGGCTCACCGCCAGGCGGAAGCCGGTCGGATGGATTTTCTGTCCCATAGTCTTTCCAGGCCTTCCTTAGTTGCCCACCGTCACGTACACGTGGCACGTGGGCTTGGAGATGCGCGCGCCACGACCCTTGGCGCGTGCCGCCGAGCGCTTGAGCGTGGTGCCCTGCTCGACGTGGATCGTCTTGACACGCAGTTCGTCGATGTCAGCGCCGTCGTTGTGCTCGGCGTTGGCGATCGCCGATTCGAGCACCTTGCGCACGATCGGCGCGGCTTTCTTCTGCGTGAAGTTGAGGATGTTCAGGGCCTGATCCACCTTCTTGCCGCGGATCAGGTCGGCCACCAGCCGGCCCTTGTCGACCGACAGGCGTACGCCACGGAGGACTGCACGTGTTTCCATGGGTCTGTTCCTTTATTTCTTGGCTTTCTTGTCCGCCGCGTGACCCTTGAAGGTGCGCGTCAGGGCAAATTCACCGAGCTTGTGGCCGACCATCTGGTCCGACACGTAGACCGGCACGTGCTGCTTGCCGTTGTGCACGGCGATCGTCAGCCCGATGAACTCGGGCAGGATCATGGAGCGGCGCGACCAGGTCTTGATGGGCTTCTTGTCCTTGTTTGCCACCGCCTTGTCGGCCTTGGCGAGCAAGTGGTGGTCAACAAACGGACCCTTTTTGAGTGAGCGAGTCATTTGCTAATCCTTACTTCTTGCGGCGCGACACGATCATGTTCTGCGTGCGGCGGTTGTTGCGAGTACGGTAGCCCTTGGTCAGGTTGCCCCACGGATCGACCGGCGCCCGGCCTTCACCGGTACGGCCCTCGCCACCGCCGTGCGGGTGGTCGATCGGGTTCATGGCCACGCCGCGCACGGTCGGACGGATGCCCATCCAGCGCTTGACACCGGCCTTGCCCAGTTGGCGCAGGCTGTGTTCCTCGTTGGCCACCTCGCCGATCGTGGCGCGGCACTCGATGTGGATCCGGCGCACTTCGCCCGAACGCATGCGCACCTGGGCGTAGGTGCCTTCGCGCGCCAGCAGCGTGGCCGAGGTACCGGCCGAGCGGGCGATCTGGGCACCGGCACCGGGCTTGAGCTCGATGCAGTGGATGGTCGAGCCCACCGGGATGTTGCGGATCGGCAGCGTGTTGCCGGCGCGGATCGGCGCCTCGGCACCACTCATGAGCTGGCTGCCCACCTCCACGCCGCGCGGCGCGATGATGTAGCGGCGCTCGCCATCGGCATAGCACACCAGGGCGATGTGGGCCGAACGGTTCGGGTCGTACTCGATGCGCTCGACCTTGGCGGCGATGCCGTCCTTGTCGCGGCGGAAATCGACCACGCGGTAGTGGTGGCGGTGGCCGCCGCCCTTGTGGCGCGTGGTGATGTGGCCGTTGTTGTTGCGGCCGGCCTTCTGGAACTGCGGCTCCAGCAGGGGAGCGAAGCCCGCACCCTTGTGCAGGTGATCGCGCGTGACCTTCACCATGGCGCGGCGGCCCGGCGAGGTCGGTTTCATCTTGATGACAGCCATGGTTTACGCAGCCTCCCCGGACAGGTTCAGCTCTTGGCCTTCCTTGAGCAGGACGTACGCCTTGCGCACGTGGTCACGGCGGCCGATGGTGCGACCGAAGCGCTTGGTCTTGCCCTTGATGTTGGCGACGGACACACCCTTGACCTGCACGTTGAACAGCAGTTCGACGGCGGCCTTGATCTCGGGCTTGGTGGCGTCGCGCAGCACCTTGAAGGTGACGGCGTTGGACTTCTCGGCCACCAGCGTGGCCTTCTCGGAGATCACCGGAGCGACGAGCACCTGCATCAGGCGGCCCTCGTCGAACTGGCGCTCTTTCGGCGTCGGATTGATGCGGCTCATGCGAACATCTCCTTGAGCTTGTCGATGGCGCCCTTGGTGACCAGCACCTTCTTGTAGTGCACCAGCGACACCGGATCGGCGTAGCGCGGCTCGACCACCAGCACGTGGCCCAGGTTACGCGACGCCAGGTACAGGTTCTCATCGACCTCGTCGGCGATCACCAGCACGGAGTCGAGCTTCATGGCCTTGAAGCGGGCGGCCAACTGCTTGGTCTTGGGGGAATCGACCTTCATCGACTCGACCACGGCCAAGCGGCCTTCGCGCGCCAGTTGCGAGAAGATGGACGCCATGCCGGCGCGGTACATCTTCTTGTTGACCTTCTGGGTGAAATTCTCGTTCGGCTGGTTCGGGAAGACGCGGCCGCCTCCGCGCCACAGCGGCGAGGAGGTCATGCCGGCACGCGCGTTGCCCGTGCCCTTCTGGCGGAACGGCTTCTTGGTGCTGTGCTTGACCTGCGCGCGGTCCTTCTGCGCCCGGGTGCCCTGGCGCGCGTTGGCCTGGTAGGCCACCACCAGCTGGTGCACCAGCGCTTCGTTGTAGTCGCGACCGAACACGGTCTCGGGCGCGTCCACCGTGGACGCCGCCTGGCCCTGGTCGTTCAAGAGTTCGAGCTGCATTATTTAGCCCCCTCTTTGGCTGCTGCCGGCTTGGCCTTGACCGCCGGGCGCACGGTGACGAAACCGCCGCGCGATCCGGGCACGGCGCCCTTGATCAGCAGCAACTGGCGGGCTTCGTCGATGCGGATGACGTCGAGGTTCTGGGTGGTGACGGTTTCGTCGCCCATGTGGCCGGTCATCTTCTTGCCCGGGAACACGCGGCCCGGGTCCTGCGCCATGGAGATCGAGCCGGGCACGTTGTGCGAACGGCTGTTTCCGTGCGAGGCGCGCTGCGATTTGAAGTTGTGGCGCTTGATCGTGCCGGCAAAGCCCTTGCCGATCGACGTGCCCTGCACGTCCACCTTCTCGCCCACGGCGAACACGTCGGCCACGGGCAGCTGGCTGCCTGCGGCGTACTTGCCGGCGACGTCGTCGGCGACGCGGAATTCCTGGGTGATTTCACCGGCTTCGACCCCCGCCTTGGCGAGGTGGCCGGCTTCGGGCTTGGTCACGCGAGAAGCCTTGCGCGAACCGAACGTGACCTGCAGGGCCACGTAGCCATCGTTTTGCTGGGTCTTGATCTGGGTGACGCGGTTGTTGGACACATCCACCACCGTGACAGGCACTGCGTCGCCGTCATCGGTGAACAGACGCATCATGCCCACCTTGCGCCCCAGCAACCCCAATCGATTGCTTTGACTCATTTGTTGCTCCATGACTTCCGCCGCGCCTGCTGCAATTGGCCTGCGCGTTTGGTGTGCGAAAGAGAGTTGAAATAACTTGCCTGAAATTCAGGCAAGCCGCAGATTATAGCCGGAGCACGCCGCTTGCGGCAAGTCGCGCGCCCGCCCATGCATTACTGCAGCTTGATTTCCACGTCCACGCCGGCCGGCAGGTCGAGCTTCATCAGCGCGTCCACGGTCTTGTCGGTCGGATCGACGATGTCCATCAGGCGCTGATGCGTGCGGATCTCGAACTGGTCGCGGCTCGTCTTGTTGACGTGCGGCGAGCGCAGGATGTCGAAGCGCTTCATGCGCGTCGGCAGGGGCACGGGGCCCTTGACGATGGCGCCGGTGCGCTTGGCGGTATCGACGATCTCGGCGGCCGACTGGTCGATGAGCTTGTAGTCGAACGCCTTCAGGCGGATGCGGATTCTCTGCTTGGTTGCCATCGCCGTGCTCCTTATTCGATGATCTTGGCCACCACACCCGCGCCCACGGTGCGTCCGCCCTCGCGGATGGCGAAGCGCAGGCCTTCTTCCATGGCGATCGGCGCGATCAGCTTGACGGTGATGCTCACGTTGTCGCCGGGCATGACCATTTCCTTGCCTTCGGGCAGTTCGATGGAGCCGGTCACGTCGGTGGTGCGAAAGTAGAACTGCGGACGGTAGTTGTTGAAGAAGGGGGTGTGGCGGCCGCCTTCGTCCTTGGAGAGCACGTACACCTCGCCGGTGAAGTGGGTGTGCGGCTTGATGGAGCCGGGCTTGCACAGCACCTGGCCGCGCTCGACGTCTTCGCGCTTGGTGCCGCGCAGCAGGATGCCGACGTTGTCGCCTGCCTGGCCTTGGTCGAGCAGCTTCCTGAACATCTCGACGCCGGTGCAGGTGGTTTTCTGCGTGGCGCGGATGCCGACGATTTCGATTTCCTCGCCGACCTTGACGACGCCGCGCTCGATGCGGCCGGTGACGACGGTGCCGCGCCCGGAGATGGAGAAGACGTCTTCGACGGGCATGAGGAAGGCACCGTCCACCGCGCGCTCGGGCGTGGGGATGTAGCTGTCGAGGGCGTCGGCGAGCTTCATGATGGCTTGTTCGCCGAGTTCGCCGGTGTCGCCTTCCAGCGCCAGCTTGGCCGAGCCCTTGATGATGGGGGTGTCGTCGCCGGGGAATTCGTATTTGGAGAGGAGCTCGCGCACTTCCATTTCGACGAGTTCGAGCAGCTCTTCGTCGTCGACCATGTCGGCCTTGTTGAGGAAGACGATGATGTAGGGCACGCCGACCTGGCGCGAGAGCAGGATGTGCTCGCGGGTCTGGGGCATGGGGCCGTCGGCGGCGGAGCACACCAGGATGGCACCGTCCATCTGGGCGGCGCCGGTGATCATGTTCTTGACGTAGTCGGCGTGGCCGGGGCAGTCGACGTGGGCGTAGTGCCGGTTGGCGGTTTCGTATTCGACGTGGGCGGTGTTGATGGTGATGCCGCGCGCCTTTTCCTCAGGCGCGGCGTCGATCTGGTCGTAGGCCTTGGCCTGGCCGCCAAACTTCTTGCTCAGCACCGTGGTGATGGCCGCCGTCAGGGTGGTCTTGCCGTGGTCCACGTGGCCAATGGTCCCAACGTTCACGTGCGGCTTCGTACGCTCGAATTTCTCTTTTGCCATTTTTCAAATCACTCCATAAAGAACAGATGCCCGTGGCGGGGTTTCAAGTCTGCATCCCGGCGCCGGATTCACACCGCACGGGCACGGCGTGGACCCGGGATCGCAGACCATGGAAAATTACTATCTTTTTTATAGCAATTGACGCTTATCCGGTGTGGGCTAGCGGCCAGTTTTGCTAAAAAAATCCTTACTTGGCACGGGCCGCGACAATAGCCTCGGACACGTTGCGCGGGGCCTCGGCGTAGTGCTTGAACTCCATCGTGTACGTGGCGCGGCCCTGCGTCATGGAACGCAGCGTGGTGGCGTAGCCGAACATCTCGGACAGCGGCACCTCGGCCTTGATGGCCTTGCCGCCGCCCACCATGTCGTCCATGCCCTGCACCATGCCTCGGCGGGACGACAGGTCGCCCATCACGTTGCCGGCATAGTCCTCGGGTGTCTCGACTTCCACGGCCATCATGGGCTCGAGGATGACGGGGCCGGCCTTGCGCGCGGCTTCCTTGAAGCCGAAGATGGCCGCCATCTTGAACGCCTGCTCGGACGAGTCCACGTCGTGGTACGAGCCGAAGGTCAGGCGCACCTTGACGTCCACGACGGGGTAGCCGGCCAGAACACCGGAAGTCAGCGCCTCGACCACGCCCTTTTCCACGGCGGGGATGTATTCGCGCGGCACCACGCCGCCCTTGATCTCGTCGACGAACTCGAAGCCCTTGCCGGCTTCCTGCGGTTCGAGCGTGAACACCACGTGGCCGTACTGGCCCTTGCCGCCGGACTGGCGCACGAACTTGCCTTCGACATCGGTGACGGTCTTGCGCACGGTCTCGCGGTAGGCCACCTGCGGCTTGCCGACGTTGGCTTCCACGTTGAACTCGCGCTTCATGCGGTCCACGATGATTTCCAGGTGCAACTCACCCATGCCGGCGATGATGGTCTGGCCCGATTCCTCGTCGGTGCGCACGCGGAACGACGGGTCCTCGGCGGCCAGGCGCGACAGCGCGATGCCCATCTTCTCCTGGTCGGCCTTGGTCTTGGGCTCCACCGCCTGCGCGATCACGGGCTCGGGGAACACCATGCGCTCCAGCGTCACGATGGCATCGGGATCGCACAGGGTTTCGCCCGTGGTCACGTCCTTCAGACCGACGCAGGCGGCGATGTCGCCGGCGCGGATCTCGTCGATCTCGATGCGCTCGTTGGCGTGCATCTGCACGATGCGGCCGATGCGCTCCTTGCGGCCCTTGACGGCGTTGTAAACGGTGTCGCCCTTGGTCAGCACGCCCGAATACACGCGCACGAAGGTCAGCTGGCCCACGAACGGGTCGGTCATCAGCTTGAACGCCAGGGCCGAGAACTTCTCGCTGTCGTCGGCCTTGCGGCTGACGTTTCCTTCTCGTCGTCGTCGGTGCCCGACACGGGCGGGATGTCCACCGGCGAGGGCAGGTAGTCGATCACGGCGTCCAGCATGCGCTGCACGCCCTTGTTCTTGAAGGCCGTGCCGCACAGCATGGGCTGGATCTCGGTGGCGATGGTGCGCGCGCGCAGGCCCTGCTTGACTTCTTCCTCGGACAGGTCGCCCTCTTCGAGGTACTTGTTCATCAGCTCTTCGCTGGACTCGGCGGCGGCTTCCACCATCTTCTCGCGCCATTCCTTGGCGGATTCCACGAGTTCGGCGGGAATGTCCTGGAACTCGAACTTCATGCCCTGCGAGGCCTCGTCCCAGATGATGGCCTTCATCTTCACGAGATCGACCACGCCGGTGAAGCTGTCCTCGGCACCAATGGGGATCACGATGGGCACGGGGCTGGCCTTCAGGCGCAGCTTCATCTGGTCGTAGACCTTGAAGAAGTTGGCGCCGGTGCGATCCATCTTGTTGACGAACGCGAGGCGCGGTACCTTGTATTTGTTGGCCTGGCGCCACACGGTTTCCGACTGGGGCTGCACGCCGCCCACGGCGCAATACACCATGCAGGCGCCGTCCAGCACGCGCATGGAGCGCTCCACCTCGATGGTGAAGTCCACGTGGCCCGGGGTGTCGATGATGTTGAAACGGTGCTCGGGATAGGACAGGTCCATGCCCTTCCAGAAGCAGGTCACCGCCGCCGAGGTGATGGTGATGCCGCGCTCCTGCTCCTGCACCATCCAGTCGGTGGTGGCAGCGCCGTCGTGCACCTCGCCCAGCTTGTGGGTCACGCCCGTGTAGAACAGGATGCGCTCGGTGGTGGTGGTCTTGCCGGCGTCGATGTGGGCCGAGATACCAATATTGCGGTAGCGCTCGATGGGGGTTTTGCGTGCCATGGTTTTCTTTCGTTAACGGCCAAGAGCCCGCCCGCCAGAACCGGCGGGTCGGGCTCCCGGCCTTCGAGACGGGGATGAGCCTTTAGAAGCGGAAGTGGCTGAACGCCTTGTTGGCCTCGGCCATGCGGTGCACTTCGTCGCGCTTCTTCATGGCGCCGCCACGGCCTTCGGTGGCCTCCAGCAGTTCGTTGGCCAGACGCTGGGCCATCGACTTCTCGCCCCGTTTGCGGGCGGCTTCCTTGAGCCAGCGCATCGACAGCGCCAAACGGCGCACGGGGCGCACCTCGACCGGCACCTGGTAGTTGGCGCCGCCGACACGGCGGGACTTGACCTCCACCATCGGCTTGACGTTGTTGATGGCGGTGGTGAAGAGTTCCAGCGGATCCTTGCCGCTTTTCTTCTCCATCTGCTCAAGCGCGCCGTAGATGATGCGCTCGGCAACCGCCTTCTTGCCGCCTTCCATGATGACGTTCATGAACTTGGACAGCTCGACATTGCCGTACTTGGGGTCCGGCAGGATTTCACGTTTAGGGACTTCGAGACGACGTGGCATTTCTGACCTCTATGTTGCTTCAGTTGGCACCCTCATCGGGCACCGCGAGAGCCACCTGGAACTCTCACTTACTCGACCCACGCAGGACGCTGCGCTTGGGGTCACTACGTTCGGGACGCCTGCCTGGGCAGCCCGGACACCGGAAAAACGAACAATGAAAAACGAACGAAAGACGGCGATCAGGCCTTCTTGGGACGCTTGGCGCCGTACTTGGAGCGCGACTGCTTGCGATCCTTCACGCCCTGCAGGTCGAGCGAGCCGCGCACGATGTGGTAGCGCACGCCGGGCAGGTCCTTGACGCGGCCGCCGCGCACCAGCACCACGCTGTGCTCCTGCAGGTTGTGGCCCTCGCCGCCGATGTAGGAGATGACCTCGAAGCCGTTGGTCAGGCGCACCTTGGCGACCTTGCGCAGCGCGGAGTTCGGCTTCTTGGGCGTCGTGGTGTACACACGGGTGCACACGCCGCGACGCTGCGGCGAGTTCTGCATCGCGGGGCTCTTGGACTTGATCTTCTCGACCGCCCGCCCGTGACGCACCAATTGATTGATGGTTGGCATGAATTTCCCTTAACGTGAAAAAACACGTGGAGCCCACGTGAAAAACGCGCTTCACCAGCGCATCCCTCTCGCAAAGCAAAAGCGCGCGCCCAACCCAAGGAGCACGCGCTCAAGCCACAAAAATGCGAGAAAAGCCTGCGATTATAGCCCGCCGCGCCTGATCCGGCAAGGCGCGAGGCCGCCCAGGCCGAAGCGTCCTTTCAGGCCGGCGGGGATAATCCGCCGATGATGAAGCATCGCGTGGTCGTGGGCCTGTCGGGCGGCGTGGATTCCGCCGTCACCGCGCACCTGCTCAAGCAGCAGGGGCACGAGGTGGTGGGCATCTTCATGAAGAACTGGGAGGACGATGACGACGACGCCTACTGCTCGTCGCGCCAGGACTTCCTGGACGCCGCCGCCGTGGCCGACGTGCTGGGCATCGAGATCGAGCATGTCAACTTCGCCGCCGAGTACAAGGACCGCGTGTTCGCCGAGTTCCTGCGCGAATACTCGGCCGGTCGCACGCCCAACCCGGACGTGCTGTGCAACGCCGAGATCAAGTTCAAGGCCTTCCTTGACCACGCCGTGCGCCTGGGTGCCGAGAAGATCGCGACGGGACACTACGCCCGGGTGCGCTTCAACGCGGCCACGCAACGGCACGAGCTGCTCAAGGGCCTGGACCCGGCCAAGGACCAGAGCTACTTCCTGCACCGCCTGAACCAGGCGCAGCTGGCGCGCACGCTGTTCCCGGTCGGCGAACTGCGCAAGACCGAGGTGCGCCGCCTCGCCGCCGAGATCGGCCTGCCAAACGCGCGCAAGAAGGATTCGACCGGCATCTGCTTCATCGGCGAGCGGCCGTTTCGCGAGTTCCTGAACCGCTACCTGCAAACCAAGCCCGGCCCGATCAAGGACGCGCGCGGGCGCACCATCGGCCAGCACGTGGGCCTGTCGTTCTACACCCTGGGCCAGCGCCAGGGGCTGGGCATCGGCGGCATCAAGGACAAGGGCACGGCCCGGGGTGGCGGCGACCATGCCCCATGGTTCGTGGCGCGCAAGGACATGGCCACCAACACGCTCTGGGCGGTGCAGGGGCACGACCACCCGTGGCTGCTGTCGCGCGCGCTGGTCGCAGGCGACGCGGCCTGGACCGCCGGTGCCCCCCCACCGCCCGGCGCCCTGGCCGCCAAGACGCGCTACCGCCAGCAGGACGCGGGCTGCGTCCTGTCGGCCAGCGACGCATCGGGACAGTTTCGCCTGCGCTTCGGCGAGGCGCAGTGGGCCGTCACGCCGGGGCAGAGCGCGGTGCTGTACGACGGCGAGGTGTGCCTGGGCGGAGGCGTCATCGCCTCCAAGACGGATTTGGAGCAAAAATAGCCTTTAGCCCCCATGGATGTTGCGCAATAAGCTATTAATAAAATAGCAACCGCTGGATGACAGCCCTTCAGATGGCGCCGATGTCCCCGGTGACCGGCTGCACGATCCCGGTGATGTAGCTGGCCGTGATAGGCGAAGCCAGAAACACGTAAGCCGGCGACAGCTCCTCGGGTTGGGCCACGCGCTGGGAGGCCCTGTCGGCGCCGAACGAGGCGACGTCCCTGGCCCGCCGCCGCCGGTGATCAGCGCCGCCATCTCCGCCAGCTTGGCCGCGCCCACGTACCGGAGCGCCAGGGACAGATCCTGTTCGCGGCCGGGCTTGCGTGGCAGCGGATTGGCCGGATGTGGCCGCGCGCCGGTCTGGACGGGCGCATGCCCGGGCGCGGGCTTCTTGGGCGCGGGGAGCCGGGCGTCCAGCGCGTCCTGTTCACGTTGGATGCGGCGGGACAGGCGCTCGACGTCCGCCGTGGTGCCGGCGATTTTCCCTGGTTTGCGGGCATCGTTCTTCGTGCTGCCGCCGGGGGGTGGGGACTTGGTCATGGTCCGGCGAGGGGCGCACCGGCGCAGGACAGCGGCGCCCGTGGCGCTGTCGCCAGACACACGCGCCAGACCACACGCCCGCGCCCCCTCGTCCTACAGCCTCCTGCTGGTTTGCGGCCTACGCTGGCCTCAGGCATTCAACCCTGGAGGCCAGACTGAAAGGACGACCATGAACTCCGACGACAGAAACCTCAATCTCGACCCGCTGAGCGGAGCGTCTGGCGCCCATCCCGTCGGCACCGGGGTCGGTGCGGTGGCCGGGGGCGCGGCGGGCGCCGCCATCGGCAGCTTCGCGGGGCCTCTTGGCACCGCGCTGGGCGCCGTCATTGGCGCCGTCGCCGGCGGACTGGCCGGCAAGGCGACGGCGGAAGCCGTCGATCCGACGGCCGAGGAAGCGTACTGGCGCGAGGGCTACGTGCGCGAGCCCTACTACCGCGACGGCTACACGTACGACGACTATGCACCGGCCTATGGCGTGGGCATCGCCGGCACCCTGGCCGAGCGGTACCGCGACCGCCCGTTCGAGGAGTACGAATCCGAGCTGGCGAAGGACTGGGACATCTACCGCGGCAAGTCCCGCCTGAACTGGGTCGAAGCCAGCCCGGCCGCCCGGGCCGCCTGGGAGCGCGCCAAGCGGGACCGGGGCGCCGTCTAGCGCCGCCTTTCCCGCGCTGGCATGAGCGGAGGCGGCCTCACCTCGCCAGTACGGCGGGGGCCGACCTCCATGCCAGCCCAGACTCACAGGAACAGGGCGCACAGGCCGACCCGCGGCGAACGCCAAGCGGCGCAGCATGTTCCCTCTCACCATCTTGAAGGATCGAACGATGAAAACCCATCTTCTCACCGCCTGTGCCTGGGCCGCTGGCTTGGCGATGTCGGCCAGCGTGATGGCCCAATCCACGCAGAACACCACCACGCCGCCGCCCATGCCGAGCGCACCGCCTCAGGCGGCGTCCATGGACGCGCCATCCACCACCCCCGCGTCCGCGCCTGCGCCCGCTGCGGCGCCGCAGACGTTCGCCCCCATGAACACCACCACGGACGGCACCCGCAACGGCCAGCGGCCACCCCGGGCCGACCGCCACTGAGGACGCCGCGCGCACCACGACGCCAAGGAGTCGGCGGCCCCTCGTGCTTCAGGCGCATCCCATGCCACGAGGCGACAAATCCAGCTACACCGAGAAGCAGCGCCGCCAGGCGCGGCACATCGAGGAAAGCGAGCGCGAGGGGGGCACAGCCGCGAGGACGCCGAGCGCATTGCGTGGGCGACGGTCAACAAGCAGGATGGGGGTGGGAAGCGCGCCAGACTGGCACCCAGGAAGACGAATCCGTGATCTCCGGGCTCGCTCGTTGCACTCCGGGCCGTCTGGAAGATATGAAGGAGAGCGTCATGGCCCAGTGTGAAACATGCGGCAATGTCTACGACCGCACTTTCGAAGTCCAGATGGACGGACGCACGCACACCTTCGACAGTTTCGAATGCGCCATCCACAAGCT
Organism: Ottowia sp.; assembly: GCF_016703145.1. Taxonomy (GTDB): domain Bacteria; phylum Pseudomonadota; class Gammaproteobacteria; order Burkholderiales; family Burkholderiaceae_C; genus Ottowia. Next base: position 788,436 of record NZ_JADJCO010000003.1, on the reverse strand, counting down.
GGCGCCGCGTTGCGCCGAATGCAGGGTGCCCATCGTGGGGCACGGCGTGCAGGCGGGAGAACGCCTGTTCTGCTGCAACCACGGCGCCACCGGGGGGCGTCCATGAACTGCGCGACCGCGCCTGATCGACAGGCTGGGCGCTTGCCATGTCTTCGGAATCCGTGCTCCCTGGCGGTGCCCAGGGCGGAAACCTGAAGGAAAGCGCCCGGGTGATGGTGCTCGTGGATTTCATCAACCCCCTGCAGTTTCCCGGCGCGGCGAACCTGCTGCGCAGCGCGTTGCGGGCGGCGCAGCCGACCGCGCGGCTCAAAAGGCGCCTGGCGCGCAGCGGGGTGGCCGTCATCCACGCGAACGACAACTACGGCATCTGGCGGTCGGAATTCAAGGACCTGCTCGCCGCATGCAAGGCGCTGCCGGGCATCCGGGGCGAATCGCGGCGCTGCTGGAGCCGATGGAGGGCGACCTGACCATCCTCAAGCCCCTGCACTCGGCTTTCCATTCCACACCGCTGGCGCATCTCCCGCGGCAACTCAAGGCCCGCGAACTGATCGTCGCGGGGCTGGCCACCGACATGTGCGTCCACCTGACGGCGATGGACGCCTACATGCGCGGCTACCGGCTGTGGGTTCCCCGCGACTGCACCGCGGCGGAAAGCGACGCGGCCAGGGACGCCGCGCTGCGGCAGATGGCCTACTTCAAGTGCTCGGTCGTCAGGAAAAGTGCCTAGGCGAGACGGCCGCCCCCTGCGGGCAGGTGGACGGCCGGCTCCCGGCGTTCACTCCTCCCCGCCGGGCATGTGCTTGGCCAGCTTGACGCGCTCCTGGCTGCGGCGCATGTGGATGTTGAGCATCTCCACCGCGAACGAGAACGCCATGCCGAAGTACACGTAACCCTTGGGAATGTGCTGGCCGAAGCCTTCGGCGATCAGCAGGATGCCGACCACCACCAGGAACGACAGCGCCAGGATCTTGATGGTCGGGTTGTTGTCCACGAACTCGCCGATCGGCCGCGCGGCGAACATCATCACGCCCACCGAGGCCACCACCGCGATGATCATGATGGCGATGTCGCCCACCATGCCGACGGCGGTGATCACCGAGTCGAGCGAGAACACGATGTCGATGATGGCGATCTGCACGATGATGCCGGCGAAGGACACGCGTGCCTTGCCGACGACGCCGTCGCCGTCATCGTCCTCGCCCGGGGTCATCGACTGGTGGATCTCGTGCACGCTCTTCCACAGCAGGAACAGGCCGCCGCCAATGAGGATCAGGTCACGCCCCGTCACCTCCTTTCCCAGCACCGAGAACAGCGGCGAAGTGAGCTGCATCACCCAGGTGATCGACAGCAGCAACAGGATGCGCGTGACCATGGCGAAGCCCAGGCCCAGGCGCCGCCCCATGTTGCGCTGCTCGGGCGGCAGGCGGCCGACCAGGATCGAGATGAAGATGATGTTGTCGACGCCCAGCACGATCTCCAGCGCCACCAGGGTGATGAGGGCGATCCAGCCCTCGGGGGTCGACATCCAAGCTAACCATTCCATCCAGTGTCTCCTCGGCAGCGTCCGGACCGCGCTGCTGCGCCGTGTTTATAGCGTCATTCGTCCGCACGGCAAAGCAAAAAAAAGACAGATGCTTCTTTATTGATAGCTTTCAACGCTTGTTCTGTGCGGGCTGGCGGCGGATTTTACTCAATGTGTACTCAGCGCGACGGCGGCGGCCGGTCGCCAGCGCTCGCGGCCATCATCGCCACAGGCTCGGGCTGCAGCAGCGTGCCCTGGCGCCAGCCCTTCCAGGTGGCGACGGCCAGCAGCAGCACGACCAGCGAGGCCAGGGCCAGCGCCAGCATGGCCGGCGCCTGCGCCGCGCCATCGCGCGCCGCCAGCCGCAGCGACAGCGCGGCGAAAGCGCTCAGCGGAAAGCCCAGCGACCAGAACCCGATCGAGAACGGCTGCGCCAGCATGCGCCGGCCGATGCGGAAGCTCCACAGCAGGAAGAACAGCGCCACGCCCCAGCACATCCAGGCCAGCACCGTGGGCGCGCCCAGTTGCAGCGCGGCGCTGCCGATCACGGCCGGCGGCGCGACGGTGATGAAGGTGGCCGGCAGCAGGCGGTCCGGCCACGGCCCTTGCGCCGCGATGCGCGCGAGCAGCAGCGCCAGCAGCACCGGCCACAGCAGCAGCCCCAAGCCGAACTGCGCCGCCGCCCAGCCGCCGGCGCCCAGCGCGTCGCCCGCCAGCGGCGCCAGCACGTTGCCGACCACGGGCACGAACAGCACCGGCGTCAGCGCGTGCCAGCCCGGCCGGCGCGCCGGATCGGGGTACAACCAGCGCGCCAATACCCACAGCGTGACGCCGAACTGCCCCAGCGAGCCCAGCCACCACAGCGCCGCCAGCCAGCCGCTGGCGCCCAGCAGCTCCACGCCGCAGGTGGCCAGCAAGATGAGGGACACCGGCATCGTGGCAAAGAAGGCGTGCCGCACGGGGTGCGCCAGGTCGGCCGCCACCGCGTCGCCGAAATGCTGCCAGCGCAGCAGCGACAGCAGCGCCAGCGCGACGAACACCAGCGCCGCCGCGCCGGCCAGCAGCAGCGCGCCAGCGCCGGCGATATCGCCCAGCATCGGCACCGCGCGGCCCCAGGCCAGCGCCAGGCCGCACAGGCTCATGACGATGGCGAACCAGTGCGGCGCGAGGTGCTTCAGGGCATCGGGTCGGTGGATCATGCGGGCATGATGCCATGGCGCGATCGCTACTTTTTCAATAGCTTTCAGCACTTGTCTGGCACGGGCTGCGGGTCTATTTTCTTTCGGATCGAGGCGCGCCATGCGGCTGGCCGGGCGCGATTCACCGCAGCCGTGCACTCGACGGGGACGCGGACATTCAATCCGCCACCTCGATGCCCGGGCCGTCGTCGATGATCCGACGCCGGGCAAGCAGGCGCCGCAGCGCCTGACCACTGCGAAGAAGGACGCGCGGCCGCTCGCTATCGGCCTTGCCGCGTCCGCGCGACTATGGGGACCAGGGGGGCATCACGGCGTCAACCCAATAGGCACCACGACCATGCCCGCCGTCTCCATGGTCCTGCGCAGGCTGGCGAACTCGCTCTCCACGAACTTGGTGAACTCATCGCCCACCAGCACCGCCGGCGTCCAGCCGTTCTTCTTCAGCGCCTCCTGCCACGCGGGCGACTGCGTGGTGGCCAGCAGCGCGCCGGTCAGCGCCTGGCGTTGCGCGGGCGTGAGACCCGGCTTGCCGAACAGGCCGCGCCAGTTGCTGATCTCGACGTCGATGCCCTGCTCCTTGAGCGTGGGAATGTCCTTGTACGCCGCCAGGCGCTCGCCGCTGGTCACGGCCACGGCCTTCATCTTGCCACTGCGGATGTGTTCGGCGAACTCGCCGATGCCGCTGCCCCCCACGGTGACCTTGCCCTCCAGGACGGCGGCTGCCGCCTCGCCACCGCCGTCAGACGCCACGTAGTTGATCCTGATCGGGTTCACGCCCACCGCGCGCGCGACCATGGCCGCCGCGATGTGCTCGGTGGAGCCGGACGAGCCACCGCCCCACTGCACGCTGTCCGGGTCCTTCTTGAACTGCGCGATCACGTCGCCCATGGTCTTGAAGGGCGAATTGGGGGGCAACACGAACACGTTGTCCTCCGTCGTCAGGCGCATCAGCGGCGTGCCCCGCATCAGGTTGATCGGCCACCTGGAGGCGATCAGTCCGCCCAGCATCACCGCGCCCATCACCATGATCTGGGTGGCGTCGCCCTTGTCTCTCGCTATGAAAGGCCCCATGCCCAGCACGCCGGCCGCGCCGCCCTTGTTCTCGTAGGTCACCGCGGCGGCCTGCTTGGCGTCGAGCATGGCCTGGCCCAGCGCGCGGCCGGGGGTGTCCCAGCCGCCGCCTGGACTGGCGGGGATCAGCACCTTCAGGTTGGCGCCCGGCTGGGCCCACGTGCCAGGCACGGCACCGGCGGCCGCCAGCGCAGCCAGAGATTTGAGAAAAGTAGCGCGATCCATCAGCAAGTCTCCTTAAAAGTTATCGACAGTCCGGCGACCCCATCATCGCCGAGCCGGGAGGCTTTCCCCCGGCCGGTCCGGCCCCGGCGTCCCAAGGGTATTTCAATTTGCCCCACTCATGGACATATATGGATTTCCCCACTGGGTTGGGAGCCAACGGCCGCCGAATGCGGGCCGCATAAGCAAACAAGAAAAGAATCGTTCCCCCGGCGGGATGCGCACGCCAAGATCGCGGCCTTGTCTGCACCCATTCACAAGGAGTCCCGCATGTCTGTCCCCACCACCCGCCGCCTGGCACTGGCCGCGCTGGCCGCCGCGCCTGCCGCGCTGGCGCAGCAGGCCGCCGTCACCCTGCTCAACGTCAGCTACGACCCCACGCGCGAGCTGTACGCCGAGGTCAACGCCGCCTTCATCAAGCACTGGAAGGCCAAGACCGGCCAGGACGTGGCGGTCAAGCAGTCGCACGGCGGCTCGGGCAAGCAGGCGCGCTCCATCATCGACGGCCTGGACGCCGACGTGGCCACCCTGGCCCTGGCCGGCGACACCGACGCGCTGCACACCCACGGCGGCTGGATCCCCAAGGACTGGCAGAAACGCCTGCCGCACAACAGCTCGCCCTACACCTCCACCATCGTGCTGGTGGTGCGCGCGGGCAACCCCAAGGGCATCAAGGACTGGGACGACCTGGTCAAGCCCGGCGTCAAGGTCATCACCCCCAACCCCAAAACCTCCGGCGGCGCGCGCTGGAATTACCTGGCCGCGTGGGAGTTCGCCAAGCGCAAGTACGGCGGCGACGCCAAGGCCAAGGAGTTCGTCGCCAAGCTGTACGCCAACGTGCCCGTGCTCGACACCGGCGCGCGCGGCTCGTCCATCACCTTCGCGCAGCGCAACCAGGGCGACGTGTTCATCTCCTGGGAGAACGAGGCCTACCTGCTGGAGAAGGAGTTCGGCAACAAGGTGGACTTCGTCTACCCCTCGCTGTCCATCCTGGCCGAGCCGGCGGTGACCCTCGTGGACAGGAACGTGGACAAGAAGGGCACGCGCGCCGTGGCCCAGGCCTATCTGGAGCACCTCTACACCGATGAGGCGCAGGACATCATCGGCAAGCACTTCTACCGCCCGATCTCGGCCCAGGCCCAGGCCAAGTACGCCAAGCAGTTGCCCAAGCTCAACCTGTTCCGGATCGAGGACGCCTTCGGCGGCTGGGAACAGGCCGCCAGGACGCACTTCGCCGACGGCGGCAGCTTCGACCAGATCTACACCAACAAATGACCTCCCCCACCTAACCCCCAGGAGCCCGCCATGACCACCGCCCCTGCCCGCCCGTTGCCGACGCACGCCCAGGCGCTGCTCGCCACCACCGCCGCGCACTGGGGCCTGGCCATGCGCGGCGGCGGCGCCACGCCGCTGCGCCGCCGCCGTCCGGCGCCGGCCGTGTTGGTCGAAAACCAGCCCTGGCCCTACTGGCCCGCCTACCCCGGCGCGGCCGTGGGCTGGCGTTGACGCACGCCTTATCGTCTTTTGCGTATAAGAAAACTAGAAAAAGATCGTTTGAGTTTGAAGTCATGGGCCGCAGACTTCGCGCCTCGCCGGCACTTCGAGCCGGCATCTTTTTTGTGCCGTCATGAAACTCAAGCTCCGCCTCCTCGCCGCCGCCCTGGCGCTGGCCGCCACCGCCGCCTCCGCCCAGACCACGCTGCTGAACGTCTCTTACGACGTGGCACGCGAGTTCTACAAGGACTACAACGCCGCCTTCGTCGCCCACCAGAAGAAGGCCACCGGCCAGGACATCAAGGTGGACCAGTCGCACGCCGGCTCCAGCGCCCAGGCGCGCGCCGTGGCCGACGGCCTGGCCGCCGACGTGGTGACTTTCAACACCACCACCGACATCGACTTCCTCGCCGACAAAGGCGTGGTGGCCAGGGACTGGCGCCAGAAGTTTCCCCACGGCGCCTCGCCCACCACCTCGACCATGCTGTTCCTGGTGCGCCAAGGCAACCCCAAGGGCATCAAGGAGTGGGACGACCTGGTGCGTCCCGACGTGAAGGTGATCGTGGTCAATCCCAAGACCGGCGGCAACGGCCGCCTGGCCTACCTCGCGGCCTGGGGCCAGGTGCGCGCCAAGGGCGGCAGCGACGCGCAGGCGGCCGACTTCGTCGGCAAGCTGTACAAGAACGTGCCGGTGCTGGCGCGCGGCGGGCGCGACGCCACGGGCGTGTTCCTGCAGCGCAACACGGGCGACGTGCTGATCACCTTCGAGTCGGAGGTGGTGTCGGTCGAGCGCGAGTTCGGCGCCGGCAAGGTCGAGGCCGTCCACCCCTCGACCAGCATCGTCACCGAGAACCCGGTGGCCGTGGTCGAGCGCACGGTGGCCAAGAAGGGCACCGGGGCCGCCGCCAAGGCCTACCTCGATTACCTGTACTCGCCCGAAGGCCAGGAGATCGCCGCCAAGCACGGCATCCGCCCGCGCGACGAGGCGGTGCTGAAGAAGCACGCCGGCACCTTCAAGCCCATCAAGCTGTTCACGGTCGATCAGTACTTCGGCTCGCTGGGCGAGGCGCAGAAGGTGCACTTCAACGACGGCGGCCAGTTCGACAGGCTCTACCAGCCCGGCAAGTAAGCAGCAAGGGAGGCCATCCGCCATGTCTGCTGCCGCCACCGCCCTGGCGCCGCCGGCCCGTCCCGGCCCGCGCCGCGGCGCCCGCCGCGTGCTGCCGGGCTTCAACCTGACGCTGGGCTACACGCTGCTGTACCTGAGCCTGGTCGTGCTCATCCCGCTGTCGGCGCTGGTCTTCAAGACCCTGTCGCTGAGCTGGCCCGAGTTCTGGGCCGCCGTGTCGTCGCCGCGCGTGCTGGCCTCGTACCGGCTCACCTTCGGCGCCTCCTTCCTGGCGGCGCTGGTCAACGTCGTGACCGGGCTGCTGGTGGCGTGGGTGCTGGTGCGCTACGAGTTCCCCGGCAAGAAAATAGCCGACGCGCTGGTGGACCTGCCCTTCGCCCTGCCCACCGCCGTGGCTGGCATCGCGCTGACGGCCATCCTGGCCGGCAACGGCTGGATCGGGCAGTTCCTGGAGCCGCACGGCATCCAGATCGCCTTCCAGCCGGCCGGCGTGGTGGTGGCGCTGATCTTCATCGGCCTGCCCTTCGTGGTGCGCACCGTGCAGCCGGTGCTGGAAGACACCGAGAAGGAGCTGGAAGAGGCCGCCGCCTGCCTGGGCGCCAACCGCTGGCAGACTTTCTGGCGCGTGATCTTCCCGGCCATCGCGCCGGCGCTGCTGACGGGCTTCGCCATGGCCTTCGCGCGCGCGGTGGGCGAGTACGGCTCGGTCATCTTCATCGCCGGCAACATGCCCATGGTGTCGGAGATCACGCCGCTCATCATCATCGGCAAGCTGGAGCAGTACGACTACGCCGGCGCCACGGCCGTGGCCTCGGTGATGCTGCTGATCTCGTTCGTGCTGCTGCTGGTCATCAACGGCCTGCAGACGTGGCAGCGCCGCCGCATGGGGGGCGTGTGATGAGCACGACTGGCATCCCCAAGCGGGTGAGCACGACCGAAGCGCCGTGGATACGCTGGCTGCTGACCGCGCTGGCGCTGGGCTTCATGGCCCTGTTCCTGGTGCTGCCGCTGGCCGCCGTGTTCGTCGAGGCGCTGCGCAGCGGCTGGGGCACCTACCTGGCCGCGCTGCGCGAGCCCGACGCGCTGGCCGCCATCCGCCTGACGCTGCTGACGGCCGCCGTCGCCGTGCCGCTGAACCTGGTGTTCGGCGTCGCGGCGGCCTGGTGCATCGCCAAGTTCGAGTTCCGCGGCAAGTCCTTCCTGACGACGCTGATCGACCTGCCGTTCTCCGTCTCGCCGGTGGTGGCCGGGCTGATCTACGTGCTGGTGTTCGGCGCCCAGGGCTGGCTGGGGCCGTGGCTGGCCGAGCACGACATCAAGATCGTGTTCGCCGTGCCGGGCATCGTGCTGGCCACGGTGTTCGTCACCTTCCCGTTCATCGCGCGCGAGCTGATCCCGCTGATGCAGGCGCAGGGCAGCGACGAGGAGCAGGCCGCGCAGGTGCTGGGCGCCAGCGGCTGGCAGACCTTCTGGCACGTGACGCTGCCCAACATCAAGTGGGGGCTGATCTACGGCGTGATCCTGTGCAACGCGCGGGCGATGGGCGAGTTCGGCGCGGTGTCGGTGGTGTCGGGCCACATCCGCGGCCAGACCAACACGCTGCCGCTGCACGTGGAGATCCTCTACAACGAGTACCAGGGCCAGGCGGCGTTTGCCGTCGCCTCGCTGCTGGCGCTGCTGGCCATCGCCACCCTCGTCATCAAGACCGCCGTGCAGTGGCGCCACGAGCGCGAGATGCGCGCCGCGGCCGAGCTGCCGCCCGAGCGGCCCGCAGCCGCGGATTCAAAGGTTTTTCAGCCCCAATCCGGCGTGGATACTACGTCGACAGCTATCAATAAAAGAGCATTCTCATGAGCATCGAGATCCGCCACGTCACCAAGCGGTTCGGCGACTTCCGCGCGCTCGGCGACGTCAGCCTCGACATCGGCTCGGGCGAGCTGGTGGCCCTGCTCGGCCCCTCGGGCTGCGGCAAGACCACGCTGCTGCGCATCATCGCCGGGCTCGAATCGGCCGACGCCGGCAGCATCCTGTTCAGCGGCGAGGACACCACCGACGTGCACGTGCGCGACCGGCAGGTGGGCTTCGTGTTCCAGCACTACGCGCTGTTCCGCCACATGACCGTGGCCGACAACGTCGCCTTCGGCCTGCGCGTCAAGCCGCGCCGCGAGCGGCCCGGCGAGGCGCGGATCCAGGCCAAGGTGCACGAGCTGCTGAAGCTGGTGCAGCTTGACTGGCTGGCCGACCGCTACCCCTCGCAGCTCTCCGGCGGCCAGCGCCAGCGCATCGCCCTGGCGCGCGCGCTGGCCGTGGAGCCCAAGGTGCTGCTGCTCGACGAGCCCTTCGGCGCGCTCGACGCCAAGGTGCGCAAGGAGCTGCGCCGCTGGCTGCGCCGCCTGCACGACGAGCTGCACGTGACCAGCATCTTCGTCACCCACGACCAGGAAGAAGCGCTCGAAGTCGCCGACCGCGTGGTGGTCATGAACAAGGGCCGCATCGAGCAGGTCGGCACGCCTCAGGATGTGTGGGAGCACCCGGCCAGCCCCTTCGTGTACGGCTTCCTGGGCGACGTGAACCTGTTCCGTGGCCGCGCCAGCGGCGGGCAGTTGCAGGTGGGCGACTGGTCCATCGCCGCGCCCGAGCACCGGGACGCCATGGACGCGGACGCGCTGGCCTTCGTGCGCCCGGCCGATCTGGCCGTGTCCGCCTACGCCGCCGGCGCCCCGGGCCTGCCCGCGCGCCTGGACCGCGCGCTGGTGGTCGGCCCGCTGGCGCGGCTGGAGCTGACCCCGCGCGAGCAGCCCGACCACATCCTCGAAGCGCACCTGGGCGCCGACGAGTTCCGCCGCCTGGGCCTCGGCGAGGGCGACACCGTGCTGGTCTCGCCGCGCAAGGCGCGCGTGTTCCTGGAACCGGCCGACGACCCGGCGGCGATGATCTGAACTGAAACACCCCCGTGTCTCCACTCGCTGCGCGATGTTTCGCCTCCCCCCTCAAGGGGGCGCACCCACTGGCCGGGGGAACCCCGGCCAGTGGGTGCACTGGCATGGCCTGCTCCGCGGCCATTGGGCTCGTTGGGTTTCGTGAATCGCGGGTGCCTCGCAGTGCCATGGAAAACTGAGACGCATCGAATTCGATAGCTGCCGGCGCAGCAGGCGTGCGGGCTACAAGCCAATTTTCCTCAGAATCCACCTCCTCCCGCGCGGCCCTCCGTAGAATCCGGGCTTTCCCCCTGGACACGGAGAACCTCCCATGATCGACCTGAACAAACGCTCGGCGCTGCGGCTGGCCTCGCTGGCGGCCGCCGCGGCCGCGCTGGTGGCCTGCGGCAAGAAGGACGAGCCGGCGCCCGCCCCCGCGGCCGAGGCGTCCGCGCCGGCCGCGGCCAAGCCCGAGCCGCTGAAGGTGGCCTTCGCCTACGTCGGCCCGGTGGGCGACGCGGGTTGGACCTTTGCGCACGACAACGCCCGCAAGGCGATCGAGAAGGAGTTTGGCGACCGCATCGCCACCAGCTACGTCGAGAACGTGCCCGAAGGCGCCGACACCGAGCGCGTGCTGCGCGACCTGGTGTCGCAGGGCAACAAGGTGATTTTCGGCACCAGCTTCGGCTTCATGGAGCCGATGCTGAAGGTGGCCGCCGACGCCAAGGACGCCAGGTTCGAACACGCCACCGGCTACAAAACCGCCGACAACCTGCGCACCTACGACAGCCGCACCTACGAGGGCGCCTACATGGCCGGCGTGATCGCCGGCGCGATGACCAAGTCGAACGTGCTGGGCGTGGTCGGCTCGGTGCCGATCCCCGAGGTGGTGCGCAACATCAACAGCTTCACCCTGGGCGCGCAGCTCACCAACCCCAAGGTCCGGACCAAGGTGGTGTGGGTGGGCGACTGGCACAACCCGCCCAAGGAGACCGAGGCGGCCACCGCGCTGATCAACGGCGGCGCCGACGTGCTGATGCAGAACACCGATTCGCCCGCCGTGCTGAAGACGGCCGAATCCATGGGCAAGCGCGCCTTCGGCTGGGACAGCGACATGACGGCCTACGGCCCCAAGGCTCACCTGGGCTCGGCCATCATCGACTGGACGCCCTACTACACCAGGGCCGTGGGCGAGGTGCTGGAAGGCAAGTGGGCCACGGGCCAGAGCTGGTGGGGCGTGAAGGAAGGCGCGATCGACATGGTGTCGCTGGCCGACGACGTGCCCGCCGGGGCCAAGGCCCGGCTGGACGAGGTACGCGCGGGCCTGAAGGCCGGCACCTACGCCATCTGGAAGGGCCCGCTGGTGGACAACAACGGCCAGGAAGTGCTGCCCAAGGACCAGGTGGCGGACGACAAGTTCCTCGGCGGCATCAACTTCTACGTCAAGGGCGTGGAAGGCAAGGTGCCCGGCAGCGACAACAAGAAGTAGGCCGCGCGCTTGGGGTCCCGTGACCCGCCCCTCAGGCCTTGGCCTTGAAGGCGGGCAGCTTGTCGGCCAGGCGCTGGCCCATGGCGGCGCCCAGCGCCTGCAGGCCGCTCAGCGGGCGCACCATCACCTCGAACTCCACGATCCGCCCCTGCTCGTCGAAGCGGATGAAGTCGATGCCCTTGAGCTTCTTGTCGCCGACGTTGGCGCTGAACTCCAGCACCACGTCCAGGCCGTCGTCGCTGGCCAGTTGGCGGTGGTAGGCGAAATTCTCGAACACCCGGGTGACGGTGGACAGCACCAGGATCAGCGCCGGCGCCGAGGCGTAGGCCGTGTTCGCCATGGGCGAGCGGAACACCGCGTCCGGGTGGACGATGGCGGAAAGGTCGCCGAGGTCGTTGCTGGCGATCATCCGATGCCAGAGGTCGAGGGAGCGGGCGACCGCGGGATGGGCGTTCTTCGGGGGCTGCGACAAGGTCGTCTCCTTGCGGTTAGTGGAATTCAGATGCTGGCGGCCAGGCTCGTGCCCTGGAGGATCGCGCGCTTGGCGTCGAGTTCGGCGGCCACGTCCGCGCCGCCGATGAGATGGACGGCGCAGCCCGCCGCGCGCAGCGCGTCGTGCAGCTCGCGCAGCGGCTCCTGGCCCGCGCAGACCACGACGTGGTCCACGTCGAGCACCCGGGCCTCGCCGTCGAGGGTCAGGTGCAGGCCGGCGTCGTCGATGCGTTCATAGGACACCCCCGAATGCATCGCGACGCGGCGCGCCTTCAGCGACGCGCGGTGGATCCAGCCCGTGGTCTTGCCCAGCTGGTCGCCCACCTTGGCGGCCTTGCGCTGCAGCAGGTGCACGCGGCGCGCGGGCGCTTCCACGCGCGCATGGCGCAGGCCGCCGGCCTGGGCATAGTCGGTGTCGATGCCCCATTCCTCGTAGAACTTGGCCGGCGCGACGGCGCCGCTCTCGCCCGCATGCGTCAGGTATTCGCTCACGTCGAAGCCGATGCCGCCGGCGCCGATCACCGCCACGCGCGCTCCCACGGGCTTGTCGTCACGCAGTACGTCCAGGTAGTTCAGAACCTTCGGGTGCTGAACGCCGTCGATCGCGGGAACGCGCGGCTGGATGCCCGTGGCGAGGATCACTTCGTCGAAGCCGGCCCGGGCGAGTTCGTCGGCGCTGACGCGCGTGCCGAGCTTCACCGTCACGTTCTGCAGTTCGAGCTGGCGCCGGAAGTAGCGCAGCGTTTCGTGGAACTCCTCCTTGCCGGGCACCTTCTTGGCGATGTTGAGCTGGCCGCCGATCTCGCTGCCCGCGTCGAACAGCGTCACCGCGTGGCCGCGCCGGGCCGCCGTCACCGAGAAGCTCAGGCCAGCCGGGCCAGCCCCCACCACCGCGATGCGCTTGAGCGCCGCAGCCGGCGTGATGACCAACTCGGTTTCGTGGCAAGCGCGCGGGTTGACGAGGCAGGACGTGATCTGGCGACCGAAGGTGTGGTCCAGGCAGGCCTGGTTGCAGCCGATGCAGGTGTTGATCTCGTCGGCGCGCCCCTGCCGCGCCTTGCGCACGAAGTCGGCATCGGCCAGCAGCGGGCGCGCCATCGACACCATGTCGGCATAGCCCTCGGCCAGCAGCCGCTCGGCCACTTCGGGCGTGTTGATGCGGTTGGACGCCACCAGCGGAATGCCCACCTGGCCCATGACCCGCTTCGTCACCCAGGCGTAGGCCGCGCGCGGCACCTTGGTGGCGATGGTCGGGATGCGCGCCTCGTGCCAGCCGATGCCGGTGTTGAGGATCGTCGCGCCGGCCGCCTCGATCGCCCGGGCCAGTTGGATCACCTCTTCCAGCGTGGAACCGCCGTCCACCAGGTCCAGCATGGACAGGCGGTAGACGATGATGAAGTCCGGTCCCACGCGCTCGCGCGTGCGGCGCACGATCTCGACCGGAAAGCGCATGCGCCTGGCGTAGCTGCCGCCCCATTCGTCGTCGCGGTGGTTGGTGCGCGCCGCGATGAATTCGTTGATGAGGTAGCCCTCCGAGCCCATGATCTCCACGCCGTCATACCCGGCGTGCTGGGCCAGCACGGCGCAGCGCACGAAATCGTCGATCGTCTGCTCGACCTCCTCCGGCGTCAGCGCGTGGGGCACGAAGGGATTGATCGGCGCCTGCAGGGCGCTGGGCGCGACCAACTCGCCGTGGTAGGCATAGCGCCCGAAGTGCAGTATCTGCATGGCGATCTTGCCGCCCTCGGCATGCACTGCCTGGGTGACGATGCGGTGCTGTCCGGCCTCGTCCTCGTTCACCAGCATCGCGCCGCCCTTCGCGGGCCGCCCGCGCTCGTTGGGCGCGATGCCGCCGGTGACGATCAGGCCCACCTCGCCGCGTGCCCGCTCCGCATAGAACGCGGCCATGCGCGCGAAGCCGTTCGGCGCTTCCTCCAGCCCGACGTGCATGGAACCCATGAGCACGCGGTTGCGAAGCGTGGTGAAGCCCAGGTCGAGCGGAGCGTTCAGGCGAGGGTAGAGGGTCATGGCGGCCGCGTCCTTGTTAATGCAACCGGTTGCATGAATGTAGCCGCTTCCCCGGTCGAATGCAACTGGTTGCGCAAAATGGTGCGGAAACCACGCAACGCCCGCGGGACTGTCGCGCGGGCCGGCACTTGAGGCAAGATGTGGCGCTCCGCTCCAGCCTCCCTGCTTCGTCCCGATGTCCCTGCCTCACGCCCTTCTCACCGCACTGATCGAGCACCCGTGCTCGGGCTCCGAACTCGCCGAGCGGTTCGACCGCTCCATCGGCTACTTCTGGCACGCCACGCACCAGCAGATCTATCGCGAGCTGGCCCGGCTGGAGGAGGCGGGCTGGATCGAGGCGCTGGCGGAGGAGGCCGGGCGGGGACGCAAGCGCCAATACCGCATCCTGGCCGCTGGACGCAAGGAACTGCGGCGCTGGGTGGCTGAGCCCGAGGACCCCAAGCCGCTGCGGGAGGAGTTGATGGTCCGCCTGCGGGCGGCTGCGGTCATCGGCCCCAGCGGACTGCAGGACGAGATCACGCGGCGAGTGGCCATGCACCGGGACAAGCTCGACCTGTACCGGCGCATCGAGCAGCGCGACTTCCTGGACCAGCCGCCCAGCCGCGAACGGCGCCTGCAGCACCTGGTCTTGCGGGCGGGCATCCTGCAGGAGGAGCTGTGGCTGCAGCTCTCGCAGGAAGCCCTGGAGATTCTGGCCAGCAGCGACGCGGACGACCGCCCGGAGGCGAGCGCCGAAGCCGGCGCCCCGGGCCGCCAGCGCCGGCCGGCGGCCCGGGGTTCTTAATGCAACCAGTTGCATTCGAGGACGCCTTCGCATAGACTATGCAACCAGTTGCATGATTGGCGTGCAACCTCTGCATTGGAGTCGCCATGAGTCCCTCGATCAGCCTCGCCGCCTCGAATCACCCGGGCCCGAGGCGCCCCCTGGGCCTCGGCCCGGCTTCGCCCCGCGGCCGCCTGTCCATGAGTTCCGCCGCCGGCGGTGGCACCGCGCTGCCCGCCGGAATGCAGGGCGAAGTGGCCCAGCGCATCCTCGAAGACCTGAAAGCCGTCGAGCGCGGCCACGCGGTGCGGGCCGCCGACGACACGCTGCGGCGGCGCGTGCAGGCGATCAAGGCGTACCAGCAGCGCCGCTTCGAGAACAGCTACGCGGACCTGCTCGCCGAAAGGCGCTACGCGGCGGCGGTCGGGTTCTTCGTCGATGAACTGCATGGTCCCCAGGATTTCGCCGAGCGCCAGGCGCAGATCGCGGGCATCGTGCCGACGCTGGTGTGGATGTTTCCGCGCGAGGTCGTGGACACGGTCGCCACGCTGGTGGCGCTGCACGCGCTGTCGGAGTCGCTGGACGCCGAGATGGGGCGGCGCCTGCGCTCCGACTCGGTGACCCCGAAGCGCTACGTCGCGGCATGGCGGGCGACGGGCCGGGCCGATGACCGCCGCCGGCAGGTCGACCTGACGCTCTCGGTGGGCCGCCGCCTCGACCTCCATACGCGCGACCCCCTGCTGCGCAGCAGCCTGCGCATGATGCGCGGACCGGCGCTGCTGGCGGGCCTGGGCGAGTTGCAGCACTTTCTCGAATCCGGCTTCGAGGCCTTCGGGTCGATGCGCGGCGCCGCGCGCTTCATCGCCGCCATCGAGCAGCGCGAAGGCGCCCTCAACGCGGCGTTGTCGGGTGCGGGCGGCCTGGACGGCGGCGTACTGGATCAGCTGCCGCCCGTCGCCTGAGTCGCCGCGCAGCCTCTGAAAATCGCCTTGGCGCGAGGCGCCGGGCTCGCGGAACCGGACGCCGGTTGCGTACACTGCGCCGCTGGCATGGTCCATGCATGGCCCTGGTTTCACACCCCTCATCGACAAGGCCCCACGATGCCCCACGACCAACGCAAGCGCACCCTGCTCCGCCTCGCCGCCGCCGCGCTCGGCGCCGCCGCCCTGATCGGGTGCGGCAAGAAGGACGATGCCGCCCCCGCCGCGCCGCCGGCCGCCGCCGCGCCCGCCGCCGAACCCCTGAAAGCCGCCTGGATCTACGTCGGCCCCGTCGGCAGCGCCGGCTGGAGCTACGCGCACGACCAGGGCCGCCAGGCGGCGGAGGCCGCGTTCGCGGGCCAGGTCAAGACCAGCTTCGTCGAGAGCGTGCCCGAGGGCGCCGACACCGAGCGCGTGCTGCGCGACCTCATCGCCCAGGGCAACACGCTCATCTTCGGCACCAGCTTCGGTTTCATGGAGGCCATGGTCAAGGTGGCCAGGGATTTCCCGCAGGTGAAATTCGAGCACGCCACCGGCTACAAGACGGCCGAGAACCTGAACGTGTACGACTCGCGCTTCTACCAGGACACCTACCTCGCCGGCATCATCGCCGGCCACATGACCAAGACCGGCACGCTGGGCTACGTCGGCTCGGTGCCGATCCCCGAGGTGCTGCGCAACATCAACGCCTTCACGCTGGGCGCGCGGAGCGTCAACCCCAAGGTCAAAACCCGCGTGGTGTGGACCAACAGCTGGTACGACCCGCCCAAGGAGACCGAGGCCGCGCAGGCGCTGCTGGACGGCGGCGCCGACGTGCTGCTGCAGAACACCGACTCGCCCGCCGTCATCCAGGCGGCCGACAAGGCCGGCAAGCTGGCTTTCGGCTGGGACTCCGACATGAGCGGCTTCGGCGGCAGCGCCCACCTGGGCTCGGCCATCGCCGACTGGAGCCACTACTACAAGAAGGCCGTCAAGGACGTGCTGGACGGCACCTGGAAGGGTGGCCAGGTCACGCGCTGGGGCGTGCCCGAGGGGCAGAACGACCTCATCAAGCTTTCCGACAGGATCCCACCCGAGGTGCGCGCCCAGGTCGAGGAGATCAAGGGCCGCATGAAGGACCGCGGCTTCGACGTCTTCACCGGCCCGGTGGTGGACGCCGGCGGCAAGGAGCGCCTGGCCGCCGGCGCGCGCGCCGACGACGCCTGGATGGGCGCCATCGACTTCTTCGTCAAGGGCGTCGAGGGGCAGATTCCCGCCGCAAAATAGATAGCTACCTGCGCTTCACCCATGCGGGTTGGAGCGTTATTTCATCCAAAAACGCACGATGAAGCTCGAACGAACCCTGTGGCACCCCGTGGCGCTGGCCCACGCGGTGGGCGCGAGCCCCGCCGCCGCTACCCTGCTGGGCGAGGACCTCGTGCTGTGGCGCGACGCCGCCGGCCGCGCCCACGCCTGGATGGACCAGTGCCCGCACCGCGGCGCGCGCCTGTCGCTGGGCCGCGTGGCGCGCGGCGAGCTGGAATGCCCGTACCACGGCTGGCGCTTCGAGGCCGGCGGCCAGTGCACCCACATCCCCGCCGTGCCCGACTTCAAGCCCGGCCCGCGCCACTGCGCCCGCGCCTACGACGCGCGCGAGGCCTACGGCATGGTGTGGGTGCGCTTGGCCACGCCCGAGAACGAGGCCCGGCCCATCCACGACCTGCCCGCCTTCGCCGCCGAGGCCGAGCCGCGCCTGCGCAAGACCACCAGCGGCCCCTACGTCGTCAATGCGAGCGCGCCGCGCATCATCGAGAACTTCCTCGACATGGCGCATTTCGGCTTCGTGCACGAGGGCTGGCTGGGCAGCCGCGAGCACACCGCCATCGCGCCCTACGAGGTGCGCCCCACGCCGCACGGCGTGCTGGCCACCGGTTGCCTGGCGTGGCAGCCGCGCTCGTCCATCCACGCCGAGAGCGGCGCGCAGGTCGAATACACCTACGAGGTCACCGCGCCCTACATGGCCGTGCTGACCAAGGTGCCGGAGGCCGGCAGCACCGCCATCGACGGCATGAACGAGGCCATCGCCATGTTCGTCTGCCCGGTCACCGAGGAGACCAGCGTGGCCTGGACGCGCATGGCCATGAACGACTTCGACTCGCCCGACGCGCGGCTGATCGACTTCCAGGACACCATCTTCGGCCAGGACCGGCCGGTGCTCGAATCGCAGCGCCCTAAGCGCCTGCCCCTGGCGCCGGACGCCGAGGTGCATTCCGCCGCCGACCGCATCTCCAGCGCCTACCGCCGCTACCTGCGGGACAGCGGCATCACCTTCGGCGTGATCCCATGACCTGGACGGTGCCGCCGATCGCCCCCGAGCGGCTGCCCGGCCTGCTGGCCGCCATGCCCAAGGCCGAGCTGCACCTGCACATCGAGGGCTCGCTGGAGCCCGAGATGATCTTCGCGCTGGCCGCGCGCAACGGCGTCGCCCTGCCCTACGCCAGCGTCGAGGCGCTGCGCCGCGCCTACGCCTTCACCGACCTGCAGAGCTTCCTGGACATCTACTACCAGGGTGCCGCCGTCCTGCTGGAAGAACAGGACTTTCACGACCTGGCCAGCGCCTACCTGGCGCGGGCCGCTGCTGAAAACGTCGTGCACGCCGAGATCTTCTTCGACCCGCAGACGCACACCGCGCGCGGCGTGGACATGGGCACGGTGATCCGCGGCCTGGCCCGCGCCTGCGCCGACGCGCCCGCGCGGCACGGCATCAGCGCCGCGCTGATCCTGTGCTTCCTGCGCCACCTGAGCGAGCGCGAGGCCTTCGAGACCTTGGAAGCCGCGCTGCCGTACCGCGACCAGTTCATCGGCGTCGGGCTCGACTCCAGCGAGGTCGGCCACCCGCCCGAGAAGTTCGCCCGCGTCTTCGCGCGCTGCCGCGAGCTGGGCCTGCGCATCGTCGCCCACGCCGGCGAGGAAGGCCCGCCCGCCTACATCTGGCAGGCGCTGGACGTGCTGAAGGCCGAGCGCATCGACCACGGCGTGCAGGCCGTGCACGACCCCGCGCTGATGCGGCGCCTGGCCGACGGGCGCGTGCCGCTGACCGTGTGCCCGCTGTCCAACCAGAAACTGCGCGTGTTCCCCGACCTGGCGCGCCACAGCCTGCCGCGACTGCTGGACGCGGGCTTGTGCGCCACCATCAACAGCGACGACCCGGCGTACTTCGGCGGCTACGTGAACGAGAACTTCCGCGCCGTGTTCGCCGCCACCGGCCTGCGCGCCGAGGCGGCCTGGCGGCTGGCCGCCAACAGCTTCGAGGCCAGCTTCGCCGGCAACGCCGCCAAGCGGGACTGGACGCAGCGGCTGCAGGACTGCTTCGAGCGCTGGCACGACGACAAGGCCTAGTACGCCGACACGGAGATATCGAAACATGAAACCGCGTCTTTGCGCCCAGGGCGGCGTTGCAAATCCTCGCGATACCGCCCGGTATCGCCGCGGTTCGCGCCTTGCCCTGAACGCAAATCCATCGGTTTCATTGTGTTCCGATATCTCCGTGCCGGCGTACTAAAATGCGCGCTGCGGGTCCGCCGCCCCGACGGCCCGGCGACTTCTTCCATTCGGGACCATGTAGAGGAACACCATGTACAAAAACCTCGCAGCCGCGCTCGCGGCCGCCTGTTTTTTTCCGCCCCTGCACGCCCAGGCCCCCGCGCCCGTCAAGGCCGCGTGGGTGTACGTCACCCCGCTCACCGACGCCGGCTGGACGCGCCAGCACGACGAGGGCCGGCGCGCCGTCGAGGCCGCGCTGGGCGCCCAGGTGCAGACCACCTTCGTCGAGAACGTGGCCGAGGGGGCGGACGCCGAGCGCGTGATCCGCGACCTGGCGCGCCAGGGCCAGCAGATCATCTTCACGCCCAGCTTCGGCTACATGGAGCCCACGCTGAAGGTGGCGCGCGAGTTTCCCGGCGTGAAGTTCGAGTCCATCACCGGCCTCAAGCAGGCGCCCAACGTGGCCACCGCCAACGCGCGCTACTACGAGGGGCGCTACCTGGCCGGCATCGCCGCCGGGCGCATGACGAAGTCCGGCGTGGCGGGCTACGTGGCGGGCTTTCCCATCCCCGAGGTGCTGCAAGGCCTCAACGCCTTCACGCTGGGCCTGCGCAGCGTCAACCCCCGGGCCACGGTGAAGGTGGTGTGGCTGAACGAGTGGTTCAACCCGCCGCGCGAGCGCGAGGCCGCCACCGCGCTGATGGACCAGGACGCCGACGTGCTGGCCTTCCACACCGGCTCCACCGCCGTCATGGCCGCCGCCGAGGCGCGCGGCAAGCTGGCCGTGGCCTACCACTCCGACATGCGCGGCGTGGCGCCCAGCGCGCAGATCGCCGCCATCACCCACCAGTGGGGCGACTACTACACGCGCCGCGTGAAAGCGGTGCAGGCGGGCCGCTGGCAGAGCGGCAACCTGTGGGGCGGCGTGCGCGAAGGGATGGTCCGCGTGGACGCCTTCGGCCCCAAGGTCCCGGCCGCGGTGCAAAAGGAAGTGCTGGCGCGCCAGCAGGGCATCGCCGCCGGCCGCCTGCACCCGTTCGCGGGGCCGGTCATCGACGGCGCCGGCCAGGTGCGGGTGCCCCAAGGCCGGACGGCGAGCGACCGCGAAATCCTGCGGATGGACTACCTCGTGCAGGGCGTGCAGGGCACCCTGCCGCGCTGACCGTTTTTCAAGCCAAATTGGCTTGAAACCGGCACCGGTATTGCGCCATCAGCTATTGATAAAGTAGCAACCCGCCGCCTGGCGCGGCCGGGGCATCACTGCTTGACGGCCTCGATCTGCGCCACGATGCGCACGTTCTTCGGAAAGCCGTACTGCACGCCGTAGTCCAGGCCGAACTGGGTGCGGTCGATGGTCGTCTCGAAGTCGCCGCCGCAGACCTCGCGCTTGAGCATGGGGCTTTGGTAGCAGGCGAACTGGCTGGCCTTGAAGGTGGCCGGATGGGTCTGGCCCTTGAGCGTCAGGCTGCCGGCCACGGCCACGACCTTGTCGCCGTCGAAGGTGAACTTGTCGCCCACGAACCGGGCGGTGGGGTGCTTGGCGGCGTCGAGGAGGTCGGCGCTCATCAGGTGCTTGTCGAACGGCGCCGTGCCGGTGGTGAGGGAATCGATCTGGAACGTGATGTCCACCTTGCCGGTCCGGGCGGCCTTGTCCAGTTGCACCGTGCCTTCCTTCCGGTCGAAACGGCCGCGGTTCATGGCCGCGCCGAAGTGGTTGATCTCGAACGTGGCGAAAGTGTGGGTCGGATCGATGGCGTACGTGGCGCCCTGGGCCTGCGCGGCGCCGGCGGCGAGGGTGGCGGCCATGGCGGCGAGGGCAAGGAAGGATGGCTGCATGTCGATGGGTCTCCTGGTGAAAAAAAGAAAAGGGATCAGAGCTTGCCCACGCCGGTGAGCGCGAGCCTGAACCTGACCTGCACCTCGTCGGCGACCATGGACGTGTCCGCCCATTCGTTCTCGCCGATCTTGAAGGCCAGGCGCTTGATGGCGAAGGCGCCCGTGGCCACCGTGGTGGCGCCGCTCTGCGTCAGCGTGACGGGCACCACCACGTCCTGCGCCGCACCCTTGATGCCCAGCTTGCCGGCCACCTCGTACTTGCCCGGGCCCACGGCCTTGATCGCGGTGGACTGGAAGGTGGCCTGCGGAAACCTGGGCACGTTGAACCACGCGGGCTTGGGCAGCTCGGCATCGGACTCCTTCACGCCCAGGGTGGCGCTGCCGGTGTCCACCGTGAAAGCGACCTTGCTGGTGGCGGGCCGGGCGGGGTCGAACGCCACCTGGGCGTCGAACCGGGTGAACTTGCCTTCGACCGGCACGCCCATCTGCTTGCTCACGAAGGCGATCTCGCTCTGGCCGGGCACCAGCTTCTGCTGCGCCAGGGCCGGCGCCGCCGCCAGAAGCGCGGTGCAGGCCAGTGCCAGGGTCGCCAGGGAAGTCGAATGCGTCATGAAGGGTTCCGTCGATGAAAAAGGTGGAGGAGGCGGTCAGCCCCGGCCGGGCAGCATGCGCCCGAGCAGGCCGTCGCGGTCGATGACCTGGTGCTTGAGCGCCGCCGCCACGTGCAGGGCCGCCAGCGCCGCCAGGGCGTAGGCGGTCCAGGCGTGCCAGGGCTTGAGGGCCTCGGCCAGCTCGGGGTTGGGCGCGACGAAGTCCGTCAGCGGCACCAGGCCCAGGAACACGACGGGGAATCCCGCCGCCGAGCTGTAGGCCCAGCCGACCAGCGGCACGGCCAGGAACAGCGCGTACATGAGGTGGTGCGTGCCGTGGTGCGCCACCTGCTGCCAGCGCGGCATGGCCGCCCGCACGGGCGCGGGCAGCGCCGGCGGGCGATGCGCCAGGCGCCACGCCAGGCGCAGCACCGACAGCGCCAGGACCGCCACGCCGGCCCACTTGTGCCAGTTGTAGAGCTTCAGGCGCTGGGGCGAGAAGGGCAGCCCCGTCATGTACCAGCCCACACCCAGCATCGCCAGAATGGCCAGGGCCAGCACCCAGTGCAGCGCGATGGCGATGGCGCCGTAGCGGGCTGGTGGCGGCGGGGAAGCGGTGAGGGCGGAAGCGTCGGTGTGCATGAGGGCTGCTGCGCCGGCGCACTTCGTGCGGCGACCGCCCTCTAGAGTCGCCGCCGGCCGTCAAGTTTCAAGAAAATCCGGGGTCAGATCAAAATTTCCCCGTGCTGATCTCGCCGCGCCAGGCGCGCGGATTCCGGGACACCGCCGTGCAGCCGGCGGCGATGCGCCCCGGCGCACCCCCGGGCTACATCCGCCGGCGCGCGCCCCGCAGGCCCAGCCCGGCCGCCAGCAAGGCCAGCAGGCCCAGCGCCCACTCATTCAGGCTGGGCACCGGAGTCGGGACCGGAGCGGCCACCAGCGTGAGGGTGACCGCACCGTCGCCGCCGCTGGTGCTGGCCACATATTGTTGTCCCGCAAAACTCTCGCCGGTCCCGCCTGCGCCGCCTCCGCCTGCAGTCACCACCAGGTTTTGCACCGCGCCCAGGAAGCAGGAGCCTCCGGCCCCGCCGCCACCGGTCTGCACAACCTCGTCCTGCCCGGCCGTTCCGCCCGTCCCCGCGGTCACGCCGCCGCCACCACCACCACCACCACCGCCGTCCACGCCTGCCCCTGGCGTCGCGCCTTGCGCGCCGGCCACGCCGGTGGCGCAGTTGGCATTGCTGGCGGCCGCAGCCCCGGCCGCGGTGCCCGGCGAAGCCGTGTCGTTCGGCACCGCCAGACGGCTCCCGCCGCCGCCGCCGCCGCCGCCGCCCGCCTGCAGCGCGATGCCAGCCACGGACACCAGGCTGCTGCCACCGCCAGCGCCGCCAGCGCCGCTGATACCCTCACTTCCTGATCCGGCCCCCGGTCCGCCAGCGCCCGCGCCAGTGCCGCCGGTGCTGGCGGTATGTGAGTTTTCGCCCGCGCCGCCGCCAGCGCCGACCACCACCTGCACCGTGCTGCCCAGCGTCACCGCGATCAATCCCTGCAGCGACGCGCCCGCGCCGCCACCGCCGCCGGAACCCAGGCCCGAATCGCCGTCCATCCCGCCGCCACCGCCGCCACCGCTGGCCACCGTCACCTGGATCGCGCTGATGCCGGCGGGGACGACGTAGTTGTAAGTTCCTGGCGTGGTGTACTGCTGGGTCTGCGCGAACGCCGGGCCCGACCAGGCTGCCAGGCAGGAAAGCGCGGCCAGCGCGTGCAGGCCGGTTCGGTGAATGTTCAGGTAGGCCATGATCCGTCGTCTCCTATGTGTTGTTGCTCTATGAAAAAAAGAGGGCATCGCTGCCCTCGGTGACCACTCTTCAGAATGGGATGTCGTCGTCCATGTCGTCGAACCCCGACGCCGGCTTGCCCGCCGCGGGCGCCGGCGCGCGGGGCGCGGCGGCGGGCCGGGCCGCGGGCGCGGGGGGCGCGGCCCGGCGCGGCGCGTCGTAGCCACCACCGCCGCCGTCGTCCGACGGGCCGCCCATGCCCTGGCGGCTGCCCAGCATCTGCATCTGGTCGACGCGGACCTCGGTGCTGTAGCGCTCCTGGCCGCTCTGCGTGTCCTGCCACTTGCGGGTGCGGATGCTGCCCTCGATGTAGATCTGGCTGCCCTTGCGCAGGTACTGGCCGGCGATCTCGGCCAGCCGGCCGTTGAACACCAGGCGGTGCCATTCGGTGTGCTCGCGCGGCTCGCCGCTGGCCTTGTCCTTCCACTTGTCGGTGGTGGCCAGCGTGACGTTGGCGATCTGGTCGCCATTGGGAAAGGAGCGCATCTCGGGGTCGCGCCCAAGATTGCCGACGAGGATGACTTTGTTGACTGAGGCCATGATGGAAATGTGCTGCGAAAAAAGCCGGCACGCCGGCCGGCTACTTTCAACATTGTGCCGCAGCCCAGCGGCACCCGCCGCCGCTACGCGCGCCGCCGGCGCATGCCCTGGGTGCCCAGGGCCGCCGCCAGCAAAGCCAGCAAGCCCAACGCCCACTCGCCCAGGGTAGGCACCGGCACCGGTGCCGGCGCGGCCACCAGCGTCAGTGTCACCGCGCCATTGCCGCCGGCGGTAGCGTCCGTTATCTCCACCGCCTCTCCGGATTCAAACGTGGCTCCCGTGCCGCCCGTGCCGCCGTCCGCCGTGGTCACAAGGTTCTGCACCGCGCCCAGGTAGCAGGATCCACCAGCCCCACCGCCGCCGCCGCCGCTTCCGCTGTCGCCCGGACCATCGGCTCCGGCCGCGCCGCTGCTGCCGCCGGTCACGCCGCCGCCGCCGCCGCCGCCGCCGCCGCCATCCCCGTTTGCGCCCGGGCTACCGCCCGCGCCGCCCTGGGCACCCGTGGCGCAATTGGCGTTGCTGGAGGCCGCGGCGCTCGCCGCGGTTCCCGCTACACCATTTCCATTGTCGGTAAAGCTGCCGCCACCACCACCACCGCCGCCCGCGGCCTGCAACACGATGCCGACCACCGATACGCGGCTGCTGCCGCCGCCGCCGCCGCCCGCGCCGCTGAGACCCTGACCGCCCGCCGCACCGCCCGCTCCGCCGGCCCCCAGCCCCGTGCCGCCTACGGACGGGGTAGCGTCGGCGCTATCCGAGGCGCCGAACTCACCGCCGCCGCCCACCAGCACCTGCACGGTGCTGCCCGGCGTGACCGCGATGGTGCCGCTGAGCAGGGCGCCAGCGCCGCCTTGGCCACCTACGCCACCCGAGCTGTCAACCCCGCCGCCGCCGCCGCCGCCGCCCGCCACCGTCACCCGGATGGCGCTGATTCCCGCGGGAACCTGGTAGCTGTAGGAGCCGGGCGTGGTGTACGGCACGGTTTGCGCCAGGGCCGCCCCGGCCGCAGCCAGGAACAGCCCGGCTCCCACGAACAAACCACGTTGGCGCATCGCTCGGTTCGACATCTGAGTCTCCTCTTTGTGTGAATAACTCAGAATTATAAGAAAAAGCAACTTATTCACGAGCAATGCTTCACATGCGTGTGGCATCCGCTCCACACCGGCCGCCACTCCCCTGAGGTTCGGCGTGTTCAGGGGCTCAGGGCTTCGCCGCCGACACCTGCTGCACCCAGCCCAGCAGCAGCCACAGGGCCACCAGCAGCGTGGTCGCCGCGAACACCCCCGGCGCGCCGCCGTGCTTGAGCATCCAGCCGCCCAGCGCGCCGCCGGCGAACAGGCCCAGCGACTGCAGCGTGTTGTAAACGCCCAGCGCCGCGCCGCGCGCGCCGGGCGGCGCCAGGCGCGAGATCAGGCTGGGCTGGCTGGCCTCCAGCACGTTGAAGGCGACGAAGAAGACGAACAGCACCACCCCCAGCGCCCACGCCCCCGGCGCCTGGGGCGCCAGCCCCAGCAGCGCCAGTTGCGCCAGCCCCAGCAGCGCGATGGCCCCGCGCAGCACCGCGCGCAGGTGGCCGCGCCCAGCGCGAACAGCCCGCCCATCAGCGCGAACGAGGCCAGCACCGCCGGCAGGTACACCTGCCAGTGCGCCGACCTGGGCAAGCCCGCCTGCAGCAGCAGGCCCGGCACCACCACCCACATCGCCATCTGCACCGTGTGCAGCACGAACACGCCCAGGTCCAGCCGCCACAGCAGCGGGTGGCGCCAGACCTCGGCCAGGCGCCCGCGCGGCTCGCCCGTGTGGCGCGCGGGCTCGGCCGGCGTCCAGCGCAGCACCACGGCGATGCCCGCCAGCGCCAGCAGCGCGGTGAGCCAGAACAGCCCCGGCAGCCCCAGCCAGCCGACCAGCGGCGGCGCGGCCACCAGCGACACGGCGAACACCAGGCCGATGCTGGCCCCGACCAGCGCCATGCCCTTGGTGCGCACCTCGTCGCGCGTCAGGTCGGCCAGCAGCGCCGTGACCGCCGCCGACACCGCGCCCGCGCCCTGCAGCGCGCGGCCCACGGCCAGCGCCTGCACGCTGCCGGCCAGCGCCGCCACCGCGCTGCCCAGGGCGAACAGCAGCAAGCCCAGCACGATCACGCGCTTGCGCCCCACGCGGTCGGACGCCAGGCCCAGCGGCACCTGCATCAGCGCCTGCGTCAGGCCGTAGAGGCCCATGGCCAGGCCCACCAGCGCCGGATCGTCGCCGCCCGGGTAGCGCGCCGCCTCGATGGCGAACACCGGCAGCACCAGGAACAGCCCCAGCATGCGCAGCGCGAAGATGGCCGCCAGCGACTGCGTGGCGCGCCGCTCGGCGGCCGTCATGCGGTGGATGGTGGGCGAATCGGGGACGGAAGACGAGGCGGGGTCTGACATCGGCATGCGGCGCAAGGCGTGCCGGCTGGCGGCCGGGCAGCGGGTATTGTCGGGCATCGTCCGCTTGGTAGATTCCGTCCATGAACACCACCCCCCGCCTCCTCGCCCTGCTGCCGCTGTGCGGCGCCCTGCTGGCCGCCTGCGCCCAGCAGCCTCCCGCCGCGCCAGCCGCCCCGAACCCGGCCGCCAGCCCGGAACTGAAGGCCTTCCCGTCCAGCCTGGCGGGCCACCGCCGCCACGTGATCGAACTGCCGGCCCTGCCCGACGAGGCGGACCGCCAACTGGAGCTGATCGGCGTCAAGTCCATGACCGTGGACTGCAACAGCCGCGGCATGGACGGCCGCTTCGAGGCCCGCGACGTGGCCGGCTGGGGCTACACCTACTGGGTGCTGCGGAGCCAGGGCCAGGTGCGCGACACCATGATGGCCTGCCCGCCCGGCAGCCAGCGCCCCGGCTTCGTGCAGGCCGAATCCACCCTGGTGCGCTACAACAGCAGGCTGCCGGTGGTCGTCTTCGTGCCCGAGGGCATGGCGCTGCGCTACCGCGTGTGGCGCGCCGGGGCGGCGCAGGACGCGCCGCGGCGCTGATGCGCGCCGCGCCAAAAGCTCATTTTTTAATAGCTGTTGGCGTAATGTCCATGCGGGCTTGAGGCCGATTTGGCTTGAAATCCGATCCCTCGCCAGCCCCCTCGGCGGACGGCGGGGGCGGCCCCGGCGCCGAAGTCCCGGTTTTCGGATAATGGCCGGTTGCCCTGCGCCCAGGGCCGCCCGCCATGACCGACACCCTCTCCCTTGCTTCAGACGCCGACGACGGCCTGCCCCTGGCCGCCGCGCTGCGCGCGCAGCGCATCAGCATCCGCGGCGCGCGCACGCACAACCTCAAGAACATCGACCTCGACATCCCGCGCAACCAGCTGGTGGTGCTGACGGGGCTGTCGGGCTCGGGCAAGTCCTCGCTGGCCTTCGACACGCTGTACGCGGAGGGGCAGCGCCGCTACGTCGAGAGCCTGTCGGCCTACGCGCGCCAGTTCCTGCAGCTCATGGACAAGCCCGACGTGGACCTGATCGAGGGCCTGTCGCCCGCGATCGCCATCGAGCAGAAGGCCACCAGCCACAACCCGCGCTCCACCGTGGGCACGGTGACCGAGATCCACGACTACCTGCGCCTGCTGTTCGCCCGCGCCGGCACGCCCTACTGCCCCGACCACGACCTGCCGCTGACGGTGCAGACCGTCAGCCAGATGGTGGACGCCGCGCTGGCGCTGCCCGGGGACACCAAACTGATGATCCTGGCGCCCGTGGCGCGCGGCAAGAAGGGCGAGTTCGCCGAGCTGTTCGCGCAGATGCAGGCGCTGGGCTACGTGCGCTTTCGCGTCGATGGCGCCACCGTCGAGGCGGACAGCCTGCCGGCGCTGAAGAAGGCCGAGAAGCACGACATCGACGTGGTGGTCGACCGCCTGAAAGTACGCGCGGACATGGCCAGCCGCCTGGCGGAAAGCTTCGAGGCCGCGCTGGGCCTGGCCGAGGGCCGCGCCATCGCGCTGGAGATGGACGGCGGACGCGAGCATCTGTTCAACAGCAAGTTCGCCTGCCCCGTGTGCGGCTACTCCATCGCCGAGCTGGAGCCGCGCCTGTTCTCCTTCAACGCCCCGGCCGGCGCCTGCCCCGGCTGCGACGGGCTGGGCACGATGGAGTTCTTCGACGCCGAGCGCGTGGTGGCCTTCCCCTCGCTCAGCCTGGCCAGCGGCGCCATCAAGAGCTGGGACCGGCGCAACGGCTACTACTTCGCGCTGGTCGAGAGCCTGGCCAGGCACTACCGCTTCGACCCCGAGACGCCGTTCGAGGAGCTGCCCGAACGCGTGCGCCACGTGCTGCTGCACGGCTCGGGCGAGGAGGAGATCAAGTTCAGCTACACCTTCGAGAGCGGCCAGTCCGCCGGGCGCAAGGTCGGCAAGAAGCACCCGTTCGAGGGCATCCTGCCCAACATGGCGCGCCGCTACCGCGAGACCGACTCGCCCGTGGTGCGCGAGGAACTCGCGCGCTACCGCAGCCAGCAGCCCTGCACCGAATGCGGCGGCACGCGCCTGAAGCGCGAGGCGCGCCACGTGCGCATCGGCGAGGGCGGGCAGTCGCGCGCCATCTACCAGATCAGCCACGTCACGCTGGGCGAGGCGCTGGCGTACTTCGGCGCGCTGCGCCTGACGGGCGCCAAGGCCGAGATCGCCGACAAGGTGGTGCGCGAGATCGGCAACCGGCTGAAGTTCCTCAACGACGTGGGCCTGAACTACCTCAGCCTGGAGCGCAGCGCCGAATCGCTCTCCGGCGGCGAGGCGCAGCGCATCCGCCTGGCGTCGCAGATCGGCAGCGGCCTGACGGGCGTGATGTACGTGCTGGACGAGCCCAGCATCGGCCTGCACCAGCGCGACAACGACCGCCTCATCGCCACCCTGCAGCACCTGCGCGACCTGGGCAACAGCGTGCTGGTGGTCGAGCACGACGAGGACATGATGCGCGCCGCCGACCACGTCATCGACCTGGGCCCCGGCGCCGGCGTGCACGGCGGGCGCGTGATGGCGCAGGGCAGCTTCGCCCAGGTGGCGGCCGCGCCCGACTCGGTGACCGGCCAGTTCCTGCGCGGCGCGCGCCGCATCGCGCTGCCCCGGCAGCGCAAGCGCTTCATTAATAATAGCTACCCGCGCAATACCGGCGCTGGCCAGAGCCCGAAAACGCTTGAAAACCACGCACCCGACGGCGTGCTGCGCATCGCCGGCGCCCAGGGGCACAACCTGAAGCAGGTGACGGTGGACTTC
This sequence comes from Ottowia sp., assembly GCF_016703145.1. Classification (GTDB taxonomy): domain Bacteria; phylum Pseudomonadota; class Gammaproteobacteria; order Burkholderiales; family Burkholderiaceae_C; genus Ottowia. The sequence continues at coordinate 759,577 of NZ_JADJCO010000003.1, read as the reverse complement.
CCCGTCGGCCTGTTCACCTGCGTCACCGGCGTGTCCGGCTCGGGCAAGAGCACCCTGGTCAACGACACGCTGTACGCCGCCGCCGCGCGCGAGATCCACCGCGCCCACGCCGAGCCGGCGCCGCACGCCGCCATCGAGGGGCTGGCGCAGTTCGACAAGGTGATCGCGGTCGACCAGTCGCCCATTGGCCGCACGCCGCGCAGCAACCCGGCCACCTACACGGGCCTGTTCACCCCCATCCGCGAGCTGATGGCCGAGACCGCCACGGCGCGCGAGCGCGGCTACGGCCCCGGGCGCTTCTCCTTCAACGTGGCCGGCGGGCGCTGCGAGGCCTGCCAGGGCGACGGCGTGGTGAAGGTGGAGATGCATTTCCTGCCCGACGTGTACGTGCCCTGCGACGTGTGCCACGGCCGCCGCTACAACCGCGAGACGCTGGAGGTGCAGTGGAAGGGCCGCGACATCGCCCAGATCCTGGCCATGACGGTGGAGGAGGCGCACGGCTTCTTCAAGGACCAGCCGGCCATCGCGCGCAAGCTGCAGACGCTGCTGGACGTGGGCCTGGGCTACATCACCCTGGGCCAGAGCGCCACCACGCTGTCCGGCGGCGAGGCGCAGCGCGTGAAGCTGGCGCAGGAGCTGTCGCGCCGCGACACCGGCCGCACGCTCTACGTGCTGGACGAGCCCACCACCGGCCTGCACTTCGCCGACATCGAGCTGCTGCTGAAGGTGCTGCACCAGCTGCGCGACGCGGGCAACACCATCGTCGTCATCGAGCACAACCTGGACGTCATCAAGACCGCCGACTGGCTGATCGACATGGGCCCCGAGGGCGGCGACGGCGGCGGCACGGTGGTGGCGCAAGGCACGCCCGAGGACGTGGCGGCCAACCCGGCCAGCCACACGGGGCGCTACCTGCGGCGCCTGCTGCCTGACGCCCCTTGACCGAGCGCAACCCGCCGCCCACACTCGCCCGATGTCCGAGCAGAAGATCGCGTTCTACACCGGCCCCGCCGGCGGCTGGGGCGCGCTGCGCGGCGTGGCGAACGCGCTGCTGAAGCAGGACGCGGCGGTCAAGGGCGCGAAGACGCTGCTGTCGGCCAACCAGCCGGACGGCTTCGACTGCCCCGGCTGCGCCTGGCCGGACCGCAACCACCATTCCACCTTCGAGTTCTGCGAGAACGGCGCCAAGGCGGTGGCGGCCGAGGCGACGGCGCGGCGCGCGGGGCCGGCGCTGTTCGCGCGGCACACGGTGCGCGAGCTGGCGCGGCAGAGCGACTTCTGGCTGGAAGACCAGGGCCGGCTCACGCACCCGATGGCCTACGACGCGGCCAGCGACCGCTACGCGCCCATCGCCTGGGACGCGGCCTTCGCGCTGATCGCGCGGCACCTGAACGCGCTGCCCGACCCCGACGAGGCCATCTTCTACACCTCGGGCCGGACCAGCAACGAGGCCGCGTTCCTCTACCAGCTGTTCGTGCGCGAGTACGGCACCAACAACTTTCCCGACTGCTCGAACATGTGCCACGAGCCCAGCGGCGCGGCGATGAAGCCGCAGATCGGCGTGGGCAAGGGCACGGTGACGCTCGACGACTTCACACGGGCCGACGCGATCTTCATCTTCGGCCAGAACCCGGGCACCAACCACCCGCGCATGCTGGGCGAGCTGCGCGCGGCGCACCAGCGCGGCGCGCGCATCGTCAGCTTCAACCCGCTGCGCGAACGCGGGCTGCAGCGCTTCCAGGACCCGCAGAGCAAGCTGGAGATGGCGACGCTGGGCGCCACGCCGATCAGCACGCACTACTTCCAGCTGCGCGTGGGCGGCGACCTGGCGGCGGTCAAGGGCATGATGAAGCATGTGCTGGAGCAGGAGGCGGCCCGCGGCGGCGTGCTGGACCGGGCCTTCATCGCCGAGCACACCACCGGCTTCGAGGCGCTGGCCGCCGACCTGCGCGCCGAACCGTGGGCCGTGCTGGAGGCCGAGTCGGGCCTGACCGAGCAGCAGATGCGCGGCGCGGGCGAGGTGTACATCGGCGCCGGCAGCGCCATCGTCTGCTGGGGCATGGGCATCACGCAGCACCCCCATTCGGTGGCCACCATCCAGATGCTGGTCAACCTGCTGCTGCTGCGCGGCAACCTGGGCCGGCCGGGCGCGGGCGCCTGCCCGGTGCGCGGCCACAGCAACGTGCAGGGCGACCGCACCATGGGCATCTGGGAGAAGCCGCCCGCCGCGCTGCTCGACCGCCTGCGGCAGGTGTTCGGGTTCGAGCCGCCGCGCGCGCCGGGCGTCGATACCGTGGAGGCGATCCGGCTGATGCTCGCCGGCCGGGGCCGCGTGTTCTTCGCGCTGGGCGGCAACTTCGCCGCCGCCACGCCGGACACGCACGAGACGTGGAAGGCGCTGCGCCAGTGCGACCTCACGGTGCACGTCGCCACCAAGCTCAACCGCAGCCACGTGGTGCATGGGCGCGCGGCGCTGATCCTGCCCTGCCTGGGCCGCACCGAGATCGACCTGCAGGCCGGCGGCGCGCAGGGCGTGACGGTGGAGGATTCGATGAGCATGGTGCACCTCTCCGCCGGCATCAACCCGCCGGCGTCCGGGCACCTGCTGAGCGAGCCGGCCATCGTGGCGCGCCTGGCGGCGGCCACGCTGGGCGGGCCGGGCGGCAGGGGCAGCAAAACGCCGTGGCCGTGGCTGGTGGAGGACTACGGCCGCATCCGCGACCTGATCGAGCGGGTGTTCGACGACTTCGAGGACTTCAACGCGCGCGTGGCGGTGCCGGGCGGCTTTCGCCTGCGCAACACCGCCAGCGAGCGGGTGTGGGCCACGGCGTCCGGCAAGGCCGGCTTCGTGCCGCACGCCGTGCCGCGCGACACGCCCTCCCACCGGGCGCGCCAGCGCGTGCGCGGCACGGTCGTGTTCACGCTGCTGACCACCCGCTCGCACGACCAGTACAACACCACCATCTACGGCATGGACGACCGCTACCGCGGCGTGTTCGGCCAGCGGCGCGTGGTGTTCATCCACCCCGGGGACATCCGGGCGCTGGGCCTGCGGGACGGCGCCTGGGTGGACCTGGTGACGGTGTGGGACGACGGGCAGGAGCGCCGGGCCGACCGCTTCAGGCTGGTGGCCTACGACATCCCGCGCGGCAACCTCGCCGCCTACTACCCGGAGACGAACCCGCTGGTGCCCCTGTCCGCCACCGCCCTCGGGGCGGGCACGCCGACCTCCAAGTCGATCCCGGTGGTGGTGCTGCCGCACCAGGGGGCCGCGGCGGACGGCGCCTGACGCGGCCCGATGGCCACCCCCATGGCACCCATGGCGCCGCTGGCGGCGGCCCTGCTGCGCGCGCTGGCGCAGGAGCCGCCGGACCGGGACGTGTCCCTGCCGCGCCTGGGCAAGCGGCTGGGCCAGGGGGCCAGCGTGCTGCTGCGGCAGCTCTCGCTGATGGGCGACGCGGCCCTGGGCGGCGTGCCCGGCCCCGGCTGGGTCCGGGTCTGGCAGCACGAGGGCGGCTGGCGTGCGCGGCTGACGGAACGGGGCCGCGCGCAGGCGCTTTTGCTCCCAGAAGAATAGCTGCCGGCGCCCACCACGCACGGGGTTGAGGCCGAATGGACCTTGAACCTAGAAACGGCAGTTGAACGCGCCCGCCAGTGCCGTGATTGGCGTGGCAGGCAAGGGTGAACGCCGCGGCTCCAAAGGCGCCTGCGCGCCTGTGGACGGCGCGAACAGGCCCAGCCTCTGGCTGGGCCGCGCCCTGCAAGGGAGACGACGCGGCGCAGTGTTGTGCGCAAGGAGGAGCAACGCCGCATGGCGCGGCGAGCGCGGTGCTGGCGGGTGCGTAGCGCTCTCACCCGAAAGGTGAAGGTCATCGAAGCCGTCGAGGTCAATGCTCACGCGGCTTTCCCGAGGGTGGCAAGCGGTCAACTGCCGTTTCTAGGTTGAATCGCCTCGCGTCCTTCACCCTGGCCCGCGCCGCCCCAAAGTCAGCCGACGCGGGCACTCTCGCGCGCCGCCACGCGGTCGCGCCAGGCCCGCAGCGCGGCGAAGCCCTCGGCGCCGGCGTCGAACTTGAGCAGCCCGCGCGCGAACTCGTGGGCGCAGAAGGCGGTGATGTCGGCGATGGTGAAGCGTTCGCCGGCGATCCAGGGCTGGCGCGCCAGGGCCTCGTCCAGCCAGCGCGCCGACTCGCGCACCTTCTCGCCCTGCGAGCGGCCGAAGTCGGCGAACTGCGGCTGCTCCAGCGGCGCCAGGCCGGGGTGCGTGTGGCGGATGGCGTTGGCGATCGGCAGCAGCCAGTACCACTCGGCCTGCCGGTCGTGCATCTCGATGAAGGCGCGCTCGTCGAAGTCCACGCCCATCAGGTTGGGCTCGGGGTGCAGCCCTTCCAGCCAGGTGCAGATGGCGCGCGTCTCGCTCAGCACGCGGCCATCCTGAAGTTCGAGCGCGGGCACGCGGCCGGCCGGGTTCTTGGCGCGGTAGGCGGCGCCGCGGTGCTCGCCGGCGTTGATGTCCACCGGCACCAGCTCGATGCCGGTGATGCCTTTCTCATGCATGAACATCTGCACGCGGCGGGGACTGGGGGCGCGGGGGGCGATGTAGAGCTTCATGGGAGTCAACCTAGATTCGGTAGTTGAACGCACCCGCCAGTGCCGCGATCGGCGTGGCAGGCAAGGGTGAACGCCGCGGCTCCACAGGCGCCTGCGCGCCTGTGGACGGCGTGAACGGGGCCGGCCTCTGGACGGCCCGCGCCCTGCAGGGGAGACGACGCGGCCTTGCAGAGAAAACATGGTGGTCAACCGCCGAATCTAGGTTATTGGTTGAGGGTAGGCACGCGAGCAGGCAGCGCGGCAGCCACTTCCCGGAATGCGGCCAGCGCTGCCTCCAGGTGCTCGATGATTTCCTGCGCCAGCACATCCGGCGCGGGCAAGTTGTCCAGATCATCCAGGCTGTCGTCCTTCAGCCAGAAGATGTCCAGGCTGGCCTTGTCGCGGGCGGTCAGCGTCGCGTAGTCAAAGTACCTGAACCGCTCCGACGCCGTTCGCTGGTGGCGTTGGCCCGGCTGGTACGCCGCGATGAAGTCCTGCAAATCCTCGAAACGCAGTGGCCGCGTCTTCAGCGTGAAATGCTTGTTGGTGCGCAGGTCGTAGATCCACACGCCCTGGGTCTGCGCCTTGCCGTCCTTGGGCTTGGCGTCAAAAAACAGCACGTTCGCCTTCACGCCCTGCGCGTAGAAGATGCCCGTGGGCAGGCGCAGCAAGGTGTGCACGTCGCAGGTTTCCAGCAGCTTGCGGCGAATCCGCTCGCCCGCGCCGCCCTCGAACAGCACGTTGTCCGGCAGCACCACCGCCGCCTGCCCGGTGGTCTTGAGCATCGAGACGATGTGCTGCAGGAAGTTGAGCTGCTTGTTGGATGTGGTCTGCCAAAAGTCCTGGCGCTCGTAGGTCAGCGCGTCGCGGTCCTCCTCGCCGTCGGCGTTGGTGATGGTCATGCTGCTCTTCTTGCCGAAGGGCGGATTGGCCAGCACGTAGTCGAACTTGCGCCGTGATTCGGCGATCAACGCATCGGCCCGCTCCACCGTCGGTTCGCCGTCCAGGTCGCCGATGTTGTGCAGGAACAGGTTCATCAGGCACAAGCGGCGCGTGGCGGCGACGATCTCGTTGCCAAAGAAGGTCTCGCGGTGCAGAAAGGCTTTCTGCTTCTTGTCGAGCGTGGCGCCTTCGCGCGTCAGCCACGCATACGCGCCCAGGAAGAAGCCGCCCGTGCCGCAGGCCGGATCGGCGATGGTCTTGCCAGGCCGCGGCCGCACGCATTCCACCATCGCCCGGATCAGCGGGCGCGGCGTGAAGTACTGGCCCGCGCCGCTCTTGGTGTCTTCGGCGTTCTTCTGCAGCAGCCCTTCGTACAGGTCGCCCTTGGTGTCCACGTCCAGGCTGATCCAGTCCTCGGCATCGATCATCTGCACCAGCCGCGCCAGCTTGGCCGGGTCCTGGATCTTGTTCTGCGCCTTGAAGAAGATCGCCCCCAGCATGCCGGGCTCCTCGCCCAGCCGGTGCAGCACGTGCAGGTAATGCGCCTCCAGCGGCTCGCCCGTCCTGCCGCGCAGGCTGGGCCAGTCGCAGCTTCTCGGGATGTGGGTGTCGCGGTGGTACGGCGGCTGCGAATACTCGTGCGCCAGCTTCAGGAACAGCAGCGTCGTCAGCTGCTCCAGGTAGTCGCCATAGCCCACCCCATCGTCGCGCAGGGTGTGGCAGAAGTTCCAGATTTTCTGGACGAGGGTGGAGGCGTTCATGGCTGCTCAGTCAAATACCCGTCAAGTAAAGGCCCAAGAAATATTCTCATAACCCATTGATTTGTATAAAATTTCATTCATTAATGCATAAAAACACAGGCATTGATCAAGGCACCGATCAAGCAAACGCCGTCAAGCCCACCAGGGCACGTAGCGGCGCAACTTGGGCGCGGCAACGGGGTCGAAGGTACGGATCACGCCAGCCGCCTCCGCCTCTTTAAGCAAACGACTCGCCATGGCGCTGTTCGTGTCCGCGATGGCGAAGCGCTTGCGCACGGTGGTGTTGTTGGTGTGCTGTCCATTCACATGGCGCAGGCAGGCATGCCAATACACGGCACGAATCCGCTCCCTGGGCTCCATGCGGGTCAGCGGTCGCATGGCAAACAGAATCGAGCGCGTGAAGCCGTCCGTGGCTTCGAATTGCGGGGCCGGCAACTGGTACAGCTCGCAACTGCCCACGACCTTGTCCACCCCCGTGCCTCGCTCCTCGCACACATTCATGCGCCGCATCATCGACGCCATGGCTTCGTTGCGCGAGCGTGGAGGCGTGTCCAGCAAACGCTCGGTGTCCACCAGCGGCGCCCCTGGGTTGGAAATCTCCAGACGGTCGTCGAACAACTCGATCAGCGGGCTGGTGCCCGTGACCGAGAGGTCTTGATGGATCAACGCATTGGCAACCAATTCGCGGATGGCGACGTCCGGGTACATCCGGACATCCTTGCGCACGGCCCTGCCGATCGCCTCATTGCCCGGCAACCATCCATGCAGGGTCTGGATGACCTGCTCATACGCGCTGGCATAGCCTTGCGGAAATGGCGGTTCGGGATGTGCATTCAGCCTGTCGTTGCCGTGGTAGCGCACCAGCCGGATGGCCTTTCGGCCCAGCGAGCCGAAATCCGCCAGGCGCCGCGCGAACAGCAGCGCGCCCAGATTGAAGATGCGCCAATGCCCGCTGTCCATGCGCTCCACCAGCCGGTCGGCGGCCAACGCCGCCAGCAGCGCCTGATGCCCATCGGGCAGCGGGACATTCATGCGGGCGAAATAGGCGGGGTAGTCCAACAACGCCAATACATCCTGCCCGGCCAGCTTTTCCGCCGCGATCAGCCACTCGAACGGTGTCCGGTCCAGCGTGCGCCACAACTCGCGCTCCATTTCGGGAAACTCGCGCAGCCGCTTCTTGTACGAACCCACCCGCACCCATTCCGCCCCCTGGAACTGCACCGGATGCCGAAACGCCGCATCCATCTCCAGCACGACCACGGGCTGCCCGGTGTGCGTGACCGAGTGAAATGCGAAATTGAGCTTCGGGCCAAGCTGCTGCAACAGCCAGCTCTCCAGTTCCTGATTTCCTACCTTGGCCGCCCCAGGGTCGAACCCCGTACCCACCACAGCATGCGTGCCGTCCTCGACGCCCCACACCACATAGGCCTTGGCCTTGCCCTTCAGGGCCGCCGTGTTGGACAGGGCCGAGATGTACTCGCCGATCTCCTGCGGGTCGGCTTTGTTGTGCTTGAACTCGACCCAGCCCGTTTCCCGAGGCAGGTTGACCAATTCGGTCACCAGGCTGTGCCTGTAATCATCCGCCTGCGTCATCGCGCCCATCCCCCGTTTGCACAACGCCAGTCAAGTACCCGTCAAGCAAGAAAATTGACGTAAGCCATTGATTTATATGAACACCTGACGACGCCCAAGCCGCTCCAATCAAGTACCCGTCAAACAAATCAGCAGACGCGCCAAGCGCTGGAGCGGGCCTATGGCGCCCATCGACGCCTGTCATGCGGCCTCCCTCGCTTGGCGCCCGCGCGGCTTCTTGTGCACCGCACCTTGCGCCGCTCGCTCGGCCCGGATGCGCGCCAACAGCGCGCTGGCCGGCTCATCACGTGGGTCCTGCGCCACGAGCTGGCCAGCGAAGGCGGCTTTGAGAATGTTGCGGCGCTGGGCGGCGGCTTGTGCCAAGCCTTTTTCGATGGCGGCTTCTTGCTCCTTGACGGCGGCGAGAGCGGCGGTGAGTTGCTCGACGATTTCGGTTTGTTCTTCCAAAGGTGGAAATGGGATTGAGGTAGCGCGAACATCTTGTTGATTGATGCTCGCTTGGTTGACGGCCCATTTCGCATCCGCCGTCAGGCGTGCACGCCCAATATCCGAGCCGAGGTATAGGACGACGAACGCCACGCGCACATGCTCGAACAACCGGAATCGCATCATGTTCGACTCGAACAATGCGTCTTCGAGTTCTTTTCCTATGAGGAGAGACTTTCCAAGATGCGTCATGCTGTTGACGCGATTGATGACGACGTCATCGACGTGCAACGAATAAGTCATGCACTCATCTGCGCTGGCGCTGGCGCGATTCAGTTCGCTTCGTGCGCGGTGCCAGCCGATTTGATAGTCGTCGATTCGCAGCATCGGCGTCCCGCTGCCGTATCGCTCACGAGGCAGGTACAGACCATTTTGCGGGCCTTCGTCGATAAGCGCGTCCAAGTTCGCCCACACCCACCCTTGTGGCAGCGCCGGCAAATCACTGAGATCCGACGCAGCAGGCTCCGGATACTTGGCTTGCCAGCCCCTGGGCGGTGTCTTGCCGGCTTGCGCGAACTTGGCGAGTTGCCTCGCTTCCCAGTGGGCGCGGCGTTCAGCGAGGATGCGTTGCAGGAGTTGCGCGCCACTTTCCGTCGGCGCATGGGCCGCGCGCCATGGCGCCGTGAGCGCGCCTTCCACCGCCGCCTTCAGCAGCGATTGGCGCAGCGAGGCCAGCTTGCGCTGCGCGGCCTTCAACTCGGCCACGGCGGCGTCCAGGCCGCCCAGCAGTTCTTCGAGTTTTTCGACGATGCGGGTTTGCTCGGCGCGGGGCGGCAGCCGAAATCGAAACTTCGCAATGTCCGCGGGGCGTACCGCCGGATACAGCGCGCCCTGTACCACTCCGCTCATGGCGTCGATGAATTCCGCACTTTGCACCAGATAGCGAAGAAAGCCAGGCTCCATCCATTGCGTGCGCAAGACTTGGAAGCCTGTGGAGCCGATAGCACCGTCCAACGATGCTGGAACCTGCGCAACTGCATTGAGGTTGGGCCGCGTCATCGAAACCAGCACATCGCCCGCATGCAGCACCTGCCGCGCGCGGCTCGGCGCGTCGGAGTGTGCAAGTTGCTTCGCGTCGCTGATGACTTTGTTTTCCCGATCCACGCTACCGATGTCAACGTAGCTGAAATCGCTGCCTTCAGTCGGACCGGCCTGGGAAACAGGCTCATAAGCGACTTCACCAAGGGTGGCAAAAACCTCAATCTCCCTCACGCCACCAACTCCTCATTCATCCCCGCCATCAACCCATCCAGTTCCCCGCCAAACACATGCCACGCCTTCTGCAGGCCGCCGCGCGCGGCCAGTTGGGCGTAGTCGAAGTCGTCGCGCTCGATGCAGCAGCTGGCGGCGATGTGGTCCTTCATCAGGCGCAGCCAGTCCATTTGCTCGGGCGTGAAGGCGGTGGCGCGCTGGGCGTTGTGGCGGAACACCCAGTCGGCGAACTTCCGGTCCACGCTGTCGGCGAAGGGGCGCAGTTCCTCGTCCAGGCCCAGCGCGAAGCGCACCAGCGTCACCAGGTCGGTCAACTGGCGGCGCGTGTCCGTGCCACGCACCTGGCCTTCCCGCACGCGGGCGTAGGCGCTCCAGAGTTTTTCGGTGGTGAGCAACAGCGGCGGGCGGCTCAGGCGCTCGTGCAGGTCTTCGATCATGTCGAGCGTGAGGGCGCGGCGCTGGTAGGGCTGCGCATGGAAGAAGCTGAGGGCGGCCAGCTCGTCGCGGTGGGTTTGCAGAAAGTCGCTGAACTGCTGGATGACGGCCTGGGCATTGGCTTGCGCCTGGGCGGCGAATTCGCTGCGCGTCACGCTGTCGGGGTTGAGGGTGTCGATGAGCTGCTCACGGTCGCGCCGGGCGGATTCGATGGCGTCGCGCAGTGGCGGCACGTCGAAGGGCGCGCAGGCGGCGGCAAGGCGTTGTTGCCTGGCGGCTTGCAGTTCGGCGTCGGTCAAGGTGGCTTCGTTGCGGGTGATGCCCGCCGCCTGGGCTGCGGCCAGCGCATCGGCGGTGATGCGGTCGGCGTCCAGCGCCTGCACCAGGCCGCGCGCCAGATCATGCAGGCCGATGCCGCCGCTGGCTTGCGCGATGCGCCGCAGTGCCTTGTCGTCCAGCTGCCGGGCCAGCCGCACCAGGCGGTTGCCCAGGCTGAGCACGGTGTCCGCGTCGGGCTCGCCAAAGGCCACGCCCTTGAGCAGCGCGTCCAGGCTGACGCCGGGCTTGCGCTCCAGCGGGCGGCTGTCGGTCTTGAGCGATTGCTCGACGCCCACGGCGTCGATGAGCACGAAGCGGTCTTTGGCGCCGCTGGCGGAGTTGCTGACTTTCTTCAGCGATTCGGCGTCCAGGCTGCGCACGCCGCGGCCCTTCATCTGTTCGTAGTAGCCACGGCTGCGCACGTCGCGCATGAACAGCAGCACCTCCAGCGGCTTGACGTCGGTGCCGGTGGCGATCATGTCCACGGTGACGGCGATGCGCGGGTGGAATTCGTTGCGGAAGTTGGCCAGCACGGCGTCGGCGTCTTTCTCGCTGTAGGTGACCTTGCGGCAGAAGTCGTTGCCCCGGCCGTACACCTCGCGCACGGTGCGGATGATGTCGTCGGCGTGGCTGTCGGTCTTGGCGAAGATCAGGGTCTTGGGGGTTTCGGCGCGGCTGGGAAAGATGCGCGTTTCGACCGCCGTTTTCATGGCCTGGATGACGGCGCGGATCTGATCCGGGTTGACCACGGATTTGTCGAGCTGGGTTTTGCCGTAGTCGGTGTCTTCCTCGGTCTGTGCCCAGCGTTTGGCGCGGGTCAGGCGGTCGCGGTGGTCCACCCATTCGCGCGCCTCGATCTTGCCGCCCCTGGCGGTGACTTCGGTCTCGATCTCGTACACGTCATAGCCGACGTTGACGCCGTCGAGCACCGACTGCTCGTAGTGGTATTCGGCCACCACGTTGCTGTTGAAGAAGCCGAAGGTGCGCTTGTCGGGCGTGGCGGTGAGGCCGATGAGGCAGGCGTCGAAATAGTCCAGCACCTGCTTCCACAGGTTGTAGATGCTGCGGTGGCATTCGTCGATGACGATGAAGTCGAAGCTTTCCACCGGCACGGCGGGGTTGTAGCGCACCAGCCGCTCGCCCTTGAGCGCGGGCGCGGCGTCAAAGGGCGAAATGTCTTCGCTGTCCTCGGACAACTCGGTGCCCGAGAGAATGGAATACATGCGCTGGATGGTGCTGATGCAGACCTGCGCGTGTGGGTCGATGCGGCTGGAGGCCAGGCGCTGCACGTTGTACAGCTCGGTGAAGGTGCGGGCGTCGTCGGGCGGCGTGTAGGCCATGAATTCCTGGTGCGCCTGCTTGCCCAGGTTGCGCGTATCGACCAGAAACAGCACGCGCCGGGCGCCCGCGAACTTCAGCAGGCGGTACACGGCGGTGATGGCGGTGAAGGTCTTGCCGGCGCCGGTGGCCATGTGGATCAGGGCGCGCGGTTTGTTCCGGGCCAGGGAGTGCTCCAGCCCGGTGACGGCGCTGATCTGGCAGTCACGCAGCTTGCGTTCGGGCAGCGGCGGCATGTGGCGCAAGCGGCCGCGCAAGGTGTCCGGTTGCGCGGCCCATTCGGCCAGGGTTTCAGGGCGCAAAAAGTGGAACAGCTCGCGGGCGCGCGGCACCGGGTCGGCGCCATCGGTGAACCAGAGGATTTGACCCGTGGCCTCGTACAGGAAGCGCAGCGGCGCCTGGTTCTTGCGCCACTTCAGCGCGGCGTTGGCGTAACCGGCGGTCTGTGATTCGTGCACGCTGAGCCGATGGCCTTCCTCGTCGCGCTTGGCCTCGATCATGCCGACGGGCTGGCGGTCGACGAACAGCAGGTAGTCGGCGGGGCCGGTGTCGGTGGGGTATTCGCGCGCGGCGATGCCCCGGCCCGCACCCAGGCTCAGGTCTTTCACGTCCTGCACCCGCCAGCCCGCGGCTTCAAGCTTCTGGTCGATCAGCAGGCGGGCCTTTTGTTCTGGCGTCATGCAAGAAAGGGAGAGTGACGGCGGCTGTAGCGGTGGCGGCGTCAGATGTTACTGGCGAGGCGGGTTGCCCCCGGTCACCACCATGGCGCGGGCCTGTTCGGAAAATGCGCGCGCCTGTTCGTCGCCGTCGCGCGTCAGATCGATCCTGGAGGGCGGGCGCTCGATGCCGCGCTGCACCGCCGGCCGGTCGCGGATGGCGTCGCGCCAGCGGCGCAGGTGGTCGAGCCCGTCGATCGGCACGCCCGACCAGCGGTGCGTGCGCACCCAGGCCCAGTTGGCGATGTCGGCGATGGAGTAGTCGCCGGCCAGCCATTCGTGCCGCGCCAGGTGGCCGTCGAGCACCTCGAACAGGCGGCGGCACTCGGCCTGGTAGCGGTCGATGGCGGGCTGGATCTTCTCGGGAAAGTAGCGCAGGAACACGTTGGCCTGGCCCATCATGGGGCCGATGCCGCCCATCTGGAACATCAGCCACTGGATGACGCGCGAGCGGCCCTGCGCGTCCCGCGGCATCAGGCGGCCGGTCTTCTCGGCCAGGTAGATCAGGATGGCGCCGGACTCGAACACGGCGAAATCATCCGCGCCGTGGTCCACGATGGCGGGGATGCGGCCGTTGGGGTTGAGGGCCAGGAACTCGGGGCGCTTCTGCTCGCCAGCGGCCAGGTCGAGCACGCGCAGTTCATAGGGCAGGCCCAGCTCCTCCAGCGCGATGGAGACCTTGTGGCCGTTGGGCGTGGCGGCGGTGTGGAGGGTGATCATGCGGCGCATCGTAGCGCCCGCGCATCAGCTTCCAACGCCTGGGTATTTGGGCGTGGCGCCTTGGCACGCGACAATATGCGGCTTCGCTTATCTTTCCAACCTTCGTCCTTCGCCATGCGTTCCGCGCTCCGATTCCTGCTGCTCTGCCTGGCCCTGGCGTCGGGCGCCGCCCAGGCGGCCGGGCCGCTGCTCACCCCGGCGGAGCTGCAGCCGCTGGCCGCGGCCGGCGCGGTGCGCCTGATCGACGTGCGCGAAGGGCCGGCCTACGCGCTGCAGCACCTGCCCGGCGCGGTGTCGGCGCCCTACGGCCGCTGGCGCGGGCCGGACACCAGCCCCGGCCAGGTGCCGCCCCTGGCCGAGCTGACCGCGCTGGTGCAGGAGCTGGGCCTGACGCCCGACACGCACGCGGTCGTCGTCTACACCGGCATCGACGCCACCGACTTCGGCAACGCGGCGCGCACCTACTGGACGCTGAAGTCGCTGGGCATGGCGCGGCTGTCGATCCTCAACGGCGGCCTGGCGGCCTGGCGGGACGCCGGCCTGCCCGTCAGCAGCGCGCCGGCCGCGGCGCCGCGCAGCGCGTGGCAGCCCCGCTTCGACCCGCGCTGGATGGCCACGCGCGATGAGGTGAAGGCCGCCATCGGCCAGCCCGGCACGCTGCTGATCGACGCACGCCCGCCGCCCTACTTCCAGGGCCGCATCGCGCACGACGCGGCGCGCGCGCGCGGCACGCTGCCCGGCGCCGTCAGCGTGGACAGCGAGCTGTTCTTCGAGCTGGGCAGCGCGGCGCTGCTGGACAAGGCCTCGCTCGCCGCCGAGGCCGACGCGCTGGACGCGCCGCCGGGCGCGCCCGTGGTGGCGTTCTGCAACACCGGCCACTGGTCGGCCACCGACTGGTTCGTGCTGTCGGAGGTGCTGGGCCGCCCCGGCGTGCGCATGTACCCCGGCTCGATGGTCGAATGGACCCAGTCGCCCGCGCCATTGCCCATGGCCAACGAACCCGGCCGCTGGCGGCAACTGCGCTACATGGCCCTGGGCTGGGCGCACCGCAACCTGGGAACCAAGGCCCCATGAACACGCTCGCCTCCCCCATTCAACACACGGCCACGCGGCCGCCCGGCCTGTGGGCGCGGCGCCTGCCGCTGGCCGCCTGCGTGCTGGCGCTGTTCGGCTGGCTGGTGTGGTCGGTGTCGGCGCGCCAGGGGCTGCTGCTGCTGGTCGGCGTGGGGCTGGGCTGGGGCCTGGCGGCGGCGCGCTTCGGCTTCACCACCGGCTGGCGGCACCTGGTGGAGAACCGCGACCCGGCGGGCGTGTACGGCCAGATCATCCTGCTGGCGGTGCTGGCGGCGCTGTCGATGCCGATGCTGGCGCATTTCCCCGAGACGCACGCGGCGCTGGGCCCGCCCTCGGTCAGCCTGCTGGTGGGCGCCTTCGTGTTCGGGCTGTGCATGCAGATCGCCGACGGCTGCGGCTCGGGCACGCTGTACAAGGCGGGGCTGGGCGTGCCGCTGAACATGGGCATCCTGCCGCTGTTCGCGCTGGGCAGCTTCGCCGGCTCGGCGCACCTCAACGGCTGGCTGGCGCTGGGCGCGGCCGAGCCGGTGGGGCTGGTGCCGCTGCTGGGCGCCGGCGGCGCGCTGGCGGCCACGCTGGCGGGCCTGGCCGTGGTCACCGTGGGCGTGGGGCTGTGGAGCGGCCAGCACTTCAGCCCGCGGCGCATCCCCTCCCGCTGGGTGTGGGGGGCGCTGGTGCTGGCGGTGTTCGCCGCGCTCAACCTGTTCATCGCCGGCCAGCCCTGGGGCGTGGTGTACGGCTTCGGCCTGTGGGCGGCCAAGGCGGTGACGGCGCTGGGCCTGTTCGACCCGGCGCACAACGCCTTCTGGAGCGACCCCGGCCACGCCCAGCGCCTGCGCGAGACGCTGCTGCTGGACATCACCAGCATCACCAACATCGGCATCCTGGCCGGCGCGCTGTGGGTGGCGCCCCGCAGGCCGCAGGACGCGCGCCCCTTGACCGGCACGCAGTGGGTGGTGGGGCTGATCGCCGGCTTCGTGCTCGGCTACAGCTCGCGCCTGGCTTTCGGCTGCAACGTGGGCGCCATGGTCAGCGGCATCAGCACGGGCAGCCTGCACGGGTGGATCTGGGTGCCGATGGCCTTCCTGGGCACGCTGGTGGGGCTGCGGGTGCGGCGCCATTTCAAGTTCTGAAGGGCCGTCCGTCATGAGCATGAGCACCGTCACCGCGCGCCGCTGGGTCTTCTGGGCCGCGCTCGCCGGCTTCGTCGCCTGGGACTTCGCCGCGTCGGCGCCGGTCAACCTGCGGCTGGAGCCGCCCTTCATCGCCGCCGGCTCGGGCACGCCCGGCAGCGGCGGGCATTGCGCGATGCCCAAGTGAGGGCGGTGGCGACATTAAGTCGCTACATTTAGCATAGCATATAACGTAGTATTGGTAAGGGCTATCGGCACTTTTTTCTCATAATCAGCATTGACGGCGCCATCCGACGCCGAGGCGAGGCCGCGCTCTGCACAATGATCAGTTCAACCGTCAGGAGGATTCACCCATGAAGCACTGGACACCCATCGCCGCCCTCGCCGCCGCCGCGCTGGCCGCCGGCTGCGCCAGCACCACCGGCGGCAGCGTGGCCACCGGGGGCAAGGGGCGCGCGCAACTGCTGCTGGCATCGCAGGAGCAGGTGATGCAGCAGTCGCTGCAGTACTACGACCAGCAGAACCGCGAGGCGCGCTCCGGCGGCAAGCTGGTCACCAGCGGCTCGGAGTTCGAGCGCGTGAACGCCGTCATGCGCCGCATCGTGCCGCAGGTGGCCGCCTTCCGCCCCGACGCGGCGAAGTGGCCGTGGCAACTGGTGCTGATCAACGAGGACACGGTCAACGCCCACGTCATGGCCGGCGGCAAGATCACCTTCTACACCGGCATCCTCCGCAAGCTCCAGCTCACCGACGACGAGATCGCCGCCATCATGGGCCACGAGATGGCCCACGCGCTGCGCGAGCACACGCGCGAGAAGATTTCGCAGTCGCAGGCGGGCGACCTGGCGCTGGCCGTGGGCGGCGCGCTGCTGGGCGCCGGCCAGGGCGCCGTGCAGGTGGCCGGCCTGGGCAAGCAGCTGGCGCTGGACCTGCCCTTCTCGCGCCACATGGAGAGCGAGGCCGACCTGTACGGCCTGGAACTGGCCGCGCGCGCCGGCTACGACCCGCGCGCCGCCGTCACGCTGTGGCAGAAGATGGCGCGGCAGGGCGGGGGCGGCGGGCCGCAGTTCCTGTCCACCCACCCCGCCTCCAGCGAGCGCATGGCGGCGCTGCAGGCGGCCATGCCGAAGGTGATGCCGCTGTACGAGGCGGCGCGGGGCGGACGGCGGTAGGCCCCCGCCGCCTCACGCCGCCCAGTACAGGGCGTCGGGGTTGCCGGTCAGGATCCGCGTGGCGGCGGGCTCGTCCACCCAGTCGAACAGCGCGCGGTGCAGGGCGCCGTAGCGGGCTTCGTGCTCGTGGTTGGTGAAGGGCCAGTCGCTGCCCCACAGCAGGGCGCCGTCGCCGAGTTCGCCTTGCCACAGCCGCGCCAGCGCGGCGGGGTCGCGCCCCTGCAGCCGGTAGGGGCCGCTCAGCTTGATCCACACCGGCCGCGTCGCCGCGCGCCGCGCCACGGCGGCGACGGTGGGGTCGTGCAGCCGCGCCTGGTCGGGCTTGCCCATGTGGTCGATCACCAGCGGCAAATGCGCGGGCAACTGCGCCATCACCGGCGGCAGCGCGCCGACGTCGGTGTGCAGCTCCACGTGCCAGCCCAGCGCGCCCAGCGTGTCCCACAGGCCCGACGCGGCCGCCCATTCGGGGATGCCGGTGGGCCGCCCCGCCAGGTTGAGGCGGATGCCGCGCACCCCGTGGCGGTGCAGGTCCTGGAGCAGCGCGGCGCCCGCGCCCGGCGCCACCACGGCGACGCCGCGCAGCAGGTCGGGATGGGCGTCCAGCTCGCGCAACAGGCGGGCGTTGTCGGTGCCCAGGAAGCTCGTCTGCACCAGCACGCCCCGGCCAATGCCCGCGGCGCCGGCGGCCTCGCGCCATTGCGCCAGCGGCGCGTCGTAGCCGGGGACGTAGCGCGCGCCCGCGACGGCGACGCCGGCATCGAACACGTGGAAGTGGGTGTCCACCGCGCGGGACAGGGCCGGTTTTGACAAGGTGTGCGCCATGGCCTATATTCTAGTCCTATAGATGACCAATGCAATCGCTTCGCCCGACGAGGTGACGGCGCGCACCCACCCGCTGCCACCCGCCGCCATGCCCGGCCTGAGCCGCTACGGCCGGCTGGCGCACGCGCTGCGCGCGCGCATCCTGGAGGGCGAATGGGCGCCGGGTGACGGCCTGCCGGCCGAAGCCGCGCTGGCGCGCGCCTATGGCGTGGCCCTCGGCACCCTGCGGCAGGCGTTGGCGGTGCTGGTGGACGAAGGTCTGCTGGTGCGCGAGCAGGGGCGCGGCACGTTCGTGCGGCGAGGGCTGGAGGGCGCGTCGCTGTTGCGCTTCTTCCGCTTCCGGCAGGACGGGGGCGACGCGCTCGCCGTGCCTCGGTCGCGCATCCTGTCGCGCGCGGTGCGCCGCGCCAAGCCGCAGGAGCGCGGGCTGTTCGGGCTGGACGCCGAGGGCCGGGTGCTGACGCTGCGGCGCCTGCGCAGCCTGGAGCAGCAGCCCTGCCTGCTGGAACAGGTGGTGGTGCCCCTGCCGCTGTTCGCGCCGCTGGTGGATTCCGACCCGTCGGGCTGGGGGCCACTGCTGTACCCGCTGTACCAGCGCCTGTGCGGCGTGGTGGTGGCGCGCGCGCAGGACCACCTGGCGATCACGCGCCTGGACGCGACGCAGGCCGACTGGCTGCGGTTGCCGGCGCAAGCGCCGGGCCTGCGGGTGCAGCGCCAGGCGTTCAGCCTGGCCGGCCCGTGCATCGAATCGCGCACCACCTGGGGCGATGCCTTCGCTTTCGAATACACCGCCGAGGTGCGGTGATCCTGTTTTCAACCTCCTGGAGATTCCCATGATGTCGCTTCGTTCGTGGTCCCGCGTCACGGCCGCCGCCGTGACGGCCGTCGGCGCCCTCGGTGCCGCCGCCCCCGCCCTCGCCCAGGCCGAGGCCTACCCCACCAAGTCCATCACCTGGGTGGTGACCTACCCGCCCGGCGGCGGCGCCGACGTGATGGCGCGGCTGATCGGGCCCAAGATGGGCGAGGCGCTGGGCCAGCCCATCGTGATCGAGAACCGCCCCGGCGCGGGCGGCCAGATCGGCGCGGGCTACGTGGCCAAGGCCCGCGCCGACGGCTACACGCTGATGTTCGACGCCTCGTCCTTCGCGGCCAACCCGGCGCTCTACCCCAAGCTGCCCTACGACAGCCTGAAGGCGTTCCAGCCGATCGGCGTGACCGCCCTGTTCCCCAACGTGGTGCTGGTGAACGCCAAGTTCGCACCCCAGAGCATCGCGGAGCTGGTGGCGCTGGCCAAGGCCAAGCCGGGCGCCGTGTCTTTCGCGTCCTCGGGCAACGGGTCGGCACAGCACCTGGCGGGCGCCCTGTTCGAGTCGGCCGCCGGCGTGGACATGGTGCACGTGCCCTACAAGGGTGGCGGGCCGGCGCTGAACGACGTGGTGGGCGGCCAGGTGCCGCTGTTCTTCGGCAACCTGGCGTCCACGCTGCCGCACATCCAGTCGGGCAAGCTGCGTCCCCTGGCCGTGACGGGCGCCAAGCCCTCGCCCCTGCTGCCCAAGGTGCCCGCGCTGGCCGATGCCGGCGTGAAGGGCGCGGAGATGTACGAGTGGAACGCCCTGTTCGCCCCCGCCGGCACGCCCGCGCCGGTGGTGGCCAAGCTGTCGGCCGCGCTGCGGAAGGTGCTGGCCGCCCCCGAGGTGCGCCAGCGCATCGAGCAGCTCGGCGGCGACATCCAGACCACCTCGCCCGAACAGGCGCAGGCCTTCATCCGCGCGCAAATGGACAAGGCCAGCCAGTTGATCAAGGCGCGCAACATCACGGTGGAGTGACGCCGCGCGGGCGCCGTCGGCATGGAGCTTGCATGCACCGCCAGCCATCCCTGGCCGACACCCGATGAAATCCGCCCTCAACTTCCTGATCGCCGCGCGCCGCTGCGAGATCGACGAGCTGGAGCAGCTCGCCCGCACCGGCGAGCTGGTGGGTGCCATCGCCCGGCTGGTGCATGCGCTGCAGAAGGAGCGCGGGCTGTCGAACCTGTTCCTGGCCTCGCAAGGCGCGCGCGGCGGCGAGGCGCGCCTGCGCCAGGCCGAGGACTGCGATCGCCTGGCCCGGGCGGTGCAGGACGATTTCGAGCCCCTGGCGCAGGGCGTGCCGCGCCATCCCGGCAGCGGCGCGCGGCTGTTCAGCCGCATCGCGTGCGTGCTGCCGGGGCTGGCCGCGCTGCCGGCCCTGCGCGCGCGCATCGGGGCCCTGGCGCTGGCGCCGCACGACGCCGCCGCGGCTTTTGGCCGGCTCATCGCCGGGCTGCTGGCGGTGGTGTTCGAGGCCGCCGACAGCGCCACCGATCCGGAGGTGTCGCGCCTGCTGGCGGCACTGTTCCACCTGATGCAGGGCAAGGAGCTCAGCGGCCAGGAGCGTGCCTGCGGCACGGCCGCCTTCGCCAGCGGCCGCATCGACGAACCGCAGCGGCGGCAATGGCTGGACCTGATCGCCGCGCAGGAGCGCTGCCTGGCGCTGTGCGCCGCGTTCCGCGACGCCGACATCGACGCGCTGGTGCAGCCCGGCCCGGATGCGCAGGCCCCGGCCGAGCTGGAGCGGCTGCGTCGCGTCGGCTGCGCATCGCCCGCCGGCACCCCGCTCGACACCGAGCTGAGCGGCCCCTGGTTCCGCTGCTGCTCCACGCGCATCGACGCGCTGAAGGCGCTGGAGGACGAGATGGCCGCCCTGCTGCAGGCGCGCTGCGCGGCCAAGATCGCGCAAGCGCGGCAGGAATGCACCCAACTGCAGGCGCTGACGCGGCAGTTCGATCCCGCCCGGGACGGTCCGGCCGGCCTGCCGGCCGAAGCCGCGGGCTTTCTCGAACGCGCGGCGGCGGGGCTGCCGCTCGACTGGCCGGCCAGCCTCGGCCACGCGGCGGGCGGCGCCATGGACCCATTGCAGTCCCTGCCCTACGGCCATCAGTTGGCGCGCTCGCTGCTGGACACGCTGCAGGCGCAGTCGCGCCGCCTGCAGGCCATGCAGGACGAGCTGGCCGCGGTGCGCGCCGCGCTGCACGAACGCAAGCTGGTGGAGCGTGCCAAGGGCCTGCTGATGGCGCACCGCCACCTGGGCGAAGCCGACGCGCACCGGCTGCTGCGCGAGACGGCGATGCACCAGAGCCGCCGCTTGGTGGAAGTCGCCGAATCGGTGCTGGCCCTGGCCGAGCTGCTGCCGGCGGCGGCGCCCGGCGACGGGCGCGACCCGCCTTGAAATGGTGCGCCGCACAAAACAAGTGCCGTGATCTCGCCGGGGCTCCGCCCGTCCCCGCCCATGCCCTTTTCGCGGCGGGAAAAGGGAGGATTTGGGCATCATTTTGCTATTATTTAAGTAGCTATTACCGCAATATTGGCGCTGGCCAGAGCCAGATTTGACTTGAAAAACCCATGCGCCACCGCCGCCTGGCGGATCGGCCGGCACGACGGGCGCGCCGCGGCACCTGGCACGAGAACTGCATGACGTTGCGCAAGAGGCCAACGGCGGCCTCCAGGCAGCGGCTTCCAACGGCGGAGGCCGCCCGCCGCATCGGACAAAGGCGTCCCCACCCTTGACCGGGCCCCGCTTCGCAGCGCGCGAGCGGCCCGGTACGCGGTGAGGACGCCTTTTTTGTTGGCCCATCGACCGCCTTCCGCCATGTCTCACTTCAAGACTTTCCTCCGCTCCGGCCACTGGCCGACGCTGGCCGCGTCCTTTCTCTACTTCGACTTCACCTTCGCCATCTGGGTGCTCAACGGCGCCATGGGGCCCTTCATCGCCGAGGCCTACGGGCTCAACGCGGCGCAGACGGGCTTCATGGTGTCGGTGCCGATCCTGGCCGGCGCGCTGATGCGCTTCCCGCTCGGCGTGCTGTCCCAGTACATCGGCCGCAAGAACGCGGCCATGGTCGAGATGGGGCTGATCGTGCTGGCCCTGCTGTACGGCTACTCCTTCGTCGACAGCTACGACAGCGTGCTCGCCATGGGCGTGCTGCTGGGCATCGCGGGCGGCAGCTTCGGCGTGGCGCTGTCGCTGGGCTCGGGCTGGTTCCCGGCCAAGTACAAGGGGCTGGCCATGGGCATCGCCGGCGCGGGCAATTCGGGCACCGTGATGGCGGTGCTGTTCGCGCCGCCGCTGGCGATGCACTACGGCTGGACCACGGTGTACGGCCTGGCGGCGCTGTCGATGCTGGTGCCGATGGTGGTGATGTGGGTCTGCGCCAAGGAGCCGCCCGACCGCGAGCCGCACCAGCGCCTGCGCACGCACGTGGCCTGCCTGTTCGAGAAGGACGGCTGGGTGTTCAGCCTGATCTACGTGGTCACCTTCGGCGGCTTCATCGGCCTGGCCAGCTTCCTGCCCAGCTACTTCTACGACCAGTTCAAGGTCACCAAGGTGGAGGCCGGCCAGTTGACCATGCTGGCCACGCTGGTGGGCTCGGCGGTGCGGGTGCTGGGCGGCCACCTGGCCGACCGGCTGGGCGGCGTGACCGCGCTGACCGGCGTGCTGCTGCTGGTGGCGGCGTCACTCATGGCCTGCGGCTTCGCCGGTGGCTCGGTGGCGCTGACCACGGCGCTGTTCATGCTGTGCTTCGCCGGGCTGGGCGCGGGCAACGGCGCGCTGTTCCAGCTGGTGCCGCTGCGCTGGCCGCTGGCCACGGCGGTGGCCGGCTCGATGATCGGCGAGATCGGCGCGCTGGGCGGCGGGCTGGTGCCCAACGCGATGGGGCTGTCGCGCCAGTTCACCGGCAGCTACCTGTGGGGCTTCGCCGCCTTCACCGTGCTCGCGCTGGCCATGCTGGTGCTGCTGCGCGTGGCGCAGAAGCGCTGGACCCGCACCTGGGTCGGCGCCGGCGGCCGCGCGCGCCGGCCCGAGGCCCAGCCCGGCGGCGCCACGGATAGCCTGGTCCCGCAAGCCTGAGCCGAACCCTGCCCCACGACAAGGAACCCGAGTCATGAAGAAACTCAAACTGGTGATGGTCGGCAACGGCATGGCCGGGGTGCGCACCCTGGAAGAGCTGTTCAAGCTGGAGCCCGACCTGTACGACGTGACGGTGTTCGGCGCCGAGCCGCACCCCAACTACAACCGCATCCTGCTGTCGCCCGTGCTGGCGGGCGACCAGACGGTGGACGAGATCGTGCTCAATTCGTGGGACTGGTACCGCGACCACGGCGTGACGCTGCACGCCGGCAAGAAGGTGGTGTCGGTGGACCGCGCGCGCCGCGTCGTGCACGCCGAGGACGGCACCAGCGCCGAATACGACCGCCTGCTGCTGGCCACCGGCTCCAACCCCTTCATGCTGCCGGTACCGGGCAAGGACCTGAAAGGCGTCATCGCCTACCGCGACATCGCCGACACCGAGTACATGATCGAAGCCGCGCGCGTGCACCAGCACGCCGTGGTCATCGGCGGCGGCCTGCTGGGCCTGGAGGCCGCCAACGGCCTGATGCTGCGCGGCATGCAGGTGACGGTGGTGCACATCGCGCCGTGGCTGATGGAGCGCCAGCTCGACGAGACCGCCGGCCGAATGCTGCAGAAGTCGCTGGAGGAGCGCGGCCTGAAATTCCTGATCGGCGCGCAGACGCAGGAACTGGTGGGCAACGACGCCGGCCGCGTGACCACGGTGCGCTTCAAGGACGGCACCGAGGTGCCGGCCGACCTGGTGGTGATGGCCGTGGGCATCCGCCCCAACACGCAGCTCGCCGAATCGATGCGGCTGCACTGCGAGCGCGGCATCGTCGTCAACGACACGCTGCAAACCGTGACCGACGCGCGCATCTACGCCGTGGGCGAATGCGCCGCGCACCGGGGCATCGCCTACGGGCTGGTGGCGCCGCTGTTCGAGCAGGCCAAGGTGGTGGCCAACCACCTGGCGCAGTTCGGCATCGGGCGCTACAGCGGCTCGCTCACCTCGACCAAGCTCAAGGTGACCGGCATCGACCTGTTCTCGGCCGGCAACTTCACCGGCGGCGAGGGCACCGAGGAGATCGTGATGAGCGACCCCTTCGGCGGCGTCTACAAGAAGCTGGTGCTGCGGGACGACAAGCTGGTGGGCGCCTGCCTGTACGGCGACACCACCGAGGGCACCTGGTACTTCCAGCTGCTGCGCGAAGGGCGCAGCGTGCAGGACATCCGCGACAGGTTGATGTTCGGCGAGTCCAACATCGGCGACACCGGCCACCAGGGCCAGAGCAAGGCCGCCGCCATGGCCGACGACGCCGAGGTGTGCGGCTGCAATGGGGTCAGCAAAGGCACCATCTGCAAGGCCATCCGCGACAAGGGCCTGTTCACGCTGGAGGACGTGCGCAAGCACACCAAGGCCAGCGCGAGCTGCGGCTCGTGCACCGGGCTGGTCGAGCAGATCCTGATGGCCACGGCAGGCGGCGATTTCTCCGCCACGCCCAAGAAGAAGGCGCTGTGCGGCTGCACCGACCTGAGCCACCAGGACGTGCGCAAGGCCATCCGCGAGCACCATCTGCTGACGCGCCGGCAGGCGACCGACTTCATGGAATGGCGCACGCCCGACGGCTGCGCCAGCTGCCGCCCGGCGCTGAACTACTACCTCATCAGCACCTGGCCCAAGGAGGCCGTGGACGACCCGCAAAGCCGCTTCATCAACGAGCGCAGCCACGCCAACATCCAGAAGGACGGCACCTATTCGGTGGTGCCGCGCATGTGGGGCGGCGTGACGAGCAGCCAGCAACTGCGCCGCATCGCCGACGTGGTGGACAAGTACCAGATTCCCACCGTCAAGGTCACCGGCGGCCAGCGCGTCGATCTGCTGGGCGTGAAGAAGGAACAGTTGCAGGCCGTGTGGCGCGACCTGGACATGCCCAGCGGCTTTGCCTACGGCAAGTCCACCCGCACGGTGAAGACCTGCGTGGGCAGCGAATGGTGCCGCTTCGGCACGCAGGACAGCACCAGCCTTGGCATCGCGCTGGAAAAGGCGCTGTGGGCCATGTACTCGCCGCACAAGGTCAAGCTGGCCGTCAGCGGCTGCCCGCGCAACTGCGCCGAGTCCGGCATCAAGGACGTGGGCGTGATCGGCGTCGATTCGGGCTGGGAAATCTATGTCGGCGGCAACGGCGGCATCAAGACCGAAGTGGCGCAGTTTTTGGTGAAGGTGAAGACCGCCGACGAGGTGCTGGAATACGCCGGCGCCTTCCTGGAGCTGTACCGCGGCGAAGCCTGGTACCTGGAGCGCA
This sequence comes from Ottowia sp., assembly GCF_016703145.1. Lineage (GTDB taxonomy): Bacteria > Pseudomonadota > Gammaproteobacteria > Burkholderiales > Burkholderiaceae_C > Ottowia. The sequence goes on along the minus strand of NZ_JADJCO010000003.1, from coordinate 735,054 downwards.
CGGTGCACTACATCGCCCGCGTGGGGCTGGACCACGTGAAGCAGCGCGTGGTGGACGACGAAGCCAGCCGGCGCGCGCTGTGGGCGCGGCTGCGGGCGGCGCTGGACGGCGCGGCCGACCCCTGGCTGGCCTCCCGCAAAGCGGATGTCGATCTGCGCCAGTTCATCCCCATCGTGGCCGTGACTTCCGAGGGAGTGCTGGCATGAGCGATTGGCAAGTGATCTGCCGGGTGGACGATATCCCGGTGCTGGGCGCGCGCCGCGTGGCGCGGGCCGAGGGGCTGGACGTGGCCGTGTTCCGCAACGCCGACGACCAGGTGTTCGCCCTGCTCGACCGCTGCCCGCACAAGGGCGGCCCGCTGTCGCAAGGCATCGTGTTCGGCACCCGCGTGGCCTGCCCGCTGCACAACTGGACCATCGGCCTGGCCGACGGCTGCGCGCAGGCGCCCGACGAGGGCTGCACGCCGCGCTTCGCGGTGAAGGTGGCCGGGGGCGTGGTGCACCTGGACAGCGGCGAACTCGCCACCCACGCCACCGACCTGCCGCGCCCGGTCGCCGGGCCGTGCGCGGAAAGCGCGGCCCGATGACGGAAACCCGATCCACCTGCCCCTACTGCGGCGTGGGCTGCGGCGTGGTCATCCAGTCGCAGGGCGGCCGGATCACCGGCGTGCGCGGCGACCCCGACCACCCGGCCAACTTCGGACGGCTGTGCACCAAGGGCTCGACGCTGCACCTCACGGCCACGGCCGAGATCGCGCGCCAGACGCGGTTGCTGCAGCCCCTGCGCCGCGCCGCGCGCGGCGACACGCCGCGGCCGCTGGCGTGGGACGCGGCGCTGGACCTGGCCGCCGACAAGTTCACCCAGGTCGTCCGCGACCACGGCCCCGACGCGGTGGGCTTCTACGTCTCGGGCCAGTTGCTCACCGAGGACTACTACGTCTTCAACAAGCTGGCCAAGGGCCTCATCGGCACCAACAACATCGACACCAACTCGCGCCTGTGCATGAGCAGCGCGGTGGCCGGCTACAAGCAGACGCTGGGCGCCGACGCACCGCCCGCCTGCTACGACGACGTGAACCACACCGACTGCCTGTTCATCATCGGCAGCAACACCGCCTGGGCGCACCCCATCCTGTTCCGCCGCATCGAGGACGCCAAGCGCGCCCGGCCCGGCATGAAGATCATCGTCGTCGATCCGCGCCGCACCGACACCTGCGAGATCGCCGACCTGCACCTGCCGCTGCAGCCCGGCACCGACGTGATGCTGCTCAACGGCATGCTGCACGTGATGCTGCGGGACGGCTGGACACGGCCCGACTACATCGCCGCCCACACCACGGGCTTCGACGCGCTCGCCGCCCGCGTGCGCGACTGCACGCCCGAGCGCGTGGCGCAGGTGTGCGGGCTGCGGGCGTCCGACGTGGTCGAGGCCGCGCGGCTGTTCGCGCGCTCGCCGGCCACGCTCAGCCTGTACTGCATGGGCATGAACCAGTCCTCGCACGGCACGGCCAAGAACGCCGCGCTGATCAACCTGCACCTGGCCACGGCGCAGATCGGCCGCCCGGGCGCCGGGCCGTTCTCGCTCACCGGCCAGCCCAACGCCATGGGCGGGCGCGAGGTGGGCGGCCTGTCGAACCTGCTGCCCGCGCACCGTGACCTGGCCAACCCCGCGCACCGTGCCGAGGTGGCTGCGTTCTGGGGCGTGCCGCAGGTGCCCGCCACGCCCGGCAAAAGCGCCATCGAGATGTTCCGCGCCGCCGCCGACGGCGAGATCAAGGCGCTGTGGATCGCCTGCACCAACCCGGCCCAGTCCATGCCCGACCAGGCCACCGTGCGCCGCGCGCTGCAGCGCGCCGAGCTGGTGGTGGTGCAGGAAGCCTTCGCCACCGCCGCCACTTGCGACTTCGCCGACCTGCTGCTGCCCGCCACCACCTGGGGCGAGAAGGAAGGCACCGTGACCAACAGCGAGCGCCGCATCTCGCGCGTGCGCCCGGCCGTGCCGGCGCCGGGCGAGGCGCGCAACGACTGGGCCATCGGCGTGGCTTTCGCGCGCCGCATGGAAGCTCGGCTCGCCCCCGGCGCGGCCACGCTGTTCTCCTACGCCCACCCCGAGCAGGTGTGGAACGAGCACCGCGCCACCACGCGCGGGCGCGACCTGGACATCACCGGCATGAGCTACGCGATGCTTGAATCCGCCCCCCGGCAATGGCCGCTGCCCGCAGGCGAGGCCACCGGCCGCGCGCGCCTGTACGAAGACGGCGTGTTCCCCACCGCCGACGGCCGCGCCCGCTTCATCGACACGCCGTACGCGCCCGTGGCGGAGCCGCTCGAGCCGCGCTACCCCTTCTCGCTGAACACCGGCCGCCTGCGCGACCAGTGGCACGGCATGAGCCGCACCGGCACGCTGGGCCGCTTGTTCGGCCACGTGCCCGAGCCGGCGGTGCAGATGCACCCGCGGGACATGGCCAGCCGCCAACTGCGCGAGGGCGACCTGGTGCACGTCACCTCGCGCCACGGCAGCCTGATCATCCCCGTCGCGCCGGGCGCGGACCTGGGCCCGTCGCAAGCCTTCATCGCGATGCACTGGGGCCCGGAATTCCTGGGCGGACGCACCAGCACCGGCACGCCCGTGGCGGGCGTGAACGCGCTCACCACGCCCGCGCACTGCCCCGTCTCCAAGCAGCCGGAACTCAAGCATGTGCCCATCAAGATCCTCAAGGCCGAGCTGCCCTGGTCGCTGCTGGCCATGGCCTGGCTGCCCGCCGGCACCGCGCTGGCGCTGCGCGCCGCGCTGCGCCAGCGCGTGGAGGGCCTGCCCTTCGTGAGCTGCGTGCCCTTCGGCGGCGGCGCCGACCCCGTGGGCGTGCTGCTGCGCGCCGCCGCCTACGACCGCCCCGACGACGCGCTGCTGATCGACCTGGAGCGCATGCTGGGCCTGGCCGGCGCCGACACCCTGCGCTACGCCGACGCCCGGCGCGGCCAGCGGCGCACGGTGCGGCTGGAGCGCGACGGCGGCAACGCCACCATCGCGGGCATCCTGATGGCCGGCGACACCCGCGCCGAAAGCTGGATCAAGACCCTGCTGCAGGACCGGCTGCCGGCGCAGAGCTACGGCCGCCGGCTGCTGTCCCCGCAGGCCGCGGCGCCGGCGGGCGTGGCGGCGCGCGGCAAGGTGGTGTGCAGCTGCTTCGGGGTCGGCGAAGCCGCCATCGCCGGCCAGTTGGCCCGCTGCACCGGCGACGGCGGCGAGCGCCTGGCGCAATTGCAGGCGTCCCTGAAATGCGGCACCAACTGCGGCTCGTGCGTGCCCGAACTCAAGCGGCTGGTGCGGACGACCCTGGCCGGGCAGCCGGCCTGATTCCGAGTGTTTTTGGCCTCCAGCCCGCGTCGATAAAAGACTTTTAGCTACATTTTATGTAGCTAAAAGTCCGACGGCCTTCAGCCCAGCACCCGCCGCCGCGCGAAGCGCACCACCGTCACGCCCTCGCGCGCCTGGCGCGTGGAGGGCATCACCAGCACGCAGTCGTCGTAGGGCGTGACCACGGGGTCGCCCTGGCCGGGACCGTCGTGGTGGCCGATGACGGTGCCGGCCTTGTCGATCACTTCCAGCCCGGTGAAGGGCTCGGTGAAGGCCAGCCGCGCGCTGCGCGCGACGGCGGCGCCTTCCACCGTCAGCGCCCACTGGCGCGGCGCGTCGGGCAGGCGCCAGCCGGGCAGCGTGGCGGCCAGCGCGGCGGCGTCCAGGGAGCCGGCCTGCTCCAGGAAGCGCAGGCACATGTCCTGCGCCACGGCGCGGCTGGCCGGGTCGCCGTGGAAGCCGCATTCGAGCAGCAGCGAGCGCACGTCGCCCGCCGCATCGTCGGGCAGGCCGAAGCGGCCGAAGTCGCGCATGCGCACGCCGTCCTGGTGGCCGGCGTCGATGACGACGTGCTCGGGCGTGCGCAGCGCGCGCGCCAGTTCGAGGTTGCGCGGCTGCACGCCGGTCAGCAGCAGCGGGGCCGAGGGCTCGTGCATGGAGTGCAGGTCGAGCAGCCAGTCGGCCTGCTCGACGAAGGGGCGCAGCGCGGCGGCGCGGCGGCGCTCCAGCGAGTCGCCGCTGTCCATGCGCTCCACGCTCCACTGGCGGTTCAGGTCTTGCTCGACGAAGCGCGCGGCGTCGTGGCTGGCGGCGTCGAAGCGGTCGAACGCGGCCAGGTTGCAGAAGGCCAGCGTCAGGCCGCCGGCGGCCGGGCGCAGGCCGGCGTCCAGCAGGCCCTTGAGCGCCCAGGCGCCGCACAGCTCGTTGCCGTGGATCAGCGCGCTGATCATCACGTGGCGGCCGGGCCGGCCCGAGTCGAAGCGCCACACGCCCTCGGTCCCGGTGTTGCCGCCGCGCCAGGCGGCGATGTCGGGCAAGGGCAATTCGAAGGTCAGGGTGTTGTTCATTGCTCGATCTTCGCGAATTGCACGATCTTCTGGTATTTGGCGACCTCGGACTGCAGGAAGCGGGCCAGATCCACGCCCCCGCCGGCCTGCGCCACGACGGAGCCGGAGTCCTCCATCTTCTTGCGGAACTCGGGCGACTTCAGCACCTCGGCCAGCGCGGTCTTGAGCCGGGCGGCGACGGGTTCGGGCAGCTTGGCCGGGCCCAGCAGCGCGAACCAGATGCCGATGTCCATGCCCTTGAGGCGCGGGTCCTCGCCCAGCGCGGGGATGTCGGGCGTCATCGGCGAGCGCTTGGCCTCGGTGGTGCCCAGGGCCACCACCTTGCCGCTCTTGATGTGCGGCAGGCCGCTGGAGAGCACGAAGAGGCCGTACTCCAGGTTGTTGCCCACCAGGTCGGTGGTGAGCGGCGCCACGCCGCGGTAGGGGATGTGGGTCATGAACAGGCCGGCGCGCTCCTTGATCGTCTCGCCGGCCAGGTGCAGCGCGGTGCCGATGCCGGAGCTGCCGTAGCTGTACTTGCCGGGCGCGGCCTTGGCCTTGGCGATGAACTGGTCGACGTTCTTCACGCCCGACGCGGCGGAGGTCACCAGCACCATGGGCTGCGTGGCGATCAGGCCGATGGGGGTGAAGTCCTGGACGTTGTACTTCACGGTCTTGTTGATCAGCCGGGCGATGGCGACCTCGTTGCTGGCGCCGACGAACAGCGTGTAGCCGTCCGGCGCGGCGCTGACGGCCTTCTGCGCGCCGATGGCGCCGCCGGCGCCGCCCACGTTCTCGATCACCACCGGCACGCCGAGCTGCCTGGCCAGCGCCTCGCCCAGCGTGCGGCCGGTGAGGTCGGTGCTGCCGCCGGCCGGGTAGCCGACGATGAGGGAGATGGGCCGGTTGGGGTACGGCGCCTGGGCGTGGGCGGGGGCGGCGCAAAAGGCCAGGGCCATGCCGGCGGCGGCACAGGCCGTGCGGAAGGTGGACGAAGTCATGTCGGTTGGGCTCCTAAAAAAAGACAGTGCGAATGGCGGTGGCAGCGTGATGCAAAGGCCGTGCCACGTCAGCCGCGCGCCGCCTGCAGCGCCGCCCGCGTGGCTTCGGCCGCCGCCCGCGCGGCCTGGGCGAAGTCCGCGCCGCTGCTGGCGTACAGGATGGCGCGCGAGCTGTTGACGATGATGGGACCGCTGTCCGCGCCGGGCAGGCCGGCCTTCACGGTGGCCGCCGCGTCGCCGCCCTGCGCGCCCACGCCGGGGATCAGCAGCGGCAGCGTGGGCGCCAGTTGGCGCACGCGCTCGATCTCCTGCGGGTAGGTGGCGCCCACCACCAGGCCGAGCTGGCCGTTCAGGTTCCACGGCCCCTGCGCCAGGCGGGCGACGTGCTCGTACAGCAGCGGCTGGCCGGGCACGCTGGCCAGGCGCTGGTTCTGCAGGTCGTCGCCGCCGGGGTTGGAGGTGCGGCACAGCAAAAAGGCGCCCTTGCCCTCGTACTGCAGGTAGGGCGCGACCGAATCGAAGCCCATGAAGGGCGACAGCGTGACGGCATCGGCGCCGTAGCGCTCGAAGGCCTCCTTGGCGTATTGCTCGGCAGTCGACCCGATGTCGCCGCGCTTGGCATCCAGGATGATGGGCACGCCGGGCGCCACGGCGCGCATGTGGGCCATCAGCTTTTCCAGCTCGGCCTCGGCGCGGTGGGCGGCGAAGTAGGCGATCTGCGGCTTGAAGGCGATCACCAGGTCGGCCGTGGCCTCGACGATGCGGGCGCAGAAGTCGTGGATGCCAGCGGCATCGCGCGCGATGCCGGCGGGAAAGCGCGCCGGCTCCGGGTCCAGCCCCACGCACAGCATGGAGGCGTTGGCCGCCTCGGCGGCGCGCAGTCGTTCGATGAAAGTCATGGCGGCGATTTTAGGGCGGGCGCCAGCGGCTTTAAGCGTTTTTGGCCCTTTGCCAGCATGGATCAAGCGCAGACAGCTATCAATATAGTAGCGATCCACAACCCTCGGTTGACCGACGCCGCCGTGCGCCCCACCAGCGCCCGGCCGAACCGGGCTTGTGGCGACTCCATCTAGGACGCCGTGGCCGCCTCGGCCTCGCGCGCGGCCGGGTCAGCCGCCAGCTCGGCCGGCAGCCCGGCGAAGGCGCGCAGGGCCTGCGCCATGCGCGAGCGCGCCTCGTTGGCCGTCACGATCATGTCCACCATGGTGTAGGAGGCGTGCATCTGGCCGCGCCCCTGCCACAGCTCCACCGGCACCCCCGCGGCCTCCAGCGCCTGGGCGTAGGCCTGGCCCTCGTCGCGCAGCGGGTCGAACTCGGCGGTGGCGATGAAGGCCGGCGGCAGGCCCTGCAGCTGGCCGCGCAAGGGCGACGCGCGCGGGTCGCCGCGCTGCTCAGGCGGGCAGTAGCTGTCCCAGAACCAGTGCATGAGGGGGCTGGTGAGGAAGTAGCCGTCGGCGTTCTGCGCGTAGGACGGGCGGCTGAAGTCGCCGTCGGTCACCGGGCACGCCAGCAGCTGCCCGGCGATGGCGGGACCGCCGCGGTCGCGCGCCAGCTGGCAGGTGACGGCGGCGACGTTGCCGCCCGCGCTCCAGCCGGCCACCAGCAGCGGGCCGGGGCGCCCGCCCAGCTCGGCCAGGTGCCCGGCGATCCAGCGCGTGGCGGCATGGCCGTCCTCGGCGGCGGCGGGGAACGGGTGCTCCGGCGCGTGGCGGTAGCCCACGCTGACGACCACCATGTCGGCGCGGCGGCACAGGTCGTGGCAGAACGGGTCGTCCGACGCCTCGTCGCCCAGCACCCAGCCGCCGCCGTGGAAGTACACCACCACCGGGTGCGGCCCCGGGGTGGCGGGCCGGTAGAGCCGGTAGCGCAGCGGGCCGTCGGCGCCGGCCAGGCTGCCATCGACCACTTCGCCGATGGGCCGCCCGGCGGGGCGGCCCTGGTTGAGCTGGGCCAGCACGGCGCGCGCGCCGGCGGCGCCCAGGGTCTCCAGCGGCGGCAGGCCGGCTTGCGCCAGCAGGCTCAGCACCATCTGCGCGTCGGGCTGCAGGCGCGCGATCTCGCCGTCGTGGCACTGCTCGGGCCGGCCGGGGCCGGTGAGGCGAAAGCCCAGCAGGCCGTGCTCGACCACCGCGTTGCACAGGCCCCGGTACAGCCCGACGCCGCCGGTGTAGGGCATCACGCCCTGGACCTTGCCGGCCACGTTGGCGCCGGTGTACCAGGTGCCGGCCAGGTGGTGCAGGGTGAGGCCGGTGCATTCGTGCAGGTGGCGCGCCCAGCCGGCCTGCGCGGTGCCGGTGGCCTCACCCAGGTAGCTGCGCGGGCCCTCGGCCCACTCGCCGGCCAGCGTCCGGCCGCCGCGCCCGGTGATGGGGTGCACCGCCAGCATGGCGCCGGTCATGGCGTCGAAGCCGGTGGCGAACACGATGGCGTCCACCTCGACGTGGCGCGCGGCGGTCTGGATGCCGGTGGCGGTGATGCGCTGGATGGGCTCCTGGCTCAGGCTGACCAGCGTGACGTGGGGAAGGTTATAGGTGGCGTAGTAGTGGGTGTCCAGGCACGGGCGCTTGGCGCCGAAGGGCAGGTTCTTGGGCGTCAGGGCGGCGGCGGTGGCCGGGTCTTGCACCGTGGCGCGAATTTTTTCAGCCACCAGTTCGCCCACCAGTGCATTGCCCTCGACATCAAAAACCTGGTCGGCCCACAGCTGGGTGACGTAGCCGACCAGGTCGCCCGCTTCCCACGCCTGCTCGAAGCGCGCGCGGCGCTCGGCGTCGCTCAGCTGCCAGCTGGCGACCGTGAGCGGCGGGTACGGCACGCCGGCCAGCGACCAGCGCGCCTGCTCGCAGTAGGCGTCGCGGCTCTGCTGGCGCGCGGCCAGGCGGCCGGGGTCGGGCGCGCCGTTGCGCGCCGGCAGCGCGTAGCTGGCCGTGCGCTGGAACACCGTCAGCTGCGCGGCCTGCTCGGCGATCAGCGGGATGGCCTGGATGCCCGACGAGCCGGTGCCGATGACGGCCACGCGCTGGCCGCTGAAGTCCACGCCCTCGTGCGGCCAGCGCCCGGTGACGTAGGTAGCGCCCTGGAAGTCGGCCGCGCCGTCGATCTCGGGCGGCTTGGGCGAGGACAGGCAGCCCGTGGCCATGATGTAGTAGCGGCACGAGAGCGGTCCGGCGCTGGTGGCCAGCTGCCAGCGCTCCGCGCCCTCGTCCCAGTGCGCGGCGGTCACGCTGGTGTTGAAGCGGATGCCGGAGCGCAGGTCGTAGCGGTCGGCGACGAAGTTCAGGTAGCGCAGGATCTCGGGCTGCGCGGCGTACTTTTCGGACCATTGCCAGGCGCGGTCCAGCTCGGGGTCGAAGGTGTAGCTGTAGTCCATGGTCTGGATGTCGCAGCGCGCGCCGGGGTAGCGGTTCCAGTACCAGGTGCCGCCCACGCCGTCCGCCGTGTCCACCACCAGGGTGGAGAAGCCCGCCTGCCGCAGCCGGTGCAGCAGGTACAGACCGGAAAAACCGGCACCGACGACGACGACGTCGAACGACGCGCCCGTTTCATTCGCTTCAGCCATGTGTTGTCTCCTTATATCTTTCAAATAATTCAAACTTCAGTGGTCGAAGTGCAGGCAAGCACGTCGATCAGTGAACGGGTTGACTCGCCATTGCGCAGCCTGGGTCTCCTGCGAGCCCGAGCTCGAACCACAGCACAGGGCGCGCGGTGGTGGTCTTTTTGTTCTGCTGCATCCCGAATGGTTGATCGAACACATTTCGTATTCATAAGGCTGGGAGCCGGAGAACTGCTATGAGTGAACCTGTCTACGTGGGTATCGATGTCGCCAAGGCCAGCTTCGAGGTGGCTGCCAGCGGCGAGGCGCAAACCTTGAGTCTGGGCAACGACGAGGCGGGCCACGCCGAGTTGTGCCAGGTGCTGGTACCGCTGGCACCGCGCCTGATCCTGCTGGAGGCCACGGGCGGCCATGAGCGACTGCTGGCGCTTGCGCTGGCTGCGGCGGGCCTGCGCGTTTCGGTCATCAACCCGCGCCAGGCACGCGACTTCGCCCGCTGCACGGGCAAGCTGGCCAAGACCGATCGCATCGACGCGCAGGTGTTGCGCGGCTTCGCCGCCTTGCTGGACGCGCAGGGTCATGAGCCGCGTGCGCTGCTCGATGCGCAGCAGCGCGAACTCACCGCGCTGGTGACGCGCCGACGTCAGTTGGTCGCCATGCTGGTGGCCGAGCGCCAGCGCCTGGCGCTGGCCCATCCGAAGGCCAAGGCCAGCATCCTGGCGATCATGGATGCGATCGCCGCCCAGCTCCACGACGTGGACGGGCAGCTGCGCGAACACGTGCGGGCTCACCACGCTGACCTGGCCAAACTGCTGACCTCCGTCAAAGGCGTTGGCCCCACGACAGCCAGCACGCTCCTGGCGCAGCTGCCTGAACTCGGTCACCTCAACCGCAGGCAGATCACCTCGCTGGTGGGCTTGGCCCCGATGAACCGCGACTCGGGCACCTTGCGCGGGCAGCGTCATATCTTCGGCGGGCGCTCCGACGTGCGTCGCGTGCTCTACGTGGCCGCGCTCGTCGGTACACGCTTCAATCCAGTGCTCAAAGCCTTCTACGCAAAGCTGCTGGTGGCGGGCAAACCCAAGAAGGTCGCCCTCGTGGCCTGCATGCACAAACTGCTGATCATCCTGAACGCCATCGCTCGCACCAAGTCGCCTTGGCGCAACGAGATCGCAGGGATAGCTTGAGTTAGTCATTCAAGATGGTTGCTGTGTTTTTTGCGCGCCATGGCGCGCTGTGTGGAACGCCCGAGGGGCCCCGCCAAGCTATCAGAAGCGCGGCCTCCGCACAACTGCGGCGCGGCCCCGCGCCAGCGCCGGGCCGGCCGCGGGCGACCGAGCGCGGGATAACGGCCCGACAGGCTCCTAAAATGGCCGGCTCCCTTCTCACGCCACCGCCATGCAGCGCCCTACCCTCAAACCCCAGGTTCCCAATTTCTCTTCCGGCCCCTGCGCCAAGCGGCCGGGCTACGACGTCGCCGGGCTCGACTTGTCCGCCCTCGGCCGCTCGCACCGCTCGGCGCTGGGCAAGAAGCTGCTGGGCGCCTGCTGCACCGAGACGGCGCGCCTGCTCGGCCTGCCCGCCGGCTACCGCGTGGCGGTGGTGCCGGCGTCGGACACCGGCGCGGTGGAGATGGCGATGTGGTCGCTGCTGGGCGCGCGCGGCGTGGACATGCTGGCGTGGGAATCGTTCGGCGCCGGCTGGGTGACCGACGTGATGAAGCAGCTCAAGCTGCCGAACGCGCGCAAGCTGGAGGCCGGCTATGGCGAGATCGTCGATTTCAGCCAGGTCAACTTCGACCACGACGTGGTCTTCACCTGGAACGGCACCACCAGCGGCGTGCGCGTGCCCGATGGCGACTGGATCCCCGACGACCGCGCCGGCCTCACCATCTGCGACGCCACCAGCGCCGTCTTCGCCATGGAACTGCCGTGGCACAAGCTGGACGTCATCACCTTCTCGTGGCAGAAGGTGCTGGGCGGCGAAGGCGGCCAGGGCATGCTGATCCTGGGCCCCCGCGCGGTCGAGCGGCTGGAAAGCTACAGCCCGCCCTGGCCGCTGCCCAAGATCTTCCGCATGACCTCGGGCGGCAAGCTGAGCGAGAGCCTGTTCAAGGGCGACACCATCAACACCCCCAGCATGCTGTGCGTGGCCGACTACCTGGACGCGCTGGCCTGGTGCGACGGCCTGGGCGGCGTGCCGGCGCTGATCGCGCGCAGCACGGCCAACCTGAAGGTGATCGAGGACTTCGTCGCCGCCCACCCGTGGATCCACTTCCTGGCCAAGACCGAGGCCACGCGCTCCAACACCAGCGTGTGCCTGACGCTCGACCTGCCCGAGGACAAGGTCAAGGCCCTGGCCAAGCTGCTGGAGAGCGAGGGCGTGGCCCTTGACATCGGCGCCTACAAGGACGCGCCGCCCGGACTGCGCATCTGGTGCGGCGCCACGGTCGAGCAGAGCGACCTGCAGGCGCTGATGCCCTGGCTGGCCTGGGCTTACGAACAAATCAGGGCCTAGCCAGCGCCAACATTGCGCGAGCAGCTATGAAAACAGGAGAGACAAGCGCATGTTCAGGATCAAGACCTACAACCAGATCTCCGTCAAGGGGCTGGAGCGCTTCGCCCGCGACCGCTACGAGGTGGGCAGCGACATCGGCCACCCCGACGCCGTGCTGCTGCGCAGCCACAAGCTGCAGGGCGCGCCGGTGCCGCAGTCGCTGCTGGCCGTGGCGCGCGCCGGTGCCGGCGTCAACAACATCCCGGTGGACGACTACGGCAAGCAGGGCATCGTGGTCTTCAACACGCCCGGCGCCAACGCCAACGCGGTGAAGGAGTTGGTGCTGGCCGGCATGCTGCTGGCCACGCGCGGCATCCTGCCCGGCATCGCCTACGCGCAATCGCTGGCCGGCATGAGCGACTCGGCCGCCATGCACGCGCTGCTCGAAAAAGAAAAAGCGCGCTTCGCCGGCGGCGAACTGCGTGGCAAGACGCTGGGCATCGTCGGCCTGGGCGCCATCGGCTCCATGGTGGCCGACATGGCGCTGGCCATGGGCATGAAGGTGCTGGGCTTCGACCCGGCGCTGTCGATCGACGCTGCCTGGCGCCTGTCCAACGCCGTGCAGCGCATGGAGAACCTGCCCGCCCTGCTGGCGCGCTCCGACTACGTGAGCCTGCACGTGCCCGCGCTGGACGCCACGCGCCACCTCGTCAACGCCGCCGCGCTGGCCGGCATCAAGCCCGGCGCCGTGCTGCTCAACTTCGCGCGCGAGACCATCGTGGACCCCGCCGCCATCGCCCAGGCGCTGGACGGCGGGCGGCTGGGACGCTACGTGTGCGACTTCCCCGAGCCCGGGCTGGCCGCGCACCCCAAGGTCATCGCCACGCCGCACATCGGCGCCAGCACCGAGGAGTCGGAGGAGAACTGCGCCGTGATGGCGGCCGAGCAGCTGATCGACTTCCTGGAGCACGGCCACATCGCCAACAGCGTGAACTACCCCGCCATCCGCATGGACCGCACCCCCGGCGCCGCGCGCATCACCATCGCCAACGACAACGTGGCCGGCGTGCTGGGCCATGTGCTGTCGGTGCTGGCCGAGGCCCAGCTCAACGTCATCGACATGACCAACCGCAGCCGCGGCGAGCTGGCCTTCAACATCATCGACGTGGCCAGCGCGCCGGCGCCCGAGGCGATCGCGGCCATCGCGGGGGTGGCGCATGTGATTCGGGTGCGGGTGGTGTGAGGTGCCTTCTAAAGCCCGTGTCACAAAGAATTGTGATCTGACCCCAATTTTCCTTAACCGGCTTTAGCCGCGAACAGCGCCAGCCTATCATGCAGCCTTTTCTCGCCCATTTCCTTGTAGGAGCCCCCGTGACACCACACCGCGCTGCGCTGCGTCGCCACCTGAGCACCCTGGCCCTGGCCGCCGCGGCCGTGGTGGCTCCCGGCGCGGCCCACGCCGCCACCTTCAGCTACAGCAGCAGCGGCAGCGACCCAGTCGTCCCCATTCCCGATGGAGGAGCAGGATCGAACACACCCGGCACCCAGGTCAGCGCGCCCATCACGGTATCGGGCTTGCCCGGCAACGTGAGTGCCTTGACCGTGAGCATTGACGGCAGCGCTTGCACGGCCAACGAAAACGCCACCACGGTGGGCATTGACCACTCCTGGATAGGCGATCTGGTGATCCAACTGCGTTCGCCAGACGGAACCGTGGTTCCGCTGATCAGCCGGCTTGGCCGCACCGGTGAAGACTTCGGCTACGACGCCAACAACTTCTGCGGGCTGACCCTGGACGATGCCGCCGCCACATCCATTCAATCGGCCCCCGAGGTGGAGCCCATCACAGGCCCCTGGCGGCCCAACTCACCCCTGAGCGCCTTTATGGGCGAAACCGCCAACGGCCAGTGGGAATTGCTGGCACAAGATTTCTCGCGCGGAGACACAGGCAACATCCGTGCCTGGTCCATCCACCTGGATGCAGCCGCACCCGAAGCCGACCTGTCCATCCTCCAATCGCCCACGACCGCCACGGCCACGGTCGGCGGCACGGTGACGTACACGCTGATGGCCCACAACGCTGGCCCGTCCGCCGCCACCGGCGCCACCGTGGCCGACACGCTGCCGGCCGGCTTGACGAACGCCACTTGGACCTGCGCGGGCTCGGGCGGCGGCACCTGCACCGCGTCGGGCAGCGGCGCCGTGGCCGATACGGTGAACCTGCCGGCTGGCGCATCGGTCGTCTACACCGTGACGGCCACCGTGAACGCCACCGGCGCCCTGAGCAACACCGCCACCGTGGCCGCCCCCGCTGGCGTGGTCGATCCGACCCCCGCCAACAACAGCACCGGCGGCACGGTGACGGCCTCGGCCGCCGCGCCACGGCCCGTTCCCTCTCTGTCGGCAGGCGCGCTGGGCCTGCTCGCGGGCCTGCTGATGCTGGGCGCACGGCGCCGCCGCGTGCATTGATGCGTCCAGATCAACGGAAATTTTGATCTGACCCCATTTCTGTCACCATTTCTGTCATCTCGTGGCCAATCCGCGCCTCACGAGACTGCGGTGGGCGCGGTTGAAATCAAGTGATGTTTTTAAAGTTACTCAACATTAGTAATTTAACAAACAACGCTATAATTTTCGCATGAACCCCATTCGCAACCCGTTCGCCCCCGGCGCTGGCACGCCGCCACCGGAACTCGCGGGCCGCGATGCCTTGCGCGAATCGCTGCATGTCGCGCTGGAGCGCGCCCGCCTGGGCCGCCCCGCCAAGAGCGCCATGCTGGTCGGCCTGCGCGGCGTCGGCAAGACCGTGCTGCTGGACCGGGTTCGGGATGATGCGGAAGCCGCCGGCATCCACAGCGTTCGCATTGAAGCGCCCGAAGGCCGCTCACTGCCGGCCCTGCTCGCACCGCAACTCAGGCAGGCGCTGCTGCGGCTGAGCCAAATGGAAGCCGCCAAGGCCTATGCCATCCGCGGGCTGCGCGCGCTGGCGGGCTTCGTGGGCAAACTGAAGCTCACCTACAACGACATCGAGGTGGGTCTGGACTACGACGCCGAACCTGGCCTGGCAGACAACGGCGATCTGGAGCACGACCTGCAAGCACTGATGGAGCAGGTCGGGCTGGCGGCCAAGGCGGCCGGCACGGCGCTGGCCTTGTTCATCGACGAACTCCAGTACGTCGAGGAGGATCAGCTCGCGGCGCTGATCACTTCGCTGCACAGAACCGAACAGCGGCAGTTGCCCGTGGTCTTGGTCGGTGCCGGGCTACCGCAGCTGCGCGGGCGCATGGGCAATGCCAAGTCCTATGCCGAGCGGCTGTTCAGCTTCCCGGAGATCGGCCCGCTCACCGCCGACGCAGCGCGCCTGGCCATCAGTAAGCCGCTGAACGATGAAGGCGTGCGGATCACGGACGAGGCCTTGGCCGAAATCCTGCGGGTGACCCAAGGCTATGCCTATTTCCTGCAAGCCTGGGGCAGCCATACCTGGCTGGCGGCGGCAGGCTCGCCCATCGGGCTCGCGGACGTGCAGTCGGCCTCCACGACCGCCGTTGCCGCACTGGATGAAAGCTTCTTTCGCGTCCGCTTCGACCGCTGCACGCCCAAGGAGAAGAAGTACCTGCGCGCCATGGCGGAACTGGGAGAAGGCCCCCACCGCTCCGGCGACATCGCCGCATGCATGAACGCCAAAGTCTCTTCGCTGGCGCCGACGCGCAGCTCGCTGATCGCCAAAGGCATGGTGTGGAGCCCCAACCATGGCGACACCGCTTTCACGGTACCCATGTTCGATGCATTCATGAAGCGCATCATGCCCGGCGATGACTGGCGATGACGGGCTGGGCCAGTAGGCGCTTGTCACGCGGGCCTTGGAGAAATTTTTATCCGATCCCGTTTCCACTGCCAACCCAAGAAATGTTCTCCGACCTCAATTGCCCCACCAATTTCCCCAGTTCAGGACGAAGCCATGCAGGCAAGGCGCGGGCTGTGGAGCGAAGGGCGTGCGGTGGCACCCTGGGCCTGGCGCAGGGTGCCCGCTGATGATTCCAACCCTGCGCATAAAGAAGATCGACCAGGGCGAGCACCACGGCCAGATCATGGATGACCGCGAGTTGCTGGGTGAAGTTTCAAACAAATAGACAAAAGGAGAGCCCGTGCAAATCTTCGTCAAAACCCTCACAGGCAAGACCATCACCCTAGAGGTTGAGTCAGGCGACACAATCGAGCAGGTCAAGCAGAAGATCCAGGACAAGGAAGGCATCCCGCCAGATCAGCAACATCTCATCTTTGCAGGAAAGCAGCTGGAAGACGGCAGGTCATTATCCGACTACAACATCCAGAAAGAGAGCACCCTGCACTTGGTGCTGCGACTGCCGCCTCCAGAGGCCGCGCCAGAAGCAACGCTAGCACCCGTGCCAGCCATATCACCTATGGGATTGGCCTCGACTGCCCTACTGATTGGGGTTGTGGCCGTGCTGAGGCGTAGGCGGTCTCGCGGGGGCTAGGTTGGTCAGGACGAGAAATGGGGTCAGATGAAATTTCCTCCATGACAGCCAACCTTCACGCCTCTGCAGCCGACTACCGCCAGTGTGGAAATGGTGGAAATGGTGGTGAAAATGGGGTCAGATGAAAATTTTCACCCCTTTGCTTGCTTTACTCATCACGCTGGCGGCAGCGCTTGAGAAGCGGCGCGTCACGCCTTGCACTCGGCCACCCATTGCGCGGGCGTGCGGATCGGCCCTGGCGCGTCGTTGGCGGCGAGCAGGAGGGCATCGCCGGTGACCAGGGTCGATCCGGGGCAGGCGGCCAGGAGATCCCACAGCATTTGATCCTTGGGGTCGGGGGCCTGCCGCGCGCCCGGGGCAGCTTCGACGACGATGGCGTGCTGGGCCAGGTCGGTCAGGATGAGGTCGATATCGGCCTCGGCCAGGCGGTGCCGTGCGCTGATGCGCGGACGCAGCAGCACCGCACGGTATTCGGCCAGCAGCGGTTCGGACAGGGCGAAGGGAAACCGGGCCAGCAGCATGCCATCGAGTACGCGCGCCACGGGCGACTGGTGTGCCTGCGTCAGCAGGGCGGCCACGACGACGTTGGTGTCAACGATGTCGCAGCGCGCGCTCACTGCGCGCGTCGGCGCGCGCGCACCGCATGCTGCTCGTGCAGCGCCAGTTCGACGGCCGGCGCATCGTCCAGCGCGCTGGCGGCGCGCGCGCGCTGCACCAGGGCGATGGCCTGTTCGCGCGGCTTGATGCCGTAGTGATCGAGTGCCGCGTCGATCAGCCGCCCGATGCTGCTGCCGCGTTGGGCCGCGGCTTGCTTGAGCGCGCAGTAGCGCTCCTCGGAGAGGGTGATGGTCAGGCGGCTCATGCGGATGCGGGGTGGAATGATGAATGATGCGATCTTGCACCAAAGCACCATGTCACACAAGCGCCGTGCCGTTGAGGGGGACATGGGGGTCAGATGAAATCTTATTCCCCGCGTGCTTGGCCTGCCGCTGGGTCGCCGGACTGGTGGAAGTCGGCGACGGCGGCGGCTGACGGCAATCACGCCATCCGCTTGCCCCAGGCGGCCATCTGCCGCTGCCAGGCGCGCAGGGCCGGCGCCGGGTGGGCGGCGGTGCTGGCCATCAGCTGGGCCAGCAGGGCCTGCTGTTCGGCGCTGGGCGATTCCGGGAAGACGGGGCGCACGAACACGATCTGGTCAGGCCGCGCGCCCTGGTGGCCACGGGCGGCAAAGCCCAGGCCGGCCAGGGTGTATTGCAGGCAGCCCTGGCGCAGCGCCAGCGGGCGCGGGCCAGCCAGGGTGGGCACGGGCACTTCGTGGCCGGCGATCCAGGCAAAGCCGTCCACCGGCAGTTCGCAGCGCAGGGTGCCGTCGGCATCGACGTGGAAGAAAGGGTGCGCCAGCCATTCGACGTGGATGTCCAGGTCGGCCGGCGGCGCGGCGGCGCCGACGCGCGTACGCGCCACATGCAAGCGCTCGCCGGGGCGCAGGCCGGGCGGAATGCGTACCTGCACGCGCCAGGCGTGCGCGCGGCTGCCACTGCCGGCGCAGGCGGGGCACTCGTGGCGCACCCGGCCGCTGCCGTCGCAGGCGGCGCAAGCCACGATTTCGCCCAGCCAGCCGAAGAAGTTGCGCCGCGTCTGGCGCCCGCTGCCGCCGCAGTGCCGGCAGCGCGCGGGCGTGCCATGCAGGCCGCTGCCGCCGCAATCAGCGCAGCCCAGCGAGGCGCGGCCGCGCAAGGTTTTGACGCAGCCAGCGGCGGCTTCTTCGAGCGTGAGCCGCACGCGCCGGCTGATGGGGCGGTGCGGTGTTTCGGGGCTGGGCCGGGCCGCTGGCGCGGGAGCGGGGGCCTCGGCTTCGGGCGGCGCCGGCGCGGCAAAGGGCTCCCAGTCCACCGGCGGGGCAAAGCCGGCGTCGCGGATGGCGCCGAAGGCGCGGTTGATGCGCTGCATGCGCAGCACCGCCTCGGCGCTGGGGTTGCGGTCGGGGTGCCACTGCGAGGCCAGGCGCCGCCAGGCGGCGCGCACTTCGCGCTCGGTGGCGGCATCGGGCAGGCCCAGTTCGGCGAAGGCGGTGGTCATGGGAGGGGCGTTTGCAAGAACTGAAGTCGGGCGGCAGGTGGAATTGTCCCTGACCTGGCGCCTGCCCCTGGCGGTTGAGAGGAAATATGATCTGACCCCAATTTTCCCTTAATTTCCCCAGCCGTGGTAGTGCAACACGTCCGGTCCACAACGGGGAGATCGGCATTCACATCGGCTAGGTAGATTCGTGAAAATTTTTCTGCCACCTCTCTACTACCGAGAGGTGGACAGACCATTATCTATTCACTTATTGAAAGCTTCTTGCAGGTCCGCCTTACTCGTCACTCCGTTTTGCAACAGCAGCATCAGTAGTATGCGTGCTTTGGGTGCCTTCAAGTCGTCAGCCATCACGGCTCCTGCATCGTAGGTAGTTTTTCCGCCACCTGCGTAGCCGTAGTTCGCCATCACCCGGCCATTCGGAACCCTGGTCGATACAACCACCGGGACGCCCTTTGAAATCGCATATTTGACAGCCTCATACAGGGATTCGTTCATGTTGCCCATGCCTGCGCCTTGAACAACAATTCCCTTGACTCCCCTGTCCACAGCGTTGCGTAGGGCAACGCCATCCGCTCCGCCGTACATGGGGACGATTTCGACGTCAGGCATCTTCTCTGTCCTGATCGGCACATGCTGGCGGCGCACTGGCGCATTTGCGTACATCACCCTGTCCGGGTAAACCTCGCCCAAGAAGCCAAATTCACCTGAATTAAAAGTTTCGACGTTGGCTGTATGAGTCTTGGTGACGTATCTTGCCGAATTGATTTGATTGTTCATTGCCAGCATGACACCTTTGCCCTTCGATGATGGGTCAATCACGATTCGAGTGGCATTCAGCAGGTTCCGCGGCCCATCAAAATCCGGAGCAGACGCGTTGCGCTGAGCACCGATGAGAACGACTGGCTTTTTCACATCGAGCGTGACGTCCAACCAGTATGCTGTTTCCTCCAGCGTGTCCGTTCCATGAGACACGATTACGCCAGACACATCGGCTCTGTCCAGTGCGGTCTGAACCACTTTTGTCAATTGAACCCATCGAGTTGGATTCATGTAGTCCGACGGAACATTGGAGATATTATTCACCTCTATCGTGGCGTATTTGCCAATATCAGGCACAGTAGCCAAAAGGTCATCGCCATTGATCGCTGGCACAGGAGCGTTCTTAATGGGGTCAATTTTCATGGCGATCGTTCCGCCGGTAGCAACGAACGCCACTATAGGCTTTGACTGAGCCCAAACACTTATTGAGCTGATGAGAAGTGCCGTAAAGAGAGTAAGTTGAACGGGTTTGTTGGACATACGTCAGACCTTAAAAATGGTAAAGGGCTGCGCATGATTTATACGCAGTTGGTTGGACCGGTACAACCGGTTGTACCGGTCTCTAAAATGTATCAGGAAATGAGGCGGCTCGAAGGACCAGAATCAAGCAATGGGAAATGGAGGGAAATGGAGGGAAATGGGGTCAGATGAAATATTATTCCTCACGGCATTCCGACAGCCGACTTCCCTCTTCACAGAATGCCTCACACCGAAGGCCCGGCTTGTTTGAAGGAGCGTACCGATGGAAACACAGCAACCGCGCTCCGATAATTATCGAACTGCATTTGTCTTCATCTAACCCCATTTCTCTCCATTTTTCCCCGCGATAGCACACGACCCTCATGGAAGACACCCTCCATCCTGCCGGCCGTAAAGCATCCTCCCCTGGCTTCATCCAGATGGGCGAAGCGCTCCTCACCGACACCAAGCCCCAGCACGCCTCCATCGGCAAGCTGGTGAAGATGTGCCAGGCCTCTCTCCGTGGGGAAAACCTCAGGGTCAGATTAAATTTCCCGCTGGCGTTCATCGAGCGGCAGCGGTAGTCGAGCGGTTGTCCCGGTGTACGCCACCGTCTGCCACCGCGCCCATCTGCATGACCCCGTCCTCGGCATGACTTCAGCAGTCAAAAGTGCCTCAGGCCGGTGCCAGACAAGCGCCAGTAGCTATCAAACTAAAAGCAAAAGACCGAGCGGCGCTGTCGGCGCCGCTACGGACGCTTCGGCAGCGCGAAGGCCATGACGTAGTCGCCGGCCTCCTTGGCGCGGGCGGCGCCGCCGACCGAGACGACGACGTATTGCCGCTGGTCGACGGGGGAGATGTAGCTCATCGGCGTGGCGCTGGAGCCGACGGGCAGCGCGTACTTCCACAGCTCCTCGCCGGTCTCGGCGTCGTAGGCGCGCAGGTAGAAGTCCTGGAAGCCGGCGAAGAACACCAGGCCGCCGGCGGTGGTGGACGTGCCGGCGTAGGTGGGCATGCCCATGACCATGGGCAGGCGGAACTTGATGCCCAGCGGGCCGAGTTCCTTGGCGGTGCCGGCGGGCACTTGCCAGGCGATCTGGCGGCTGTCGAGGTCGATGGCGGTGACGGTGCCCAGGGGCGGCTGCTGGCAGGGCACGCCGAGCGCGGAATACCACACGCCGGTCAGCACGCCGTAGGGCGTGCCTTCCATGGCCGCCAGGCCGTGGCCGTCCGGCGTGGGCGGGCGCACCTTGGCGATGGCCTCGTATTCCGCGCGCGGGATGATGCGGCGCGTGTTCACCAGGCGGATGTCGTTGACGAACAGCCGGCGGTTCTCGGGGTCGTACGAGGCGCTGCCCCAGTTCATGCCGCCCAGGGCGCCGGGGCTGGAGATGCTCCAGTCCAGGCCGGGCTGCGTGAAGTCGCCGTCATAGCGCATCTGCTTGAAGCTGATGCGGCACATCAATTGGTCGAACATCGTCATGCCCCAGGACGAGGCCTCGCTCAGGCGGCCGGCGCCGATGTTGGGCAGGCTGGAATAGGGCTGCGTCGGCGACACGGTGTTCTCCGGGATGGCGCCGTTGGTGGGCACGGGGCGCTCGTCCACCTTGGCGATGGGCTCGCCGCTGCGGCGGTCCAGCGCGAAGATCTGGCCGCGCTTGGTGAAGACCAGCACCGCCGGCACCATCTGCCCCTGGTCGTTCTTCATGTCGAGCAGCGCGGGCTGCGCCGGAATGTCGTAGTCCCACAGGTCGTGGTGGGTGGTCTGGAACGCCCACTTGGGCTTGCCGGTGCCAGCGTCGAGGGCCACCAGCGCGGCGTTGTACTTCAGCGATTCCTTCGGGCGGCCGGCGTTGTAATAGTCGGTGCCGGCGTTGCCCATGGGCGCGTAGATGGTGTCCAGGGCGGGGTCGTAGGCGGCGTGGGTCCACATGTTCGGGGTGCCCAGGGTGTAGCTGTTGCCGTTCACGGGGTCCTTGCCGACCGCGGCGTTGCCCGGGTCCCAGGCCCAGACCAGCGCGCCGCTGCGCACGTCGAAGGCGCGCACCGCGCCGGCGGGCTCGCCGAGCTTCTGGTTGTCGGAGATCCAGCCGCCCACCACGATCTTGTCGCCCGCGACCAGCGGCGCCGAGGTCTGGTAGTAGTAGCCCGGCCCGATCGGGCCCATCTTGTCGCGCAGGTTCACCACGCCCTGGTGGCCGAAGCCGGGGCACAGGGCGCCGGTCTTGGCGTCCAGCGCGAACAGGCGGCCGTCCACGGTGT
Source organism: Ottowia sp. (assembly GCF_016703145.1). GTDB lineage: Bacteria > Pseudomonadota > Gammaproteobacteria > Burkholderiales > Burkholderiaceae_C > Ottowia. The sequence continues at coordinate 713,489 of NZ_JADJCO010000003.1, read as the reverse complement.
TGCCGATGATGCGGGCGGCGCAGGCCTGGCCGGCCGGCGCCTGGGCGTCGCGGTGGTAGCCCAGGCCGCGGCAGCGCGCCCAGGCGTAGGTGGTGGCCTTGGCCTCGAACAGCCACTCGCGCTGGCCGGTGGTGGCGTTGATGGCGTGCACCGCGTTCTGGGGCGTGCACGAATACAGCGTGTTGCCGATCTGCAGCGGGGTGTTCTGGTCGGCTGAGTTAGGAATGGTCAGGTCGCGCTCGGTCCTGTAGGTCCAGGCCGGTTGCAGGTCCTTCACGTTGTCGCGGCTGATCTGGGTGAAGGGCGAATACCGCACGCCCAGGGTGTCGCGGCCGTAGGCCGTCCAGTCGAGCGGGGTGTTGTCGGACTTGGCGATCTTGTAGTCGGCGCTTTTCTGATGGGACACCTCGGGCACCGCCATGAAAGCGCGCGCGAAGAAGCCGACGAACGCGACGAGGCCGACGAGGGCCCACACCCCCATGGGTTTCACGGAGGCAAACAGGAGCGCCCCGACGAAGAACAGTCCCAGCGGCACCAGCAGCCGAGGGAAGAGCCCCCAATACGCGGTCCCGACCTCGTGGAAGGACCACGCGATGGTGGCCAGCAACGCCAGCCCCAGCAGGTGGACGGCACGGGTGCTGCTCTTCCACATCGCGATGGCCGACGCGGCATAAACCAGGCCGATCAGCGCGTAATAGAGCGAGCCGCCCATGAGCAGGAGCCGGGCCCCCATCGCAATGAGAAAAATCGCGATGACGGCCAGCACCACGGAAAAGAACTTCCTGGCGAGCATGTTGTTGTCCTTCTATGAAATCCAGCGGTGAATGAGGCGAGACGCTTCGGGCAAGCCCAGCGGCTTCTTGACGCAAGTCAAGCCGAAGCCCCCCGCGATTCTGCCGCGATGGCGAATTTTCGCCAGGCCCCCTACATCCGCCGTCGGATTTCGAATGAAATAGGGGCTTTGATCCGCTCCTGCATTGCGCAGACAGCTATCTTATTTGAAGCGTCAACCCAGCAGGCGCTGCATCGCCTCGCCGTACTTGGCGGCGGTCTGCTCGATCACCTCGGCGGGCAGTGTGGAAATGGTGGTGGAAATGGGGTCGGATGAGACTTGATTCCCATGGCCTGCCGACAGCCGGCTCCCCTCTTCATGGAATGCTCCCACCAAAGGCCCCGGCCTGTTTGAGAAGGAGCGTACAGATGCGAGCATGGAAATGCGGCGCAACTTAGTCAGACGTTGGCGGTTGTCAAGGGGGTGCGGCCACTTCAATGCTTGATACACTTCCTTGCATTCAACACACGGAGATGAAGATGAGGAAGCTGATTGCTGCGGCTGGGGTGGCTGCTTTGCTGGCCGGGTGCACCACTACGACGGGCGTTGTAGATCTGGGTGATGGCGCCTACATGCTGGGCACCCACGGCGGCGTAGGCTGGTCTGGCAGTTCCGTGAAAGCCGATCTCATCAAGGAAGCCCAGGATCGCTGCGCCAAGGAAGGCAAGAAGTTCAGGCTTCTCTCCGACCAGAGTGTGGATGCCTCGATGTCGGTGTACGCGAGCGCGGAAATCAAGTTTCGCTGCGACTGACGCTCAGATGATGACGGCGCCAGCCACGGTGCCAATAGCGCCAATGCCAGCGCCGATCCCTCCCATTTCGCTCGCGTTCGCCGCTGCCTGTTGCTGCGCGATGCTCCCGTAGATATTCCCCGCGCTGGCGTACCCCTGCCGCGCGCCGCCGTAGGCCGCGTCCATCCCGGCGTTGCCGCTGTTGGAAGCACAGCAACTGCACCTTCGCCGCCTCATCGACCACGTCCAGCTCGTGGTACGCGACCTGCCCGCCAGCCCGGGGTTCTACCAGGCGGTGTTCAATGTCCTGGGCATCGAGCTGGGCGGGCAGGAGGACAGCTACTTCTGGGCCGACGAGCTGTTCGTCTCCAGCGCCGACAGCCCCGCCGCCGCGGGCCAGCTCACGGGACGCCACCACCTGGCTTTCCAGGCCCGGGACCGCGCCATGGTGGATGCGTTCCACCAGGCCGCGCTCGCGCATGGCGGCCGCGACAACGGCGCGCCGGGGGAGCGCCCCTACCACCCCGGCTACTACGCGGCCTTCGTCCTCGACCCGGACGGCAACAACATCGAGGCCGTGTTCCACGGCGAGGCACGGCGCAGCGCCGCCTCGGTGGTCGTCACTTTCTGAAGGGCCTCGGCTCGCTGATCGCCAAAGGCATGGCGTGGAGCCCAGCCGTGGCGTTCGATGCGCTCATGAAGCGCCTCGTGCCCGACCTGCCCGATGGCCTCGCCGAACGCAACGCCCCACGCGGGATGAATTCCAGGCCGGCATCGCGGCGCACCGACATCTGCGCAGTGATTTCGAATCAAATCCGCCTTTAGCCAGCGCCAATATTGCATTTTTAGCTATCTTATAAATAGCAAAATGAGGCTGACAAACGGAGGCTGATGAAATCTTCACCCAGCGCATCATCCCCTTGGCCTGCTCAGGTCCGCGCAAAATCGGGGATCCGAAATCGCTTGCCGTAGGCACCCGGGGCCATGCCGGTGGTGCGCTTGAACAGGCGGCGGAAGAACGCCGCTTCCTCGTCGCCCACGCGCCAGCCAATCTCGTCGACAGGGTCGTCGGTGCGCTCCAGCCGGCGCTTGGCATCCTCGACGCGCAACCGTTGGACGTAGGCAATGGGCGCGATGCCTGTGGCCGCGGTGAAGCGCCTGAAGGTGCGCTCGGCGAGCGCTGACCGCCTGATCATCTCGTCCACCGGGCGGGCCACCGAGAAATACGTGGCAAGCCACCGCCGCGCCGCCTCGATCTCGGCGTCGCCATGGTCGCTCTTGCCCTCGAAGGTGATGTAGGGCGCCAGGCCGTCCTGGTGCCACTGCAGCGCGAACAGGCGGACCAGCGCCTGCGCGTCGGTGGCGCCGGCATGGCGCGCGATCAGGTACAGCACCATGTCGTGCCAGGTGGTCGAGGCGCCCGAACTCACCAGGTCCTCGCGCGGGCCCGCGATCACCAGCACCCGCTTGGGATGGATCGTGACGGCCGGGTGGGCCGCCATGAACTGCCGCGCGTAGGCGAAGTGCACGGTGGCATCCTTGCCGTCGAACAAGCCGGTTTCGGCGAGCAGGAAGATGCCGGAGCAGGCCGAGCACAGGACCGCACCGTGATCGTGCATGCGCCGCAGCCACGCCACCAGGCGCGGGTAGCGGCCAGCGTAAGCGCGCGCCCAGACCCTCCGCCAACCCGCCCGCCATCGGCGTGCATCCGCTGGCAAGCGATCTGCCGGTGGCGGCCTCGGCCCTGACACGCGCCAAGGTGCGTGCCCAGGCGATCGCGAACCCGCCCTCGGAAGGCGAGGGTCGGAACCCTATCCGTGGCTCCTGAGCTGAAACTCCGTTTCCCGGCGCCCTCGCCCCGTCCGCGCGAACCACGCCAGCCAGTCGCTGGCCTCGATCACCGGCGTGCCGCGCACGGCGCGCGGCAGCGCCTCGTAGACCAGCACCCGCAACGCCTGCGTGCCGCCGCTGGCCAGGGCGACGGGCGGGGTGAGCAGGCGCTTGGCGTATTCGCTCACGTCCTGGGGCCACAGCCCTTCGATGCCGTCCAGCGCCTGCTCCAGCGCCGGGGTCAGCGCATACACCTCGGCCAGCACGGGCTGCGTGCCATGCAGGCACAGGCCGGGGTACCAGCCCAGGTCGTGCAGGGTGCCGGTCAGCACCGTGGTGCCGACGGGGGCGATGCCGGGCTGCAGGCGGGCGATGTCGTTGACGCCGCCCGCGCGCAGCGTGCCGTAGACGGCCACCCAGCGCGCGCCGCAGGGCTGCCAGGCGGGTGCGGGGCCATCAGGGGCTGTGGTCATGTGCCTGGTGCGCCCGCGGGACGGCGATTGCAAGCAAAAAATGCCGTTTGTCGGCGTGGATATTGCGCAGTCAGCTACACAATAAATAGCATCAGGCCACCAGCCGCTGCATCGCTTCGCGGTACTTGGCCGCCGTCCGGGCGATGACCTCGGCGGGCAGCGCGGGCGCGGGCGGGGTCTTGGGCCAAGCACGGCCAGCCACCTGCGCCTGCTCCAGCCAGTCGCGCAGGAACTGCTTGTCGAAGCTGGGCGGGTTCTGTCCCTCCACGTAGCTTTCGGCCGGCCAGTAGCGCGACGAGTCGGGCGTGAGCACTTCGTCCATCAGCACCAATTGGCCCGCGTCGTCCAGGCCGAACTCGAACTTGGTGTCGGCGATGAGGATGCCCTTGGCGGCGGCGATGGCGGCGGCGCGGGTGTAGAGGGCAACCGCGGTGTCGCGGATCTGCGCGGCCAGCTGCGGGCCGACCAGCTCGACCGTGCGGGCGTAGGTGATGTTCTCGTCGTGCGCGCCGAACTCGGCCTTGGCGGCCGGCGTGTAGATGGGCTGCGGCAGTTTGCTGGCGTTGCGCAGGCCGGCGGGCAGCGGCACCCCGCACACGGATTGGCTTTCCTGGTATTCCTTCCAGCCGCTGCCGGCCAGATAGCCGCGCACCACGGCCTCGATCAGCACCGGCTTGAGGCGCTTGACCAGCATGCTGCGGCCCCTGACCTGCGCCACTTCATCGGGCTGCACCACGCGCTCGGGCGCATCGCCGGTGAGGTGGTTGGGGCAGATGTCCTTCAGTTGCTCGAACCACCACAGCGCCATTTGCGTCAGGATTTCGCCCTTGCCCGGGATGGGTTCGCCCATGATGACGTCGAAGGCGCTGATGCGGTCGCTGGCGACCATCAGCAGGCGGTCGGTGCCCACGGCGTAATTGTCGCGCACCTTGCCGCGCGCGAGCAGCGGCAGGCTGTGCAGGGCCGAGGTGTGGAGGGCGGCGGCGCTCACGGGCGGGCTCAGGTGATGGAGGCCTGGTAGATCGACTCGATCGCCTGGTCGAGCGCGGCGTTGAACTCGGCGTCGCTCTGCTGGGCCGTCAGCCCCTCGGTCAGCGCGCGGCTGAAGCTGGCGATGACGCCGGGATTCTGGGCCAGCAGCGCGTTGGACTCGTCGCGGCTGTAGCCGCCCGACAGCGCCACCACGCGCAGCACGCGCGGGTGCCGCACCAGTTCGGCGTAGAAGCCGGGCACGCTGGGGATGGTGAGCTTGAGCATCACCTTCTGGTCGCCCGTCAGCGCGTCGAGCTGCTTGAGGATGCTGGCTTTCAGCAGCGCCTCGATCGCGGCCTTGTCGGCGGCCTTGATGTTGACCTCGGGCTCGATGATGGGCATCAGGCCGGCGGCCAGGATCTGCTGGCCGACGGCGAACTGCTGCGCCACCACGGCATCGACGCCCTGGGCATTGGCGGCGTTGATGACCGAGCGCATCTTGGTGCCGAAGATGCCCTTGGCCGCGGCGCGCGCCAGCAGCGCGTCCAGTTCGGGCATGGGCTTCATCAGCTGCACGCCGTCGGCCTCGTCGGCCAGGCCCTTGTCCACCTTCAGGAAGGGCACCACCTGCTTCTTCTGCCACAGGTAGTCGGCGGCGGGCAGGCCGTCGAAGGCGCGGTCCATGGTCATCTCGAACAGGATGGCGCCCAGCACGCGGCGGCCGTCGAAGGCCGGGCTGGCGACGATGCGCTGGCGCATGGCGTGCACCAGATCGAACATCTGCGCGTCGCCGCTGTAGGCGGATTCCTCGATGCCGTACAGGCGCAGCGCTTTGGGCGTGCTGCCGCCGCTCTGGTCCAGCGCGGCGATGAAGCCCTGGCCCTGGGCGACCTTGTCCAGTTGTTGCTGATTCACGGGGGGATCCTTTTGTTCGTTGAATGGGGGCCTTGCGCCGGCGCGCGGCGCTTGAAAATCAACCCGTGATTGTAGGATTCGCGGGGCGCCCGGGCGCTGGCGCTCAAGAAACAAAACCGAAGACGGCTGAGCTCATGCGGCCGTCTCCACGGGATTGCGCCCGAAGCCCCAGGCTGGTTTGGCACATGTCGTTCCCGCAGTAACATGCGGCGATTCGTCGTCATTGCCGTGCATGGCCTGCGAGGCTGGGCCCCCGCGGCCGCACCTGTTTTCGCATGATCCGCCGCTTCAGCCCTGCCGTGATTGCCGCGATTTTCCTCGCGGGCACGGTCTCGCACGCGGCAACCCTCATCGTCAACGACCCCACCGACACGGCGACGACCGTCTCGCTGCGCATGGCGATCCAGAGTGTCATGCAGGGCAGCGACGCGAATGCCGCGATCACCGCCAGCCGCAGCGGCGACTATGGCGATGAAGACACCATTCTGTTCTCCGGCATATCGACACTCAGCGTCGACAGCGAACTTCCTGTCCTGCGACGCCCGGTGACCATCGATGGCGGCGTGGGGGTCACCCTGCAAGGCACGGGTAACGGGCGGCTCCTGGCCGTCATCGACCTGCGAGGCACGGCCGCGCGCCCGGTGTCGGTGACGCTCGCCAACCTGGTCCTGCGCGATGGCGGCGCGATCGGCGGCGACGGCGGCGGCGCGGCGGTGCCGGGCGGCGGCGGGCTGGGCGCGGGCGGCGCCTTGTACGTGCACGAGGCCGCCACGGCGGTGTTGCGCAACGTCGTGATGGCCGGCAACCGGGCACGGGGAGGCGCGGGCGGCAACGGCGTGTTCAACGGACGGCCGTTCACCGTGGGCGGCGGCGGCGGGATGGGCGGGCGCGGCGGCGAAGGCATTGCCATCGGCATTTTCGACACCATGACCGGTGGCGGCGGCGGTTTTGGCCGCACGGCGGCAGGAGGCTCGCCGCCGTTCACTGCGGAAGGCAGGCCGGGCCTGCTGCCCGAGGCCTCTGCGGGCGGTACCGGCGCGATGGGCAGTGCGGGCAGCGCCGCCGCCGGCGGTGGCGGCGTCGGCAATCATCTCGGCGGCTCGGGGTATGCGCCTGGCGGTGGTGGAGGAGGTGCCGGCGGCGGCGATGGCAGCTACGAGAGCGAGCTGGATTTCGGCACGGGGGAGCCGGTGGTTTCGGCGGCGGCGGTGGAGGCGGCGACCGGGGCGGTGCCGGCGGCTTCGGTGGCGGTGCCGGCGGCACACTCGGCTTCGGCGGTGCCGGCGGCTTCGGCGGCGGCGCGGGAGCCAGTTGCTCGCGGCCCGGCTTCGGCGGCGGCAGTTCCGGCGGCTTCGGCGCCTCCAGCTGCTCCCCGAGCGGCGCGGGGGGCGGCGCGGGCCTGGGCGGCGGCGTCTTCGTGCACGCCGGCGGTCACCTTCGCGTCGAAGGCTCGCTGGCGGTCTCATCGAACGCGGCGGTGGGCGGCCCGGGAGGCACGTTCACGACCAGCAATTCCGACCCAATCTCTGGGCCTGGCGGCGCCGGCAGCGGGTTCGGCGCCGGATTCTTCCTGCACGGCCCGGTGGGCGCTGGCGCGATCACCTTCGCCCCGGGCCCAGGCGAGGTCCAGGTCGTGGGCGACGTCATTGCCGATCAGGCGGGCTCCGGCGGCATCGGGGACGACGCGCGCGCGTCTGGCATCACCAAGTCGGGCATGGGCACACTCACCTTGACCGCGGACAACACCTACACCGGCGCCACCGATGTGGACGGCGGCACACTGATGGTGATGGGCGCTCAACCGGCTTCGAGCGTGCACCTGACAGGGGGCGCCACACTCGGCGGCACCGGCCGCACTGGCGCCGTGACGGTCGGCGGCGGGGCGACGCTCGCGCCCGGCGCCCCGGAGGGCACGCTGCGCGTCGCGGCGGTGGCACTCGCCGCGGGCACGACGTTCGCCGCCACGCTGGGCGCGACGCCGGCCGCGTCAAGCAAGCTCGCGGCCAGCGGCACGGTAGCGCTCGGCAGCGCGGCTTTGCAACTCATGGGAAGCGGCGGACTGCCGGTCGGCAGTGAGCGCACCCTGATCGAGCAGGGCGGCGCGGATGCCGTGACTGGCACGTTCGCGGGCTTGCCCGAAGGCGCCTCCATCGCGCTCGGCAACCGGCGCTGGCGCGTGAGCTATGCGGGCGGCGACGGCAACGACGTGACGTTGACGGCTGTCGAGGCGGCAGGCACCTCCACGGCCATCGTCTCGCATGCGCCCGATCCCGTGGCGCTGGGCGCCAGCGTCACCGTGGGTGTTTCGGTCTCCCCCATGCAGGCGGACGTCGATACGCCCTCGGGCACGGTCACGGTGAGCGATGGCGAGGCCTCCTGCGCGATCGCTCTGCCCGCCACGTCGTGCGCATTGACGCCCGCCAGCGCGGGCGGGCGCACGCTGGTCGCCACGTACTCCGGCGACGGCCGTTTCGCGGCGAGCACATCGGCTGGCGAGCCCTTGGAGGTGATCGCGGTGGAGCGCGTCTTCAGCGGCACCACGGCCACCGGCACCGGCACCGGCGTTTTCACGGCCAGCTTCACCGGCGGCGGCATGTTCTGCACGCTCGCGTCCGCGGCGCTCCTGCCGGCGCCCCCCGGTGCCGCGCCCGTGCCACCCACCGCGCCCGAGCAGCAGGTCTTCGCGCATGGACTGTTCACGTTCCGCCTCGAAGGCTGCGATGAAGGGGCGAGCGTTGACGTGACGCTCCACTATCCGTCAGTGCTCGCCGCAGGCACGCGCTACTGGAAATACGGCCCGAGCGATGAAGATGCCGCGCCGCATTGGCACGTGTACCCGGCCACCATCGAAGGCAGGACGGTGACGTTCACGGTGCGGGACGGCGGCGCGGGCGACGGCGACGGCATCGCCGACGGAACGATCACCGACCCCGGTGGACCCGCGGTGCCGGCCGGCGGCACGGGCAGCACCGTGCCGGTGCCGGCGCTCGAATCCTGGGTATTGGCGCTGCTCGCGCTGATGATGGCGATGCTCGGCTTGACGAGCGCCCGGCGCGGCCGCCCATAGCGGCTGGTTCCGTTCACCGCGCCTTCGCCGGCAGAGGCTACTCCACCCGGCAGATCTTCAGCATGTTGGTCCCGCCGGGCGCGCCCATGGGTTCGCCGCAGGTAATGGCATAGACGTCGCCCTTGTCCACGATGCCCTGGCGCTTGAGGTGGCCTTCGGCTTGTGTCAGGGCTTCGTCCCGGTGGGCGCTGGTGTCCATGAGCATGGGGCGCACGTTGCGGTACAGCGCCATCTTGCGCTGGGTGCCAATCTTGGGCGTGAGGGCGTAGATGGGGATGCGCACACGATGCCGGCTCATCCAGAGCGCGGTGGAGCCGGAATCGGTGAGCGCCACGATGGCCTTGGCGCCCAGGTGGTAGGCGGTGAAGAGGGCGCCCATGGCGATGGACTGGTCGATGCGCCCGAAGGTCTTGCCGCTGAAGTCGGCGTCCAGCTCGGCCGGGTCGTGCTCCTCGGCGGCCTCGCAGATGGAGGCCATCTCGCGCACGGTCTCCAGCGGGTACTTGCCGGCGGCGGTCTCGGCGCTCAGCATCACGGCGTCGGTGCCGTCGAGCACGGCGTTGGCCACGTCGCTGACCTCGGCGCGGGTGGGCACGGGGTTGGCGATCATGCTTTCCATCATCTGCGTGGCGGTGATGACGACCTTGTCCATGTCGCGCGCCATGCGGATCATCTTCTTCTGCAGCGCGGGCACGGCGGCGTTGCCCACCTCCACCGCCAAGTCGCCGCGGGCGACCATGATGCCGTCGCTGGCGGCCAGGATCCCGGCCAGATTGGGGATGGCCTCGGCGCGCTCGATCTTGGCGATCAGGTAGGGCTTGTGGCGGTGCTCGGAGCCGGCCACGTTGCACAGCTGGCGCGCCATCTCCATGTCGGTGGCGGTCTTCGGAAAGCTCACCGCCACGTAGTCGGCCCGCAGCGCCATGGCGGTCTTGATGTCCTCCATGTCCTTGGCGGTCAGCGCGGGCGCCGTCAGGCCGCCGCCCTGCTTGTTGATGCCCTTGTTGTTGGACAGCTCGCCGCCCACCTTGACGGTGGTGTGCACCGCCTCGCCGCGCACCTGCTGCACGGTGAGCACGATCAGCCCGTCGTTGAGCAGCAGCACGTCGCCCGGCTTCACGTCGCGCGGCAGCTCCTTGTAGTCCAGCCCCACGGCCTGCGCGTCGCCCGGCTCCTGGCGCGCGGCGTCCAGCACGAAGGGCGCGCCGGGCTGCAACTGGACCTTGCCGTCGGCGAACTTGCCGACGCGGATCTTGGGCCCCTGCAGGTCGGCCATGATGGCCACCTCGCGCCCGGCACGCTCGGCCACCTCGCGCACCATGCGCGCGCGCTCGGTGTGGTCGCTGGCCTGGCCGTGGCTGAAGTTCAGCCGCACCACGTTGACGCCGGCGCGCACCATCTCCTCCAGCAGCGCGGGGTCGCTGGAGGCGGGGCCGAGGGTGGCGACGATCTTGGTGGCGCGGTGATTCATGAGGGAGTCCTGGAAGGCGAAACGTTGCGGGGCGGGCGAAAGCCCATTCTGTCACGCCGGCATGCCATCGCCGTGACGGCGGCGCCCGATCACCGGTTTTGAATGAAATCAACCGTTGGCCCGCGCGGATATTTCGTCAGAAGCTATGTTTTTAATAGCATCCTGGGTGCAGCCCGGCGCGTGGCTAGCCGGCCGCCGCGCGCTTTTCAAGGATCTCGAAGGCCGGTAGCGTCTTGCCTTCCAGCACCTCCAGGAAGGCGCCGCCGCCGGTGGAGATGTAGCCCACGTCCTTCTCGATCCCGTACTTGGCGATCGCCGCCAGCGTGTCGCCGCCGCCGGCGATGCTGAAGGCGGGCGACTCGGCGATGGCGCGCGCGATGGTCTCGGTGCCGTGCGCGAAGGCTTCGAACTCGAACACGCCCACCGGCCCGTTCCAGACGATGGTGCCGGCGGCCTTGAGCTGCGCGGCCAGGCGCGCGGCCGTCTCGGGGCCGATGTCCAGGATCAGGTCGTCGGCGGCCACGTCGCCCGCCGCTTTCACCGTGGCGAGCGCGTCGGCCTTGAAGGCCTTGGCCGTCACCACGTCGGTGGGGATGGGCACCTCGGCACCACGCGCCTTCATGGCCTCGATCACCGCCCGGGCCTCGCCCACCAGGCCGGGCTCGGCCAGGCTCTGGCCGATGGGCAGGCCGGCGGCCAGCAGGAAGGTGTTGGCGATGCCGCCACCGACGATGAGTTGATCGACGTTCTTCGCCAAAGACTGCAGGATGGTGAGTTTTGTGCTCACCTTGCTGCCGGCCACGATGGCCACCAGCGGCCGCCTGGGCTGCGCCAGCGCCTGGGTGATGGCGTCGATCTCGGCCGCGAGCAGCGGGCCGGCGCAGGCGATGGGAGCGAACTGCGCGATGCCGTAGGTCGTGCCCTCGGCACGGTGCGCGGTGCCGAAGGCATCGTTCACGTAGATGTCGCAAAGCGCGGCCATCTTGCGCGAAAGCGCTTCATCGCACTTCTTCTCGCCCTTGTTGACGCGGCAGTTCTCCAACAGCACGACCTGGCCGCGCCGCACCTGAACGCCGTCCACCCAGTCCTGCACCAGAGGCACCTCGCACCCCAGCAGCTCGCCGAGGCGACGGGCCACGGGCGCGAGCGAGTCGGCGGGCTTGAACTCGCCTTCCTTGGGGCGGCCCAGATGGCTGGTGACCATGACGGCCGCTCCGGCATCGAGCGCCATGCGGATGCACGGCACGCTGGCGCGGATGCGGGTGTCCTCGGTGATGCGGCCGGCGTCGTCCCGCGGCACGTTGAGGTCGGCGCGGATGAAGACGCGCTGGCCCTGGGCAGCGCCTCGCGCGCACAGGTCGGAAAAGCGGATGACGTTCATGGCAAAAAGACGTGAATTGGCGGAAGAAGCAGCCGGCGGATTGTAGAAGCGCCCTACCAGTTCCAGACCAGGCGCAGCGGCAGGTACACCGCCATGCCGGCGGCGATCGACAGCGGCAGCACCAGGCCGTCGTGCCGGCGCCAGAAGTAGCAGGCCCCGGCCGCCAGCGCGCCCCACGCGCGCGCATCGCGCCAGGGCGCTTCGACCGCGCCGCCGGTGAGCACGATGTCGGGCGCGATCACCGCCGCCAGCGCGGCGATGGGCGCGTACCGCAGGCCGCGCTGCGCCCAGCCGGGCAGGCGCCATTCGCGCTCGGAGATAAAGAAGAAGCCCCGCGTGACGACGCTGATGGCCGTCAGGCCGGCGATGGCCAGCAGCGTCCCGAAGTCGGTTTCATTCATGCATGGCGTCCTTCGGCGGGCTCGCCGTGCCGCCGCTCCAGCATCAGGCACGCGGCGACGGCGATGGTGATGGCGGCGACGATGTTGAGGCGGTACGGCAGCCCGAACACGGCCACCGCCGCGCCGGCGGCGATCAGCGCCGACAGCGCGCGCAGCCGCGTGGTGGCCAGCGAGCAGGCCATGGCCAGCAGGGCCAGCGTGCCGGCGAATTCGAGCCCCCAGCGCGCCGGCAGCGCCGCGCCCATGAAGATGCCCAGCATGCTGAGCGACTGCCACATCACCCAGTTGGCGCAGTTGCCGCCCCACAGGTAGGCCATCTGGGCGCGGCGCTGGTTCTCGGTCTCGGCCGGCCGGGGAAAGCGGCGGGTGTAGAGCACGTAGGTCACGTCGCCCGTGAGGTAGCCGAGGACCAGCCGGCGCGCGCGCGGCAGGAACATGAAGTACTCGCGCAGGTGCAGGCTGAACACGACGAAGCGCAGGTTGACGCAGAAGGCCGTGGCCCAGATGACCCACAGCGGCGCGCCGGCGGCGATGAGCGGGATGGCCGCCAGCTGCGCGCTGCCGGCGAAGACCAGCAGCGACATCAGCACCGCCTCGGTGATGCTCATGCCCGACTTGACCATGGCCACGCCGGTCATGAAGGCCCAGGCGGTGAGGCCGACGGACACGCCCGCCATCTCGCGCGCGCCGACCCAGAACAGCGGGTGGCGCGCGGTGCGGGCGATGGCGTCCACGCGGCGCCCCAGCCACGCGCCGGCGCGGCCGCCCGGCGCCAGGTCGCGCGGCGGCTGGGGCAGGGGCATGTTCATGGCCCGGCTTCCGGCAAGCCCAGGCGCTGGCCGGGCGCGAGCGCGAAGCCGGCCAGGAACTCGCGCGCCGGCAACCGCTTGCCGCCGGGGCGCTGCAGCTCGGTCAGGCGCAGCGCGCCGTCGCCGCAGGACACCAGGACGCCTTGGTCGTCTACAAGCAAAATATGGCCTGAGCCCTTACCAGTATTGCATTGGAAGCTATCAATTTTGGAGAACCAGATCTTGATCACGGTGTCGCCGAGCAGGGTGCTGGCGCCGGGAAAGGGGTCGAAGGCGCGCACGCGCCGCTCGATCACCTGGACCGGCAGCGTCCAGTCGATCACCGCCTCGTGCTTCTCGATCTTGTGCGCGTAGGTCACGCCCTCGGCGGGCTGGGGCGTGGCGGTCAAGGCGCCGCGCGCGGCTCCGGCCAAGGCCTCCACGATCAAGCGCCCGCCCAGCGCGGCCAGCTCGTCGTGCAGCGCGGCGGTGGTGGCGCGCGGGCCGATCGGAAGGCGTTCGGCCAGCAGCATGTCGCCGGTGTCCAGGCCGGCATCCATCTGCATGATGGTCACGCCGGTCGCCGCGTCGCCCGCCTCGATGGCGCGGTGGATGGGCGCGGCGCCGCGCCAGCGCGGCAGCAGGCTGGCGTGGATGTTCAGGCAGCCCAGGCGCGGTAGCGACAGCACCCACTGCGGCAGGATCAGGCCGTAGGCGGCCACCACCATCACGTCGGGCGCGGCGGCTTGCAGCGCGGCCTGGGCGGCGGCCGCGTCCTCGGGATACTTGCCGTCCAGCCGCAGGCTGCGCGGCTGCGCCACGGCGACGCCGCGCGCCTGGGCCAGCTGCTTGACGGGCGAGGCCTGCAGCTTCAGGCCCCGGCCGGCGGGGCGGTCGGGCTGGGTGAGCACCAGCGGGATCTCGTGGCCGGCGTCCAGCAGCGCCTGCAGCGCGGCGCGGGCGAACTCGGGCGTGCCGGCAAAGGCGACTTTCATGGCGGACACAGGAAGAAGAGCGCGTCAGCGCCCGTCGGGTGGATCGGGCGGGTACTCGTCGCCGCTGGAATAGCGCTGCACGACGCCGGCGCGGTCGATGTCGATGTAGAGCAGGCGCGGGTAGGGGCCGTCGAGGTAGCGCCAGACCCAGATCACGCCGTCGAAGCTGTGCACGGCGATGACCTGCGCGGGCCTGCCGTACTCGCGCAGCACGTCCTCGCGCGTCCAGCGGCCGGGCTGGATGCGCCGGGGGAACAGCCCCTCGTTCAGCGCCTGCTCGGCGCGCGCCACGCGCCCCTGGGCGTCGAGGTCGATGTTGACGACGCTCTGGCCGGCCGGCTGCGTCGAGTACTGCAACCGCTCGCCCGCGCTGGCGGCGGCGGAGTAGCGCGCGGTGGGCGTGCCCAGTTGCTGCCGCACCTCGGCCGCGGGCGTGCCGGGGGCGATGCGCTCGGGGTTGACGAAGGCGCAGCCAGCCAGGACGAGGGCGCCGGCAAGGGTGGCCAGGACGGTCCGGACCACTAGGCGCGCTCCCGCTCGCGTTCCTGCACGTCCTGGCGCTCGGCCTTGAGCAGCTTGGTCTTGATGCGGCCGCGCTTGAGCGGCGAAAGGTACTCGACGAACACCTTGCCCATCAGGTGGTCCATCTCGTGCTGGATGCACACGGCCAGCAGGCCGTCGGCGGCGATCTCGCGCGCCTGGCCGTGCTCGTCGAGCGCGCGCACGCGCACCTGGGCGGCGCGCTCCACGCCGTCGTAGATGCCGGGCACCGACAGGCAGCCCTCGTCGCCCTTGACGCGCTCATCGCTGGTCCACAGCAGCTCGGGGTTGACCAGCACCATCGGCGCGTCGCGCTTCTCGGACACGTCGATCACGATCACGCGCTCGTGCACGTCCACCTGCGTGGCGGCCAGGCCGATGCCCTCGGCCTGGCGCATGGTCTGCAGCATGTCGGCCGCCAGCGCGCGGATGCGCTCGTCCACCACCCGCACGGGCTGGGCCACCTTGTGCAGGCGCGGATCGGGATAGCGAAGAATGGGAAGCAAGGCCATGGGCAACGTTGGAAAGATGTGGCTATTTTCGCCATTTTTCGCTGGCGGCGTGGCCAGCCGGGGCCAATAGCGTTGCCGGATCAAGGACTTGAAAGCAGAATACCCGTGCTTTGTCAAGGACGCCGACGCCACGCAGCAAAACAATGAAACGGTTTTTTCCTGGTGCCGCGCGCACCCTGGTCCTGCCCCTCCGCCTGCTGGCCGCCGCCCTGGCCAGCCTGCCCGCGCAGGCGCAGCAGGGCGTCCACAGCCCCGTCACGGCCGAGCAACACGCCACCGCGCAGCAGGTGGCCGAAGCCGGCGTGCCGCTGTCGGCCCTGGCACCCGACGCGCCCGACGGCTACACCGTGCGCCGCGGCGACACCCTGTGGGGCATCTCGGGCCGGTTCCTGCGCTCGCCCTGGCGCTGGCCCGAGCTGTGGGGCATGAACCTGCGGGACATCCGCAACCCGCACCTGATCTACCCCGGCCAGCAGCTCTACCTGGAGCGCGTGGGCGGTCGCGTCTTCCTGCGCGCGCGCCGCGCGGTGGAGGGGCAGCCGGTCGACACCGTGCGCGTGTCGCCGCGCAACCGCGCCGAGGTACTGGGCGCCGGCCCGCTGCCGACGCTGCAGCCGCACCTGATCGAGCCCTTCCTGACCGAGCCACTGGTGGTGGACGACGACACCTTCCAGCGCGCCCCGCGCATCGTGGCCCTGGGCAACCAGGACCGCGTGCTGGCGGTCAAGGGCGACCGCGCCTACGCGCGCGGCCCGGCCGATGCGCCGCTGCTGTCCGGGCCAGGGCGGCCGACCGATTTCCGCGTGTTCCGCACCGCCAAGGCGCTGAAGGACCCGGTGAGCGGCGACATCCTGGGCTACGAGGGTCAGTACGTCGGCCAGGCCTCGTTGGCGCGCGGCGAGAGCGAGTCGGAAGAGGTGGTGGACCAGCGCTTCACCCCGCCGCGCCTGCCAGCCGCCGGCGAGGGGACGCTCAGGCGCCTGCCCGTGCCCGCCACGGTCGACATCGTCGGCAGCAAGGAAGAGGTGCGCGCCGGCGACCGCCTGCTGCCCGAGCCGCCGCGCGAGTACCGCGGCTACGTGCCCCACGCGCCCGAGCAGCCGGTGGACGCGCGCGTGGTCTCGGTGCATGGCAACTCGGTGCGCTACGCCGGCCAGAACCAGGTGGTGGTCATCAACAAGGGGCTGCGCGACGGCGTCCAGAGCGGCCACGTGCTGGCGCTGCTGTCCACCGGCCCGCGCTTGCTAGACAAGACCGGCGAGAAGCGCGAGCTGATCAAGCTCCCCGACGAGCGCAACGGCCTGGCCATGGTGTTCCGGCCCTTCGACCGCGTGTCCTACGTGCTGGTGATGGAAATCACCAATCCCGTCCAGGTGGGCGACAAGCTGGTGAGCCCACGCTGAGGGGCTGGAGGCGCCGCAAGCCATGGAACGCGATGAACTGGCCGCCTGGCTGCGGCTGACCCTGACGCCGGGCGTCGGCAACGACACGGCGCGGCGCCTGCTGGCGGCCTTCGGGTTGCCGCAGGCCATCTTCCAGCAAGGCGGCGCCGCGCTGCGCCAGGTGGTCACCTCCGCCCAGGCCGACGCCCTGGCGCGGGAGCCCGAGGGCCTGCCGGCGCTGCTGCAGGCCACCGGCGACTGGCTGGCGGCGGCCGAAGGCGGACTGGCGCGCCGCATCGCCACCCTGGGCGACAGCGCCTACCCAGCCAGCCTGCTGGCCATCGAGGATCCGCCGCTGATGCTGTACCTGCTGGGACAGGTACAGCTCATCGATTCCGAATCAAATCGGCCTCAAGCCAGCACCAATATTGCGCTGACAGCTATCAATCATGAAGCGAACGGTTGGCCGGCCCGGGCGCTGGCCCTGGTCGGCAGCCGCAGCCCCACGCCGCAAGGACGGCAGAACGCGCAGCAGTTCGCGCAGGCCCTGGGCGCCACGGGGCTGAGCATCGTCTCCGGCCTGGCGCTGGGCGTGGACGGCGCCGCGCACGAGGGCGCGCTGCAGGCCGTCGATGAAGCCGCGCCGCCGCGGCGGCTGGCCACCATCGCCGTGATCGGCACCGGCATCGACCGGGTGTATCCGCGCCAGCACCGCGAACTGGCGCACCGCATCGCGCGCCACGGCCTGATCGTCAGCGAATACCCGCTGGGCACGCCGCCGCTGCCGGCCAACTTCCCCAAGCGCAACCGCCTGATCGCCGGGCTGGCTCAGGGCACGCTGGTGGTCGAGGCGGCGCCGCAGTCCGGCTCGCTCATCACCGCGCGGCTGGCGGCCGAGCAGGGCAAGGAGGTGTTCGCCATCCCTGGCTCCATCCACAACCCGCAATCGCGCGGCTGCCACCAGCTCATCCGCCAGGGCGCCAAGCTGGTGGAAACGGCGCAGGACGTGCTGGAAGAGCTGCGTTGGCCAGCAAAGGTCGCTCCTGAATCAATAGCTGAAAGCGCTTACCCGACGCCGGCTGAGCCCCCAGACGGTCCCCAAACCGCCTTGCTGGAGGCCCTGGGCGCCGATCCCGTGGGGCTGGACGCGCTGATGGCCCGCACCGGCCTGGACACGGCCACGCTGCAGGCCCGGCTGCTGGAGCTGGAGCTGGACGGCCATGTTGGCCGCCTGCCGGGCGGGCTGTTCCAACGGCTGGGACGGGCCTGACTGGCGCGCTGACAAGGGAGCGCTCCGCCATCGGCATGCGCTATATTGACCCCATGTATGAAGTGCTCGTGTATGTCTACGAGAACTATTGGGGCGGTGACCACTGCCCCGGCCGGGAGCAGTTGGCCCACCGGCTCGGCAGCGCCGGCTTCGGCCGCGAGGAGATCCAGCAGGCGCTCACCTGGCTGGACGGCCTGCACAAAGCGGCCCACGGCGTGCGCCTGGAGCCGGTCGTCGGCCCTCCGCACCTGGCACCCGAACAGTTCCCCGCCTGGCCCGCCGCGCCGAACAGCCTGCGCGTGTACCGCCCGGCGGAACTGGAGCACCTGGGCCCGCACGGCATCGCCTGCCTGCGCTTCCTGGAAGACGCGGGCGCGCTGCCGGCCGGGCTGCGCGAGCTGGTGATCGACCGTGCCCTGGTCGTGCCCGAGCCGCCGCTGGCGCTGGACGACCTGAAGATCCTCATCATGATGGTCTACTGGCGCGTGGGCGCCAGCCCGGACCTGCTGGTGCTGGACGAGCTGTGCGACGACGCGGGCCGCCGCGTGGCCCACTGACGGCTACCGCGGCCGCCGCCCCGGCTCGGCGCGCACCCCTCCCTGCCGGACCGCGCCCACCTACACCATCGCGCCAGCGTTGGGATCGTTCGGGTCGCCCTCTTCCCTGCGGCTGGGCTTGACCAGATCCTCGCGCTTGACGCCCAGCCACATCGCGATGGCGGCGGCCACGAACACGGAGGAGTAGATGCCGAACAGGATGCCGATGGTCAACGCCATGGCGAAGTAGTGCAGCGTCTCGCCGCCGAACAGCAGCATCGACACCACCATGATCTGCGTCGAGCCGTGGGTGATGATGGTGCGGCTGATGTTGGCGGTGATGGCGTTGTTGATGATCTCCACCGTGCTCATCTTGCGGTAGCGCCGGAAGTTCTCGCGGATCCGGTCGAAGATCACCACCGACTCGTTCACCGAATAGCCCAGCACCGCCAGCACCGCCGCCAGCACGGAGAGCGAGAACTCCCACTGGAAGAAGGCGAAGAAGCCCAGGATGATCACCACGTCGTGCAGGTTGGCGATGATGCCGGCGACGGCGTACTTCCACTCGAAGCGCATCGACAGGTAGATCATGATGCCGATGATGACGAAGGCCAGGGCCTTCAGCCCGTCGACGGCCAGTTCCTGCCCGACCTGCGGGCCGACGAACTCGGTGCGGCGCAGTGCCACGTCCGCGCTGGCCGTCTTGAGCGCCTGCAGCACGCGCTCGCTCTGCTGGGCCGAGGTCTGCCCCTTCTGCACCGGCAGGCGGATCATCACGTCGCGCGAGGTGCCGAAGTTCTGCACCTGCACGTCGCTGTAGCCCAGCGATGCGATGGTGCCGCGCACCTTGCCGAGGTCGGCCGGCTGGCTGTAGGCCACCTCCATCACCGTACCACCGGTGAACTCCACCGACAGGTGCAGGCCGCGCGTGACGAGGAAGAACACCGCCAGCGCGAAAGTCAGGAACGACACGACATTGAGAATCAGCGCGTGCCGCATGAACGGGATGTCGCGCCGGATCTTGAAGAATTCCATCTTTGGATGCTCCCTTTCAGCGCACGCGGCCGGCGTCGGGCGCCAGGGCCTTCCCGGCCTCCGGCTTCCACACGGTGCCGATCGACACCGACTTGAGTTTCTTCTGGCGTCCGTACCAGAAGTTGACGATGCCGCGGGCGAAGAACACGGCCGAGAACATCGAGGTCAGGATGCCGATGCAGTGCACCACCGCGAAGCCGCGCACCGGCCCCGAGCCGAAGGCCAGCAGCGCCAGGCCGGCGATCAGCGAGGTGACGTTGGAGTCCAGGATGGTCGCCCACGCGCGGTCGAAGCCGGCATGGATGGCGGCTTGCGGCGAAGCACCGCCGCGCAGCTCCTCGCGGATGCGCTCGTTGATCAGCACGTTGGCGTCGATGGCCATGCCCAGCGTCAGTGCCACCGCCGCCATGCCCGGCAGGGTCAGCGTGGCCTGCAGCATCGACAGGATGGCCACCAGCATCAGCAGGTTGAAGGTCAGCGCGATGGCGGAGAACACGCCGAACAGCATGTAGTACAGGCACATGAACGCCGCGATGACCAGGAAGCCCCACATCACGCTGTGGAAACCCTTGTCGATGTTCTCGGCGCCCAGGCTGGGGCCGATGGTGCGCTCCTCGATGATCTCCATCGGCGCCGCCAGCGAGCCGGCGCGCAGCAGCAGCGCCAGGTCGTTGGCCTCGTTCACCGTCATGGAGCCGGAAATCTGGAAGCGCGTGCCCAACTCGGCCTGGATCACGGGGGCGGTCAGCGCCTCGCCCTTGCCCTTCTCGAACAGGATGATGGCCATCCGCTTCTTCAAGTTCTCGCGGCTCGTGTCGCGCATGATGCGGCCGCCCTTGCTGTCCACGGTCAGGTCCACCTTGGGCTGCTGGGTCTGCTGGTCGAAGCCGGGCTGCGCGTCGGTCAGGCTGTCGCCGGTCAGGATGACCTGGCGCTTGACGATGACCGGCGAGCCGTCGCGCAACAGGAATTTCTCGGAGCCGAAAGGCACCGTGCCGCCGCTCATCTCGGCGGCGCGGCCCTCGGCGCTCTCGTCGACCAGACGCATCTCCAGCGTGGCGGTGCGGCCCAGGATGTCCTTGGCCTTGGCCGTGTCCTGCACGCCGGGCAGTTGCACGACCACGCGGTCGGCGCCCTGCTGCTGGATCACCGGCTCGGCCACGCCCAGCTCGTTGACGCGGTTGTGCAGGGTGGTGATGTTCTGCTTGACGGCGTTGTCCTGCACGCGGCGCAGCGCCTCGGGCTTGAAGGTCAGCACCAGGCGATCGCCGGCGCTCTGGCCGGGATTGACCTGCAGGTCGGCGAACTTGTCGGCGACGACGCCGCGTGCCGCCTCCAGCGTGGCCGGGTCGCCGGCGCGGATCTCGATGGCCTGTCCCTCGCGGGCAATGCCGCCGTGGCGCACGTTCTTGTCGCGCAGCGCGACGCGCAGGTCGCCCACCTGCGTGTCCAGGTTCTTGGTCAGCGCCGCGCGCATGTCCACCTGCAGCAGGAAGTGCACGCCACCGCGCAGGTCCAGCCCCAGGTACATGGGCTTGGCGTGCAGCGCGGTCAGCCAGGCGGGCGAGCGCGACACGAGGTTCAGCGCCACGATGTAGCCCGGCTCGGCCGGATCGGGGTTGAGCGCCCGCTCGACCGCGTCCTTGGCCTTGAGCTGGATGTCGGTGGTGTCGAAGCGCGCCCGCACCGAGCCGGCCTCCAGGCCGAGCTGGGTGGGCGTCACGCCGGCGGCCCGCAGCGCCTCCTCCACCCGCGACAGGGTGCCCGCATCGACCCGGGTGGTCACCTTGCCGGCGGACACCTGCACCGCCGGCGCCTCGCCGAAGAAATTGGGCAGGGTGTACATCAGTCCCACCACCAGCGTGATGAGGATGATCGCGTACTTCCAGAGCGGGTAGCGGTTCATGGGGAGGTGCGGGATCGGAGGCGGACGCCGGCCCGGGGACGGGCCGGCGCGGAGGACGGCAGGGCGCGCGGTGCCGGTGCGAGTCGCCGGCTTACTTGATGGTTCCCTTGGGCAGCACCTGCGCCACGGCGCTGCGCTGCACCTGCACCTCGACGCCGGGCGCGATCTGCAGGCCCAGTTGGCCCTCGGACAGCGCGGTCACCCGGCCCAGCAGGCCGCCGGCGGTGACGATCTCGTCGCCCTTGGCCAGGGCGTCGATCATGGTGCGGTGCTGCTTCTGCTTTCTCATCTGCGGGCGGATCATGATGAAGTACAGCACCACGAACATCAGCACCAGCGGCAGCATGCCCATGATCGAGGAGGAGATATCGCCGCCCGCGGCGGCGGCCGGGGCGGTCTGGGCGAAAGCGTTGGAGATGAACACGACGGGACTCCTGAGGAAGGGATGGCGGCAGGCACGCGGCACGCGGCGGGCGCCCGGGCGGGAAGGCGCGCCCGCGATCAGCGGGCACGCGAGGCAACCGCGTATTGTAGTAAGCTGCGGGGCTTCGCCGATTGCTACATATTTAATAGCTGCTGACGCTTACCGGGTGGGCTCTGAAGTTCGATATGACCCCTAAAACCCCGTGCTTGCCCGCTTCGCTGTGGCTGCCGACGTCAAGCAACGGGTGCGCCGTGCGCGGTCATGGCGGCCTCCAGCAGGGGAGCACCGCCCGTGGCCGGCCGGTGCGTTCGGTATTGCATCATTTGTGACTCCCTTGATACAATGCATCAAGCGAGGCTATGTTGCTGACATGGCACGAATTCTCGCCCTCCGTGTCTTTGCGCATCCTGCCGAAAGAGGTCGCCCTCATGCCCATGATCGTTCGCCTGTTCGCGTTTCTCTGCTTGGCGCTGCCAGGCATCACCCTCGCCCAGACGTCCTTCGTCGAGACCCACTCCGGCAATATCGCCAGCGATCCCCAGTATGACCTGTACACCGTTCCGATAACGGCGGGTACCAGTGTCACCAGCACCCTCGTCTGCGACCTGGATGGCGTCTCACGGCCGCTCGATCCGATCCTGTCCGTGTTCTTTCCGGGCAGCGACGCCAGCGACATCGCCAACGCCGATGTCTACGACGACGACGGCTTTGGCACCGACGACAATCCGCTTGGCGTCGATTGCGATGCCTTCGAAAGTTCGCGCGTGATATTCGTCGCCCCGGTCACCGGCAGCTACGTGTTCCGCGCCGACGGTTTCGGATCATCGACGGGGCCGTACACGCTGACCATTCGCGGCACCCCGCCGGCCCCGGCCCCGGTGCCGGCGCTCGGCGTGCCCGCGCTGGTTCTGCTCGCCGCCGGTGTTGGCCTGCTCGCCCGGCGCCGACGCAGGCCTGGCGCCTGACGGCCTCCGCAGCTGCCCCAGCCGCAGTCACCGGCCAGTTCCAAGGCACAACACGATCAAACTGAGCAAACGCCAGGCTCTCGGCTACCGCGATGCCGACTGCTTCTTCCTGAAGATCAAGGCAGCCTTCCGCAGGAATCCGCGGAGCACCTAAATCAGGCCGCCTGCCGGACCACGGGCGCGCCGCCCGGCTGGCGCCACTGGGCCATCAGCGCCTCCCAGCGTTCGCGCGCCGCCTTCAGGTTGCGCTCCTTCACGTGGCCGTAGCCCTTGATCTGCTCCGGGATGCGGGCGACCTCGACGGCAGCCGCGTGGTTGTCGGCCGACAGCGACTTCAGCACTTCCTCCAGGCTGGCGCGGTACTGCTGGATCAGCGCGCGCTCGGCGCGGCGCTCCTCGGTGCGGCCGAAGAAGTCCAGCGGCCCGCCGCGCAGGCCCTTGAGCCGAGCCAGCCACCGGAAGGCGGTCAGCATGCCCGGGCCGTACTTCTTCTTGACCAATTCGCCCTTCTCGTTGCGCTTGGCCGCAAGGGGCGGCGCCAAGTGGTAATTGAGCTTGTACTCGCCCTCGAACTGGGCGCCGATGCGGGCCAGGAAGGCCGGATCGCTGTGCAGCCGGGCCACCTCGTACTCGTCCTTGTAGGCCATCAGCTTGTACAGGTAACGCGCCACCGCCTCGCTCAGACTGGTGCGGCCCAGCCGGCTCTCGGCCTGCTGCACCTGCTCGACGAAGGTCTTGTACTGCTGCGCGTAGGCGGCGTTCTGGTAGGCGGTGAGGAACTCCACGCGGCGGCCGAGCAGCATGTCCAGCGTCTCACGCTTCCTGAACTCGATCACCTGCGCGCCGCCGCTGCCGGCCAGCGCCCCTTTCAGCGCGTTTTCCACGCGCGAGAAGTCGTGCGCCGCCTGGCGGCCCCACTCGAAGGCAGCCTTGTTGTTGTCGACCTGCACGTTGTTCAGCTCCATGGCGCGCAGCAGCGACTCGCGCGCCAGCGGCACCCAGCCTTTCTGCCAGGCGTAGCCCAGCAGCATCGGGTTGACGTAGAGCGTGTCACCCATCAGCCGGCCGGCGACGGCGTCGGCGTCGAAGCTGGCCAGGCCGCGCGGGCCGACGGCGCGCGCGATGTCGGCGGCGCAGCGCTCGGCCGGGTTCTGCCAGCCGCCGTCCGTGACGAAGGCGGCCGTGGGCGTGCCGTGCGAATTGAGCGCCACGTGCGTGCGCCCCTCGCGCATGCGCAGCACCGTCTCCTTGTTGGCGGCGACGATGGGGTCGCAGCCGATGACCAGGTCGGCCGCGGCCATGCTCACGCGCGTGGTGCGGATGTCGTCCTGCGTGGCGCCGATCAGCACGTGGCTCCAGGTCGCGCCGCCCTTCTGCGCCAGGCCGGCGGCGTCCTGCGTGACGATGCCCTTGCCCTCCATGTGCGCGGCCACGCCCAGCAACTGGCCGATGGTGATGACGCCGGTGCCGCCCACGCCCGCCACCACGATGCCCCAGGCGCCGCCGGCCTCGGGCGTGGGCAGCGCGGGCTCGGGCAGCGCGCCCAGCTCGAAGGGCGACACGCCGGACCTGGCCTTGGCCTTCTTCCTGAGCTGCCCGCCCTCCACGGTGATGAAGCTGGGGCAGAAGCCCTTGAGGCAGGACATGTCCTTGTTGCAGCTGCTCTGGTTGATGGTGCGCTTGCGGCCGAACTCGGTCTCCAGCGGCTCCACGGAGAGGCAGTTGCTCTGCACGCTGCAGTCGCCGCAGCCCTCGCACACCAGGTCGTTGATGAGCACGCGCACCGCCGGGTCCGCCATCGTGCCGCGCTTGCGGCGGCGGCGCTTCTCGGTGGCGCAGGTCTGGTCGTAGATGATGACGGTGGTGCCCTTGATCTCGCGGAACGCGCGCTGCACGGCGTCCAGCCGGTCGCGGTGGTGAATCTCGATGCCGTCCGGCAGCCCTTCCTTGCGCGCCTGGTCGTATTTCTCGGGCTCATCGGTAACGATGGTGATCTTGGCCGCGCCCTCGGCGCGCATGTTCTGCGCGATCTGGATCACCGACAGGCCGTCCGGCCGCTCGCCGATGGGCTGGCCGCCGGTCATGGCCACGGCGTCGTTGTAGAGGATCTTGTAGGTGATGTCGGCGCCGGCGGCGATGGCTTGGCGGACCGCCAGCGTGCCGCTGTGGTAGTAGGTGCCGTCGCCCAGGTTGGCGAACACGTGCTTCTCGTGGCTGAAGGGTTGCTGGCCGACCCAGGGCACGCCCTCGCCGCCCATCTGGGTGAAGCCGACCGTGTCGCGGTCCATCCAGATGCTCATGAAGTGGCAGCCGATGCCGGCCATGGCGCGTGAGCCCTCGGGCACGCGGGTGCTGGTGTTGTGCGGGCAGCCGGAGCAGAACCAGGGCATGCGGTCGGCGCCCGAGCCGCTGACATGCAGCGACTGCATGGCGCGGTCGGTGGCGTCCAGCACCGCCAACTGGCGGTCGATGCGCGCCTGCATGCCGCTGTCGATGCCCAGCTTCTTGAGCCGCTGCGCGATGGCGCGCGCGATCAGGGCCGGCGACAGGTCGGCGTTGGCGCGCAGCAGCACGTTGGCCGTGGGGTTGCCCCGCGACCATTCACCACCGGTGTGGTCCGACTCGTCGCCCTCGTGGTACTTGCCCAGCACATTGGGGCGCACATCGGCGCGCCAGTTGTACAGCTCCTCCTTGAGCTGGTATTCGATGACCTGGCGCTTCTCCTCCACCACCAGGATCTCGCGCAGGCCGGTGGCGAACTGGCGCGTGATCTGCGCCTCCAGCGGCCACACCACGTTCACCTTGTGCAGGCGGATGCCGAGCTGGCGGCAGGTGGCGTCGTCCAGGCCCAGGTCCAGCAGCGCCTGGCGGGTGTCGTTGAACGCCTTGCCGCTGGCGATGATGCCGAAGCGGTCGTCGGGCCCGGCGATCACGTTGTAGTTGAGCCGGTTGGCGCGCACGTAGGCCAGCGCCGCGTACCACTTGGTATTGAACAGGCGCTCCTCCTGCGGCAGCGCGGCGTCCGGCCAGCGGATGTGCACGCCGCCCGGCGGCATTTCGAAGTCGGTGGGCAGCGCGATGCGCACCCGCTCGGGGTCGATCAGGGCCGTGGCGCTGGACTCGACGATCTCCTGGATCGTCTTCATGCCCGCCCACACGCCGGCGTAGCGGCTCATGGCGAAGGCGTGCAGGCCCAGGTCCAGGATCTCCTGCACCGTCGAGGGGAAGAACACCGGCAGACCGCAGGCCTTGAAGATGTGGTCGCTCTGGTGCGCGGCGGTGGAGCTCTTGGCCACGTGGTCGTCGCCGGCCACGGCGATCACGCCGCCCCAGGGCGTGGTGCCCGCCATGTTGGCGTGCTTGAAGACGTCGGCCGTGCGGTCCACCCCCGGCCCCTTGCCGTACCAGATGCCGAACACGCCGTCGAATTTGTTGCTGCCCGGCGGCGCGAAGCCGAGCTGCTGCGTGCCCCACAGGGCGGTGGCCGCCAGTTCTTCGTTGACGCCAGGCTGGAACACGATGTTCTGCGCCTGTAGGTACTTCTTGGCCGCCCACAGCGCCTGGTCGTAGCCGCCCAGCGGCGAGCCGCGGTAGCCGCTGACGAAGCCGGCGGTGTTCTTGCCCGCCAGTTGGTCGCGCTGGCGCTGCAGCATGGGCAGCTTGACCAGCGCCTGGATGCCGCTCATGAAGGCGCGGCCGTACTCCAGGCTGTATTTGTCGTCGAGCGTGACGGTTTCGAGCGCCTTGCGGATGTGCTCGGGCAGGGGGGCGTTCATCGTGCGTGTCTCCTGGAAGTTACCGCCTCGTGAGCGGACCAGTGGGGCGGCCCCGCCGGGTGGGCGATGCCGATTCAAGTGTATGCCGCATTCGCGGCACGGGTGGCCGGCGTGGCCCCCGGGCCGCCGGGCCGAGATGTCAAGAAAGCGTCACGCCGCCGTCACGACAGCGCCATGTTCGGCCTCCAGGATGCCGGGGTTCGACCCGTCCATTCAACAAATCGGAACCCACGAGCGATGAACCCCACCCCCGCGTCCGAATACGACGACAACGAGATCCTCAACCCCTCTTCCAACCCGCACATCGACGGCATCCTGGCCGTGCGCCTGAGCCGGCGCGGCGCGCTGCGTGGCGGCGTCGGCGCCGCCACGGCCGCGCTGCTCGGCGGCGCGGGCCTCTCCGCCTGCGGCGGCAGCGACGGCGGCGACGCTTCTCCGCCCGCGCCGGCCCCGGCCGGCTTCAATTTCGCCGCGGTGGCCAAAACCAACGCCGACCAGGTGACCGTGCCCGAGGGCTACCAGATCAGCATCCTGCACGCGCTAGGCGACCCGATGCAGTTCGGCGACGCCTCGTGGCGGGACGACGGCTCGGAGACGGCCGAGTCCTACCAGCGCCGCATCGGCGACGGCCACGACGGCATGGTCTTCTTCGGCCTGGCCGACGACGGCACGTTCGACGCCGCCCGCTCCAACCGCGGGCTGCTGTGCGTCAACCACGAGTACGTGGTCGCCCCCTACGGCCTGCACCCGGCCGGCTCCACCAGGGTGGGCGGCAAGCGCCCCGCCGGCGAGGTGGACAAGGAAATCTTCGCCCACGGCGCCAGCGTGGTGGAAGTGCGCCGCAAGGCCGGCGGCAACGACATGGAGATGGTGCGCGGCTCGCGCTACAACCGCCGCGTGCACTCGGCCACGCCGATGGACGTGGGCGGCCCCGCCGCCGGCAGCGCCCGGCTGGTCACCCGGCTCTCGCCCGACGGCCGCGAAGCCTTCGGCATGAACAACAACTGCGCCTGCGGCTACACGCCCTGGGGCACCTACCTGACCTGCGAGGAAAACTACCTGAACGTGCTCGGCCGCGCGGCGGGCGATGACGCCCGCCGCGGCGCCGAGGACATCGCGGCCTTCAAGCGCTACGGCTTGCCAGAGGGCCGCGCCAACCCCTACGGCTGGGACACGCCCGAGGGCGAGCCCTACCCGCGCTGGAACAGCCAGGCCAGCGGTGCCGCGCCCGCCGACGACTACCGCAACATCTTCAACAGCTTCGGCTGGGTGGTCGAGATCGATCCGTTCCGCCCCGACAGCAAGCCCGTCAAGCGCTCGGCGCTGGGCCGCTTCAACCACGAGGGTGCGTGGCCCGCGCCCGCCCGGGCCGGCGAGCCGATCGTCATCTACTCGGGCGACGACGCCCGCAACGAGTACGTCTACAAGTTCGTGTCCGACGCCCAGTGGGACCCGCGGGACATCAACGGCGGCACGGCCGCGGGCGCCAAGTACCTGGACCAGGGCACGCTCTACGTCGCCAAATTCAACGACGACGGCACCGGCGAATGGCTGGAGCTGGCCCACGGCCAGCACGGGCTGGACGCCTCCAACCCCGTGTACCCGTTCGCCGACCAGGCCGACGTGGTGATGTTCTGCCGCTTGGCCGCCGACTTCCGTGGCGCCACCAAGATGGACCGGCCGGAATGGGGCGGCGTGAACCCGCTGAACCACGAGGTCTACATGACCATGACCAACAACTCGCAGCGCACCGCCGCCAGCCTCGACGCCGCCAATCCGCGCGTGGGCAACGCCAACGGCCACATCGTGCGCTGGCGCGAGGACGGCAGCCAGGCCGCCACCAAGTTCCACTGGGACGTGTTCCTGTTCGGCGCCCGCGAGGACGGCGCGCAAAGCGAGAACCTCTCCGGCCTGACGGCCGCGAACGACTTCTCCAGCCCCGACGGCCTGTACTTCGACCAGCGCAGCGCCGGCGGCGGCCTGCTGTGGATCCAGACCGACGACGGCGCCTACACCGACGTCACCAACTGCATGATGCTGGCCGCCCTCCCCGGCCAGGTGGGCGACGGCGGCACGCTGACCACCAAGGACGGCCAGCCCACCCGCATGGGCGCCAAGCCCACGGATGCCACGGTGCGCCGCTTCCTGGTCGGCCCGTTCGACTGCGAGATCACCGGCGTGACCGTCACGCCGGACGGCAAGACGCTGTTCTTCAACGTGCAGCACCCGGGCGAGGACACGGCCGATTTCGCCACCAGCACCTTCACCAGCCACTGGCCCGGCAGCCAGGCGCCCGCCGGCGACACGGCCCACGCCGGCCACAAGCGCCCGCGCTCGGCCACGGTGGTGGTCACGCGCGCGGACGGCGGCACCATCGGCATCTGACCGCCTTGCGGCGCAGGCCTCGTCACTTCAATATTGATAGCTATCAGCGCAATATCCGCGCCAGCAAAGGCCCGAAAACACTGAAATTCCCGTCCTGACCCGCCGCCCGTCCCGCCCTACACTCGGCCTCCATGCGAAGCATGTGGCGATCGATCGGCCTGAGCGCCGCCGGGCTGGGATGGGCGTGGGGCGCGGCGGCGCAGGCGCTGCCGCCGGAGGTGGCGCAGGCGCTGGCGCGCGCCGGCATTCCCGAAGCCAGCGTGGCCATGGTGGTGGCGCCGCTGCCGCCGCCGCCCGGCGCCGTCGGCCGGGCGGCGGCCCATATCGGCGGCGAGCGCAACCCGGCGCGCCTGTCCTGGCAGGCCGACGCGCCGATGAACCCGGCCTCGGTGATGAAGCTCGTCACCACCTACGCCGCGCTGGATCTGCTGGGGCCGGGCCATTTCTGGAAGACGCGCGTCTTCACCCAGGGCTACGTCGCCCGCGGCGTGCTGCACGGCGACCTGCTGATCAAGGGCAGCGGCGACCCCAAGCTGGTGCGCGAGCGCCTGGCCGACCTGATCGCGGCCATCCGCGACAAGGGCGTGCGCGCCATCGACGGCGACATTCTGCTGGACAACAGCGTGTTCCGCCTGCCGCCGCACGACGCCGCCGCCTTCGACGACGACCCGCTGCGGCCCTACAACGTCGGGCCGGACGGGCTGCTGGTCAACTTCAAGGCGCTGGTCTTCCGCTTCGTGCCCGACGCCGCGCGGCGCCGCGTGCGGGTGGAGAGCGAGCCGCCGATCGCCGGCGTCGAGATTCCCGCCGAGGTGGACGCCGCCACCGGCGCCTGCGGCGACTGGCGCGCGCGCCTGGCGGCCGACTTCAGCGACCCCGGCCGCGTCACCTTCGGCGGCCGCTACGCCCTCGGCTGCGGCGAGCAGCAGTGGGCCGTCGCCCACGTCGATCCGGCCAGCCACGCGCCGCGCGTGATCGAGGCCATGTGGCGCGGCGCCGGCGGCTTTCTGACCGGCCAGGTGAAGTGGCTGGACCGCCCCGCCACCGGCCAGCCGCTGGTGACTGGCTACTCGCTGCCGCTGGCCGACATCGTGGCCGACATCAACAAGCTCTCCAACAACGTGATGGCGCAGCAGCTCTTCCTGACCCTGTCGTCCAGCGGCGACGGGCGCGGCAGCTTCGCCGAGTCGGGCAACGCCCTGCGGCGCTGGTGGCGCCAGCGCTTCGGGCTGCGCGCCACGCCGGTGGTGGACAACGGCTCGGGCCTGTCGCGCGACGGGCGCGCCACCGCCGCGTCGCTGGCCGCGCTGCTGCAGCAGGCGGCGGAGGACCCGCATGCCGCCGTGTTCGAGCAGTCGCTGCCGATCGCCGGCGTGGACGGCACGGCGCGGCGCCTGGCGGCGCGCAGCCCGGAGTCCGAGGCCATCGGCAACGCGCGCCTGAAGACCGGCACGCTGCGCGACGTGGCGGCGGTGGCCGGCTACGCCTGGGGCCGCTCGGGCCAGAAGTACGCCGTGGTCGGCCTCGTCAACCACCCCAACGCGGGCGCCGCGCGGCCGGCGCTGGATCGGCTGATCGAGTGGGCGGTGCGGGACCAGCCTTGAGAAAACGCGAGTTTCAAGCCTTTTTGGCCTGAATCCCGTATGAATACTGCGCTGGTAGCTATATTTTTTGAAGCGAATTGGCCAACTCCACGGCCGACTTCACGTCCATCTTCTCGAACACGCGGGCGCGGTGCACCTCCACCGTGCGCACGCTGATGCCCAGCTCCTCGGCGATCAGCTTGTTAGGCCGACCCTCGGCGATCAGGCGCATCACGTCGCGCTCGCGCTCGGTCAGCTCCCGCACCCGCGCGCGCAGCGCGCGTTGGGCGGCGCGCTGGGCCACGCGCTCGCGCGACAGCGCCAGTGCCTGCTCCACGCGGTCGACCAGGGCGTTGTCGGAGAAGGGCTTCTCGCAGAAGTCGAAGGCGCAGCGCTTGACCGTGTCCACGGCCGTCGGCACGTCGGCGTGGCCGGTGAGGAAGATCACCGGCCACGCCGAGGCGATGCCGCGCTCCAGCAGGCGGTCGAACAGCGCCAACCCGCTCAGGCCGGGCATGCGCACGTCCAGCAGGATGCAGCCGGGGGTGTCGGGCTCGGTCTCGCCCAGCGCCTGCTCGAACGCCGCCGCGCCGGCATAGGCCTCCGACAGCAGCCGGCGCGAGCGCAACAGCCAGGCCATCGCCTCGCGCACGCTGGCGTCGTCGTCGATGATGTAGACGGTGGCATCGCCGCAAGGGGACATGCAGACGATTCTAGAGGCAGGGGCGCGCGGGTACGATGGCAAAATGGCCCGTCCATTCGACCGTGCGGGCCAGCGTCCCCTTGGACAGCCCGGGCGGATGGGTCGCGTTTGTCACCACGCCTTCCAGGAGTTCGAACCGTGCCGCCACCCCCCGTTTGCCCCGCGCCGCGCCGCCCGCTGCTGGCCACGCTGACCTTGAGTCTGATGCTGGCCGCTTGCGGCGGCGGCGATGACGAAGACACACCCGGCCCCACGCCCGCACCGCCGCCCGTCAATACACCCGAGCCTGCTCCCGCGCCTCCGCCCGTCAACACGCCCGAGCCTGCTCCCGCGCCGCCGCCGGTGAACGCGCCCGAACCTGCTCCCGCGCCCCCCGCGCCACCGCCCGTCACTGAACCAGAGCCCGAACCCGACATCGGACCCGGCAGCCTGACGTCGAGCGCCACCGTCAACACCATCAAGGCCAGCGAGATCACCGAAGCCCTGCATTCGCCCGAGAGCAAGGTGCGGGAGGGCATCGCGCCGCGCTACGACGTGACCTCCTACCGCCTGACCTACATGACCACCGACAAGAACGGCATGCCGGTGAAGGCTTCCGGACTGGTCAGCGTGCCCATCAAGCCCGTCGTGGTGGCCAGCCCGGTGCTGAGCTACCAGCACGCCACGACCTTCCACGACGACCAGGCGCCATCCCGCAAGGTCGAGGCGGTGGAGCCGCCGCTGGTGCTGGCCTCGCTGGGCTACATCGTGGTATCGCCCGACTACGTGGGCTTCGGCGCGTCCAAGGGCGTGGAACACCCGTACCTGACCGCCACCCCGGCGGCACGGGCGGTCATCGACATGCTCGCCGCCGCTCAGAAATGGCGGCTGCGGGAAGGCGTGGCCGACAACGGACAGCTCTTCCTGGCCGGCTATTCGGAAGGCGGCTACGCCACCATGGCGGAGCACCGCGTCATTCAGCAGGAAGGCGGCGCGCTGGCGACGCAACTGCAGGCCGCCGTGCCCGGTGGCGGTCCCTACGACGTGCAGGAGACGCTGGACGAGCAATTGAGACGTTTGCCATCTTCCCTGCGCCGATTGCTGGACCCTGGCAATCTGAGCAAGCTCCCCGGCTCGGTGCGTGACGAACTGCGCCGCCTGCTGCTGCGCCAGATGGTGCCGGAAGACGCCGACGTGACCTACCAGACGCTGTTCCTCGACCGCTATCTGGCCGATGACAAGGAAAGCATCGCGCGGGACCACAGCGTGCACCTGGGCTGGGCGCCCGCCGTGCCGGTGTACATGTTCCACGGCCGGGAGGACAAGACGGTGCCTTACTCCGCCGCCCTGTCGGCGCTGCGCAGTTTCGAGGCGGCCGGCGCACGCGGCCATGTGACGCTGACCGACTGCACCACGCCCGAACTCGGCCACCTGGACTGCGTGCCGGAGTACTTCCGCTTCGCCGTGGACCGGATGGGCCGGCTGGCTCAGGGCCTGTAGCGCGCACCACCCCATCCCACGCCGAGGCCAAGGCCCCGCGGAGCGCGCGCTACACCCGCTTCACGCCGGCGGCGCGGACGGCTCCGAGCGTCGGGTAGCCGTTGACCGCCATCAGCAGGTCGGCCTCGGCCAGGATGCACTTCAGCACGTGCGCCGCGCCGTCGGCGCCGTCGAGCACCAGCCCGTAGGCGAAAGGCCGCCCGATCCCGACGGCGCGCGCGCCCAGCGCCAGCGCCTTCACCACGTCGGTGCCGGAGCGCACGCCGGAATCGAACAGCACCGGCACGTCCCCCGCCGCCTGCACGACGTCCGCCAGCATGTCGATCGCCGCGATGCCGCCATTGGCCTGGCGGCCGCCGTGGTTGGAGCAGAAGATGCCGTCCGCGCCGGCATCGACCGCCCGCCGCGCGTCGTCCGGATGGCAGATGCCCTTCAGCACGATGGGCAGGCGGGTGATCGACTTGAGCCAGGCCATGTCGTCCCAGGTCAGCACCTTGCCGAACAGCCGCGCCCACAGGCCGACCGCTTCGGCCAGGTTCTCGGCGACCGGCTTGCCGAGCAGCTTGCGGAAGACGGGGTCGCGGAAGTAGTTGGTCAGTACATGGCCGCGCAACTGCGGGAAGTTGCCCGCGTTCAGGTCACGCGGACGCCAGCCGGTGACCCAGGTGTCGAGCGTGACGACGATGGCCTTGTAGCCCGCCGCCTCGGCGCGGCGGACCAGGCTCTCGGCGAGGTCCTTGTCGCGCGGCGTGTAAAGCTGGAACATCGCGGGCGTGTCGCCCACGGCCTTGGCCACCTCTTCCAGCGGGTCGTTGGCCAGGGTCGAGACCATCATCGGCACGCCGGTGGCGGCCGAGGCCCGCGCCGCGTGCATGTCACCATGGCCGTCGGGGGTGCAGAGGCCGGTGACGCCGATCGGGCTCATGAAAATCGGCGAAGGCAGGCGCAGGCCGAACAGGTCGATGGACAGGTCGCGCTCGCTCGCGTCCACCATCATCCGGGGCACCATGCCCCAGTGCTGGAAGGCGGTCGAATTCGATCGCTGCGTGTGCTCGTCACCGCATCCGCCCTGGACGTAGTCGCGCAAGTAGGGCGGCATGGCGGCGATCGCGCGCTCCTCCAGCAGGGCCGCGTTGACCGGCACCTTGGGCACGATCCCGCGCAGGCCCAAGCCGTAGATCTCGTTCTGATAGTCGCCGTAATGGGGCATGGCGGGTCTCCTTCGGGCGCGGCGGTGCAGTCCGCCGCTTGTCGTTGATGGGTCGGGTGATTCCGATGCCGGCCCGTTTCCCCGGGCGGCCGGGCATCATGATGCCCGAACCGGCGCTGGCCTCGCCCTGCGCGCGGAGCGAGGTCGGGTCAGGGATGGCGGCCGCCCGTCACCGGCTGCTCGGGAAGCTGAACACCGCCCCCTCGCGCACGCCGGCCGAGGGCCAGCGCTGGGTGATGGTCTTGCGCTTGGTGTAGAAGCGCACGGCGTCGGGACCGTAGGCGTGCAGGTCGCCGAACAGGCTGCGCTTCCAGCCGCCGAACGAGTGGTAGGCCACGGGCACAGGCAGGGGCACGTTCACGCCCACCATGCCGACCTGGATGTGGTCGGTAAAGTAGCGTGCGGCTTCGCCGTCGCGGGTGAAGATGCAGGTGCCGTTGCCGTATTCGTGGTCGTCGATGAGCTGCATGCCGTCCTGCAGCGTCGGCACGCGCACGATGCCCAGCACCGGGCCGAAGATTTCCTCCTGGTAGATCGCCATGCCGGGCTTCACGCCGTCGAACAGGCAGGGGCCCAGGAAGTAGCCGCCCTCGTGGCCCGCCACCTTCAGCGCGCGGCCGTCCACCAGCAGCCGGGCGCCCTCGGCCACGCCCTGGTCCACGTAGCCCTTCACCTTGTCGAAATGCGGCTGCGTCACCAGCGGCCCCATGTCGTTGGCGTTGTCGGTGCCGGGGCCGACCTTCATCCTGGCGATCTCGGTCTTCAGGCCGGCGATCATGGCGTCGGCCGTGTCGTCGCCCACGCACACGATCAGCGGCACCGCCATGCAGCGCTCGCCGCACGAGCCGTAGGCCGCGCCCATCATGGCGCTGACGGCGCCCGCGATGTCGGCGTCGGGCATCACGATGGCGTGGTTCTTGGCGCCGCCCAGCGCCTGCACGCGTTTGCCGTGCTTGCAGCCTTCGGCGTAGATGTATTCGGCGATCGGCGTGGAGCCGACGAAGCTCACGGCCTTCACGCGCGGGTCGTGCAGCAGCGTGTCCACCGCCTCCTTGTCGCCGTTGACCACGTTCAGCACGCCCGGCGGCAGGCCGGCCTGCTGCGCCAGCTCGGCGATGAACAGGGCGCTGCTGGGGTCGCGCTCGGACGGCTTCAGGACGAAGGTGTTGCCGCAGGCCACGGCCATCGGCCACATCCACAGCGGCACCATGGCCGGGAAGTTGAACGGCGTGATGCCCGCCGTCACGCCCAGGGCCTGGAACTCGCTCCACGAGTCGATGCCGGGGCCGACGTTGCGGCTGTGTTCGCCCTTGAGCAGCTCGGGCGCGTAGCTGGCGTATTCGACGTTCTCGATGCCGCGCTGCAGCTCGCCGTGCGCGTCGGCCAGCACCTTGCCGTGCTCGGCGGTGATGAGGGCGGCGATCTCGTCGGCGTGCTGCTCCAGCAGCACCTTGAGCTGGCTCATGACACGTGCGCGCTTGAGCGGCGGCGTGGCACGCCAGGCCGGGAAGGCTTTCTCGGCCGACGCGATGGCCTGCTCCACCGTCGCCTTGCCGGCCAGCGCCACGTGCGCGCTGACCTGGCCGGTGGCGGGGTTGAACAGGGCTTGAGTGCGCGCGGTGTCGGCGACGGTCCGGCCGTCGATCAGGTGGCCGACGGTGTGGGTGACGGGTTTGTCGTTCTGCATGGTGTCTTTCAAGAAAAAACAGACTCTAGCCGGCGTGGGTATTGCGGTAATAGCTATCAATAAAATAGCTTACTGAAACTCAGGCCGTCTCCGCCAGCGCGTCGCCCAGCGCGCTCGTCAGGCGGTCGATCTCGGCCGGCTCGGCGGTGAAGGGCGGCGCGAGCTGGATGGTGTCGCCGCCGTAGCGCACGTAGAAGCCCTTCTTCCAGCAGGCCATGGCGATCTCGTAGGGGCGCCGGGCGGCCTCGCCCGGCAGCGGGTCGATGGTGATGCCAGCGGCCAGGCCGTAGCTGCGGATGTCCAGCACGTGCCGCGCGCCTTTCAGCCCGTGCACGGCGGCCTCGAAGTGCGGCGCCAGGGCGCGGGCGCGGCCCACGCCGTCCTCGCGCTGCAGCAGGTCCAGCGCGGCCAGGCCGGCGGCGCAGGCCACGGGGTGGGCGGAGTAGGTGTAGCCGTGCGCGAACTCCAGCATGTAGTCCGGGCCGCCAGCGTCCATGAAGGTGTCGTGGATGGCCTGGCCGGCGATCACCCCGCCCAGTGGCTGCGCGCCGTTGGTGACCTGCTTGGCGAAGGTCATGATGTCGGGCGTGACGCCGAAGGCGTCGGCCCCGGTCATGGCGCCGCAGCGGCCGAAGGCGGTGATGACTTCGTCGAAGATCAGCAGGATGCCGTGTTGGGTGCAGATCTCGCGCAGGCGCTGCAGGTAGCCCACGGGCGGGATCACCACGCCGCCGGAGCCGGAGAACGGCTCGACGATGACGGCGGCGATGCTGCTGGCGTCGTGCAGGGCGATCAGCTCCAGCAGCCGATCGGCGAGCAGCCGGCCGCCCTCGGCCGGCTGGCCCCTGACGAAGCTGCCCAGCGCCGGCTGGGTGTGCGGCAGGTGGTCGGCCTCGATGCCCTGCCCGTACAGCTTGCGGTTGGCCGGCATGCCGCCGACCGAGATGCCGCCGTAGTTGACGCCGTGGTAGCCCTTCTCGCGCCCGATCAGGCGCGTCTTGCCGCCCTGGCCCTTCAGGCGCCAGTAGGCGCGCGCCATCTTCAGCGCGGTGTCGGCGGCCTCGGAGCCGCTGGCGGTGAAGAACACGTAGTCCAGCCCCTGGGGCGTCAGCGCCTTCAGCCGGTTGGCCAACTCGAACGACAGCGGGTGGCCGAACTGGAAGCCGGGCGAGTAGTCGAGCCGGGCGATCTGGCGGCTCACCGCCTCGGTGATCTCGCGCCGGCCGTGGCCCAGGCCGGTGCACCACAGGCCCGAGAGGCCGTCGAAGATCTTGCGGCCCTCGGCGTCGGTGTAGTAGCAGCCGCTGGCCTCCACGATCAGGCGCGGTTCGCGCTTGAACTGGCGGTTGCCGGTGAAGGGCATCCAGTGCGCGTCGAGCCAGGCGGCGTCCTGGCGCGCGGGCTGGTCGGCGGTGTCGGGGACGGCGGTCGCGCTCATGAGGGTCTCCTGCGGTTCCATTCGGAAGAATCCACGATTGTCGGCACCCGCGTTAACCGGTTAAATAAGCAAATATCCAAGTTTGGTTGCCGAATCGTGAAAGCAAGGACCACCCCCCGCCAGCCGCGCGCCCGCGCCGTGCTGGGCCAGCTCAGCGACATGGACCTGCGCCTGCTGCAGGTCTTCAAGGCGGTGGCCGACTGCGGCGGCATGGCGGCGGCGGAGCTGGAGCTGAACATCGGCACCAGCACCGTCAGCCGCCACGTGAAGGACCTGGAGACGCGCCTGGGCCTGGTGCTGTGCCGGCGCGGGCGCGCCGGCTTCGCCCTGACGCCCGAGGGCCAGCGCGTGTACGACGAGACGCTGCGCCTGCTGGCGGCGGTGGACGCCTTCCGCGCCGGGGTGGACGACATCCACGAGCGCATGGGCGGCCGGCTGGCGGTGGCGCTGTTCGACAAGACGGCCAGCAACCCGCGGGCGCGCATCCACCAGGCCATCGCCGGCTTCGGCGAGCAGGCGCCGGACGTGACGCTGGAACTGCACGTGGGCTCGATCCAGGCCATCGAGCGCGGGGTGATGGACGGCAGCTTCGCCGTCGGCGTGATCCCGGCGCACCGCGCCTCGGCCAGCCTGCGCTACGACCGGCTGTTCGGCGAGACCATGCACCTGTACTGCGGCGCCACGCACCCGCTGTTCGGCGCTCCGGGCACGGCGCTGGACTGGGACGGCCTGCGCCGGCGCGGCGACTTCGCCGGGCTGGGCTACCACTCGCCCAACATGGCGCTGGCCCACGCCGAGCGCTTGCCGCGCAAGGCCACGGCGTTCGACCAGGAGGCGATTGCCACGCTGATCCTGTCGGGGCGCTTCCTGGGCTTCCTGCCCGACCACTATGCCGAGCCCTTCGTGCAGCGCGGCCGGATGCAGGCCGTGCAGCCGTCGCGCCTGCGCTACGAATGCGACTTCGTCAGCGTGCTGCGCCGCTCGCCCCAGCCGCCGCGCGCGGCGCTGGCCTTCCACCGCGCACTGTTGCTGGCGCACGGCGCGGGGAAGTGAACCACACGAATTCATGGTCAAAACAGCCTTCAACCAGCGACCGTACTGCGCAAGTAGCTATAAATATTGAAGCTATTTCGCTGCTTCTGGTACCCCGGCTCCCTCCGCGGCGCCCCCCAACAGCAAAAAAAGTCTCACAACAAGCGGCCCCGTCGGGGTTCCCTCGCCTTTGGAGTGTTGACTCTAGGGAAAACCCCTAATATGCAGCCCATGGACACTCAAAACACCTCCCGCCCCGCAGCCCCTGCGCAGGCCGTGAGCCTGCCCGTGGCCTCCTTCACCAACAAATCGACGGCCATCGTGCCGATCCGCGAGATCGGGGCGCGCTACCGCCCGCAGATCGCGCGCCACCTGCTCGACCTCGACGAGCGCGACCGCTACCTGCGCTTCGGCTACCCCGCCACGGACCAGCAGATCAACCGGTACGTGAACTCGCTCAATTTCGAGCGCGACCAAGTCTTCGGCATTTTCAACCGTCAGCTGGAGCTGGTCGCCATGGCCCACCTGGCCTACCCGGCCAACTTCACGCAGGCCGGCTTCGCTGAGTTCGGCGTGTCGGTGTCCAAGCACGTGCGCGGCCGCGGCTACGGCTCGCGCCTGTTCGAGCGCGCCGCCATCCACGCCGTCAACGACGGCATCGCCACGCTCTACATCCACGCGCTGAGCGAGAACACCGCCATGCTGCGCATCGCGCGCGGCGCTGGCGCGGTGATCGAGCGCTCGGGCAGCGAGAGCGACGCCCACGTGAGCCTGCCCGAAGCCACCTTCAAGACCCTGCTGGACGAGCTGCTGGCCGACCAGGTGGGCGAGGTGGACTACTGGATCAAGAGCGAAGCCTCGATGATGCGCAACTTCCTGGCCACCGTGCAGGAAGTGCGCGAGAGCGTGCGCGCCGGAGACCACCGCTCAGGCACTTGAGCCCCCCCTGAGGCGCTGCGCGCCTTCCCCCGAGGGGGACGGCGCCGACGGCCCCTGCTGGCGGGGCTTGCTCCGCAGCCTTTCGACTCTTTTTGATTTGGGCGCGTCATGGCGATGGCGGAGGGAAGTTCCGCTATCCTTGGCAACGCCTGTAACAACCCACGCACATCCCGCGCGTTTTCACCTTGCCTGACCCCCACCCTGCTCGCGCCGGCGAGCGCGAAGACAAGCGCAGCCTGTTCCAGAAGCTGGTCGAATTCATCAAGCCCGGCCCCGACTCGACCGACGAGCTGATCGAAACCCTGGCCGAGGCCGAGGACAAGGCCCTGATCGACGCCGAGAGCCGCGTCATGCTCGAAGGCGTGCTGCGCCTGTCGGACCAGACCGCCGGCGACGCCATGGTCGCCGCCCCGCGCATGGACCTGCTGGACATCGACGCGCCCTATGACGAGCTGCTGCACCAGGTCATCGGCACCGCGCATTCGCGCTTCCCGGTGTACGAGGGCGAGCGCGAAAACATCATCGGCATCCTGCTGGCGAAGGACCTGCTCAAGCTGCAGCGCGCGCCCGAGCTGAACTTCCGCACCCTGCTGCGCCCGGCGGTGTTCATCCCCGAGAGCAAGGGCCTGAACCACCTGCTGCGCGAGTTCCGCGCCACCCGCAACCACCTGGCCATCGTGGTGGACGAGTTCGGCCGCACGGCGGGGCTCATCACCATCGAGGACGTGCTGGAGCAGATCGTCGGCGAAATCGAGGACGAATTCGACATCGAAGCCGACGACGGCGACATCTTCGCCCTGCCCGACCACACCTGGCGCGTGGCCGGCGACACGCCGCTGGAGCGCGTGAACGAATCCTTCGGCGTACAACTGGGCGCCGACCCGGACGGCGACCTGGACGTGGAGTTCGACACCATCGGCGGCCTGATCGCCCACGAGATGGGCCACGTGCCCAGCCGCGGCGAGCGCCACCGCATGGGCGGGCTCGACTTCCAGGTGCTGCACACCAGGGGCGGCGCCGTGCGCTGGTTCAAGGTGTCCCCCTTCCCGCCCGGCGGGGATTGACCGGTCGCGGCAGAACATGGGCCTCGCCCGCTGGCTCGCCTCCCCCCTGACGGCCCTGGCGGCCGGCGTCGCGCAGGCGCTGGCCATCGCCGACCCATGGACCGGCCAGCCGCACGGCTGGCTGCAGGTGCTGAGCCTGGCCGTCCTGGTGGCGCAACTGGTGCAACGCACGCGACGCGAGGTGTCGTGGAGCGCCAGCACCTGGGCCCGCCCCGAGAAGACCGGCACCGCCTGGCGGCGCGGCCTGCTGCTGGGCTGGCTGTTCGGGCTGGGCTGGCTGGCGGGCAGCTTCTGGTGGTTGTTCATCTCCATGCACACCTATGGCGGCCTGAACGCGGCGCTGGCCGTGGCCGCCGTGCTGGCGCTGGCGGGCTTTCTGTCGCTCTACTACGCGCTGGCCTGCGCCGCCTTCATGGCACTGGCGCCGGCGCGCGTGCTGGCCGCCCGCCCCGGCGCGGCGGCGCTGCTGTTCGCGGCCCTGTGGACGCTGGCCGAGCTGGCGCGCGGCAGTTGGTCCACGGGCTTTCCGTGGGGCGCGGGCGGCTACGCGCACGTGGACGGGCCGCTGGCCGCGTATGCCCGCCTGGCCGGTGTCTACGGCGTCGGCTTGCTGGCCGCGTGGCTGGCGGGCGGCCTGGCCCTGCTGCCCCGGCTGATCGAGCGCCGGCGCTGGCTGGCCGTGGGCGCGGCCGCCCTGGCCATGGCCTGGGGCACCGCCGCCCCGCTGATCGCGCCTCAAGGCGACGCGCCGGGCGCACGCATGGACGTGGCGCTGCTGCAGGGCAACATCCCGCAGGACCAGAAGTTCATCCCCGGCACCGGCGTGGCCGACTCGCTGCGCTGGTACGGCGAGCAGTGGCAGGCCAGCCAGGCCACCCTGGTCGTGGCCCCCGAGACCGCCCTGCCCCTGCTCCCCCGCCAGTTGCCCGACGGCTACTGGTCCGCGCTGGCCGGCCGCTTCACCCACGGCGGCCAGGCAGCGCTGCTGGGCGTGCCGCTGGGCGACATGGAGGCGGGCTACACCAATTCCGTCGTCGGCCTGGCGCCCGGCCAGGCAGAACCCTACCGCTACGACAAGCACCACCTGGTGCCCTTCGGCGAATTCATCCCGCCCTTCTTCAGGTGGTTCACGCGGATGATGAACATCCCCCTGGGCGACTTCGCGCGCGGCGCCGTCGGCCAGCCCTCGTTCGCGTGGCAGGGGCAGCGGCTGGCGCCCAACGTTTGCTACGAGGACTTGTTCGGCGAGGAGCTGGCCGCCCGCTTCGCCAACCCGGCCACGGCGCCCACGGCCTTCGTCAACGTCAGCAACATCGCCTGGTTCGGCGACTCGGTGGCCATCGACCAGCACCTCGCGATCAGCCGCATGCGCGCGCTGGAGTTCGAGCGCCCCATGCTGCGCGCCACCAACACCGGCGCCACGGCCATCATCGACCACCGGGGTCGGGTCACCCACCAGCAGCCGCGCCTGACGCGCGGCGTGCTGCTGGGCAGCTTCGAGGGGCGCACCGGCGTGACGCCGTATGCATGGTGGGCGTCGAGGCTGGGGCTGTGGCCGCTGTGGATCCTGGTGGCCGCCGTCGTGCTGGTCTTGGGAGGCATCGTCGCGCCCCGCGCCGCGGCCAAGGATTGACGAAAAAGCAAGGATCGGTCATGCGGGCCAAAGACAAGAACATCGACCTCGAATTCCTGCGCGCCGCTGCGCTGCTGATGATCCTGTTCCAGCACGCCGAGGTCCTCGTGTCCAGCAGCCACCAGCTTTACTGGGACATTCGCCATCATCTCAACCTCTGGGGCAGCGTCGATCTGTTCTTCTGCGTCTCCGGCTTCATCATCACGCGCGGGCTCATCCAGACCTTTCCGCCCGGCCCGGGCGAAGACCGGTATCTGATCTCGCGCCGGCTCGGCTGGAAGAACACGGCCCTGGCCTTTTGGGTCCGACGCGCCTGGCGTCTCTGGCCCTCGGCCTGGCTGTGGATCCTGCTGTCACTGGGCTGTGCCGTCCTGCTGAATCGCTCGGGCGTGTTCGGCAATGTCGGACGCATGGCCTGGGACGCCCTGGCGGCCTTCTTCCACCTGGCCAACTTCCACTGGGCGGGCTGCTACATGCAGGAGTTGGCCACATGCAACATGATGCCCGCGACGTTGTTCGAGGCCCATCTGCCGACCGGCTGGAACCTGGCCGTGTACTGGTCCCTGTCGCTGGAGGAGCAGTTTTACTTCCTGGTGCCGCTGCTGCTGTTCTTCATCCCGAAGCGCTGGATCGCCGCCGCCATCGGGCTCGCTCTGCTGGCCCTGGCCCCGCTCAGCCGGGATCCGCTGGGACTGCTCTGGTTCGTCCGCGTCGATGCCATTCTGGTCGGCATGGCCATCGGTTGGGCCACGCACGTGCTGGAGCAGCGCGGCCGGCGCGCCATGCCCCCTGCGTGGCTGCGCGGGAAATGGCTGATCCAGTTGCTGGCCCTCGGCGTGCTGCTGGCCATCGGTTGGCTGGGCGCGGGAGAACGCGGCGGGCGTGCGGGCACGATCACCGCGATCGCCGCATGCAGCGGGCTGCTGGTGTGGATCGCCAGCTACGACCGGGACCTGCTGATTCCCTCCAACCGCATCGCGCGCGCCTTCTTCGTGTGGATGGGCAACCGCTCGTACTGCCTGTACCTGGTGCACATGGTGGCGTACTTCCTGACCATCGAACTCTGGTTTCGCGCCGGTGGTGCACGTGGCCCCTGGCAGCAGGTGGCCTATTTCGCGACGGCCGCCGTGCTGGTCTCCGCTTTCGCCGAAATCACGGCGCGCTGGGTCGAGACGCCGCTGCGCCGCAAAGGGCATGCGCGCGCTCAACCATGGCTTGCAAGGCGCGGCTCCCAGCCCGATCAGATCCTGCACGCGTGAAGGGCCAGCAGTTTTCCAGCGGATGCGAACGCTGAGGCGAAGCCTCAGCCGGCCTTGCGCCGACGCTGCCGCAGGGCGCCCAGGCCGGCCAGCAGCGCGCTCAGGCCCGCCAGCGCCCAGGACGCATCCACGGGCACGGGAGCCGGCGGCGGCGCCACGCGGCAAGTGGCCGTCAGCGCGAACGTGGCATACAGGCCCATGGGGTCCAACGGGATCTGCTGCGTCCCCTCGTTGCGCACCTGGAAGGCCACGCTGTTCGAGCCTGGCTGAAAGCCCAGGCCGCTGGTGAAGCTGAAGGGCGTCAACCCGCCATACCCTGCGCCAAACGACCCGGCGGCATGCGACACGCCGGTCTGGCCACTGGGCCGAATGACGAGGGCATCCCAGAAGTTGTCCGCGGCCACCTGCCCGTCGATGCGGATGCTGGCGGGATCCACCACGCTGGTGTCCACGAGGATGTTGGCGTTCGACGTGTAGGTGAAGGGCGACGAGGTGTCCGTGTCCATGGGCGGGGAGATCCACTCGCCGACCATGCTGTTGGCCGCCGGATTGAACCAAAAGGCATGAACGACCCCGGTCACGATCCCCACGGCGGGATTGTTTCCTCAGCGCCCTGCGCGGCACGCCGCTTCGACGCCGCGCGCGCTCTCGTAAAATTCGCCGCTTGGCATGGGCGCCGCCGATGCCGTTCATGAATCCCCCGGGCTCCGTCACCCGGTCCCGCGACGGCGCGTTCCCTATGCTCACCTTCCAACAAATCATCCTCCAACTGCAGTCCTACTGGGACGCCCAGGGCTGCGCGCTCTTGCAGCCTTACGACATGGAAGTCGGCGCTGGCACTTCGCATACAGCTACATTTTTGAGAGCAATCGGCCCCGAGCCCTGGAAGGCCGCCTACGTGCAGCCCAGCCGCCGCCCCAAGGACGGCCGCTATGGCGAGAACCCCAACCGCCTGCAGCACTACTACCAGTACCAGGTGGTCCTGAAGCCCGCGCCGGCCAACATCCTGGAGCTGTACCTGGGCTCGCTCGAAGCGCTGGGGTTCGACCTCAAGAAGAACGACATCCGATTTGTCGAAGACGACTGGGAGAACCCCACGCTGGGCGCCTGGGGCCTGGGCTGGGAGGTGTGGCTCAACGGCATGGAGGTGACGCAGTTCACCTACTTCCAGCAGGTCGGCGGCATCGACTGCAAGCCGGCCACGGGCGAAATCACCTACGGCCTGGAGCGGCTGGCGATGTACCTGCAGGGCGTGGACAACGTCTATAACCTGCAGTGGACGGAGAGCTTGACTTATGGCGACGTTTACAAGCAAAACGAAGTGGAGCAGTCCACCTACAACTTCGAGCACAGCGACGCGGACTTCCTCTTCACCGCCTTCAACGCGCACGAGAGGCAGGCCAAATACCTCATGGAACAGCAGCTCGCGCTGCCCGCCTATGAGCAGGTGCTCAAGGCCGCGCACAGCTTCAACCTGCTGGACGCGCGCGGCGCCATCAGCGTGACCGAGCGCGCGGCCTACATCGGCCGCATCCGCAACCTG
Source organism: Ottowia sp. (assembly GCF_016703145.1). Classification (GTDB taxonomy): domain Bacteria; phylum Pseudomonadota; class Gammaproteobacteria; order Burkholderiales; family Burkholderiaceae_C; genus Ottowia. Next base: position 669,332 of record NZ_JADJCO010000003.1, on the reverse strand, counting down.
GCGCGCGCCGTGGCGCAAAGCTACTACGACAGCCGCGAGCGGCTGGGCTTTCCGATGGCGCCGCGCGAGTGGGTGGCCGAGGTCGAGAAGAAAGCGGCGTGAGATCGCCGGACACCATGAGCACACAGAACCTTCTCGTCGAACTGTTCGTCGAAGAGCTGCCGCCCAAGGCGCTGAAGAAGCTGGGCGAGGCCTTCGCCCAGGGCCTGGCCGAGGGCCTGAAGGCCCAGGGCCTGGCGGCGCCCGGGTCGCAGGTCACGCCCTACGCCAGCCCGCGCCGCCTGGCCGCGCACCTCACCCAGGTGGCCAGCCAGGCGGCCGACAAGGCCGTGCGGCACAAGCTGATGCCCGTCAGCGTGGGCCTGGACGCGCAGGGCCAGCCCACGCCCGCGCTGCTCAAGAAGCTGCAGGCCCTGGGCGTCGATGCCGCCGCCGTGCCCCGGCTCACCCGCGCCATGGACGGCAAGGCCGAGGCGCTGTTCCACGACAGCGTGGTGCCCGGCGCCACGCTGGCCGCCGGGCTGCAGAAGGCGCTGCACGACGCCATCGCCAGGCTGCCCATCCCCAAGGTCATGCAATACCAGTTGTTCGAGGGCTGCGCGCTGCCCGGCTGGAGCAGCGTGCAGTTCGTGCGCCCCGCGCACGGGCTGGTGGCCCTGCATGGTGCCGAGGTGGTGAAGGTGGAGGCGCTGGGCCTGACGGCCGGCCGCGCCACGCACGGCCATCGCTTCGAGGCCCGGCAGGACCCGATCCAGATCGCCGACGCCGACGCCTACGCCGGCACGCTGCGCGAGCAGGGCGCGGTGATCGCCAGCTTCGCGGAGCGCCGCGCGGCCATCGAATCTCAGCTAAAAATGGCCGCAGCCCGTTCTGGTACTGGGTTGAAAGCTATCAAAGACGAAGCGCTTCTGGACGAGGTGACGGCCCTGGTCGAGCGCCCCAACGTGCTGGTGTGCGCCTTCGAGCGCGAGTTCCTCGACGTGCCGCAGGAATGTCTGATCCTGACGATGAAGGCCAACCAGAAGTACTTCCCGCTGCTGGACGGCCAGGGCAAGCTGACCCACCAGTTCCTCGTCGTCAGCAACATCAGCCCCGACGACCCCGGCGCCATCGTCACCGGCAACGAGCGCGTGGTGCGCCCGCGCCTGGCCGACGCCAAGTTCTTCTTCGACCAGGACCGCAGGAAGACGCTGGAAAGCCGCGTGCCGCAGTTGGACAAGGTGGTCTATCACAACAAGCTGGGCACGCAGGGCGAGCGCGTGCAGCGCGTGCGCGCCATCGCCAAGGCCATCGCCACCCAACTGGGCGTGGATGCCGCGCAAGTCGATCAAGCCGCGCTGCTGGCCAAGACCGACCTGGTGACCGACATGGTGGGCGAGTTCCCCGAGCTGCAAGGCACCATGGGCCGGTACTACGCCCTGAATGACGGCCTGCCCGAGCCCGTGGCCGACGCCATCGAAGACCACTACAAGCCCCGCTTCGCCGGCGACGAGCTGCCGCGCGGCGACGTGGGCGTGGTGGCGGCGCTGGCCGACAAGCTCGAAACCCTGGTCGGCATGTTCGGCATCGGCAACCTGCCCACCGGCGACAGGGACCCGTTCGCGCTGCGGCGGCATGCGCTGGGGGTGATCCGCATGCTGATCGAAAAGGCGCTGCCGCTCGATCTGCCGGCCATCGTGGCGCAGGCCGCCCAGGCGTTCGGCCCCCTGCTGCCCGACGCCGCGCAATCCAACGCGCAGCTGCTCGCCTTCATCTACGAGCGCGTGGCCGGCAACCTGCGCGAAGGCGGCTACAGCGCCCAAGAGGCCGACGCCGTGATCACCGCCCGCCTGCCCTGGGGCGACATGCCCAAGGCGTTGCATGCCGTGCGCGCCTTCGCGCAACTGCCCGAAGCCCCCGCCCTGGCCGCCGCCAACAAACGCATCGGCAATATCCTCAAGAAGGCCGGCGACGAGGCCCCCGCCACCGATGCCGCCGTGAACCCCGCGCTGCTGCAAGAACCGGCCGAGCAGGCCCTGTACGCCGCCGTGCAAGACGTGGTGCCCCAGGCCAACACCCAATTCGACGCCGGCGACTACACCGCGTCGCTGCAAACCCTGGCCCAGCTGCGCGCGCCGGTGGACGCCTTCTTCGACAGCGTGATGGTCAACGCCGACGACGCAGCCCTCAAGGCCAACCGCCTGGCGCTGCTGTCGCAACTGCACCAGGCCATGAACCGCGTGGCCGACCTGTCGCGCCTGGCGGCCTGACCACCGCCAGCAGGCACCATGGCGCTCGACCACACCCGCATGAAGCTCGTCATCGTCGACCGCGACGGCACGGTCTGCGTCGAGCGCGAGGGCTACCTGCAGACCCCCGACGACTGGGAGCCGCTGCCCGGCGCGCTGGACGCCATCGCCCGGCTCAACCACGCGGGCTGCCATGTGGTCATCGCCGCCAACATGCCGGGCCTGGGGCGCGGGCTGTTCGACGTGGCGGCGCTCAACGCCATCCACGCCAGGATGAACAAGCAGCTGGCCGCCGTCGGCGGCCGGGTCGAGGCGGTGTTCTACTGCCCGCACGCGCCGGACGAGGGCTGCGCCTGCCGCAAGCCGCGGCCGGGGCTGTTCCGCCAGATCGGCGAGCGCTACAAGGTCGACCTGACCCACGTGCACGCCGTGGGCAACAGCCTGCACGACGTGCAGGCCGCCATCGCCGCCGGCTGCGTGCCGCACCTGGTGCTGACCGGGCGCGGCGCGCCGGCCTCGACCGACCCGCTGCCGCCCGAGTTTCCGCCCGGCACGCGGGTGCACGCCGACCTGGCCGCCTTCGCCACCACCTTCATCGCCGAGCTGGAGGCGCAGGCCGAGAACCCGGCGCCCAGCGCCGGCCCCCCGGCTCCGGCGTCACGCTGACCCCCGTCCCTCACGCGCATCCCTTCCCGCCATGAACCTGATCCGCTCCGTGCTGCACCTGCTGTGGATGGGCATCACCGTCATTCCTTGGGCCACCGCGGTGCTCGTCGCCTCGCCCTTCGCCAGCAGCACGCGCCTGTACTGGATGTGCGCCCACTGGCTGGGCGTGGCGGTGGCCGGCGGCAAAGTGCTGCTGGGTATCCGCAACCGCGTCACCGGCATGGAGAACCTGCCCACCGGCGAGAAGGCATCGGCCGTGCTGCTGGTCAAGCACCAGTCCACCTGGGAGACCTTCGCGCTGCCGACGCTGATGCCCCACCCGCTGGCCTACGTGTTCAAGAAGGAGCTGCTGCGCGTGCCCTTCTTCGGCTGGGCCATGGGCCGGCTGGACATGATCCACATCGACCGCGAGCACCGCACCGAGGCGCTGCGCAAGGTGACCGAGCAGGGCCGGCGCCTGCTGGGCCAGGGCGTGTGGGTCATCATGTTTCCCGAAGGCACGCGCATTCCACGCGGCGAGAAGGGCAGCTACCAGAGCAGCGGCGCGCGCCTGGCCATCGACTGCGGCGTGCCGGTGATCCCGATCGCCGTCACCTCGGCGCGCTGCTGGCCGCGCAAGGCCTTCGTCAAGCGGCCGGGCATCGTGGACATCTCGATCGGCCCGCCGCTGGCCACCACCGGCCGCAAGGCGCACGAGGTCACGCGCGAGGTCGAGGCCTGGATCGAGGCCGAGATGCTGCGGCTCGACCCCGAGGCGTACCCGGACGGTCAGGCGCACCGCTCCCGGCTGCGGCCCGGCGGCTGACGCGCCCTGCGGGAAACCGGCGTGCTGCAGCAGCTGCTCGACCTGCTCGGCGGCGGCGCGGCGCCCACCGCCCCCGCCCGGCCTGATTTCAAGCCAAAGCGGCCTCCAGCCGGCACCGGTATTGCGCAGACAGCTCCCAAATTAATAGCTCACGATCCTCCCCTGCCGCTGGCCGACGCACTGGCGCCCGCGCACTTCGCGCACCCGCGCGCCAACCGCCGGATCGCCCTGGGCGGCGTGCACGTGGCCTACGAACTGCGGCGCGGGCGCCGCCGCACCATCGGCTTCACGGTGGGCGCCGACGGCCTGACGGTGAGCGCCCCGCCCTGGGCCGCCGTGCCCGAGGTCGAGGCCGCGCTGCGCCAGAAGGGGCGCTGGGTCGTCGCCAAGCTGGGCGATGCGCGCGAGCGGCAGGCGCGGCTGCAGGCCACCCGCATTGACTGGCGCGACGGCGCCGCCCTGCCCTACCTGGGCCAGCCGCTGGTGCTGCGGATCGACCCGCGCCAGCACCACGGCCCGGCCGGCGCCGTGCTGGCGCCGGACGCGGACGGCAGGCCCGCGCTGCACCTGGGCCTGCCGCACGGCGCCGCGCCCGAGCAACTGCGCGACGTGACCCAGGCCTGGCTGATGCGCCAGGCGCGGCGCCTGTTCACCGAGCGGCTCGACCACTTCGCGCCGCAACTGGGCGTGCGCTGGCAGCGCCTGGGGCTGTCGTCGGCCGGCACGCGCTGGGGCAGCGCCTCGGCCGACGGCTCGATCCGGCTGAACTGGCGGCTGATCCACTTCCGCCAGCCGGTCATCGACTACGTGGTGGTGCACGAACTGGCCCACCTGCGCGAGATGAACCACGGCCCGCGCTTCTGGCAGCACGTGCAGGACGTGCTGCCCGACTACGCCGAGCGGCGCGCCGCGCTCAAGAACGAGCCGGTGCCGCGCTGGTGACGCGGCGCGTTCAGCGCCCCCAGGCCGTGCCGCCGTCCACCACCAAGGTCGAGCCGACCACATAGTCGCCGGCGCGCGAGGCCAGGAAGATGGCCGCGCCGGCCATGTCCTCCAGCTCGCCGATGCGGCCCAGCGGCACGCGTTCGGCGACCTCGTCGGCGTGGTCGCGCGCGCTCTTGTTCATCTCCGACGCGAAGGGGCCGGGGGCGATGGCGCTGACGACGATGCGCTCGGGCGCGAGGTGCAGCGCCATGCGCTTGGTGAGATGGATCAGGCCGGCCTTGCTGGCGGCGTAGGAGTAGGTCTCCCAGGGGTTCACCGAGATGCCGTCGATCGACGCGATGTTGATCACCTTGGCCAGGTGGTCGGTGGCGGCCTTCTTCAGCAGGGGCGTGAGCGCCTGCGTCAGGAAGAAGGGGGTCTTCATGTTCAGGTCGGCGACCTTGTCCCAGCCGCTCTCGGGGAACTCGTCGTAGGGCGCGCCCCAGGCGGCGCCGGCGTTGTTGACCAGGATGTCCAGGCTTGACTCAAGCTGCTGGTAGTCCGCCACCAGTTTCCGGATGCCGTCCAGCGTGGACACGTCGGCCGGCAGCGAGACGCAGGGGCCGATGGCCGACAGCTCCTGGGCCGTGGCGTCGCAGGCCTCGGCCTTGCGCGCGGAGATGTACACGCGCGCGCCGGCGCGCAGGTAGCCCTCGGCGATCATGCGGCCGATGCCGCGCGAGCCGCCGGTGACCAGGGCGGTGCGGCCCTGGAGAGAGAAGAGTTGGCTGATGTTCATGGGGAGCAATCTCCTTGCTACTGAGTTGATAGCTTTTGACGCAACAGGGGTGCGGGTTCTCGGCCTATTTGACTGTGAATCGTTCAGACGGCGCCGAAGCGCCAGACGCCGTCCTCGCCGCGCTCGCGCTTCAGTTGCCCGGCGTACCACAGCCGATGCAGGTGGGCGACGGATTCGCCCAGGGCGAAGGTGGTCTGGTGCAGGTCGAGCGGCCGCTTGAAGAGCACGGGCAGCATGTCGTGGGCCGAGACGGGCCGCGGGCGCGCCGCTTCCAGCACCTCGGCCAGGCGGTCGCGGTGGTGGTCGTGCAGTTGCTGGATGCGCGTGTGCAGGCCGACGAAGGGCTTGCCGTGCGAGGGCAGCACCAGCACGTCGGCCGGCAGGGGCGCGAAGCGGTCGATGGAGTCGAGGAACAGCGTCAGCGCGTCGGCCTCGGGCTCCATCTCGTAGACGCTGACGTTGGTGGAAATGCGCGGCAGCACCATGTCGCCGCTGATCAGGATGTTGCGCGCCTCGCAATGCAGCGCCATGTGCTCGGGCGCGTGGCCGTAGCCGGCGATGCAGCGCCAGGCGTGGCCGCCGATGGCGACCCGCTTGCCGTCCAGCAGGCGCGCGTAGGGACTTGGGCACGGCCGGCACCAGGCCGCGGTAGTAGGCCTTGCGGTTGCGGATCTGCTCCAGCTCGCCCGCGTCCAGCATGCCGTGGCTGTGGAAGTAGTCGGCCAGCCGCTCGCCGCCGAAGCTGTTGACGACTTCGCAGGCGTAGCGGGCGGCCTGGTAGTCGGTGCCGCTGATCCACAGCGGCGCGTCCCAGCGCTCGCACAGCCAGTGCGCCAGGCCGATGTGGTCGGGGTGCATGTGGGTGACGATGACGCGCAGCACGGGCAGGCCGTCCAGCTCGCGGGCGAACACCTGCTCCCACTGGGCGCGCGACTCGGGGCGGTCGATGCAGCAATCCACCACCGTCCAGCCCTCGCGGCCCTGGAAGCGGTCGCGCAGCAGCCACAGGTTGATGTGGTCCAGCGCGAAGGGCAGCGACATGCGCAGCCACTTGACGCCGGGCGCCAGCTCGATGGCGCCTCCGGGGGCGGGCAACTGGTCGCCGCGCGGGTAGTGCAGGGCGCGTTCGAGTTCGGCGGAAAGCGACATGGGCGGGTGCGTGGAAAAGGTGCGATAGGATGGCGCGGTTGACGTGAACGTCAAGCCGCCACGCATTCTAGAGAGGCGGCGCGGTTCGCGCACAGCACCTCTGCGACATCGCCCCATGGCCACCACCACCTACAGCATCAGCGACCTGGCGCGCGAGTTCGACCTCACGCCGCGCGCCATGCGTTTCTACGAGGACATGGGCCTGCTGCAGCCCGCGCGCTCGGGCCCTGGCGGGCGCCAGCGCGTGTACAGCGCGCGCGACCGCGCGCGGCTGAAGCTGACGCTTCGCGCCAAGCGGCTGGGCCTGTCGCTGCACGAGGCCAAGGGGCTGATCGACATGTACGACAGCCCTCGCGACACCGGCCCGCAGTTGCGCCGGTTCCTGCAGGTGCTGGGCCAGCACCGCGCCCAATTGGAGGCGCAGATGGCCGAGCTGCAGGCCACGCTGGGCGAGGTGGCCGGGCACGAGACGGAGGCGCGCGTGCTGCTGGCGCGCATCGAGCGCGCGCCCGCGCGGGCCCTGCAGCCCTGATCGACGTTGCCTGCCATGACCACCACTTCCGACGAATCCGCCCACGACCGCGTGGCCGCCAGCCTGGCGCGCCAGGGCCTGATGCGGCACCTGGGAGCGCAATTGCGGCGCGTGGAGCCCGGGCTGGTCGAGATCTGGCTGCCCTACTCCGACAAGGTGACGCAGCAGCAGGAGGGCTTTCACGGCGGCGCCATGGGCGCGCTGGCCGACATCGCCGGCGGCTACGCCGGGCTGACGGTGGCGCCGACCGGCATGGAGGTGGTCACGGCCGAGTACAAGATCAACTTCCTCGGCAGCCACCAGGGCGGCATGCTGCGGGCCGTGGGACGCGTGGCCAAGCCGGGACGGCGGATCATCGTGACCACGGCCGAGGTCATGCACGTGGACGAAGCCGGCCGCGAGTCGCCCTGCGCGCTGATGCAGCAGACGCTGGTGCCGGTGCCCAGGACCTATTGATTCCGATCCCCCAAGGAGACACGACATGAGCAGCCTGCCGGGCCTGAACTTCCACCTGGGCGAGGACATCGACGCGCTGCGCGAGGCCGTGCGCGCCTTCGCGCAGGCCGAGATCTCGCCGCGCGCGGCCGAGATCGACAAAACCGACCAGTTCCCCATGGACCTGTGGCCCCGGCTGGGCGAGCTGGGCGTGCTGGGCATCACCGCGCCCGAAGCGTACGGCGGCGCCGGCATGGGTTACCTGGCGCACATGATCGCCATGGAGGAGATCAGCCGCGCCAGCGCCTCCGTCGGCCTGTCCTACGGCGCGCACTCCAACCTGTGCGTCAACCAGATCAAGCGCAACGGCAGCGAGGCGCAGAAGACGAGGTACCTGCCCCGGCTGATCAGCGGCGAGCACGTGGGCGCGCTGGCCATGAGCGAGCCAGGGGCGGGCTCCGACGTCATGGGCATGAAGCTCAAGGCGGAGGACAAGGGCGGCTGCTACCTGCTGAACGGCACCAAGATGTGGATCACCAACGGCCCCGACGCCGACACCATGGTGGTCTACGCCAAGACCGAGCCCGAACTGGGCGCGCGCGGCGTCACCGCCTTCATCGTCGAGAAGGGCATGAAGGGCTTTTCCACCGCGCAGAAGCTCGACAAGCTGGGCATGCGCGGCAGCCACACCGGCGAGATGGTGTTCGACGACGTCGAGGTGCCGGCCGAGAACATCCTGGGCGGGCTGAACAACGGCGCCCGGGTGCTGATGAGCGGCCTGGACTACGAGCGCGCCGTGCTGGCCGCCGGCCCCGTCGGCATCATGCAGGCGGTGATGGACGAGGTGGTGCCCTACATCCACGACCGCCGGCAGTTCGGCCAGAGCATCGGCGAGTTCCAGCTCGTCCAGGGCAAGGTGGCCGACATGTACACCGTGCTGCAGGCCGGCCGCGCCTTCCTCTACACCATCGGCAAGAACCTGGACCAACTGGGCGCGGAGCATGTGCGGCAGGTGCGCAAGGACTGCGCCAGCGTCATCCTCTGGTGCGCCGAGCAGGCCACGCGCATGGCCAGCGACGGCATCCAGCTCTTCGGCGGCAACGGCTACATCAACGACTACCCGCTGGGGCGCCTGTGGCGCGACGCCAAGCTGTACGAGATCGGCGCCGGCACCAGCGAGATCCGCCGCATGCTGATCGGGCGTGAACTGTTCGCCGAGACCATGTGACGGCCGGCACGGGCGGGCATGACACGCTCTAATATCGCGCCATGCCTTCCGCCCTCCAGCACCTCATCGACAACAACCGCGTCTGGGCCGACCGGGTGTGGCGGGAGAACCCCGAATTCTTCACCACCCTGGCGCAGCAGCAGTTCCCCAAGTACCTGTGGATCGGCTGCTCCGACAGCCGCGTGCCCGCCAACCAGGTGATCGGTCTGGCGCCGGGCGAGGTGTTCGTGCATCGCAACGTGGCCAACGTGGTGGTGCACTCGGACCTGAACGCGTTGTCGGTCATCCAGTACGCGGTCGATCACCTCCACATCGAGCACATCATGGTCGTCGGCCACTACGGCTGCGGCGGCGTGCTGGCCGCGCTGCACGGCACGCGCGTGGGCCTGGCCGACAACTGGCTGCGCCACGTGCACGACGTGAAGATGCGCCACCGCGGGCGCCTGATGCACCTGTGCCGTCACGATCAGGAAGACGTGCTGTGCGAGATGAACGTGATCGAGCAGGTCGGCAACATCGCCCAGACCACCGTCGTGCAGGATGCCTGGGCGCGCGGCCAGCCGCTGGCCCTGCACGGCTGGTGCTACGGCCTGAGGGACGGGCTGGTCAAGGACCTGGGCGTGACCGTGTCGCAGCCCCACGACGTGGTGGACGTGTACCGCGAGGCCATCAAGCGCTATCCGCGCGAGGGCGCGGGGCCCAACGAGAGATGAGTTGACGGCCATGCCGCTGCGGGCGCTCGACTCCTCCCTGGCCCACGCCATCGCGCAGGCCATGATCGACGGCTTCAACCGCCACTACCGGCTGTTCCGCACCGAGTCGGCGCGCGGCAAGCACCGCTTCGAGACCTGCGACTGGCACGGCCAGCAGCGCGCGCAGCGCGAGCGCATCGAGTTCTACGACCTGCGGGTGCGCGAATGCACGCGGCGGCTGGAGCGCGAGTTCAAGGCCGGCGAGCAGCCGATGGCGGTGTGGCAGCAGGTCAAGCTGCTCTACATCGGCATGCTGGTCGAGCACCAGCAGCCCGAGTTGGCCGAGACCTTCTTCAACTCGGTCACCACCAAGATCCTGCACCGCAGCTACTTCCACAACGACTTCATCTTCGTGCGCCCGGCCATCAGCACCGAGTACATGGAGACCGCCGACCCGCGCGCGCGCCCCACCTTCCGCGCCTTCTACCCCACGCTGGCGGGCCTGGAGGACAGCGTGCGCGAGGTGATCGAGTACTTCGACCTGCGCTGCCGCTTCGAGGACATCGGCCGCGACGCCCGGCGCGTGGCCGACGCCCTGCGGCGCGAGCTGCGGGACACCCGCGAGCGCCCCAACTTCCAGATCCAGGTGCTCTCCAGCCTGTTCTACCGCAACAAGGGCGCGTACCTGGTGGGCAAGATCATCAACGGCTTCCGCGAGGTGCCCTTCGCCCTGCCCATCGTGCACCGCGAGCCGGGCCTGCTGCACGTCGACGCGGTGCTGTTCGGCGAGGAGGACCTGCTGATCCTGTTCTCCTTCTCGCGCGCCTACTTCATGGTGGACATGGCCATCCCCTCGGCCTACGTGCAGTTCCTGCGCAGCCTGATGCCGCGCAAGCCCCGCGCCGAGATCTACAACACCCTGGGCCTGGCCAAGCAGGGCAAGAACCTGTTCTACCGCGACTTCCTGTGGCACCTGCGGCACTCCACCGACCAGTTCCGCATCGCGCCCGGCATCAAGGGCATGGTGATGCTGGTGTTCGACCTGCCGAGCTTTCCCTTCGTCTTCAAGGTCATCAAGGACTTCTACCCCCCGGCCAAGGACACCACGCGCGAGCAGATCCGCGGCAAGTACCAGCTCGTCAAGCACCACGACCGCGTGGGCCGCATGGCCGACACGATGGAGTTCTCCGAGCTGGCCTTCCCGCGCGCGCGCTTCGAGGACGAGCTGGTGGCCGAGATCGAGAAGTTCGCCCCCAGCCAGCTCGAAATCTCCGACCGCGACGGCGACGGCCAGATCGAGGTCATCATCAAGCACGCCTACATCGAGCGGCGCATGACCCCGCTCAACATCTACCTGCAGGAAGCCTTCGACGCCGGCCCCCACGACGCCGCCGCCGCGGCGCAGCTCGAACACGCCGTCATCGAGTACGGCAACGCCATCAAGGACCTGGTGGCCGCCAACATCTTTCCCGGCGACATGCTGTGGAAGAACTTCGGCGTCACGCGCCACGGCAAGGTGGTGTTCTACGACTACGACGAGATCGAGTACGTCACAGACTGCAACTTCCGCCGCGTGCCGCCGCCGCGCAACGAGGAGGACGAGATGTCGGGCGAGATCTGGTATGCGGTCGCCAGAAACGACGTCTTCCCCGAGACCTTCGGCCCCTTCCTGCTGGGCAACCCGCGCGTGCGCGAGGCCTTCATGCGCCACCACGCCGACCTGCTGGACCCGGGGTTCTGGCAGCAGAACAAGGCGCGCATCCAGCGCGGCGAGGTGATCGACTTCTTTCCCTACGGCGTCAACCGGCGCTTCGACGTCAACGGCGGCGTGCGGGGCGCGTCCGAGCTGGTGGACCCGGCCGCCGCCAGCGCCGAGACCCCGGCCGACCTGCCCGACACGCTGGCACCCGCCACCGAGGGCGAGCCGCCGGAGTGATTGCTCCCATTTCAATAGCTTCAGGCGATTATTTGACGCCGGCTACAGCCCTCTTTTACCTGAAACAAGGGAATCCGCCATGACCGACCCCATCGTCATCGTTTCCGCCGCCCGCACCCCCATGGGCAGCTTCCAGGGCGACTTCAGCGCGCTGGCCGCGCACGACCTGGGCGGCGCGGCCATCAAGGCAGCGGTGGAGCGCGCGGGCATCGACCCCGCACGGGTCACCGAAGTGCTGTTCGGCAACTGCCTGATGGCCGGCCAAGGCCAGGCGCCCGCGCGGCAGGCGGCCTTCAAGGGCGGGCTGCCGCAGAGCGCCGGCGCCGTCACCCTCAGCAAGATGTGCGGCTCGGGCATGCGCGCGGCCATGTTCGCGCACGACATGCTCATCGCCGGCAGCCACGACGTGCTGGTGGCCGGCGGCATGGAGAGCATGACGAACGCGCCCTACCTGCTGCAGAAGGCGCGCGGCGGCTACCGGCTGGGCCACGACCGCATCTTCGACCACATGATGCTCGACGGCCTGGAAGACGCCTACGAGGCCGGCCGCAGCATGGGCACCTTCGGCGAGGACTGCGCGGCCAAGTACGGCTTTACCCGCTCCAGCCAAGACGATTTCGCCGTGGCCAGCGTCCAGCGTGCGCAGGCCGCTATCAAGAATGGCGCCTTCAAGGCCGAGATCACCCCCGTCACCGTGAAGGACCGCAAGGGCGAGCGCGTGGTGGACACCGACGAGGGCCCCGGCAAGATCAACGTGGACAAGATTCCCGGCCTCAAGCCCGCCTTCAAGAAGGACGGCACCGTGACCGCCGCCAGCAGCTCCAGCATCAACGACGGCGCCGCCGCGATGGTGCTGATGCGCGCCAGCACGGCGAAAGCGCTGGGCTGCCAGCCGCTGGCGCGCATCGCCAGCCACGCCACGCACGCGCACGCGCCCGAGTGGTTCAGCACCGCCCCCATCGGGACCAGCCAGAAGGCGCTGCACAAAGCCGGCTGGCAGGCGGCCGACGTGGACCTGTGGGAGATCAACGAAGCCTTCGCCGTGGTGCCGATGGCGCTGATGCAAGACCTGAACGTGCCGCACGAAAAGGTCAACGTCAATGGCGGCGCCTGCGCGCTGGGCCATCCGATCGGCGCCAGCGGCGCGCGCATCATGGTCACGCTGATGCATGCGCTGCAGGCGCGCGGCCTGAAGAAAGGGCTGGCCACGCTGTGCATCGGCGGCGGCGAGGCGACGGCGGTGGCGCTGGAAATACTCTGATCAAAAAATTGTTATCTGGCCCCAGTTGTCCTTTCAGGCCGACAGCGAGCCGACGGCGCTTCGCGCCGTCGGTTGGCGGGGCGGTTGAGCTTATGCAAGAGGTTCTCGGGCGGCGACAATCTCTTGGACTGAATGTCGGTTCTCGTGCACCATTACCCCCCGGTCCACAGGGCCAACATCAGGAGACGAGTCATGATCAAGGTCAGTGTGATGTACCCAAACAAGCCTGGCGCCCGCTTCGACCATGCCTACTATCGAGACAAGCACATGCCGCTCGTCAAGGCGCGCATGGGTGACAGCTGCAAGTACTACACGGTGGACAAAGGCTTGGCCGGTGGTGGCCCTGGAGATCCCGCCACGTACATCGGGATGTGCCATATCTTTTGCGACTCTGTCGAGACCTTCCAAGCAGGAATGGGGCCTCATATGCCGGAGATCATGGCCGACATTCCGAACTACACGGACCAGTCACCGATCGTGCAGATCAGCGAGGTTGTCGTCGGTCAGCCTTGAAAGCATGGGAAGGCCCGCGCCCCTGAGTGAAGCCTACCCCCTCGCTCAATCGGAGCGCCACCAGCAGGCCACCAGGCCCGGGCCTGGCGTTCTGCCGTCGTCTCGCCCGGTTAGCTTCGTTAGCCGCAGAGGGGTCGCTTCGTTGGCGTCCCAAGCACAAGTCCCACCTGGAACCGATGATGAGTTGGTCAGATCTCGACCTACTCTCTGGGTAATTGGGGTCAGATGTGAGGTATCCCACGAATTTCCCCCACCCTGCAGCGCGCTGCGAATGCGGTCAAGACAAAGGCGCATGCATGGTGCAATCTTCACGGTGACCAAACCAACGAAGACTGCGGGGATCCATGCATGCCGATCAAGTATTGTGAAATTTTCATCTGACCCCAATTTGCCCTGCTCTTGTACGGCCCCTTCATCGTCGACGGCGAAGCACTGGCGCCGAGCAATGCGGCCTTCGACGCCGATCTGCGCCAGCGCAATGCCGCCTGGGGTCTGCGCACACTGTGCGCGGTCGTCACCGCTGCCGAAGCCGCGGGGCTGCACTGGGTCGATCGCGCACCGATGCCGGCCAACAATCTGTTCTTGCGGCTGCAAGCGCACGCGTAGGGCAACGCCGAATACGTCCAAACGAGGTGGCGCGCCCAGCCTGGGGATGGGATGCGCCGTCCGTCGTCGCACGAGGCGAAGCCGCAGGCTTCCGGCATCTACATGAACGACGCGATGCTGGCGAACGTCTGCAAGCACAGCGTCACGCGATTTCCCTACGAGATCTCCTGGTCAAGGTGATCTCGTGAACACACGCGTCATCGCCGCAAGACATCGGCTGCGGCGGCGCCTTCCAGTCCGGCCGCAATGCGCAGAAAGGTCGTCGCGCGGTGCCGCTTGACCGCATCGGCATGCGGCCATAGCCGTCCTTGCAGCCGCTCGTCGAGCAGTTCCGGCGCGAGGCCGCGCAGGATCGCGATTTCCTCGGCCGCCCGCTCGATCTCGCCGCAGCCGACCCAAGCCAACGTGATGCACCAGTGCGACGGCGGGAAGCGCGGCGCATCGACGATCGAACGCTGTGCGGCATCCACCGCTGCCTGATAGTCGCCGGCGTGGAAGTGTGCCCAGCCGACGCAGCCCAGGTACAGGTGGCGTTCCGGGTCGCGAGGGCTGCGCCGGATCGCTTCGGCCGCGTAGCGCAGGCCGAGCGCCGGATCGCCCGCTCCCGCCTCGTACAACCCGAGCAGGGCCAGCACGAACGAATCGTTGGGGTTCAGTTCGTGCGCGCGCCGGACGTCCGCCAGACCCTCGTGCTGCCGGTCACTGTGCAGCAGCAGCATGCCGCGGTAGAGGTACGCCAGATGGTCGCCTCGGTCGATGGCGATCGCACGCTGCGCCGCGTCCAGACAGCCGGCATGCTCCTGGGCAATCGACGGGGCCGTGTGATTGTAGACCCGGAGCATCTGCGCCATGGCGACGGCCGTCCAGGCCAGCCCACACCGCGAATCGATCGCCAACGCCTCTTTCGCCAACCGAACTCCCTCGGCAAAGCCCGCCGGATCAGTGTCCCGGCCCGCCATCGTCACGTGCCTGTGCGCCCGCAACGCAAGTTCGTAGGCGCCGAGGTGCTGCGTCCGTGCCCTGTGCAGGCGCTCCCACTCGAACGCTTCGAGATGCGGCCAGATCGCGGCGACGATGCTCCGCGTCAATTCCTCCTGCAAGGCGAAGGTGTCGCCGAACGTGCGGTCGTACTTTTCGGCCCAGACATGATTGCCGCTCGACGCGTCGATCAACTGCGCCGTCACCCAAATGCGCTGGCCGGCGCGACGGATGCTGCCCTCGAGCACGTAGCGCACGCCGAGCTCGCGCGCGACGCAACGCACATCGACTGCGTTGCCCCGGTAGGTGAACGAGCTGTTGCGGGCGATCACGAACAGCTGGCGGAAGCGCGACAGCTCGGTGATGATGTCTTCGGTGATGCCGTCGGTGAAGAACTCCTGCTCGGCGTCGCCGCTCAGGTTGGCGAACGGCAAGACAGCGATCGACGGCCGGTCCGGCAGCGGCAACTCGGTGGCCGGCGCCAAGGCTCCCGGCTGCGCAGGCGCGACGGTCGAGGAACCGGCGTTCGCCTCGGCCACGTCCACCGTCAGTCGATACCCGCGTCCGCCGACTGTGGCGACCGCTTCCGGCCCGAGCAGCCTGCGCAGCGCCGACACCTGGACGTTGAGATTGTTGTCCTCGACCACCACGCCGGGCCAGACCTGCCCGATCAGTTCCTGCCGCGAGACGAGCCGGTCGCGACGCTCGATCAGGCACAGCAGCAGGTCGAAGGCCCGCGCGCCGAGCGCGACGGCGTCGGCGCCAGCGAGCACCCGACGCTCGTCGGGGCGAACTTCGAACGGACCGATGACGTAGCAGCGCCCCAAGTTCCCTCCGCTGGCGCCAAAAGAGCCGTCACGCGCCAACCGAAACGGCTCACAAAGATTTATAACAATTCATGCGCGCTTAGACGCGGCTGAGGACAGCGCGCTGCGCCGAGTGTGATAGTAGCATCGTCATCGACGCCGTCGATGCATCGACCGAAAGGACCGTCGCGATGAGCACCTTCACGCTTTCACACGCCGAGCCGGCCCGCCGTCCGGCGCTGCGCCGCCTGGGCCGATCGATCGCCGCGCTCGGCTTTGCTTTTGCATCGCTGGCGCAGGCGCAGACCGAGACCGTGCGCATCGCCGACTACCCCGGCATCGGCAACTTCCTCGCCCGAATCGCGGTGGCACACAAGCTCTGCGACAAGCACGGCATCCGCTGCGAGCCGCGCACGTTTCCCAGCGCTCCGGTGGCCATGCAAACCTTGCTCGCCGGCGACATCGAAGTCGCGTGGACTCCACCCGAGGTGTTCCTGCAGGCCGTGGCGAAGGGCGCGTCGCTGAAGGTCATCGGCAGCGGTGCCACGAGCCCCGTCTTCTTCCTGCTTGCCGGCAACCACCTCGAGACGCCCAACGCCGCCAAGGGCTACCCGGCGGTCATGCGCGACCTCGCCGGCAAGAAGGTCGGCGTGGTGGCACGCGGCTCCAGCTCCGAGTTTCAGCTCATCACCCTGCTGCAGGGCGCCGGCATGAAGGCCGACGACGTGACGATCGTCGCCGTAGGCGCGCCGAACACGGCGCTGCCCGCGCTCACCGGCAAGCAGGTCGACGCAATGATGCTGTTCCAGCCGATGCCCGCGTTCTGCGAGGTATTGAAGGTATGCCGCCTGCTCGTCGATCCGGGCAACGGCGAGGGCCCGCCCGACATCGTCAAGTTGTCGGGCGCCGCGGTGGCGCTGGTCGTGCGCGGCGACTACGCGCAGAAGAAGGCGGCGGCGCTGGACGCGCTCGGCAAGGCCATGCGCGAGGCCGACCAGTGGGCGCACGACCCGGCCAACCTCGAAGCCGTGCGCAAGCTGGCCAACGAGACGTTCAACATCGACGTCCCTCAGGCTGCGGCGGTGGTCGACGCGATGCTCACGCCCAGCCTGCCGAACTACCGCTTCAGCCTCGACCCGAAGGCGCTGCAGCACGCCGCCGAATACCTGCACCGCAGCGGGCAGATCGATCGCGTCGTGGACACGTCCACGCTGCTGGATCTGCGCTGAGCGCGCGACGCCGAAACGTCATGAACCTGACCGAGGTGCGCGCCGCGATCGAAGTCGAGCGAGTGCACCTCGCCTTCGAGGCCGGTGCGGCCGTGCTGTCCGACGTGTCGCTGTCCGTCGACGAAGGCGAGTTCGTGGCGCTCATCGGGCCGAGCGGTTGCGGCAAGACGACGCTGCTCAACCTCTGCGCGGGCCTGCTCACGGCTCCCGCGCGCGGCACGATCCGCGTCGCAGGCGTCGCGCCGCGCGAAGGCAACCCGCAGGTGGCCTACATGCTCGCGCGCGACAGTCTGCTGCCGTGGCTCGACGCCCTCGCCAACGCCGCGTTCGGCATGCGCGTGCGCGGCGCGACGAAGGTCGAAAGCGAACGCCGCGCCCACGCATTGCTCGCCGAAGTGGGCCTTGCCGGCTACGAGCGCCACTACCCGAAGGCGCTGTCGCACGGAATGCGCCAGCGCACCGCGCTGGCGCGCACATTCGCGATCGGCGCGCCGCTGCTGCTCATGGACGAACCCTTCGGCGCGCTCGACGCTCAGACGCGACTGCAATTGCAGGACCTGCTGCTGCGCCTGTGCGAACAGCGTGGGCAGGCAGTGCTCTTCGTCACCCACGATCTCGCCGAGGCCGTGGCGCTGTCGGACCGCGTGCTGGTGATGTCGTCGCGGCCGGGCCGCATCATGGCTGACGTCGCGATCGACCTGCCGCGCCCGCGCTCGATCCGATTGCTGCACAAGGATGCGCGGTTCCACGCGCTGTACGCCTCGCTGTGGTCGCACCTCGAAGCGGGATGGGCGTCATGAAGAGCGATTCCGACGCGAACGCCTTGCCGGCGTTCGACTTTCGTTCTCGCGCAGCCCGGCGTGCTGCGCGCCCGGGCGGCTTGCGCCTCGACGCGCTGTTGCCGCACGCCATCTTCGTCGCGGCGCTGCTCGGCGCCTGGGAGTTGGCCGCTGCGCGCGGGTGGTTCGATCCGATCTTCTTCGGCCGGCCGAGCGGCGTGGCGCGCTACCTTTGGGAGCACGTGCCGACGGCGCGATTCTGGATCGATCTCGGCTGGACGATGGCGGCCGCGCTGATCTCGTTCGTGCTCGGCAGCGCGCTCGCGTTCGGCGTCGGCCTTGCGTTCGTCGCGTGGCCGGCGCTGGAGCGCTTCGCCGAACCCTACTTCAGCGCGCTCAATGCGATGCCGCGCATCGCGCTTGCGCCGCTGTTCATTCTGTGGTTCGGACTCGGGCCCGGCAGCAAGATCGCGGTCGGGTTCTCGGTGGTCTTCTTCGTCGTCGTCTCCAGCACCGTCGCCGGCATCCGTGGCGTGAACGACGATCATCTGACCTTGTGCCGCACGCTCGGCGCGCGCCCGGCCACGGTGTTCTTCCGGGTCACGCTGCCAGGGGCCGTGCCAGTGATCTTCTCCGGTCTGCGGCTGGCACTGGTGTATGCGCTGCTCGTCGTGATCGCCGCCGAGATCATCGCCTCGGACCGCGGCATCGGGCAGAAACTGGCTTACCTGGGCGCGACCTTCAACGTCAACGGCGTCATAGCGCTGGTGCTGGTGCTGGCCGCGCTCGGCGTTGCGATCGTGCGCGTCATGACCTGGCTCGAGCGGCGGTTGCTGCATTGGCAATGAGGATCCTGCCATGGACTATCGGCATATCCGCGTCGAGCCGCTGACGCCGACCGCCGGCGCGCTGATCGGCGGCGTCGAGCTGGCGAGCGAGCGCCGTGACGCGGTCTACGACGAGATCAAGCAGGCGTTGTGGCGCCACGGCGTCGTGTTCATGCGCAGGCAGTCGCTCGACCACGAGAGCTTTGTGCGCCTCGGCGCGGTGTTCGGCGAGATGGAGCAGCACGAGTTCTTTCCGCACGTGCCGGGGTATCCGTGCATTCAGCGCGTCTCGAACCAGGGTGAGGACGAGCCGGGCACCGCCCGCTGGCACACCGACGTGAGCTTTCGCGCCAGGCCCAACCTGGTGTCGATTCTGCGACTCACCGACGTGCCGCCGACGGGCGGCGACACGCTGTGGATGCACGCAGGCGCCGCCTTCGATGCATTGGGGCCCGCGATGCAGCAGATGCTTGCGAGCCTGCAGGCCGAGCACGACCTGCCGTGGCACTTCCGCCGCGTCGGCGCGTACGATCGCCGCGTGCGGGGCGAGGCCGAAGCGGCGGCGCGCGAAGGCCTTGCTGCGCCAAGAATCTCCGCCGCCGGCTACGAGCAGCGCATGATCGAGCAGAGCCCGGCGGTCGTGCACCCGGTGGTGATCACGCACCCGGTGACCGGGCGGCGCGTCCTGTACGTCAACTCGATCTGGACCAAGCGGCTCGTCGGTCTGCACATGGATCTGTCCGAGCACCTGCTGCAGATGCTGTTCGCCTGGCTGCAGCGACCGGAGTTCGCGGTTCGCTTCCGCTGGGAGAAGGACTCGCTCGCGCTGTGGGACAACTGCGCGATGCAACACTACGCGGTGTTCGACTACGCGCCGCACCATCGCGCGGGAGAGCGCCTGACATGCGGCAGCTTCGCGCCCGATTGCGTGCTATAGCCGAAGGCGCCGGCCTGGAGGCCGAGGATTATGAGACATCTGTCAAGCGGAAAATTCTCCTTATTTTCCAATCACTTAGCAAATCACCCAGGCCGCTAGTACATTGACACGTAATTAACGAAACATGAATAGACTCCATTCGTTGCCACTTGGCTCACGAAGGAGTTGTCATGCGCCAGACCGAACTGCACTTGAGCGAGGAGGATCGCTCGGTCATCGAGGAAATTCGCAGCAAGGGTGTTCATTCTTCGCGGGAGGTCAATCGCGCTCATGTGCTGTCATGCCTGGATCGGGGCATCCCGGAGGCCCGGATCATGGCCGTGCTGGGCATCGGTCGCACCGCCGTGTGGCGCACCCGCGCGGCGTATCTGCAAGGTGGGGTCGACCTGGCGGTGTTCGACGTGGCGCGCTCGGGTCGACCTCCGCGGTATGACACCGACGCCCAAGCGCGGGTGACGGCACTGGCCTGCTCGGCGCCTCCCAAGGGCCGGCAGCGCTGGACGATGGTCGAACTCGAACGTGCTGCCCGCCAGGAGCCCGGTCTGGGCACGGTGAGTCGGGAAACCGTGCGACGCATGCTCAAAAAACGACCTCAAGCCCTGGCGCCGACTGATGTGGTGCATCGGGGCGTTGACCGAGGAGTACCGCGCGCGCATGTACAACCTGCTCGAGCTGTATGCGCGGCCGGTGTCCAAGGCCGAACCCGTGATCTGCATCGACGAGAAGAGCTTGCAACTCCTCGGTCACGGTCGCGAGGCGCTGCCCATGGCCTCGCACAGCCCGCTCAAACAGGACTACGAGTACAAGCGCCACGGCACCACCAATCTGTTCGTGGCCGTGGAACCCAAGGCCGGCCAGCGCATCGTCTCGGTCACCGCGCACCGGGGCAAGGTTGACTTCGTGGCCTTCATCGGCGAGCTTCTCACCGGCGCATACGCCCAGGCACGCCGTGTTCATCTGGTGCTGGACAACCTGAACACTCACTTCAGAAAGTGCTTCGACGATGTGCTGGGCCGGCGCGCGGCCGCAAGGCTCTTGCGTCGCGTGCAGTTCCACCACACACCCAAGCACGCGAGTTGGCTGAACATGGCGGAGATCGAGATCGGCATCTTGAGTCGTCAATGCCTGGACCGGCGAATCCCCAACCGCGACCTGCTGCGATCCGAGGTTGATGCTTGGCAGCAGGCGCGCAACGACCAGCGACGAACCATCGAATGGCGGTTCACTCGACAGGATGCGGATCAGAAACTCGCTACGCATTTCGTTCCGAAATTTGCGTGTTGATGTACTAGTGCGCCGACACGGAGATATCGGAACATGAAGCCGCGTCTTTGCGCCCAGGGCGGCGTTGCAAATCCTCGCGATACCGCCCGGTATCGCTGCGGTTTTCGCCTTGCCCTGAACGCAAATCCATCGGTTTCATTTCGTTCCGATATCTCCGTGCCGGCGTACTAGGCTCAATGCGATCCCGCCCGGCCAGCCGCGGGAACAGCCTGAACCACGCCAGCGCCACCAATACCGTGCCCACGCCGCCGGCCACCACCGAGCCCACGGGCCCCAGCAGTGCGGCCGTGGCGCCGGACTCGAACTCGCCCAGCTGGTTGCTGGCGCCGATGAAGATGGAGTTGACGGCGCTCACGCGGCCGCGCATGGCGTCGGGCGTTTCCAGCTGCACCAGGGTCTGGCGGATCACCACGTTCACCATGTCGGCCGCGCCGGACACCGCCAGCGCGCCGCGCAGCAGGCCCAGGCCCCACGGGCCGGCGTGCAGGATCTCCTTGGCGTACAGGGGCAGCAGCGCCACCGCGCCGCCCAGCAGCACGGCGAACAGATCGAGCGACACGGCCCCCAGCACAGGCTTGCGCTGCCAGATGAAGCGCACGCCGGCCAGCAGCGTGGCGGCGGTGACCGGCTCGCGCGGCGGCGTAGCGCAAGCGGGCCGCGAGCAGCGCCGCCACCCCGAACAGCCCCAGGCTGGCGGCGTACACCACGCCCATGCCGGCCACGAACAGCAGGCCGCCTAGCGCCGGGCCGCCGATGATGGCCGCCTGCTGGCCGGCCGAGCTGAAGGCCATCGCGCGCGGCAGCAGCGCGGTGGGCACCAGCAGGGGCGTGAGCGACTGCTGCGCCGGCATCTGGAACGCCCGCACCGCCCCCAGCACCAGCGACAGCCCCAGCAGCAGGGCGCGCGCATCGTGCCCGCCCAGGTGTGCCGCCAGCAGCGCCAGCGCCACCGCGCCCTGCGCCGCCAGGCAGGCGGCCAGGATGCGGCCGCGATGGTGCTGGTCGACCACGTGGCCCGCGTACAGCGCCAGCACCAGCGCGGGCACGGACTGGAACAGCCCCACCAGCCCCAGGTCCCAGGCGCTGGCGGTGAGGTCGTACATGTGCCAGCCGGATGGCCACCATCAGCATCTGCTGCGCCGCCGTGCCCAGCACGCGCGCGCCCCACAGCCGCATGAAGGCGCGTTCGCCGGTGAGGTCGGAAAGACGGCGCGGTGGCTGCGTCATGGGGCGCCCTACCCCACGCGCCGCGTCAACCCGGCCAGCAGCAGCGTGAGGCCGAACGCCGGCAGCGCCGCGCCCCACTGCGGCGCCCATTGCGCGGCGGCGTGGTAGGTGGCGATGCCCAGCAGCCAGATGCCCACGCACGTCCACTGCACCGGCGGCGCCCGCGCCAGCAGCGCGGCGGCATCGCGCCGGCCTGCCAGGCGGCCGACGATGACGCCGAACAGCGGCGTGCACACCGAGCTGAGCAGGATCAGGAACGCCTCCAGGCCGTGCATGGGCAGCACCAGCGCCATGGCGGTGCAGGCCAGCGCGATGCCCACCGCCCAGCGGCCCGGCGGCTGGCGCGGCCGCAGGCTGTGCGCGCCCAGCGCGGCGGAGTAGACGTCGCCGTAGGCGTTGTCCACCTCGTCCAGCAAAATCAACGCCAGCGTCAGCAGGCCGCCCTGCACCAGCAGCACGGCGGCCATCATCTCGGTGCCCGGCATCAGCAGCGCCACCAGCACGCCCAGGCCGTAGCACCAGGCGTTGGCGAGCGCGAAGCCGGCCCAGGTGCCCCAGAAGGCGCCGCGCGCGCCGCGGCCGTGGCGCGCGTAGTCGGCCACCAGCGGCAGCCACGACACGGGCATGGCCACCACCAGGTCCAGCGCCGCCAGCGGCCCCATGCTGCCGTCGCCCGGCCGCGCCCACAGCACGCCCCAGCCCTGCGCGCCGGCCGTGCCCAGCAGCTGCCAGGTCAGCCACAGCAGCGCCAGCGCCACCAGCGGCAGCGCCACGCGCGCGATCAGCCGGCGCACCGTCTGCACCATGGGCAGCAGCATCAGCGCCGCCAGCAGGCCGCCCCAGGCCAGCGTGGCCACGGCCGGCAGCGCGGCCGACGCCCCTGCCCAGCCCAGCCGCTGCACGATGGCGACGGTGGCCTCGCGCATCACCACCAGTTCGAACGCGCCCCAGCCCAGCAGCTGCACGATGTTGAGCAGCACCGGCAGGCGCGCGAAGCGCCCGCCCATCGCGGCGTGCATCAGCCCCGCGCTGGCCAGGCCGCTGGCGCAGCCGATGTAGGCCACCCAGCCCAGCAGCGCCGCGCCCAGCAGCGAGCCGGCGCCGGTCACCCACAGCGCGCCGGCCAGGCCCAGCGCGGGGGCGATCAGCGCGCCCATCTGCAGCACCAGCAGGCCCACGCCCAGGCTGAACCACAGCGCGGCGTGGTTGTGCCAGCCGAACACGCGCTCGGCGGCGGCCACGGGGCGCAGCGCCTGGTTGGTGGTGGGGGTGGTAAGTGCCATCGGCCGGCTCCAGCTGGGAGTGCAAAAGCCACCGGCGGCGGTGGCGCGGCGATTGTACGGACCGCCCGGCGCCGTCCGGCCGGCGCCATGGGCACGGCCGGTTACTACTAATTCAATAGCTTCCGATCCAATATCGACGCTGGACCAAGGCCATTTTTATGCATAACCGGGGCGCCCGCATCCGTCTGCGCGCCCGTCGGGCCGCCCGCAGGCAACCCTGGCTGCTTGCCGATCCCGGGGCGTTCCAGCTTCAGAACGACTCCTTGACCAGCATCAGCCGGATCTTCTCGATGGCACGCGACGGTGCCAGGCCCTTCGGGCAGACCTCGGTGCAATTCATGATCGTGCGGCAGCGAAACAGCCGGTAGGCGCCCTTCAGGTCGTCGAGCCTGTCCCGCGTGGCCCGGTCGCGGCTGTCGGCGATGAAGCGCTCCGCCTGCAGCAGCCCCGCGGGTCCGACGAATTTCTCTGGATTCCACCAGGACGACGGGCATTGGCTGGTGCAGCAGCCGCACAGGATGCACTCGTACAGGCCGTCGAGCTTGTCGCGGTCCTCCGGCGACTGCAGGCGCTCCTTCTCGGGCGCTGGCTCGGCGTTGATGCAGGTACGGCTTGATCGAGTGGTACTGCTTGAAGAAGCGGGTCATGTCCACCACCAGGTCGCGAATGACCGGGAAGCTCGGCAGCGGCCGCAGCCGCACCGGCTCTTTCAAGCCGCGCACCGGCGTGATGCACGCCAGCCCGTTGCGACCGTTGATGTTCATCGCATCGGAGCCGCACACGCCTTCGCGGCAGGACTTGCGAAACGTCAGCGTGTTGTCCATCGCCTTGATGCGCAGGATGACGTCCAGCAGCATGATCTCGCCAGGCTGCGGCTCGATCTCGTAGTCCTGCATGCACGGCTTCTCGTCGTGTTCGGGATTGAAGCGGAAGATCGAGAATTTCATGAAGAACCTCTCAGCCGTGACCCAACCAGACGATGCGGATAAACCAGACGCCGAGCGTCGCCAGGGCCAAGGCGAGCAGCCCGAGCAGGGACAAGCGAAGGGCGGCCGGCCGGACGTAGTCCAGGATCACGTCCCGAAGCCCCACCCACGCATGCGCCAGCAGCGCGGCGCCAAAGACCGAGGCGCTGACGCCGATGGCGGGGCTCATCACCCAGTCGCGCCACGCCGCGTAGGAGCGCGGCGGATCGACCAGAAAGTGCGCGAGCAGGAACACGATGAAGAACAGCATGTAGACCGCGCTGACGCGCTGGACCATCCACGCGCGCAAGCCGCTCATGCCTCGACTCCCAGCAGCACCCCCGCGGCCAGCAGCGCGACCGCAAGCCCGGCGCCGTTCACGGCCCATGCGCTGCGCCGAGCGACCGGGAGGCGCGAGCCCAGGTCGATGTCGCTCAGCAGGTGCCGCACGCCAGCCAGCAGGTGATGCGTCAGTGCCCACACGAACACAATCGCGCCGGCCTTGATCATTGGCTCGGCCAACAGGTTTTGCGCCCGCGCGTACGACGACGGATCTCGCAGCGAGAGCGCTAGGAGGTAGATGCTGAAGGGAATGCCGAGCGCCAGGAGAACGCCGCTGATTCGATGCGCAATCGACGTCACCGCACCCACCGGCATCCCGATCCGGGCCAGATTGAAGAAGACGGCGCGCCGCATGGCGAACGAACTCGGGCGGCTACGCGCCGTGCAGAAGGACGGTCACGAGCACCGAGGCGTCTTCGATGGCTTCGAGCGCGTGGAGCACGCCGCCCGCCAGGCAAACCAGATCGCCTGCGCGCATCGTCTGGACCTTGTCCGCGGTGAAAGCGATGCAACCTTCCAGGCATTGCACCGTGACTTCACCGTCCACGCGGTGCGCGGGCATGGCCTTGCCGGCCGGCAGGATCATCCGAAAGACTTCCAGATGCTCTGACTTGTAGAGCGTCCGTGTCGTCGTGGCCGCAAGCTTGCCGCCGAGTGGACGAACGTCGATCAGCTCGCCCGACAGTGCGTGGTGAATGGCCATGATTCCTCCATCGATGCAGGCATTCGTCTGGCATCACTGGCCCAGCGTAGAGGCGACCTGGCAATGGGTCTGTCTGATACCGCACAGACCTCGGGTTGCCATCGATTTCGGCTCAGGCCGCCATGCGCCGGCAGCGGCCCCAGGGTACTCAGGCGCTCACTGCTTGCCGATCTCGGTCAGCAGCCGTGTGATGAGGTACAGCCACGGAAATTTGCGGCAATTGGGGTCAGATGGTCGGCAATTAGGGGCAGATGATAGTTTTATTCGACCACCCCGCCCTCGCCGCGCCCGCCGCGCCCACCGTCCTCGTGCCGCCGGTGCGGGGATGACCCCTGCGTGCGCGGGCAGGGATGGCGGGCCGGGTGCTGATCGTCAGGTGCTTTCCTTGACCACGCGCCCGTTGAGCGGCTGCAGCGGCCGCGCATTGGCGTTGTACAACTGGCGGAACGCCTTGATCTGCTGCGCGCCCAGCTTCACGGGCTCCTTGAGCACCATCCACTGCACGCCTTCGGAGCATGGCGGCGTGGTCAGCGACCCGGCAAAGCTGTAGTAGCCCTTGCTGGCGGGCAGCAAGGCGCTGGCGTCCACGGCTAGGCCATCGACCGTCAGCTTCTCGCCGGGGCGCGGCAGGTGCGCAAAGATGGGCGCCCACGCGGCATGGGTCTTGCCGGGCTGGATCAGCACCGCCACCACGCCCGTCCCACCGTCCTCGCCCTTGTGCACGAAGTGCGCCACCATGGCCGCGCGCTTGCCGCCAATGGCTTCTTCGCTGGGGGTGTGTAAGTGGAACTGCTGCAGTTCCATGGCCTTGCCATTGACCACCAGCTTGCTGCCGGCCGGCATGCTGACCTGCACCGTGTGGCCGTTGTTGATCAGCGTGGGCGCCCCAGGCGTGTACTGGAACTCCAGCGCGGGCAGGGCTTCCTTCACGGTCTTGCGGATGTCGATGGGGCTTTGCGCCGCGCCGCGCGCGCACGCTTCAAAGCCCGCCTCCAGCTCGCCCCAATGCGCGGCGCCGTGCTGGCCCTTGTAGCCCCAGTGCGGGTGGGCTTCTTGCGCGCCCACGCCGGTGACGGCGCACAGCGCCAGGGCGGCCAGGGCGGTGTGTCGAATCAATGGTTGGTGTTTCATGGCTTGATTGAATAAAGACAGTTGAGGAACGAGGCCCCCCAATTCTGATCAAGCGGACCGCCACGCGGCAAAAAAATCGCGCAAGGGCCTGGCGCCGTATCGAGCCAGCCACGGTGCCCATGTGCAGGATTGAGGCCCCGCGTCGTGGTGGCCGACAGCTTCGAGATCGGCACCGCGCCCGCGCAGCGCGCCTTCGCGCACGCGCGATGGCGCCTGCTGGCGGGCCGCGCGCCCGGGGCGAAATATGGATCGGCCGTCCTGCGTGAAGGAACGGCTCTGAAGAAGTAGCCGCCCTACGCGCATCGGCGGGGGCGGCGCGGCGTGCTTACTGCTTGCCGATCTCGGTCAGCAGCCGCGTGACGAGGTACAGCCGCGGCACGATGGTGTCGACCGCCACGTATTCGTCCTTGGCGTGCGCGCCCCAGCCGCCGAAGCCCAGGCTCTCCAGGACCACGGCGCGGCCCGAGCGCGCGGCGTAGGCCGCGTCGGTGCCGCCGCCGACCATCGGGGTCAGGCCCAGCTCGCGGTCGATCTCCTTGTAGATCGCCTGCGCCTTCGCCGCCAGCGCGCGGCCCTTCTCGTTGGCCACGAAGGGCGGGCGGTTGGTCACCAGCGTGAAGGTGGTTTCGGTGTCGGGGATGAGCCGGCCGCTTTTGATCTTCTGCTGCACCGCTGCCTCCAGCAGCTTGTCGGCGCCGGGCTTCGTGATGCGCACGTCGCCGGTGGCGGTGGCCTTGGCGGGAATCTGGTTGAAGGGGCCGCTGGCGCTCGCGTTGGTCCAATTGAGCGTGACGCCGGGGATGTCCTTGGCCAGGTCCTTGGTCTGCAGCATCTGGTGCGACAGCTCGTACAGCGCGTTGCGGCCCTCGTCGGGGGCATTGCCGGCGTGCGAGGCGCGGCCTTTCACCTCCATCTTCGGCTCGGCGATGCCGGCGGTGCCCATCGTCAGCGGCTCGCCCTTGAGGATCGAGCTGTCGGCGGTGAACTCGAACGACAGCGCGTAGTCCTGCTGGTCGCCCAGGGCGGCGATGATTTCGCCCGAGCCCTGCGAGCCGGCCTCTTCGTCGGGGTTGACCATGACGGTGAGGGTGTCGTAGTCGCGCCAGCCGGCGTCCTTGAGGATCTGCAGCGACATCAGCATGCACTCCAGCCCGCCCTTGTCGTCGATGATCCCGGGACCGTAGACGCGGTTGCCCTCGATCTTGAACGGCTGCGTGGCCAGGATGCCGGGCAGGTACACGGTGTCCATGTGCCCCTGCAGCATGATCTTGCGCTTGCCGGTGCCCTTGAGCGTGCCGATCAGGATGTCGGCGCCGGTGCCGGACGTGGCCTTGCGCCGTTCGGTCTTGAAGCCCAGCGCGTGCAGGCGCTTTTCCAGCAGGTCGGCCATCTTCAGCAGCCCGTCAATCTGCGTGCCGCCCGATTCGATGAGCACCATCTCCTTGAGGTGCTCGATCACCGCCGGCTGCGCCTTCTGGGCGGCCGCGAGCAGCTTGGCGTCGGGGGCGGCCTGCGCCGCGCCCCCGGCGAACGCCAGGCCACAGGCCAGCGCGAGAGGGCGAATCAGGCCAAGGCGGCGGAAAGAAGAGGTACGCATTCAATGTCTCCTGGGTGGTTGTGGAAGGGATCGGCGCCCAGCATAGCGTCTGCCGATGGCACCGGACTGGCGGTTCGGCGACAAGCACATCAGCCCCCCAGCGAAATCGCGCACCCTGGAGAGGCCTCGAGCACGTGCCCAACGGCCCGCTCCGGGGTCCACTGCCCGCCGACACGGGCCTTGTGGCAAGCTAGCGCCTGTTCAGCGCCATCGCGCCGGAGATCACCATGAACACCGTCCTGCTCCTCGGCGCCTCGCGCGGCATCGGCCTGGAACTGGCGCGGCAGTACGCGGCCAGCGGCGACCGCGTGATCGCCACCGCGCGCGCGCCCGAAGGCATGTCGCGCCTGGAGGCGCTGGGCGCCCAGGCGCTGCGCCTGGACGTGACCGAGCCGGCCAGCGTCGGCGCGCTGGCCGGGCAGCTCGATGGCCAAAGGATCGACATCGCCATCTACGTGGCCGGCGTCACCAGCCGTGGCGATGCCAGCGCGCCGCCTGCGCGGCCGGCCTTCGATGCGGTCATGCACGCCAACGTGCTGGGCGCCATGCAGGTCATTGCCCACCTGGGGCCGGCCGTGGCCGCCGCGGGCGGGCGCATGGGCTTCGTCTCCAGCGCCATGGGCCGCATCGCCACGGCGGACGACAGCCACGCCTGGGTGTACCGGGCGAGCAAGGCGGCGCTGAACATGGCGGTGGTGGCGGCGCAGTCCACCTACCCCGGCGCCATCATGGTGTGCCTGCACCCCGGCTGGGTGCAAACCGGCATGGGCGGGGCGCGGGCGCCCCTCGCGGTGCCCGAGAGCTGCGCCGGCCTGAGACGGGTGATGGCCGGCCTGACGCCCGCGGACCGGGGCACGTTCATCCAATACGACGGCCAACGGCTGGACACCTGGTGACCCCATGCTGCTGACCCCCGACCAGGAAATGATCCGCGATGCCGTGCGCAGTTTCGCGCAGGAGCAGTTGTGGCCCCACGCCGCGCGCTGGGACAGGGAGCACGTCTTCCCCCAGGAGGCGCACCAGGGCCTGGCCGCGCTGGGCTGCTACGGCGTGTGCGTGCCGCAGGAGCACGGCGGCGCCGGGCTGGACCATCTGTCGCTGGCGCTGGTGCTGGAGGAAATCGCCGCCGGCGACGGCGGCACCAGCACGCCCGTCAGCGTCACCAACTGCCCCTACAACGCCATCCTGATGCGCTACGGCACCGAGGCCCAAAAGGCAACGTGGCTGGCCCCCGCCGCGCGCGGTGAGATGCTGGGCGCCTTCGCGCTGACCGAGCCGCACGCGGGCTCCGACGCCGCCAGCCTGCGCACCACGGCCGTGCTGGGCGGGGACGGGTATGTGCTGAACGGCGTCAAGCAGTTCATCACCAGCGGCCAGAACGGCCACGCGGCCATCGTCATCGCGGTGACCGACCGGGGCGCCGGCAAGCGCGGCATGAGCGCCTTCATCGTGCCCACGCACCGCCTGGGCAACGCCGGCTGGCGGGTGGCGCGGCTGGAGGACAAGCTGGGCCAGCACAGCAGCGACACGGCGCAGATCGTGCTGGACGACTGCCGGGTGCCGGCCGAGAACCTGATCGGCGCCGAAGGCGAGGGCTACCGCATCGCCCTGTCCGCGCTGGAGGGCGGGCGCATCGGCATCGCCGCGCAGAGCGTGGGCATGGCGCGCTCGGCGATGGAGGTGGCGCTGGCCTATGCCAAGGAGCGTACGAGTTTCGGCGCGCCGATCTTCCAGCACCAGGCGGTGGGCTTCCGGCTGGCCGAGTGCGCCACGCGGCTGGAGGCGGCGCGCCAGCTCGTCTGGCACGCCGCCGCCCTGCGCGACGCCGGCCGGCCCTGCCTGAAGGAAGCCGCCATGGCCAAGCTGTTCGCCTCCGAAACCGCCGAGGCCGTGTGCTCGGCCGCGATCCAGACGCTGGGCGGCAGCGGCGTGGTGAGCGACTTCCCCGTCGAGCGCATCTACCGCGACGTGCGCGTGTGCCAGATCTACGAGGGCACGAGCGATGTGCAGAAGATCATCATCCAGCGGGCGCTGTGACCGGCGCGCGGAGGTGGCTTCATGGATCATTTAAGCCTATAGTCGGCGTCTGCGTTGCGCCAACAGCTATCAAGAAAATAGCAACATGAAGATCATCATCATCGGCGCCGGCCGCGTGGGGGAGAGCGTGGCCGAAACCCTGGTGTCAGAGGCCAACGACATCACGGTGGTCGACCCCGACGCGCAGCGCCTGCGCGTGCTGGAAGAGCGCCTGGAGCTGCGCGGCGTGGCCGGCAACGGCATCCTGCCCTCGGTGCTGCGCCACGCGGGCGCCGAGGACTGCGACCTGCTCATCGCCTGCATGGCGCTGGACGAATCCAACCTGGTGGCCTGCAAGATCGCGCACGACTTGTTCAGCATCCCGACCACCATCGCGCGGCTGCGCTCGTCGGAGTTCCAGCAGAACGGCCTGCTGGGCAAGGAAGGCTTCTCGGTGGACCGCATGATCTGCCCCGAGGAGACCGTCACGCGCTATATCCGGCAGCTCATCGACTACCCCGAGGCGCTGCAGGTGGTGCGCTTCTCGCAGGGCGAGGCGCACCTGGCGGTGGTGCGCGTGGCCGAGGGCAGCCGGCTGGCCGACCACAGCATCGCCGAGTTCCGCGAGCAGAACCCGGACGTGCCCATGCGCATCGTCGCCGTGTACCGGCAGGACGCCGAGCTGCCCTGCGCGGCCGGCACGCGCGTGCAGGCAGGCGACGAGATCTTCGTGCTGGTCGGCCGCGAGAGCCTGCGCGCCGCGCTGCACGCCATCGGCAACCCCGACCGCCAGGTGCGCCGCGTGATGATCGCCGGCGGCGGCCGCGTCGGCCTGCGCCTGGCGCGCGGGCTGATCGGCCAGTGCCAGGTGAAGATCATCGAGGCCTTCCGCAGCCGCTGCGACTTCCTGGCCGCCGAGCTGCCGCCCGACGTGCTGGTGCTGGAGGGCGACGGCGCCGACGAGGAACTGCTGGTGTCCGAGAACGTGCGCGACATGGACCTGTTCATCTCCCTGACCAGCGACGACGAGGACAACATCATGGCCGCCATGCTGGCCAAGCGCCTGGGTGCGCGCCGCGTGATGGCGCTGATCAACCGGCGCGCCTACGCCGACATGCTGCAAGGCAGCACCATCGACATCGCCATCTCGCCGGCGCACGCCGTCATCGGCGAGCTGCTGATGCACGTGCGCCGCGGCGCCGTGGCGGCGGTGCACAGCCTGCGGCGCGGCGCGGCCGAGGCGCTGGAGGGCGTGGCGCGCGGCGACGCCGCCAGCTCGTACCTGGTGGGCAAGCGCATCGAGCAGATCAAGCTGCCGGCCGGCGCGCGCGTGGGCGCCATCGTGCGCGGCGAGGGCGACGCCGCCCACACCCTGGTGCCGCACCACGACACGGTGATCGAGGCCGAGGACCACGTCATCATCTTCCTGCCGCACAAGCGCATGGTGCGCGAGGTGGAGAAGCTGTTCCAGGTGCGCGCCACTTTCTTCTGATGAAACGCTTCGCCGCCGCCTTCCTCGTCCTGTCGTGGGTGATCATGGGCTTCTCCTTCACCCTGCTGGTGCCCATGGCGTGGGACTGGTTCGGCGAGGGCGGGCGCAACGTGCGCGCCTGGGCCTGGTGCTTCGCCTTCACCCTGTCCACCGGCGCCTGGCTGTGGTGCCGCACGCGCCACAGCGCGCGCGAGCCGACGGTGCGCGACGGCTTCCTGCTGGTCAACCTGGTGTGGACCGTGCTGCCCGCCTACGCGGCCCTGCCGCTGCTGTTCGTGGTGCCGGGCATCGGCTGGACGGACGCCTACTTCGAGGCCATGAGCGGCCTCACCGCCACCGGCGCCACCACGCTGGCCGGGCTGGATCTGCTGGCGCCCTCGGTCAACATCTGGCGCTGCTTCCTGCAGCTCATCGGCGGGCTGGGCATCATGCTGCTGGCGGTGGCCATCCTGCCCTTCCTGGGCCTGGGCGGCACGCAGCTCTACAAGGCCGAGACGCCCGGCCCCATGAAGGACACGCGCCTGACCCCGCGCGTGGCCGAGACGGCGCGCGGCCTGTGGGTGGTGTACTTCACGCTGTCGGGGGCCTGCCTGGTGGCCTACCGCATCGGCGGCATGAGCTGGGCCGACGCCTTCATGCACATGTGCACCACGGTCGGCCTGGGCGGGCTGTCCTCCCACGACCAGAGCTTCGGCTACTGGGCCTCGCCGCAGCTCGAATGGACGGCGGTGCTGTTCATGGCGCTGGCGGGCATCAACTTCACGCGCTACTTCATGCTGTGGCGCCACCGCTCGCTGGCACCGCTGTCGCGCGACGCCGAGGTGCGCGCCTACGCCAGCGTGCTGCTGGCGGCCGTCGCGGTGGTCACGGTGATGCTGCTGGCCGAGCGGGTGTACGGCGACTTTCCCACCGCCGTGCGGCAGGCCGCGTTCCAGGTGGTGTCGGTGGCCACCACCACCGGCTTCGCCACCACGGACTACCTGCTGTGGCCGTCGTTCGTGCCGGTGCTGCTGCTGTTCCTGGGCTGCTTCGTGTCCTGCGCCGGCTCCACCGGCGGCGGCATCAAGCTGGTGCGCATGCTGGTGCTGATCAAGCTGGCGCGGCGCGAACTGGTGCGCATCATCCACCCGCGCGTGGTGCACCCGGTCACGCTGGACGGCGCCGCCGTGCCGCGCGACGTGATCGGCGCCGTGATGGCCTTCATGCTGATCTACGGCGGCGTCACCGTCGGGCTGACGATGGTGCTGCTGGCCTCGGGCATGGACGTGGTGACCGCCTTCACCGCCGTCATCGGCTGCGTCAACAACATCGGCCCCGGCATGGGCCAGGTCGGCCCGGCGGGCAACTTCGGCGCGCTGACCGACTTCCAGATCTGGGTCTGCTCGCTGGCCATGCTGCTGGGCCGGCTGGAGCTGCTGTCGGTGCTGGTGCTGCTGACGCCGCAGTTCTGGCGGCGGTAGGCCGTTCAGATCGCCGATGGCCTCTGTTAGCTATGTATTCAATATCCATAATGGTTACAGGCCAAAAACACTCGAAAACGCTCGAATGCCACGGCGGGCGGCTCGCCGGCCCGCTGACAGGGCAGCGCGCAGATGCGCCAGGGTGCGCAAGCGCTTTACTCGGCCTTGAGGCCCAGGCGCTTCACCAGTGCCGTCTCCGTCTGGATGGCGACGCGCAACTGCTCGGCGAAGGCGGCTGGCGAGGCGCTGGCTTCCAGCACGCCGCCGAGCTTGGTGATCATCGCCGTCATCTCCGGTGACCGCACGGCGCCGACCAGTGCCTCATGCAGCCGGGCCACCACCGCGTCGGGGGTCTTGGCCGGCACGACCAGGCCACCCCAGGCGTCGAAGCTGTAGCCCTTGACGCCGGCTTCGGCCACCGTGGGCACGTCGGGCAGAAAGGCGAGCCGCGCCGTGCCAGTGGTGGACAGCGCGCGCAGCTTGCCGGAACTCAGGTGCGGCAAGGCCAGCGCCGGCAGCGCGAACGCAAAGTCGATGTCGGCGCTCAGCAGGCCGGTGACGGCCTCTGGCAGCGACTTGAACGGGACGTGGGTGGCCGGCAGGCCACCGGGCACGCGCTCACTGAGCAGCTCGAAGGCCAGATGCGGTGGCGACGCGACCCCGCCAGAGCCATAGTTGAGCTTGCCCGGGTGCGCCTTGATCACCGCGATCAGCTCGGCCTGCGTCTTGTAGGGCGAGCTGCCCGGCACCAGCAGCAGGTTCGGCCCCGCGCTGATCTTGGTGACCGGCTTGAACTGCGCGAGCAGATCGACGCGCTGCGTGAGCGCCTGCATGGTGACCTGGCCGGAGGTCAGGTACAGCAGGTTGGCGCCATCGGCCGGCGCCCTGGCCACGGCCTGGATGGCGATCAGCCCCGTGGCGCCGACCTTGTTGTCGACCACCACGGCGGTCTTCAGGCGCGGCCCCAGGGCCTCGCCCAGCTTGCGGGCCATGATGTCGACGGCGCCCCCGGCCGAAAACGGCACGGTGATGCGGGTGATGGCGGGCCAGGGCGCGTCGGGCGGCTGCGACCACGCCCGCGTGGGCAGCGCCAGCGCGGCGGAGAGGGCGCTGCCTTGCAGGAGCAGCGCGCGGCGGTTCAATGCGTTCATGGTGTTTCCTTGATGAGCGGCGGAGGTTTCAGGCGGATTCGCGCTGGATGAAGTCGGCCGCGCGCTCCCCCACCACGATGGCGATCGCGTTGGTGTTGGTGCTGGCGATGGTGGGCATCACCGAGGCGTCGGCGACGCGCAGGGCGGTGATGCCGTGCACGCGCAGCTGGGGGTCCACCACCGACTGCGCGGCGTCGCTGCCGATGCGGCAAGTGCCCAGCGGGTGGTAGGCGGTGGCGCCGGTGGCGCGCAGGTACGCCACCAAGTGCTCGTCGCTGGCCGCCTTGGGGCCGGGGCGCACTTCCTCCCCGCCCAAGCGGGCGAGCGGGCCGGTCTGGGCGATGCGGCGCGACAGCTTGAGCGCCCGCAGGCAGGCGTCCAGGTCGTCCGGATGCGTGAAGTGGCACGAGAACATCGTCGGGTCGGCGGCCGGGTCGGCATTGGCGATGTGGCTGGTGCCGCGCGAGCGCGGCCGGATCTGGAACGAGGCCAGGGTGATACCCGGGAATTCGTCCAGCGCCATCTTGCCGGCGCCGCGGTTGTTGGCCGTGGACACCTGCTGCACCTGCAGCTTCAGCTCGGCATGCGCGCCGCCCGGCTGCATGGGCGCGAAGGTCTGCGCCGTGATCGAGTTGCTGCTGAGCGGCCCCTTGCGCGTGGCCAGCCAGCCCAGGCCCAGCTTCGCCTGGCCGAGCGGCGAGCTGAGCCGCTGGTTCCAGCTCACCTCCGGCTTGGAGCGGTAGACGATGGGGCTGTAGACGTGCTCGCTCAGGTTTTCGCCCACCATCCGCAGCTCGTGCACCAGCGGCACGCCAGCGGCGGCCAGCACCTCGCGACGCCCGATGCCCGACAGCTCCAGCAGCTGCGGCGAGTTGAAGGCGCCGCCGCACAGGATCACCTCGCGCCGCGCCTTGAACTTGCCTTCGCGGCCCTCGATGCGCGCCGCCACGCCGACCGCGCGCTTGCCCTCCAGCAGCACGCGCTGCACCAGCGCGCCGGTCTTGAGCGTCAGGTTGGGGCGTTCCAACGCATCGTCCAGATAGGCCATGCGGGTGTTGCAGCGCACGCCGCGGCGGGTGTTGAACTGCAGGTAGCTGCCGCCCAGGCCGCGCGCGTTGTAGTCGGCCACGCGCGGCGCGATGCCCGCCTGCTGCGCCGAATCCAGGAAGGCGTCGGGCAGCGCATCGACGGGCTGGAACTCGGTGACCGTGACGGGCCCCTGGCGCCCGCGCGACGCATCGTCGCCGCCGGCGAAGCGCTCGATCTTCTTGAACCAGGGCAGCAGGTCGGCGTAGGCCCAGCCGGGGCAGCCGTCCTCGGCCCACAGGTCGTACTCGCGCGGCGTGCCGTGCACCCAGATCATGCCGTTGACGGTGGACGAGCCGCCCACCACCCAGCCGCGCGGCCAGTAGATGCCGCGGCCGTTCATCTGCGGGTCGGGCTGGGTGTGGAAGGAGCGCGTGACCTTGCCCTGCGCCAGCACGAACCCCACGCCCAGCGGGATGCGCGTCCACAGGTTGGTGTCGGGCGGGCCGGCTTCCAACAGCAGCACGGACAATTGCGCGCGCTCGGTCAGCCGGGCGGCCAGCGCCGCGCCGGCCGAGCCGGCGCCGACGATGATGTAGTCGAACTCGTTGCGTTCAGGGGTCATGGCTCGCCTTCGTCGGGGGTCAGGATTGCAGCGCCGCCTTCAGCGTTCGCACGGCGTGGCGCATGCGGACGAACTGAAAGGGCGGCAGCAACGGCTGCGGCGTTTCGGCGCCCACGCGGGCGGGGTCGCGCGCCAGCGCCAGCTCGATCAGGGTGGCGCCGGTGCGCGCCAGCAGGCCGGGCAGGGCGGCGGCCAGCTGGCCCGCGTCGCCGATGCGCTCGGCATGCGCGTAGCCGGCGGCCAGGGCCATGGCCGCGAAGTCGCAGGCGGGGTCGGCGCCGGCCGTGGGCAGGTTGCGCAGGCCGTTGAACTGCACGCCGTTGGCGCACACGAAATGGAGCAGGCGCGCCGGGCGGTTGTGCGCCACGGTCACCAGGCTGCCCAGTTCCATCAGCAGGCTGGCGTCGCCATCGACGACGATGACGGGCAGGTCGGGGCGGGCCAGCGCCAGCCCCAGGCCCAGGCCGGCGGCGCCGCCCATGAGCGGCACCGAGTCGATGCGGCGCTCGGTCTCGCCGAGGGCGTCGAACGCGAACTGGGCCGACATGGTCGCCACCAGCGGCGCCTGTGGGCAGATGTTTTTGCGCGCCGCGGCAATGGCGGCGCAGGCTTGACCGATGTGCATGGTGCGCTTTCCGTGTGGGGTCAGTTCCAGGTGAGGTGGCGGTCGATCAGGACCACCGCGCCGGTTTCCTCGGCGTGGGCATGCGCGAGCGCCTGCGCGATGCCGGCGGCATCGGCGTCGTCGGCCACCTTCCAGTAGCGCAGGCCCAGCGTCTCGATCACGGGCTCCAGCAGCCGCACCATGCTGCGGCTGGACGCGCGCGTGGGCTGGCCGATGTTCTCGATCTCGCGGCCGAACTGGCCGACCAGGAACACCACCGGCACCCCGGCGTCGATGCAGGTCGCGCGCAGGGTGTTCAGGCACTTGTAGAAGCCCTGGTTCTGCACCAGCACCACCGGCTTGGCGCCGCCGACGTACAGGCCGGCGGCCACCGTGAGCGCCTGGTCCTCGCTGCAGGCGTACACCTGCGCGATGCCGGCGTCCGCCGCGGCCAGTTGCGCATGCAGGGCGAACTGCACGAAATCGGGCACGGTGACCACGTGCGTCACGCCCGCGGCGCGCAGCGCCCGCAGCACGGCGGAGGCGCTGGCGCCGCCCGGCGGGTTGGGCGCGGGGACCATCAGGGGGTTGGGTGAAGTCATGCGTTTCCTAGGGCATCAAAAAGGACGAACTGGCACAATGCCGCGCGACAGGTCGCTCGACTCAGGAAAGAGGTTCGCGGAACATGCCGGCCCATCGCCCAGCCATGGACATGCAGACCAGCGGCAGACTGCTCGCGGCCGCGCTGCTGAAGCAGTCGCTGGGTTTTCGCGACTGCGAACCCGAGGCGCGCCAGGCGCTGACGGAGGCGGGGCACGTGCAGCCCCTGGCCAAGGGGCAGACGCTGCTGCGGCGCGGAGACCCCTTCGAACACCTGCTGGTGGTGGTCGAGGGCGCCGTCGAATCCAGCGTGCTGCACCAGGACGGCCGGCGGCATTTGCTGGCCTTCCTGGGGCCGGGCGACATCGCCGCCACGGTGAGCCTGTGGGATGGCCTGCCCCACCTGAGCGACCTGATCGCCCGCGAAACGGCGACCCGCGTACTGCTGGTGCGGGGGCCGGCCTTTCGCGCGCTGCGCGACCGCTTTGCGTCGCTGGCGCGGGCGCTGGAACTGCAGATGGCCTATCGCTCCCGGCTCATCTACGAACGGCTGCTGGTGGACACCACCATGACCCTGGATGTCCGGCTGGCGCGCCAGCTGCACCTGCAGGCGATCACCAGCGGCCGCCCTCAGCCCGACGGCGTCGCGCTGACCTTGCAGATGTCCCAGGCCGACATTGGCGACTGGCTGGGCGTGAGCCGGCAGCGCGCCAATTTCGCCGTGCAGCAACTCAAGCGCGACGGCTTGATCGCACTGCACTACGCCAGCCTGACCATCATCGACCCGCCGGGTCTGGCCGAGCGGGCGGGCCTTGGCCTGATGCCGAAGCCTGCGGGTTCCTGAAGGGTGGTTGGCATTCACAGGCAGCGATGCTAGGAAGCCTGCCTGGCGCGAACTGCCTGAAACTTGACAGAGCCCCGAATCGCCGGCCCCACCAGGGAAAACACGCAGTCAGGCGTTGTGGGCCGCCGCGCGCATGGCGGCCTGCACGGCCGCTTCGTCGAGGTTCATGGGCGTGTGAGGCGCCTGCGCGCCCGGCTCGATACGCACCCCCTCGATGCGGCCGCTGTAGCGGAACACGCCGCGGCCGGCATAGCGCGGGCTGATGGCCTCACGCCGGTTCAGCCCCACGGTCAGGCCGCCCGACGGCACGCGCACCATGGTGGGCGACAGGTCCACCGCCGCGTGGCAGCGCCGGCTGTTGAGGCTGACGTCGGCCTCGCCCCGGCGCTCGCCCAGGGCGCGGTAGTCGAGCAGGAATTCCTGCGCGCCGGGCTGCAGATCGATCGGGGCCAGCTCGGTCGGGCTGTACCACCACTGGTAGACGAAATGCAGTTGCCCGCGCTCGACGAACAGGCTGATGCCGCAGAAGCGGTCGCCGATCGCCAGCACCACGCCCTCGTCACCCGGCTGCCAGTCGAAGCGGGCCCGCAAGGTGTAAGCGCGGTCCGCGATGAGCGGGCTCACCACGGTGTTGGGCACCCAGCGCACCTGCGGCGCGAAATCGCGCGGCGTGCCCGACTGCGCGAGTTCGTGCGGTGGCACGGTGACCGCCCGGATGTCGTCGCGGTTGTCCAGCGGATAGACGTAGTTCGCGCTGGCGTCTTCCTCGAACTCGGCCACCAGCCGGGCCACGGTGTCGGGGTGGCGCGCGGCCAGGTCCTCGATCTCGGCGGGGTCGTTCTCCAGGTCGAACAGCATCCAGTTGTCCAGCTGGATCGGCTGGCGCGGCGCCTGCAGCGAGACGATCTTCCAGCGCCCGCTGATGTAGCCGCGGTTGGCCTGCAGCTCGTAGTACTGGCGCTCACGCTGCCGGGGCGCGGCGGCGTCGCCGAACATGGCCGCGAAGCTGCGCCCGTCCAGCGCGCGCGTGCGCAGCCCGCGAAAGGTGTCGGGGTAGGCGCCGCCGGTCACCCCCAGCACGGTGGGCAGCAGGTCGGTGACGTGCACCCACTGGCGCCGCAGCGCGCCGGCGTCCGCCAGGCCCTGGGGCCAGTGCGCGATCAGCGGCACGCGGATGCCGCCGGCCATGGGGGTGCGCTTGTAGTAGCGGTAGGGCGTGTTGCTCACCTGCGTCCAGCCGCTGGGGTAGGCGGCGTAGGTGTCGTTGCCGCCCATGCGGCCCTGCGCCAGCAACTGGGCAACGACGGCCGGATCCTCCGGCAGGCCCGAGCGGCGCCCCTGCAGATTGACCACGCCTTCCGGACCGCCGACGGAATTGGCGCCGTTGTCGGAGGTGATGAGGATCAGCGTGTTGTCCCACTGGCCGCTCTGGCGCAGGAAGTCCAGCACGCGGCCGACGTTCTGGTCGGCGTTGTCAATCAGCGCCGCGTAGACCTCCATGTGCGTCGCGAACAGCTTCTGCTGGTCCTCGCCCAGCGTCTCCCAGGCGGGCACGCCGGGGTTGCGCGGTGAAAAGCCGGCGTTGTCCTCGGTCAGCCCCATGGCGCGCTGGCGCTCGAAGCGCTCGCGGCGCAGCGCGTCCCAGCCGGCCTGGTAGCGGCCGCGGTAGCGCGCCAGGTCGGCCGGCTTGGCCTGCAGCGGCGTGTGCGGCGTCTGGTAGGCCAGGTACAGAAAGAAGGGCTTGTCGGGCGCGCAGGCCTGCTGCTCGGCCAGCCAGGACACGGCGCGGCCGGTGTAGTCGTCCGGCGCGAAATAGTCCGGCGGGAACTGGTCGGCCGCGGCCGGCTGGTTGCCCTCGAGCATGCGGTCCGGCTGGAAATAGCTGGTTTCCGCGCCCAGGAAGCCATAGAAGCGGTCGAACCCGCGCTGCAGGGGCCACGAGCTGATGTCGCCGCCCGGCTGCGCGTTGGCGTCGTAGGTGTTGTGCCACTTGCCCGCCGCGAAGGTGGCGTAGCCCTGCGCGCGCAGCAGCTCGGCCATGGTGGGGGCGTCCTTGCTCATCTCGCCCTTGTAGCCGGGGTAGCCGGGGTCGTTGTGGGTCAGCCAGCCGCAGCCCACGCTGTGCGGGTTCTTGCCCGTGAGCAGCGCGGCGCGCGCCGGCGTGCACATGGGCACCGTGGTGTAGCCGGTGAAGCGCAGCCCCCCGGCGGCCAGGCGGTCGATATTCGGGGTGTGGATCTCGCCGCCGAAACAGCCGAAGTCGGAAAAGCCCAGGTCGTCGAACAGGATGACCACCACGTTGGGGCTGCCTGCCGGCGGGCGCCGCGGCGCGCGCCAATGCGGTAGGGACTCGCCCAGCGTGCGGCCGATGCGGCCCTCGAACCCCGCGCCCGGATCGCCCTCGCCCGCAGGCATCGCCGTCTTCGACATCGCTGACCTCTCGCTGTGTTGTGTGCGTCGGCGACGGTAGCAAACAGGACGGGGCGCTGAGTGTCCGGCATTGGACACTTTGGGAATCTCCACGGGTGCATGCCGCCGACGCGGCAGCCCGATTCAGATGCTACTTAATTTGCAGCAGACAAGTCAATATCCACGCTGGCTAGCGCCTCAAATACCTGCCAATACCCGTTCCACGCCCAGGCCCAACGCCAGGATGTCGCGGTCGGTGCCGCCTCGGCCGGCCAGCGTCAGCCCGACCGGCGCCTCGCCGTCCTCGTGGCAGGGCAGCGACAGCGCGCAGCCGTCGAGGAAGTTGATGAACGCGGGGTTGCGCAGGATCAGCGCGTTGGCCGCCGAGTACGCCTCGTCGTGCGGCGGCGCCAGCGCGTCGATGCGCGGCGCGATGCAGGGCACGGTGGGCATCAACAGCGCGTCGAAGCCGGCGATGCGCGCCTCGACCTGGGCGATCCAGCGCCGGCGCGCGGCCAGCAGCTCGACGTAGTCGGCCGCGCCCATGCGCTCGCCGCCGCGCAGGCGGCTGGCCACGCGCGGGTCGTAGGCGTCGCCGGCGCGCGCCAGCAGCGCGCGGTGCCAGGCCCAGGCCTCGGCGGCGGGCAGCGTGCCGCGCGCATGCAGCGGCGCGAACTCGGCGAACTCGGGCACGGCGATGCGGGCCACGCGCGCGCCAGCGGCCGACAGCCGCGCCAGGGCGCGCTCGAAAGCGGCCGCCACGGCGGCGTCCAGGTCGTCCAGCACCACGGTCTCGGGCACGGCCAGCCGCGCGCCCTGCAGGTCGCGCGCGGGCGGCGGCACGGCCGGCTCGCCGGCCAGCACGGCGTCGGCGATGGCGCAGCAGCGCACGCTGGCGGCCAGCGGGCCGACGGAGTCGAGCGAGGTGGACAGCGGCAGCGCGCCCGCCAGCGGCACGCGCCGCTGCGTGGGCTTGAAGCCCGCGAGCCCGCACAGCGCCGAGGGGACGCGCACCGAGCCGCCGGTGTCCGAACCGAGGGCCAGCACCGCCATGCCGTCGGTCACCGACACCGCCGCGCCGCTGCTGGAGCCGCCGGGGATGCGCCCGCCACCGACGCGGTCCCACGGGTTGCGCGGCGTGCCGTGATGCGGGTTGAGGCCCAGGCCGGAGAAGGCGAACTCGGTCATGTTGGTGCGCCCGACGATCACCGCGCCGGCGGCGATGAGGCGGTCGATGACGGGGGCGTTGCGCGCGGCCGGCGCGGCGTCCTTCAGCACGACGGAGCCGGCGGTGGTGACCTGGCCGGCGACGTCGAACAGGTCCTTGATGGAGACCGGCAGGCCTTCCAGCGGGGAGCGCACGATGCCGGCGGCGCGCAGGGCGTCGGAGGCGGCGGCCAGGGCGCGGGCGCGCCCGGCGTCCAGCAGGGTGAACACGCGCGCGCCCTCGCCCGCCGGGTCCTGCGCGCGCGCCAGGGCGGCCTCGGTGAGCGCGGTGGCGCTGGTGCGCCCGGCGGCCAAGTGCTCGATGGTGGGCAGTGCAGTCATATTTTGATAGCTGTTGGCGCAATATCCATGGGGGCTACAGGCCAATTCCGTTCAGAAAATCAGCGTTGCAGCTTGAAGACCGCCGTGCTGGCCCGAGCGTTGGGCAGCCAGCGCACTTCGCGTCCGCCTTCGAGGCCGAAGGCGTCGAGCACCTTCAGGCCGTTCTTGCGCGCCAGCGCCTCGAAGTCCTTGTAGGTGCCGACGCGGATGTTGGGCGTGTCGTACCACTGATAGGGCAGGCGGCGGGTGACGGGCATGCGCCCGCGCGCCACGGAGAGGCGGTTGGGCCAGTGCGCGAAGTTGGGGAAGGCGACGATGCCGGTGCGGCCGACGCGCGCGGTCTCGCGCAGCATGACCTCGGCATTGCGCAGGTGCTGCAGGGTGTCGATCTGCAGCACCACGTCGAAGCTCTGGTCCTGGAACGCGGCCAGCCCCTGGTGCAGGTTGAGCTGCAAGACGTTGATGCCGCGCCGCACGCAGGCCAGCACATTGGCGTCGTCGATCTCGATGCCGTAGCCGGTGCAGCGCCGCTCGCGCCGCAGCAGCTCCAGCAGGGCGCCGTCGCCGCAGCCCAGGTCGAGCACGTGCGCGCCCTCGGGCACCAGGCGGGCGATGCTGCGCATGACGGCCTGGTCGCTCATCGCACGGCCTCCTTGAAACTATCAAAGTAGGAGCGCACGACACCCAGGTAGCGCGGGTCTTCGAGCAGAAAGGCGTCGTGCCCGTGGGGCGCGTCGATCTCGGCGTAGCTGACGTCGCGGCGGTTTTCGAGCAGCGCCTTGACGACCTCGCGCGAGCGCGCGGGCGGGAAGCGCCAGTCGGTGGTGAAGCTGACCAGCAGGAAGCGCGCCCGGGTGGCCGCCAGCGCGCGCGTCAGGTCGCCCTGGAAGGCGCGCGCCGGGTCGAAGTAGTCGAGCGCGCGGGTGATCAGGAGGTAGGTGTTGGCGTCGAAGTAGTCGCTGAACTTGTCGCCCTGGTGGCGCAGGTAGCTCTCGATCTGGAACTCGACGTCCTGGGTGCTGTACTTCAGGTCGATGCCTTCCCGGAGCTGCCGGCCGAACTTCTCGTTCATCACGTCGTCGCTCAGGTACGTGATGTGGCCGATCATGCGCGCGATGCGCAGGCCGCGCTTGGGGATGACGCCGTGGCGGTAGAAGTGGCCGCCGTGGAAGTCCGGGTCGGTGACGATGGCGCGGCGCGCCACCTCGTTGAAGGCGATGTTCTCGGCCGACAGGTTGGGCGCGCTGGCCACCACCACGGCGTGGCGCACGCGGTCGGGGTACTGCATCGTCCAGCTCAGCGCCTGCATGCCGCCCAGGCTGCCGCCCATGACGGCGGCGAGCCGCCGAATGCCCAGCGCGTCCAGCAGGCGGGCCTGGGCATCGACCCAGTCCTCCACGGTGACGACCGGGAAGTCGGCGCCGTAGACCTCGCCCGTGGCCGGGTTGCGGTGCATCGGCCCGGTGGAGCCGAAGCACGAGCCCAGGTTGTTGACGCCGATGACGAAGAAGCGGTCGGTGTCCACCGGCTTGCCGGGGCCGATCATGTTGTCCCACCAGCCTTCGCTCCTGTCCTGGCCCGAGTACACGCCGGCCACGTGGTGCGAGGCGTTGAGGGCGTGACAGATCAGCACCGCGTTGTCGCGGGCGGCGTTGAGCTGGCCGTAGGTCTCGTAGGTCAGCTCGTAGTCCCGGATCGACGCGCCGCTGCGCAGCGGCAGCGGCGCCTCGGAATGCAGGACCTGCGGCGTGGCAATGATCGACATGGCAACAAAAAACCCGGCTCGCCAAAGAGGCGGATGCCGGGTGGTGCGCGGGTGTCCGTCTTTAGCTGAATTTGTTAGAGCGCCCGCAAGCAGGAAAGCAAATCGGCGCTGGCGGACCAGTATAGCGCGCCGGTCAGGCGCGGCCACCTCACAGCGCCCACAGGCCCAGGCCGGCGAAAACCAGCGCCGAGACCCGGTGCACCACGCGGATCGGCACCCTCTTGACCAGCTGGTCGCCGAACCACACCGCAGGCGCGTTGGCGATCATCATGCCCAGCGTGGTGCCGGCCACCACGGCGGCCCCATGGCTGGTACTGCGCGGCCAGCGCCACGGTGGCGATCTGGGTCTTATCGCCCATCTCGGCCAGGGTGACGATGCCGGTGGAAAGGGAGAAAGGCTTCCATGCCGATGCGCCAGGGCGGCGCCGCATTCGTGAATTCAGGAGTTCTTTTTGGCTTTCAACCCTCGCCAGTCCATCTCCTATAGCTATCTTAATAGCAGCAAACGATGCCCAAGGAGGCCGCGCCGAGCGGCGGCCGATTGGAGGGGCGGGGTTGCCGGGCCTGCCCGGGCGGCGCCGAGGGAACGCAATAACCTGCCAACTCTATCGGGAATTATCCCGATGCTTGACTGCCGCAGTTATCGCGCATAATTGCGCGGGTGTGCGCCTTGCACACCCCATGTGGTCTTGCGGTGAACACAGTCAGTTTCCCTTCGTTGCCAGCGCAGCGCAGCTTCGTCG
Source organism: Ottowia sp. (assembly GCF_016703145.1). GTDB lineage: Bacteria > Pseudomonadota > Gammaproteobacteria > Burkholderiales > Burkholderiaceae_C > Ottowia. The sequence continues at coordinate 625,187 of NZ_JADJCO010000003.1, read as the reverse complement.
AAGGCGTTTTGCGGACTCCATCGCTTTTCATTTGTCATTAAGGAGTCCCTTTCAAATGGGCAACAAACTTTACGTCGGCAATCTGCCGTATTCGGTGCGCGACAGCGATTTGGCGCAGGCCTTCGGCCAGTTCGGCGCGGTCACCAGCGCCAAGGTCATGATGGAGCGCGATACCGGCCGCTCCAAGGGCTTTGGCTTCGTCGAGATGGGCAGCGATGCCGAGGCGCAAGCCGCCATCACCGGCATGAACGGCCAGTCGCTCGGCGGCCGCAACGTGGTCGTCAACGAGGCCCGTCCGATGGAAGCGCGCCCGCCGCGCTCCGGCGGCGGTGGCTACGGTGGTGGCGGTGGCGGCTACGGCGGCGGCGGTGGCGGTGGTTATGGCGGCGGCGGTGGCGGCGGCTACGGCGGCGGCGGCGGCGGTGGCCGTCGTGAAGGCGGCGGTGGTGGCTACGGCGGCGGCGGTGGTCGCCGCGAAGGTGGCGGCTACGGCGGCGGCGGCGACAGCGGCTTCCGCAGCCCCTACGGCTCCGGCCCGCGCGGCGGTGGTCGCCGCGACGGCGGTGGCGGCAGCGGGGGTGGCTACGGCGGCGGCGGCGGCGACGACTATTGATCCCGTCCCGCGTCCGCCTCAGGGGCGGACGTGCCGCGACACACCAGCAGAAGGCTCCCTCGGGAGCCTTTTTCGTCGCTGGGCCGCTCAAAGAGCAGTCTCTTCGGAAAGCAGCGCACCCAAGCGCAGCGGGGACCGGCCGCAGCGCGCTTCAGCGCCCGTGCTGCCGGGCCTTGCGCGGGCGCCCGGCCAGCAGGCGGTCGAACAGCGCGTTGGGCAGCACCCGCAGCAGCTTGGCGACCACGCCCATCTGCCACGGGATCACGCGGTAGCTGGCGCCCGCGCCGATGGCCTGGAACGCCCGCTCGGCGAACGCCGGCGCCGGCATCAGGAAAGGCATCGCATAGCGGTTGCCGCGCGTGAGCGGCGTGTTGATGTAGCCCGGCACCAGGGTCACCACCCGCACGCCGCTGCCGCGCAGCTCGCCGCGCAGGCTTTCGCAGTAGCTCACCACGCCGGCCTTGCTGGCGCAGTAGGCACCGTGGCCCGGCAGGCCGCGGATGGCCGCCACGCTGGCGATGCCGACCAGCGCGCCGCTGCCGCGCTGGCGCATGGGCCCGATGAAGGGGTGGAAGGTGGCCGCCAGGCCCAGGTTGTTGGTGGCCAAGGTGCGCGCCATGACGTCGAGATCGTCCCGCTCGGCGCTGTCCATGCCGATGCTGATGCCGGCGTTGGCGACCACCACGTCGGGCACACCCTGGTCCGCCAGGCAAGCCCGGCCAGCGGCGACGATGCGGTCGATGGACGCCACATCGGCGCCGTACACCCGCCAGCGGTCAGCCGGCCAGCCCTGCGCCGCCGCCCAGGCGCTCAGTTCAGCCTCGCGCCGGGCCACCAGGGCCAGGCGCCAGCCCGCGGCGGCGTAGCGCTGCGCCAACGCCTGGCCGATGCCGCTGGAGGCCCCGGTGATGAAGGCCAGGCCGCTCACGACATCACCGCTTCGGCTGCAGGACGCCGCGCACGCGCCCCCGCAGGTGGGCCACGCCGGTCTTGTCGTCGTAGTCGAACTGGTCGCCGGTGAAGCGGTCGGGGCCGCGCAGCAGTTCCACCGGCTGGTCGGAACTGACGCGCTCGTCCTGGGTGAAGGCATGCAGGTATTCGCCGCGGAACTCCATGCGCGGCAGGGCGCCGCCGCCGGGCTTGGCCACGGCGTCGCGCACCACGCGCGCGTCGCCGTAGAGCTGGACCTCGGAGCCGTCGCCGTTGGACACCGCGCGCCGCGCCGTCGCCACGGTGGGCAGGCCGCGCTCGTCGTAGGAGCGCATGCGCGGCGCCTGGACCTCCAGCGTGTCGGTGTCCGGGTAGTGGTGGCCTTCCACGCCGGTCAGCTCGGACTTCAGCCGGCCGGTGGGGTCGAAGCTGCGCACCGAGAACTGGCGCATGTGGTAGTCGGGCTCGTGCAGCACGGGGCGCTCGCCATCCTGTCCCGGCAACTCGGGCGCGCTGCGCACCAGCCACCAGGTGCCGAGCGCGAACAGCATCATCAGCAGCGCCGGCAGCCAGGACGAAAGCTGGTCCCGGCCGTAGCGCCACCAGCGCGCGGTGTTCAAGGTGCCGGCCCCAGGTGCTGCTCCAGCAGCCGGCGGTAGTGGCCGCCGGCCACCAGCAGCAGGTCGCAGAACTCGCGCGCCGCGCCCGCGCCGCCGGCCAGGACGGTGACGTAGCCGGCCAGGGCGCGCGCCTCGGCATGCGCGTTGGCCGGCGCGCAGGCGAAGGCGGCATGGCGCAGCAGCGGCAGGTCGGGCCAGTCGTCGCCGATGGCGGCGGCCTGCGTCCAGTCGGCGCCCAGCTCGTGCAGCAGCGCCTGGGCGGCGGGCACCTTGTCCTCGGTGCCCAGGCGCAGGTGGGTCACGCCCAGGGCCGCCAGGCGGGCACGCAGCGCGGGCGAGTCGCGGCCGGAGATGACGGCGGGCGTGATGCCGGCACGTGCCAGCAGCTTCAGGCCGTGGCCGTCGAGGGTGTGGAAGCGCTTGAGCGCCTCGCCGCCCTCGCCGTAGTACAGGCCGCCGTCGGTCAGCACGCCGTCCACGTCGAAAAAGGCCACGCGGATGCCCTGCGCGCGCAGCAGCACCTCGGGCGGCCAGGTGAGTGCCGCTCGGCCGCCCGAAGGGGGTCCAACGTTTTCCGGCGACATCAGATCACCTTCGCCCGCATCAGGTCGTTGGTGTTGAGGGCACCGACCAGCCGATCAGCCTCGTCCAGCACCAGCAGCACCGTGACGCGGCCCTTCTCCATCTGCTCGGCGGCCACGGCGGCCAGCGCGTCCTGGCGGATGGTGCGCGGGCCGGCGTGCATCACGTCGCGCGCGACGAGCGTGCGCAGGTCGCGCCCGGTTTCCACCAGCCGGCGCAGGTCGCCGTCGGTGAAGATGCCGAGCACGCGGCCGTCGGCATCGGCGACGGCGGAGGCACCCAGCCCCTTGCGCGTCATCTCGCGCATCAGCGTGCTGAAGGTGGCCTCGGGGCCGACGCGCGGCACGTCCTCGCCGCTGCGCATGATGTCCATCACGCGCGTGAGCAGGCGCCGCCCCAGGGCGCCGCCGGGGTGCGAGCGGGCGAAGTCCTCGGCCTTGAAGCCGCGCGCGTCCAGCAGCGCCACGGCCAGCGCGTCGCCCAGCGCCAGCTGCGCGGTGGTGCTGGCGGTGGGCGCCAGGTTGAGCGGGCAGGCCTCCTTCTCGACGCCGCTGTCCAGCACCACGTCGGCGCAGCGCGCCAGGGTGGACTGGGCGCCGCCGGTCATGGCCACCAGCGGCGCGCCCAGGCGCTTGACCAGCGGCACGATGGCGGTCAGCTCCTCGCTCTCGCCGCTGTTGGAGATGGCCAGCACCACGTCCACCGGCTTGATCATGCCCAGGTCGCCGTGGCTGGCCTCGGCGGGGTGCACGAACAGGGCGGGCGTGCCGGTGGAGGCCAGCGTGGCGGCGATCTTGCGGCCGACGTGGCCGCTCTTGCCCATGCCCATCACCACCACGCGGCCGGTGACGCCGAGCATCAGCGCCACGGCGCGCGCGAACCCGTCGCCCAGCCTGCGCTTGAGGCCCAGCACGGCGGCGGCCTCGATGTCGAGCGTCTCATGGGCCAGCCGCAGGGCCTGGGCGGGGTCGAAACTCATGCGCCGGATTCTATCGACCGGCACCCGGCGGGCCGCTCGGCTAGCATGGCGCATGGGTTCCCTGGAGTTGACGCTGCTGTACCTGACGGCCGCCGTGATCGGCGTCTCGGCGTGCCGCTGGCTCAAGCTGCCGGCCATCCTGGGCTACCTGGTGGTGGGCGTGATGATGGAGCCCCACACCCTGGGCCTGGCCTTCGGGCAGGACGCGGACAGCATCAAGCACCTGGCCGAGTACGGCGTGGTGTTCCTGATGTTCGTGATCGGGCTGGAATTCAACCTGCCCAAGCTGCGCGCCATGCGGCGCCACGTGTTCGGCCTGGGGCTGGCGCAGGTGGTGCTGACGCTGCTGATCGTGACGCTGGGCTCGCTGCTGCTGGCGTGGCTGGCGCCCGCCGCGTGGCGGATGGGCTGGCAGACCGCGCTGGCGCTGGGCGGCGCCATGGCGATGAGCAGCACCGCCATCGTGGTGAAGATGATGGCCGACCGGCTGGAGCTGGAGTCCGAGCACGGCCAGCGCGTGATGGGCGTGCTGCTGCTGCAGGACCTGGCGGTGGTGCCGCTGCTGGTGCTGGTGCCGGCGCTGGGCTCGGCGCCCGAGGCGCTGCTGGCCGCGCTGGCCCTGGCCGCCCTGAAGGCCGCCGCGCTGATCACCCTGCTGCTGTGGGGCGGCCCACGCGTGATGCGCTGGTGGCTGACCCTGGTGGCGCGGCGCAAGAGCGAGGAGCTGTTCGTGCTCAACCTGCTGCTGCTGACCCTGGGGCTGGCGTGGCTGACCGAGCACGCGGGCCTGAGCCTGGCGCTGGGCGCCTTCATCTGCGGCGTGCTGATCTCCGAGACCGAGTTCAAGCTGCAGGTGGAGTCGGAGATCCGCCCTTTCCACGACGTGCTGCTGGGCCTGTTCTTCATCACCATCGGCATGCTGCTGGACTGGCGGCAGGTGGCGCTGCAGTGGCCGCTGGTGCTGGCGCTGCTGGCGGGACCGGTGCTGTTCAAGCTGGCGCTGATCACCGCCCTGGCGCGGGCGCTGGGCGCCAGCGGCGGCGTGGCGCTGCGCACCGGGCTGTACCTGGCGCAGGCGGGCGAGTTCGGCTTCGTGCTGCTCACGCTGAGCCGGCGCGAGGGGCTGCTGACGCCGGAGCTGTTCCACCCCATCCTGGCGGCGATGGTGCTGTCGATGCTGGCCACGCCCTTCATCATCATGGCCAGCAACCGCATCGTGCTGCGGCTGGTGTCCAGCGAGTGGCTGCAGCAGTCGCTGCAGATGACCTCCATCGCGCGCCAGTCCCTCAACACCAGCGGCCACGTGCTGATCTGCGGCTACGGCCGCAGCGGCCAGGCCATGGCCCGCCTGCTGGAGCGCGAGGGCATCGCCACCATCGCGCTGGACCTGGACCCCGACCGCGTGCGCCAGGCCCGCGCCGCCGGCCAGGCGGTGGCCTTCGGCGACGCGGCCAAGCCGCAGAACCTCGCCGCCGCCGGCCTGGCCCGCGCCAGCGCCGTTGCCCTGACCTACCTGGACCCCGGCAGCGTCCTGAAGACGCTGGCCGCCATCCGCGCCCAGGCGCCGCAGGTGCCCGTGATCGTGCGCACCCAGACCGACCGCGACCTGGAGCGCCTGCGCGCCGCCGGCGCCACCGAGGTCGTGCCCGAGTCGCAGGAAGGCTCGCTGATGCTGGCCAGCCATGCGCTGGCCCTGGTGGGCGTGCCGATGCGGCGCGTGATCCGCATCGCGCAGCAGCAGCGCGAGGAACGCTACGGCCTGCTGCGCGGCTTCTTCCACGGCGCCGACGACGCCAGCGAGGACGAGCTGCAGGCCGAGCGCCTGGCCACCGTCACCGTGCCGCCCAGCGCCGCCGGCCGCCGCCTGGCCGATGCGCTGGCCGGCGCGGGCGAGGTGCGCGCCATCAGCCTGCGCCGCGCCCGGGGCGGCCACGCCGCGGCGCGGGACGACACGGTGCTGGAAGGCGGCGAGACGCTGGTGCTCTCCGGCAAGGCCGAAGCCCTGGCGCGCGCCGAGCGGGCGCTGTCGGCATGAGCCGCCGGGCCGCTCCCAAGGCGAATACCAAGGCGCGCGGCACAATGGCACCGTCCCCCGGACCCCCTTCACCCACGCCCATGACCACCCCCCTGTCCGTCACCGACTACCTGCGCCAGCACATCCGCACCGTGCCCGACTGGCCGGCCCCGGGCGTGCAGTTCCGCGACATCACGCCGCTGCTGCAGAACCCGCGCGTGTTCCGCGTGCTGATCGACGCCTTCGTGCACCGCTACATGGCGCCCGAGCTGCGCCCCGACGTGGTGGCCGGGCTGGACGCGCGCGGCTTCATCATCGGCTCGGTGGTGGCCTACGAGCTGGGCGTGGGCTTCGTGCCCATCCGCAAGAAGGGCAAGCTGCCCTTCACCACGGTGGAAGAAACCTACGAGCTGGAATACGGCAGCGCCACCGTCGAGCTGCACACCGACGCCGTCAAATCCGGCGACCGGGTGCTGCTGATCGACGACCTGATCGCCACCGGCGGCACCATGATGGCGGGCCGGCGGCTGCTGGAAAAGCAGGGCGCCATCGTGACCGAGGGCGCCGCCATCGTCGATCTGCCCGAACTCGGCGGCTCGGCGCGGCTGCGGGCATCGGGGCTGGCGCTGTTCACGCTGGTGGGGTTCGAGGGACACTGAGCCGGCGCATCGCGCTGCGCTCTGAAATTGAGAGCTACTGACCGACTATCCATACCGGCCAGAGATCAATTTCCTATGCAAAGAGGCGCTGTCCACAAGCTCTGACGGCGAGCGCCGACTCAGAGACATAAGCTGTTGATTTATATGGACATAATTGCCAATCTCTCTGAAAATCTCTAATTTCTCTTTGAAATTCTCTCTGTCTTTCGCCAGCAAGGGGCCGTATCAGAACCCATATTCCCGATCACTCCCTGGCAGCGAAGCTTGGTTAACAGGCTGCTGACCTTGTTGGACTTTTGCTTGTCATCCAGCGCATCGCTCAGCTTGCCCATCAACAGCTTGTTGATCTCCGCGCGGTTCGCCTGCCCGAACTTATCCAAATAGTCGGTCAACAGCTTGGCGTAGAAGGCATCGTCCTGCGCCCGGGTGCGAATGTAGTCAGCCTTGCTCGCCGTCGCCTCGGCCACGGTGGCCGACACGTGGTAGTTGGGCTTGCGGCCTTCGATCAAGCCACCGCGCCGCAGGCGGGCTGCGGCCTCGTCCGGGATGGGCAGCTTCTTCTGCACACGATCCAGCGCCAGCACATCCGCCAACGGTAAATCGGTCTTCTGAATTAACAGGCGGCTGTAAGCCGGATCGACCACACCGCCATAAATCGTCAGCTTGACCGCGCCAGGGTCGCTCAGGTCGTAGTCCGGCAGGGGGAAGTAGCGCCGAGCCTGCCCCGCGTAGATCGAATGGATGACTTTGCGGTTTTCTTCGCCCCGCGTGTTGGTGCTGGGGTGGCGCACCTTGTGCTCGATCAGGCGTTTGAGTTCGGCGAGCTTGGCATCGCGCGATGCATCGACAGCTTGGGCCGCATCGGCCAGCAGCGAAAGCTGTTGCTTATCGGTGGCCAGATCGGCCAGCCAGGCGGCCACGTCCATATGCTCCATGCGGTACTTGAGCTTGGCTCCCGCCTGGAAGGCCTGGGCCAGTTCTTCGTCTTCTTCGGTTGGTTCCACGAAGAAATCAGGCTGGATGTCTTCCGCCGTCTCGGCTTGATGTTGCAGGAACGGCTTGAGCCGTTCTTCCAGATCTTCGATCTTGCCGACGGTGCGCTCCATGGTGATGGCGAAGGCGCGCACAGAGCTTTCCAGGCGCTTGAGGAAGTTCACCTTCATCATGCCGATCAGGAACTTCTCCCGGTTTTCCTGGCTGAAATTCTGGACGCGGTGGTCTTCGTATTGCGCCTTGAACGCTTCCAGCACGTACTTGGACGGCTTGAAGATGGAAAGCTGGTAATTGTCGATCTCGTCGTTCAACTTGTCGTAGGAGAGAAAGCGTAAGCGGCTGGCGATCCCCTCTTGACGCTGGCAAGACTGAGCGCAGAAGTCCTCAAGCGGCAGGCATCCAGCGGTGCGGCAACAGTTCGTCGATGCGGTGGTTGGGGTGCGAGAGCAGCCGCTCGAGCACATCCTTGAGGTAAGCCCATGGATCGTGCCCATGCAACTTGGCCGAGTGCACCAGACTCATGACCTTGGCCGCACGCTGGCCGGCCAGTTCACTGCCGGCGAACCACCATGCCTTCCTGCCCATCGCCCAGGGGCGCATGAGGGTTCTCGATATGGTTGTTGTCGATGCTTACCGCGCCATCGTGCAGGAATCGCCCCAATGCCTGCCAACGTCTGAGGCTGTAGTCCAGCGCCGCAGCGATGCCGCTGCCGTCGGGCACGCGTGCGCGCTCCAGGCATAACCAAGCGTGCAATTCGTCCCTAAGCGGCTGGGCATGCTGCTGCCGGTGCGCCAGCCGCTCAGCATTCGTCTTTCCACGCGCCTGGGGTCTCGACGCGGTACAGCCACGCGATGCGCTGCAGGGCTTGCTCGGCCACGGGGCTGGTGTGGGCCTTGGCCAGTTCATCGAACTTGCGCCGCGCATGTGCCAGGCATCCCGCCTCGATACAACCCTGGCGTTTGAACACGGCGTCGTAGCCTGCGTAATCGTCGCAACTGAGCGTGCCCCCCCATTGGGACAGGAAGTCGGCTGGGTATCTGGAGCCCCGACCTCGGCAGAAGTCGTAGATGACACCCGGCATCGCGTCATGCTCGCCTCTGGCATAAGCCCGCACATAGGCCTTGACGGTCTTGCCCGCCCCGGGATCGGGCATCCGCACCGGTATCTCGTCGGCGTGCAGCACCGCAGCGCCCAGCACGAAGGCGCGGTGCGCCTCGTACAGGGGCATCAAGCTGGCGCTGGCCGCGCCGGACCAGGCCGCCAGCGTGGAGCGCGGCGTGTGCACGCCCGAGCGGGCGTTGATCTGCTCTTGCCGGTAATACGGCAGGTGGTCCACGAAGCGGCTGACCAGCGTGTGCGCGAGCAACCCGGCCGTGGGCTGGCCCTTGTCGATGATCTGCGGCAGCACGCTCTCCTGCACGAGGCTGCCTTCGCCCTTGCGCAGGCAGCACTTGCAAACCCACTTGCCGCGGATGTGGCGGTGCACGAAGAACTCCGCCGGCACGATGTCCAGCCGCTCCGAGACGTCCTCGCCGATGCGCGTCATGGGCTGGCCGCAGCCGAAGGATGGGCACAAGGTGCTTTCGGGTTCGTGGCGATGCTCGACACGGCGCAGGTGTTCGGGCAGCGCCTGGCGACGCGGCTTGCGCGGGGCCTGTCCGTCGGCTGGCGGTGCCGATGCCTGGCTACCCTTGCCCTGCAGGGCATGGAGCTGGGCCTCCAGGCTGGCTTGATCCTCGGCCAGTGTCTCCTCGAATAACTGGCGCTGCTCGGCGTTCATGGCCTCGGTCCTGGCGCCGAACCTCCAGGCCTTCAGCCGCGCCAGCTCGAACGTGATGCGCTCGATCCTGGCGTCCTTGAACTTGAGCGCCTGCGCCTGCTGGGCGATCTGCTGGTCGCGCGCGTCGATCTGCCTCGTTTGCTCGGCCATGTGCGCAAGCATCTGCTCGGCGAGCCGGGCCATCGCAGCAGGGTCCAGGGCACGCAGGTCCTGGGCCTTGAGTGCGTGCAGATCGAGCATGTCTTGATTGTGGAATGCCGACCACTACAACGCCATCGGACATTCTCGGATTGCCTTGCCTGCGGCTCACATCCGCGTGATGGTCTTGAGTTGCTCCAGGCGTTGCCAAGGCAGCCCCAGCACCAAGGCGTCGAACTGTTCGCGCGTGAGCGTGATGCAAGAGGCGCCCGCCGCACCTTGACGCGGCCACACGAAGCCGCCCAGGTGCAGGCGCCGCGTGGCGCACCATACGCCGAAGCCGTCGTGCACCACCAGCTTGATGCGGTTGGCCCGGACGTTGGCGAAGAGATAGCCGTGGTGTGCGTGGGCGGCGCCAAAGACCTGGACCACGCGCGCAAGCAGGCTGGTGTTGTTGCGGAAGTTGTGCGATTCGTCGATGACGATCAGGTCGAAGTTGCCCCAGTTGAGCGTTGCCAGGTCAATGCCATCGACGCGGCCGCTGTCACGCGACAGGTCAGTGTGCGAGAGCACGGTGTAAGCGAAGCGATCCTTGAGAAATGGATTCAGTTCGCTGTTGTTCTGGGCGAGATAGACCGTCCAGTTGTCACGTAGCTTCTTGGGGCACAGCACCAGCACGCGGTGGTTGCGCAGCTCGTGGTACTTGATGACGGCCAGCGCCGAGTAGCTCTTGCCCAGACCCACGCTGTCGGCCAAGATGCAGCCGTTGTGCTGGTTGATCTTGTGGATGGCGCCTTTGACGCCGTCTTTCTGGAAGTCAAACAAAGCCTTCCAGATCTCGGTGTCGATGATGGCGGTCTGGTCGAATAGCGCAGCATCGGCTTCCTGCCCGGACAGGAAGCGCTCGAACACGTGATAGAGCGTTTTGAAGTAGACGAACTCTGGCGCATGATCGACGTAAAGCTGCTCCAGGTAGCGTAGAACATCGGCCTTGACATCGGCGACCAGTTTTTCGTCGCCCCAGATTTCATCGAACCATTGTTTGAGGTCCGCCCTGTCGCGGTCGCCATCGACAATGAGGTTTAGTTCTATGTTGGGTGTGTCGGACAGGCCTAGTACATTGACACGTAATTAACGAAACATGAATAGACTCCATTCGTTGCCACTTGGCTCACGAAGGAGTTGTCATGCGCCAGACCGAACTGCACTTGAGCGAGGAGGATCGCTCGGTCATCGAGGAAATTCGCAGCAAGGGTGTTCATTCTTCGCGGGAGGTCAATCGCGCTCATGTGCTGTCATGCCTGGATCGGGGCATCCCGGAGGCCCGGATCATGGCCGTGCTGGGCATCGGTCGCACCGCCGTGTGGCGCACCCGCGCGGCGTATCTGCAAGGTGGGGTCGACCTGGCGGTGTTCGACGTGGCGCGCTCGGGTCGACCTCCGCGGTATGACACCGACGCCCAAGCGCGGGTGACGGCACTGGCCTGCTCGGCGCCTCCCAAGGGCCGGCAGCGCTGGACGATGGTCGAACTCGAACGTGCTGCCCGCCAGGAGCCCGGTCTGGGCACGGTGAGTCGGGAAACCGTGCGACGCATGCTCAAAAACGACCTCAAGCCCTGGCGCCGACTGATGTGGTGCATCGGGGCGTTGACCGAGGAGTACCGCGCGCGCATGTACAACCTGCTCGAGCTGTATGCGCGGCCGGTGTCCAAGGCCGAACCCGTGATCTGCATCGACGAGAAGAGCTTTGCAACTCCTCGGTCACGGTCGCGAGGCGCTGCCCATGGCCTCGCACAGCCCGCTCAAACAGGACTACGAGTACAAGCGCCACGGCACCACCAATCTGTTCGTGGCCGTGGAACCCAAGGCCGGCCAGCGCATCGTCTCGGTCACCGCGCACCGGGGCAAGGTTGACTTCGTGGCCTTCATCGGCGAGCTTCTCACCGGCGCATACGCCCAGGCACGCCGTGTTCATCTGGTGCTGGACAACCTGAACACTCACTTCAGAAAGTGCTTCGACGATGTGCTGGGCCGGCGCGCGGCCGCAAGGCTCTTGCGTCGCGTGCAGTTCCACCACACACCCAAGCACGCGAGTTGGCTGAACATGGCGGAGATCGAGATCGGCATCTTGAGTCGTCAATGCCTGGACCGGCGAATCCCCAACCGCGACCTGCTGCGATCCGAGGTTGATGCTTGGCAGCAGGCGCGCAACGACCAGCGACGAACCATCGAATGGCGGTTCACTCGACAGGATGCGGATCAGAAACTCGCTACGCATTTCGTTCCGAAATTTGCGTGTTGATGTACTAGTGGCATGGCTGCGTCTTGCCAGTCGATGTAAAGGTCCAGCCCGTGCTCCCGCAAGTAGGCTTGGAGACCCAAAGCTAGTTCACGGTCATGGTGGCTATGACAGAGAAATGCGGTCCTTTGGCTCGCCCGCTTAACAACGCCCGCCTGCACGCCAGAGCGCCGAGCTGCGTTTCGTAGATTGGCTTGGTCAATTGGCACCTATGGTTCCTCTCGGTAAGCCTCCGGATCAAGGAGGGGACGTTGGTAGGGGAGAAGGTCGTTAGGCATCTTCTATGAAAAACGAACTTCCATAGATTTCGCAACTTTTGCCTCGCCGTTTCGCGTCTTATGCCTCGCTCTACACCGCCCTGTTGAGCGTTTCATAAGATGCGACACCGCCCACTTATGAATCAACAACTTACGCGTTCCCGCGAAGCATAAGCTGCGAAAGTTGCAGCCATAAGGTGCGAAACCGCTACCGGCTGCGCGGTCATGGGCAAATGCCGGCGGAGAAGATGTGCGGGGAGGCCCATGGCGAGGTGCATTGTTCAGGCGTAGTGCTCAGCACACACCAATGTTGCTGCAGTTTATAGCGAGAAAGCCGCTTTATTTGGAACCAGTTCTGTCAGTCCGGGCAGAGCTGCGTCGTGCCGGGAACCCTGTAGTTCGAGGTCCTGCCGCTTGCGCGCCAGTTCATCGTCGGTGGCCAGACGATCCACGTCGCGCTCCAGCCCGAGGACACGCAATCGTGGCGTCGCCTTTTCCAACCGACGCAGCGTCTCGCGCGACACCCCAGACCTTTGCTGAACAGCTCGCCTTCCACCGTCGACGCTTGCGAACTAGCCGTAGCTCCCAGTGTGGGGAGTTGCTTGGCAATTACGCCACATTGAATAACACCATCATTACACCATGTGTAAAGATGGTGTTGACTAATGCAGAACTCTTGGATAGACTTTCGAGATGGAAGTTGAGTTTGACGATGACGACTTAGACCGCCTCGAGACCGATCCGCAATTCACGGCAGGCCACGCGCAAGAGGTCGTTCGGGCGTACCGAAAACGGATGCAGCAGATTCGCGCTGCTCGGGACGAGCGCGACTTCATGCAGCTGAAGTCGCTTCACTTCGAGAAGCTGAAGGCAGACCGGCAAGGTCAGCATTCGGTGCGGCTCAATCTGCAGTGGCGCCTGATCCTGGAAATCCGCGGCGCCCATCCCTGCAAGGTCGTTGGAATCGTCGAAATCGTTGACTACCACTAGAAGTTTTGGAGAACCTATGAACGCACGTGTACCCGCCGAAGTGTTCCCGCCTGGCGAGTTCCTGCGAGAGGAACTGGAGGCGCGGAGCTGGACCCAGCAGGAGCTGGCAGACATCCTGGACCGCCCGCCGCGTCTTATCAGCGAACTCATTGCTGGCAAGCGGGCCATCACCCCGGAGACCGCCAAGGGTCTCGGCGAAGCCTTTGGCACTTCGCCCGACTACTGGATGAACCTGGAGAGCCAGTACCAGCTCTCCAAGGTAACCGTGCCCAACGACCACGTGGCCCGCAAAGCGCGCCTGTACACCCAGTTCCCCGTGCGCGAAATGCTCCGCCGTGGGTGGGTCCGCACCAGCGAGAGTGTTGAGGTGTTGGAGCAGCGCTTCTGCGAGTTCTTCAACATCGCGGACGTCTCGAGCGTCCCGGAACTGAGCCACGCCGCGAAGAAAACGCATGCCATGACAGACACCACGCCGTTGCAGCTTGCGTGGCTGTTTCGGGTGCGGGCCATCGCGAATCAACAAGTGGTGCCAACGTACTCGAAGGCGAAGTTGCTCGCGGCCATTGAAGCGCTACGCAAGCTCATCCTGTCGCCTGAAGAGGTGCGACATGCGCCACGCATCCTTGCCGAAACGGGTGTGCGGCTGGTTTTCGTCGAATCGCTTGCAGGGTCAAAGATGGACGGGGCGTGCTTCTGGCTGGACGACGCCAAGCCCGTTATCGGCATGACGCTGCGGTTCGACCGCATCGACAACTTCTGGTTCGTGCTTCGCCACGAAATCGAGCACGTCCTGCGCGAAGACGGCAAGGCCGAGAACCGTCCGGTCATCGACACCGATGTGGGTGGTGACTCGAAGGAGGAGCTTCCGGAGTGCGAGCGCCTGGCCAACGCCGCCGGAGCTGACTTCTGCGTGCCCTCGGTCGAACTTGACGACTTCATCGCCCGGGTGCAACCGTACTTCTCCGAAGAGCGCGTGCTGCGGTTTGCGCAGCGTATTCAGGTCCACCCAGGATTGGTCGTCGGGCAACTACAACGTCGCCTCGGCCGACATGACTTTCTGCGCAAGCACCAAGTGAAGGTGCGTTCGTTCGTGCTGCCGTCGGCTGACGTCGACGGCTGGGGATCGTTTACCGAGTAACTGTTGTCATTGGAGGTTCACATGTCTGCGTACGGGAATCAGGTCAAGGCATACATCGAGCGCTACCAATCCGAGGTCGGGGGCGACGGAATGCTCGATCCTCACGCGGTGGCTGAGTGGGCCTACAAGCATGGCCTTCACAAGCCGAGCATTCGCACGGTCGTCGATGCAATTGCCTCGGACATCTCGCAATACTTCCGCGAGGAATACCGAACCAGCGAAGATGGGCAGAGCTACCGTGCCAAGCATGCCGTCCGCGTCAAGAAGGGCGAGCGCACCATGTCGCTGTGGGCGGACATGGATGACGACAAGGCCCCGCGCTCTCACTTCGTCCGGTCGTTCTCTCAGCGGCGCCAGCAGATCGTCGGCGACTGTTTCCAGCTCAAGACTGATGTGGACGTCTACAACGGCAAGAACCAGAGCAAAGACCCCATCCAGGTGCCGCTCAACTTCACGCTGGACGTGGAGGAGCTGCAGTTGCCGCTCAAAGGTCGGAAAGCCGCCTGAAATCCCCGCCCTGTCGGTGAATAGAAGAAGGTCTCCACATGCCCATCGCCGCTGCGATTCAAGCCCGCCGCTTGCTTCACTTCACCTACGACGGGTTCCGGCGCACCGTTGAACCCCATACGTATGGCACCGACCGCAAAGGTCACAAGGCACTACGGGCCTACCAAGTGGGCGGAGGAAGCGAGTCCGGCGAGTTCGTCGGATGGAAGCTCTTCCATGTCCACGAGATGCATGGCATCAGCGCCGCGCCGCAGGCCTTTCATGGACCGCGCCCGAACTACAAGCGGGGTGACCAAGCTTTTGCCCGTATCGAAGCCCAGCTTTGACGGACCGATCCGGCAGTTCCGGCTTAAGGCGGCCCACCGCAGGAAGTTCTGCCTGACCATCGTTCAAGTCACGCACCATGCACGGCTTCGAAGCGCACCTTCCAGGTCCCGTCGTACCCGTCGGTGAACTGGACTGTCCTGAACCCAGCCGCCTGCGCCTTCTCGACGATGCCGGACTTGCTCAGGTCATTGGCGGTGATGGGCGCACCCTGGTGCCTCTCATCAACGACAGCACCTCCGAAATCACCCCGGCGTACAGCTACGAAGAGGCCGCAGCCTTGCTGGCCGAGGCGGCTGAGGAAGGCGTGGACGTGGCCTCCGAAACCCTGCGCCGCGACGTGCTGAATCGGTCAGTGGAGCGGGCGCCCAAGGGCCGCAAGGGGCGTAAAGACCAAAGCGGACGTGCGCCAGCCAACAAGGCTGCCAAATCCAAGGAAACCGCCACACAAGCCCGGCGGCACGCCGCTGTCGAGCGGAGCGCCAACAACCCGCTGCCGCCTCGCTTTCCAACCCTGGGTCATCCGCCGCTCGGGTCGCCACAACCGAGTTCGATGGCGTGGTCGGTATCGAGGACGTCGACAGCTGGGAGGACCTGCGCTACGTGCGCCTGGGTGACGCAGCCCACCATGGCCAGATGACGGTGCCCACGCTGCGCCGCGCCATCGCTGCTGGCCAGGTCCAGTACCGCACGCGCCGGCTCGGCACCAAGGGCAAAATGTACGAGGTGCTGCGCACCGATCTGGACCGCATCGTCGCCGTGCGGCAGGGATGGATGACGGAGGCCGCGGCCAGCAAGGCACTGGACGTGCCGCCGAAGGTGCTGGCCAACATGGCGGACGCCGGCCTGGTCGAGGCGGACTACGGCTGGGTGAAGGACGTGCTCAAGGGCGGTCCGATCCGCGTCAGCGCGGTGGAGCAGGTGCAGGCGAAGCTGCTGGCGAACGTTGCTGCATCCGCGGCCGCCGGCGAACGCATCGCCTTCCGGGACCTGACCAGCCGGCGCCTGGGTGACAACACGGCCATCCAGACGCTGATGCGTGCCATCCAGATCGGTGAAGTCCAGGCGCAGGAGCCTGCCGCCACGGTGGGTGCACTGCAGTACCTGCTGTCCGACGTGCGGCGGTTCTTTGGCACTCCGCTGCTGGAGGCCGGGCTGTCGGTGAACCAATTGGCCAAGCTGACGGGCTGGAAGCACGAGAGCATCGACCACTGGATCGAGCAGGGGCTGCTGAAGTCCTATTCCATCATGTTGCGCGGCCAGCCGTGCCGCGTCGTGATGCCGGCCCAGCTCCTGGAGTTCACCCGCACCTACATGCCGGTCAACGACCTGGCCAAGCTCGTCGGGCAGCGCGCCTGGAATCTGACGAAGCAGTTGACGCCCATCGGCGTCATCTCCGGCAGAACCAATGCGGTTGGCTGGCAGCGAGGTGCGTTGGTCCGGCTCTCAGACGTTGCAGCCATGGCATTCAAGGCGGCCAACCTCGGAACGCTTCGGGCGCGTGGAGTGCGGGGACGCCCCCCGGCAGAACCTGATGGCGCCGCAACCGCTGGAGGTATGCCATGAACGAAGTCGAGTTGGGACAAGCCCTGAAGCGTCTGCTCGACGAACGAGGCATCTCCGAGTGAAAGCTATCCCGGCAGGCGAACGTGAAGATCGAGCTGGTTGCTGCGGCACTGAAGGGTTCGGGGAGTGTCCCTTTGACGGCATGGTGCCGATTGGCCTTTGCACTACGGGCCGAGGTCACGCTGAGTCCCGCGCTAAGCCAGGCCAGGGTCGTCGGTCCCGTTGAGACCGTCGTCGACCGCGCACTGCTGGCGCTCCAGGAGCGGGCAGGCGTTGAAGACACCCCGCGTCAACAGCCGTCAGGTGATGGCGTTGGCGCATTCGTTTCCGGTCATCGCGCGCTCCTGGATCGGCTGGAGGAGTTCGCGCGGACGCCGGCCTTCGCGCGCCTACAGGCTACCGTAAGCACCTGCGGCGCGGGCGAGTCGGCCGCCTGGCTCGCCGGCTGGCTGATTCAACCTGCCGTCGGATTGGGCGGTTTGCCAATCGACATCGTTCTCGAGCCAGGTGGCCTGGACCGGGTAAACGAACAGCTCCAAAGAATCATGCTCAATCCTGGGGGGCTACGTGATTGATCCGGAGACCCAACAGTCATGCCCCATCATCTTCCTGGATATGGATGATGTCGTCGTCCTGAGCCGGACTTCGGCATTCGACAAGCGCCGCGTCCATGAATTGGCGCCGGATGTTTGCCGACAGCTGATCCACCCACCGGCGGGGCAGGCGCTTACGGAGTTGCTGCAAGCGTTGCCTGCCAAGATCGTCGTCACGTCCCATTGGGTGCGGTTCACGTCCCGCGCCGCCTTCGAGAGACTTCTGCGCCTGGCGGGCTATGAGCAGGTTGCCCTGTCGCTTCACGACGCCTGGAGCGCACCGCGAGGTCCGGCGGCCATCAGGGTGGAAGTCATCGACGCCTGGCTTGCGGAACACCATCGCGACGAACCGTACTGTGTCCTCGACGATGAGGCCAGCGGCGCGAGCCTCGTCGGGTCAGCCCACGACAGGGCGGGTCGGGTGCTGCTTTGCCGTGTGGGTGTCGGGCTCCACCGCGGGCACCTACCCTTCATCCACAAGGCCCTGACAACGCCTTGCCCGTGATGTCATGGCCATGGCGGTGAACGCGGCCCATTGCGTGCCGCCCTATACCGGGAAAGTTGGGGCCCTCGCGCACGCCGCCTTGATGAGACTGCCACGACCGGCACCCGCCCTGCCACACGCACCTGAGATGCTCTTCCTCGACACCGAATTCCGCAAGGCCGCAGACGATGGCGAACTCCTGAGCATTGGCATCGTCGGAGATTCGTGCGAGTTCTACGCGGAGCTGGACGAACACGGGGTGGCCTCCGTTCTCAGGGGGCATCGACGCAACCGTTTCCTGCAGCAAGAGGTACTACCCCAGTTCGGGCGCGTTTCCGGATCGCGGCACACCCTCGACGGAATGGCGCAAGCCGCGGCCCGCTGGCTGGCATCCCGGGATGGCCTCATGCATCTGCATGAACGAGCTCATCCGGCGCCGACCACCCACCTGAAGCAGGTGCGTGTACAAAAACCGTCGAGCGCAGGACTCGTAGAGCCCGACCGCATCTGAACTGAAGCGTGGTGTGCCAGAGAAGACGACTGGAATGAGCGCTTCGTCGGGAGCCGGAGGCATGACGGTAGTCGGCGTCACGGGCCGCTGATTGACTGGTCCGATTCGATCTAGGAACGGCGACAGCGGCCTAGCTCGACCGTTCGCCGCAGCGGTGGCCCCGTAGAACGCCAGACGATTTCGGGCGCGGGACATCGCGACGTAGAACAGGCACTCCTGCTCTTCGTTGTGGGCCGCCCTTGCAACTTCCTCGGCGCTTCCTTGCCCACCGGCGACCATGCCCGCCGGTGGCGGGCATTTCGATGTCCGAAGTGACCCTGGGATCGAGTCCTTGTTGACGCCGGCAATGTGGACCGCTGGAAACTCCAGCCCCTTCGAGCCGTGGATCGTCATCAGGCGGACTGCGTCGATACCCTGCGTTGCCGCAGGCAGTTGCCTCAGGTCTCTGTCGTCTCTGAGGCGCAGCAGCCTCCTCACGCGGTCGGAAAGCCGCTGGATCGGGAGGCCCTGGCCGCTTGGCTGAACCCGAACGAAGTTCATGAACTGCCAGATCGCAATGCCCTGGGCCTGCTCCGGCACGTTGGTCGAAGCAGAGATGCGTGCTGCCTGCCTGGTCCGATCCAACAGAAGAGTCGCCAGCACGGTCCAAGGCTGCGACATCGCATCGAAGCCAGCAAGGGCCGCATGGAGGGAGGACAGTGCCGCTTGCCCCGCAGCCGTCACCTCAGCGGGGGCGCCCAGTCGCCAAGCACCCGGCTCCGCGTTGGTGCCTCGCAGATGCTCAAAGACGCGAACTGCGTCCTCCAAACTCATCGTGAATTCCGGCCAGCAAGCGGTCCGGATCAGCCCCATCGCGCGCCGGTCAACGAGGAGCGTCAGCACGGCAACGAGGTCCTTCACCTCCGGCCGCTCAAACAGGCTGCCCAGGAAGAGCACCGGAATGCCTGCGCGCTCGAGTTCCCGTCCGACATCAGACAGCCGGTCATTCCCGCGGCATAGGACGGCCTGGTCGCGATACCGGTATCCTTCTGCGCGGAGCTCTTCAATGCCATCAGCGATAGCCGCCGTGAGCAAAGGCGTGATGCCCACCGTGATGACCTCAGGTAGCTTGCCACCAGGGCCTCGATCCGCTTCGAGCGCCTTCTCGCCATCCGCTGCAGACATGCCAGTGGCAAAAGTCGAAAAGGCATGGACCACTTCCTTGGTGGAGCGGTAGTTGACCTCCAGGCTGTCGCGTACCGCGCCAGGGAAATCCTCGCGTCCGAAGCGGGACATGTTGAACGACGAGGCACCGCGGAACCGGTAAATGGATTGCTTGGCGTCTCCCACCACCCACAGGTTGACGCCCGATGGCTTCAGCGCCGCCAGGAGCCGCACGCTGCTGCGGTTCACGTCCTGGTACTCGTCAACCAGGATGTGGTCATAGTCGCTCTGAAGCTGAGCTCGAATTGCCTCATCGCTCTCCAGCAGCAGCACCGGGCGCATGACTAGATCACCGAAGTCCACACACCGGGAGACTGCCTTCAGCTCCTCGTAACGCGCGTAGACCTTGGCGACCTCCGCTGCCTTCTCTGCTGCTTCCACCGCGCCCGGGTCGGTCGCTGCCATACGCATAGCTGTGGCCAGCACCTGATACCCCGCGGCATCAACAACCTCATCCTTTGCGCGTGACACCGCGGTCAAGATTTCAGCAGCGGTTTGCGATGGATCGTAGAGGTTGCGGTAATGGTTCAGGCCGAGCCGAGGGAACTCGTTCTCAAGAAGCTCCACGGCCTCGGTTCGATCCATCAGGCGGGGATCGGCCGGGAGGCCGCACCGGTCATTGAATCGCCGCAGGATGTCCAGGCCGAAGCTATGGAAGGTTCCGATGCAGAGTGCTGCGGCGTCCTTCGGCCGTTTCAACGCGATCCGCTCGGTCATCTCTCCAGCGGCCTTGTTCGAGAAGGTCAGGAGAAGGATGCGCCGTGGGTCAACGCCTTCATCCATCAAGCTTTCAACGCGTGCAACGAGCGTGCGGGTCTTCCCAGTTCCAGGCCCGGCCTGAAGTAGGAATGCCGCGCCACGATGCTGCGCCGCGTCCCGCTGCTTGTCGTTAAGAGGAATTCCAACGGAGTCGGCCTCAGCGACGACCGGAATGGCTGGCAGGAGCAGCGCATCGAGCATCTGCTGCGCAACGACTTCGAATGGAGCACCTAGCCGTCCTGCAATGTCAGAACAGGTTTGGCCCTGAGCCACATGCAGGTCGACGATCCGAGGCCTCGGTAGGAGAAGCTCTCTGGCAAAGAGGTCCATTTGGACTTCTCGACGCTGTCGGCGGCTGTAATCGACGACCCGGTCCATCCCGACGGGAGCGGCTTCCGAGGTGCGGGCCGGGTCGATGTGGGTCGCTGGTCCAGACGTCTCTTCTCCATCGCCCAGTTCGGCGTGCCCGATTTCGTGCGCAACCAGGAATGCTTGGTCGAAATGTGAACCTTCGGTCTCATGGATGATGAGAGGAAGGTCCGGGTCAAAGGAGGCTCGGCCGCCATCGAGCAGCGCGGCACCGGGAGCGCAGGTCTCGACGGCGATCCCGAGGTCGTTCGCTATGCCAACAGCGAACTCGTACGGGGACCATGGGTTGCGCCCGCGCTGGACGGCCTCATCGTGCAGTCGCCGAGCGCGCTGCCGAGCAAGCTCTATCGGGTCCATGACTACTCCTCAAGGAGTAGGTTCGAAATGCTCTGTTCGTCGACGCCAGCGTCTTGCAATACCCTCTCGAACGACACTTTCTCAGGAACTGCTGGCTTGACGGTCGACTTCCTTGCACGAGCTAGGGGAGCCTCGGGAGGAAGAGCGAGGTACGAGAGCAGTGTTTCGGTCGATGTCTGCAGCGCCTCAGCCATTTTCGCCAGAACGCGCCGGGGCAAGGTTGCGACCTCTATCCGACGCTCTCGGAACGCAAGGCCGACCTGCATAGGCAAGGACAGCACTTTGATGGCGTCGGCAAACGCCTTTGCTGGGGCAGCTTGCAGAGACTGAAGAGTTGCCGTGTTCTCCCGGAGGCGCGCCATACCCGCGGCGGCAAGGTCGAACTCAGCGGCGCCGGGCGGGGCATCATCGTCGAACTCCCGTGTCAACTCCATGGACAGGTCTATCAGGGCCAAGGAATGCTCAGGGTACTGGGTGAGGTATCGCTGCAGAACACTGGTTCCTGGCTCGAAGTCCATGGCGAGCGCTCTCAGGACATCATCTGCGGTGATTTGTGGTTGCTTAGCCATCACTTCTTCCCCTTGCGCTCAAGGCGCAGCTTCAGGGACGCAAAGGCCTTGTCGCGATGCGTGCGGACGGTCTTCTCCGATTTCCCCAGGACTTTGCTAATTGACTCGACCGAGGGGTCGTTGGACTCAATGGGAATGTCTTGGCGCCACATAACGACGATCCTCCGTTGGAACTCAGGTAGGCTGTCAATCGCCTCGTCAAGGAGGAGCCGGTAATCTTTTTTGTCGAGTTCGTCGGCGTCGAACGGGTTGTTGTGTCCGACGGCTGATTCGACCTGGGCGGAGACCTCGCCATCCTCGGTCTCAATTTCAGCAGTCCGGTTCTCCTGCTTCCAGTGTCGGTCGTTCGCATCCCGACGATCCGCCGCGACCGCGCTGTTGAAGTTGACCTCGTAGTAGTCGAGGCGGTCGTCGTATTGGTTCCGGTCGCTGAGCAGCAGGTCAACGAAGTGGTCGCGGACGGCCTCGCGGATGTTCATCCTGGTCATCGAGACCGTTTTGCCGTCGGCGTTGGCGACTGAGGGAACTCGGCGGGCCACACGGAGTAGAAGCTTCTCGGTCAGTTTCTCGCGGTGGGCGCCGGAGGCCGCGTTGCGCACGAAGTACAGCAGCGCTTCGGGGGAGACGTATCCGGGGTCGCTGACCTGCCATAGGTCAGCACGACGCTCCAGTTCTGCGGCACTGATTCCAGCGAGGGCTTGAATCTCGGTCTCTACCTTGTCTCGTCTGAAGTAAGGCGTGCCGTCGAGCTTGTGCTTACGGAGGGGGCGCGCCATGACCATCCCTCAGGCCTTACCCGTCAAAGGACGTGCTATCGACAAAAAGGTGTTCATAGTTTTCGCAACTTATGGTTCGCCGTTTCGCGTCTTATGCCTCGCTCTACAGCCCTCAGGCGTCGATGTTCACCGCCCGCAGCGCATTGGCCTCGATGAAGTCCCGCCGCGGCTCCACTTCGTCGCCCATCAGCGTGGTGAACACGTGGTCGGCCTCGATGGCGTCGTCGATCTGCACGCGCAGCAGGCGCCGCACGGTCGGGTCCATGGTGGTTTCCCACAGCTGCTCGGGGTTCATCTCGCCCAGGCCCTTGTAGCGCTGGCGCGTGGTGGTGCGCTCGGCCTCGGCGATGAGCCAGGCCATGGCCTCGCGGAAGCTGGCGACGCGCTCCTCGCGCTGGCGCTCGCCTTCGCCGCGCGTGACCTTGGCGCCGTCGCCCAGCAGGCCCTTGAAGGTGTGCGCCGCCTCGGCCAGGGCGGCGTAGTCGGCGCCGTGCACGAAGTCCTGCGTGATGACGCTGCTCTTGATGTTGCCGTGGTGCCGGCGGCTCAGGCGCAGCACGGGCTTGTCGGTGCGGGCGTCGAATTCGCTGGCGACTTCCGGGGCGCTGCCGTTGGCTTGCTGCTCGTGCAGGCGCCGCTGCAGGGCGATGGCGCTGGCCTCGGCTGCCTCGACGGTGTCCAGGTCGAGCGCCACGCCGCCGGCGATGGCGCGCAGCGCCTCGGCGTCCATGAAGCCGGACAGGCGCTCGATCACGCCCTCGGCCAGCTGGTGCTTGCGCGCCAGCTCGGCCAGGGTGTCGCCGCTGAACTGCCGCGTCGCCTCGCCGCCGGTGTGCACCGTGGCGTCCTTCAGCGCGACGCGCAGCAGGAAGGTGTCGAGCGCGGCGCCGTCCTTCAGGTACAGCTCTTCCTTGCCGGCCTTGACCTTGTACAGCGGCGGCTGGGCGATGTAGATGTGTCCGCGCTCGACCAGCTCGGCCATCTGGCGGTAGAAGAAGGTCAGCAGCAGGGTGCGGATGTGGGCGCCGTCCACGTCCGCGTCGGTCATGATGATGATGCGGTGGTAGCGCAGCTTGTCGATGTTGAAGTCGTCGGCGCCGCTGCGGCCGGAGTCGGCGGCGGTCTTGCCGATGCCGGTGCCCAGGGCGGTGATGAGGGTGACGATTTCGTTGCTGGTCAGCAGCTTTTCGTAGCGCGCGCGCTCGACGTTCAGGATCTTGCCGCGCAGCGGCAGGATGGCCTGGAACTTGCGATCGCGCCCCTGCTTGGCCGAGCCGCCGGCGGAGTCGCCCTCGACGATGTATATCTCGCACAGCGCTGGGTCCTTCTCCTGGCAGTCGGCCAGCTTGCCGGGCAAACCGAAGCCGTCGAGCACGCCCTTGCGGCGCGTCATCTCGCGCGCCTTGCGCGCGGCCTCGCGCGCGCGGGCGGCCTCGACGATCTTGCCGCAGAGGATCTTGGCGTCGTTCGGGCGCTCTTCCAGGTAGTCGGTCAGCGTTTTGGCGACGATGTCCTCGACCGGCGCGCGCACCTCGCTGGAGACCAGCTTGTCCTTGGTTTGGCTGCTGAACTTGGGCTCGGGCACCTTCACGCTCAGCACGCAGGTCAGGCCCTCGCGCATGTCATCGCCGCTGACTTCGACCTTGGCCTTTTTGGCCAGTTCGTTCTGCTCGATGTACTTGCCGATCACGCGTGTCATCGCCGCGCGCAGGCCCGTCAGGTGCGTGCCGCCGTCGCGCTGCGGGATGTTGTTGGTGAAGCACAGCACCTGCTCGTTGTAGCCGTCGTTCCACTGCATGGCCACCTCGACGCCGATCTCGGTGCCGGCGATGCCGCCGTAGCTGTCGGCCGGGCGCGTGCCCGTGGCGTGGAAGGCGTTGGGGTGCAGCACGCGCTTGCCGGTGTTGATGAAGTTGACGAAGCCCTTCACCCCGCCGGCGCCGGAGAAGTCGTCCTCTTTCCCGCTGCGCTCGTCGATCAGGCGGATGCGCACGCCGTTGTTCAGGAAGCTCAGCTCGCGCAGCCGCTTGCTCAGGATCTCGTAGTGGAACTCGCTGTTTTCCTTGAAGATCTCGGTGTCGGGCAGGAAGCGCACCTCGGTGCCGCGCTTCTCGGTGTCGCCGGTGATGCGCATCGGCGACACAAGGACAAGGCCCGAGGTGCCTTGTTGTTCCGTCGTTATTCTGTTCTGCACGAAGCCGCGGCAGAACTCCAGCTCGTGCTTCTTGCCCTCGCGCCGCACCGTCAGGCGCAGCGAGCTGGACAGCGCGTTCACGCAGCTCACGCCCACGCCGTGCAGGCCGCCCGAGACCTTGTAGCTGTTCTGGTTGAACTTGCCGCCGGCGTGCAGCTCGGTCAGCGCGATCTCGGCGGCCGAGCGCTTGGGCTCGTGCTTGTCGTCCATCTTCACGCCGGTGGGGATGCCGCGCCCGTTGTCCACCACGCTGACGGAGTTGTCGGTGTGGATAGTGACGACGATGTCGTCGCAGTAGCCCGCCAGCGCCTCGTCGATGGAGTTGTCCACCACCTCGAACACCAGGTGGTGCAGGCCGGTGCCGTCGCTGGTGTCGCCGATGTACATGCCCGGGCGCTTGCGCACCGCCTCCAGGCCTTCCAGGATCTGGATGGCGCCCTCGCCGTAGCCGCCTTCGCCGCTCGGGCTGTCCGGGCGCGGGGTATCGGGGGTCTGGCTGGAATCGGTCATCACTTCTCTTTCGCTCTTTTGAAGGCCAAAACCCGCCAGGGCTGGCGGGTTTGTTGCGCTGACAGCTCCTGAAAAAGGAGCGCCGTCAGATGCGCATCGGCATCACCACATACTTGAACTCGGCGTTGTCGGGCAGGGTCAGCAGCGCCGAGCTGTTGGCGTCCTGCAGCTCGATGCGGATCATTTCCTCCTGGCTCATGTTGGCCAGGGCGTCGATCAGGTAGGTGACGTTGAAGCCGATCTCGATCGGGTCGCCGTCGTAGTCGATGTCGAGCTCGTCCACGGCTTCTTCCTGCTCGGCATTGCTGGAGGCGATGCGCAGGGTGCCGGGCTCGAAGTTGAGGCGCACGCCCTTGAACTTGTCGCTGGTCAGGATCGCGGTGCGCTGCAGGCTGGCCAGCAGCGGCGCGCGGCCGAGGGTGACGCCGTTCTGGTGGTTCTTGGGGATCACGCGGTTGTAGTCGGGGAACTTGCCCTCGACCAGCTTGGTGACGAACTCCATGCCGCCGAAGCTGAACTTGGCCTGGTTGCCGGCGAACTGCATCTCGATCATCGGCGCCTCCTGCCCCTCGGGCGCGGTGGCGTCGGACAGCAGGCGCTGCAGCTCGATCACGGTCTTGCGCGGCAGGATGACCTCCTGCTTGGGCACCTCGACTTGAAGCGTGGCGCTGGAGAACGCCAGGCGGTGGCCGTCGGTGGCCACGAGCGAGAGCTGCCGGCCCTCGGCCACGAACAGGATGCCGTTGAGGTAATAGCGGATGTCGTGCACCGCCATGGCGAAGGCCACCTGGTCGAGCAGGCTCTTCAGCGTCTTCTGCGGCACCTGGAAGGCGGGGCCGAAGCTGGGCGATTCCTGCACCAGGGGGAAGTCCTCGGCCGGCAGGGTTTGCAGCGTGAACTTGCTCTTGCCGCCCTTGAGGATGAGCTTGGACTGCTGCGACTCCAGGCTGACGACCTGGTCGGCCGGCATGGTGCGCAGGATGTCGATCAGCTTGCGCGCGCCGACGGTGGTGCTGAAGCCGGCCGCGTCGCCGCCCAGCTCGGCGGCGGTGCGGATCTGGATTTCGAGGTCGCTGGTGGTGAGCTGCGTGGCCTCGCCCGCCTTGCGGATCAGCACGTTGGCCAGCACCGGCAGGGTGTGGCGCCGCTCCACGATGCCCGACACGGACTGAAGCGCCGCCAGCAGCCTGTCTTGGGTGGTCTTCAGAACGATCATGTCTTCCTCTTGTTCCTCGTCGTGATGATGGGACGGCGGCCGGCGGCGGCGAACCCTGTATTGTCGCCGGTTTTACCGGCGGCCCCGCTGGGCGCGGGGCATCGCCGGCGTCATCCCTTCAGGGTCTGTTCGAGCACGTGCAACTGCTGGTTCAGCTCGGTCAACTGCTGGCGCTCGCCCGCGATCTTGCGCACCGCGTGCAGCACGGTGGTGTGGTCGCGGCCGCCGAACAATTCGCCGATCTCGGGCAGGCTCTTCTGCGTCAGCTCCTTGGCCAGGTACATGGCGATCTGGCGCGGCCGGGCGATGGAGGCCGGCCGCTTCTTGCTGTACATGTCGGCCACCTTGATCTTGTAGTAGTCCGCCACCGTTTTCTGGATGTTCTCCACGCTGATCTGCCGGTTCTGGATCGACAGCAGGTCGCGCAGCGCTTCGCGCGCGAGCTGGATGGACACGTCCTTCTGGTTGAAGCGCGAATAAGCCAGGATCTTGCGCAGCGCGCCTTCGAGCTCACGCACGTTGGAGCGCACGTTCTTGGCCACGAAGAAGGCCACTTCTTCGGGCATCTCCGCGCTTTCGGCGTGCGCCTTGTTCATCAGGATCGCCACGCGCATCTCCAGCTCGGGCGGCTCGATCGCGACCGTCAGGCCGGAGTCGAAGCGCGACACCAGCCGCTCGTGGATGTCCGTCAGGCCCTTGGGGTAGGTGTCGCTCGTCATCACGATGTGCGACTTCTTCGCCAGCAGGGCCTCGAAGGCGTTGAAGAACTCCTCCTGCGTGCGGTCCTTGTTGGCGAAGAACTGCACGTCGTCGATCAGCAGCAGGTCGAGCGAGTGGTAGCGCTCCTTGAACTCGTCGAAGGTCTTGCGCTGGTAGGCCTTGACCACATCCGAGACGAACTGCTCGGCATGGATGTAGAGAACCTTGGCGTCCGGCCGGTCGGCCAGCAGCTTGTTGCCCACCGCGTGCATCAGGTGCGTCTTGCCCAGGCCGACGCCGCCGTAGATGAACAGCGGGTTGTACAGCCGCCCCGGCGCGCCCGCCACGTGCAGGGCGGCGGCGCGCGCCATGCGGTTGGCCGAGCCCTCGACCAGGGCCTCGAAGGTCAGGCCGGTGTTCAGGCGGCTGCGGTGGGCGCCTGGCGCGGGTTCTTCGGCGGGAGGGCGCGCGTCCTGGGGTTCGGCCGCTTCGGCCGCCCCAGAAAGTGGCTTGGAAACGTCGGAAACCCCTGATTTCGTGGGCGATGACCGAGGAGCAAGCGCTAACTCTAGTTGAATCGGCTGACCATGCAGTTTCTCCAGGATGGCGACGATGCGTGCCGCGTACTGCGCGCGCACCCAGTCCAGCTTGAAGCGGTTGGCCACCAGCACGGTCAAGCGGGAGAAATCAGGCGCCACCTGGGCCGACAAGGGCTTGATCCAGGTGTTGAATTGCTGCTCAGGCAGTTCCTGCGCCAGCACATCCAGGCAGGCGGGCCAAAGGGTCGGACCCGTCTCGGATGCCGGGTGGGCCGCGAGCTGTTCTTGCATGAAGGGGGAGTTGGCTTGTGGATAAATTCCCGGCACCGGGTCGCTGCATTGTACGGGCCGGCCACGTTGTCCACAAACCGCGGCGCTCTTCCCGGCGGCGTGTCGAACTGCCCGGTGCGGGCCGCGGATTGGAGCGTTGGCGAATATTTGCGATAATGCGGGGTTTTCCTTGGCGGCGGGATGGATGCCCGCTGCGCGGATGGCGGGGCGGCCCCTGGCGGATTGCCCGTGACCCCATGCCGCACCGGGGCGGCGCCAAGCCGGCCCAGGAACCACTCCACGGCACACAGAGATTCAACCTCCAAAGGACGATTTGTCATGAAACGCACCTACCAGCCCTCGAAGACGCGCCGTGCGCGCACGCACGGCTTCCTGGTCCGCATGAAGACGCGCGGCGGCCGCGCGGTCATCAAGGCGCGCCGCGCCAAGGGCCGCAAGCGCCTGGCGGTCTGATTTCCTTGCGGCGGATGCGCGCGCGATGGGTGAGCCGCTGGCGTCTGCCTGGCCGGGTTTGAGCGCGCGCGCATGCAGCGTCTGCGCACGCGAGCCCAGTTCCAGGCGCTGCTGGCCCGCCCGCCGGTGGCGCGCACGGCCCATTTCGTCTTGCACCGGCTGCCCTTGCCGACGCCGGACGACCCTGCGGCTGACGGCCTGTTCAAGCCCGGCGACGTGGCCTGGCTGGGCGCCATGGCGCCCAAGCGCTGGGCGCGCCGCGCCGTGACGCGCAACGCCATCCGCCGGCAGGTCTACGCCGTGGGTGAAAGCGCCCTGTCTCCGCTGGCCACCGGCGCTCGCCTGGTGCGGCTGCGGGCCGCGTTCGCGCCGGCGCAGTTTCCCAGCGCCTCCTCGGCGGCGCTGCGGCGCGCGGTGCGCGCCGAGCTGATTCAACTGTTCGCGCGGGAGCCGGCATGATCCGGGCCGCGCTGATCGCCATCGTCCGGGCCTACCGGCTGCTGCTGTCACCCTGGCTGGGCTCGGCCTGCCGCTTCGAGCCGACCTGCTCGCGCTACGCCATCGAGGCGCTGGAGCGGCATGGCGCGGCCATGGGCAGCTACCTCACGCTGCGCCGGCTGGCGCGCTGCCAGCCCTGGTGCGCGGGCGGCTGCGATCCGGTGCCCGCGGCCCGGCCCCGTCTTTTCACCCGCCTGCCGGGCCTGGCCGCCGAGCCGCCCGCCAAGACTTCCGAGCCGACATGAACGACATCCGACGCACCATCCTCTGGGTGATCTTTGCCTTCTCGCTGGTCATGCTGTGGGACCAGTGGCAGGTGCACAACGGCCGCAAGGCCACCTTCTTCCCCAGCGCCTCGGCGCCGGCCGCCACACCCAGCGCGCCGGCTTCGGCGGCGGCGCCAAGCGCCACGGCGGCCGCCGCCGCGCCCGGGCGCCTTGCCGGCGCTGCCCGCCGGCGGGCCGATCCCCGGGGCGCCCGACGCGGCCGCGATCCCGCGCGAGCGCATCGAGGTCACGACCGACGTGCTCAAGCTGGTGTTCGACACCGAGGGCGGCTCGGTGATCCGCAGCGAATTTCTCAGGCACCACGAGCAGGGGCACGCGGACCGCCCCTTCGTGCTGCTCGACACCAGCGCCGACCGCGTCTACCAGGCGCAGTCGGGCTTGATCGGGGGCCCGTTCCCCAACCACAAGGCGGC
This sequence comes from Ottowia sp., assembly GCF_016703145.1. Classification (GTDB taxonomy): domain Bacteria; phylum Pseudomonadota; class Gammaproteobacteria; order Burkholderiales; family Burkholderiaceae_C; genus Ottowia. Next base: position 596,077 of record NZ_JADJCO010000003.1, on the reverse strand, counting down.
GATGAAGTTCAGCGGCGAGCGGCAACTGGCCGACGGCACGAACGAGCTGGTGCTGCGCTTCGAGTCGCCCGAGATGGGCGGCGTGCGGCTGGTCAAAACCTACACGCTCAAGCGCGGCGCCTACGTCGTGGACGTCCGGCACGAGGTCATCAACGCCGGCGGCCAGGCCGTCAACCCACAGCTCTACGTGCAATTGGTGCGCGATGGCAACAAGCCGGCGGGCGAATCGTCGTTCTACTCCACCTTCACCGGTCCGGCCTTCTACACCGAGGCCAAGAAGTTCCAGAAGGTCGATTTCTCCGACATCGAGAAGGGCAAGGCCGATTTCGTCACCGCCTCGCCGGACGGCTGGGTGGCCATGGTGCAGCACTACTTCGCCAGCGCCTGGCTGCTGCCCACCGGCACCGCGCACGACAACTTCGCGCGCAAGGTGGACAGCAACCTGTACGCCGCCGGCATGATCGCGCCCGTGGGCGAGGTGGCGCCGGGCGCCAGCCGCGCCGTGGCCACGCGCCTGTTCGTCGGCCCGCAGGAAGAAAAGATGCTGGAAGGCGTCGCCCCCGGCCTGGAGCTGGTCAAGGACTACGGCTGGCTCACCATCCTGTCCAAGCCGCTGTACTGGCTGCTCGACCAGTTGCACGGCTTCATCGGCAACTGGGGCTGGGCGATCGTCGCGCTGGTGGTGCTGCTGAAGATCGCCTTCTACTGGCTCAACGCCAAGGCCTACGCCAGCATGGCCAAGATGAAGGCCATCAGCCCCAAGGTCACGGCCCTGCGCGAGCGCCTGAAGGACAGCCCGCAGCAGATGCAGATGGAGATGATGCGCATCTACCGCGAGGAGAAGGTCAACCCCATGGGCGGCTGCCTGCCCATCATGATCCAGATCCCCGTGTTCATCGCGCTGTACTGGGTGCTGCTGTCGTCGGTGGAGATGCGCGGCGCGCCCTGGATCCTGTGGATCAAGGACTTGTCGGTGCGCGACCCGTACTTCATCCTGCCCGTCGTCATGACCATGAGCACGTTGCTTCAGACGGCCCTGAATCCCGCGCCGCCGGATCCCATGCAGGCCAAGCTGATGTGGTTCATGCCGCTGGCGTTCAGCGTGATGTTCTTCTTCTTCCCCGCTGGCCTGGTGCTGTACTGGATCACCAACAACATCCTGTCCATCGCGCAGCAGTGGATCATCAACACCCGCATGGGCGTGCCGCCGCAGTTCAACCTGCCCAAGTTCTCCTGACGGCGCGAAATCCTGGATGACCCCAAAACCCCGGCCTGCGCGCCGGGGTTTTTTCTTCTCGGGGCGATGCTTCGGTCCGGTGGACGAGGGCTGCGCCGCGGCCATCTTCTATGATCAGCGGCCCGCACGGTCAGGACAGCAGCCCGGCCGGCGGCCAGGCCCGCCAGCCCCCGCCGGCGAGGCGCCGACAAAAGCAACATCACCAGTGAGACAAACCATGAGCAATATCTTCGACGGCCTCCGCGTCATCGACTGCAGCAGCTTCATCGCCGCGCCCGGTGCCGCGACGGTGCTGTCCGACTTCGGTGCCGACGTGATCAAGATCGAGCCGCCCGGCGTCGGCGACGCCGGCCGCAACCTGTCGCGCCTGCCTGGCAACCCCAAGACCGACCAGTCCTACGGCTGGCTGCTGGACAACCGCAACAAGCGCGGCATGGTGATCGACCTGACCCAGCCCGACGGTCAGGCCGTGCTGCACCGGCTGGCCAGCCAGGCGGACGTGTTCATCACCAACTACCCGCTGGCCGTGCGCAAAAAGCTCAAACTGGGCTACGAGCAGCTCGCCCCGCTGAACGAGCGGATGGTGTACGCCTCCTTCACCGGCTACGGCGAGCGCGGCGCCGAAGCCTCCAAGCCCGGCTTCGACATGACCGCCTACTGGGCCCGCTCCGGCCTCATGGATGGCTGCCGTCCGGACGCCGGCCTGCCGCCCGCGCGCGCGCTCACCGGCATGGGCGACCATCCGTCGGCGCTGGGGCTGTTCGGCGCCATCATGGTCGGGCTGTACCAGCGCGAGCGCACCGGGCGCGGCTCGGAGGTGGGCTCCTCGCTCATCGCCAACGGCTTCTGGGCCAACGGCTTCAACGTGCAGGCCGCGCTGTGCGGGGCCACCTTCTACGCCCGGCCGCCGCGCGAGCAACTGTTCAACGCACTCACCGCCTACTACCGCTGCCGCGACGGCAAGTGGCTGATCCTGACCCTGCTCAACGAAGAGCGCCACTGGCCCGTGCTGACCAAGTGCCTGGGCCGCGAGGTGCTGGTCGACGACCCCCGTTTCGCCAAGCAGGCCGACCGCTTCAAGCACTCCCACGCGCTGATCGCCGAGTTGGACGCCGCTTTCGCCACGCGCGATCGCGCCGAGTGGCGGCAAATCCTGAATGCGGCCGGGCTGGTGTTCGAGATCGTCGCCAGCGCCGAGGACACCGCCACCGACCAGCAGGCCATCGACGCCGGGGTGCTGGTGCCGTTCGAGAACGACACCCTGATGACCGTGGACAGCCCGCTGCACGTGGCCGGCGTTGCCAAGGTGAAGCCGCGCAAGGCGCCCGACGTGGGCCAGCACACCGATGAAGTCCTGCGCGAGGCGGGCTACGACGCCGCCGAGATCGCCCGCCTGCGCGACGGCAAGGCGGTGGCTTGACCCACTCTCGGTGCGTCTCGTTTGCTATATAAAGAATAGCTATTGGCGCAATGAGTACGTGGGCTAAAGGCCGATTTCATTGAAAATTTCCACCCCTGCGAGGGTGGGCGCCGGCGGCTAGGGCCGGCCCGTCAGATTCCCAGCGCGCCCAGATCCACGCGCCCGTCCTTCACCGGCGGGCACCAGAAGTAGGCGCCCGTCACCGGCCGCGTGAAGGTGAAGAGACCGTCCGTCACGCCGTCTTCCACGCCCATCATGCGGCGCCACTGCATCTCGAAGGCGTCCAGCGAGTGGCCGAAGCCGACGAACATGGTGCCGCCGCGCAGGCCCTCGCCCCAGGCCATGTTGCGCCGCAGGATGTGCGCGTCGGTCTTGAAGCTGTCCTGGTCCGTGCGCTTGACGTGCGACGACGCCGGCGCATCCTTGTACTCGCTGTTGTCGGCGTGGTGGCGGCCGATCACGTCGTCCATGCGGCCGGCCGCCTGCTGCGCGGCCAGGCGGGCGAAGTCGTGCCGCCATTGCTGCACGGCAACGAAGCTAGCCCCCCGCGCGTCAATGGCGGCCGCGACGGCTTTGTCGCCCTCGGGGTTCTCGGTGCCGTCCTCGTAGCTCGACAGGTCGCGGTTGACCGCCCCGCCGTGGCGGAAGCCGTCCGCGCAGGCCTGCAGCGCGAAAGCCGGCGCCAAAACCTTGGCCACCTGCTGCGCGCGCAGCAGCAAGTCGCCCCGGTCGTCGCCGCGCAGCCAGCACCACAGCGCCCCCGGCGTGGCCGGCGCATCCACGCCCGGCGCGGCGATCTGAGGGAAGTCGCGCAGCCCTGCCACCGGCCGGCCCAGCGCCACCGCCAGCGTCTGTCCCACGCCCAGCACCAGCGCCCGGCCGTCGGCCAGCGGCGCCAGGGCGCGCAGCGCGGCGGGCGCCTGCGTCACATCGAACAGGGTGAAGCTGAGGTAGCACGCCAGCGGCGGCGTGGTTTGCAGGATGGCGGCTTGGCAGTGGTCGGCGGCGAGCATGGGCAGGGCCTCGTGGCTTGTTGGGGGGTACGGAAAGCGTCGAACAGTGGGAATGATAGGGCGCAAGCTACCATCCCCCGCCATGCCCATCCCGCCGCCCCGCTCCACGCCCGATCCGATCGCCGCCATCGCCACCGCGCCCGGGCGCGGCGCGGTGGGCATCGTGCGCGTGTCCGGGCCCGACCTGCGCGCGCTGGCCCAGGCCCTGTGCGGGCGCGTGCTGGCGCCGCGCGAGGCCAGCTACGGCCCCTTTCTGGACGAAGGCGGCGCGCCCATCGACCAGGGCCTGGCCCTCCACTTCCCGGCACCGCGCTCGTACACCGGCGAGGACGTTCTGGAGCTGCAGGCGCACGGCGGCCCGGTGGTGCTGCAGTTGCTGCTGGCGCGCTGCCTGCAGGCCGCCGCCGAGGTCGATCCGGCCGCCGGCCTGCCGCGCCTGCCCCGCCTGCGCCTGGCGCGGCCGGGCGAATTCACCGAGCGTGCGTTTTTGAACGGCAAGCTGGACCTGGCGCAGGCCGAGGCCGTGGCCGACCTGATCGACGCCAGCACCGCCGCCGCCGCGCGCTCAGCCAGCCGGTCGCTGGCGGGCGAGTTCTCGCGCGCGGTGCACGCGCTGCGCGATGGCCTCGTTCACCTGCGCATGCTGATCGAGGCCACGCTGGACTTTCCTGAAGAAGAAATCGACGTTCTGTCGGCGCACGATGTGCGCGGACAGCTATCAAACTTGCAGCAATCCCTGGCCGGCGTGCAGGCGCGCGCGCGCCAGGGCGCGCTGCTGCGCGAGGGCATCAAGGTGGTCATCGCCGGCCAGCCCAACGCTGGCAAGAGCAGCCTGCTGAACGCGCTGGCGGGCGCCGAGCTGGCCATCGTCACCCCCATCGCCGGCACCACGCGCGACGTGGTGCAGCAGACCATCCAGATCGACGGCGTGCCGCTGCACGTGCTCGACACCGCCGGCCTGCGCGAGAGCGGCGACGAGGTGGAGCGCATCGGCATCGCGCGTGCCTGGGACCACATCGAAAGCGCCGACGCCGTGCTGTGGCTGCACGACCTCACGCGCCGCGATGCGCCGGACTACATCGCGGCGGAAAGCGTGATCGAACGCAAGCTGCCCGCCGCGGTGCCCGTGCTGCACCTGTGGAACAAGCACGACGCCGCGCCCGGCGCCGCCGTGCCGCCTGACGGCCTGCTGCTGTCCGCGCGCACCGGCGAAGGCCTGAACGAGTTGCGCCAGCGCCTGCTGCATCTGGCCGGCTGGCAGGGCGGCGCGGGCGAGGGCTTGTTTCTGGCGCGCGAACGCCACCTGCAGGCACTGGCCCAGGCCGCCGGCCACCTGCACGATGCCGGCGCCCACCTCCAAGGCCCCGCGCTCGACCTGCTGGCCGAGGAGCTGCGCCTGGCGCAGAACGCGCTGGGCGCGATCACCGGCGAGTTCACGGCCGATGACCTGCTGGGGGTCATCTTTGCGCGCTTCTGCATCGGCAAATGAGTTGGCATCCATGTCCCGTCTGCTGGCCTTGATGGTCGTCGGCGATGACAAGCCGACCGGCCGATCAAGTCAACGGCAAAGGCGTGTGCGAAGTGGCGCCGCACCAATCAATCGGGTGAGAAATGAGTACTCAAAGAAACATCATTAGCCACGGCATTCGCGACAATCACACCCGTGGCAAGGTCGCCGACTTTCTCGCCGAGAAGATGGCTGTAGGCAGCCACCTCTCCGTGGTGTCGGCCTACTTCACCATCTACGCCTACGATGTGCTGCCCAGCCAGCTTGACCAGATCGACCATCTGAACTTCTTGTTCGGCGAGCCCCGCTTCATCGCTTCGCTTGATCCGGAGAAGACCGACAAGAAAGCCTTCAAGATCGAAGATGAAGGCCTGGAGTTGGCCAATCGCCTGCAACAGAAGGAAATCGCTCGTCGTTGCGCTGAATGGCTGCGCGACAAGGTCGATATCCGCTCGGTACGCCAGGCTAATCTCTTGCACGGCAAGCTGTACCACATTGACGATGGCCGACGTGAACACGCCCTGCTGGGTAGTTCCAACTTCACCCGGCGTGGACTAGTACATCAACACGCAAATTTCGGAACGAAATGCGTAGCGAGTTTCTGATCCGCATCCTGTCGAGTGAACCGCCATTCGATGGTTCGTCGCTGGTCGTTGCGCGCCTGCTGCCAAGCATCAACCTCGGATCGCAGCAGGTCGCGGTTGGGGATTCGCCGGTCCAGGCATTGACGACTCAAGATGCCGATCTCGATCTCCGCCATGTTCAGCCAACTCGCGTGCTTGGGTGTGTGGTGGAACTGCACGCGACGCAAGAGCCTTGCGGCCGCGCGCCGGCCCAGCACATCGTCGAAGCACTTTCTGAAGTGAGTGTTCAGGTTGTCCAGCACCAGATGAACACGGCGTGCCTGGGCGTATGCGCCGGTGAGAAGCTCGCCGATGAAGGCCACGAAGTCAACCTTGCCCCGGTGCGCGGTGACCGAGACGATGCGCTGGCCGGCCTTGGGTTCCACGGCCACGAACAGATTGGTGGTGCCGTGGCGCTTGTACTCGTAGTCCTGTTTGAGCGGGCTGTGCGAGGCCATGGGCAGCGCCTCGCGACCGTGACCGAGGAGTTGCAAGCTCTTCTCGTCGATGCAGATCACGGGTTCGGCCTTGGACACCGGCCGCGCATACAGCTCGAGCAGGTTGTACATGCGCGCGCGGTACTCCTCGGTCAACGCCCCGATGCACCACATCAGTCGGCGCCAGGGCTTGAGGTCGTTTTTTTGAGCATGCGTCGCACGGTTTCCCGACTCACCGTGCCCAGACCGGGCTCCTGGCGGGCAGCACGTTCGAGTTCGACCATCGTCCAGCGCTGCCGGCCCTTGGGAGGCGCCGAGCAGGCCAGTGCCGTCACCCGCGCTTGGGCGTCGGTGTCATACGCCGGAGGTCGACCCGAGCGCGCCACGTCGAACACCGCCAGGTCGACCCCACCTTGCAGATACGCCGCGCGGGTGCGCCACACGGCGGTGCGACCGATGCCCAGCACGGCCATGATCCGGGCCTCCGGGATGCCCCGATCCAGGCATGACAGCACATGAGCGCGATTGACCTCCCGCGAAGAATGAACACCCTTGCTGCGAATTTCCTCGATGACCGAGCGATCCTCCTCGCTCAAGTGCAGTTCGGTCTGGCGCATGACAACTCCTTCGTGAGCCAAGTGGCAACGAATGGAGTCTATTCATGTTTCGTTAATTACGTGTCAATGTACTAGAGCCGAATGCGGAAACCGCGAACAAGCTGCGTCAGCGAATCGTGAACTGTGAGTGGTTCCTATTCCTCGCAACGGGCAATTCCATGGCGTCACGTTGGTGTCCTTGGGAACTCGGCTACGCAGACGGAAAGAAGCCCAACGAGAAGATTGCCATCGTGCCAACCCGTGATGGCCAGGCAACCCACGGTAACGAATGCCTGCAGCTCTACCGCAGGATAGAGGTGGACAACGCTGGAGGCCTTGGCATCTTCAATCCCAACACCACGTCCGGCTACAAGGTCAACAGCATCTAGCTCCCGCCATGCCCGCGCCTCTCTACCAGTGCTTGATTTTCGGTAAACCATCGCCGGAGCAATTCGCGACCCTGAGCGCCACCATCGGCAAGTCGATGGAGAACTTCGGCCTCAAGCCTGGCGAGCACTTCGCCATCACGGAGGGCTACGGCGATCACTTCGTAGAGACAGCTCCGGCGGTAGCGATGTTCTTCGGCGCCGTAGGTGCAACGCTTGCTGAGCACCCCAACCTCGTGCGTCTGAGCATCCCGGTCGTCCCGCTCGTGAGCAGTCTGAACAACGTCAGCGCTGAGTTGCCGGAATGCCTTCGGCCCATCAACGCCATGGCTCTCGCACCCGGCGACTCCAGCCTTGCCAAACCCGTCGGAGCGGCGCTTCAGTGCCTCGGCCTGTTGCCTGCCCAGCGTCGTGTCTTCGTAAGCTATCGACGCAACGAATCCCGCGACGCCGCTGTCCAGCTATTTGAAGAACTGTCCGCCCGGCAGTTCGATGTTTTTCTGGACACCCACTCGGTCGGCCGTCGCGACGGACTTCCAGTCCATGTTGTGGCGCCGGCTACCCAGCGCATGTTGTCTTCTGCTTGAGCGACGAGTCTTGTGATCGTCTCAGGAGCAGCGCCTCTCTTCTGCCCAGCATCCGCCAGCAAGACTTTGTGTACGGGCCCCAGGCCTCCCACCATGTGCAGGCAATCAGTGAGATAGCTGGCCAGGAATCTATCTCCGACCAGTCGAGATCCGGTCTGAGCTACGGCATGCAGCACTTTGTGCTCTGGCGATGTTCCCAGCGGACGGTCGTGCAGTTCGGGCATGGTTGGTACGAGTAGATTGGGTAGAGCTATCGTACCTTTGACCATGCCTTTCGATGAGAGCAGGGGAGCTATCGCGCCCGAGCCAGACACGCCATGCGGCTGTCCTGGACTTTGATGGCGTAGCAGCGATCCCGTGATCCTTTGATTTCCGCCGGACACTGGTTGCGGTTGTCATCATCCTTGATGCGGTAGCAATTTCCAGGGTCCCGCTTGACCTGCGCCAGACAGTACGCCCGCTTGTCCGCATCCTTGATCGCGTAGCACTCTGAGGTGCCTGCCATGGCCTCCCCCATCCAGGCCGTGACGACCATGCAGAGCGGCACGAGGAGGCTACTTCTCGCCCCGCTCCGGCTCATGCGCCCACCTCCGGACTGCCATCCATGGCCCGCGATGGCTGACTGAGGGCCACATGGACGGTATGGTTTGGCTGAGATAGCTGTGCCCTGCGCACCGATGGCTTGGGTGACCGCCAACGGCATTCGTGCCGTTGTCCAGGACACGCGCTTCCAGGGCGCGCAGATCGACGTGCGCTTCGCTGGCACGCTGCGCGACGACCAGGAGGTCGCGGCGGAGGCGACACTGCAGTACGACACCGGCGTCCTCTGCGCACCGACCGCCTTCGGCAAGACCGTCACGGCTGCGGCGGTGATTGCCAGGCGCGGCGTGAACACCCTGGTTCTGGTCCATCGCACGGAACTGCTGACGCAGTGGCAGGAACGGCTGCTGAGTTTCCTTGCCGCCGACAAGAACGTGATTGGCCGGATTGGTGGTGGCAAGTCCAAGCCCACCGGGAAAATCGACATCGCGGTGATGCAGTCTCTGGCAAGGAACGAAGAACTCAGCGCGCTGCTCGACAACTATGGCCAGGTCATCGTCGACGAGTGCCATCACATCGGAGCCGTATCGTTTGACTTGCTGCTGCGACGGGCCAAGGCGAAGTACGTCCTCGGCCTCACCGCGACCCCGTGCGTCGCGATGGCCAGCACCCCATCATCTTCATGCAGTGCGGGCCGATCCGGCACACGGCCCAGAGGCCGGACAGCGCGCCACAACGGATGGAGGTCCATCCGATTCGCGTGGCAGGGTCTCTTGAGGTTCCAGGTGACGCGGGAATTCAGGACATCTTCACCAGCCTCGTGAACGACGTGCGCCGAACGCGGGAAATTGTTGATGCGGTCCTTGAGTGCTACGGCCAGGGGCGCAAGATTCTGGTCCTGACGGAACGCACAGATCACATTGCCACCCTTGCTGACGCCTTTCGGAAGATTGCGCCTCGCATCTTCATCCTGCACGGTCGCATGTCGCGAAAGGAACGCATGGCGACCACGGCCGAACTGGACCAATTGCCGCCGACTGCTGCCAGGATTCTGCTCGCATCAGGGAAGCTGGTCGGGGAAGGTTTTGACCACCCAGCGCTGGACACACTGGCTTTGGCCATGCCGGTGTCATGGAGGGGAACGTTGCAGCAGTACGCCGGCCGGCTGCACCGGGAACACAGCGCAAAAACCGATGTCCGCATTCTGGATTTCGTCGGTACGGGTCACCCGGCGCTCCACCGCATGTGGGAGAAAAGGCTGCGGGGCTACAGCGCGATGGGCTACTCCATCGCACCGAGGCTTCTCTGACACCAAGCCTGAGGTGACCACGCCGTATCGACCCAGATTCTTTCGGGCGAGAACTTGGGCCGTCGGAATAACTGCCTGCAAATAGTGCCCATTTGGAGGTATAAATAGCCTACCTTCATAGGCGGCGCGAGTGTGAAGTTCCAGTGCGCCACCGATATGTACCGGCACGTGACTCTTCTCAGTTCTTGAAGGGTCCCTGTGCCCGGGTAGCGATTTCGCAGCTTACGCCTGCAAATTTCGCACCTTATGCCTACCGCGGGCAGCTAAGTCGTTGATTCATATGATGGAACTTTCGCGTCTTATGCCTTGCTCAACAGGCGGGCGCGGGCGCCGCCGCGCGGTGGCGCCCGAGAGCGGCGTTTTCAGGTCTTTTTGGCTGTTTGCCGGCGTCCCTGCTGCGCCTGCAGCTATAAAAAAGAAGCGTCCTCAACCTGAGGGCAGCGTCACGGCACACGCATTGCCATGCAGGACCTCACCACGCCAGCTCATCCCATTGCTGCGCCACGAAGGCCGCCCGCTCGCCCGTGTGCACCACGGGATCGCGCCGGGGTGACTGGTCGCCCTCGGGCGTGGCCATGATGGACAGGCTGGCCGCGAGCCTGGCGAAGCCGCGCTCGGCCTGCGCGACGTTGCCCGCCTCGTAGCGACTGCCGCCGCCCAGTTCCAGCATGAACGCGGGGATGCCCCGCGCCAGGCACTGGTAGTCCAGCGCGCCGGCGATGTTGCCCGGCAGCTCGCCCTTGCCGCCCACGTCCATGCGGCAGGCCACGTTGGGCTCGAACAGGCTGATGAACCTGAGCATCTGCTCCTCGGGCATCGGACTGTCGGGATGCACCTTGTAGACCGCGTACACGCGCGATTCGAACAGCGCGTTCATGGTGTGCAGGTTGATGAGGAAGTCCGCCGTGCCCTCGATCTCCTGCATCAGCGCATGCGCCAGCCGCTCGGACATCAGGCCGTTGGCGTTGCCGGGATAGGTTTGGTCGAGGTCCAGGTCGTCATGGGGGTTGCGCTTGCGCCCCGGTCGCCTCGCCGATCTGCTGCGCGTACAGCCGGCCGACCATGTCCACGCCGCCGCCCGCCGGGAACGGCACCGTGACCGTGACCGGCTTTTCCGGATAGGCGGCCTGCGCCAGCGGGGCCGTGCCGGCATACAGGGCGGTGGCGCACAGCAGGGCAACGATGGTTGTGGCGGTACGGTTGAGCATGGTTTCTTCCTTGTGAAGCGGTGACCCTAGAAACGGCAGTTGACCGCTTGTCACCCTCGGGAAAGTCGCGTGAGCATTGACCTCGACGGCTTCGATGACCTTCACCTTTCGGGTGAGAGCGCTACGCACCCGCCAGCACCGCGCTCGCCGCGCCATGCGGCGTTGCTCCTCCTTGCGCACAACACTGCGCCGCGTCGTCTCCTTGCAGGGCGCGGGCCGTCCAGAGGCCGGCCCCGTTCACGCCGTCCACAGGCGCGCAGGCGCCTGTGGAGCCGCGGCGTTCACCCTTGCCTGCCACGCCAATCACGGCACTGGCGGGCGCGTTCAACTGCCGTTTCTAGGGTGACGTGCCGGACGGAGCCTCAATCGAGGCACCCGAATGCCTGATCGAGATCGGCAATCAGGTCGCGCGGATCCTCCAGGCCGATGTGCAGCCGCACCACCGGCCCCCGGGCGCTCCAGTCGGTGACGCTGCGCGCCTGCGTCATGTGCGCGGAGGTCACCAGGCTTTCGTAGCCGCCCCAGGAGGCGCCGAGCCCGAACAGTTGCAGGCCGTCGATCAGCCGGTCCACGGTCTCGGGCGCGGTGCCGGGCGCAAGCTCGAAGGAGACGAGGCCGTTCGTCCCTTCGCAGTCGCGCCGCCACAGGGCATGGCCGGGGTGGGCCGGCAGCGCGGGGCAGAACACGGTGCGCACCGCAGGGTGCGCCTCGAGCCAGTGCGCGACCTGCAGCGCGTGCTCCTCGTGCATGCGCAGCCGCGCCGACAGAGAGCGCAGGCCGCGCAGCACGAGCCAGGCGTCGTCGGGACTGACGGTCATGCCGAACGCGTCGCAACGCTCGGCCAGCGGCTCCCAGGCGTCGCGCGTGGTGGCCACCGTGCCCATCATCACGTCCGAATGGCCCGAGAGGTACTTGGTCGCGGCCATGATCGACACGTCGGCACCCAGCGCCAGCGGCCGGTATTGCACGCCCGAGCCCCAGGTGCTGTCCACGACGACCAGGGCGCCACGCGCGTGGGCCATGGCCGCGAGCGCGGGCAGGTCGCACATCTCGTAGACCAGCGAGCCCGGGCACTCGGCATAGAGCATGCGGGTGTTGGGGCGCATCTTGGCCTCGGCGTCGCTGCCGTCGGCCGCGAAGAAGGTGTATTCGATGCCGTAGGGCCGCAGGAACTGCTGCGCCAGATGGCGCACGGGCTGGTAGGCGCTATCGGTCACCAGCACGTGGTCGCCGGGCTTCAGGTAGCTCAGCAGCGCCATGCCGATGGCCGCCAGGCCGGTGGGAAGCAGCCGGGTGCGGTGGGCACCCTCGAGTTCGCTCACGGCGTCTTCCAGCGCGAAGGCGGTCGGCGTGCCGCGCGCGCCGTAGCTGAACACGCGCTCGTGCGATCGGAGCCCACGCATCTCGCGCTGCTGCGCCGTGTCGGCGAACAGCACCGTGCTGGCCCGGACGATGGGCGGGTTGACCGCCGTGCCGCCCGTGTAGGCCGGCGCCTTGCCGCTGTGCAGCAGCCGCGTCTTGAAATTCAGGGACGAGGACACGGAGGTGTCGGATTCGGACATGGGTGGCGCGCTCCCCGGATCAGGCGCCGGCATTGGCCGGCAGCTGGAACGACGCCAGCTCCTGCGCGTCGAGCTGGCCGACCAGGCCGGTTTCCCAGGCCAGGTAGCGGCGCGCGGCCTCCTTGTTGCCGTCGTGCCGGTCGTGCACGAAGAAGAGGTGGTCGATGCATTCCGCGTCGCTGGGCGACTCCGGTGTCGCCACCTCCGCCCCGCCCGCCGACCGCCAGGCGGCCATGCCGCCGTCCAGCAGCAGCAGCGGCGGGTGCGCCGGCCGGCATTCCGCCATGGCCCAGGCGGCCAGCGCGGGCTCGTCGGCGATCAGCACGATCTGGCGCGTCTCGCCCGCGAGGTCGCTCGCCAGGCGGGGCCGGTTGGACCAGCGCGCGCCCGCGATGTGGCCGGCGCGGTAGGCCAGGCCGGGGCGCAGGTCCACGAGGGCGACGTCGCCGCGCGCGAGCCGGGCCGCGAGGTCGGCCGCGGCCACCGGGGCCAGGGGCGGCGGCACGGGGGCGGCGGGCGCCTGCAGCGCCAGGCCGCTGGCCAGGCCGCCTTCCAGGACGCAGGCGTCGTGCCCCATCTGGCGCAGCCAGCTCGCCACCGTGGGGGCGCGCACGCCATCGTCGTCGAACAGCACCAGCCGGGCGCCGCGCACGCCCACATATTGGTCGAAAGCCTGCATCAACTGCCCGCCGGGCGTGTGCTGCGCGCCGGGCAGGCTGCCCTGCGCGAACTCCTCCGGGGTGCGCACGTCGCACAGGAAGAGCGTGCGCTGTTCGTCCGCGGCCCAGGCGCGCACGGTGGCGGCGCTCACGGCCGCCACGCCGAAGCGCGCGGCCAGTTGCCGCGCGGCGTCCTTCAGGGCCAGGCTGCCGGAGCCGTCGGGGTAGCGCCGGGTGCCGCCGTGCTCCAGCCCCTGGTCGGCGAGGAACCAGCCCTGCGTGCCGTTCTCCAGGGCGTAGACGGGGTTGGGGATGCCCAGGTTGATCAGCGTCTGCGCGCCGATGATCGAACGGGTGCGGCCGGCGCAGTTGATGACGATGGGCGTGGTGTCGTCGGGCACCAGGGACCGCACGCGGTACGCCAGCTCGCCGTTCGGGCAGCAGGTGGCGGTGGGGATGTTCATCTTCCTGAACTCGGGGACAGGGCGCCCGTCCAGCACCACGACCGGCGCGGGCCCCGCGATCATGGCCGCCAGTTGCGGCGCGCTCACCCGGGGCGTGCCGTAGGTGTGCTCCGCCAGTTCGCCGAACGTCTTGGACGGCAGGTTCACCCCCGCGAACAGCACGTACCCCGCGGCCTGCCAGCCCGGCGCGCCGCCATCCAGCACGCCGACGCGGTGATAGCCCAGGGCCGCCAGCCGGTCCGCCGCGCGCCAGGCCACGCCGTCACCCGGCGCCCCGCCGTCGTCGTACACCACCACCCGGACGTCCCGCCGGGGCACCAGACGCCGCACGTCGAGCTCCAGCCGGCTGTAGGGCAGGGGCGTGGCGTAGAACAGGTGGGCTTCGCCGTACTGGCCGTGTTCGCGCACGTCGAGCAGGGCGACTTCCTGGCCGTCGTGCAGCCAGGACTTGAGCAGGGAGGGAGCGATGCGTTCGATCATCATGAAGGACTGAAGGGCGGGGTCGGGAACGGAGCGCCGGCCCCGCGGGGGGCGGAGCCTCGGGACGGGGGACGGTCAGCGCCGGGTCTGCACGCCGATGCCCATGGTCTGGCAAGTGCCCTTGTCCAGGTCGTAGCCGGTGCGCTCGGTCAGCGTCTCCAGCGCGCGGCCGTACATGTGCAGGTGGCGGATGACCTGCTCGCCCTCGATCTGCACCGAATGGATGTCCTCCGGCATGAGAGCGATGCCATGGCCCGGCTCCACCAGGACGTGGGCGGTTTCGCGCAGCGTGCCCCGGCCGGCGACCGACCCGTCGTCCGTGCGCTCGTACACGCGGTTGACCTCGGTGCCCTCCACCGCCGCGATGCACGCCCAGGTGGTGTGGTTGTGCGGCACGATGCGCTTGCCGGGGCGCATCACGTTCAGATAGAGCGCGTAGCTCTGGTCCGCGTCCTCCGCGATCAGGTAGCGGGCCTGGTGCTCGCCCGGCTCGGGCGGCGGGAAGTCGGCGGCCTGCCAGAACTCGGGCTGGGCGGCGATCGCCTCCAGCGAGGCCAGCACGTCGGCCAGCGCGGGACGCGTCGGCGCCGCCTCGCCGAGAGCGCTTTTCATCTGCGCGATGGCCGATGCGACGGCCTGGGTGCGTTGTTCGGTCACGGTGCTCAATGGAGTCTCCTGGTTTCGGTGCCTGCGTGGGAAGGGGGCTGCGAAGTTCGCTGTGCCACTCTAGCGCGCGCCCCGGCGGCAGACAACACCGCGCCAGCAGAAAAATCATCAGTATCATTAATGGATGAACACCCTCGACCTGGAACTGCTGCGGTCCTTGGTGGCGATCGTGAGCCACGACAGTTTCGCGGCGGCGGCGGTGCAACTGGGGCGCACCCAGTCCGCCGTGACGCAGCAGATGCAGCGCCTGGAGGAGCAGATCGGGCACCCGCTGTTCGAGAAGCGGGGGCGCCAGAAGCGCCTGACGGAGCATGGCGAGCGGCTGCTGGTCTACGCGCACCACATGCTGGCCGTCAACGACGAGGCCTTGCGCCACCTCAAACAGGGGCGGCTGGAAGGCACCCTGCGCATCGGCGCGCCGCACGACGTGGCCGACACCATGCTGCCGCCCCTGCTGATGGAAGTGGTGCGCAGCTCGCCCATGGTGCAGCTGGACGTCCACGTGGGGCGCAGCCCGTTCCTGATGGAATCGCTCAAGCGAGGAGAGATCGACATGGCGATCTCCAATCGGCTCGATGCCGAGCTGGACAGCGTGGTGCTGCGCACGTCGCCCACCGTGTGGCTGTGCGGGTCCACCTACGTGCACGACCCGGCGCGGCCCCTCCCCATGA
Organism: Ottowia sp.; assembly: GCF_016703145.1. GTDB lineage: Bacteria > Pseudomonadota > Gammaproteobacteria > Burkholderiales > Burkholderiaceae_C > Ottowia. Next base: position 580,712 of record NZ_JADJCO010000003.1, on the reverse strand, counting down.
TCATGGCCGACGGCCCGAGCATCTTCCGGCGCCTCGCGCAGGAGGCGCTCGACGCCGCTGGCGTGGCCTGGATGACGCGCTACACCTCCAGCAGCCTGATCGGCATCCGCGCCGCGCTGCGCGCCGGCCTGGGGGTGACCGCGCGCGGCGTGGAGCAGCTCGACAGCGAGATGCGCGTGCTGGGCGCGGCGGAGGGGCTGCCGCCCCTGCCGCCTCTGGTGTACCGGCTCTACGTGCGCAGCCGCGTGGTCAACCCTTTGACGCGCCAAGTCTTCGACCGCATCAGAAGCCGCTTCCATTGACCGGCCCCGATACCGGGCTTCCCGCACCCCGCCGGTGCGGCGCCGCACCGTGGCGGCGCGGCGCGCCCTGCCGTGGGACGGCCGCCGCGAATCCATCAGAAATCCTTATCGGATTTCGTTCGAAAGTGGCTCGACCCGTCGCGGCTTGACTGACATCATGACTGCTCGCGAGGGTTGACGCGCCGCCATGGCGCCACGGCCCGGACGTGTGATTCCGGGCGTGTGAACGGTTCTTCGGGACCCTTTCGCGGCGGCATGCCCTGCCGCCCGCCAGCCCCCGGAGTTCTTCAACCGATCCACAGGAGTCTTCCCATGCGCCGCGCTTCCGTTTCCCGAACGCCCCTTCGCCACGCCGCTTGCCTGATCCTGGGCCTGGCCAGCGCCCTGACCGTCCATGCCCAGGCCTTGCCGAAGGCCGGGGACTTTCCCAGCCAGCCCCTCCACATGGTGTCGCCCTTTCCTCCGGGCGGCGGCAACGACTTCCACATGCGCCTGGTCAGCAACGAACTGGCGGCGGTCACCGGGCAGCCGGCGGTGGCCGAGAACAAGGGCGGCGCCGGCGGCAACATCGGCGCGAGGTACGTCGCCGACGGCAAGGCCGACGGCTACACCGTCCTGACCTCGCAGGTTTCGATCATGGCGGTGAACCCTACCCTGTACCGGACGGCCGGTTTCGACCCCGTCAAGAGCTTCGTGCCGATCACCCAGATCAACGCGGCGCCGCTGGCCATCGTGGTGGCCGCGAATTCGCCGCTCAAGACCATGGCCGACCTGCGCGCGCAAGCCCAGGCCCAGCCCGGACGCATGACCTACGCCACCCCCGGCAACGGCACGCTGTCGCACCTGGTCGGCGTGGTGCTGGAGAAGGATGGCGGGATCGACCTCACGCACGTGCCGTACCGCGGCGCGGGCCCGGCGCTGGCCGACCTGATCGGCGGCCAGGTCGGCCTGATGATCACCTCCACCTCCTCCGTGGCGGGGCACATCCAGCAGGGCATGGTGCGCGCGCTGGCGGTCACCAGCCCGCGCCGCGTCGGCGTGTTCAAGAGCGTGCCCATGCTGGAGGAGCTGGGCCTGAAGAACATGGTCTACGAGGACTGGTACGGCTTCTTCGCCCCGGCCGGCACGCCGCCCGAGCGCGTGGCCTACCTCAACCGCGCCATCACCAAGGTGCTCAAAAGCCCCGCCGTCGAGAAGAAGATCCTCGACGCCGGCGGCGAACTGGTGGCCGGCACGTCCGAGGCGCTGGCGGCGCAGCTCAAGCAGGACATCGAGCGCTGGTCGCGCGTGGTCAAGCTCTCCGGCGCGGTGATCGATTGAGGCCCGCGCGGCTGGAACATCCATGAATACCGCGACCGCCCCGCTCTCGCCGCCGCCGGACGCGCGGGGCCTGCCCGCGCTGCGCGGGCTCCTGCCCGGCGTCATGGTGTGCGTGGTGATCGCGCTGTCGGCCGCCTTCCTGTCCGAGCACTATGGCGGGCCGCGGCTGCTGTACGCCCTGCTCATCGGGCTGGCCTTCCACTTCCTCTCGGAGCTGCCGCGCGTCGGCGCGGGCATCGAGTTCTGCGGCCGCACGCTGCTGCGGGCCGGCGTCGCGCTGCTGGGGGTGCGCATCACGGTGGACCAGGTCACCCAGCTGGGCTGGGGGACGGCCCTGCTCGTCGTCGCCGCCGTGGCCCTGACGCTGTTCTTCGGCATCGCGCTGGCGCGCCTGCTGGGCCGCGCGCCGACGGAGGGCGTGATCACCGGCGCGGCGGTCGGCATCTGCGGCGCGTCGGCCGCCATGGCGGTGTCCGCCGTGCTGCCGTCCACGCCGGCCAACCAGCGCTTCACCCTCATGGCCGTGGTGGGCGTGACGGTGCTCTCGACCCTGGCCATGATCTTCTACCCCTTCGCCCTGAGCCTGGCCGGCCTGACGCCGGACCAGTCGGGCATCGTGCTGGGCGGGACGATCCACGACGTCGCCCAGGTGGTCGCGGCGGGCATGCTGCTCGGCCAGCACGCGGGCGACACGGCCACGGTGGTCAAGCTCTTCCGCATCATGCTGCTGGTGCCCGTCGTGCTGGCGGTCTCCGTCACCTACCGGCACCAGAGAAGCGCCGCCGCGAGCGGCCCGCGGCACGACGCGCCCAAGCCGGCGCCCCTCATTCCCGGCTTCCTGCTGGTCTTTGCCGGGCTGGTGGTGCTGTCCAGCCTGCATGTGTTCAGCCCGCCCTGGATGGCGGCGGCCAGCGCGGCGTCGGGTTGGATGCTGGTGGTGGCGATCGGCGCGGCCGGCGTCAAGACCAGCATCAAGGCCCTGGCCAACCTGGGCTGGCAGCCCGTGGTGATGCTGGTGGCCGAAACCGCGTTCATCGCCCTGGCCGTGCTGCTGGGCGTGATGCTGTGACCACCCCCAGGCTCCACACGCTTCGCGTTGTTCCACCGCCTGCGACCCGGCAAAGCCGGGCCGCGGCGGTTGCTGGCGTGGCTTGCTCCGCAGCCGTCGGATTCCTGGGGTTTCAGGCGCCGCGGGCCATGCGGCGCCTGGAGCAAAGGCGCTCAGGCCGGCGCGCCGGCGTCCACCTCCAGCGCCAGGCACAGGTCCTGCCACGCCTTGGCCTTCTCAGGCAGCGCGCGCAGCAGGTAGGCGGGGTGGTAGGTGACGATGACGGGCACGCCCTCGTAGTGGTGCACGCGCCCGCGCAGGCGGCCGATGGGATCGGTGGTCTTCAACAGCGACTGCACGGCGAAGCGCCCCATGGCCAGGATGAGCCGGGGCTTCACCAGCGCGACCTGGCGGCGCAGGTAGGGCTCGCACTGCGCCACTTCGTCGGGCTGCGGGTTGCGGTTGCCGGGCGGGCGGCATTTGAGGACGTTGGCGATGTAGACGCCCCGGCTGCCCGCCTCTTCAGGGCCTTTTAGCCCTTCAGCCGTCACCCCGCTTGCGCCGACAGCTATTGGATCAGGAGCAACGCCGGCCTGCCGCGACCGCCCGACGGCGGCCAGCATGTTGTCCAGCAGCCGGCCGGCCTGGCCGACGAAGGGCTGGCCCTGGCGGTCCTCGTTCTCGCCCGGCGCCTCGCCGACGATCATCCAGCCGGCCTGGCGGCTGCCGACGCCGAAGACGGTGTTGGTGCGTCCGGCGCACAGGCCGCAGGCCCGGCAGCCAGCGACGGCGGCTTCGAGCGCAGGCCAGTCCATGGCCTCGATGCCCTCGGGGCGCGCGCCCAGGGCGGCGCCGGCGGCCGGCGCGGCGACCGGCGCGGCGGGACGGAGGACAGGCGGCGGAGGCGGCGATGCTTCCTTCGGTTTTTCAATACGTTTTTCGACTTCAGCCAGCGCCGGCATTAAGCTTTCAGCTATCAAATTAGCAGCATCCGGCGCACGCGCGCGCGCCGTCGGCGGCGCCCACACCTTGATGCCCATCTCGGCCAGCATGGCGCGCTGGCGGCTGTCAAGTTCCACGGTCATGGGGTCGGAGGCTCCAGCCGCAGGCTCATGACCACCGCGTCCTCGCGCTCGCCGTGGAGGGCGGGATAGTAGCCCTTGCGCAGGCCGACGCGCACGAAGCCGCGGCGCAGGTACACCTGCTGGGCGCGCGTGTTGCCCTGGCGCACTTCGAGCCACAGCCAGTCGGCGCGCTGGCCGCGCGACCACAGGGCCAGCGCGTCGAGCATGACCAGCGCCCAGCCCTGGCGCTGGTGCGCGGGCGCGACGGTGATGTTGAGCAGGTGCACTTCCTGGTAGCCGGCCATGGCGACGAAGTAGCCCAGCAGCGTGTCGCCCGCCAGCAGGCACTGCGCCTCGTGGCCGGCGGCGAAGGTGTCGAGGAAGTTGCGGCGCGACCAGGGGTGGCTGTAGGCGCTCTGCTCGATGGCGAGCACGGCGTCCAGCCGCTCGGGCGCCATGGGCTCGAAGCGCGCCTCGACGGCGGCATCGAAGGTCAGGCCGGTCGGCGGCGGGGTCAGGACGGCGCTCATGGCGGCAAGAACGGGCGGGTGGCGGGCGGGGTCAGCGCGCGGTAGCGCGCTCGGCCGTAGTTTGCGCCACTTTGTCGCGCACGTAGAGCGGCAGCGCCTGCTCGGCCGGCACGGCCCGGCCGGCGGCGAGCAGCGCCGGGGCCAGGCTGAGCAGCGCGGCGGCGCTGGGGACGGCCGGCAGGCGCGGCAGCGCCCGCAGCGGCCCGGGCAGGCGCTCGCCGTGGGCGGCAAAGGCGTTGCCGGCCAGCGCCCAGCCCGCGCCCGCCAGGGGCGCCAGCGCCTCGGGCGCGCAGACCACGGTGTCGCCCTGCGCGGCCCAGCCGGCGCCGGCGGCCCAGGCCCAGGGCGCGGCGTAGACCTGGTCCATGCGCGCGTCCAGCAGCGCCAGCACGCGCGTGGCGCCGTGGGCCAGGCGCGCGTCCTCGGCCACGGCCAGCAGGGTGTCGACGGGCAGCACCGGCACGCCGGCGCCGAAGGCCAGCCCCTGCGCCACCGAGCAGGCCGTGCGCAGCCCGGTGAACGAGCCCGGCCCGCGCCCGAACACGATGGCGCGCAGGCCGCCCAGCGCCAGTCCGGCGTCGGCCAGCAGCGCCAGCACGGCCGGGATCAGCGCCGCCGACGCCTGCGCGCCGCCCGCGCCCTCGTGCGTCCACCGCCGGCCATCGCGCTGCACGGCGATGGACAGGCGCTCGGTGCTGGTGTCGAAGGCGAGCAGGTTCACGAGGCCCGGCTTTCGAGATGACTTTGGCCGCCAGCCCGCACGGGGATTGGGCTATCAGCTATTTTTCGAGGAGCACCCGCACGCACCCCGAACAGGATGCCCGCCGTCACCAGCACCAGCCCGGCGACCAGGTTCCAGCCCAGCGGCTCGCCCAGCAGCGCCACCGCGGCCAGCGCCGACAGCCCCGGCACCAGCGCGGTGATCATGGTCGAGCGCACCGGCCCGAAGGCGCGCACCATGGCCACGAAGCTGATGCCCGAGATGGCCACCGACCCCACGCCCTGGAACAGCGCCTGGAAGGCGATCTCGCCCCAGGGCGCCTGCGCCAGCCGCGTCGGCAGCAGGCCCGACCCGGCCAGCAGCGCGAACAGCGGCACGTAGGTCAGGAACGCGAAGGCGGTGACGGCGATGGTGGCGCGCACCGCGTCCAGCTGGAACCGGCGCGCCAGCACGCTGTAGACGGACCAGCTGAAGGCCGCCAGCATGAAGATCACGTCGCCCTTCCACACCTGGCCGCCGCCGAAGGCGCCCAGCAGGCTGGCGCCGCCCACCGTCAGGTCGCCCGCCACGATGCACGCCAGCCCCAGCGCCCGCGCCGGCGTGATGCGGTCGCCCAGCACCAGCGCCGCCAGCAGCGCCGTCCACAGCGGCAGGCTGCCCGGCATCAGCACCGAGGCGTGCGCCGCCGGCGCGAAGAAGAAGCCCGCGTAGCACAGCCCCGCGTACAACAGCCCGCCGAACAGGCCCGCCAGCACCGTCTGCCGCAGCGGCAAGGGCGAGAGCCCGCCCAGCGACGCGCTGCCCCGCGCCGGCCCGCCCGGCCGCGTCAGCCACAGGCCCCAGGGCAGCAGCACGGCGGAAGCGCCCAGGATGCGCAGCAGCGCGATGTCGAACGGCAGCAGCACATGCCCGGCCGAGGCGCGGCCGATGACGATGAAACCGGTCCAGATGGCCACCGTGACAACGGCCGCCGAGATGCCGACCGCACGGGGAGAGGAGGGCAGGGGGCGATTATCGCGCCGGGTCCGATGCCCTGCAGCCGGGGCCGGGATAGGCATCGAACAGGCCCTAAACCGGCATGGAGCAAGCACGGCCAGCTATTGATTTCATACCAGGACAGGGGCACCTACCCCGGCCCGGGCGGCCCGTCGCCGGTGTGGATGTTGGTTTCCACTGGCGCGTCGGGGTTGAAGGGCGGCCGGTTGCGCGGGCCGGGGCGGGGGGCGGCGCGCACGGGCGCGTCGGCGGCGTCGGGGACGGCGGCGCGTTGGCAGTACACGGGCTCGGGGATGTTGGTGTAGTCCAGCCGCGCCAGGCGCTGGCCGACGCCGAGGCCGAACTCGGCCCTGACCGTGGCGTCGGCGTACAGCAGCCGGTCTGGCGCGCCGGCCGCGCGCTCCAGCACGGCGTGGCCGCGCTGGCCCTCGACCAGGGCCATGTCCTGGTACAGCCGCGCCTCGAAACTCAGATCCGACGGGCAGCGGTAGGCCAGGCGCGGCGCGTCCAGCATGGCGGCGCAGCCGGGCAGCAGGGCCAGGACAGGCAGCATGAAAATTGCTTTTCTGATAGCTGTTCGCGCAGCATCCGCGCGGGCCATGGCCATTTTTGGCTCCAAACGTATGAACCCGTTCACCGGGGCCACAGCACCCACAGCTTGAGCGGCTGCTTCATGCGCCCGGCGAAGTCGCCGGCCTCGGCGCCCCAGCCGGCGAAGTAGTCGGCGCGCACGGCGCCGGTGATGGCGCTGCCGGTGTCCTGCGCCAGCACCAGGCGCTGCAGGCTGGCGACGGGGCCCTGCGAGGCCAGCCAGACGGGCGTGCCGTAGGGGATGCTCTGCGGATCGACGGCGATGGAGCGGCCAGGCGTCAGCGCCACGCCCTGCGCGCCGCGCGGGCCGAACTGCGCGTCCAGCGGCGACAGCGCCTCCTCGCGGAAGAAGACCATGCGCGGATTGCTCCACAGGAACTCCTGCACGCGCCGCGGGTTGACGGCCAGCCAGGCCTTGATGCCGGGCCAGGTGGCGTCGCTGATGAGGCTCTGACCCATCAGCCAGCCGCCGGGGCTGCGGTAGGGCTGGTCGTTGGTGGCGGCGAAGGCCAGGCGCACCAGGCGCTGGCGGCCGTCGGCCTCGGTCACGCGCAGGCGGCCGGAGCCCTGGATCTGCAGGATCAGCGCGTCCACCGGGTCGGCCAGCCAGGCGATCTCGTGGCCGGCGAGCTGGGCGCGCGCCTCGGGCAGGGTGTCCATCTCCTGCCGCGTGTACCAGGGCTTGCGCTGGCCCAGCGTCGGCGGCGGGCGGTACAGCGGCGCGCCGGTGCCGGCGGGCGGCTGGCGCGTGGCCTCGTACAGGGGCTCGAAATAGCTGGTCAGCAGGCCGTCGCCACCGGGCGCGCCGGCGCCGGCCAGGGGCTCGACGCGGTAGGGCTGCAGGCGCAGGCGCATCCACTGGCGCTGCTCCCCGGGCGTGGCCAGGGACAGGCGGCGCACCTCGCTGCACAGGCGGGCGAAGGCGGCAGCGGGGCGCTCGCAGCTTTTCAGCCAGGCGTTCCAGGCCTCGTGGGTGGCGTCCTGCTCGAAGCCGGGCAGGTCGGCCCAGCGCACCGGCACCCAGCGGCTGCGCGGGCGCTGCAGGGCGGGGCCGAGCGGGACGGTGTCGGCGACGTCGCCCAGGGGCGGCAGGGGAGATTCGGTGGACGGGGGCGTGGCCGGTGGGGAGGGGGACTGGACGGCGCAACTGGCCAGCATTCCTACAATGGCCGCTGCGCAAAGAAACCGTGATGCTCGCTTCATGACCCTGATTCTGCTGGAAGCGCTGGGCGCCCTGCTGCTGCTGCTGCTGATCGTGTGGTGGACCATGTTCGCGGGCCGCCGCAAGGGCGAGCTGCCGCCGCACCGGCGCGAGGGCGCGGACGAGCACGGCGCCGACCAAGCCCCGCCGCCGGAGCGCTGAGCGGCGCCCGGTTTCAAGCCGAATCAGCCGCTGGCCAGCGTGGGTATTGCGCCTATCGCTATCTTTTTTGAATCATCGTCCGCGCGGCCAACGCGCGTCAGATCAGCGCCGCCAGCGCCTCGCCCAGCTCGGTGGTGCTGGCCTGCCCGCCCAGGTCGCGCGTGCGCGGGCCCTGCGCCAGCACCTGCTCGATGGCGCGCACGATGGCGTCGTGCGCCGCCTGCTCGCCCAAAAATTGCAGCATCAGCGCCGCCGACCAGACCATGGCGATGGGGTTGGCGATGTTCTGGCCGTAGATGTCGGGCGCCGAGCCGTGCACGGGCTCGAACAGGCTGGGGAATTTGCGCTCGGGGTTCAGGTTGGCCGAGGGCGCCAGGCCGATGGTACCGGTGGTGGCCGGGCCCAGGTCGCTCAGGATGTCGCCGAACAGGTTGGTGGCGGCCACCACGTCGAAGCGGCCGGGCTGCAGCACGAAGCGCGCGGTCAGGATGTCGATGTGCTGCTTGTCCAGCGTCACTTCGGGGTAGCCCTGGGCCACGGCGTCGGCGCGCGCGTCCCACCAAGGCATGCTGAGGGCGATGCCGTTGCTCTTGGTGGCCAGGGTGACGTGCTTGCGCGGGCGGCTCTGCGCCAGGTCGAAGGCGAACTTCAGCAGGCGCTCGGCGCCGTGGCGCGAGAAGACCGATTCCTGGATGACGATCTCGCGCTCGGTGCCTTCGTACATCACGCCGCCGAGCGCGGTGTATTCGCCCTCGGTGTTCTCGCGCACCACCACGTAGTCGATGTCGCCGGGCTGGCGGCCGGCCAGCGGGCAGGGCACGCCCTCGAACAGGCGCACCGGGCGCAGGTTGATGTACTGGTCGAACTCGCGCCGGAACTTCAGCAGGCTGCCCCACAGCGACACGTGGTCGGGCACGGTGGCGGGCCAGCCGACGGCGCCGAAGAGGATGGCGTCCATGCCCTGCAGTTGCGCCTTCCAGTCGGCCGGCATCATGTCGCCGTGCTGCAGGTAGTAGTCGCAACTGGCCCAGTCGATGGGGGTGAACTCCAGCGCGAAGCCGAATCTGGCGCTGGCCGCCTCCAGCGCGCGCAGCGCCTCGGGCATGACTTCCTTGCCGATGCCGTCGCCGGGGATGGCGGCCACTTTGTAGGTCTTGCTCATGTCTCGTCTTTCTCCAGGTCAATAAGCCGATGCACCGGCCGCCATCATCGCGGCGTCGGTGCCCAGTCCGAAGTCGCCGGCCAGCTTTCGCGCGGCCTGCACCATCAGCGTCACCTCGATGCCGACGGCGACGAAGGTGGCGCCCAGTTCCAGGTAGCGGCGGGCCAGCGACGCGTCGCCCGTCAGGGTGCCGGCCGCCTTGCCGCTGGCGACGATGGTGCGGATGGCGCCCTCGATCGCGGCCTGCACCTCGGGGTGGCCGGGGTTGCCGCGGTGGCCCATCGACGCGGCCAGGTCGGCCGGACCGATGAACACGCCGTCCACGCCATCGACGGCGCAGATGGCCTCCAGGTTGTCCATGGCGGTGCGCGTTTCGGCCTGCACCAGCAGGCAGATTTCGCCGTTGGCCAGGTCCACGTAGCCGCGCCGCGCGCCCCAGCGTGCGGCGCGCGCCGCGCCCGCGCCGACGCCGCGCACGCCCTCGGGCGGGTAGCGGGTGGCGGCGACCAGGGCGCGCGCCTGGCTTGGCGTGTCCACCATCGGCACCAGCAGGTTCCGCACGCCGATGTCCAGCAACTGCTTGATGAGCGCGGTGTCGCCGGTGACGGCGCGCACCACCGGCTGGCCCGGGTAGGGCGCCACCGCCTGCAGGTGGGCCAGCGTGCTGCGCAGGTCATTGGGCGCGTGCTCGCCGTCGATCAGCAGCCATTGGAAGCCGGCCGTGGCGCAGGCCTCGGCGGCGTAGGGGTGCGCCATGGACAGCCACAGGCCGATCTGCGGCCTCCGCGCGGCGAGGGCTTGCTTGAAAGGATTGTTCATGGCGGTGTTTCCGTGTTCAGTCGAGTTGGCCCTGGCACACGTACTTGGTGTGCAGGTAGTCGTCCAGCCCGTGCGTGGAGCCTTCGCGGCCGTAGCCCGACTCCTTGACGCCGCCGAAGGGCGCGGCCTCGGCCGCCAGCGCGCCCTCGTTGACGCCGACGATGCCCGACTCCAGCGCGTCGGCCACGCGCCAGATGCGGCGCGCGTCCCGGCTGTAGAAGTAGGCGGCCAGGCCGAAGGGCGTGTCGTTGGCGGCGGCGATCACTTCATCCTCGCCGTCGAACACGGTGAGCGGCGCGACGGGGCCGAAGGTCTCTTCGCAGGCGCAGGCCATGGTGGCGTCGGCGCCGGCCAGCACGGTGGGGGCGTAGTAGGTGGGGCCCAGTTCGGGCAGGCGCCGGCCCCCGGTGAGCACCTTCGCGCCCCGGGCCACGGCGTCCTGCGCGTGGCGCTCGATCTTCTCGACCGCGCGGTCGTTGATCATGGGGCCGATCTGCGAGGCCGGGTCGCTGGCCGGGCCGACCTGGAGCGCGGCCACGCGCGCGGCGAGCTTTTGCGCGAAGTCGTCGAACACGGCCCGCTGCACGAACACGCGGTTGGGGCACACGCAGGTCTGGCCGCCGTTGCGGAACTTGGCGGCCATGAGGCCTTCGACCGCCGCATCCACGTCGGCATCGTCGAACACGATGAAAGGCGCGTTGCCGCCGAGTTCGAGCGAGAGTTTCTTCAGCGTGTCGGCAGAACGGCGCGCCAGGTGCTTGCCGACAGGCGTCGATCCCGTGAAGGTGATCTTGCGCACGCGCGGGTCGTCCAGCCACACATCCACCACCTCGGGCGTCTTCTCGCGCGAGGCGGTGACGATGTTGAGCACGCCGGGCGGCACGCCCGCCTCGTGCGCCAGCAGCACCAGGGCCAGCGAGGTCAGCGGCGTGTCCTCGGCCGGCTTGCAGACCACGGTGCAGCCGGCGGCCAGCGCGGGCGCGATCTTGCGCGCGATCATCGCGGCGGGGAAGTTCCACGGCGTGATGGCGGCCACCACGCCCACCGGCTCGCGCAGCGCGAACATGCGCCGGCCCGGCACGGGCGCGGGGATGATCTCGCCGTTCATGCGCGTGGCTTCTTCGCCGAACCATTCGATGTAGCTGGCGGCATAGGCCACCTCGCCCTTGCCCTCGGCCAGCGGCTTGCCCTGCTCGCGGCTGATGAGCTTGCCCAGGTCGTCCTGGTGGGCCAGCACCAGGTCGTTCCAGCGCTTGATGATGGCGGCGCGCTGCTTGGCGGGCACCTTGCGCCAGGTGGCGAACGCGGCGTGCGCGGCGTCCAGCGCGGCGCGGGCCTCGGCGGCGCCGGAGTCGGGCACTTCGGTGATGGCGGCGCCGGTGGCCGGGTCGGTGACGGCCAGGCGCGCGGCGGGCGCGTCGCACCAGCGGCCGGCGATGAAGTTGGCGCTGCGCAGCAGGTCGGGGCGGGTCAGGGCGAGTGGCATGGAATATGAATCAAATAGGGTTCCAGCCGGCGTGTGATATGCGCCAGCAGCTATTGTTTTTGAAGTTTCAGCTGACGATGCCCATGTGCCAGGGCACGAATTCGTGGTCGCCCAGGCCGAGCTGTTCGCTCTTGCTTTTCTCGCCCGAGGCCACGCGCAGGATGTGCTCGAAGATGCGCTCGCCCATCTGGTCTATGGTCAGCTCGCCGTCCACGACGACGCCGCAGTTGATGTCCATGTCTTCCTCCAGCCGGGTGAACATGGGCGTGTTGCTGGCCAGCTTGACGGTGGGCGCGGGCTTGCTGCCGAACATGGAGCCGCGCCCGGTGGTGAAGCAGATCAGGTTGGCGCCGCTGGCAATCTGCCCGGTGGTGGCCACCGGGTCGTAGCCGGGCGAGTCCATGAACACGAAGCCGCTTTGCGTGATCGGCTCGGCGTACTCGTACACCGCCTGCAGCGGCGTGGTGCCGCCCTTCATGGCCGAGCCGAGCGACTTCTCAAAGATGTTGGCCAGCCCGCCGGCCTGGTTGCCGGGGCCGACCACGCCGTTGAACTGGCCGTTGTGGCCGCGCGTGTAGTCCTCCCACCAGGCCAGCCGGTCGAGCAGCTTCTGGCCCACCTCGGGCGTGACGGCGCGCCGGGTGAGCATGAATTCCACGCCGTGGATCTCGGGCGTCTCCGACAGGATGGCCGTGCCGCCGTGGCGCACCAGGATGTCCATGGCCGCGCCCAGCGCGGGGTTGGCCGTGATGCCGGAGAAGCCGTCCGAGCCGCCGCATTCCAGACCGATCTTGAGGTGGCTGGCCGGCACCGGCACGCGCCGCGCGTCGTTGGCGGCCGGCAGCATCGCCTCGATGGCGCGGATGCCCTCGGCGATGGTGGCGCGGGTGCCGCCGGTGTCCTGCATCACGTAGGTGCGCAGCCGCTCGCCCGGCGCCAGGCCCTGCGAGGCCACCAAGTCGGCCACCTGGTTGCGCTCGCAGCCCAGGCCGACGATCAGCACGGCCGCCAGGTTGGGGTGGTTGGCGTAGCCGGCGATGGTGCGGCGCAGCACGTCGAAGTGCTCGCTGGGCGAGGACATGCCGCAGCCGCTGGTCTGGGCGAAGGCCACCACGCCGTCCACGTTGGGGTAGGCCGCCAGCCGCTCGGGCGTGAAGTGCGCGGCGATGTTCTTGATCACCGTGGCCGAGCAGTTGACCGAGGAAATGAGGCCGATGAAGTTGCGCGTGGCCACGCGCCCGTCCGGCCGCACGATGCCCATGAAGGTGGCGCGCTGGCCTTCCGGCACGTAGTCGATCGGCCGCACGTCCTGGCAGAACGCCGGGTCGCGGTCGAAGTCGATCAGCTCCAGGTTGTGCGAATGCACGTGCTCGCCCGGCTCGATGTCGCGCAGGGCGGCGCCGATCACGGTGTCGTATTTCTTGATCGGCTCGCCCTTGGGGATGCGGCGCGCGGCGATCTTGTGGCCGGCCGGCACCTGGGCGCGCATGCGCAGGCCGAATTCGGGCAGTTCCTGGCCGATGCCGATCGGCTGGCGCGCCACCAGCACGTTGTCGTTGGCGTGCAGGCGGATCAGGGGCGAGCGGGTCGCGGTGTCCATGCCATGGGCTCCTGGAATTGAGACGCGAAGTATGAGGGGCGGTCAGCTCTTGGCCATCAGTTCCTTGAGCTTGAGCCGCTCGATCAACTCCGTCTCCTTGCGGTAGGTGGCCTCGACGTAGCGGGCGTATTCCGGGCTGTCCTGGTACATCAGCGGCGCGTCGATCTTGGCGCAGGCATTGGCGAATTCAGGGCTGGCCGCCGCCACCTTGAACGCCGCGCGCAGCCTGTCCAGCACCGCGGGTTCGAGCCCCCTGGGCGCGCCGATGCCGTTGGGCGCGTCCACCACGACGTTGAAGCCCGACTCCTTGAGCGTGGGCACGTCCTTGAATTCCTTGGTGCGCTGCTCGCCCCAGGTGGCCAGCAGCCGCAGCTTGCCGTCGCGCACGTGCGGCGCCCAGGAGCTGGAATCGACCAGCACCTGCACGTGCCCGCCCAGCACGGCGGCCAGCGCGTCGGCGCCGCCCTTGAAGGGGATGTGGTTCATCTTCACGCCCGCGGCCAGCAAAAACTCTTCCCAGCCCACGTGCGTGGCGCCGCCCACGCCGGCGCTGGCGTAGGTGATCGTGTCGGGATGGGCCTTGGCGTCGGCCACCAGGTCCTGCAGCGTCTTCCAGGGCGCGCCCGGCGGCACGACCGTGCCGAAGGTCTGTCCGGAGACGCGCGCGATGTAGGTCAGCTCCTTGAGCGGATCGAGCTTGACCGAGCCGAGCTGCGAGAAGCGCGTGACCGAGATCGGGATCTGCCCGACGGTGTAGCCGTCCGGCCGGGCGTTGGCCATGGCGCGCAGGCCCAGCATGCCGGCCGCGCCGGCGCGGTTCTCCACGGCGATGGCCTGGCCCAACTCCTTGCCGGCGGCCTGGCACAGCGCGCGCATGGTCACATCGGCCGTGCCGCCGGCCGACCAGGGGCAGATGAAGATGAGGGGGCGCTCGGGATAGCCGGCGGCCCGCAGGCCGGGGGCATGGAGCGACGCGGCGGCGGCGAGGCTGGTGAAGGTGAACTGACGGCGGCTCAGACGCATGGCTTGTCTCCTTATATCTTTCAAATAATTCAAACTTCAGTGGTCGAAGTGCAGGCAAGCACGTCGATCAGTGAACGGGTTGACTCGCCATTGCGCAGCCTGGGTCTCCTGCGAGCCCGAGCTCGAACCACAGCACAGGGCGCGCGGTGGTGGTCTTTTTGTTCTGCTGCATCCCGAATGGTTGATCGAACACATTTCGTATTCATAAGGCTGGGAGCCGGAGAACTGCTATGAGTGAACCTGTCTACGTGGGTATCGATGTCGCCAAGGCCAGCTTCGAGGTGGCTGCCAGCGGCGAGGCGCAAACCTTGAGTCTGGGCAACGACGAGGCGGGCCACGCCGAGTTGTGCCAGGTGCTGGTACCGCTGGCACCGCGCCTGATCCTGCTGGAGGCCACGGGCGGCCATGAGCGACTGCTGGCGCTTGCGCTGGCTGCGGCGGGCCTGCGCGTTTCGGTCATCAACCCGCGCCAGGCACGCGACTTCGCCCGCTGCACGGGCAAGCTGGCCAAGACCGATCGCATCGACGCGCAGGTGTTGCGCGGCTTCGCCGCCTTGCTGGACGCGCAGGGTCATGAGCCGCGTGCGCTGCTCGATGCGCAGCAGCGCGAACTCACCGCGCTGGTGACGCGCCGACGTCAGTTGGTCGCCATGCTGGTGGCCGAGCGCCAGCGCCTGGCGCTGGCCCATCCGAAGGCCAAGGCCAGCATCCTGGCGATCATGGATGCGATCGCCGCCCAGCTCCACGACGTGGACGGGCAGCTGCGCGAACACGTGCGGGCTCACCACGCTGACCTGGCCAAACTGCTGACCTCCGTCAAAGGCGTTGGCCCCACGACAGCCAGCACGCTCCTGGCGCAGCTGCCTGAACTCGGTCACCTCAACCGCAGGCAGATCACCTCGCTGGTGGGCTTGGCCCCGATGAACCGCGACTCGGGCACCTTGCGCGGGCAGCGTCATATCTTCGGCGGGCGCTCCGACGTGCGTCGCGTGCTCTACGTGGCCGCGCTCGTCGGTACACGCTTCAATCCAGTGCTCAAAGCCTTCTACGCAAAGCTGCTGGTGGCGGGCAAACCCAAGAAGGTCGCCCTCGTGGCCTGCATGCACAAACTGCTGATCATCCTGAACGCCATCGCTCGCACCAAGTCGCCTTGGCGCAACGAGATCGCAGGGATAGCTTGAGTTAGTCATTCAAGATGGTTGCTGTGATGGGCTAGCGACGAGCGGGATTATTCGATCTATGCTCATTACAATCTATTGAAACTTTGGACTCTCCAGTTTCCATTTTTTCATGGTGAATCCATGAGCCAGATCGATCGCGTCCTGCGCTCCAACCTGAGGCTGCGGCACCTGCAGTTGCTGGTGGCCCTGGACCGGTTCCGCCAACTGGGCCGGGCCGCCGACTTCCTGGCGCTGACGCAGCCGGCGGTCTCGAAGATGCTGGCCGAGGTCGAACGCCTGTACGGCGTGGCGCTGTTCACCCGGTCCAGCCGCGGCACCGAGCCGACGCCCGCCGGCGAGGTGGTGGTGCGCTTCGCGCGATCGGTGCTGTCCGACCACGCCCGCACGCGCGACGAGGTGACGGCCGTGGCCAGCGGCGCGGTCGGCCGGGTGGCCGTGGGGACCATGGTGGTGGCGTTTCCGGTGCTGGTCTCCGGCGCCATCGAGCGGCTCAAGGCCGCGTCGCCCCGGGCCACGGTGCTGGTCGAGGAAGGCGACCTGACGCGCCTGCTGCCGCGGCTGCGCGTGGGCGAGCTCGACCTGTTCGTGGGCCGGCTGGAGCCGGCCTACGCCGCCCCCGACCTCGACACCGAAGCGCTGCTGCACGACGGCATGTGCATCGTGTGCCACCCGGAGCACCCATTGGCGCAGCAGGCCAAGCCCGGCTGGGACGAACTGGCCCGCCAGCCGTGGGTGGTGCCGCCGCCCTGGGCGTCCTCGCGGGTCAAGCTCATCCAGACCTTCTACCGGCACCGGCTCGATCCACCGACCGACATCGTGGAGTCGGCCTCTTTCCTGGTCACCTTCGACGCCATCCGCCGGCATCGGGCCATCGGGTTCCTGGCCCGCATGGTGGCGCGGCACTTCGAGCGCGACGGCCTGCTCAGGATCCTGCCGGTCAAGGTGGCGATCGAGCTGCCTCCGGTGGGCATCATCGCCATGCGGTCCAGGCCGCGAACGCCGACCTGCGAGCAGATGATCGAGGCGCTCCGAGGCGCGGCGCGGCAGCACCTGAGCGGCGCGCCGTCCTGAACGTTCGCCTTGGACGACCCGGCAAAAAAAACGGCCCCGCAGGGCCGGCTCGCTGCAGGCGCGCGCCTACCAGCGGCCCTTCAGCTTGGTGTAGACGTTTTCCGCGTAGTTGTCGCTGACGAACTTGCGCTGCGCCTCGGGGGTGAAGTGCAGGTCGTCGGCGAACAGGTAGCGGTTGTAGTCGGGGCTCTTGACGGTGCCGGTGGTGCAGCTCAGCGCGGTGGGCGTGGTGCACACGGGCGTGGTGGCGTTGTTCACCGAAAAGTTTCCCGGCTTGCTGGCGATGAAGTTGTAGAACACGGCCGCGTCGAAATACAGCACGGTGTCGCCCAGGCCGGCAATGGAAACCTTGAGCCCGTCGTTGTTGAAGGTGTCGCTCAGCCGGGTCATCGGCCCGCCCTCGTCGATGCCCTCGGGCGCCGACAGGCCCTGCGAGCGGGACCACGGCGAGATGCTCAGGTTGTACACGCCGGTGACCACCACGTGCTTGGCCCCGGCGTTGACCAGGCGCCGCACCTGGTCGGCCAGCGCCACGCCGTGGGCCTTGACGGCGGCGGTGGTGGCGTCGGAGATGCCGGTGGCGGCGACGGCGGCAACGATGTCGCTCATGCCGCCGTTGACGAACACGACGTCGTCGTTCTCGAAGGTGACGTCCGCCAGCAACTGGTCGATCTGCTGCGCCACGCTGGGCGATGCGAGGCCGCTGGTGGTGTCGGCGCTGTCGATGCGCGCGAAAGCCTGCGCGTAGCCGGTGCCGCCGCTGGCTGCGGGGGTGACGGTGAGGCCGTAGCGCGCGGCCAGTTGCTGGATCCAGGTGAGCGAACCGTCGTTGACGGTGGCCACGGCGCCGGTCTGCCCGACGTCGGAAAAGCCGTCGCCGACGACGTAGAAGTGCTTGGGCTGGATGGCCGAGACCACCGAGCCGGAGCCGCAGCCGGCCAGGGCGACGGCGGCGCCCGCGCCGGCCAGGGCGAGGAAGCCACGGCGAGTGGATGCGAGTTTCATGAACAGGATCTCCGGAAGAATTGACGGGTAGTGTAGTCACCCGCTGGCGGCGGCGCGTTGCAAACGGTCGCGCACGCCGTCCCAGGCGGGGCCGGCCGGCGGCGCCTCGACCCAGATCAGCCGCGCGCCGGCGTCGTCGAAGCCGCGCAGCACGGCGAAGAGCTGCTGGGCGGCCGCGTCGGCGTCGTCCGGCATGCGGCGCAGCAGCAGGTGGCTGGAGGCGCTCTGGAGCGGCGCGCGCGCCCAGACGGCGATGTGCCGGGCGTCCGCGCCCAGCAGCTCGAGCGCGGTGCGCAGCTCGGCCGCGCCCATCAGGCGCAGCCGGGCGCGCGGCGCGTAGTGGCCCAGCAGGGTGCCGGGCGCCCGCGGGTCGGGCGCGGCCAGCTCTTCCTTCAGGCGCAGGCGTTGGCCGGCGGCGCGCTCGATGCCGGCGCGCGCGAGCTGGCCGGGGCGCAGCAGCACCGGCGCGCCGCGCGTGCAGTCGACGATGGTGGACTCGATGCCGACGGCGCAGGGGCCGCCGTCGAGCACCAGGAGGTCGTCGCCGAATTCGGCCGCCACGTGCTGCGCGGTGGTGGGGCTGACGCGGCCGAAGCGGTTGGCGCTGGGCGCCGCCAGCCCGTGCACGCCGCGCGCGGCGCAGGCCGCCAGCAGCGCCTGCGCGACCGGGTGCGCCGGGCAGCGCAGGCCGATGGTGGCGTGGCCGCCGGCGGCGCCGGCGGCGCCGGCGGCGCCGGCGGCGCCGGCGCGGCAGGATCAGGGTCAGCGGGCCGGGCCAGAAGGCATCGATGAGCTGGCGCGCAAAGGGCGGCACCTCGCTGGCGAAGGCGCCCACGGCGCTGGCGCTGGCGACATGCACGATCAGCGGGTGGTCGGCGGGCCGGCCCTTGGCGGCGAAGATCTGGCGCACGGCGGCGTCGCTGCCGGCGTCGGCGGCCAGGCCGTACACGGTCTCGGTGGGCAGGCCGACGAGCTGGCCGGCCGCCAGCGCATCGGCGGCGCGGGCGACGTGCCCGGGCGCGTGGCCGTCCAGGATCATGGTCAGAACGGCTCGATGCCCAGCAGGGCCGCCGCCCGCAGGGCGTTGCCGCGCGCGGTTTCGGCGCTGGCGCCGGTGAAGGTGAGGTGGCCCATCTTGCGCCCGCGCCGCGCCTCGGTCTTGCCGTACAGGTGCAGGTGCGCGCCGGGCAGGGCCAGCACCTCGCGCCAGGGCAGCGCGCGCGGCGCGCCGTGGGCGTCGAACCACAGGTCGCCCAGCAGGTTGAGCATGACGGCGGCGCTGTGCTGGCGCGGCGGCGCCAGCGGCAGGCCGGCCAGCGCGCGCACCTGCAGGTCGAACTGCGAGGCGTCGCAGGCGTCCACGGTGTAGTGGCCGCTGTTGTGCGGGCGCGGCGCCATCTCGTTGACGACCAGCTCGCCGCTGTCCAGCACGAAGTACTCGACGCACAGAACGCCGACGTAGTCCAGCTCGTTCGCTATTTTTATAGTAGCTGCTTGCGCAATATCGGCGCTGGCTGCGGGCACATTTCCTTCAAAAACCTCGGTCACGGCCAGGATGCCGCCGCGGTGCAGGTTGCGCTGCACCGGCAGGCTGACGACCTGCCCGTCGCGCCCGCGCGCGACGATGACGGAGCATTCGCAGGCCAGCGGCAGCATCTTCTCCAGCACGCAGGCGACACGGCCCATCGACGCCCAGGCGGCGGCCAGCTCGTCCCGCGTGGCCACGCGCGCCTGGCCCTTGCCGTCGTAGCCGAGGCGCGCGGTCTTCAGGATGCCGGGCAGCAGGCCCGCGGGCACGTCGGCCAGGTCGGCCTCGCGCTCGATCACGGCATGGGGTGCGGGAGCGACGCCGCCGCTGGCGGCGCAGCGGGCGAAGTGGGCCTTCTCGCGGATGCGGTCCTGCGCGATGGCCACGGCCTCGGCGGCGGGCGCCACGGGGCGGGTGCGCGCCAGCTCGGCCAGCGCCTCGGCCGGCACGTTCTCGAACTCGGTGGTGATGGCCAGCGCGCACGCGGCCAGCTCGCGCAGGCCGTCGGCGTCGCGGTAGCCGGTGGCGATCTGGTGGTGGCTGACGCGGCCGGCGGGGCTGGCCGGGTCGGGATCGAGCACCACGGTGTCGTAGCCCAGTGCCTGCGCCGCGTGCACGAACATGCGCCCGAGCTGGCCGCCGCCCAGCACGCCCAGGGTGGCCGGGCGGCCGTCGATGACGGTGCCCGGGAGGATGACCGAGGTCATGGCGTGGCCGCCGGGGGCAGCGCCATGGCGCGCGCGGCGGCGGTCTGGTCGGCGCGGAAGGCTTCGAGCCGCTGGCGCAGCGCCGCGTCCGTGGCGGCGAGCATCGCCACGGCGAAGAGCGCCGCGTTCGCCGCGCCGGCCGCGCCGATGGCGAAGGTGGCCACGGGCACGCCCTTGGGCATCTGCACGATGCTGTGCAGCGAATCGACGCCCTGCAGGTGGCGCGAGGCCACCGGCACGCCCAGCACCGGCACCACGGTCTTGGCCGCCAGCATGCCCGGCAGGTGCGCCGCGCCGCCGGCCCCCGCGCTGATGGCGCGCAGGCCGCGCGGCTGCGTCTGCTCGGCGTAGGCGAACATGTCGTCGGGCATGCGGTGCGCCGAGACCACGCGGGCCTCGTGCGCGATGCCGAACTGCTGCAGGATCTGGACGGCGTGCTGCAGGGTATCCCAGTCGGAGCTGGACCCCATCACCACGCCCACGAGGGGGTTCGTCATGTCGCTATTGCACAATGGGCGGCTGTTTTTCTCCGATTTTGCCCGCACAAGTCCGCCCATGATCGATATCACCGTTCAAAACTTCGAAACCGAAGTCATCGCCGCCTCGATGCACACCCCGGTGCTGGTGGACTTCTGGGCGCCCTGGTGCGGGCCCTGCAAGACGCTGGGGCCGCTGCTGGAGAAGCTGGAGGCCGAGTACGCCGGCCGCTTCAAGCTGGTCAAGATCGACTCCGACCAGGAGCAGCAACTGGCCGCCGCCTTCGGCATCCGCAGCATCCCCACCTGCATGTTGCTGAAGAACGGCCAGCCGGTGGACGGCTTCATGGGCGCCCTGCCCGAGGGGCAGTTGCGCCAGTTCCTCGACCAGCACGTCCCCGGCGAAGGCGCGCTGCAGGCCGAAACCGAGGCGAGCGAGGCCGAGGCCCTGCTCGAAGCCGGCGACACCGAGGCGGCGGCGGCCAAGCTGGCCGATGCGCTGGCCCAGGATCCCGGCAACGACGACCTGCGCGCCGACTACGCGCGCCTGCTGATCGCCACCGGCGCCTTCGAGGAAGCCGCCGCCCTGCTGGACGAACCCCTGAAGCGCGAGCCGCGCCCGCTGCGCTTCGACGCACTGCGCCGCTGGCTGGACGCGCTGGAGTTCGTGCAGCGCGACGAGCGCGGCGACTGGGCCATCGAGCAGTTCGACGCCCGCATCGCCGAGAACAAGCGCGACTTCGACACCCGCTTCGCCAAGGCCCGGGCGCTGATGGCCGAGGGCCAGTGGACCGCCGCGATGGACGAGCTGCTGGAAATCATCATGCGCGACCGCAAATGGAACGACGAGGCGGCGCGCAAGACCTACGTCGCCATCCTGGAGCTGCTCACCCCGCCGCCGCCCAAGCCCGGCGCCGGTGCCGAGGGCAAGAGCGCTGGCGGCATCGAGCTGACCGGCAAGGCCGCCGCGCAGGAAGACCCGCAGGCGGCGCTGCTGTCGGGGTATCGGCGGAAGCTGTCGATGGCGTTGAACTGAGCGAATTTGCTTCGCCTTGACAGGTGGCTTGCATGATCCGCGTCAGCCCGGGAGCCTTGAAGCCATTTGCCAGCAAGGACATCTGGCGGGACGCCCGATGCCGCCGTGACCATGCCGCGATTCCGTCGATTTCGATTTTTTTCGAACGGCCACTTGATCGAGAGGCCATCAAGGCGGCCTTTCCCTTCACGACCCGATCCACCACGCCTCGGGGTCACGACAACACACGTCAAGGCTGCTGAGCAGCGAGGGATTGTGACCCATGGATAGCCAGCTCAGATCACACAAAGCTGCATACTTCTCCGAGTGCCGCCTCGACGTGCGCGTGGCGGCGGCAATAAGCAGACGGCGTTGATCTGAACAGCATCAGAGTGCTGCGGATGGCTGTCTGGCGGCTTCGCTCAACAAGCGCCCAATATTTTGACGCTGAACAATATAGAGGTTGCGATATATGGCGGATTTGGTCTTGATGTATTGGCCTTTGAGCGCATCGAGCACTACCAGGTTACCGAGAGCCTTGTCTGCTCCGCGCAGGGAAAGCGGTGCCCGAGCAAGATCAACGCCTATTTCTGCTTCGGTTCGCATGACTTCAAGCAATACCGAGACCAGACGCTCAATCAGGAAAATCTTCATCGAATAGCTGACGGTCTGACGATGCGTTGTTGCCGTGTTCAGGCGCTGCGCCAAGATAGAATCGCCCGTCTCACACAATGCGAAGATCTGCTCAGTCAACTCCAACCATCGCTTCCAGAATCTGAACTTCGCCACAAAGTAATTACTGAAAATGATACGAGTCTGATCTTGCACCATCTCCATCAAATCCAGGTCGACAGCTAAGTAGCGCAAGGCATCCTGTGATATTTGAAGAAATCCAGGGTGATATTCTTCACCCTGATGGAAGCTATTTGGGTATAATGCATTAAAGTCAAAATATGGCGAAAAGCTAATGACATCAGATTTCGAATTTGCGAGGCACGCATCGACCTGAACACTTGATAGTCTGGTCTTATCTGAAAATCTTGGCGAGAAGAAGCCCAAATAATCTTCATCATCAAAATTCCCATCAAGCAGGGTACTTCTAATTGGCCAATATTCATACCAATCAGGTCGCTCTGGTTTGATATTTTTTAATGGAATGAACCCGGGATCCAATTGGATCTTCGTCTGTTCATCGTAAAATATCTGATAAATAAATACTCGATGCCGTCGCCCAATGGGCGCAAGGTCAATCTCTTGGAGCATAACCGTGCCAATGAACCTAGATCAGATTATTGAAAAAAACAAGCTACTGGGCAGAGGATACCATCCAGATGGTCAGCCACGCGCGCTCACCGCCCAGGAATTTTTTGAGATCTCCCATGAGGCCGGATGGAATCAATTCAATCCAGAATATCGCCAACTTTTTGAGCATTTTGCTTATTGGGTACGAATTAATTTAAATATTCTCAGCTCTTTAGAAATCGGTGCCGGTCCAGGTTATTTCTTGTATTGCCTGAATCGACTGGGCATCAATGCAAAAGGAGTGGACGGCAATGCATACAGTCGAGCCCTATTTCAGAAATGCCATCCAGAGTATGCTCAGCAGTACGAATTGGATCCGCTTTTCACAGGCAATTATGCTCGCACAGATACATTATTCAGCATAGAAGTGTTTGAACACATCGACGATGCAGGCCTTGACGCCATCATGAAAAAGGTGCGTGAAGACGTCGTGCCTCGCTGTATCGTTTTCTCATCTACACCGCATACTGATCCACATCCAAATTGGGACATGCAATGGGGACACATTAATATCAAACAGCCTGAACAGTGGGACAATTTTTTTGCAGGCTATGGATTCGAAAGGCAGGTTAACCTGAAGCCACCCATCACGGAGTGGGCCGCAATTTATCGGAACACTCGCATGGGTCATACCTGACCTTCTCAAATCAATGCGTCATTGATGAGTGATTGCACGGAAGTACCAGCCCATGCAGGGGAACGCTTGATTAGAGAAAGCAATTGACCAGAAAATATGCTTTGTCGTAAAAAATCAATCTTAATGACACCAAATTTCTTGAACACGAAATCCCACATGAAATGAGTCGGATTCAAGTGATCACTCCTATTGAGACGAATCATGACCTCATTTTGCTCTTCGGGAATATTGAATACAACTTCACTCTGAACAATAGCACGCATGATTGCCAATGCCTTTTCACCCTGTGTTGGTTTATATAAAGACTGGGGTGAATATCCTGATTTCATAAAATATTGAGACATACCAATCTCATATTTCTGAATCACCTGCTCTCGATCCGAAATGGGTTCCATGGCACTCCACCAATTTCTCATTGCATTTGAATTGATAAAGTCTTCCCCCTCAAATATTACGCAATAAGATTGGACATGAATGGCAAATTCTCTGGAAATTGTTAACCCAATAATACCTCTACCTACGGGTCGCCCAAAGATCGAAAGCGCCAGCAGCGCCGGATTGGCAATCACTATGGAGCTATTGATGATGAGCAGCCGCTTCCATGGTTTCGCACTGGAAAGCGCATCAATTCCAACCTTATAGGACCAAAAGTCGTAGCCGAAATTCTCACGCAAAATGACCTTGCAGTGTTTTTCGAGCAGTTCCTTGCCGTCATCTGACAATCCTGTCGACACAAGAACAATGTGCGGCGTGACATGTGATTTCACGTAAATCACAAAATCAATCAAATGACGCGCCACTCTTCCAGCGGGATGGAAATGGGCGATCACAACTGCCGTATTGTCATCCCTGGACAGCGAATGGTTCTGCAGGCTGCTATGAGGTAAATTCATCGGCTTTAAAAGCTCAGAATGCGACATTGATCATCGATGCGTCCGACTCAAATTGACTTGCTTCCCACGAAGCCTACGAGCTGCGCCAGTGCCACATATTCCGAAACAGGCACTTCCTCGGCCCGCCGCTGCACGTCGAACTCACCGCCGAAGCCCCGCCCCGCCAGCCACCGCCCCAGCGTGTGGCGCAGCAGCTTGCGGCGCTGGCTGAAGGCGACCTGCACCAGTGCGGAGAAGGCGTCCACGCCGAGCGGCGCGAACTCGGCGCGCGGCACCATGCGCACCACCGCGCTGTCCACCCTGGGCGGCGGGTCGAACGATTCGGGCGGCACGAAGAGCACGTCCTCCATCGCGTAGCGCCACTGCAGCATGACCGACAGGCGCCCATAGTCGGCCGTGGCGGGCGACGCGACCATGCGGTCGATCACCTCTTTCTGCAGCATGAAGTGCTGGTCCTCGATGCCGCCGGCAAAAGGCAGCAAGTGGAACAGGATGGGGGTGGAGATGTTGTACGGCAGGTTGCCGCATACTCTCAATTTGATAGCTGTCGGCGCAATGGGGATGCGGGCAAAGTCCACTTTCAGCACATCGGATTCGATCACGTCGAGCTGCGGGTGCGCGCGCAGCCGCGCGGCCAGGTCGCGGTCGAGTTCGATCACCGCGAGGCGCCCCAGGCGCTCGGCCAGCGGCTGCGTCAGCGCCGCCAGGCCGGGGCCGATCTCGACCATCGCCTGCCCGGGCCGCGGATCGATGGCGCGCACGATGGCGTCGATGACGGCCGGGTCGGTCAGGAAGTGCTGGCCGAACCGCTTGCGCGCAATGTGCTTCATGCCTTGCGGCGGGCTTCAGTTGCGGTATTCGACATAGGCGCGCCCACGCACCTCGCGCGCCCAGGTCTCGAAGGCTTCCTGCGCCTTGCGCTCGCGCAGCATGTTGCGCGCCAACTGGCGCTGCTCGGCGCCGGTCAGCACTTCCTCGCGCCGGCCCTCGACGCGGATCAGGTGCATGCCGAAGCGCGTGACCACGGGGTCGCTGACCTGGCCGGCGTCCAGGTTGTTCATGGCCTGCTCGAACTCGGGCACGAACTGGCCGGGGCCGGCCCAGCCCAGCTCGCCGCCGTCGGCGGCGCTGCCGTCCTGCGAGTGTTCGCGCGCCAGCGCCTCGAAGCTGGCCTGGCCGGACTGGATGCGGCGCTTGAAGTCGGCCAGCCGCTCGCGCGCCACCTGCGGGCTTTGCGACGGGCCGGTCTTGAGCAGGATGTGGCTGACGCGGGTCTGCGGGATCTTGACCTCGGGCAGGTCGTTGCTGACCTTGCGCTCCAGCAGCTTGAGGACGTGGAAGCCCGCGTCGGACTTGACCGGCCCCGCCACCTCGCCCACGCGCAGGCCTCGCGTGCCCTGCACGAACAGGTCGGGGTAGCGGTCGGCCGGCCGCAGGCCCAGCACGCCGCCGTCGCGGCCGCGGTTGTTGGCGTCGGACGTCTCGGCGGCCAGCTTGGTGAAGTCCTCGCCGCCGCGCGCGCGCCGTGCCACGTCCTCGGCCCGCGCCTGCAGGCGGGCGACCTCCGCGGCGCCGCTGCCCTCGGGCACGGCCACCAGGATCATCGCCAGGTTGATCTCGGGCACGCCGGCGCGGGCGCCGGTCTGCTCGCGGATGAAGGCCTCGACCTCGGCGTCGGTCACGCGCAGCTTGGGCTCGATCTCGCGCTCGCGCAGGCGCGCCAGCAGCACCTGGTTGCGCACGTCGTCGCGGAAGTCGTTGACGATGAGGCCCTCTTGCTCGATGCGGCGGTGCAGGGCCTCGACCGTGGGCAACTGGTTCTGGCGCGCGATGGCCAGCTCGGCCTGCGCCAGGGCGGCGTCATCGACCTTCAGCCCGATCTCGCGCGCGTACTGCAGCTGGGCGCGCTCGGCGATCAGGCGCTCCAGCATCTCCTTGCCCAGCTCGGCGGCGGGCGGCGGCGCCATGCCGCGCTCGGCCAGCTGGCGCTGGGCGCGCGCCGTGCGGGCGCGCACCTCGTTGCGGGTGACCGGCTCGGTGTTGACCACGGCGACGATGTAGTCGGCCTCGCGCGGCGCGGCGCTGGCCGCGGGCGGCGGCGCGGCGGGTGCAGGCGCCGGCGCGGCCGCCGCCGCCGCCGCCGCGGGCACGGGGGTCTTGGGCGGGGTTTTCGAGGCCGGCGCCTTCTTGCGCGCCGCCGGCTTGGTCGATTTGGACGGCTGGGTCTTGGCGGGCGCGCGCTGGGCGGCGCCGGCCGGCGCCGTGCCCTGGCCGTGGGCCGGCCAAGCCAGGGCGCACAGCAGGGGCAGCAGGGCCCAGGCGGCGCGGGGGCGGTGCGGGGTCTTACTCATAGTCGGTGAACCGGCTCGGTGGGGTGACTTCCTCCCGCAGCATCTGGTAGCGCGGGATGTTGTTGCGCAGCGTGCGCAGCGGGTTGGTGCCGATGCGCGACAGGCCGATGAATTCCAGCTGGAACATGACGCGCTTGGTGGACGAGGTGAGACCGCTTTGCAGCTTCTCGAACACGACCCGCCCGATCCAGCAGCCGGCATCGTATTCCAGGCCCACGATGGCGTCGACCAGCTTGCTGTCGCGCAGGCTGTAGTTCAGGCGGCCGACGCCGTACCAGCGCCCGTTGCAACTGCCGCCGCCGCCCGAGCGCGTGGTGCCCAACTCGCCGCGGCGGCCGGCGAGATCGCCCAGGGGCCACTGCCAGCCGATGTCCAGGTGCTCGCTCTTCAGGTCGCGCTGGTGGCGATAGGCGGCGCTCACGGTGCGGAAGGGCCCCGGCGAATAGCGCGCGTGGATGGTGGTGCGGGTGGAGCGCCGGGTGTCGGGGTTGTACTGCACCACGGTGTCGAAGGCCCAGCGCGGGTCCCAGTTGATGGAGGCGCCCAGCATCACGTCCGACAGGCCGCGGCTGGTGGGCGCGCCGCCCGGCAGGGTGACCTGCTGCGCCGAGAAGCGGTAGCGCTGCGCCATCGACAGCCGCAGGGCCTCGGCGCCGGTGTCGGGGTCGAGCAAACGGCTGGTGAGGCCGGCGGTGACCAAGTTGTTGTCCACGATGCGGTCGTGGCCGGCGAAGGCGTTTTCCGACCAGATGGTGGCGAAGTTGAAGTCGTAGGCGCCCGAGTCGTAGTTGGGCAGCCGGCTCTGGTCACGGTAGGGCGTGTACACGTACATCAGCCGCGGCTCCAACGTCTGCGTGAAGGCGCGGCCGAAGTAGCTGGCCTCGCGCTCGAACACCAGGCCGCTGTCGAGGCTGAAGGTGGGCAGCACGCGGCCGGCCGAGGTGGCGCCGTCGGCCAGCGGGCGGTCGAACTGGTAGCCGCTGGCGTGCAGTTGCAGCTTGGGCGTGAGAAAGCCCCAGGGCCGCAGCCAGGGCCGCGCCACCTGCGCGTGCACGAAGCTGCGCTCGGCGTTGGGCTGCCCGGTCCAGAAGCTGTCGGCGCGAAAGCGCGTGAAGTCGGCATCGACCGAGTAGTCGAAGCCGCGGTCGTTGATGCGCGCCCAGCGCCCGGCCACCTGCGGCAGGCGGTCGTAGGGCGGGACGATGGGCGCGGCGACGTCCTGCAGCGTCTGCCACTTGAGCGCGCGCACGCTGGCGGAAAAATTCCCGCGCGACCAGCTCAGCGCGCCGTCGTTGGCCAGCAGGCGCGTGGTGAGCGCCTGCCCGCGCGTGAGCGACATCCCGCGCCGGTTGAAGTCGCGCCAGTAGTCGTTGTCGCTCACGCGGTTGAGGTTGAGCGCCAGGCCCACCGCGCCGATGCTTTCCACCCCCGTGTCGTGGGAACCGTTGTGGCGCGCGAACATGCCCCAGCGGTTGCGGCGGCGCAGCCGGTCGTCGAGCATGACGTTGGCGTTGACGCGCCCCTGGTAGTTGTCCTCCAGGTAGCGGAACTCGCCCGCCACGTCGACCCCGCGGCGCGACATGAGCGTGGGCATGATGGTCGCGTCGCGGTTGGGCGCGATGTTCCAGTAGTAGGGCGCGGACAGCTCCAGCCCGCTCTTGTTGTCCAGCCCGAGGGTGGGCGGCAGCCAGCCGGACTTGCGCCGCTCGCTCAGCCCGAAGCTCATCGACGGCACCGGCAGGATGGGCACGCCCTTGAACTCCAGCACCGCGCCCTCGGCGCGGCCGGTGTCGTCCTCGCGGTCGAGTTCCAGCTTGTCGGCGCGCAGGATCCAGTCGGGCACCCAGTCCGGCCCCGGCCGCTCGCAGGTGGTGTAGTCGCCGTGGCGCACGGTGGCGCGGTCGCGGTCGAGCAGGTCGATGCGCTCGGCCTGGCCGTGCGCGCCGGTGGCCAGGAAGCGATAGGTGGGCTGCAGGAAGAAGCCCTCGAACGAGTCCACCTGGATCTGCCCCTCGGTGGCGGTGTAGCGGTCGCCCTCGGCGTTGACCCGCACGCCGCCCTCGACCCGGGCGACGTCGGTGCCCTGGTCGAAGGTCAGCCGGTCGCCCTGCACCGTCAGGCCGGGGCGGCGCAGCTCGGCGTGGCCCTCGATCACCGTCTCCAGCTCGGCGCGGCCGGTGATGCGGTCGCCATGGACGATGGACGGCGGCGCGGCGGTCTTCGGCACCGCCTCCGCCAACCGGGGCGTGGCGCGCAGCTGCAAGGGCTCGTGCGGCGGCGCCGCGCCGGTCTGCGCCAGCGCGGCGCCAGCCATGAGCGCCAGCACGCCCAGGGCGACCGGGCGCAGCGCCGGCCGCCGCCGGGGGGGGCGCACGCGAGGGATGGGGGATGAGGAAGAGGGGGCCTGCACAGCGAATGGGTCGGGTGGCGACGCCGGGGCGCGCTCTAGAATCGATTATCCATGAGCGACACCTCCCCCACCGCGGCGCCGCCGTCCCCCACCGCCGCGGCCGCCGATCCCCCCGCCTGGACCGATTCCGCGCGCGAGCACGCCTTCACGGCCTGGCTGGGCCGCGTCGCCGACGCGCACGGGCTGCGGCCCGCCAGCCTGCGCGTGGCGTCGGCCGACGCCAGCTTCCGGCGCTACTTCCGCATCGACGCCGTGGACGGCGGCACCCGCATCGTCATGGACGCGCCGCCGGCGCACGAGGACTGCGCGCCCTTCGTCCACGTCGCCGGCCTGATGCGGGGCGCCGGGCTGAACGTGCCGCGGGTGCTGGACTGGGACCGGCCCCAGGGTTTCATGCTGCTGACCGACCTGGGTGCCAGCACCATGATGGCGCTGATCGACCCCGAGCGGCCCGAGGCCAGCCGGCCGCGCTACCTGCAGGCGGTGGACGCGCTGCTGGCCTGGCAGCAGGCCTCGCGCCCGGGCGTGCTGCCGCCCTACGACGAAGCGCTGCTGCGGCGCGAGCTGCAGCTCTTTCCCGACTGGTACCTGGCGCGGCACTGCGGCGTGGCCATCGAGGGCGCGCCGCACGAGACGCTGGACAAGACCTTCGGCCTGATCGTGGCGCGCAACCTGGCCGCGCCCATGGTCTACGTGCACCGCGACTTCATGCCGCGCAATCTGATGGTGGGCCCGGCGGATGGGCCGCTGGGCGTGCTGGACTTCCAGGACGCCGTCCACGGCCCGGTGACCTACGACATCGCCAGCCTGATGCGCGACGCCTTCCTGAGTTGGGATGAGGAGTTCGTGCTGGACATCACCGTGCGCTACTGGGAGCGCGCGCGCAAGCTGGGCCTGATGGACCACGAGGACTGGCATCAGGACTTCGGCAGCTTCTGGCGCGCGGTGGAGTGGATGGGCCTGCAGCGGCACCTGAAGGTGGCCGGCATCTTCGCCCGCCTGACGCTGCGCGACGGCAAGCCGCGCTACCTGCAGGACACGCCGCGGTTCATCGCCTACATCCGCCACACCGCCAGCCGCTACCGCGAACTGGCGCCGCTGCTGCGGCTGGTGGACGAGGTCGAGGGCAGCGCAGCCAGCAGCGGCTGGGCCTTCGGGCGGTTGTAGGCGCGTTTTCAAGCCAAATTGGCCTCCAGCCACTACCCGTATTGCGCCGACAGCTATATATTTAGTAGCATTTGCAGCCCGCGCTAAGCGCTCGACGCCGAACGCTCGACCTTCAAGAGCCGCAGCCCATTCGCCACCACGATCAAGCTGGCGCCCATGTCGGCGAACACCGCCATCCACATGGTGGCGCCCGCGCCCAGCGCCAGCACCAGGAACACCGCCTTGATGCCCAGCGCCAGGGCGATGTTCTGCCACAGCACGCCGTGCACGCGGCGCGACAGGCGCACCAGCTCGGGCAGGCGGCGCAGGTCGTCGTTCATCACCACCACGTCGGCCGCCTCCATCGCGGTGCCGGTGCCGGCCGCGCCCATGGCCACGCCCAGATCGGCGCTGGCCAGCGCGGGCGCGTCGTTGATGCCGTCGCCCACCATGGCCGTGGGGCCGTGGCGCGCGCGCAGCTCGGCGATGCGGCGCAGCTTGTCCTGCGGCAGCAGCTCGCCCTGCGCCTCGTCCACGCCCGCCGCCCGCGCCACGGCCTGCGCGGCCGCCTGGTGGTCGCCCGACAGCATGGCGGTGGCGATGCCCAGGGCCTTGAGCTGCGCCAGGGCCTCGGGCGCGTGGGGCTTGAGCGTGTCGGCCACCGCCAGCAGCGCCAGCACCTCGTCGTCCGTGGCCAGCAGCGACACGCTGCGCCCGGCGGCCTGGTGCGGCGCCAGACGCGCGGCCAGCCACTCGCCGGCCAGGCCCTGCGCCTGGGCCGCGCGCCAGTTGATGAGCTGCAGGCGCCGGCCGCCGATGCGCGCCTCGACGCCGCTGCCGGGCCGGTCGGCGAAGCCCTCGCACGCGCCGGGCTGCACGCCCCGCGCGGCCAGCCCCTGGGCGATGGCGCGCGACACCGGGTGGTCGGAGCCGGCCGCCAGCGTGGCGGCCCAGCCCCTCACCGCCTCCGCGGGCCAGGCGTCGCCCAGCACCTCGTCGGCCACCAGCACGGGCCGGCCGACGGTGAGCGTGCCGGTCTTGTCCAGCGCCACGGCCTTGAGGAGGCGCGCGCGCTCCAGGTGCGCGCCGCCCTTGACCAGCACGCCGCGCCGCGCCGCCTGCGCCAGCGCGCTGACCAGGGTCACCGGCGTGGCGATGACCAGCGCGCACGGGCAGGCGATGACCAGCAGCACCAGGGCCTTGTAGGCGGCGGCCAGCCACGGCCAGCCCGCCAGCCACGGCCCCAGCACGGCCACGCCCAGCGCCAGCGCGAACACCGCCGGCGTGTAGACGGCGGCGAAGCGGTCGATGAAGGCCTGCGTGGGCGCGCGGCTGGCCTGCGCCTGCTCCACGGCGTGGATGATGCGCGCCAGCTGCGTGTCGCGCGCCCCGGCGGTCACGCGCAGGCTGAGCACGCCGGTCTGGTTCAGCGTGCCGGCGTACACGGCATCGCCCACGCCCTTGTCCACCGGCAGGCTCTCGCCGGTGACGGGCGACTGGTCGACGGCGCCGTGCCCCTCGGTCACCACGCCGTCCAGCGCCAGGCGCGCGCCGGGCTTGACGCGCACCACGGCGCCCACCGGCACCTGGGCGGCGGGCACCTCGCGCCAGCGGCCGCCCTCCTCTTGCAACTCCACCGTGTCGGGCGCCATGCGCAGCAGCTCGCCGATGGCGCCGCGCGCGCGGTCCACGGCGCGCGCCTCCAGGTGCTCGGCCAGCGCGTACAGCGCCATCACCATCGCCGCCTCGGGCCACTGGCCGATGGCGAAGGCCCCGGTCACGGCCACCGCCATCAGCGCGCTGATGTTCAGGCGCCCGCGCCGCAGCGACTGCACGCCCTTCCAGTAGGTGGACAGGCCCGACAGCCCCACCGCCGCCACCGCCAGCGCCATGCCCAGCGGCGCCCAGCCGGCGGGCAGGAAGGCGTGCGCCAGCTCGGCGCCCAGCGCCAGCAGCAAGGCGCCGACGATGCGCGGCAGGCCCGGCGCCAGCAGCAGGCCGCGCCCATGGGGAGCCTGCGCGCCGTGATCGTGGGGGTGGCCGTGGCCGTGCGCGTGGTCGTGGTCGTGCGCCGGCCCCGCATCGCTGGCAGGCGCGAAGCCGGCGGCGCGCAGGCGCTGCTCGACCTCCGGCAGACTGCCCGGCGTGACCTCCACGTGCAGCTCGCGCGCCGCCAGGCGAAAGCGCAGGCCGCGCAAGCCGGCGACCTCGCGCAAGGCGTGGCGGATCTCGCTCTCCTCGGCCGCGCAGTCCATGTTGGGGATGCGGTAAACCGCCTGTTCAAACTTGCTCGCAGTGTTCATGGGGCCATTGGAAACCCTGGAGTCACTCCAAGGTCAAGGGGCTACCATCACGGCATGAGGATCAGCGACCTGGCCCAGGCCACCGGCACCCCGGCCGACACCATCCGCTACTACGAGCGCGAGGGCCTGTTGCCCGCTCCCGCGCGCGGCGGCAACAACTACCGCGTCTACGGCGCCGAACACGCCGAGCGGCTGGCCTTCATCCGGCAGGCGCGCGGGCTGGACATGTCGCTCGACGAGATCCGCACCCTGCTGCGCTGGCAAGGCGAGCCCGGCGCCGACTGCGGCGCGGTGAACGCCCTGCTGGACGCGCACATCGGCCACATCGCCACCCGCATCCGCGAGCTGCGCGCGCTGGAAAAGCAACTGAAGGCCCTGCGCGCGCAATGCCGCCAGGCCAGTGACACGGCGCACTGCGGCATCCTGGCGGGGCTCGGCGCCCCTGCCGCGCCCGCCCCCGCGCCGTCACGGCGCCACCATGTGGCCGGCGCGCATGGCCGTCGATAGCCCACCCGCATCCCGAAGACCCGCCACGGGCGCGTCGGGACGGGCGACCCCTATTGAAGACGCTCCTGCCAGTACGCCGTCAGCGGCGTGTCGCGCTTGGCCGGAACCCGCTCGTTCAGTATGTGCCGGGCCAGTGCCCGCTCGTCGCCCCGCAGGGCCGCATCGACGAGCGTCCAGGTCAGCAGATCGCGCTGGGCGTGGCTGCCGCCGAATTCGTGCGCGTGATCCCGCACGTGCAGCAGTTCGCGCGCCGCCTCCGCATACCGCGCGGCGCCATAGTGGCCCAGCGCGTGCCGCAGGGGCAGGCCCACTCTTTCGGCCATGGACCGCTGGGTGACGGCCGCCGGTGCCGCCGCGCGGGAATGCGGGAGCGGCGCGCTGGCGCCCAGTGCGGCCAGCACCGCGTGCACGTCGTTGAAGGCGTAGAACCCGTCCGCGTCCTCCACCGCCTCCCAGGCCGCGTGAAGCTGCCGGAATCGGTCGCCGACATCCACGCCGAGCAGCTTGAGCCGCCAGAGGACGGCCGTTCCATCGACGCGTTGCAGCGCGGTGTCGGTGGCCGTGGCGAGGTGGGCGTCGAACGTCTGGAGCGCTCCCCTGGTGTCCATGTCTTCCAACTGGAAGAGCGCCGCGTGAAACCAGTTGTGGAAGGCAAACCCGTTGTCGATCGCCCAATCGGCGTGGCGCCCGGCCAGCCAACGGGCACCTTCGCCGTGGCGGCCCTGCATCTCCAGCACGTGGGCCACCGCATGCACGGCCCACGGGTCGCGGCGATGGATGTCCAGCGCCCGGCGACCCGCGTCCTCGGCCTCGGCATAGTGGCCGGACTCCTCGAGCCCGAACGCATGCATGCCCAGCACGTAGCCGTGCAGCGGCATGCCGGGCCGCCACGCCGGCAGCACGCGCTGCGGCCGCCGCTTGAGGTTGAGGGCGTCGCCCTGGTAGAAGTCGAAGAGGTGCGCGAACAGCAGGGCCGCGGCATCGGTCGGGTGTTCGACGAGGATGCCCTCCCAGAGCCGGCAGGCGGACGCCCAGTCCCCCTCGACGGCGGCTTGCGCCG
This sequence comes from Ottowia sp., assembly GCF_016703145.1. Classification (GTDB taxonomy): domain Bacteria; phylum Pseudomonadota; class Gammaproteobacteria; order Burkholderiales; family Burkholderiaceae_C; genus Ottowia. The sequence goes on along the minus strand of NZ_JADJCO010000003.1, from coordinate 547,095 downwards.
CCGCCGCGTGGGCGCGCTCGCGCGGCGGGGCGCTGCCCAGCAAGTCCTGCGCGCCGGCCAGGGCATCGGCCGCCAGCCGCGCCATGCCGCGTTCCGCGAAGGTCATGTACAGCGACGCCAGCAGGACGCGGGGGTAGGCCCATGAAGGCGCCAGCGCGCTCGCCCGCTCCAGCATCGCGACGGGATCGCCGAAGTACGACAGCATGGATTCCAGCGCCGATTCGACCTGATCGATGGCATCGCGCGTCGGGCTCCCCGTGGCCAGGCCGCGCGGATCCTTGAGCGTGTGGCGGGGGGCGCCCGCCTCGTTGATGAAATAGCCCATGATGATCTCCTTGGAGGTTGGAATGCCCGATCATCCTGGCGGCGCGCGTCCTACACTGAGGTCTGAACTGCAAGGAAACGGACATTTCTGCCATGTCGCCGCCCATCGAGGTCGCCCTGCTGGCGCTGCCCCAGTCCACGGCGGCCACGCTCTTCGGGATTTACGACATCCTGGCCAGTGTGCGCCGCGACTGGAGCCTCGTCCATGGCGAAGCCCCTCAGGCGTCACCCTTCCGACCATTGATCGTCAGCCCCGACGGGCAACCCCTCGACGCGACCAACGGGGTGCGGATCACGCCGCACCGCGGCTTTGGGGATTGCGGGAACCCCGCGGTGGTGATCGTGGCCGATCTGATGGTGGCGCCGGACGAAGCCGGGGAAGGCTTCGAGGCGTCGATCGAGTGGCTCCTCGAATGCCATCGATCCGGGGCCATGCTGGCATCGGCCTGCTCCGGGGCGATTCTGCTCGCCCGCACGGGCTTGCTCGACGGCCGGGAAGCCACGTCTCACTGGGCCTACTGCGACCACCTCCAGCGCCTGCATCCCAGGACGCGCTGGCATGCGGACCGGGGGCTGGTGGCCACGGGCCCCGCGAACCGCATCCTGATGGCGGGCAGCGGTGTCTCGTGGCACATGCTGGCGCTGGCCCTCGTGGCACGCCACGCCGGGCCCGAGGAGGCCATGCGGGTGGCGCGGATCAACCTCATGGACCTCCAGGCGGCGAGTCCGCTGGCCTACGCGTCGCTCACGCACGGAGGGCACGCGGCGGATCCCGCGATCGAGCGGGCGCAGCGCTGGGCCTCGCAGAACTACGCCTGCACCGACGCCCCCGTGGCCGAGATGGCGCGCACCTCGGGGATGACCGAAAGAACCTTCAAGCGGCGTTTCGCGGCGGCCACCGGCATGGCACCCCTGGAGTACATCCACCACGTTCGCCTGGAAGAGGCCAAGCACCTTCTGGAATCAGGCGACACCGCCGTCGAGGCCATCGCCTTCGACGTGGGCTACAGCGACAACAGCTTCTTCACGCGCCTGTTCAAGCGCAAGGTCGGCATGACGCCTGCCAGGTACCGGCAGCGCTTCGGCACGCTGGCGCGCGAAATCGCGGCGAGCGCGGGCGCCGGCGACCCGGGCTGAGTGCGGGGGCGCGGCCGCCGCGAGCCACTACCATTGCCGCCTTCCACGGACCGGACGAACGAAGGAGCGAGTCCATGAGCCTGTTGAACTGGCAGGAAAAACCGATGGCCACCCTGGCCGATGGCGGCGTGATCGCGCCCGACGAACGCCTGCCCTGGCCGCAGACCGCCGTGATGGGCGTGCAGCACGTGGTGGCCATGTTCGGCGCCACCGTGCTGGCACCGATCCTGATGGGGTTCGACCCCAACCTGGCGATCCTCATGAGCGGCATCGGCACGCTCATCTTCTACGTCGTCACCGGCGGCAAGGTGCCCAGCTACCTGGGCTCGTCCTTCGCCTTCATCGGCGTGGTGATCGCCGCCACCGGCTACGCGGGCCCGGGGCCCAACCCGAACATTGGCGTGGCGCTGGGCGGCATCATCGCCTGCGGGCTGCTCTACGCGCTGATCGGCGCGGTGGTGCAGGCCGTCGGCACCGGCTGGGTCGAGCGGCTGATGCCGCCGGTGGTGACCGGCGCGGTGGTGGCGGTGATCGGCCTCAACCTGGCGGCCATCCCCATCAAGAACATGGCGGCCAGCAACTTCGACAGCTGGATGCAGGCGCTCACCTTCGTCTGCGTGGCGGCGGTGGCGGTGTTCACGCGCGGCATGGTGCAGCGGCTGCTGATCCTGGTCGGCCTGGCGCTGGCCACGCTGGCGTACCTGCTGCTGGCCAACGGCCTGGAGCTGGGCAAGCCAATGGACTTCTCGGGCATCGCCGGCGCGGCCTGGTTCGGCTGGCCGGCCTTGCGCGCGCCGGTGTTCCAAGCCGGCGCCCTGCTGCTGATCGCGCCGGTGGTGCTGATCCTGGTGGCCGAGAACCTGGGCCACCTGAAGGCGGTGACGGCCATGACCGGGCGCGACCTGGACCCGTACATCGGCCGCGCCTTCATCGGCGACGGCCTGGCCACCATGGTGAGCGGCGCCGCCGGCGGCACCGGCGTCACCACCTACGCCGAGAACATCGGCGTCATGGCCGCCACGCGCATCTACTCCACCGCCGTGTTCGTGGCCGCCGCGTGCGTGGCGCTGGTGCTGGGCTTCAGCCCCAAGTTCGGCGCGCTGATCCAGGCCATTCCGCTGCCGGTGATGGGCGGCGTCAGCATCGTCGTGTTCGGCCTCATCGCCGTGGCCGGCGCGCGCATCTGGGTGGACAACAAGGTCGATTTCTCGCACAACGCCAACCTGCTCACCGCCGCCATCACGCTCATCCTGGGCACGGGCGACTTCACGCTCAAGTTCGGCGGCTTCGCGCTCGGCGGCATCGGCACCGCCACCTTTGGCGCGGTGCTGCTGCATGCGCTGCTGCGGCGGGGCACCTGAGCGAGGCCGCTGCAAAAGGGCTTTGACAGACCACTATCCTTACCTTAAAGTAAGGAAACAGGAGCCCACACCATGACCACCGCCACGCTCACCTCCAAGGGCCAGATCACCATCCCGGCCGATGTACGCAACGAACTCAAGGTCGATGCCGGCGATCGCGTCGAGTTCGTGCAGATCGCGCCAGGGCGCTACGAATTCGTGGCCGCTACCCGCGAGGTCACCGAGCTCAAGGGCATGTTCGGCAAGCCCCCGAAAGCGGTTTCCATCGAGGCGATGAACGCGGCCATCGCCCAGCGCGGGGCGGCCGCCCGATGACCGGGCTCGACACCAACGTGCTGGTGCGCTACATCATGCAGGACGATCCTCGGCAGTCGCCCATGGCAACCCAGTTGATAGAGTCGCTGGACAGCGCCAATCCCGGCTACATCGCCCTGGTGTCCGTGGTCGAGCTGTACTGGGTGCTGACCGCGTGCTTCAAGCTGACCGACGAGCAGGTGCGGCAGGCGCTTGAAGTGCTGCTGCGCACCAAGCAACTCGTGGTGGAACAGGCCGACCAGGTGCTGCGGGCGCTGCGCGTGTTCGCGGGCGGCAAGGCCGATTTCGCCGACTGCCTGATAGAACGCTCGGCCGCGGGCGCCGGCTGCCCGCGAACCATGACCTTCGACGTCGGCGCGGCCAGGCATGCCGGCATGACGCTGATCGCCTGAACCGCCGCCGCCGTCGTCGCACCTTCTCTCAACCCCTGTCACTGGACCTTCAAATCATGAAACGCATGCACCTCGCCCTTGCCTCGACCCTGCTCGCCGGCCTGGCCGCCTGCACCACCACGCCGCCCGACAGCGCGGTGCCCGTGCAGCGCGCGCAGGCCGTGCTGCGCGCCACCACCACCGCGCAGCCGGTGGCCGGCCAGCCGGTGGCGGGCGTGCTGTATTTCGACGAGATGAAGGACGGCAGCGTGCGCGTGTCCGGCACGGTGCGCAACCTGAAGGCCGGCAGCCAGACCGGCTTTCACATCCACGAAAAAGGCGTGTGCGAAGGCGACGGCACCAGCGCCGGCGGCCACTTCAACCCCGGCGGCACGGCGCACGGCATGCCCGGCCACGGCCACGCGGGCGACATGCCCATGCTGCAGGCCGACGCCACCGGCACCGCCCGCGTGCAATACACCACCCAAGGCATCGCCCTGAGCGGCCCGAACAGCATCATCGGCCGCGCCGTCATCGTGCACCGCGACGCCGACGACTACCAGACCCAGCCCACCGGCAACGCCGGGCCGCGGCTGGCCTGTGCGGTGATCGAGACACGCGGCTGATCGACCAAGATAGCGTTGCGCCCGCCGCGCAGGATCAACCAGCAGGGGTTGAATACATGGAGCGCACGTCGTGAACCCGCATCTGCCCATCACACCTGAAGAACAAGCCCGGCTCGTCATGGAAGCCGTCGCCGTGCTGCACGCACGTGGCTACGGTTTGCTCAAGCTCTACTGCTACATCAAAGAAGGGTTGGGACAATGGCGGCACTGGGTGCTGGCCTCGGACGCGTTTCCCGAAAACATAGGCTTATGGGACGGGGTACAGGTTCGTGGCTCCATCCCAGGACGGCCTGCGTTTGATGGGCGCACTGCGGAAGAGGTTGCCAATTCCATTCTTGCCAACCGGCCGGAACTGCTGGAAGCGGGGCGTGGCGAAGACGGTATCTATGTTCGCTGGTATCGAAACATGCTGGTCGCCTACCCGGACGGGATCCTGGAAATGGAGTCACCATGGGAAGCAAGCATCCTTGGCCGTGGTGAGATACCTTTGCCTGCCCTCAAGGCATGGATGGCTCCACGCCACCAACCGGAAGTGAGCAATATTCCTGAAAAACCCTCACCGTTCGCCCGACTAATTGCCTTGGAGCGACGAATCAAGGGTCGTGATAGCCAATCCTGATTGAACGGGTGAAAAGAATGCGCCAGCAATTCGAAGATTACTTGAAGGCCAAAGGGCTGGCTGAAAACACGATCCGCTCACGAATATCAAACTGCAAAAGGGTAGAAGAATACGAAGGAAACTTGGATCGGTTGTTCGATGACGATGAGTTGAGAGATTTGGAACGGAGGCTGAGCTACACCAGAGACGATCAAGGCGCCGGCAGGCCGCTCAACCACAAGATTCCTATAGATGGTGATGAATACACCGGATCGGCGAGCCTGAAGGCGAGCGTGAGACTCTATAGGGCATTTAGAAACTATCAGAACGAGGGCTCGCCGCCTGTAACGCCCATTGGGGCGACCCACCAAACATCCAAGAAGCTCCTACACAGCAAGTCGCTTCAATGGCCAGTATGGCCGCAGCCCCAGCCCGATGAGGAGCTTGCGCTGGCAAGAATCGTGGCCCGGTATGCGCGATTCCTTCGGCCGGAGATCGTGCAAGCCATCGTCGAAGACAACGAAAAGCACCGCGCCATATGGTCCGAAGCACTTGCACAGCGCAAGATCGACCCAAACGCCTACCTCTGGCCACGATCAGCTTGCGCGTTCCCTGGTGTGCGTCGCTATGCAGGCAGCACGGAAATCGCCATCTTCCGCAAGAGAACCGAAGGAATCATCACTAACGCGCTCGCGCTTGATGACAACGACTATCCCAAGCAAATCTGGGCGCACACGCTCATAGGCAAGAAGTTTCCCAAACATGGGCCTCACGGCTACGCACTCGCCCACCTCGCCGATCACAAGACCCACAAGAACAAGGCCGAATCCGACTTCCACGCCGTCGACGGCGCAAACAAGACGGAGTTGCATGGCCTCTATACCTCGGCGGCCAATGCCGCTTTCGTGCCTGTGGCGACGATCAAGCCAACAGATCATTCAATCCGGCTGCGCAACCTCCTGAAGCGGCGTGCAGCCGATCTATACGGAGCGTTTTGCGAGCCACTACCCGCGTGGCTGTCGATCCCACAGGTAGAAGACGGTGACTGGAGCCTCGAATGCTTCGACTGGGCCGAAACGGTCGGTGACCCGGCGTTGATTCCGGCTTTTCTCAATTTTCGGGCCGGCCGGATGCAGGCGTTGATCGCAGCGCCGCCACCCGATGTTGAAGCCCAAACGCCTTGATGCCGCCGTCTACCGCAAACGTTGACTGTGTTAATGAGTTCGGCGATCGTTTGCCACCGCTGCCTTGTGAGTCGCCTCACTCGTGCGCCTATTCAGAAGCAGCCTGCGCCAGCCGCTCGCTGCGCCAATACACATCGTCACCGCCGTTCACGCGATTCAGCACGCGCGCCAGCACGAACAGCAGGTCGGAGAGGCGGTTGAGGTAGCGGCGCGGCGCGGGGCGCACGTTGGCGTCCTGCTCGCCCAGCGCCACCACGGCGCGTTCGGCACGGCGGGCCACGGTGCGGCACACGTGGGCCTGCGCGGCGGCGCGGGTGCCGGCGGGCAGGATGAATTCCTGCAGCCGCGGCAGGCGCGCGTTGTACGCCTGCAGCGCGGCGTCGAGCTGCGCCAGCGCGTCGTCCTTCAGCAGCGCGAAGCCCGGGATGGACAGCTCGCCGCCCAGGTTGAACAGCTGGTGCTGGACGTCGATCAGCAGTTGGCGCACGTCGTCCGGCATGTCCTCGCACAGCAGCAGGCCGATGTGGCTGTTCAGCTCGTCCACGTCGCCCATGGCGTGCGGGCGGCCGCTGGCCTTGGACACGCGGGTGTTGTCGCCCAGGCCGGTGGTGCCGTCGTCGCCGGTGCGGGTGGCGATCTGGGTGAGGCGCTGGCCCATGGTCTATTTACTCACTTTTTGCTAGCGGACTGCGCAATGTTGACGCCGGCCCGCAGCCCCAAAAGGTATGAATCGACGCCAAAGCCGCAGATCTGCCCCGTGGCGATGCCGGCGATGTACGAGTGGTGCCGGAACGCCTCGCGCGCGTGGATGTTGGACATGTGCACTTCGACGATGGGGCACTTCAGGATCGCCAGCGCGTCGCGGATGGCGAGGCTGGTGTGCGTCCAGGCGCCGGCGTTGATGACCACCGCGTCCACCGCATCGCGGTGCGCCTGGTGGATGCGCTCGCACATCGCGCCCTCATGGTTGGTCTGGAAGCACTCCACCTGCACGCCCAGCTCGCCCGCCAGCGCGTGCAGCGCGGCGTCGATGTCGGCCAGCGTGGCCGTGCCGTACTGCGCCGGGTCGCGCTGGCCGAACATGTTGAGGTTGACGCCGTGCAGGACGAGGAGGTTCATCGGCAACATTGTGGATCACGCCAGCGGCACCGTCAGCCGCGCCAATGCCGCGCGCGTGTCGGGCCGCACGCCGCGCCACCAGGCGAAGGCTTCGGCGGCCTGCTCGACCAGCATGCCCACGCCGTCGGCCACCTGCGCCGCGCCGGCCTGCTGGGCGGCGCGCAAAAACGGCGTCAGGCCCTTGCCATACACCATGTCGTAGGCCAGCGCGCCGGGCGCGAAGGCACTGGCCGGCACGGGCGGCGCCGCCCCCGACAGGCTGGCGGAGGTGGCGTTGATGACCACGTCGAAGGCGCCCTGCAACGCATCAAAGCCGCCGCCATTCAGCGGGCAGGCGCCGGCATGCGGCGCCAGTTCAGCCGCCAGCGCGGCGGCCTTGTCCGCCGTGCGGTTGGCCACCACGATGCGCGCGGCGCCGGCGCGCGCCAGCGGCAGCAGCGCGCCGCGCGTGGCGCCGCCCGCGCCCAGCACCAGCACGGCCTGCCCTTGCAGGGGCCGGCGCAGGTTGACTTCGATGTCGCGCACCAGGCCGATGCCGTCGAAGTTGCGCGCCTCGATGCGCCCGCCGTCGAAGCGCAGCGCGTTGGCGGCGCCGGCCAGGCGCGCGTCGTCGCTGGCCGCGTCGGCCGCCTGCAGGGCCGCCAGCTTGAAGGGCAGCGTGACGTTCAGGCCGCGCCCGCCGGCGGCGCGGAAGGCGGCCAGCGCACGCGCGAAGCCATCGGCGCCGGCGCCGCCGTCGATGGCTTCGTAGACCATGTCCTGCCCCGCCGCCTGCGCGAACAGGCCGTGGATGAGGGGGGATTTGCTGTGGGCGATGGGGTGGCCGATGACGGCGTAACGGTCGGGCATGCGGGCGATGTTAGGGCATGGCTCCGCGCTGCAGGCTGCCGCGCCGGCAAGAATCAAGTCTTTTTGGCCGTTTGCCAGCGTGGATATTGGCTGTACTGCTACTCTTGATATAGCAACCGGTTTCTGCGCACCGCTGCGCGCGGCCGGCGCGTAAACTGGCCCGATTCACGCCCTGCAGGAGACTTCGAATGAACGCGCCCACCCCCGCCGCCCAGCTTACGCCGCAGCTGCAGCCGCGCGACGTGCCGGCCGCGCTGCTGGAGGCGCTGGCCGCGCGCTTCGGCGCGCAGTTCTCGGCCGCGCTGGCGGTGCGCACGCAGCACGGGCGCGACGAGTCGGCCTTCACCACCGTGCCGCCGCCGGCCGCCGTGGTGTTCGCCGAAAGCACGCAGGACGTGCAGGACGCGGTGCGGCTGTGCGCGCAATTCAAGGCGCCGGTCATCCCCTACGGCGTCGGCTCGTCGCTGGAAGGGCACCTGCTGGCGGTGCAGGGCGGCATCAGCCTGGACGTGTCGCGCATGAACCGGGTGCTGGCCACCAACGCCGAGGACCTGACGGTGACGGTGCAGCCGGGCGTGACGCGCAAGCAGCTGAACGACGAGATCAAGAGCACCGGCCTGTTCTTCCCCATCGACCCCGGCGCCGACGCCAGCATCGGCGGCATGGCGGCCACGCGCGCCAGCGGCACCAACGCCGTGCGCTACGGCACCATGCGCGAGAACGTGCTGGCGCTGGAAGTGGTCACGGCCAGCGGCGAGGTCATCCGCACCGGCACGCGCGCCCGCAAGAGCAGCGCCGGCTACGACCTGACGCGCCTGTTCGTCGGCAGCGAGGGCACGCTGGGCGTGATGACCGAGGTCACGCTGCGCATCTACCCGCTGCCCGAGGCGATTTCGGCCGCCGTGTGCTCGTTCCCGACCATCGCCGACGCGGTGAACACGGTGATCCAGATCATCCAGCTGGGCGTGCCGATCGCGCGCGTGGAGCTGCTCGACGCGCGCACCGTGAAGATGGTCAACACGCACAGCAAGCTCAGCCTGCCCGAGCAGCACATGCTGCTGATGGAGTTCCACGGCACGCCGGCCGGCGTGCAGGAGCAGGCCGAGACCGTGCAGGCCATCGCCGGCGACCACGCCGGCCTGGGCTTTGAATGGGCCGCGCAGCCCGAGGACCGCACCCGCCTGTGGACGGCGCGGCACAACGCCTATTTCGCCGCCATCCAGAGCCGGCCCGGCTGCCGCGCCATCAGCACCGACACCTGCGTGCCCATCAGCCGCCTGGCCGACTGCCTGCTGGACTCGGTGGCCGAGGCCGACGCCAGCGGCATCCCCTACTTCCTGGTCGGCCACGTGGGCGACGGCAACTTCCACTTCGGCTACCTGATCGACCCCGACGACGCGGCCGAGCGCGCCCTGGCCGAGCGGCTCAACCACCAGCTCGTGGCCCGCGCCCTGTCGATGAACGGCACCTGCAGCGGCGAGCACGGCGTGGGGCTGCACAAGATGGGTTTTCTGCGCGACGAGGCCGGCGCTGGCGCTGTGGCCATGATGCGCACCCTCAAGCGGGCGTTGGACCCGGACGGCATCATGAATCCGGGCAAGGTGTTCGCGCAGGAGTAAGCCGGCTCCCAGTTTGACGAAAAAGAGCCCGGCCGTGCGGTACGGCCGGGCTCTTTTCCGGGTGCTGGCGCGGTTACTTCTTGCGCGCCGGCGTCTTCTGAGGCGCGTTCTGCGGCGTGTAGGTCTGCGACGGCGCGGCGCCGCCGTCCACGCCCAGGCGGCCGCCGCCGCCCAGGCCCTGGCCCTGCACGCTTTGCGCGCGGTAGTTGCGCAGCGAGCGCACCATCTGGTTGAAGGCGTCCATGAAGGCGGCGGCGATCACCTTGCCCTGCGGCGTGTTGGTGTAGCCGCCCAGGCCGGCGCCAGCGCGTCCGCCGGCCAGGCCGCCGAACAGGTTCATGTCGGTCTTGGAGGCGCTGCCCTCCGACGCCGCCACCTGCACGCCCGAGCGGTTGTCCACCAGGGTCAGCAGCGCGCTGGCCTGGCGGGTCTGCATGCTGCCGCCGATGGCGGCCACGGCGCGCCCGCGCCCGCCGCCGATCAGGCCGCCCAGCAAGCCGCCGACGCCGCCGGCATCGTCGGCGGAAAAGACGATCTCGGGCGACATGCCGTAGTCGGACGCGACCATCTGCCCGCGCCCGAAGTTGCTGCCGCCGCGCATTTCGCCCGACTGCATCAGCTCGCGCTCGCGGCTCATGGCGCGCATGCCGGCGCCGCCGCGCTCGACGACGACGAAGCAGTTGGACTGCTGCACCAGCAGGCGCAGCAGGTTGGCGGTGGGCGGCAGGCGGTATTCGTTGCGCAGGATGGTGTACCAGCCGGCGTCCTGGTTCTCGACCAGCGAGACGGTGCCCAGGGGCGAGGCGCATTTCTCCAGCTGGCCGCTCTCGCCGCTGGTGGCGGCGCCGGCGGCGCTGCCGGTGGCGACGGTCTTGGCGTCGGGGCTGCCCATCTTCATGCTGGTGGTTTCGCAGCCGGCCAGCAGCACGGCGGCGGTGGCGGCCGCCAGGACGGCCAGTTTCCTCTTCGACATCGGGTCGCTCCAGTGGGTTGACGTTTGAAAAAGTCGCAAATGATACGCCCACTCACCAACCCGGCACCCCCTTCCGACGAGGGATGCCGGGCGGCGCGCTCAGGGCGCCGAAACCGCGTGCGGGCACGGATCGGCCGTGCAGGCCAGCACGTCGATGCGCGCCGGCGGCAGGTTGGCCAGCACGTGCTCGCTGCCCAGGCGCCGCAGGCCCGCGCCCTGCCAGGGCGAAGGCCCGCGCAGCGCGTAGGTGAACTGCAGCAGCCGCCCATGCGGCGCCAGCACCTGCGCGCCCGCGTGCAGGATGCGCTGGCGCGCCGGCGCGGGAATCGACCGCAGCGGCAGGCCCGACACCACGAAATCCACCGGCAGCGGCTCGCCCGCCGCGTCCACCGGCAGCAGGCGCTTGTCGCGCGCCAGCGCCACGTCGGCGGCGTCGCCGTGGATCACCTGCACCCTCGGAAAGCGCTGCTTGAGGTGCGCCGCCAACGCCTGCGACTGCTCGAAGACCACCAGCCGCTCCGGCGCCACGCCCCGCGCCAGCAGCGCCGCCGTGATGGCGCCCGTGCCGCCGCCCAGCTCCACCACCAGCCCGCCCAGGGCCGGGTCCACCAGCGCCGCCATGCGCGCCGCCAGCCGTGGCGAGCTGGCGCAGACCGCCCCCATCATGCCCGGCCGCACCATCAGCTCGCGCAGAAACAGCGACTGCGGCGACTGCGTCACCACGCGGCGCACCGCCCGCCGCATGCGCGCCACGCGCCCGTAGGCGGCGCGCACCGCCCGCGGGGGCCGCAGGGGGCGGATGCCGGGGATTTGTCGCATGAGGTTCTCGAGGGCGGAATGTGGCAGACGCGCAGCTTATACCGTTTCGGTGCTGGAACCGCCAGGCGGCCGGCCACCCTGGCCACCCGAAAAAAAACCTGCCCCGGTCGGGGCAGGCCATTCATCCGAGGGCAGAGGGTGCGTACCCCCTGCGAACACGCCTCAACTCACATCAGGCTGCGCAGGCGGACCAGCCAGGCCAGCGCGGTCAGCAGGGCCGTCAGCAGCATCAGGCCCCACTCGGTCATCGTGGGCACCGGGGTCACCTGCTGGGGCGGTGGCGGCGGCGGCGCGTCCGGCTCCCGGATGGGATCCCGGTCGGTGGCGGTGCACGACGCACTCGGCACGGGGGCGGTGCCGCAATTGCCGCCGCCCGTCACCGTCGCCGTGTTCTCGGCATCGGTGTCCGGCGAGCCCGTCACCGTGGCCGTCACCCTGTAGCTGACGCTACCGCCGCCGGCCGCCACCGTGATGCCCGTGCAACCGCCCAGGTTGCAGCTTCCAGCCACCGAACCGTCGCTGGCGGTGTTGGTGCTGATATCGGTGATGTTCAGGCCGAGGGACACGTCGGTCCAACTGACGTTGGTCGCTGCCGCCGCGCCGGTGTTGGTGATCGTCACCGTATAGATGGTGTCGGCGCCTGGCGCGACAGAGTCGGCGTTGTTGGTCTTGGTCACCACCAGGTTCGATGTCACCACAATCTCAGCCTGGATTTTGGCTTGCAGCGTGGGGGTGAAGTCTTCCCAGCTTTCGGCAATCGTCACAAACCCATCACCTGCCCCGACTGCGTTGGCTGGTTGCGGTTGGGCAATGCTGTTCAATTCGGCCTCGTTGATCAAATCTCCGACGCCAATCAGGTTGATAGCATGGACTTCTTTGGCGCTAAAAGCATTGGCGGCGGTAATTACAGGATTCACGCCCTCGTTGTTTTCTCCATCCGTACTGACGTCGATGATCCTTTTTGCGCCCGGATTGTTGGCGCTGAACGTGCCTATACATCTAAGGATCGCATCGCCTATGGCTGTTTGGCCATTGAAGGGACGAGTGGCATACAGAGCGTCCAGTGTGCTTTTCAGTGCGCCACCATTGCCCGCCGTGGCTGCGGTTATATCGGTCAAGCCAAGAGAAACCAGCGTGTCCGTCGAAAAAGTAACAATCGAGACAGCCACAGTCCCGTCCTGCGGAACGATGGTGGGATCCAGCAGCGCGTTGCGATAGGCGTCGATCTGCAACTGCCATTCAGTATCGTCGATGGTGCCAGACGAATCGATCGCCAGACACAATTCGATTGGTGCCGCCTGCGCGGCAGGCACCATGGCGAACGCCCCCGCCAGCCCCAGCAGGCATGCCGATGCAGCTTTGACCATGCTTTTGATGTGCTTACTCATTGCTCTCCTCGCTTTCTTCAAGAAAAAATGCAGGAACCTGGCAGCCGCTCCACGCCGACCCCCCGGCTGTCGAGGGTGAAGACTTCAATCAATCCATGCCGACTCTCGAGCAGAGTTCTTTGTATCATTTCAACACCCGGTTGTAAAGCAATGCAGCTTTCTGGCCGGGTGCGGCCGGAGGACGATGAGGATCAGGGGCGGCGCGGCGGCGGGGCAGGGGGCCGCGAGCGCCCCCTGCCGGCACGCCTCCAGCTCACACCAGGCTGCGCCGGTGGATCAGCCAGGCCAGCGCGGTCAGCAGGGCCGTCAGCAGCATCAGGCCCCACTCGGTCATCGTGGGCACCGGGGTCACGGCCACCACCGGCGGCGCCTCGATGGGATCGTCGTCGGTGGAGGTACACGGATCCACCGGCTCAGCGGCGCGGGTCTCCGGCGCTTGCGAGTCCACTGTCGAGCCGCAACTGCCACCCGTCACCGTCGCCGTGTTCACGGCATGGGCGCCCACGTCGCCCGTCACCTTGGCCGTCACCTTGTAGCGGACGCTTCCGCCATTGGCCGCCACCGTGATGCCCGTGCAGCCAGCCGGGGCCGGCGCCGTGCTGCAGCTTCCAGCCACCGAGCCGTCGCTGACGATGTCGGGACTGATCGCGGTCACCTCCAGACCGGTGGACGTGTCATCCCATTGGATGCCGGTCGCCGCCAGTGGGCCGTTGTTGACGATGGTCACGGTATAGGTGACGGTGGCGCCTTTCGTCACCGAGCTGGCGCTGTTGGTCTTGGTCACCACCAGGTTTGACGTCTCCAGCGGGTTGGTGATGCTGCCTTGCGCGCCGGTGGCGATTTCGCCCTCCGGCGGCGTGGTTGTCTCGGGCTTCCAACCGTGGTTGGCCGGGGCCGGAGCCTTGCTGGTTTCCGCCAGGGTCGAGCAGGTCACGCCCTCCGGCACCTGCACCGTCGTGGAACCCGCGGTGGCCGTGCCCTCCAGCTTCACAATGCCTGTGTAATCCACCCCACCGCAGGTCAGTTTGAAGCCATAGTCGCCCGGCGCGCCGGCGGCCGGCGCTCCCGTCACCGTCTTGGTGATTTTCACGTCAATCTTCTTGCGCGTGTTGGTGAAGGTGCATGTCACCGCGCCGTCCGGCATCGTGAATTCGCCGCTGGTGGTGCCACTCACGCTGGTCACGCCGGTGCAGGTCAGCGCGGAGGTGTAGTGGGCCAGCGACGTGCCCTCACCCGCTGTCTCGCTCACGCTCACGGTGCTGCCCACCGGCACGGCAACGTCTCCGGTGTTGTCGTTGTGGCTGGCGTTGGCCTTCTTCGTCTCGTTGTTGATCAGCAGGTTGAATTTGCCACCGTCATCGGTCGGAGACAGCGCCTTGATCACCTTCACGGTGTTGGTCTTGCGCGTGTTGGTGAAGATGCAGGTCACGTCCTTGTCGGGCATGGTGAAAGTGCCGCCAATGCCAGTGCCGCTCACGCTTACGTCGCCGCATGACAGTTGAGACGCGTAGTTGTCCAACGAGGTGTTGTTGCCTGTTTCGCCCACGCTCACCTGGCTGCCCGCCGCTACGGCAATAGCGCCGGAACCGTCGTGACCGACGTTGGAAGCCTGTACCGCGCCGTTGATCAGCAGATTGAACTTGCCGCCATCCGTGGTCGGCGACAGCGCTTTCTTCACCGTGATGGTCCGGCTGTTCAACGCCAGCGTGTTGGTGATGGCCAGCTCCAATTGACCGCCAGCAGGCATGGCAGCCGTGGGGCCGGCGCTCGGAAGCTCCGCTTCCACCCAGTGGTGGTTGGCGGGCGCGTTGGCTCGACCGGTCTCGCTGACGGAGCAGGTGGCGCCTGCCGGAATGGGAGAGAACACCGCCTGACCCGAGGCCTGGTTGGCGGGAACGGTCACCGATCCGTTCTGATTGCCGGAGGTGCAAGTTACCGTCACGGGAAACGCCATGGAGGCCGGCGATGTGCCGCCCGCGATGTGCTTGGTCACGATCAGCTTGCCGGGATTCGGATCCAACGGGTTGCGGATGGTGCCAGTGATACTGCCACCTGACGTCATGGCCTCCTGGGACGGCTGGTCGTAGGTGACTGGCCCCCAGGTGTAATTCGCCGGTGCAGCAGGTCGAACTCCCTCGGTCATCTGACAGTTGGTGGACAGCACGGGAATGGGCACATCCACGGAGCCCTGGGACTGGTTCGCAGGCACGGTCACCGTGCCGTTGTAGGTGCCGGATGGCGTTTGGCAGGTTACGCTGAATGGGAAATCCATGGCGCCGTGTGTCGCCGGACCACCCACCAGATTCTTCGTCACGGTCAGCTTGCCCACCGGCTTGGGCGTGTTGGTGATCGTGCAGATCAGCTTGTCCGATCCCGACATCGCAGCAGACCAGACGCCCGGGGTGCCTGTGAGGGTCGGGTTAAAGGTGCCGGCTCCGTTCTTCTGGCACGAAATCTCCGTGTTGTATGCCGCCAGCCGCCCGTTGCTCATCACGTCGCGGAGATAGTACGTGGCAGGTGTCGTCACCAGGACGGACGCGGTGGCTTGCCCCGCACCCGTGTCGGAGCCCGAGGTCGTGTCTTGTTTGAGCGTGGTCCCCCCCGTCGCGGCCGTGGCGATCTGCACCGTGAACTGGTCGGCAGGAATGGCGCGGCCGGCCACGGTCTTGTTCAGCGTGATGGACGGCTCGGTGTTGGTGATCGAGGTGGTGCATGCGTTCGGTTCCGTGGTCGGCGCCGATGTCGATGGATCGAACAACCGCTCTGCAGGAATGAACTCCGTAACCGGACCCGGCCTGGTCCACTTCAGGCGCAGGAAGCTTCTGCCGTTGGTGTTGTTCCAGTACACACGGATCAAGGCACAACTGTTGGCTTGGGCGGTGTACGTGCCCAAGGTACTGACGGTGCCGGAAGCGGTGCTGCTACCGTCGGCATTGTCGTCCGAGGTATAGCTGTCCAACTTGCCCACCGGGATGTCGTAGAGGGCATTGTGATAATTGGGGCTGCTGTAGAAGCTTGACATGTCGACCTGCACCTGATCGTCATGGGTCACTCGCAGCGTGTAATTTCCTGCCGTCGGGAAGTGAAGGCGCGCATAGACCACCCGGCCCATCTTGCGGCGCGCGCAAGCCGGCGAATTGACATTGCCGGCCTCGATACCGGGGGCGCCGGTTGCGTTCGCATTGCAGAGGGTGTACGACGCAGGAGTGGCCGGCACCCCCGGAGCGAAGTTGATGTTGGTGCCCGTACCAGTCTCCACCGCCTTGTTGGGATCCCCCGCCAGTGTCTGCAGGTCATTCAAAGGGGTGAACTGGTTGGGAGAGGCGGGCTCTGGCCCATTTGTGTAGTAGTAAGTGGGATCCGCTCCCGGATTCACTTCTTCCGCGAGAGGGTTCCCTGAGGAGTTGTTGAAATACGTCCCGCGATAGTCCTCCCAGAGGATGGCCGCGCTGGCCTGAGAGGCCAGCGCCAGGGCGGCCAGCAGGCCAGCCCCCAAGGCCAGGCTCGGCGGCCTCAAATCCGAAGTGCAACACCCCCTGCTGTAAGGTGTTCACATGCCATCCGCCTCCCGATACGAACAACTCCAACCCGAAGACCGCATGACGATCGCGAGCATGCGCCAGCAAGGGCAAAGCGTGCGCGCGATGGCCCGCACGCTGGGGCGATCGCCATCGACGATCAGCCGCGAGCTGGCGCGCAACACGGGCGCTGACGCGGCCTACGGCTCGCACCGCGCACAGCTGTCCTGCCAGGCGCGCCGGCGTGCTGCCCGCCCTCTTGCCAAACTGTCTTCTGACAGCCTGTCCTGGAGCCTGGTGGATGACCCTGTTGGACTGGAAGTGGTCGCCCCAGCAGATTGCCGCTACCCTCAAGCGCACCTTTCCCAACGAGGCCGCGCGCCACGTGTCCCACGAAACCATCTACACCGCCATCTATGCCCAGCCTCGGGCGAACTGCGCCGCCAGCTCATCGCCTGCCTGCGCCAGGGCCGTGGCACACGGTTGCCGCGCAGCCGTGGCACCGACCGGCGTGGCCAGATCCCCGAGATGGTCAGCATCCATGTGCGCCCACCGGAGATCGAGGATCGCGTGATGCCCGGCCACCGGGAAGGCGACTTCATCAAAGGGGCGGGCAACAAGTCCTCCGTGGGCGTGCTGGTGGAGCGCTCCAGCCGCCTGGTGCTGCTGGCCAAGATGGACGATGCCACGGCCAGCTCGGCGCTGGCCGGTTTCACGGCCAAGCTCAACGCGATTGCCGATCCGATGCGCAAGAGCTTCACCTACGACCAGGGCAAGGAGATGAGCTACCACCGGCAACTGGCCGCCGCCACGGGCGTGCAGGTCTACTTCGCGACCCCACAGCCCCTGGCAGCGCGGCACCTGCGAGAACACCAACGGGCTGCTGCGCCAGTACCCGCCCAAGGGCACTGACCTGAGCGTGCACAGCCAGGACGAACTGGACGCCATCGCCGACAGCTTGAACAGCAGACCTCGCGCAACCCATGGCTTCAACACCCCGCTGGCCGTCTTCTCACACCTGCTGGCCATGGCTCAGCAGGCTCCAGTTCTCGCTCAATAACCACGTGTTGCGCTTCGGTCTTGAAACCGCCCTCGTTTGGGCCAGCCGGCCGCTGCGCGCGGGCTGATCGGTCGTCGACGACGGGGATTTCGATCGATTCATGTTTTCTCCTGAGCGGGGGGTCGACGCACTTTTCTTTGGTCCATGCGCATGAGACGAACTACCGGACGCATATCGACACGATTTGCAGGCATGGTGTGGCGTCAACCGCTTTCACGCATGTCTCGGTGCACTGCTGCACAAACCCGCGTCCGCCTGAATGCGCGGTCGGTTGTATCATTCTCATACTTGAGTATCAAGTACCACTTTAATACTCGCGCCCGGCCAAACTAAATACCCGCACGACTTGGGTTTTCGGGATCGTGGAGTGAGGGACGCGGAGACTTGCCACCAGACGATGCAGGCTGTGGGGTAGCGCCTGTGGTGGGGCGTGCAACCCGGCGTTCTAGGAGGAAAAAGAGGGAACGCCACTGGTGAGGATGCAGGCCGTGGCGTAGTGCCAGGTCGCACGCCGGAGGAATGTCTCCCGGCGATCCCCCGTGCTGGACATGGATTCCGGCCTCGGATCGTGATCTCAGTCTGTCTAGAAAATAATACTAAAATAGTATTTATTGGATTTAGATAATTGAAACAAGATGAAATATATATTTTCATGAATGTTATTTAATATAACACTTAAGTGTCATTTAATTGATTTTTAATCATTTAGATTTAATATTTATACGAGGTGGCAGGTACAAGCTTGGAGCGTGTCGTGAGCTCATCCGTTCGGCCACTCCCGAGCAAGGCCCTTGGACAGCATGAGCATCGTGAAGATCAGGAAATGCAGGCCAACCAGCACGTGGGGCAGGCCCCCTGCTCGTGGTCGCGGCCCAGCCCCCGAGAGCGTGCCAACCCGCCGAAGCCGGGAAGAAATTTTGATCTGACCCCGAAGTTTCCCAGCGATCAGCCCGCCCAGCCGGTGCACCGACCAAGGTGCGGCGTCAGCGCCCCCGCAGGCGCTCGATGAGGCCGTTCAGCTCGTCCAGCGACCCGAACTGGATGGCCAGTTCGCCGGCCTGCGCGGCGCCGCCGGGCCGGCGGGTCTTCTTCTTGACGCGCACTTCGACCTGCGCCATGAACAGGTCGGACAGCTCCTCCTCCACGCGGCGCACGTCGCCCGGCTTGTCGCCGCCGACGGCGGGCTTGCGCGGCGCGGTGAGGCTGAACTCGGCCGACAGCCGGCGGGCCAGGGCCTCGGCCTCGCGCACGGACAGCTTGCGGGCGGCGACCTGGTTGGCGGCGGTGATCTGCGCGGCGCCGTCGAGGGCGAGCAGCGCGCGGGCGTGGCCCATGTCGATGTCGCCGGCCATCAGCATGGTCTGCACGGGGTGGGTGAGCTGCAGCAGGCGCAGCAGGTTGCTGGCGGCCGAGCGGCTGCGGCCGACGGCCTGGGCGGCCTGCTCGTGCGTGAGGCCGAACTCGTCGGTCAGGCGCTTGAGGCCCTGGGCTTCTTCGAGGGGGTTGAGGTCTTCGCGCTGGATGTTCTCGATCAGCGCCATGGCGGCGGCAGCCTCGTCGGGCACGTCGCGCACCAGCACGGGCACGCTCGTCCAGCCCGGCCAGCCGGGCGGCGCGGAAGCGCCGCTCACCGGCGATGATCTCGTAGATTGCTCCTGAATCAGGAGCTTCTGACGCAGTATCCACGCCGATTGAAGCTGTTTTTGACCCCAAACGCCGCACCAGGATGGGCTGCATGATGCCCTGCGACTTGATGCTTTCGGCCAGCTCGTAGAGCGCGCCCTCGTCCATGCGGGTGCGCGGCTGGTACTGGCCGGGGACCATGGCGCCCAGCGCCAGCATCATCGGCGTGCCGGCGGGGGTGGCGGCGGCGTCGGGCGCGGGGGTGCTGGGGCCGAGCAGCGCGTCGAGGCCGCGGCCGAGGCCCTTGGGTTTCTTGGTGACCATGGTGTGTGGAGTCCTGTGTGGGCCGGCGGTCAAAAGGTCAGACCTCGTCGTCGGCGTAGCCGGCTTCGCGTTGGTGGTGGATGCG
This sequence comes from Ottowia sp., assembly GCF_016703145.1. GTDB lineage: Bacteria > Pseudomonadota > Gammaproteobacteria > Burkholderiales > Burkholderiaceae_C > Ottowia. The sequence goes on along the minus strand of NZ_JADJCO010000003.1, from coordinate 527,802 downwards.
CAGCACGCGCACGGTGTGATGTGGCCTGTCCCAATGGTAGAGGGCCAGGTAGCCGCTCTGGCCGCAGGCCGACGCCGGGCTGGTGCGTGAGGATCTGCAGGGCATCCAGGATGAACGGCATCATCTGGTGGGCCTGCGGATCGCCGGGATGCCACAGGAAGTCCTCCAGCCTCACCAGATCGATGTGGGCCTGGGGGCTGAAGCGCAGCCACAGCGTCGCGCCGCTCGCCGGAGTGCCCTCGCCCTCGGCCACGGTGCAGGTTTGCCTGGAACGGCTCGGCACGGCGTTCATAGCACCTTCTTGGGCACCAGCGCCGCAGGCCTGGGCGCGCGGCCAGCACGGTACTCGGCCATCTGGGCGAAATAGGTCTTGACCTCGTCCCAGTCGTGGCCGAGGCCGGTAGCTTCCATCTCGTCCAAAGCCTCCCGCGCATCGCGGTGGAACTCCTCACGCAGGCGCGCGCGCTCGGCTTCCTTCCGCAGCACGCCGACCATGTAGGCGTGCGGACTGGTGCCCGCGGCGCGGGCGGCCTCGTCGATCTCGCGCTTGACGCTGGCGGGCAGCTTCAGGCTGGTGGGGACGGTTTTCTCGGCTTGCATGGGCACCCCTCACGGGTAGTCAGGATGGACTACCGATCAAGTCTAGCAGCAGCCGATGCCCTTCGGGCCAGTCGCCGAGGCCGGAGTCGGCGTTGACGTGGCCCCGCGCACCCAGCGGATGGAACACCGCGCCCCAGCCGGCGGCCAGGCGGCGGGCGGACGGGAGGCTACCGTAGGGGTCGTCGCTGCTGGCGACCAGCACGCTGGCGAACGGCAGGCGCTGGCGCGCGGGCGGCGCCCAACTGGGGAGGGCCTGGCGGATGTCGTCCCGCTCGATGTCGGGCGGCGCCACCAGCAGCGCGCCGGCCACGCGGTGGGCGTGGCGCGAGTGCGCGGCCCACCACGCGGCCAGCAGGCAGCCCAGGCTGTGGGCGGCCAGCAGCACGGGGGCGCCCTCGCCCTGCGCCAGCACCACGTCTTCGAGCCGCGCGGTCCAGTCGCCGCGCAGCGGGCGCAGCCAGTCGTGCTGCTCGACGCGCAGGTGGCCGTGCAGGGCTTCCCAGCGGCTTTGCCAGTGGCCGGGGCCGCTGCCTTGCCAGCCGGGCAGGGTCAGGACGCGCACGCCGGATATTCCTGTTTTAATAGCTTCTGGCGTAATATCCATGCGGGCTTGAGGCCGATTTGACTGCTGAAACCGCCCTGTTCAGCCGCGCACGCCGCGATCGACCAGCTCCTGCGCGAAGGCGATGAACGCCTTGCTGCCCTTGGCCGACGGGTCGAACAACAGGCCGGGCAGGCCGTAGCTGGGCGCCTCGGCCAGGCGCACGTTGCGCGGGATCAGGGTGTCAAACACCTTGTTGCCGTAGTGGGCCTTGAGCTGCTCGCTGACCTGCTGCTGCAGCGTGATGCGCGAGTCGAACATGACGCGCAGCAGGCCGATGAGGCGCAGGTCGCGGTTCAGGTTGGCGTGCACCTGCTTGATGGTGTTGGTCAGGTCGGTCAGGCCCTCCAGCGCGAAGTACTCGCACTGCATCGGCACGATCACGCCCTGCGCGGCGCACAGGCCGTTGAGGGTGAGCATGCTCAGGGACGGCGGACAGTCGACCAGCACGAAGTCGTAGTCGGCGGCGACGGCGGCCAGCGCGTCCTTCAGGCGGCGCTCGCGGCGCTGCTCGGCCACCAGCTCGACCTCGGCGCCGGCCAGCTCGCGGTTGGCGCCCAGCACGGCGTAGGCGGCGCCGGCCTCCTTCAGCTTCTCGGGCACGGTAACGGCCTCGGCCACGGTGGCGGATTCCAGCAGCACGTCGTACACCGACAGCGCCATCGCCCGCTTGTCCACGCCCGAGCCCATGGTGGCGTTGCCCTGCGGGTCCAGGTCGACCAGCAGCACGCGCTGACCGATGCGGGCCAGGCCGGCGGCCAGGTTGACGGCGGTGGTCGTCTTGCCCACGCCTCCCTTTTGGTTGGCGATGCAGAAGATCTGGGCCATGCGTGTGGAGTCCGGTTTACTTGGTGAGGGCCAGGCGCACGCCGAAGCCGATCAGGAACATGCCCGCCAGCTTGTTGAGCGCGGAGGTCAGGCGGGCATTGGCCCGCAGGCGTTCGGCCAGCAGGTGCGTGAGCAGGATCGCGCCCGCGCCATAGGCCAGGGTGAGCACCGCCACCGTGAGCGCCATGGCGCCAAAGGTCAGCAGGCCAGGCCGGCGCGACGGATCGACGAACAGCGGAAAGAACGCCATGTAGAAGACGATGGCCTTGGGGTTGAGCAGCGTGATGAAGAAGGCCTGCCGGGCATAGTGGCGCGGCTCGACCCTCAGCACCGGCGCCTGCCCCGGTTTGGCCAGCACCATGCGCGCGCCCAGCCAGGCCAGGTAGGCCGCGCCCAGCCACTGCACCGTCGCGAACGCCGCCGGGTAGGCCTTGAGCAGCGCCGCCACCCCGGCCACGGCGCACCACATCAGGATCTGGTCGGCCGCGATGAGGCCGAAGGTGGCGCCCAACCCCCCGCGCACCCCGCCCTGCGCGGTGCTGGACACCAGCGCCAAGTTGCCGGGGCCGGGAATGGCGAGAAACAGCAGGATGGCGGCGACGAAGGCGGGGTAATCGGTGATGCCGAGCATGGACATGAGGGCGAAAGGCCAGGGTCGAGTTTAAGTGACCCGACGCCCCGGCCAGCGGTGATCAACCGCCGTTTTCAGGCGGCGTCAGGCGCGGCGCAGCCAGAGCAGGCAGCGGTCCGCGTCCAGCCCGGGCACCTGGAGATGTTCCACGTGAAACACCTGCACCGACGGCGGCAGGGCCGCGATCTCGTCGTCGGGGCGCTTGCCCTTCATCGCCATCCACACGCCTTGCTCCGCCAAGGCGCCGGCCGACCAGTGCACGAAGTCGGGCAGGGAGGCAAAGGCGCGGGAAGCGATGACGTCGAAACGCTGAGTCACGGATTCCACCCGTGCGTGCAGGCCGCGCAGATTCGGCAAGCCCAGCGTGCCCGCCGCCTGCTGCACGAAGGACGCCTTCTTGGCCACCGCGTCCACGCAGGTCACGCTGATCTCGGGGCAGCAGATGGCGATCACCACGCCCGGCAGCCCGCCGCCGCTGCCCACGTCGAGCAGCCGGGCGGGCTGCCCCTGGGTGTGCCGGCACAGCGGCGCGATGACGGCCAGGCTGTCCAGCAGATGGTGCGTGAGCATGTCGGCCGGGTCGCGCACGGCCGTCAGGTTGTAGACCCGGTTCCACTTGGCCAGCAGGTCCAGGTACGCCAGCAGTTTGGTGACGACCGCCTCGTCCAAGGCCAGGCCCAAGTCGGCCGCGCCCTGGTGCAGGCGCGGCGCCCTGTCGGCGGCCGTCATGCCGCCTTCGCGCCGGGCGTGGCCTGGAACTCCTTGAAGCCGCCCTTCTTCAGGTGGATCAACAGCAAGGACACGGCGGCCGGCGTGACGCCGGAGATGCGCGAGGCCTGACCCAGGGTGTCAGGCCGGTGCTTCTGCAGCTTCTGCCGCACTTCGATCGACAGTGCGGGAATCTGCAGGTAGTCCAGTTCGGACGGCAACCGAAGGTTCTCGTAGTACGCCGCGCGCTCCACCTCGCTGCGCTGGCGGTCGATGTAGCCGGCGTATTTGGCGGCGATCTCCACCTGCTCGATCACCGGGCCGTACAGCTCGCCCAATGTTTCACGTGAAACAGGCGTGGGCGCGCCCTTCTCCGCGACCGCAGCCGGCGCATGCCTGCCGCCGTCCATGCCCATGAGCGCGTCGTAGCGCACGTCCGGGCGGCGCAGCAGGTCGAACAGGTTGTGCTCGTGCTCGATGGCCTTGCCCAGCACGCGCGCGCTTTCCTCGGCGGGCAGGTTTCGCGGGTGGATCCAGGTGCTCTTGAGGCGCTCTGTTTCACGTGAAACAGCGTCGCGCTTGCGGCTGAAGGCGTCCCAGCGTGCGTCGTCCACCAAGCCCAGGCGGCGGCCGGCTTCGGTCAGGCGCATGTCGGCGTTGTCCTCGCGCAGTTGCAGGCGGTATTCGGCGCGGCTGGTGAACATGCGGTAGGGCTCGGTCACGCCCTTGGTGATGAGGTCGTCCACCAGCACGCCCAGATAGGCCTCGTCGCGGCCCGGCAGCCATGCGGCTTCGCCCCGGCACTGCAGCGCGGCGTTGATGCCGGCGAACAAGCCCTGCGCCGCCGCCTCCTCGTAGCCGGTGGTGCCGTTGATCTGGCCGGCGAAGAACAGGCCCTGGATGGCCTTGGTCTCGAAGCTGGCCTTCAGCCCGCGCGGGTCGAAGTAGTCGTACTCGATCGCGTAGCCGGGCCGCAGGATGTGGGCGTTCTCCAGCCCCGGCATCGAGCGCACCAGCGCCAGCTGGATGTCGAACGGCAGGCTGGTGGAGATGCCGTTGGGGTACACCTCGTGCGTGTCCAGGCCCTCGGGCTCCAGGAAGATCTGGTGGCTGTCCTTGTCGGCGAAGCGGTTCACCTTGTCTTCCACGCTGGGGCAGTAGCGCGGCCCCACACCCTCGATGCGGCCGGTGAACATGGGGCTGCGCTCGAAACCCGAGCGGATGATCTCGTGCGTGCGCGCGTTGGTGTGCGTGACCCAGCACGGCACCTGGCGCGGGTGCATGTCGGCCCGGCCCATGAAGCTGAACACCGGCACCGGGTCCAGGTCGCCCGGCTGCTCCTCGCATTGGCTGAAGTCGATGCTGCGCCCGTCCAGGCGCGGCGGCGTGCCGGTTTTCAGGCGGCCCTGCGGCAGCTTCAGCTCCTTCAGGCGGGCCGAGAGCGACACCGCCGGCGGGTCGCCCGCGCGGCCGGCCGCGTAGTTGTCCAGCCCAACATGGATGCGTCCGTCCAGGAAGGTGCCCGCCGTCAGCACCACCGTGCGCGCGCGGAAGGCGATGCCCACCTGCGTGATGGCGCCGGCCACGCGGTCGCCCTCCAGCAGCAGGTCGTCCACGGCCTGCTGGAACAGCCACAGGTTGGGCTGGTTCTCCAGCCCGCGGCGGATGGCGGCCTTGTAGCGCACGCGGTCGGCCTGCGCGCGCGTGGCGCGCACCGCCGGCCCCTTGCTGCCGTTGAGAATGCGGAACTGGATGCCGCCCTCGTCCGTGGCCAGTGCCATGGCGCCGCCCAGCGCATCGACCTCCTTCACCAGGTGGCCCTTGCCGATGCCGCCGATGCTGGGGTTGCAGCTCATCTGGCCCAGCGTCTCGATGTTGTGGGTCAGCAGCAGCGTGCGCGCGCCCATGCGCGCGGACGCCAGCGCCGCCTCGGTGCCGGCATGGCCGCCGCCGACGACGATGACGTCGAAATGCTGCGGATGGGTGTAGGTGTGGGACGCCACGGGTGGTCCTCGCGCGGGAAAAGCTGCTTATTTTAAAGGCAAACCCTCTTTTTGTCCCTGTCCAGCCTACACCCGATGCTATTGATTCAGGAGCTGATGGCGCCGCTCCCATGCGCCTGCTATGCTGGCCGTGCGGCCGCGCCGCCCGGGCGCATCCGCTCCGACGAGAGAAAGAGGAGAGACCCCATGGCCCGTTCCGCCCGCACGCCCGGCAAGGCCGCCCCCGCCGCCACTCCCACCCACGCCCTGCCTTCCTACCTGGACCCCGCCCACCTGGGCCCCTGGGGCATCTACCTGCAGCAGGTGGACCGCGTCACGCCCTACCTGGGGCCGCTGGCGCGCTGGGTCGAGACCCTCAAGCGCCCCAAGCGCGCGCTGATCGTGGACGTGCCGATCGAGCTGGACAACGGCACCATCGCCCACTTCGAGGGCTACCGCGTGCAGCACAACACCTCGCGCGGCCCCGGCAAGGGCGGCGTGCGCTTCCACCAGGACGTGACGCTGTCCGAGGTGATGGCCCTGTCGGCCTGGATGTCGGTCAAGAACGCCGCCGTCAACGTGCCCTACGGCGGCGCCAAGGGCGGCGTGCGGGTCGATCCGCGCACCCTCTCCCGGGGCGAACTGGAACGCATGACGCGCCGCTACACCAGCGAGATCGGCATCATCATCGGCCCCACCAAGGACATCCCCGCGCCCGACGTCAACACCAACGAGAAGGTGATGGCCTGGATGATGGACACCTACTCCATGAACGAGGGTCAGACCGCCACCGGCGTGGTCACCGGCAAGCCCATCGCCCTGGGCGGCTCGCTGGGCCGGCGCGAGGCCACCGGGCGTGGCGTGTTCACCGTCGGCACCGAGGCGGCGGCGCAGATCGGCCTGAAGATCGAGGGCGCGCGCGTGGCCGTGCAGGGCTTCGGCAACGTGGGCGGCATCGCGGCCAGGCTGTTCGCCGAGGCCGGCGCCCTCGTCGTCGCCGTGCAGGACCACACCGGCGGCATCGCCCGCGACAAGGGGCTGGACGTGCCCCGGCTGCTGGAGCACGTGGCCCAGACCGGCGGCGTGGCCGGTTTCAAGGGCAGCGACACGCTCAAGCCCGGCGAGTTCTGGGGCTGCAAGTGCGACATCCTCATCCCCGCCGCGCTGGAAGGCCAGATCACGCGGGACAACGCCGGCCGCATCAAGGCCAGGATGGTCATCGAGGGCGCCAACGGCCCCACCACCCCCGAGGCCGACGACATCCTGCAGGACAAGGGCGTGCTGGTGGTGCCGGACGTCATCGCCAACGCCGGCGGCGTGACGGTGAGCTACTTCGAATGGGTGCAGGACTTCTCCAGCTTCTTCTGGAGCGAGGACGAGATCAACCAGCGCCTGGTGCGCATCATGAAGGAGGCCTTCACCGGCATCTGGCAGGTGGCGCAAGAGCACAAGGTGAGCCTGCGCACGGCCACCTTCATCGTGGCCTGCCGCCGCATCCTGCTGGCGCGCGACCTGCGCGGGCTGTACCCCTGACCCGGCGGGCGCGGGGCCGGGTCACACCGTTACAACCCCAACATGGCAGACGCCCATGTAACAGCGAAAGCCGTCAGACTGGCCGTGTGTTCAACCCGACCCATGAGGTTTTCCCCATGACCCAGCGACTCCTGCGCAGCGTGCCCGTCGCCATCCTGATGACCACCGCCCTGGCCTGGAACCTGCCGGCCACCGCCCAGACCACGACCGGCAGCGGCGTGCCGATGAGCGCCTCGTCCGGTGCCACCCCGGCGCCGGCGCCCGCCCGGCCGGCCCAATCCACCCCGGCCACGGGTGGCGCGGCCACCGGTGGCAGCGGCCTGCCCGCCGACTTCTCGCCCGCCATGCCGGCCAGCGCTGCCTCGGCCGCCCCGCGCGGCGGCGGATACGGCCCCAGCACCAGCCCCAAGACCCCGGGCGGCAGCAAGCCCTGACGCGGGTGCCGGGCGGCGGTGAGCGCCGTTCGTTTGCTTGAAAAGCGACACCCCCCGGCCTGATGGCCGGGATTTTCATTGGCCTGCCGGAAAAGGACGGAATCGATTCAAATCGACCTCCAGCCCTTACCCAATATACGCTTTCAGCTATATATTTAATAGCTAACCGGGACATGGGATATCAGCCCCCGCGCTTCTCCTCCACCACCTTCGGCGCCGCGCGGCCGCGCGCCGGGGGCGCGGCCGCGTCGGCCTGGGGCGGCACGCAGCGGGCAGCGCCACTCTGGGCGCGCAGGGTGCCCAGCAGGGTGGAGATGTGGTCCAGCACCGGCGGCGGCAGGGGCTGCCTGAACTCGAAGTCCAGCCGCTCGATCTCGGCCGCCAGGTAGCGGCAGGCGGCGGCGCGCTGGCTGGGGTCGGTGGTGGCACTGAAAGGCGCGGGGCGCGCCACCAGCGCCGGCACGCCGTCGCCGGCCGAACCGCTGACGCCGTTGGGGTCCAGCCCGGTCGCGGGGGCCGCATCGGCGCTGGCGCCCTCCGGGCAGGGCTGGTTGGTGTAGGTGACGTGGCCGCCCGACACGCACTTGTGGATGGCCTCGCCCGACACGGCGGGCGCGGATGCCGGCGCGGCGCCCTCGGCAACGGCGCTGCGCTGCGCGACGTCGCGGTTCAGCCACTGGTAGGCCTGGTAGCCGCCCACGACCAGCAGCAGCAGCGCGGCGGCGATGAGGACCCAGCGCAGGTGGCCGTACTCGGCGTCGGGCTCGGGCGGCAGCAGCGGCCGGTGGGAAGGGTCAGCGGTGTCGGGGGTCATGGCCGTCCTCGGGGGCGCGGAACGGCCATGATACGGGCACGGGGCCGCCCGCCGCCAGCGCGGCGGCCAGCGCCTGCCGCTGCCGCCCGGACGCGCCGCGCACCTGCCCGGCCACCCAGCGCTGCCGGTCCACGTCGCCGCGCGCCCAGGCGGCGGCTTCGCGCCGGGGTTGCGCAGCAAGGCGGCCAGGGTGACGGCCTGCCCGGCCGACAGGCGCCGCGCCGGTATGCCGAAGTAGTGGCGCGCGGCGGCGTCGGCGCCACAGACGAGACGGCCGCCGGCCGTCTCGCCCCAGGGCGCGGTGTTCAGGTAGAGCTGCAGGATGCGCGCCTTGCCCAGCGTCCGCTCCATCTCCACGGCGTAGAGCAGCTCGCGCAGCTTGCGCGCCAGGCTGCGCTCGCCGCCGGCCACCATCAGCTTGGCGAGCTGCTGGGTGATCGTGCTGCCGCCGCGCCGGACGGCGCCATGCCGCTGGTTGGCGGCCAGCGCGGCCAGCAGTTCGGGCAGGTCGTAGCCGGGGTGCTCGAAGAAGCGCTGGTCCTCGGCCGCGAGCACGGCCCGCGCCAGCCAGCCGCGCGCGTCGTGCACCCGGTGCGGGCCGCAGGACGAGCGCGCGTGCGCCCACTCGCCCGTGCCCAGGCCCTGCACCGACAAGCCTTCCAGCACGGGCGCGAGCTGCAGCGTGCGCTCGGGCAGCCGCAGCTCGGCGGCGAAGGCCAGCGTGCCCTCGATGCGCGCCGTGCGCGACTCGGGCAGGCCGGGCGCCAGCAAGGTCAGCCAGTCGCGCACCGGCGCGGGCGGCGCCTGCAGGGCGACCCGCCAGCCCGCGCCGTGGCGATGCGCCTGCCAGCGGGCGCCGATCACGGCGTCCTCGCCGCCCTGCGCAACGGCCAGCAGCACGGTTCCGCGCAGGTGCTGCACGTCCGCCCGCGACAGGGCGATCCGCGCCGCCGGCACGGCCAGGCTGGCCTGACCCAGCGCGCCCTCGGGCAGCGGCAGGGTGCAGGGCTCGCAGTGCAGCGTCAGCACGGCGTCGGGCCCTTCCTGGCCGGGGGCGGCCCAGCCCAGCGTGACGGGGCCCAGGCGCGTGCGCAGGCGCAGGCCGTGCAGGCGCTCGCCGATCCACGGCGTGGTGGCCAGCCACACCAGTTGCGGCACGCTGGCCTGCAGCCTGAAGGGGCCGCGCCCGATCCCGGTGGCCCATTCGCCGGTCTGCGGCATCAGCGCGATGCGCAGCAGCGCCCATAGCGCCGCCAGCAGCACCGTCAGCGTGGCGGCGACGAGGGCCAGGGCGCGCAGCGCGCGGCGGCGCCACCGGTTACTGCGTTTTTGATAGCTTCTGGCGCAATATCCATGCGGGCTTTCCGCCGTTTTCATGCTTCATCTCCCCGCAGCGGACGTGTCACCGTCACCGCCCGCCACGGCCCGCGCGATCGGCCCAGCACCGCCGCCCAGTACCAGGCCGAGGTGTCGGCGAAGCGCTGGCCGCTGGCGTCCTCGATCCGCTCGCACACGCGCAGGGCCACGCCGTCCTTGCGGACGGTGAAGCAGCGCTGCACCGCGCCATCGTCCGCCGCGGTGCGCTCCAGTTGCTCGCCCTCGATGCGGTAGCCCAGGCCCCGATAGCAGTCGGCGGCCGGGTGCAGCAGGCGCGTGGGCCGGGCAACGTCGCGCAGCACGACGATCTGGCGCCCGTCGGTCAGGCGCGCGATGCGGCCCGGAAAGCGCTCGGCGAAGCGCCGCTCCACGGCCGACAGCGCCAGCGGGCGCACCGGCCGGCCGTCCCAGGTGGCGGGCAGCTCGTCGGCCCAGTCGGCCTCGGGCGAGCGGTCGGCCGAGGCCGACGGCAGCGCACCCCACGGCGCGCAGGCCAGCATGGCGGCGCCGAACAGCGCCTTGCCCAGCACCCGGTTCTGGAAGGAATTGAGTGAAATCATGCTTCAGCCCGCACGGGTATTGCACCAGCAGCTCTCTTATCAATAGCTCCCTGGCGCCCCATCCACGCCGCGACGGCGCCGCACACGGCCGCCAGCGCCAGCAGGCCGATGCCCTCGTGCAGGCCGGACGCCACCGCGCGGCCCGTGGCCTCCAGCGCCACCAGCACGGTGTTGCGCGCCACGTTGCCTGCCAGCACCAGCGCGCCGACCAGCGGCAGCCGCAGCGCGACGGCGCGGTCGCCCAGGCCCCGCGCCAGCGCCACGGCGCAGGCGCAGAAGTAGCCCGCCCAGGCCATCTGCACGCCCGAGCACGGCGCATCGACGATGACCAGGTGGCCGCCCACGTTCAGGCTGCTGCCCTCGCGCAGCACGTCGAACCACGGCGCCAGCAGCCAGCGGCTGGCCTCGGCCGTGACCACGCGCAGCGGGTAGCCGGCGTAGAACTGCAGCGACGCGATCAGCGGCAGCGCCAGCAGCGCCAGGCCCAGCACCGGCAGCGCGGCAATGGCGCGGGGCGGGGCGCGCCGCGGAGCACCGTCCCGGGCTACCAGGGCGCTGCTCCGGCCGGCCGGGAGAAAGGCCAGCAGGCCGCAGGCCCAGGCGCCGATGGCGACCGCGCTGGCCACCAGCGGCGTGGCCTGCGCGCGCAGCGGCGTGGCGGCCACGGTGCCGGCCACGGCCAGCGCCAGCCAGGGCAGGCGCGGGGCGGCGCGCAGTTGGCCGCGCACCGCCACCCCCAGCGCGGTGAGCGCGCCGAGCGCCAGCAGCCCGAGCGGGTCGTCCGAGCCATCGGCCAGCCGCGCCGCCATCCAGCGCCAGGTGGGCCAGAGCGCGGCGGTCAGCAGCGCCAGCCAGCACGCGGCGGGGGCGCGGTCGATGCGCAGCGCCGCGCGCCGCGTGGGCGGGTGGCGCAGGAGCCAGGGGATCGCCATGGCCGCCTCACGCGGTGAAGGTGCCGCGCCGCCGGCGCATGCGCCGCGCCGCCAGCACGGCCAGCACCACCGCCATGGCCGCCCAGGCGGCGGGCTCCGGCGTGCTGGACACGGCGGCGCCCAGGGCGCTGGCTTCGCCGACGGCCAGGTCGGTCACGCCCTCGGGCATCGGGCTGGGCTGGTCGGCCGTGGCCGACCGGCCGCCGGGGTGGCGCACCACCTTGTCCACGGCGATGAAGCTGGTGTAGAGCGTCAGCAGGCCATGGTCCAGCCCCAGGCGGGTGATGGCGGCCCGCTGCGCGTCGCCGCCGGTGAGCGCCTCCTCGTCCGACAGCGCGGCGATGCGGTGGCGCGCCCACAGGTGGCGCAGGGCGCTGGCGCCTTCTTGCGGCAGGGTGATCGGCAGCTCCTGCCTGTAGGGGCCTTGCGCCGCGCGGCCTTCGACGACCAGCCGCGGCTGCGCGCCCGCGGCCGGCACGGTGCCCCCCGAGAGGGTCAACCCGCCTTGGGACGGCCCGGCGGCGGGTTCGCGCCACTTGCCGAACACGATCACCGGGCGCTCGGCCAGCACGTCGGGCAATTGCGGCGGCTCGACGTCGTACACCTCGATGCCTTCGAAGCGCGCCTGCACGCTGGTCAGCACGGGCGAGGCGATGAGCTGGCGAAAGCGCGCGGCGTGGGCCGGCGCGTCCCGCGGGCGGGTGATGACGAAGGGCTCGCCCATGCCGGCGCGCGCCAGCCCCTCCATCAGGTGGCGGTTGACGGACGAGCCGATGCCGAAGGCGAACACGTTGGCCTGCCCCAGGTGCCGGCGCACCAGGGCGAAGGCCTCGCTCTCGACGGTGACGTAGCCGTCGGTCACCACCACCACGGTGCGCGCCAGGTCGGCGGGCTTGGGCTCGGCGTAGACGCGGCGCAGCGCGGGCAGCAGCTCGGTCGAGCCGCCGCCGCCCATCCGCTCGATGGTGCGCATGGCCGCCTCGACGTTGGCCGGCGTGGCCGGCACCGACCGCGGCGCCAGGAAGCGGTTGGACCCGGAGAACAGCAGCACGTTGAAGGTGTCGCCGGCCTTCAGGCCGCCCAGCAGCTCGCGCATCAGCGCCTTGGCGGTGTCGAGTGGAAAGCCGTGCATCGACCCGGAGATGTCCACCACGAACACGTAGTCGCGCGGGTTGATGCGCGCCGCCGGCACGGCCTGCGGCGGCTGCACCATGGCGAGGAAGAAGTTCTCCTTCTCGCCGCGCTGCATCAGCACGCCGGACTGGATGGCCCCGCCCGCCAGCCGATAGTCGAGGATGAAGTCGCGGTTGTCGCTCTGCGCCGTGCCCCGGCTGGACGCATCGGCCAGCCGCACGCTGGCGCGGCGGGCGGCGGCGCCGGCGTCCATCCGCGTGTCGATGGCGTGGCTGGGCGAGCGCAGCTCCTGGATGCCCACCGGGCTGTCCAGGTCCACCGTCAGGTTGAACGCGCTGGCGCCGGGCTGGCCGGCGCGCAGCACCGGCTGGGCAGGAAAGGCTTGCGCGTGCGCGGCGGCGCGGTCGGGGGCGGCGGCGTCCGGCGCGGGAGCGCGGGGAGATGCGTACCTCGGCCCGACCACGGTCGGGAAGACGAACCGGTACTTGCCGCCCTCGGGCACCAGCAACTCGTTGTAGCGCAGCTCCACCTGCACCTCGTCGCCGGGCAGGACGTGGGCCACGTTCATCTGGAACACGTTGGGCCGGTGCTGCTCCAGCAGCGCGGCGGTCTGGCCCGCGCGCCTGGCCGCGTCGTACTCGATGCGCGCCTGCTGCTTCTCGCGAATCCGCGCCACCACCAGGCGGTCGGCAATGCGCACGTTGAGGCCGTTGACCGCCGCGCGGGTGGAGCCGGGAAAGACGTACCGGGCCTCGATCGGCACCGTGCCCTCGTTGCGATAGCGCTGCGTCACCACCACGTCGGCGATGACGCCGCTGACGCGCACCCGCACGTCGGTGCGCTTGAGCGGCAGCGCGTCCACGCCGGGCTGCGCGCCCTGGACGAAGAAGTACGGGCTCTCGGCCCTGTCCGCGTCCTGGGCGCGCGCCGCCGGCGCCAGCAGCGCCAGGCTGGCCAGCAGCGCGCACCAGGCGCCGCGCCGCGGGCACGGCGCGGCGTGCCAGCCCCGGTCGGGGAAAGGGCGCGGCGGCGCGGCGAGGGTATCGGGCAGAGAGGCAGAAGGCATGGCGGGGCTCCTTGGTTGGCGGGGTGATGGCATGCGGCGCCGGCCTGGGCGCGGCCACCGCATGGCGCCGACTGTGCTCACCGTGCTGGAAGCGCCGATGAAGCCCGCGAGAACCCCATGCGCCGTGTGTGAAGCGCGGGTGAAAAATCCGTGAAGCGGTGCGTGCGCCGCCGCGCCACGCCCGTCTTGTTTTGAAAATCGATGAATTAAGACATATCACCAGTTGACTTGGATGGCAGACGATGGGTAGGATGAATGCATCTAAATCTGAGTAGTCATCATTTCCCAATAACTCGGCGCATACAGAAAAAGGAGGGATCAAATGACAGTTCAAGTCCTGAACCCGGACGGCATCTTCAAGCCCGACTCTTACTTCCAAGCTAGCATTTCCACGGGCACAAGGGTCGTCTGTCTTTCGGGACAAGTAGCATTGGACGAGAGCGGACATCTCGTTGGGCATGGCAATCTTGCAAAACAGTCGGAGCAGGTGTACCGCAATGTGTTTCATGCCCTTGAAGCCGTTGGCGCCACGTTCGCTGACGTGGCAAACTAACGGTGTACGTACCCAACTGGTCGCCTGACAAGATGGAGCATGTCGTTTCCGGCGCTGTTCAAGCGGCACAGGATCTCGGTTTCGATCCGCGCCGTCCAATCACCCTTATTGGGGTCTCGTCACTTTCAACCCCTGACCTGTTGATCGAGGTTGAAGCAATGGCGGTGCTGCCATAATGACGCTTAACACATTATTCAAACGTTAGATAATTGAAGGAATATCTTGGCCATTCTCGCTCCCCAAGCCATCAACCAAGCATTCGCCGACGCATACAACAGCGGCGACGTCCATCAGCTCTTGAAGCTCTATGAGCCCGGCGCGGTTCTTGCACCTCAGCCATCGCAACGCGCCCATGGACTGAAGGACATAGAGCAGTCGCTGCGCGGGCTTCTCTCACTGGGCGGAACCATGCAATCCGTCAACCAGTACTGCATTCAATCCGGAGGCATTGCCCTGCTGCAGGCCGAGTGGACGATTTCAACGGAGAAGGACGGCGCACCGCTCATCATGTCGTCAAGAACGGCGGAGGTCGTCAGGCAGCAGGCCGATGGATCATGGCTTTACCTCATCGACCATGCGTTCGCGAACGATGACCGAATCGCCTGACACGGAAACCCCTTGAACCTTTCGACCATCGAGATCAAGGCATTCGTTCCGCGCGCGATCTGGCCGCGCCGATAGCGCCTTCCGCTCCCAGGTGACGCCAGCCCCCGTCCTGCTCAGGAGGAGCCTGGCCGACGGGCACCTGCCGCCGTTTCTCCTCCCTCACAGCGCCGGCAGCCGCAGCACCGCCAGCGCGCCCCGGCGCGACCGGTCGAGATCGAAGCCCGGCTCCTGCCGCGGATGGGCGTTGGCCAGGGTGACGCCGCCTTGGTGCAGCACGGCGATCTCGCGCACGAAGGCCAGGCCCAGGCCGGTGCTTTTCTTGTGCGTGCGCGGCCGCGCCAGCGAGAAGAACTTGTCGAACACCTTGTCCTGCGCGAAGGCCGGCACGCCGGGGCCGTGGTCGCGCACCCGGACCAGCGCCCAGCGGCCCTCGCGCGCGAGGGTGAGCACGATGTCCGCCCCGTCGCCTTCGGCGCCGCCAGGGGTGGAGAAGTCCACCGCGTTGTCCAGCAGGTTGCCCACCGCGCGCCGCAGCAGGAAGGGGTCGCCCTCCACCGCCACGTCGTCCAGCACGGTGACCTCGATGCGCAGGCCGGGCGCCCGGGCGCGGGCGCCGGTGGCCAGCTCGTGCAGCAGCGGCGCCAGGGGCACGCGCTGCTGCTCGCGCAGCAGGCGCCGGCTCTCCAGCGCGGACAGCTCCATCATGCGTTCCACCACGTCCTGCAGCCGCTGCGATTCGCGCGCGATGTTGGCGGCGAACCTGCGCCCCTGCTCGGGCGGCAGGCCGGGCTCCTGCAGCAGCTCGGCGGCGGCGCGCACGGCGGAGATGGGGCTCTTCAGCTCGTGCGCGAGCTGCCGCACGTAGTCCTGCACGTAGTTGCGCCCGGCGATGGCGTCGCGCGCCTCCTGCAGCGCCGCGCGCGACTGCGCCCGCAGCGCGCGCCAGGCGCGGCGCGGGCTGAAGCGGCGGCGCCCGCGCTCGTCGTGCCACCACGCGGTGCCGAGGGCGGCCAGCAGGTCGGTGGTGATGCCCAGCGGCCGCATCAGCAAAAAAGAGAGCAGCACCGCCAGCAGCAGCACCGACAGCGCGGACATCAGGCCCACGTAGAGAATGTTGCCGCGCGCGGCGGCGACGAACTGGCCGAAGCTTTGCACCGGCTTGCCGAGCGAGACCACGCCGACGATCTCGCCCTCCCAGCGGATGGGCGCGGCCACATACATGACGGTGCTGCCGGGGTCGCTGGCCACGTCGCGCGTGGTGCGCGCGCCGTACTCGCCGCGCAGGGTGTTGCGCACGTCGCGCCAGCCGGCGTAGTCCTGCCCCAGGTGGCGGCCGGTGGAGTCGTACACCACCTGGCCGTGGCGGTTGGTGACGTAGGCGCGCAGCTCGACGCGGGTCTTGTGCAGTTGGTAGACCTGGGCCGAGAAGCGCCGCGCGTACACGTCGCGGAAGATGGCGGCGATGCGGTCGGTGGGCAACGCGCCCTGCTCCACCTCCTGCTCGATCACGGTGGCCATGAGCTGCGCGGTCTCGATCAGCCCCTCCTCGGCCGACTCGCGGTAGCGCGGGTCCAGGTCGGCCAGCAGCTGGTACAGCAGCGCCGCCATGCCGAGGGCGTAGACGGCCAGCAAGGCCAGCAGGATGCGGGTGCGGCGGCTCACTCGTTCAGCGCGTAGCCCACGCCGCGCAGGGTGCGGATCGGGTCGTCGCCCGGCCGCACGGCGCGCAGCTTGGCGCGCAGGGTCTTGACGTGGGCGTCGACGGTGCGGTCGAAGCTCTCGGCCCGCTCGTCCCACACGCGCGCCAGCAGTTCGCCGCGCGTGAACACGCGGCCGGGGCGCTGGATCAGCGTGGCCAGCAGGCCGTATTCGTAGCGTGCCAGGTCCAGCCGCTGGCCGTGGTAGCGGATCAGGCGGCGCTCGGCGTCCAGCTCGAAGGGGCCGTGGCGGGTGGGCCGGGTTGCTTCATTTTCAATAGCTGTCGGCGCAGTATCCAAGCGGGCTGATGTCGGTTTTTCCTTGGAATCCGCTGCGTTTTCCGCCGCCTCCCCGCGCTGGCTGCGGCGCAGGATGGTGCGCACGCGCGCCACCAGCTCGCGCGGCGAGAAGGGCTTGGCCACGTAGTCGTCGGCGCCCAGCTCCAGGCCGACGACGCGGTCGATCTCGGCCGAGCGCGCGGTGAGAAAGAGCATGGGCACCCGCTTGCCGCCGGGCAGCGCCTGGAGCTGCCGGAACAGCTCGAAGCCGTTCATGTCGGGCAGGCCGACGTCGAGGATGGCCAGGTCGGGCGCGCGGGCGGCGAAGCGCTCGACGGCCTCGCGCGCGCTGGCGCAGTGCAGCGGCTCGAAGCCGTCGCTGGCCAGGACGTAGTGCAGGGTGTCGGCGATGCCGGGCTCGTCCTCCACCACCAGGATGACGGGCTTGCCGACGGGCGGCGCGGGGGTGGAAGCCGGCATGGCTTCCAATTCTAGGACGCTACTCTAATGATAGCTTTCGGCACATGGCGGGTGCGGGCTCATGGCCACTTTGATCCAGAACGCACCAACGGAGAGGCCAAGCCCCTCATGCCGGGCTGCCGCGGCACGGCGCGAACGCGTCGAGCCCGGGCCGGTAGGTGGGGCTGCGCACGTCCATCAGGGCCAGCACCGTGTGGTACAGGTGGTCGTGGGTCAGCGGCGCGTCGAGCGTGCCGCGCAGGCACCCGGCGTCGATGCCGGTGCGCTTGCCCAGCGGGCCGGTCCAGGCGACCAGGGGCACGCGCTTCTGCGCCTCGGGCGCCACGGCGTAGGGCATGCCGTGCAGGTACAGGCCCATCTCGCCCAGCGATTCGCCGTGGTCCGACAGGTACAGAAAGCCGGTGTCGAAACGCGCCTGGCGCGCGCGCAGCCAGTCGAGGGTGTGCGCGAGGAAGCGGTCGGTCTCGCGGATGGAGTTGTCGTACACGTTGACCAGTTCCTCGCGCGCGCAATCGGCCAGCGCATGGGTGCGGCACTCGGGCTGGAACGCCTTGGCCCCGGCGCTGGAGCGCTTGTGGTACGCCGGGCCGTGGCTGCCCATCTGGTGCAGCACCAGCACCACGCCCCGGCGACGCCGGGCCTCGGGCAGCGCGGCGATGCGCTCGTCCAAGCCGTCCAGCATCAGCTCGTCCAGGCATTCGCCGCCCTCGCACAGGCGGCGGCCGGCGGCGGTGTCCTGCGCGTCCTCGGTCGAGGCGCTGGGCACGCGCTCGCACACGCCCTTGCAGCCGGCCTGGTTGTCCAGCCACAGCACGGCCAGGCCGGCCTGCCGCAGCACGTCCAGCAGGTTGTCGTGGTTGGCGGCGCGGCGCACGAAGGCCTCGCGCCCCAGGTGCGAGAACATGCACGGCACCGACTGCAGCGTGCTGGTGCCGCACGAACGCACGTCGCGCCAGCTCAGCACGCCGCGCCGGGCCAGCTCCGGCGTGGTGTCGCGCGCATAGCCGTTCAGGCCGAAGTGGTCGGCGCGCGCCGTCTCGCCCACCACCAGCACCAGCAGCGGCGGCCGCGCGGCGGCGCCGTAGCTGGCGCCCAGTTCGGCCCCCGCCGTGATGCTGACGAAGGGCCGGGGCCGGGGCCGGCGCAGCAGCGGCTTGATCACCACGTCCGCCACCGCCAGCACCGGACTGACCGGGTTGAAGGCGAAGCGCAGCGCCATGTTGTTGCGCACCACCGGCGCCAGCTCGCGGTACAGGCCCAGCACCCCCAGCAGCAGCAGCGCGCTGGCGCCCAGCAGCAGCGCCCCGGTGCGGCCCAGGCTGCGCCACGCGCCGGCGCGCCGCACCGGCACCTGCCACAGCCACGCCAGCGGCAGGCCGGCCACCAGCAGCAGATGCGCCGCCAGCCCGGGGCTCCACAGGTCGGCGCTCTCGCTCGCGTGGGTCTGCAGCACGTTGCGCACCATCCCGCCGTCGATCACCACGCCATAGGCCAGCATGAAGTGCTGCGCGCAGGCGGCCACCACCAGCAGCACGGTCCACGCCGGCTTCATGCCGCGCGGCCAGGCCGTCAGCCCCAGCAGCAGCACCGTGCCCCACAGGGCCAGCCAGGCGAAGGCCGCGCGCAACAAGACCAGCGAGCCGTTGTAGCCGTCGGCCTGCCCCAGGCGCGCCCACAAGGCCCCGTTGGCCACCAGCACCAGCCAGGCGGCCAGCACGCACACGATGGCCTGGGGACTGCGCGGCGCGCGCCAGAGCGCCACGCAGCGCTGCCGCCAGGAAGAGGCCGCGGGCGGCGAAGGCAAGGCGGCGCGCGCGGCGCCGGAGATCACGAAGGGCATCCCGCGAACCTAGAATCCGAGCCTGAAGCGGCCCTGAACCGCGCGGTCAGACTCCGTTCATCTTGGCGGCGCATCCTTGTCCACTGCCTCTTCCACCGGCCCGTCCATGCGCATCCTCCTGGTCGAAGACGACCCCGCCCTGGCCCAGGCCGTGTGCGGCTACCTGCGCGCCAAGTCGTACACCATCGATGCCGTGGCCACGCTGGCCGAGGCGCGCGCGCACATCGCCGGCGCGGCCTACGCCGCCGTGCTGCTGGACCTGCACCTGCCCGACGGCGACGGCCTGGCGCTGATGCCGGCGCTGCGCGCGCTGCCCAGCACGCCCGTGACCCTGGTGGTGACGGCGCGCGATCAAGTGAGCGACCGCATCCGCGGGCTGGACGCCGGCGCGGACGACTACCTCGTCAAGCCCTACGACCCCGAGGAGCTGCTGGCGCGCCTGCGCGCCGTCAACCGGCGCCTGGCGGCCGGCGGCGGCGCGGGCGGCGCCACGCTGCGGCTGGGGCCGCTGGAGATCGACCTGGCCCGCGAGGCCGTGCGCAAGGGCGGCGTGCCCATCGTGCTCACGCCCAAGGAATGGGCCCTGCTGCGCGTGCTGGCCGCGCGCCCTGGCTGGCTGCACACCCGCGAGACGCTGCTGGACGCGCTGTACGGCTTCGACGCCGAGGCCGACAGCAACACGCTGGAAGTCTTCGTCAGCCGCCTGCGGCGCAAGCTCGGGCGCGAGGCCATCCAGACACAGCGCGGCCTGGGCTACCGCCTCGGGGCCGACGGCCCCGCCCCGTCCGGCGACCCCCGATGACCACCCGCACCCTGGCCTGGCGCCTGGCCCGCGCGCTCGTGCTGAGCCTGGCCCTGGTCTGGCTCGCCGGCGTGGCCGCCGTGGCCTTCTTCCTCAACCACGAGATCGAGGAGAACTTCGACGCCGAACTGGCCGAGAGCGCGCACCGCATCTTCGACGTGGCGATGTTCCAGCTCGACCGCGCCGGCCCGGCGCGGCCCGTCGTGGCCGATGAACCGCTGTTCCACGACCGGCCGCTGATCTACCAGCTCCTCGACCCCGCCGGCCGGCTGCTGCTGCGCTCCCCACAGGCCCCCGCGCAGCCCTTCGGCGTGCCGCTGCGGCCCGGCTTCCACGACACCGAGGCCTGGCGCATCCACGTGGTGGCGCACCCGCGGCAGCCGGTCTTCTTCCTGCTGGCCGACCCCCTGTCCGAGCGCAACCAGGAGTGGCGCGAGGCGTTGCTGGTGCTGCTGGTCGCCGCCGCGGCCGGGCTGGCGGTGCTGGCCTGGGCCCTGCCCCGCGTGGCCACGCGCGAGCTGCGCGTGCTGCACGCGCTGCAGCGCCAGATCGGCGAGCGCGGCGCGGGGGATCTGCGCCCGCTCGCTCTGAGCGGCCTGCCGGCCGAGCTGGCCTCGGTCGGCGAGGACGTGAACCGCCTGCTGGAGCGGCTGGCGCACGCGCTCGACGTCGAGCGCGCGCTGGCCGCCAACGCCGCGCACGAGCTGCGCACGCCGCTGGCCGTGGCGCAGCTGCGCCTGCAGACCGCCTTCGACGCCGGCCTCGACGACCCCCACGTGCGCGCCGCCCACGGCGCCCTGCGCACCCTGCGCGAACGCACCGAGAAGCTGCTGCAGCTCTCGCGCGCCGAATCGGGCGCCGCGCTGTCCCACGAGCCGGTGCGGCTCGACACCCTGGCCAGCACCGTCGCCCACGAGTTCTGGGCCAGCCTGGACGCGCGCCGCCGGCTCGACCTGATCCTGCCCGACAGCCCCATGGCTCCCGTGCAGGGCGACGCCGACACGCTGGCCATCGCCCTGCGCAACCTGGTCGAAAACGCCCTGCGCTACAGCGCCGGCGCCGCGGTCGAGATCGAGGTGCACGCTCCCGCCAGCCTGATCGTGCGCGACGCCGGGCCGGGCGTGCCCGCCGAACAACTGGCCACGCTGCGCGAACGCCACGTGCGCCACGCACGCGACCAGGCGGGGTACGGGCTGGGCCTGTCGATCGCGTCGAGCATCGTGGCGCGGCACGGCGGCGTGCTCGCCCTGTCGTCGCCCCCGCCCGGCCGCGCGCGCGGCTTCGAGGCGCGGATCGAACTGGCGCTGCCCGGCACGGGCTCGCTATCTAAAAAATAGCTGTTCGCGCAATACGGGTGCGGGCTTCAGCCCGATTTGGCCGAAAACCTAAGCCTTGACGGCGATCTCGGGCTTGTCGGCCTTCTCGGGCAGCTCGATCTTGACCTCCAGCACCTCCAGGTCGTCCTGGCGCTCCAGGTGCACCCTGATGTCCTTGGGGTCGATCTTGACGTACCGGCTGATGACGGCGATCAGGTCCCGCTGCAGGTCGGGCAGGTAGTCGGGCTTGCCGGCATTGCCGCCCGAACGCTCGTGCGCCAGGATGATCTGCAGGCGCTCCTTGGCGACGCTGGCGGTCTTTTTCTTCTCGCCCAGGAAAAAGCTGAAGAAGGACATGGCTCACCGGCCTCCGAACAGGCGCTTGAAGAAACCCGGCTTCTCGGCCTGGACGAAGCGCAGGGGTTTGTCGGCGCCCAGGAAGCGCTCGATCACGTCCTCGTAGGCGCCGGACACGTCGGTACCCTTCAAGTGCACGGCGGGCAGGCCCTGGTTGGACGCCTGCAGCACCGCCTCGCTCTCGGGGATGACGCCGATCAGCTTGATGCGCAGGATGTCCTGGATGTCCTGCAGGCTCAGCATCTGCCCTTCGGCCACGCGGCCCGGGTTGTAGCGGGTGATGAGCAAGTGCTCCTTGACCGGCTCCTTGCCATCGATGGCGCGCTGCGTCTTGCTGCCCAGCATGCCCAGGATGCGGTCGGAGTCGCGCACGCTGGAGACTTCGGGGTTGGTCACCACCAGGGCCTCGTCGGCGTAGCGCATGGCCAGCAGCGCGCCGGTCTCGATGCCGGCGGGCGAGTCGCAGACGATGTAGTCGAAGTCCATCGCCGCCAGGTCGTCGAGCACCTTCTTCACGCCCTCCTGCGTCAGCGCGTCCTTGTCGCGCGTCTGGCTGGCGGCCAGCACGAACAGGTTGTCGCACTGCTTGTCCTTGATGAGCGCCTGCGTCAGGTTGGCCTCGCCCTGGATGACGTTGATCAGGTCGTACACCACGCGCCGCTCGCAGCCCATGATGAGGTCGAGATTGCGCAGCCCGACGTCGAAGTCGATCACCGCGGTCTTGTGGCCGGCCAGCGCCAGCCCGGAAGCGAAGGCGGCGCTGGTGGTGGTCTTGCCCACGCCGCCCTTGCCGGAGGTCACCACAACGATTCTTGCCATGTCAGAGCACCCTTGGTTCGTGCATGTTGGTGGAGGAAAGGCCCGTTCTCGCTGGTCAATCCGGGATGGGTTCGAAGTACAGCTTGTCGCCCGTCTCGGTGGAGCTGAGGCGCACCGAGGCCGCGCGGCCCCACACCGGTTCGGGCAACTGCTCCTCGCTGGTGCGGTAGACGCCGGCGATGGACACCAGTTCGGGCCGCATCTCGCGCGCGAAGATGCGCGCCTCGGGCCAGCCGCGCGCGCCGGCGATGGCGCGGCCGCGCAGCGGCGCATAGACGTGGATGTGGCCGTCGGCGATGACCTCGGCGCCGGGGTTGACCATGGCCAGCAGCACCAAGTCGCGCCCGCGCGCGTACACCTGCTGGCCCGAACGCAGCGGCCGGTCGACGACCAGGGCGCCGGCGGCCGGCGGCTCGGCCGCCGTGGCGGGGGCCGGGACGGTCGCGGCCGGCGCGGTCTCGGTCGGGCGCGGCGGGGCCTGCACGCGCACGTCGGGCGCGGCGGGCAGGCCGGCGGCGGCGGCGGCGGCCATCTGCGCCGGGCTGCCGGCGCGCGCGGCCAGCGGGCGCAGGCCCCGCTGACGCAGCAGGTCGATCAGGCCGGCGAAGTCGATGGCGGCGTCCGCGCCCTCGGGCTGCAGCGCGGCCAAGTCGAGCACCAGCAGGTCGTCGTCGAAGAAGTCCGGCATCTCGCCGTACTGCGACGCCAACTCGTCGGCCAGGGCGCCCAGGTCGGCCGACTTCAGGCGCAGCGCCAGCAGCGGCAGGCTGGCGCTCTTGATTTCAAAGGTGGCGGGGCTGCGGCCGGCGAGGGCAACGGACATGGGGCGCGGGACAACGGCGGCGGAGGGTCGGGATCGGGGCCTGGAGGCAATGCGAAAAAAGCCGGCCGATCTTAACAGTCGCACCCCGTGCCACGGTGGTGTTTCGGCGTGCGGATGTAACGGGGCCGGGGCCCGGCTGGCGCCGGCGCCAGGGTCATTTCTCGGCGCGGCGGTTCGGGGGTTGTTCTGTCTTATCTCTTTGTGATTCATTAGTAGTCGTAGTAGGTGTCCTGCGCTTTTGTGGACAAGGATGGATTACCGTGTCGCGACAGCCACTTGCCCGGGGTTCGCGTGTGTGCGCAAGACACCGTGGGCCCAAAGGACGAAGAGGAACAACTCGGGCGACGCGGCGCGGCCTGTGGACAAGTGGCGGCTTGTGCCAGAACTGTCCACAGGTTTCTCTGAAGGAAAAAAAGCCCCTCACCGGATGGGGAGGGGCTGGCTGTCGGGGGCTCGGCGTGTCAGGCTACTTATCGATCATCCACTGGATCACGCCCTTGGCCACGAAGCCCAGCATGCCGAAGGCCAGCGCCAGGAACAGCACGAAGGTGCCGAACTTGCCCGCCTTCGACTCCCAGGCGAGCTGGGCGACGATGAACACCATGTAGAGCATGAAGGCGGCCACGCCGATGGTCAGGCCGAACCAGGCGATCTGTTCTTCGTTGAAGCCGAACATCAGGCCTCTCCCTCGGGCGGCAGGCGCTCGGGCAGGTTCGAGGCATCGACCAGCGCGCGGTAGGCGTGCCAGCTGGCGTGGCCCAGCCAAGGCACGGCGACGATCAGGCCGACCAGCAGGGTGGCCATGCCCAGCAGGGTCAGGCCCATGATCAGCGCCGCCCACAGCGCCAGCGCGCCGGGGTTGGTCAGCACAGTCCGCCAACTGGTCAGCACGGCCTGCAGCACATCCACGCGCCGGTCCAGCAGCAGCGGCATGGATACCACGCTGGAGGCGAACAGCGGCGCCGACATCAGCGCGCCCAGGGTCAGCCACAGCTCGAACAGGTGGCCGCCCGGCGCCAGCATCACGTGGCGCACGAAGTCCATCGGTGTGTGCACCGGCTGCGGCGCCAGCACGGTGATGAGCGCGGCCGAGGTCAGCACCCAGCCGGTGCCGGCCAGCGACAGCAGCACGCCGAAGCGCACCAGGTTCCAGTAGCCGCCCTGCGCGGCGAAGCGCGCGTGCTGCCAGCGCGTCCAGGTCTGGACGATGGTGCGCGCGCCCACGGGCTCGCCGTGCTCCAGCGCGCGGCTGAGGGCGTACAGGCTCGTGGCCAGCACCGGCGCGACGACCAGGAAGCCCGAGAACGCCCCCGCCAGCAGCCAGAAGCGGTCGCCGGCGGCCAGCACCAGCAGGGCGCCGAAGGCCGCCAGCACCAGGCCGTGCAGCAGGCTCCAGGCACCGCAGCGCCACAGGTCGCGCCAGCCCAGGGCCAGCCATTTGAAGGGTGCCGTCAGCGGAACCCGGCGTACGGCCGGCAGCGGCAAGGGGGAGGGAATGGGAGAGGGCACGGGGCCGCAGCTTACGGCCAAAGTGGGCGCGCGGCCAGCCGGCCCGCCCGGATTGCTTCAAAAAAAGGAGCTGCCGGCGCAATGAGGATGCAGGCGAATGGCCAAAACACCGTGAAAACCCTGAAAAAAGCCGGGAGGGAGTGCGCGAGCCCCGCTGCCGGCGTGCGTGCTGGGAAGGACTCAGCGCGCTGCGGGGCCGTGCGGGCCATGGTGGGGCTTGCCGTGGCGCTGCCCCGGCGCGTGGCGACGCAGCGTCTGCTGGTCGTACACCTTCTGCTGCTCGGGCGCGAGCTGGGCATAGAACGTCTTGACCACCTCGCCGCGCTGCGCCATGCGCTGCTGGCGTTCGGCCTGCAGGCTCTGCAGGCGGTCGATGCGCTGGGGCGTGGTGAGCTTCTCGAACTCGGCCCGGTCCGCGCGCGGCTGCCGGGGCTCGGGCTTCAGGGCGGCGGTGTAGGTGGTCCAGGCGCCTTCCTGCGCGGGGGTGAGCTTGAGCTGGGCCTTCAGTTCGGCTTGGCGCTGGGCATGGTGTTCGGCCATGCGCTGATGGCGCTGGGCCGGGTCGCGCTGGGCGTGGTGCTCGCCGGCGGCCGGGGTGGCGGAGGCGGCCGGCGCGGGGGTCTGCGCCACGGCGAAGGCGCTGGCGGCGGCCAGGAGGGCGGCGAGCAGCAGGCGTTTCGGGGTCGTCGGGGTCATGGTCGGGTTCCTTTCGACGCAAAGCGTCAGAGACGGGGGTCCGGCCGGCGCCCTCGATGGAGATCACGAGAACCACGCCGGCTTGGCCCCGCAGTCTGGGCGCCGGGTGTGTCGCCCGCATCGCAGCCCGATGTCGGCTTGTAAAGTTGGGCAAACAAACTGAGGCCCCCACGCTCCCCCGCTGCGCGAGGTCCGCTGCCCCCCGAGGGGGCCTTCGCCGCCTTCGGGCGGCCGGGCGGCGGCTCAAGGGGGTGGTTGACCCGCCAGATCGTCCAGGATGGGGCAGTCGGGCCGCTCGTCGCCGTGGCAGTGGTGCAACAGGTTCTGCAGCGTGCGGCGCATGGCCTGCATGGCCTGGATGCGTTTTTCGAGATCGTTCACGTGCGCCTGGGCGATCTGCTTGACGCTGGCCGAGGCGCGCGCGCGGTCGCGCCACAGGCCGATCAGCCCGGCGATCTCGGCCATCGAGAAGCCCAGATCGCGGGCGCGCTTGATGAAGCGCAGGGTGTGGATGTCGGCCTCGCCGTACTGGCGGTAGCCGCCGTCGGTGCGCGCCACGTCGCCCAGCAGGCCGAGCGCTTCGTAGTGCCGCACCATCTTGGCCGACACGCCCGAGGCGCGCGCGGCTTCACCAATAGAGACATAGCCCCCACGCTCCCCCGCTGCGCGAGGTCCGCTGCCCCCCGAGGAGGCTCGCGCCGCCTTGGGGCGGCCCGGCGTCGGCGCAGTGGCACTCATTCCGCCACCGCGTAGCCTTCCTCGCGGATGGCGGCGGCGATCGCTTCGCGCGGCTGGCTGGCGTTCTCGACCTCGACGAGGTGGCGCGCACGGTCGATGCGCACTTGGGCGGCGGCGTCGAGCTGGCCGATGGCGCGCCGGACCGCGGCCTCGCAATGGCCGCAGGTCATGCCGGTGACGGTGAAGGTGAAGGGCTGGCTCATGAGGTTCTCCAAGTTCGACAGGACGCGATGATGAACCCTGCCATCATGGCAATGTCAAGCGTGCGGGTGAATTGATACTATTTTGATAGCTGTCGGCTAAATACCAGCACGGGCTTGGGCCATTTTTTATTCAAAATCCATCCGCCGGTTGACATTGCCATGATGGCAGGCTTCACACTGCGGGCATGAACCAGACCTCCCTCATCTCGACTTTCGACCTGGGCGTCGGCGGCATGACCTGCGCCTCGTGCGTGGCGCGCGTGGAGCGGGCGCTGAAGAAGGTGCCCGGCGTGCAGGAGGCCAGCGTCAACCTGGCGACCGAAAGCGCGCGCATCACCTTTTCGGGTGATGCCGACCCGGGCCCGCGGCTTCGCCGCGCCGTGCGCGACGCCGGCTACGCGCCGCGCGCGGCCGGTGCCGCCATCGACGACGTCTCCGATTCGCCCTGGGCCGGCTTCGCGCCCGTGGGCATCGGCCTGCTGCTGTGCGCGCCGCTGGTGGCGCCCATGCTGCTGATGCCCTTCGGCATCGCCTGGATGCCGCCGGCCTGGGTGCAGTTCCTGCTCGCCACCCCGGTGCAGTTCGGGCTCGGCGCGCGCTTCTACCGCGCGGGCTGGCACGCGCTCAAGGCCGGCACCGGCAACATGGACCTGCTGGTGGCCATCGGCACCACGGCGGCGTGGGCGCTGTCGGCGTGGCTGTGGCTGTTCTCCGGCCATGGCGAACACGCGCACCTGTACTTCGAGAGCGCGGCGGTGGTGGTCACGCTGGTGCTGCTGGGCAAGTGGCTGGAGGCGCGCGCCAAGCGCCAGACCACCGCCGCCATCCGCGCGCTGCACGCGCTGCGGCCCGAGGTGGCGCACCTGATCGGTTTCGATGGAGAGCAGGACATTCCCGTGGACGAGTTGCGCGCCGGCGACCGGCTGGCCGTGCGCCCCGGCGAGCGCGTGCCCGCCGACGGCCGGGTGCGCGAAGGCGCCACGCAGGTGGACGAATCCATGCTGACGGGCGAGCCGCTGCCGGTGGCCAAGGGCGTGGGCGACGCGCTCACGGGCGGCTCGATCAACGGCGACGGCCGCGTGGTGGTGGAAGTCACCGCCGCCGGCAGCCAGAGCGTGCTGGCGCACATCATCCGCCTGGTGGAAGACGCCCAGGCCGGCAAGGCGCCCGTGCAGCGGCTGGTGGACCGGGTGTCGGCCATCTTCGTGCCCGTGGTGCTGGGCATCGCGCTGCTCACCGCCGCCGGCTGGTGGCTGGCCGGCGCGGGGGTGGAGACGGCGGTGATCCGCGCCGTGGCGGTGCTGGTCATCGCCTGCCCGTGCGCGCTGGGGCTGGCCACGCCCACGGCCATCATGGCCGGCACCGGCGTGGCGGCGCGCTTCGGCATCCTCATCAAGGACGCCGAGGCGCTGGAGGTTGCCCACCGCGTGGACACCGTGGCCTTCGACAAGACCGGCACGCTCACCCTCGGCCAGCCGCGCCTGCTGGCGCTGGTGCCGGCGACCGGCGTCGATGAAGCCGCCGCGCTGCGCGCCGCCGCCAGCCTGCAGGGCGGCAGCGAGCATCCGCTGGCGCGCGCGGTGGTCAACGCGGCGCGTGAGCGGTCGCTGGCCAGCGAGGCCCCGCTGGACGTGAGGGCCGTGCCCGGCCGCGGCACCGAGGGCACGGTGGACGGCCGCGGCGTGCTGATCGGCAGCCAGCACTGGATGGCGGAACTGGGCGTGGATTTGGAGCCATTTTGGGCTCAAGCCCGCGCCCAGCAATCGGCAGGCGCTACGATTTCAATACTGGCCGTGCGCGATGCGCCGGACGCGACGCCCTGCGCCCTGGCCCTGCTGGCCTTCGGCGACGAGCCCAAGCCCGGCGCCGCCGCCGCGCTGGCGGCCCTGCGCGCGCGGGGCGTGCGCGCCGTGATGATCTCCGGCGACAACCGCGGCGCCGCCGAGGCCATGGCGCGCCGGCTGGGCCTGGACCCCGACGCCGGCGAGGTGATGGCCGAGGTGCTGCCGGGCGACAAGGCGCGGGCGGTGGGGCAGTTGAGAAATGATGGACACGTCGTGGCCATGGTGGGTGATGGCGTGAACGACGCCCCCGCCCTGGCGGCCGCCGACGTCGGCCTGGCCATGGGCAGCGGCACCGACGTGGCCATGCACGCGGCCGGCGTCACGCTGATGCGCGGCGACGTGGGGCTGGTGCCGGCGGCGCTGGACATCTCGCGCCGCACGGTGGCCAAGATCCGGCAGAACCTGTTCTGGGCCTTTGTCTACAACGTGGCCGGCATCCCGCTGGCGGCCTTTGGCTACCTGAGCCCGGTGGTGGCCGGCGCGGCCATGGCGCTGTCGTCGGTCAGCGTCACCGGCAATGCGCTGCTGCTCAAGCGCTGGCGGCCTCCGGTCGAGCATCAAAAGTGATGGAAACCCGCTCCGATACTGCGGTGACAGCTATTATTTAAGTATTACCGACTGCCCAGTGCACCCGTGGCCGGGGTCGCGCAGCGAGTGGAGCCACGGGGGCGGGTCATGCCGCGATCGCCAATGTGAAGCTGAACACCGTGCCGCGCGGCGCCTGCGGCGCGTAGGCCAGCGCGCCGCCGTGCTGCTCGATCACCGTGCGGCACAGCGACAGGCCCAGGCCCATGCCCTCGGCCTTGGTGGTGAAGAAGGGCGTGAAGAGCTGGCGCCCCACCTCCTCGCCGATGCCCTCGCCGGTGTCGGCGACGGTGAAGCGCAGTTGCGGGCGGTGCGGCGCCGGCGCCGCGCCGACCCTCAGCGTCAGCACGCGCGGCCCCGGCACCTCGGCCATGGCCTGCATGCCGTTGCGCGCCAGGTTCAGCAGCACCTGCTCGATCATGGTGTGCTCGCACCAGGCACGGGGCAGCGTGTCGGGGCAGTGCACGCGCACGGTGATGCCCAGCTTGCGCGCCTGCAGCTGCACCAGGGGCAGCACGGCTTCGATCAGCGCCCGCGGCGCCACGGCCTGCCGCGTGGAGGCGCGCCGGCGCACCAGGTCGTGCACGCTATTGATGACCTTGCCGGCGCGCCCGGCCTGCTCGGCGATGCGCGCCAGCGCGGTGCGCACGTCGGCCAGCGTGGCGCCCGGCGGCGGAGCGTCGTCGTCGCGCAGCAGGTTGAGCGAACCGGTGGCGTAACTGGCGATGGCGGCCAGCGGCTGATTCAGCTCGTGGCTCATCAGCGAGGCCATCTCGCCCACGGTGGCCAGCCGAGCCGTGGCCTGCAGGCGCTCCTGGCTGGCGCGCGACAGCTCCTCGGCGCGGCGCTGCGCCGTCAGGTCGAGCACCGCGCCCATCCAGCCGCTGTGCTTGCCCAGCGTGCTGATCAGCGGCGCCTCGATGATCAGCACCGGAAAGCGGGTGCCGTCCTTGCGCATGAAGACCGATTCCATCCCCTCGCGCGGCGGCGCGTCGCCGGCCAGCCGCACCGCCTGGCGCTGGCCGTACTCGTGCGCGTGCTCGGGCGGCCAGTACGGCGACGGCACGCTCTGGCCGACCAGCTCGTCGGGTTCGAAGCCCACCATGGCGCAAAAGGCCGGGTTGACGTAGGTGATGCGCCCCTGCAGGTCGCGCGCGCGCAGGCCGGTGACCAGCGAGTTCTCCATCGCCTTGCGGAAGGCCAGCGCCTCGGCCAGCTCGGCCTCGGCCTGCTGGCGGCGGCGGAAGTCGCGCGCCAG
The DNA here is from genome assembly GCF_016703145.1 of Ottowia sp. Taxonomy (GTDB): domain Bacteria; phylum Pseudomonadota; class Gammaproteobacteria; order Burkholderiales; family Burkholderiaceae_C; genus Ottowia. The sequence continues at coordinate 498,197 of NZ_JADJCO010000003.1, read as the reverse complement.
CAGCACCAGCACCGTCACCAGCGCGATCGACAGGCCGGTGACCAGCGCCGTCATCACGTTGGGCAGCACGTCGGGCGTCTGGCGGCCGCCCTCCATGCGCAGCACCAGGGCGTTGCCCGGCAGGTCGAACACGTGCTGCGACACGAACAGCCGCGCGCCGCGCCGCGCGCCGCCGTGCACGGCCAGGCGCGTGCCGTCCAACTGGGTGAAGGCCACGCTCTGGCGCTGCGTGTAGGCGGGCGCCAGCATGGCGTCGAGCAGGCCGCCCAGCGAGTACGTGACCAGCATGTAGCCCAGCAGGCGCTGGCCCTGCTGGACGACCATGCACAGCTCCATCACCTCCTCGCCCACACCGCCAGCCCGGCGGGCGAAGCGGCTGTCGGCGTAGGCCGCGCCGCCCAGCTTGCGCGCGGCGGCGCAGGTCTCGGCCACTTCCTGCTCGGGCATGGCGTGGGACGCCGAGTCGTCGCCCAGGAAGGCGGGGTAGTAGGGGCTGTCGATGGCGGCGAGGGGGCGCAGCGCGGCGTCGCGCCACTCCAGCCGCAGCCAGTCGCGGTGGCGATCCAGCAGCGCCAGGGCGGCCGGCGTCCAGTCCTCGGCGCTGGTGGACGTGCTGGCCAGGCCGTGCAGGTCCTGCAGCCGGCGCGCCAGGCCCTGGCGCAGAACCTGCGCGGCGTCGGCGTTGTCGCGGTCGAGCACGCGCTGCACCTCGTCGATCTCGTGGTTGCGCGCCAGCCAGACCAGCACCGCCAGCATCACACCCACCACCAGCAGCAGCACGCCCCACAGCCGCCAGCGCCGCCCGGCGTGGCGCAGCGCGCGCAGGCGCGCGAGCGCGGCCGGGCGCAGGCCGTGCAGGCTGAATGCGCTCATAGCCGGCGGTGGTCGAGCGCCGGCAACTGGCCGCGCCGCGCGGCCAGGGCCGCCGGGTCGAGATCGGCCAGCACCACGCCGGGCCCTTCGGCCTGCACGGCCAGCACCTGGCCCCAGGCATCGACGACCATGCTGTGGCCCCAGGTGCGGCGGCCGTTCTCGTGCTCGCCGCCCTGCGCCGCGGCGACCACGCCGCACAGGTTCTCGATCGCGCGGGCGCGCAGCAGCACTTCCCAGTGCGCCTGGCCGGTGACGTGGGTGAAGGCGCTGGGCACCAGCAGCAGGTCGGCGCCCTCGGCGGCGTAGGCGCGGTACAGCTCGGGAAAGCGCAGGTCGTAGCAGACGCTCAGGCCGACGCGCCAGCGGTGGCCGTCGCGCGAGGGCAGGTCGAAGCCGACCGGCCGGCTGCCGCGCGCCAGCACCGCTGCCTCGTCGTAGACCCGGCTGCCATCGTCGAACTTGAACAGGTGGATCTTGTCGTAGCACGCCACGCACTCGCCCGTGGGCGCGAAAGCCAGCGAAGCATTGCGACATTTGCCCCCACGCTCCGCCGCTTCGCGTGCTGCGCTGCCCCCCGAGGGGGCCGCCGCCTTCGCTTGGGGCGGCCCGGCACTGCGGCGGTGCGACGCCGGGTCGCGCGGCGCGCAGGCCAGCGGCAGCGTGCCGCCGACGAGCCACAGCCCGAGCTCGCGCGCGGTGGCGGCCAGCCAGTCCTGGATGGGGCCCTCGCCCAGCGGCTCCTGCAGCGCCAGCTTGTCGGTGTCGCGCCGGCCCATGGCGCAGAAGTACTCGGGCAGCACCGCCAGCTCGGCGCCGCCGCCGGCGGCTTCGGCCAGCAGGGCGTGGGCGGCGCGCAGGTTGTGCTCCACCTGCGTGCAGGAGGTCATCTGGATGGCGGCGACTTTCATGGCAGGTCCCTCACGGCTTCGCCTCGGCGGCGGCCGGTGCCTCGGAGGCGCGGCCCGCCCTGGGATCGACAGGGGTGATCCGCGGATTGTCCCAGGTGCCGCCGACGTGGAACTCGCGCGTGGCCGCCTGCACCAGCGGCCGCTGGAGCACGAGCTGCGCCAGGAAGGCGCCGATACCGATGGCCGGGTTGATGGCGGTGGCCACCAGCGCCGCCGTGCCGGCGTCGATCTCGGGCACCACCAGCACGCGCAACTGCTGTGTCTCGTGGTCGATATCGGCGCTGCCGTCCATCAGCACGGCAGCGTTCACGCCCTTCATCCGCAGGTTGTTGGTGTGCGCCACGCCGCGGCGCACGTCCACGTCGCCGCGCACGAAGTCGAACGCGAAGCCGGCGCTGAACAGGTCGCGGAAGTCCAGCGTCAGCCGCCGCGGCAGCGCCTGCAGGCTGAGCACGCCCAGCAGCTTGGCGATGCCAGGCTCGGCCTTGAGGAACTGGCCCGCGCCCACGTCCACGTGCAGCAGGCCGTCCATGCTGGGGTAGTGCGGCGACAGCGGCGAGCCGGCCCAGCCGAGGCGGCCGTCGATCTGGCCCTTGCCGCGCAGCAGCACGCCGGGCATGTCCAGCCGCGCCAGCAGCGCGCCGGCGTCGCGGATGTCGAGCCTGAAGTCGAGCGCCGTGCGGCGCGGGTCGCCCTCGGCGCGCGGCGCGCGCGGGCCGGCCGGCAGCGCGGGCGCGCGGGGCGCGGCCGCCCACCGGCCGCTGGCGCTGAAGCTGGCCTCGGGCATGGCCAGCGCCAGCCGTGACAGGTGCCATTCCTGCACGCCGTCGGCGCCCGGGCGGGGGGGCGCCACGTCGCGGTTGACGGCCTGCACCTCCAGCCGGCCGAGCTTCTTGCCGCGCAGCTCGAAGTCCTCCACCACCACGTCCAGCGCCGGGATGCGGGCCGGCGGCTCGGCCAGGGTGCTCTCGTTCGCGCCGCCGGCCGGGATGCTGAGCCGCGCCAGCCGCGCGCGGACCTGGCCGGCGCGCCCCTCGGCGCCCTCGGCGTACTCGATGCGGCCGGCCAGCTCGCGCGCCTGCACGTCGGCGCGCCAGGCCGTGCCCTCGCGCGTGCCGGTGGCGGCCACGTCGTGCAGGGTGCGCTCATCGATGCGCAATTCGTCCACGCGCACCGACCAGGCGCCGGGCACGTAGCCCTCGCCGATGCCCGCCGGCGGGCTGGCCGCGGCGTCCTGCGGCGCGCCGGACAGGCGCCGGGCGGCCTCTTCCCAGGGCTCGACTTCCAGCCGGGGCAGGTGCACGCGCGCCAGCACGCCGCTGGCCGGCAGCGCGTGCGCCTGCACGGCGGGCGCGCCAACGGCCACGGCGCCGCGCAGCACGTGGGCCGGCGCGGTGGCGGGATCGAGCTCGTAGTCCAGCGCCAGCACGTCGGCCACGGTGAGGCGCAAGCGTTCGCGCTTCGCCGCCCCGCCGGACGCCGGCTGCGGGCGCAGCTCGAAGCGCAGCGGCCAGGCGGCCTCCGCCGGCTTGGCCAGCGGCGCGGGCAGGTCGACCGCAAGGCCGCGCAGGTCGCTGGTGACCACCACGTCGGGCGCGCTGCCGCGAAAGCCGATCACCGCCTCGTAAGCCGCGCTGCCACCGGCCTGCCGCGCGATGGCCGCCACCGGCCCCCAGTCCGTCATCTGGCGCAGGCCCTCGGCGGTGGCGGTGCCGCTGGCGCGCACCAGCACCTCGGCCGTCTCGCTGGCGTCGGCCGGCGGGGTGCCGCCGCTCACGCGCGCCTCGCCGCCCAGCAGCCGCACCCGCGCGTCCTGGATCGCGAAGCCGGCGTCGGAGAAAGTGACCGCGCCCCGCGCCTGCGCCAGCAGCGGCGTGCCGGCGCTCAGGCGCAGGTCGTTGCCCTGCAGCGCGACGCGGCCCTGCACCTTGGACTGCGCCAGGCGGGCGATCGGCAGGTCGAGCCGCAGCCGCAGGCCGGCCTCGCCGGTGGCGCTGGCGTCGTCGAGCGCGTGCCGGGTGAGCTGCGCCGCGGGCGACTGCCGCACGATGCCGAGCGCCGCCGCCAGCGGGCCCTGCCCCTCGGCCTCGACCACCACGCGGGTGCGGTCCAGGTCGGCGATGTCGGCCTGGATGGCGGCGAAGCGCCACCCCGGATGGCCCTGCACCCGTGCCTTGGCGCCGCGCACGCGCATGCTGGCGCGCTCGAAAACCAGCTCGCCCGACAGATCCTCCAGCGCCGGCCAGGGCGGCTCGCTCTCGGGCTGCACGCGGCGCGGCACGTAGGCCAGGGTGACGCCGCTCACCTGGCCGCCGAAGCGGAACTCGCCCACCTCGCCGGGCAGGTTGAAGGGCACCTGCCGCAGGTCGCCCCGGATGCGCACCACCACGTCGCGCGCGTCGCCCTTCTGGATGGCGTCGCGCACGTAGTCGCGCGCCTCCTGGGGCACGACGCCCAGGGGCAGGTAGCGGTACACGCGGGCGCCGTTGGCGCGGCCGAACGCGCCCTGCAGGTCGAGCACGCCTGGAAAGCGGGCGCCGCCGGCATCGCCCGTGTGCCAGCGCGCCTTGAATACCCCCGTGGCGTCGGCGTTGGCGAGCGTCAGCTCGTCCACGTCCAGCTCGACGCGCTCGCCCTGCACGCGCCACTGCGCGCGCGCCGACAGCGCGGCCAGCGGGATGCGCGGCTCCTCGAACACGCCAGGAAACGCCAGCGCCCCGTCCCGGATGGCCAGCGTGGCGCGGCCGCCGGTCGGCGCGGCGTCCAGGTCGAGCGCGGCGCCCTCGATGCCCGGAACGCCCGCCGCCGGCTTGCCGCCGGGGCCGGGCGGCGCGGCCTGGGCGCCGATCGCCAGGGCCGACACGCGGGCCTGCACGCGCCAGTCGCGCGGCGCTTCCAGCGCGCCGTCCCAGCGCGCCTCCAGGCGTTCGACCAGGCCCGCCAGGGGGTGCGCCCGCAGCCGCTCGCGCGCCTCGGCCGGCAGGGGCAGGCGCTGGGCGATCTTGGCCAGCGCGGCCAGGTCGAGCCGGTCGCCGCGCAGCTCGCCGCCGGCCGGCTTCCCGCCCTCGCCGTCGCGGTAGCTGAACTCGACGTTGCCGCCCGGCCAGGCCAGGCCGTCGGCATCGACGAATTGCAGGTCGCGCGTGCTCACGCCCATGCCGCCGTCCTGCCCGCGCCAGCCCAGCCGCCCCTGCAGCGAGGCGAAGCCCAGCGGCTCCAGCCCCGGCGCCAGCGTGACGGCGACGCCGCCCAGCGCGAGGTCGGCGGTGGCGCCGGCCGGCCGGCCCCGGCGCACGTCGGCCCACAGGCGCAGCGCGCCCCGGCCGCCGCGCAGGTCCACGCCCCAGTGGGCCTGGAAGTCCACCGCCTGGCGCCACTGCGCCGCGTCGAAGCGGGGCAGCTCGGCGTAGACCTGCCCGTCCCAGCCGCGCCACTGGCCGGCGTGGCGCGACAGCAGGGGCTGGCGGAACTGGCCGATGAGGGTGAAGCGCTCGCCCCAGGCGGCCTCGGGCGTCGCGTCCAGCCGCATCTGGTGGCGCCGCAGGCCGTTGCGCAGCACCACGTCCACCTGGGTCAGGCCCACCGGCGGCGCGCCGCGCTGCTCGTCCACCCAGCGCACGCTGCCGCCGCGCACCAGGATCTCTTCCTGCGAGAAAATCCAGTCCGCCACCTGGGTGTCGCCCGCCGCGTCGCCCGACAGGTCGATGCCGCCGACCAGCAGCCGGCCCTGCGCGGTGCGGCGCACCTCCAGCACCGGCTGGTCGATGACCAACTGCTCCACGCCGCCCTGCAGCAGCGAGGCCACCGAGAAGGCCACCAGCGTGCGCGGCACCAGCAAGCCTGCGTGCCCGGCAGGGTCATGCACGCGCAGGTCGTGCAGCGACACGGCGGGGACGAGACCATTCGATTCGGCCCGCAGCGCGCCGATGGTCACCGAGGTGGCCAGGGCGCGCGAGGCCAGGGTTTCCAGCCGGGGACGGAACTGGTCGATTCGCGGCACAATGACCCAATGCAGGGCCGCCCAGGCCAGGATCGCCAGCAGCACCAGTGCCACCGCCACGCGCGACGCCCAGCGCATCGCGATGGCGGCAACTCTGATCGAGGACTGGATCAATGGCGTTCCGGCGGGGCGGTGAAGACAGGCCCGCGGGGCCTGCGGAGACATGGAAAGAAATTATGACCCGCGGCGATGCGCCAGGCTCTTCCGCCAACCGTGAAGCTTTGTTAACCGGCCTGGCCGGCCATTCGCGCCTGGTGCAGCGCCTGCGGCGCCGCTACGAGGACGAGTTGCCCCTGCTGGCCGCTGGCCCCCCCATGCGCGAAACCATGGAAGCCTGCCTGGCGCAACTGGGCCAGCGCGGCCACGACACCGGCGCCGCGTTGCGCATCCTGCGCCAGTTGGTCATGGAGCGGCTGGTGGTGCTGGACTGCGAGCAGGGCGCGCCGCTGGAGACCGTCACCCACGCCGTCACCGAGCTGGCCGAGCTGGCGCTCGACGCCGCCTGCGCGCAGGCCTTCCGCCAACTCGACGAGCGCCACGGCGCGCCGATGGCCGAGAGCGGCCAGCGCGCCCGGATGTGGGTCATCGGCATGGGCAAGCTGGGCGCGCGCGAGCTGAACGTGTCCAGCGACATCGACCTGATCTACGTCTACGACGAGGACGGCGAGACCACCGGTCGCGAGGGTGGCGGCGGCCAGGTCACGGTGCAGGAGTACTTCACCCGCGCCGTCAAGCTGATCTATGGCCTGGTCGGCGACACCACCGAGCACGGCTTCGTCTTCCGCGTCGACCTGGCGCTGCGGCCCAACGGCAATTCCGGCCCCACCGTCTGCTCGCTCGACGCGCTGGAGGAATACCTGCTGGTGCAGGGCCGCGAGTGGGAGCGCTTCGCCTGGATGAAGAGCCGCGCCATTGCCCCGCGCGCCGACATCGCCGACGGCTCGGCCCAGGCGCTGCGCGGCGTGGTGCTGCCCTTCGTGTTCCGCAAGTACCTCGACTACAACGTGTTCGAGTCGCTGCGCACGCTGCACCAGCAGATCCGCGACCACGCCAGCAAACGCAGCGCCGGCCGGCCCGAGCGCGCCAACGACGTCAAGCTGTCGCGCGGCGGCATCCGCGAGATCGAGTTCACCGTGCAACTGCTGCAGGTGGTGCGCGGTGGCCAGTTTCCCGAGCTGCGCACCCGCCCCACGCTGGAGGCCCTGCAGCGCGTGGCGCGCGCCGGCCTGATGCCGCGGGAGACGGCCGACGCGCTGGCCCGCGCCTACGTCTTCCTGCGCCGGGTCGAGCACCGCATCCAGTACCTGGACGACCAGCAGACCCACCTGCTGCCCACCCAGGACGCCGACCTCGACTGGCTGGCCCGCACCCTGGGCTACCCCGGCGCCTGCCCCTTCCTGTGCGAGCTGGACGCGCACCGCGAGCTGGTGGCGCAGGAGTTCGACCGCCTGCTGGGCGGCGCCACCCCCTGCAAGGGCTGCGGCAAGGGCAAGAACGCCCCCGCCGGCGCCGCGCCCGAGCTGGAGGCCGTGATCGAGCTGCTGCAAAGCGCCCCCGTGCGCGAGCAACTGGCCGCCTGGCGCGAGCACCCGCGCGTGCAGGCGCTGCGCGACGAGGCGCGCCAGCGCCTGCTGCGCCTGACGGCGCGCACCGCCGAATGGCTGAACGACGGCCGCGTCACCGAGGCCGCCGTGCTGCGCTTCATCGACTGGGTCGAGCCGCTGCTGCGGCGCGAGAGCTACCTGGCCCTGCTGCTGGAGCGCCCGGCCGTGCACGAGCGGCTGCTGCGCGTGCTGGGCGCCGCGCGCTGGCCCGCGCGCTACCTGGTGCGCCACCCCGGCGTCATCGACGAATTGGCCAGCCCTAGCCTGCTGGGCGACCGCTTCGACGCCGCCACGCTGGAGCAAGAGCTGGAAGACCGCCGCGTCGCCCTGGCGCGCACTGGCGAGGACGACGAGGAGAACCTGCTCAACCTGCTGCGCCGCGCGCACCACGCCGAAGTGTTCCGCACCCTGGTGCGCGACGTGGAGGAGCGCATCACCGTCGAGCAGGTGGCCGACGACCTGTCGGCCCTGGCCGACGCCATCCTGCGCGTCACCACGCGCTGGTGCTGGCCGCTGGTGCGCCGCCGGCACCGCGATGAGCCGCGCTTCGGCATCATCGGCTACGGCAAGCTGGGCGGCAAGGAGCTGGGCTACGGCAGCGACCTGGACATCGTCTTCGTCTTCGACGACGAGGACGAGCGCGCCCCCGAGATCTACGCTGCCTTCGTGCGCAAGCTGATCACCTGGCTCACCCTCAAGACCGGCGAGGGCGACCTGTTCGAGATCGACACCGCCCTGCGTCCCAACGGCAGCTCCGGCCTGCTCGTCACCGGCTTCGACGCCTACGCCGACTACCAGGAGAACCGGGGCAGCAATACCGCCTGGACCTGGGAGCACCAGGCCATGACCAGAGCGCGGATGATTCCTCCCACGCTGCCCGGAACGAACGCGCCGGCGGCGTCGCCCATGGAGCAGCGCTTCGACGCCGTGCGCCACGCCGTCATGACCGCGCCGCGCGACCACGCCGCGCTGCGCGAGGAAATCGTCGCCATGCGCGAGCGCATGCGCGCCGCGCACCCGGTGCGCGGCGGGCTGTTCGACGTCAAGCACAGCCCCGGCGGCATGGTCGATGCCGAGTTCGTCACCCAGTACCTGGTGCTGGCGCACAGCGCCCGCCACCCGGCGCTGGAGCCCAACCTGGGCAACATCGCCCTGCTGGCGCGCGCCGAGGCGGCCGGCATGCTGCCGCCCGGCGTGGGCCAGGCCGGCGCCGACGCCTACCGCACGCTGCGCCGCGTGCAGCACCGCGCGCGGCTGGACGAGCAGCCCACCCAGGTGGAGCCCGCCACGCTGGATGCCGAGCGGCGGGCGATCCTGGCGCTGTGGCAGGCGGTTTTCGGCTGAGCGGCCGGCGTCGCCGACATCGCGGACGCGGCCTGGCCGGCGTCATCCGGACAGCATCGTGACGCCCCGCGACCCCGCGAGGGATGCCGCGAGCACGCCTCTCATCCTTCACCCAAGCCTTGTCCGCCCGCGCCCGCCGCAGGCGGGTATCCACGCTTCCCGGCGAATCCGGAGGCGGGTATTGCGTCGCGAGAAATTATGAGATAAATTTCTCTTAATGAGAATTTAGTCTCAGATAAACCTCGGTGAAAGGAGATGCCATGCCACTCACACCGGCGGAAATGGACCGCAAGCTTGACGAACACTTTGGCTTCGAGGCGCGCGACGATGTCGCGGGCGTCCTGGCGACGCTGACCGATCAGGCTGAACACGACGTGGTCGGCTGGCCCGGCGGCCCCAGCCAGGGCCGCGAAGGCGCGCGGCCGTTCTACGAGACGCTGTTCTCCGACCTGGCCGATGGCCAGGTGCGGTCGCTGCGCCGGTTGTACGGCCGCGACTTCATGGTGGACGACTCGGCATGGAGCGGCACCGCGCCCGGATCGCCTTTCGGCCTGCACGGTGGGGGGCGGCCGCTGCAGTTCCGCCTGCTGCACGTGATCGAGTTCTCCGACGAAGGCCGGATCAGCCGCGAAAACGTCTGGATCGACCTGGCCGCCGTGCTGCGGCAGTTGCCTTCGCCCGGGGCCGGCGCATGACCACGCCATCCACGCCGCGCCAGCGCCAGAAGCTGCGCACCCGGCAAGCCCTGCTGCAGGCGGCGGCCGAATGCATGCGCCAGGGCGAGCGGCCGTCCCTGGAGGAAGTCGCCCGCCGGGCGATGATTTCGCGCGCCACGGCCTACCGCTATTTCCCGAAGCTGGAGGCCCTGTACCTGGAAGCGCAGATCGACATGGACACGCCGCGGGCCGACCAGATCCTGGCAGGCCTGTCGTCGTCGGCCGATCCCGTCACGCGGCTGGCGCGCGTGGACGAAGCCTTGACCGCCATGACCCTGACCAACGAGGTTCCGGTGCGCATGATGCTGGCGCAGTCGCTGGAGCGCCGCGCACGCGGTGAAGCCGACGCGCACGTGCCCGCGCGGCAGAACCGGCGCACACCGCTGATCGAGGCCGCGCTGGAACCCGTGCAGGCGCGCATCGGCCCGGCAGCGTTGAAGACCCTGCAGCACGCGCTGGCGCTGGTCATGGGCCCGGAGGCCATGGTGGTGCTCAAGGACGTGCTGGAGCTGAACGAAGCGCAGGCGCGCAAGGTGCGGCGCTTCGCGATCCGTGCGCTGGTGCATGCCGCGCTGCCGCCCGACCGATGACCCCAACCCTCAGGAGATAGCCCATGTCGACCTTCACCGCCAAAGCCCTGGCCGCCTTCTGGCTGCTGGGCGGAGCCGCCGCCGCGCTGGCCAAACCCCCGATGACCCCGCTGCAGCGTGGCCGCTACCTGATCCAGACCGCCGGCTGCAACGATTGCCACACGCCCGGCTATGGCCCGAACAACGGCCAGGTCAGTGAAAAACTCTGGCTCACAGGCGATGCGCTGGGCTGGAGCGGCCCCTGGGGCACCACCTACGCCACCAACCTGCGTCTGCTGCTGGCCGGCATGAGCGAGCAGCAATGGCTGCGGCACGCCCGCCGCATGGAGCCGCGCCCGCCCATGCCCTGGTTCAACGTGCGCGCCATGAGCGACAGGGACCTGAAGGCCATCTACGCCTACACGCGCTCGCTGGGCGCGGCCGGCGCGCCGGCGCCCGCCTACGTGCCGCCCGGCGGCACCGTCACCGGGCCGGTGGTTCGGTTTCCGCAGTGATCCACTTCCCTGCTTTCACTCATCCCGCCTGAAAGGAGCCCGCCATGGCCACCCAACCCCGAGCCTCCATCCACCCGATCGCGCCCGACACCTGGCGCATCAGCGTCGCCCTTCCGCACCTGATGCCGGGCGGCTTCTCCTTCAACCAGTACCTGCTGGTGGACGAACAGCCACTGCTGTTCCACACCGGGCCGCGGAGCCTGTTCGAGCTGGTCCGCGCGCAGATCGAGAAAGTCATGCCGGTCGAACGCCTGCGCCATGTTGCGTTCTCCCACTTCGAGGGCGACGAGTGCGGCAGCCTGCCCGAATTCCTGGCCGCCGCGCCCGGCGCGCGCCCGGTGTGCAGCCGCGTCGCGGCCATGACCTCGGTCCGCGACATGGTCGATGCCGAGCCGCTGGCGCTGGAGGACGGGCAGATCCTGGACACCGGCCGCCACCGGCTGCAGTGGCAGTCCACGCCGCATCTGCCGCACGGCTGGGAATGCGGCTACCTGTTCGACCAGACCACGGGCACGCTGTTCTGTGGCGACCTGTTCACCCAGCCGGGCACGGGCGAGGTGCCACTGACCGAGGGCGACATCCTGGGGCCGAGCGAAGCCTTCCGGCAGGTGGAGGACTACTTCTCGCACAGCCGTGACGCGCCGCGGCTGATCGAAAAGCTCGCCGCGCTGCAGCCCCGCGTACTGGCCTGCATGCACGGCAGCGCCTGGCAGGGCGATGGCGCGGCGATGCTGCGCCGCCTCGGCCAGGCGCTGGCGTGAGCCGCGTCCCCGCGATCGGTAGAACAGACGCAAGGGGGCGCGTCGGCTGACGGCACAATGGCGCGTTCACGCCCTGCCGCCATGCGGACCGCCCCTCGCCCCTCACCGCTCCTCCACCTCGCGCGAGCCACCGCGCTGGCCTGTGCCAGCCTGCTGGCCGGCTGCGCCGCGCCGCGCCCGGCCGAGCCGCCGCCGCTGGCGCGGCTCGCCCCCGCCGCTTGGCAGGCGCCGCTGCCGCACGCGGGCAGCACGGCGCGGCTGGCCGACTGGTGGCGCGCGGCGGGCGACGAGACGCTGGCCGCGCTGATCGACGCCGCGCTGGCGGGCCACCCCGACCTGGCCGCCGCCCAGGCGCGCCAGGCGCAGGCGCGCGCGCAGGCGGATGCCGAGCGTGCCGGCCTGCTGCCGCGCCTGGACGCCGCCGCCAGCGCCAGCCGGGGCAACACCGCTGGCGCCGGTGGCGCCGTGACCACGCTGCAGGCCGGCCTGCAGGCCGGCTGGGAGATCGACTTGTTTGGCCGCCAGCGCGCGCTGGTCGAGGCCGCCCGGGCGCGCGCCGAGGGCGCCGGGGCGCTGGCGCACCTGGCGCGCGTGTCGCTGGTGGCCGACGTGGCGGCCGGCTACCACGGCCTGCGCCTGTGCCAGGCGCTGCTGCGCACGGCGCGGCAAGACGCCGATTCACGCGGCGAGACCGCGCGCCTGGCCCTCATCAGCCGCGATGCAGGCTTCACCGCACCCGCCACCGCCGCCCTGGCCGAGGCCAGCGCCGCCGACGGCCGCGCCCGCGCCGCGCAGCAGGCCGGCGACTGCGCCGTGCGGCGCAAGGCGCTGGTGGCGCTGACCGGCCTGCCCGGCCTGCCCGAGCCTGATCTGGAGAAAAAAATGGCTCCAGCCAGCGCAGAATCTACGCCATCAGCTATTTTTAATATAGCAACCCTGCCCGCCGACACGCTGCGCCAGCGCCCCGACGTGTGGGCCGCCGAGCGCGAGGTGCTGGCCGCGCGGGCCGAGATCGCGTCGGCCGACGCCGCGCGCTGGCCGGCGCTGAGCCTGGCCGGCAGCATCGGCGCGCTGCGGCTGCGCGCCGGCGGCGTCTCGCAGGACTTCAGCACCTGGTCCTTCGGGCCGCTGCAACTGGCGCTGCCGCTGTTCGACGGCGGCCGGCTCGCCGCCGGCCAGGCCGCCGCCCGCGCCCGCCACGACGAGGCCGTGGCCCGCTACCAGGCCCAGGTGCGCGAGGCGGTGCGCGAGGTCGAGACGGCGCTGGCGCAGGGCGCCTCGGCGCGGTCGCGCGAGGCCGACGCGCGCCGGGCGGTGGACGGCTACCGGCAGTCCTTCGACGCCACCCAGGCGCTGTACCGCCAGGGCATGGCCAGCCTGCCGCAACTGGAGGAAGCGCGCCGCAACCTGCTGGCGGCGGACATGGCGCTGAGCCAGTTGCTGCACGAGCAGCGGGCGGCCAGCGTCGCCCTCTACCGCGCGGCTGGTGGCGGCTGGCAGGCGCCCGTTGAAGAACCCGAAAGACATCCATGACCGCTGCCCGTTCGATTCCCGCCCTCGCCACCGTCCTGTTGCTCGCCGCCTGCGGCGCCAGGGACGGCGGCGCGCCGGCGGGCGCCGCGTCCGGTCCGCAAGCGGCGGCCAGCGCGCCGCGCCCGGCGCTCACGGTGACGGCGGCGCGGCCCCGGCGCCAGAGCCTGCCGCGCGAGATCGCGGCCAATGGCGACATCGCCGCGTGGCAGGAGGCCAGCGTGGGCACCGACGCGGCCGGCCTGCGGCTGGCCGACGTGCGCGCCAGCGTGGGCGACGTGGTGGCCAAGGGCCAGGTGCTGGCCACCTTCGACCCCGCGCCGGTGCAGCAGGACCAGGCGCAGGCGCGCGCCAGCCTGGCCGAGGCCGAGGCGGCGCTGGCCGAGGCCGCCGGCAACGCCGCGCGCGCCCGCGCCGTGGAGGGCCGCGGCGCGCTGAGCCAGCAGCAGATCCAGCAGTACCTGACGGCCGAGAAGACCGCGCGCGCCCGCGCCGAGGCGGCGCGCGCGGTGCTGGCCAGCCAGGCCATCCGCGTGCGCAACACGCAGGTGCTGGCGCCGGACGCGGGCGTGATCTCGGCGCGCACGGCCACCGTCGGCCAGGTGGTGCAGCAGGGCGCCGAGCTGTTCCGCCTGGTGCGGCGCGGCCGGCTGGAGTGGCGCGCCGAGGTGATGGCCGAGCAGCTGACGCTGATCCAGCCCGGCCAGCCGGTGGCGGTGGAGCTGCCCGGCCCGCCCGACGCGCCCGCGCCGCAGGTGGCCGGCGCGGTGCGCCAGGTGGCGCCGACGGTGGACGCGCGCACGCGCTACGCCCTGGTCTACGTCGACCTGCCGGCCGGCTCGCTGGCGCGCGCGGGCATGTTCGCGCGCGGGCGCGTGCAACTGGGCCAGGACGAGGCCCTGACGGTGCCCCAGGAGGCGGTGGTGATGCGCGACGGCTTCGCCCACGTGCTGGCGCTGCACGACGGCGACCGCGTGCGCCTGACGCGCGTGGACACCGGCCGGCTGGCGGGCGAGCGCATCGAGGTCACGCGCGGGCTGGACGCGAACGCGCGCGTGGCGGTGCGCGGCGCGGCCTTCCTCAACGACGGCGACGTCGTGCGCGTGGTCGAGGATTCAGAGCAAAATAAGCCTCCAGCCAGCGCCGATTCTGCGCCATCAGCTACCAAGTAGATAGCAAACGGAGCGCCGCGCCATGAACTTCTCCGCCTGGTCGATCCGCAACCCGGTGCCCTCGCTGATGCTGTTTCTGCTGCTGACGCTGGGCGGGCTGTTCTCCTTCCACCAGATGAAGGTGCAGAGCTTCCCGGACATCGACCTGCCCATGGTCAACGTCACCGCCGCGCTGCCGGGCGCCACGCCCGGCCAACTGGAGAACGAGGTCGCGCGCAAGCTGGAGAACAGCCTGGCCTCGGTGCAGGGCCTCAAGCACATCACCACCACCATCGTCGATGGCGCGGTGACGCTGATGGTGGAGTTCCGGCTGGAAAAGCCGATCCAGGAGGCGGTGGACGACGTGCGCTCGGCCGTCTCGCGCGTGCGCGCCGACCTGCCCACCGACCTGCGCGACCCCATCGTCAGCAAGCTGGACTTCGCCGGCCAGCCGGTGCTGGCCTACACCGTGGCCTCGCCGCGCATGGACGACGCGGCGCTGTCCTGGTTCGTGGACAACGACATCGCCCGCCGCCTGCTGGCCGTGCCCGGCGTGGGCGCGGTCAACCGCGTGGGCGGGGTGGACCGCCAGGTGCACGTGGCGCTGGACCCGGCGCGCCTGCAGGCGCTGGGCGTGACGGCGGCGCAGGTGTCGCGCCAGTTGCGCGCGGTGCAGCTGGAGAGCGCCGGCGGCCGGGTGGACCTGGGCAGCGGCGAGCAGCCGGTGCGCACGCTGGCCACGGTGCGCTCGGCGCAGGAGTTGCGCGCGCTGCCCATCGCCCTGGCCGACGGGCGCCACCTGCGCCTGGACCAGGTGGCCGAGGTCAGCGACACCGTGGCCGAGCCGCGCTCGGCCGCGCTGCTGGACGGGCGGCCGGTGGTCGGCTTCGAGGTGGCGCGCTCGCGCGGCGCCAGCGAGGTGGAGGTGGGCGCCGGCGTGCGCGCCGCGCTGGCCGGGATGCGCGCCGCGCGGCCCGACCTGACGATGACCGAGGCGTTCGACTTCGTTACCCCGGCCGAGGAGGAATACCACGCCTCGCTGAAGATGCTGGGCGAGGGCGCGCTGCTGGCGGTGCTGGTGGTGTGGCTGTTCCTGCGCAACGGGCGCGCCACCTTCGTCGCGGCGGTGGCGCTGCCGATGTCGGTGCTGCCGGCGCTGATCGGCATGTACGCCTTCGGCTTCTCGGTCAACACCGTGACGTTGCTGGCGCTGTCGCTGGTGGTCGGCATCCTGGTGGACGACGCCATCGTCGAGGTCGAGAACATCGTGCGCCACCTGCGCATGGGCAAGACGCCTTACCAGGCCGCGATGGAGGCGGCCGACGAGATCGGCCTGGCGGTGATCGCCACCACCTTCACGCTGATCGCGGTGTTCCTGCCCACGGCCTTCATGAGCGGCGTGGTGGGCAAGTTCTTCAAGCAGTTCGGCTGGACGGCGTCGCTGGCGGTGCTGGCCTCGCTGGTGGTGGCGCGCCTGCTCACGCCCATGATGGCGGCCTACCTGATCAAGCCGATCGTCGGCGGCCAGGAGGACCCGCGCTGGCTGCGCGTCTACGGCCGCTGGGCCGCCTGGTGCGTGCGCCACCGCGGGCTGACGCTGCTGGGCGCGCTGGCGTTCTTCGCCGGCTCGATCGCGCTGGTGCCGCTGCTGCCCACGGGCTTCATCCCGCCCGACGACAACTCGCAGACCCAGGTGTACCTGGAGTTGCCGCCCGGCACCACCCTGGCGCAAACCCGCCGCGTGGCCGAGCAGGCGCGCGCGCGGCTGGCGGGCAACGAATACGTCAGGAGCGTCTACACCACCATCGGCGGCGGCGCGGCCGGGGGCGACCCGTTCGCCGGCGGCGGCACCGGCGACGTGCGCAAGGCCACGCTCACCGTTCAGCTGGCCGGGCGCGGCGCGCGGCCCAAGAAGCAGCCCATCGAGGCCGACCTGCGTCGCCTGCTGGCCGATCTGCCCGGCGTGCGCAGCAAGGTCGGCCTGGGCGGCTCGGGCGAGAAGTACCTGCTGGTGCTGCAGGGCGAGGACCCGCAGGCCCTGGGCGCCGCCGCGCGCGCGGTGGAGAGCGAGCTGCGCACCCTGCCCGGCCTGGGCAGCATCACCAGCACCGCCAGCCTGGTGCGGCCGGAGATCGCCGTCACCCCCGACTTCGCCCGCGCCGCCGATCTGGGCGTGACCAGCAGCGCCATCGCCGACACGCTGCGCGTGGCCACGCTGGGCGACTACGACGCGCAACTGCCCAAGCTCAACCTGCCGCAGCGCCAGATCCCCATCGTCGTCAAGCTGCAGGACAGTGCGCGGCGCGACCTGGACACCCTAGCGCACCTGCACGTGCCCGGCGCCAGGGGGCCGGTGCCGCTGGGCCAGGTGGCGCGCCTGGCCTACAGCGGCGGCCCGGCCGTCATCAACCGCTACGACCGCGCGCGCAACGTCACGCTGGAGGTCGAGCTGTCCGGCCAGCCGCTGGGCGAGGTGGCCGCCGCCGCCAAGGAGCTGCCGGCGGTCAAGGCCCTGCCGGCCGGCGTGCGCGTGGTGGAGGTGGGCGACGCCGAGGTGATGGGCGAGCTGTTCGTCGGCTTCGGCCTGGCGATGCTCACCGGCATCCTGTGCATCTACCTGGTGCTGGTGCTGCTGTTCCACCACGTGCTGCACCCGGTCACCATCCTGGCGGCGCTGCCGCTGTCGCTGGGCGGCGCCTTCGTGGCGCTGCTGCTGGCGCGGCAGGCGTTCTCGATGCCCTCGCTCATCGGCCTCATCATGCTGATGGGCGTGGCCACCAAGAACTCCATCCTGCTGGTCGAATACGCCATCCTGGCGCGGCGCGAGCGCGGCCTGCCGCGCTTCGAGGCCCTGATGGACGCCTGCCACAAGCGGGCCCGCCCCATCATCATGACCACCATGGCCATGGGCGCGGGCATGCTGCCCATCGCCATCGGCTGGGGCGCGGCCGACCCGAGCTTCCGCTCGCCCATGGCGGTGGCGGTGATCGGCGGGCTGATCACCTCCACCTTCCTCAGCCTGCTGGTGATCCCGGCGGTGTTCACCTACGTGGACGACCTGTCGCAGTGGATCGGCCGGCAGTGGCGCGGCCGCGCCAGCGCGCCGCACGCCGCGCCCGGGGCCGCCTGACATGCGCCGCGCCTGCTGGCCCGCCACCTGCCTGCTGCTGGGCGCGGCCGGGCTGCTCGCCATCCTCACCGCCACCAGCGGCCCGGCGCTGGCGCGCTGGATCTGGCGCGCCGACCAGTGGCCCGCCGCGCCATGGACGCTGTGGACCGCGCCGCTGGTGCACTTCGTCCTGCCGCACGCGCTGGGCAACGCGCTGGCGCTGGGCGCGCTGGCCGTGCTGGGCCGCGCCCTGGGCGCCCCGCCGCGCGACGCGCTGGCGCTGCTGCTGGCCTGGCCGCTGGGCACGCTGGGGCTGCAGCACTGGCCGCAGGTGGCCGGCTACTGGGGCCTGTCGGGCACGGTGCACGCGGCGGCCGGCGTGCTGGCCGTGCGCGCCCTGGCCGCGCCGGCCACGCGCTGGCTGGGCCTGCTGCTCAGCGGCGGGCTGGCGGTCAAGCTGGCGCTGGAGCGCGGCTGGGCGGTGCCGGTGGCCTTCGACAGCAGCTGGGGCTTCAACGTGGTGAGCGCCGCCCACCTGAGCGGCGCGCTGGCCGGCGCCTGCCTGGCGCTGCTGCTGGACGGGGCCGCGCGGCTGTGGATGGGGCGCCGGCGCTGAGATTGCTTCCAATTCAATAGCTGTCCGCGCACTATCAGCGCATCTGCCAGTGGATGTCCGCCTCGCGCGCCAGGACACCCTGCAGATCGCCCACCGCCTCGCGGTGCAGCGCGGCCTTCAGGCGGCCCATCAGCGCCGGGTCGGCGCCGGCCAGGCGGCGCGCCACGCGCCGCGCCTCGGCGTGCAGCGCGGCCTCGTCCTCCAGCACGGCCCACACCAGGCCCCACTGTTCGGCCTGCGCGGCGCCGAATGCCTCGCCCAGCATGAGGATGCCCTTGGCCCGCCCCAGCCCGGCCTGGCGCGGCAGCAGCGCCGCCACGCCGCCGGTGCCGAACAGGCCGAGGTGGGTTTCCGGCAGCATGAAGCGGGCGCCGCGCGCGGCCAGCACCAGGTCGCAGTTGAGCAGCAGCTCCAGCCCCGCCCCGACGGCCCAGCCGTGCACCGCGGCGACCACGGGCTTGGGGCAGTCCATCAGGGCCTCGGCCAGCGCCTGCAGCAGGGCCACGAACTCGGGGCCGGCCGGGTCGTCCCGGTCCTTGCCGGCGCAGAAGGCGCGGCCTTCGCCGCTGAGCAGCAGCGCGCGCACGGCGTCGTCGCGGCGCGCCTCCCGCACCGCCTCCAGCAGAGCCTGCGTGGACGCCAGGGTGAGGGCGTTCAGGCGCGTCGGCCGAGCCAGTTGGATGTCGCAGACGGCCTGGTTGACCTGGACGCGGATCATGGTGACGCTGACGAATGGAAGCAAGAGGTTGCTTCTGTTTTAATAGCTTTCAGCGCAGCATCGGAGCGGACTGTGGGCGGATTTGGCACAAATATCCTTCAGTTGCGGTGCTTGGCCCACTTGGCATGCACCGCTTCCACCAGCGACAGCCCGCGCTGGCCGGGCGTGAGGTGCAAGGGCATGCCGGCCTGCAGCTCGCCCGGCGTGTCCACCGCCAGGTAGAAGCCGCAGCGCGCCTCGCGCACCATCACGCGAGCGGCCTCGGCGAAGCCCATCACGGCGCAGAACTTGCCGCAGGGCTCGCGCGGCGCGGTCACGCGCAGCACGCAGTCCGAGCCGTCGAAGCGCAGTGTGTCGCCGATCCACACATCCCGTTCCAGCAGGCCGGTGATCGAGAGGTTCTCGCCCATGAAGCCGGGCGGCAGCGCCTCGTCGAACAGGCTGACGCCGCGCGCGCGGCGCTGCTCGCGCCAGAACGGCAGGTGTTCCCGCGGGTAGGCGTACACCGCCTTCTGCAGGCCGCCGTGCACGCTGAGGTCGGCCTGCTCGTCGCCCGCCAGCCCCAGCGCGCGCACGGCGGCCGGGCCGGCCACCGGCGTCTTGCGGATGCCGCTCAGCAGCGTGCGGCCGCCGGCCACGCGCAGGGGCCGCGCGGCCCCTGCGTTGACGGAGACGATGCGCGGAATGGCGCTCACCCCCGCATCAGCGCCTCGATGGCGTCGGGATCGACGGGCACGCCGCGCGAGATCAGCTCGCAGCCGCCGGCGGTCACCACGGCGTCGTCCTCGATGCGGATGCCCAGGTTCCAGAACGGGCGGGGCACGCTCTCGGCGGGGCGCACGTACAGGCCGGGTTCGAGGGTCAGCACCATGCCTTCGCGCAGGATGCGGGCGGGACGGTCCTTGATGAGCTCGCCCGACAGCGGGTCGCGCCGCTCGCTCACCTGGCCCACCTCGGACGGCTCGACGTAGCTGCCGCAGTCGTGCACGTCCATGCCCAGCCAGTGGCTGGTGCGGTGCATGTAGAACGGGAAGTAGGCGCGCTGCGCGATCACGTCCTGCGCGCTGCCCACTTTGGCCGCGTCCAGCAGGCCCAGGTCGAGCAGGCCCTGGGCCAGCACGCGCACCGTGGCCTCGTGCGGGTCGGTGAAGCGCGCGCCGGGCCGGGTCGCCTCCGCCGCCGCCTGCTGGCTGGCCAGCACCAGCTCGTACAGCGCGCGCTGCGGGCCGGTGAAGCGGCCGTTGGCGGGGAAGGTGCGGGTGATGTCGCTGGCGTAGCCCTGCAGCTCGCAGCCGGCGTCGATCAGCACCAGCTCGCCGTCCCGGATGCGCGCGGCATCGGCGCGGTAGTGCAGCACGCAGGCGTTGGCGCCGGCGGCGACGATGCTGCCGTAGGCCGGGAACTCCGAGCCGTGCTGGCGGAATTCGTGCAGCAGCTCGGCGTCCAGGTGGTATTCGCGCACGTCCTGGCCGGCGCGCAGCATGCGGGCGCTGGTCTGCATGGCGCGCACGTGGGCGCGGGCGCTGATGGCGGCGGCGCGGCGCATGAGGTCCAGCTCGTGCGCGTCCTTGACCAGGCGCATCTCGTCCAGCACGGCGCACAGGTCGCGCTGGCCCTCGGGCGCCAGCGCGCCGAAGCGCGCGCGGGCGCGCACCTGGCCCAGCCAGCCGTCCACGCGCGTCTCTAGCCCGGGGTGGGTGGCGAAGGGGTACCAGACGGTGGCGGTGTTCTCCAGCAGCTTGGGCAGGCGCGCGTCCAGTTCATGAACCGGATACGCCTCGTCCACGCCCAGCGCGGCTGGCGCGGCCTCGGGGCCCAGGCGGATGCCGTCCCAGATCTCGCGCTCCATGTCCTTGGGCTGGCAGAACAGCGTGCTGCGGCCGTCGGCGCCCAGCACCAGCCAGGCCTCGGGCTCGATGAAGCCGGTCAGGTAGTGGAAGTAGCTGTCCGGGCGGAAGGGAAAGTCGCTGTCGCGGTTGCGCACCTGAACCCGCGCCGTGGGCACGA
This sequence comes from Ottowia sp., assembly GCF_016703145.1. Classification (GTDB taxonomy): domain Bacteria; phylum Pseudomonadota; class Gammaproteobacteria; order Burkholderiales; family Burkholderiaceae_C; genus Ottowia. The sequence goes on along the minus strand of NZ_JADJCO010000003.1, from coordinate 477,776 downwards.
TGGCGACGGCGCCCTCGCCCAGTTGCGCGGCGGCGCGGGCGCGGCGCTCACGGTAGGGAGTGTTCATGCGCGCGAGCTTACCCGCAAGGGCGGCGGCGCGCCGGGCGGCTCAGCCGGCGTTGAGCTGCGCCAGCCGCTCCGGCGTGCCGACGTCGGTCCAGGGGCCGGTGTACAGCTCCGCGCTGACCTGGCCCGAGGCGATGGCGCTCCGCAGCAGCGGCGCCAGCGGCGCGGCGGTGCCCTGCGGGTTGCCGCGGATGATGCCGCACCACGGCGGCGCGAACAGCGCGCGCCGGTACAGCGCGACGGTGCTGAACGTGAAGCGCCGGCCGCCCCCCGGCGCGCCGGGGGGCGCCGGTGCAGGGGCGGGTGCCTCGTTCAGCGCCAAGCCGTCGGCGGACAGGCCGAAGTCGCCCTGGGGGTTGTGCGGCGGGTTGGGCACCAGCCACAGGTGCGCCAGGCGCCCGCTGGCGGCGAAGCGCTGCACGGCCTCCTGGCTGAACACGAAGCCGGGCGCGAAGATGTCGCCGCCGACGACCCAGAACACGTCGTCGGTCCCCGGCGCCAGCAGCGGCAGCGCGCGCACGATGCCGCCGGCGGTCTCCAGCGCGTAGCCGAAGTCGCGCCCCTCGGGCGAGAAGCGGATCGCCGGATACTCCTTTTTTGATAGCTTATAGCGCAATGGGGGAGCGGGCTGACGGCCGAAATAGTCCTCGATCTGCTCGCCCAGCCAGGCGGTGTTGACGACGATGTCGCCGAAGCCCCCGCGCCGCAGCGCATCGACCCACCACCGCAGCAGCGGCCGGCCGCGCACGGCCAGCAGCGGCTTGGGGCAGGTGTCGGTGAGTGGGCGCATGCGCTCGCCCCGGCCGGCGGCCAGGATCAGCGCGGCGGCGGCGCGCGTCATGGCGCCGCCTCGGCCACGGCGCCGCGCCGCAGCGCGTGGCGCTCGGTGCGCGCGGGCGCCAGCAGGGCCAGCAGCGCGTCCAGCAGGTGGCGGGCCGCCGCCGAATGGTCGCCGCCGACGTTGCAGACGTACACGTCCAGCGTGGCGCCGCGCCGCTCGGGCCAGGTGTGCACGCACAGGTGGCTCTCGGCCAGCAGCACGGTGGCGGTGACGCCGCCCGGGCCGTCCGGCGTGGCGTCGAAGGCGTGCGCGAACTGCGCCACCGGCCGCAGCCCGGCGGCGCGCACGGCCTGCACGCAGGCGGCCAGCAGCGCGCCGGCGTCGGTCAGCCAGCGCGCGTCGCAGCGGCAGCCGGCCAGGTCGGCGGTGAGGTGCAGGCCTTGCATGGGCCGCACTGTAGTACGGATCGCGCCCGCGCGGCGCCCGGTAAAATCGTGGGCTTTCCCCGACCCCAGCCCCCTTTCCGGAGCCGCCCCCGATGGCCGATTCTCAACAGATGGCGAACGCGATCCGCGCGCTGGCCATGGACGCCGTGCAACAAGCCAAGTCGGGCCACCCCGGCGCCCCGATGGGCATGGCCGACATGGCCGTGGCCCTGTGGGGCCGCCACCTGCGGCACAACCCGGCGCACCCGCAATGGGCCAACCGCGACCGCTTCGTGCTGTCCAACGGCCACGGCTCGATGCTGATCTACGCGTTGCTGCACCTGACGGGCTACGACCTGCCGATGCAGGAGCTGAAGGACTTCCGCCAGCTGCACAGCAAGACCGCCGGCCACCCCGAATGGGGCCTGACGCCGGGCGTGGAAACCACCACTGGCCCGCTGGGCCAGGGCATCGCCAACGCGGTGGGCATGGCCCTCGGCGAGAAGTTGCTGGCGGCCGAGTTCAACCGCCCCGGGCACGAGGTCGTCGATCACCACACCTACGCCTTCCTGGGCGACGGCTGCCTGATGGAGGGCATCAGCCACGAAGCCTGCGCGCTGGCCGGCGCCTGGAAGCTGAACAAGCTGATCGCCCTGTACGACGACAACGGCATCAGCATCGACGGGCAGGTGGCGCCCTGGTACGTGGACGACGTGGCGCTGCGCTTCGCCGCCTACCAATGGGCCGTGATCGGCCCCATCGACGGCCACGACGTGGACGCCGTGGACCGCGCCATCGCCAGCGCCCGGCAGAGCGCCACGCAGCCCACGCTGATCATCTGCAAGACGCACATCGGCAAGGGCTCGCCCAACCGGCAGGGCACGGCCAAGGCGCACGGCGAGCCGCTGGGCGCCGAGGAAATCGCCCTCACGCGTGAAAAGCTCGACTGGCCGCACCCGCCGTTCGAGATCCCGGCCGGGGTCTACGCCGACTGGGACGCCAAGGCCGCCGGCGGCCAGGCCGAAGGCCAGTGGGACGCCGCCTTCGCCGCCTATGCCGCCGCGCACCCCGAGCTGGCGGCCGAGTTCACGCGCCGCATGGCCGGCGAGCTGCCCCGGTCCTTCGCCCAGGTGGCGGTGGACGCCGCCGTCGCCGCCCACGACAAGGCCGAGACCGTGGCCAGCCGCAAGGCCAGCCAGATCACGCTGGAGACCTTCACCGCCGCCCTGCCCGAGCTGCTGGGCGGCAGCGCCGACCTGACCGGCTCCAACCTGACCAACACCTCCAGCACGCCCGCGCTGCGCGTCGACCAAGCGGGCGGCGTGGTGCGCGACGACCAGGGCCGCATCGGCCGCCACATCAACTACGGCGTGCGCGAGTTCGGCATGGCCGCCATCATGAACGGCGTGGCGCTGCACGGCGGCCACATTCCCTACGGCGGTACCTTCCTGACCTTCAGCGACTACAGCCGCAACGCCATCCGCATGGCGGCGCTGATGAGGCAGCGCGTCATCCACGTCTTCACGCACGACTCCATCGGCCTGGGCGAGGACGGCCCCACGCACCAGTCCATCGAGCACGCGGCCAGCCTGCGCCTGATCCCCGGCCTGGACGTGTGGCGCCCCGCCGACACCGCCGAGACCGCCATCGCCTGGGCCTGCGCGCTGCAAAGCCGGGACCGCCCCACGGCCCTGCTGCTGTCGCGCCAGAACCTGCCCTATCTGCCCAAGCGCGACCTGGGCGACATCTCGCGCGGCGCCTACGTGCTGAGCGAACCGGCCGACGCCGGCCTGAAGCGCAAGGCCCAGGCCGTGATCATCGCCACCGGCTCCGAGGTGCACCTGGCGCTGGCCGCGCAGCTGCTGCTGGCCGCGCGGAAGATCGCCGTGCGCGTGGTCTCCATGCCCAGCACCAGCGCCTTCGACCGCCAGGACGCGAAGTACAAGAAAGCCGTGCTGCCGGCCGGCCTGCCGCGCATCGCGGTCGAGATGGGCGTGACCGATTACTGGTGGAAGTACGGCTGCGCCGCCGTGGTCGGCATCGACCGCTACGGCGAATCGGCCCCCGCGCCCGCGCTGTTCGACTTCTTCGGCTTCACGCCCAGCAACGTGGCCGACACCGTGCGCGCCGCGCTGCGCCGCCGCGCCTGACGGATTTTTGAATGATTTTGGCCTTAAGCCCGCATGGGCATTGCGCCAGCAGCTATCAATAAACTAGCAAAAAGGAAATGGCAATGACCATCAAGATCGGCATCAACGGCTTCGGCCGCATCGGGCGCATGGTGTTCCGCGCGGCGGTGGCCAACTACCCCGACATCGAGGTCGTCGGCATCAACGACCTGCTGGAGCCCGACTACCTGGCCTACATGCTCAAGTACGACAGCGTGCACGGCCAGTTCAAGGGCGACATCCAGGTGGAAGGCAACACCCTTGTCGTCAACGGCAAGAAGATCCGCCTGACCGCCGAGCGCGACCCCGCCAGCCTGAAGTGGGGCGAGGCCGGCGCCGAGGTGGTGATCGAATCCACCGGCCTGTTCCTGACCAAGGACACGGCGCGGAAGCACATCGACGCCGGCGCGAAGAAGGTCATCATGTCGGCGCCGTCGAAGGACGACACGCCCATGTTCGTGCACGGCGTCAACTGCGGCAAGTACGCCGGCGAGCCCATCATCAGCAACGCGAGCTGCACCACCAACTGCCTGGCGCCGCTGGCCAAGGTGCTGCACGACAAGTGGGGCATCAAGCGCGGCCTGATGACCACCGTGCACGCCGCCACCGCCACGCAGAAAACCGTGGACGGCCCGAGCAACAAGGACTGGCGCGGCGGCCGCGGCATCCTGGAGAACATCATCCCCAGCAGCACCGGCGCCGCCAAGGCCGTCGGCGAAGTCCTGCCCGCCACCAAGGGCAAGCTCACCGGCATGTCCTTCCGCGTGCCCACGTCCGACGTGTCGGTGGTGGACCTGACCGTGGAGCTGTCCAGGGAAGCCAGCTACGCCGAGATCTGCGCCGAGATGAAGGCGCAGAGCGAAGGCAAGCTCAAGGGCATCCTGGGCTACACCGACGAGAAGGTGGTGGCCACCGACTTCCGCGGCGACGCGCGCAGCAGCATCTTCGACGCCGAGGCCGGCATCGCGCTGGACGGCACCTTCGTCAAGCTGGTGAGCTGGTACGACAACGAATGGGGCTACTCCAACCGCTGCCTGGACATGGTGCGGGTGGTGTCGTCGAAATAAGCCGGCGCGTCCGTGCCTCGCAACAAGAACGCGCCCTCGGGCGCGTTTTTTTCTGGATGAACGGAACGCTCACACCGGCTCGAGGATGTGGATCATCTTGCGCTCGACCCACTCCTTGGTCTTCGCGCCATAGGCCGCCATGTGCGGCGCCGCGGCGTGGGCCTGCAGGTCGGCCAGCGACGCCCACTTCTCGATCACCAGGAAGGTGTCCTCGCCGACGCTGCCCTTGGACGGTGGCAGCCCCCGCGCGTCGATGGCGGCGCCGTATTCGATGCAGCCCTTCTCGGCCAGCACGGCGGCGCGGTTGGCGGCAAAGGCTTCGAGCACCTGGGCGCGCAGCCCGGGCTTGGCGGTGATGACCGCGACGACTTGGATCATGGGGAGGTTCTCCTGAACGGGGGGTGGACGCGGCAGCGCCGCGGGCGGCCTCGAATCTAGCAAATGCGCCGGCGGCGGGCGTCCGGGCCGCGGTTCAGGCCGTGGGCACGAAGGCGGCCACCGCGCCCGACCCCACGGGCGGGTGCCGGGGCGGCGCCCCCAGCGGCGGAAAGTCCGGCAGCGGCCGGCACGCCACCTCCGCGGCGCGCTCGCCCGGCATGCCCAGGCCGCGCAGCAGCACGGTGGCGGTGGCGACATCATGGTGCGCGGCCGCCTGCCCCCCCGCCATGGTCTGCATCACCTGGGAACCCAGGCCGAGGATCAGGTCCATGGCCGCGCCCTCGCTGGCCACGTGGAAGGACTGCTGCGCCATGCCCAGCCGCAGATCCGCCAGCGCGAATCGCGCGATGTGGTGCATCACGTCGGGGACCGAGGCCGAAACCTCCAGCAGCAGCAACGACCAGCGCGGACTCTCGCGCGCCAGCCAGGCGTGGCGGCGGTGGCCGATCACGGTGCGCTGCGCGCCGTCCGCCACGCCGTCCAGGCTCTGGAGGATGCGGTCGTTGAGCGCCTGCGCCATCCACATGGCCAGCGCCGCCACGATGGCGTCCTTGGTGTCGAAGTGGTTGTAGACGGTGCCGGGCGTCATCCCGGCCACCAGGGCGATTTCCTGGATGGTGGCCGCCGCCACGCCGCGCGCGCCGAACACCCGCACCGCCGCCAGCAGCAACTGCCGGCGCGTGCGCTCGCGCTTGCCCAGGCCGGGCGGCTGCCAGGCCAGCGCCTCGGCCAGGGGAGCCGGCAGGTCGGCGATGGACAGTCCTTGAAAATTTGACATACCATTCAATTTTCAACACAATACTTAAAAATGCTCATTCCATACATTTTAAAGGAGCCTGCCATGCCCGCTTCCCCTCTCGCCCTCGGCTACCTGGTGTTCGAGGTGTCCCGCCTGCCGGCCTGGCAGCGCTTCTGCGGCGACGTGCTTGGCCTGCCCGCGCCGGTCGCCAATGCGGACGACAGCCTGGGCTGGCAGATCGATTCTGCCTGCCAGCGCCTGATCGCCCGGCCGGGCCCGGCGGACGACATCGCCGCCATCGGCTTCGAATGCGCGGACGACGCGGCGCTCGACGCCGTGCTCGCGCACCTGCAGCGCGCCGGCTTCCCCGCCGCGCCGGCCGATGCGGCACTGCGCCAGGCCCGGCGGGTGCGGCGCCTGCATACCTTGCGCGACCCGGAGGGCAACGCGGTGGAGCTGTTCACCGGCCTGGCGCCCGCCGCGCGGTCCTTCGCCTCGGAAGCCTTCCCGCAGGGCTTCTGCACTGGCCAGGGGCTGGGCCTGGGCCACGCGGTGCTGGTCGGCCGCGACCTGGCCCGGCTGGAGGCCTTCTACACCACGCTGCCGGGCTTTGGCGTGACCGAGCGGCTGGCCACCCGCGCCGGCCCGATCGAGGTGCGCGGCACTTTCCTGCACTGCAACCGCCGCCACCATTCGCTGGCGCTGTTCGACCTGCCTTTGTCCAAGCGGATGCACCACTTCATGCTGCAGGCTCCGAACCTGCACGACATCGGCCTGGCCTACGAACGCGCCTGCGCGCGCAAGGTGCCCATCAGCCTGGGCCTGGGCCAGCACCCGGCGCCGGACGGCACCTTCTCCTTCTACGGCGCCACGCCCTCGGGCTTCGACTTCGAGATCGGCGCCGGCGCGCACGAGATCGATCCCGAAGCCTGGCAGGTCCAGCACACCGCGCAGACCAGCGCCTGGGGCCATCGGCCGACCTGGCGGCTGCAATTGAAGATGGCGGCGGGGCTGGTGCGCCGCCGCGTGGGCCTGCGCCGCCGGCAGACCGCCTGACGCGCGGGGCCGGGGCAGCGCGAGCCGTGGCGCGGCCACGCTGCCTCGTTCGGCGCCGCCCTCCGTCAGGGTGTGCTCCCGCGCGCGCTCGTGCTACAACCCATGGATGAGCCGCCGTCACCCCACCCTCCTTTCTTCCCTCGCGCTGTGCGCCGCGCTGCTGGCCGCCGTGCCGGTCCGGGCGGCTGATGCGCCCGTGGCGCGCGGCCTGATCGTGCAGCTCAAGCCCGCCGACGGCGGCGGGCGCGAGTCGGCGCAGGCCGAGCGCGAGCGCCTGGCCACCGTCGCCGCCGATGCCGGCCTGTCCGGCGAAGCGCCGATGCGCGTGGGCGCGCAGGGACACCTGCTGCACTTTCCCCAGCCGCTGTCCGGCGCCGCGCTGGAGGCGGCCGAGCGCCGCGTGCGCCTGAACGCGCAGGTGGCGCACGTGGAGCCGGACGTGCGCCTGAAGCGCCTGGCCGAGCCCAGCGACCCCTTCTACACCGACGGCACGCAGTGGCACCTGCGCACGCCGGCGGCCGGCGGCGTGGCCGCGCTCAACCTGCCGCCGGCCTGGGACCGCGCCACCGGCGCGGCCGGCCAGGTGGTGGCCGTGGTGGACACCGGCGCGCTCTACGGCCACCCCGACCTGGCGGGCAAGCTGCTGCCGGGCTACGACCTGATCAGCGACCTGGACACCGCCAACGACGGCAACGGCCGCGATGCCGACGCCTCCGACCCCGGCGACTGGGTGACCGAGGCCGAGGCCAACAGCGCCCGCTTCCCCAATTGCCCGGCCGACGACAGCTCATGGCATGGCACCTTCATCGCCGGGCAGATCGCCGCCGCCACCAACAACGGCCTGGGCGGCGCCGGCGTGAGCTGGGGCGCCCAGGTGCTGCCGGTGCGCGTGTCGGGCAAGTGCGGCGCCTGGCTGTCCGACGTGGTGGACGGCATCCGTTGGGCGGCCGGCCTGGCCGTGCAGGGCGTGCCGCGCAACGCCCACCCGGCGCGCGTCATCAACGTCAGCTTCGGCGGCAGCACGGGCTGCACGTACGCCTACCAGTCGGCCATCAACGACGCGAGCGCCGCCGGCGCCCTGGTGGTGGTGGCCGCCGGCAACGAGAACGGCCCCCTCACCCGCCCGGCCGACTGCGCCGGCGTGCTGGCCGTGGGCGCGGTGCGGCAGGACGGGCTGAAGACCTACTACTCCAGCTACGGCATCAACGTCGGCATCATGGCGCCCGGTGGCTCCGGAGGCGCCGATACCAGCGGTGCGCGCCTGTATTCCACCGCCAACACCGGCACGCGCGGGCCGGCGCAGCACGTCTACGCTGCCAAGAACGGCACCAGCTTCGCGGCGCCGCTGGCCGCGGGCGTGGCCTCGCTGATGCTGGCCGTCAACCCGGCGCTGACGCCGGCGCGGATCGCCTCGCGCATCCAGTCGGGCGCGCGCGACTTCCCGCCGGCCAACCGCGCCTACCCGACCTGCGTCGCCGGCAACGCCGTGAACAGCGCCTGCAACTGCACCCGCGAGAGCTGTGGCCCCGGCCTGCTGGATGCCGACCGCAGCCTGCAACTCGCCGTCGAAGGCGGCGACGACGACGACGGCGACAGCGGCGGCGGCCCCACGGGCCTGGCCTGGGGCCTGGGCCTGTGGGCGCTGGCGGCCGTGGCCTGGGCGGCGCGCCGGCGACAACGCTGAACACGGCCGGCCCGGCCTTGACCGCCGGTTTGAAGCATTTTCGGCTTTCAGCCAGCGCTGATATTGAGCCGACAGCTATTAATATTGAAGCGATCGCATGGGCGCCATCCACATCACCGACATCGAGGCCGCCATCAACCACTGGCGCGCGCGCCAGCCCGCCGCTGGCGGCGCGGCGCTGGCGCCCCAGGTCGCGGCGCTGGCCGAGGTGTACGCGCTGATGGTCTTCCACCACGAGGATGAGGTGCATGCCGAGCGCATGCCCGTGCCCGCGCGCGAGGCTTGGCTGGCCTGGTACGCGACCACGCCGGACACGCCCTGCATCGCCATCTGCTCCACCAGCCAGGGCGACGCCGTGTGCAAGGGCTGCGGGCGCACCGAGGACGAGGTGCAGCACTGGCCCGCCCTCGGCCCCTGCGCCAAGCGCGCGGTGTGGCGCCGCATCACGCGGGAGGGCACGGCGCTGCGCTTCAACCGCTATGCCGAGCGGGCGCGGCTCTCGGCGCCGTCCACTGCGGGCGACGGCGGCGTCGCAACGTCCTGAGCCGCCGCCGCGCCGCGCTATGCTGGTCGCATGAGACTGATCCTGAAGTGGCTGCTGTCGGCCGCTGCCCTGCTGGCGGTGGCCTACCTGTACGGCGGCGTGGCGGTGGCCGGCTTCGGCGCGGCCATGGTCGCGGCGCTGGTGATCGGCCTGCTGAATCTGGTGGTGCGCCCGGTGCTGGTGGTGCTGACGATCCCCATCACGCTGCTGACGCTGGGGCTGTTCCTGTTCGTCATCAACGCGCTGATGTTCTGGGCCGCCTCGGGGCTGCTGCAGGGCTTTCACGTCAATGGCTTTGGCGCCGCGCTGCTTGGTTCGCTGATTTATTCGGCGCTGGGCGTGCTGATCGACCGGGTCGTCACTTGACCCCCTGAGCCGCTGGCGCGGCTTCTTTCCAGTATCCTGAAAGCTATATTTTACATAGCTGTTGGCACAATATCCGCGCGGGCTGCAAGCACTTTCTGCTTGAAAACTAGCGCCGCTTCAGCTCGTCGAGCTGCTGCTGCCTGAGCGCCGCCTGCGCCGCGCGCAGCCGGGTGTCGACGATGCTGGCCTCGATCAGCTCGGCCGCGCCGCCGGGGTGCTGGCGCGCGTGGTCCTGCGCGGCGCGCCAGCGGTCCACCGCGCCAGCGTGGTCCATGCGGGCCATCGGCACCTCGCCCTCGGCCCGCAGGGCGCGCAGCATGCGGCCTTGCGCCCCTTCGGCCTGCGCCAGCGCCTGCCACGCGCCGGCGTCGCGCGGGTGGTCGCTGACCCAGGGTTGCAGCGCCGAGGCCGCCTCGCCCGCCTGGCCGGCGCGCGTGAGCGCCTGCGCGCGCAGCAGTAGCGCGGCGCGGCCGGCCTGGCCGCGCGGGTCCTGGCTTTCGCCGCGCGCTCCGGCCGGCAGCAGCGCCAGCGCGCGCTGCGGCTGGCCGGCCTGCAGCGCCAGCTCGGCCCGCAGCAGCCGCGCCTGGCGCGCGGCGCCCACGTCGGACGCCACCGTCCGCGCCAACTGCTCGGCCAGCGCCTCGGCGCGGGGCAGGTCGCGCAACTGCGCCTGCGCCAGGGCGGCGGCGTACAGCGCGGCGGCGCGGCGCGGCAGCGGCCCGCTGGCGAAGCCGGGCTGGTCGGGCTCGCCGGCCCAGGCGCGCAGCACGTCCACGCCGGGGCGGCCGAGCACGCGGGCGCGGGCGGCCACCAGCAGCGCCTCCAGATCCTGCCCCGAAGTGGCGCCCCGGGGCAGGCTCTGCTGGCGTTGCTGCATGTCGGCGATGCGCTGCGTGGTCAGCGGGTGGCTGCGCAGGTAGGGCCAGTCGCCGTTGTCGTTGATGCGCGAGGCGCTCTGCAGCCGCTCGAACATGCCGACGAAGCCCTGCGGCGCGAAGCCGGCCTGCGTCATCACGCCGTAGCCGATGCGGTCGGCCTCGCGCTCCATGTCGCGCGAGAAATTGAGCTGCTGCTGGATCACCGCCGCCTGCCCGCCCACGGCCAGCGCGGCGCCGGCCTGCGGGTTCTTGCTGGCGGCCAGGGCGCCCAGCACCATCGCCGCCAGCAGCAGCGGGCTCTGGCGGCTCTGCTGGCCCAGCAGGCGCGCGATGTGGCGCTGGGTGATGTGCGTCATCTCGTGCGCCAGCACCGAGGCCAATTCGTCGCGCGAGCCGATCACGCCCACCAGCCCGAGGTGCACGCCGAAGTAGCCGCCGGGCAGCGCGAAGGCGTTGACGCTGCGGTCGCGCCCCAGCAGCACCTCCCAGGCGAAGCGCTCGTCCAGCTCGGGCGGCAGCTCGCCGCGCGCGCGCGCGGCCACCAGCAGCCGGCGCCACAGGCCGTCCACGTACTCGCCGACGACCGGGTCGTCGATGTAGTCCGGGTCGCGGTACAGCTCGCGGATGATGGCGTCGCCCAGCTTGCGCTCCTCCAGCGCCGTCATCTCGCCCGCGTCGCCGAGCGAGGGCAGGCCGCGAGAAATCGGGCCCCCACGCTCCACGGCGTCGCCTGTTGCGGTGCCCCCTGCGCTGGGCGCCCCCGAGGGGGCTGGCTCGCCTGGGGGCGGCCCGGCGGCGGGCGCCGTCCGCGCGTGGCCGGCGGGCGCCAGCATTGCTATGCTAACGAGAGCTGCCAGCGCTTGTCTTGAAAGCGCTGCGGGGCGATTTGGCTTGTAACTACTGGTCATCGATGCAGGGCGGCGCGCGGCGCGCGCGCGAGCCCGTATGATGCCCGCAGCGCGCGGCGCGTTCCGCCGCATTTGTGACCACGCATGACCTCGCCCGCATCGCCCCTCACCCACTTCGACGCCCAGGGCCAGGCCCACATGGTGGACGTGGGTGGCAAGCCGGCCACGCGCCGCGTCGCCGTGGCCACCGGCCGCATCGAGATGCAGGCGGCCACGCGGGCGCTGATCGAATCCGGCACGGCGAAGAAGGGCGACGTGCTGGGCATCGCCCGCATCGCCGGCATCATGGCGGCCAAGAAGACCAGCGAGCTGATCCCGTTGTGCCACCCGCTGGCGCTGTCGCGCGTGGCGATCGACTTCGGCATCGACGGCGCGGGCGTGGCCTGCACCGCCACGGTGGAGACCACCGGCCCGACCGGCGTCGAGATGGAGGCGCTGACCGCCGTGCAGGTGGCCCTGCTCACCATCTACGACATGTGCAAGGCCGCCGACCGCGGCATGGTGATCACCGGCGTGCGGCTGCTGGAAAAGCACGGCGGCCAGTCGGGCCGCTACGTGGCGCCGGGCGCCTGAGGCTGCCCATGCCGGCCCCGCCGTCGAACCCGGGGGTCTACGTCGAGGAAACCGTGCACGGCCGGCGCGCCGTGGAGGGCGTGCCGACCTCGGTCACCGCCTTCGTCGGCCGCGCGCCGCGCGGGCCCATCGACGGCGACGCGGCCAGCCCCGTGCGCGTGCGCAGCCACGGCGACTACGCGCGCGTCTTCGGCGGCCTGGCCAGCGACAGCCCGATGTCGTTCGCCGTGCGCCACTTCTTCGACAACGGCGGCCACGACGCGCTGATCGTGCGCGTGCACCACGGCGCCGTGGCCGCGCGCACGCCCGCGCCGGCCGAGGGTTGGCAGTTCGAGGCCGCCAGCCCCGGAAGCTGGGGCAACCACCTGCGGCTGCGCGTGGACCACGACGCGGTGGCCGACGACAGCTCGTTCAACCTGCGCGTGCAGGACCAGGCCACGCAAGCGGCCGAGGTGTTCCTCCATCTGTCCATCACGCCCGGCCATCCGCGTTTTGCCGCTGCCGTGCTGGCGCGCGACAGCCAGTTGCTGCGAGTCGCCGCGACGTCCGGCGCGCGGCCCGAGGCCGGCGCGGACGGCGTGCCGCTGGCCGGCGGCGGCGACGGCGCGGCCATCGGCGTCGAACACATTGCCGGCACCGGCCTGCGCGAGGCGCGGCGCGGGCTCTACGCGCTGGAGAAGGCGGACCTGTTCAACCTGCTGGTCCTGCCGCCGTTCTCCGACGACCCGGCCGACGCCGCCGACGTCGATCACGCGACCTGGTGCGCCGCCATTGCCTACGCCACCGAACGCCGCGCCGTGGTGCTGGTGGACCCGCCCTACCACGCCGGCCGCTGGACCGGCACCGCCGGCATCACGCTGGACGGCGTCGCCGCCGTGGCCGGCCTTGGCGTCAACGCGGCGCTGTACTTCCCGCGCATCCACGCCGCCAACCCGCTGCGCGGCAACTGGCCGGAGGCCTTTGCCCCCAGCGGCGCCGTGGCGGGCGTGATCGCGCGCACCGACGGCACGCGCGGCGTCTGGACGGCGCCGGCCGGGCTGGAAGCCACGCTGGCCGGCGTGCCGGCATTGGACGTGAGCCTGACCGATGGCCAGAACGGCGTCGCCAACCCGCTCGGCGTGAACTGCCTGCGCATGTTCCCGGCCGGCGCCGTCGTCTGGGGCGCGCGCACGCTGCAAGGCGCTGACGAGCTGAGCTCGGACTGGAAGTACCTGTCCGTGCGGCGCACCGCGCTGTTCCTGGAGGAGAGCATCGACCGCGCCACGCGCTGGGCGGCCTTCGAGTCCAACGGCGAGGCGCTGTGGGCGGACCTGCGGCGCCAAATCGGCGCCTTCCTGGAAATCCTGTTCCGCCAGGGCGCGTTCCGGGGCCGCACGGCCGAGCAGGCCTATTTCGTGCTGTGCGACCGCGGCACCACCACGCCGGCCGACGTGGACCAGGGCGTGGTGAACGTTCGCGTCGGCTTCGCGCCGCTGAGGCCGGCCGAGTTCGTGCTGGTCCGGGTGCGGCAGCGCGCCGCGAATCCGGCGCCCTGAAGCCGGTTCACGACCCATCCGGCGGCGCGGCGGCCGACGCCGCGCCGCCGGGCCGATCCAGCGCCTGCGCGTTCTTCAGCAGGCGCTCGTTGTCGTCCATCCAGGCGCGGTGCCGGCGCGGGAACGCGGCGTGAAAGCGCGCCAGGTGCGCCAGCGCCAACTCGTCGCGGCCCTGGAAGGCGGCGCTCTCGATCACCTTGATGATCACGCGCGGCTCGGGCGAGAAGTGCAGCGCGCGCAGCGCGGCCGGCAGCATCCAGCCGGCGTTGTCGCGCGTGGCGTGGCGGCTGGTGACCTCGGCGAACAGCACCACGTCGGCGTACAGCCACGAGCGCTGGGCGTGGCCCATCGGGTCGCCCTGGTAGGCGGGGCTGCGCTGTTCGGCCGACAGGTAGATCTGGCTGATGCGGTGGTAGTCCCAGCCCGCGTAGACCACGGCGCACAGCAGGGCCGAGGCGGCGACATGCCGTACCCAAGGCTGGACTTGGCCCCCACGCCGCGCGGCTTCGCCTGTTGCGCTGCCCTCCGAGGGGGCCCGCCCGCCTTGGGGCGGCCCTGCGGCGGGCGCCCCCGCCGCCGCCCCCGCGCGCGTAGCCCACAGCAGCCACGCGCACGCCGCCGCCGCGATTTGGAACGGCCCGTACCACAGCGGATATTCCACCAGGCTGTGCAGCCCGATCACCAGCAGCACGCCCCAGGCGAGCTGGCGCGCCGGCTGCCGCTCGGCCCAGGGCCGGCCGCGCCAGGCCAGCCACGCCGCCAGCGCGCAGGCCGCCAGCGCCACCGGCACGCCCAGCTCCACCGCCAGGTGCAGCGGCAGGTTGTGCGCGTTGTCCAGGATGTGGCAGAAGCGCGCGCCGTCGTACAGCGTGACGTAGTGCGCGTAGTCCAGCTCGCCCCAGCCCCAGCCGGTCCAGGGCTTCAGCGCGATCAGGTGCAGCACGTTGCGCCATAGGATCAGGCGGCTGCCACAGGTGCTTTCGGCCGTGCGCAGGCGCTCCACCATGTCGCGGCCGGCGATGCCCTCGGTCGATTGCGCCAGCAGCGGTAGCGCCAGCGCCGCCAGCGCGTACAGCGCCACCGCGCCGCCCACCGCCCACAGCGCCGCGCGCCCGCGCCCGCGCCCGGCGCCGCGCGCCCACCACAGCGCCAGCGCGCCGCCCGCCACCAGTTCCACCAGGCCCACGCGCGAGGCCGTGGCCGCCAGCGCCGCCACCAGCAGCGCCGCGATCCCCGCCGCCGGCCCGGCGTTCAGGCGCCCCGCCTGCACGCACCAGCGCAGCGACAGCAGGCCGATCGCCAGCAGCGTGGCCAACTGGTTGGGCTGGCGCAGGTTGCCGAAAGCCTGGCCGGGCTGCGCGATGTTGACCCAGGGGTAGAGCGCCGTTTCGAGGTCGAAGTACTGCAGCAGCGCAATGACGCTGCTGGCCAGCGCCGCCGCCAGCCAGCCGTCGGCCGCCCAGCCGGCCGACGGCCGTGCCGGCCACAGCGCCAGCAGCGCCGCCGCCACGGCGGCTGACACCAGATAGGGCTGCGTTGCCGCCACCGGGCCGGACGTGAAGGGCCAGAGCCATGGCAGCGCCAGCAGCAGGACCAGGGCAAGACGGCGTGCGGGGGCGGGCATGCGGCGGATTGTGACAAGGGGCGAGCCGGCCCCGGCGGCGCGGCGGATCAGGCCGCCTCGGCCGGGCGTGCCAGGCGGCGTCGGGCGCGGAGGCGGTGGTGGTGCGGGTGGCGTGCGGTGGCGGATGCATGCGTTGGAACGTGGCCTCGTTCGCTATTGATCAATGGCAATTTCGGTCTCCAGCCCGCATGCATCAAGCGCTGTCAGCTATCAATTTGACGGAACGTTGATCTGACCCCATAGGCCCCCGAATCGGGGACTGCCGTGAGACGCCGAATGGCTGCGCCGGCGGCGCGAAGTCCCGCAGGGTGCGCGCTGCCGGCGCGAACCGTTCGAGCGTCAGTGAACAGCGCGCGGCAGGGCCTCGTCAGCGCTGCTTCTTGGGCGGGTAGTCGTAGAAGCCCTTGCCCGATTTCCGGCCCAGGCGTCCTTCGGCGATCATCTTCTTGAGCAGCTCGCGCGGCGCGGTGGACAGCCCGGGCAGCTCATGGGCATAGTGCTCCTCGATGGAGAGCACGATGTCCAGGCCCACGGCGTCCATGCTACGGCAGGGGCCGGACTTGGTGCCCAGCGCCTGGCAGTAGATGGCGTCCAGCGTCTGCGGCGAGGCCACGCCCTGCGCCACCACGCACAGGGCCTCGCGCTTGATGGCGGCCCAGATGCGGTTGAAGATGAAGCCCATGCTCTCCGCCTCGACCTTGTAGGGCGTGAGGCCGTAGCCGGGCAGCAGCTTGTCCATCAGATCGATCACGGCCGGGTCGGTCTGGCCGCAGGACATCAGTTCCACCGGGGTCGCCTGCGGCGGCATCAGGTAGTGCATGTTCAGCAGGCGCGCCGGGTTCTTCACGCTGCTGGCGAACGCGCTGCTGGGGTAGGACGAGGAGTTGCTGGCCAGGATGGCGTCCGGGTCGGACAGCTCGTCGATCTGCTTGAAGATGGACAGCTTCAGCTCCAGCTTCTCGGGCACCGCCTCGACCACGTGCCAAGCGCCCTTGAGCGTGGCGGCCATGTCGTCCGAGCCCACGATGGTGCCGGCCTTGCCGTCGGCGATCTTCTCCAGCACGCCCGGCAGTTGCTCGCGCGCGTAGGCCACGCCGGCGTCGCGCACTTCGGCGTTGGGGTCGTACAGGCGCACCTCGGCGCCGCGCGTGGCCATCATCAGCGCGATGCGGCGGCCCAGGGTGCCGGCGCCCAGGATGGCGATGGGGCGGGTGTCGATGCGGTCGGGAAGCTGGAATGTCATGAGAAGTCTCCGGTCGAGTCGTGTAGTTGTTCAGGCGCGCCAGGGGCCATGCCCATGCTGCGTCCCACAGTATGGTAGTTGACCTGTTCTTGCCCGGAAGGATGGAAATCGTTGTCGGGCCCCAATTCTCCGGCCCCACCTCAACGACCTCCGCAAAGCGCCTGAAGGACGCGGGCACGTCGTCGCGCACGCCGTCTTGGTGGCAAATCAGCATCGCCGATGCGTCGCCGCGAAAGCAGTCGAGCAGCGCCGCGCCGCGGGGGCCGTAGGCTTGCAGAGGCATGGCATGCGTCTTTCGTGTGCGCAGGGGAGGGGTCAGGCGCGCGCCGAGACATGCACCAGCATCAGCACCGTGACGACGGCCTGGACCGAGATGGCGGCGGTGCGCGGCCAGTTGCAGCGGACCAGCTCGGTGATGGTGGCCGGGTTCTTGCCGCCTTTTTCCAGCCGGGCGTGGCGGGGGATCGCCAGCAGTGCCGTGACCAGCAGGCCGACGATGCCGGCGGCCACGTTCGTCACGCTCATCCACAAAGGGACGTCGGGCCCAAGCCAGGCGAGTGGCAGTGGCAACAGGAAGCTGGCGAAACCCGGCAGGATCACCACCAGCGGAATGCGGCGGGAGTAAAAGCGGTGATAAGCCACGTAGTCCGCTTCGCCCACCTGGGCGAAGAGCGGGTAGATGACGACCTGGACGAACCAGATCTGGCCCAGCGTCCAGAACGACAGGGCCGCCCAAGGGATGAGGTAGAGCATTTGTTGCTGCATGGAGCGGTTGCGTTCAAGGCGCGGGCGGGGTGGATCAGCCGCGCGGCATTGCTGGCGCGTCGCCCGCCGCCAGGGCTGCCGCGCGCGCCAGCGAGATCTGGGTGACCAGCGGATCGGCGTGGCGGTGGGCCAGCAGCCATTGGCCGCCCTCGCGGCGATAGACCAGGGTGACGCGCAGCAGCCAGTCCTGCGCCGGCAGGCCACCGACCTCGGCGTGGCATCGTTCGCGGGTTGCCAGAACCACCATGTCGGCCGAGCCGTAGGTTTGCACCACCTGCTGCTCGAACGTGCCGTTTCTGAAGAAGCGGCCGACCGCCGCCCAGCTCTCTTCCGTCATGTCCGCGCCGTGCGTGGGGGTGCCGCCGAAGGGCGACATCAGCGTGTAGTCGTCGGCGTGGGGGGCCATGGCGCGGTAGCCCTCGATGTCGCCGCGCACGAGCGCGGCATTGGATGCCTCGGAGCGCTGGACGAGTGCGGCCACCGTCCGGGAAATTCCGGCGTCTCCAGGCCCCGGGGCTGAAGTGCTGGCGCAGGAGGCGAGCCCGGCGGTGCCCGCGGCGAGAAGTGAGCGTCGTGAGTGCGACATGGTGTGGTTCCTTGCGATCATGGGGAGGGTTCAAAGGCCGGCGCCGCCGTCGGCACCGGGGGACTGAAAGATCGCAGTTCCCATGTCATGAATCCAGTGGTATGTTTTCAGAAATATGCTGAATCAAATTGATCTATCCCGCGTCGATCTCAACCTGCTGGTGCTGTTCGAGGCCGTGCTGGCGGAACGCCACGTGGGGCGGGCGGGCGAGCGCCTGAGCCTTTCGGCGTCGGCGGTCAGCCATGGGCTCGGGCGGCTGCGCCGGCTGCTCAACGACCCGCTGTTCGTGCGCACGCCCAAGGGCGTGGTGCCGACGGACCGCGCGCTGGCGCTGGCCGGACGGATCGCCGAAGTGCTGGCGCAGGTGCGGGGCATCGTCTCGGTCGCCGAGCCGTTCGATCCGGCGGCGTCCACCCGCCGCTTCACCCTCGGCGCGCCGGACGGCGTCTCGGCCGTGCTGCTGTCCCCGTTGCTGGCCCGGCTGCGCCAGGGCGCACCGGGCATCGACATCAGCCTGCGCCAACTGCTCCCCACCCAGGGCGAGACCTCACCCGACCGCGCCTGGCGCGCGGCTTTCACCGAGCTGGAGGCGCGCGCGCTGGACATCGCCGTCATCCCCACCGACGACATCGCGCCGCGCTTTCATGCCCGCACCCTCTACGAGGAGGATTTCGTGATCGCCGTGCGCGCGGGGTATCCCCTGGCCGAGGCGCCTGGTCTGGACCGCTATTGCGAGGCGCAGCACGTGGTCGTCTCGCTCCACGGCGACCCCCATGGCTTCGTCGACGAAGTGCTGGCCGGGCAGGGCCGGTCGCGGCGCATCGCGCTCACGGTGCCCACCTTCATGTTCGCGCTGGCCGTCGTCGCCGAGACGGACTTCGTCTGCGCGCTGCCGCGCCGCTTCGCCGCCATGCACGCCGCGCGCTTTGGCGTGCTGGGGCTGGAGGCCCCCCTGCCGCTGGGGCGTTTCCGCCTCAACGCCGTCGCCCCCAAGGCCGCGATGGCGGACGAGGGCCTGGCCTGGCTTTTCGGCGTGCTCGCCTCGCCGGACGAGGGACATTGAGAGAGGGAGCCATCACCGACCCCCTTTTCGCGGGGTCTTGACGCCTACTTCGTCAACTCCGGCGCCAATGGGCTCGGTATGCGCGCCCCAGCCACGGTCTGCCAGCCATAACCCAGGCGGAACAGCGTGGGCTCGGCAAAGGCGCGGCCAATCATTTCAAACGTGACCGGCTCGACCGATGGCGACTCCGCCGTCGCCTTCACAAACCCAGCCGGAAACGCCAGTGCCGGGAAGCCGGTGAACGGGCTCATGCGGTTGTTGCTGCCCGAGTTGACGCTGGTGCTGTTGAAGCCTTGCAGCACGGGGTAGACCAGCACGTCGTAAGCCGTACCTTTGGCGGCACCGGTGGTGAAGTCCTTGTTGTCCAGCGCGGCTTGCACCCGTGGAATCACGAACTCGTCGCGCGGCTTCAGGTTGTTTTGGTAGATCGGGTTGGCTTCCTTGTCGGTGCCCAGCGTCACGTAGTTGGCAAAGTTGGCCGAGCGGGTCGGCTCCAGCGTGACCATCGCCGCCGCCACTTCCTCGGTGGTGCGCGGGTGGCCGTCAGCGGTCGAGGCCCAGCTACCGAGGTACGCCGTCAAGTCGTCCCGGAACTGGTAGCTCGACAGGCTGGCATAGCCCGTGAGGATGGTGCCGCGGTCGGTGATCTCCACGTCTTCCACCGTGGCACCGGCAGCGCGCATTTTCTCGAGCGCGGCGTTCAGCGTGTCGATGAACAACAGGTTGGCCGCGGTGGGCGTGGGGAACATCGAGCGCACCACACCGATGCGCGCGCCCTTCAAGCCATCGGCCGACAACGCCGTGGTGTAGCTCGCGGGGCGTGAGGTCATCGCGTCGTAAGCCGCGGCCGTGGCGACCAGAGGCGCGTCCCAAGCCTTGTCCGTGCGCTGGCCGCTGGTGTCGGCGGCGTCGAAGCCGGCCATCGCGTCCAGGGTCAAGGCGCAGTCGGGCAGCGAACGGCACAGCGGGCCGCCCGTGTCCTGGCCGTGGGCCAGCGGCAGGATGCCGTCCTGGCTCACCAGCCGCAGGGTGGGGCGCAGGCCATACAGGCCCTCCACGGCCGACGGCACGCGCACCGAGCCGCCGGTGTCGGTGCCCAGACCGACCATCGCCAGGCTGGCCGCGATCGAGGTGCCGGTGCCCGACGAAGAACCCCCGGCGCTGTTGGCCGGCACGTAGGCGTTCTTGGTCTTGCCGCCCAGCGAGGAACTGCCGGTGAAGCCGAACGCGAACTCGTCCATGTTGGCCTTGCCGATGATGATGCCGCCCGCGTCGCGGATCTTCTTCACGGTGTAGGCGTCGTCCGGCGGCTGGTTGTTCTGCAGCACCAGCGAGCCCGCCGTGGTCTTCATGTCGAAGGTGTCGTAGTTGTCCTTGGCCAGCACGGTCACGCAGTGCATCGGACCGGACATGACGCCGGTGGAGAAGAAGCCGCGGTCCAGCTCGTCGGCGCGCGCCAGGGCGTTGGGGTTGACGGCGATCACGCTGTGCAGTGCCGGGCTGTTGGGGTAGGCTGCGCTGGCCTCGGCGTCGTAGGCGGCGATGCGCGCCAGGTAGCCCTCCACCACGTCGCGGCAGGACACGTCGCCGTTGCGCATGGCCGCGTGAAAGCTGGCCACCGTGGCTTCCACCAACGGGAAAGGCTGGCGGTTGGGCTTGAGGGTCACGTCGCCGTCGTTGCCCCCGCACGCCACCAGTACGGCGCAGGCCACGACAGAAGAAGAAAATTGCAGAACGCGACGGCGCGCCGCCCAGAAAGTATGTTGAGACATTGTGATGAAATGCATTGAATGGACAAACGGACATGGCTCAAAGCAAATTTCGAGCCATGCCGAAAACCTGCGTTCACACCGATTTGGTGCAACAACACCGCCGGACTCAACTTTTCATTGGCACGTGCCTTGCTTCAACAACTGAACGCCGGGTTTCGGCAAACTTGCCGTGTGCATCCACTTCTTCCGCTACCCCGTGCCCCGAGGACATCACCGTGAAAAAGCTGCTTCTGCGCACCGTCCTGAGCCTGGCCAGTGCTTCGCCTTTGATGGCCACTGCTCAAGCGGCCGATATCGCGCCCATCGCGCTTGCTGCCAGCGCCGGGCAGGCTGACAAGGTCACCGCCCTGCTCGCCCAAGGCGTGAACCCCGATGCGCGCCATGCCAATGGCCGCACCGCATTAATGATCGCGGCGGCCGCCGGCCATTACGAAACCGTGCGTCGCCTGCTGATCGGCGGCGCGATCAAGAACCTCAAGGACAACGACGGCAAAACCGCGCTCGATTTGGCCATCGAGAACAAACACGTCGACCTGGTGGCACTGATGCAAGAGGCATCTTGATCGGCTTCACGTTTTTTTTAACCAATTTTCCTATTCCGCCGGCTGCTCATCAATGAGCATCTTGACCCGCACGGCACACAGTCCCTTGTCATTCTGTCCCGCGTGATACTCGACCTCGTCGCCAATGCGAAGCTCATTGAAGTCGGCATTGGAAACCTCGGCGTGGTAGAAGAAAAGATTCTGGCCGCCCGCGGCGGGCATGATGAACCCATACCCTTCCTTGAGATTTTGGATGCGTCCTTTCAACGGCTCTGAAGGGTTCGCGGGCGCCGCGCTGCCAGCGGAAGCGGCTGACACGGGCAGCAGTGCCGCCGGCTCCACCGTCACTCGGCCGGCGTATTCACTTTTTTGAGCGAACAGGCCATTGATCACCGGATCGTTGCGCAGAGAGCGGTCGTCGATGACCTGGTGCATGAGAATCGGGTAGGTGGCTTCCTCCAGCAGCGACTGCGAGGCCTTGGTTTCCCGCTCGGTGCCGTTTCGGTCCACGAATTTGAAGTCCCATCCCAGCAGCATGACGCGCGTGCCAAGCGTGTTGAGTTTGCGGACGAGCGGCAAAAAATCCCCATCGCCGGCAATCAGCACGACGACATCGAAGCGCTTGTAGATGGCGAGTTCGTAGGCCTCCAGCGCCAGCCAGACGTCGATCCCTTTTTCGCCGAACGGGCCGACCGGAAGGTAGTGGTTGGTGACCCCCTCCCGGCTCAGGATGTCGTCGAACACGCGCTCCTTGTACAGCAGATCCCGCTCGTCGGCATCGTGCGCCCGCAGCCGCCCCCTGAAATAGTGGGCATCGACGATCTGGCAATAGCGTTCCTCGGCGCCTTCCCATTTGGCGACCTCGCGCCGAATGTAGTTGTGCAGCCCCGACACGTCGATGCGGGCGCGGCGAAGATGATGGAAGGCGTAATAGTTACTGACGTGCAGAAAATAATTGCCGTCATAAAAAACACCCACTCGCGTGAGTCTGCTCTGTGACATGATCAATCTCAATAAAAATAGGAGAAACGGCGGTCAGATGCTATTTAATCGACCACTTCAGAAATAATTTTGATTTGACTTATTTTCTTTTTTTGATCCATTTGAAGGGTAAACAAATTTGCGCAAAGATTAATCTGAAAAAGTCGCGCGTGAAGTTTTTCTGCGAGAATTTCGTCGCTTCTCATGCTCTATGGAGGCTTTGGCCAATTTGACTGTATCGACATTGGATTGCTCCTCAAGCTGAGTTCTGAAATAGACACCCAAGTCGCTCCGAAGGCGTCAATGATCGACGCAAACCAAATTCTGTGGTTTTTCCATCGAGACGTTGATAACGAAGGTCGCGAAGACGCTCGACGAAATTTTCTACGTTTGGAAAAATGGAATCAGCTTCGTTCACAATTCCCAAAGAAAAAATGGGGTCAGATCACACTTTCCCCGCTTGCGGGCTCACCACGCCTCGCTCTTTGGCCAGTTCCACGTACCACGCCAAGCATCCCGGGTTGGCCATCGCTTCCTTGTTCACCACCTTCTCCAGCGGCTGCCCCAGCAGCAGCTTCTTGATGGGCAGCTCCTGCTTCTTGCCGCTCAGGGTGCGCGGAATTTCGGGCACCTGGAAGATGTCGTCGGGCACGAAGCGGGGGCTTAAAGACTGGCGGATGGCGTCGTTGAAGCACTTGCGCAGGGCGTCATCCAGCGTCACGCCGGGGCGCAGCACCACGAACAGGGGCATGTAGCTGTCGCGGTCCAGGTATTCGAGGTCCACCACCATCGAGTCCAGCACCTCGGGGATGCCCTCGACGGCGCTGTAGATCTCGCTGGTGCCCATGCGCAGGCCCTGGCGGTTGATGGTGGCGTCGCTGCGGCCGTAGATCACGCACCATTCGCCCTGGCCGTCTTCGCCCCCGATGCGCAGCCAGTCGCCGTGGCGCCAGACGCCGCCCGCGCTGGCATCGAGGTCGCCGCCGCCGGGCTTGCGGCCCACGCCGGCGGGGTACATCTCGAAGTAGCTGGCCAGGTAGCGGGCGTTGCCGGGGTCGCCCCAGAAGTGCAGCGGCATGGACGGGATGGGCTGGGTGCACACCAGCTCGCCCACCTGGCCCACCACGGGCTCGCCGGTGTCGCTCCAGGCCTCCACCGCCGCGCCCAGCATGCGGCACTGCATCACGCCGGGCTGCTGCGGCAGGTCTCGATTTCCCGCAATGAAACCGCCCGCGAAGTCGGTGCCGCCCGAGACGTTGTACCACCAGATATCTTCCTGGGCTTTCGATCTGGCGATGCGCTGGAACTGCTTGGTGCCCCACTGCTGCACCTCGGCCGACAGGGGCGAGCCGGTGCTGCCCAGCGCGCGCACGGCCGACAGGTCGCCGCATTGCGCCAGATCGACGCCGGCCTTCATGCAGCCGGCGTAGAAGGCGGCGCCGGAGCCCAGATACGTCACGCCGTGCCTCGCCGCGAAGCGCCACAGCGTGGTCCAGTCCGGCGCGTCGCGCGGGCCGCCGGGGCTGCCGTCGAAGATGACGCAGGTGGTGCCGCCCAGCAGGCCGGCGACCTGGGCGTTCCACATCACCCAGCCGGTGGAGCTGAACCAGTGGAAGCGCTCGCCGAAGCTGTTGGCCTCGTAGCTGCAGCCCACGTCGGTTTGCAGTCCGCTGGCCATGGCCACCACCACGATGCCGCCGTGCGAGTGCACGATGGGCTTGGGCAGGCCGGTGGTGCCGCTGGAGTAGACGATCCACAGCGGGTGGTCGAACGGCAGCCACTGCGGCTCGAAAGACGCGGTTTCAGCATCATTTCGGCCGGTAGCCAGCGTGAAATCTACGCTGTCCGCTATTGTTTCAGGAGTGCCCAGGTTGCGCAGCACGATCAGGTGCCGCACGCTGGGCAGGCCCGCGCGCAGTTCGCGCACCACGTCGCCGCGGTCGATGTCGCGCCCCGCCCAGGTCACGCCGTCCACGGCGATCAGCACCTTGGGCTCGATCTGCCTGAAGCGGTCGAGCACGGCGTGGGTGCCCATGTCGGGCGCGCACACGCTCCACACCGCGCCCACGCTGGCGGCGGCCAGGAAGGCGACGACGGTCTCGGGCACGTTGGGCAGGTAGGCGGCCACGCGGTCGCCGGGCTGCACGCCCTGCGCCTTCAGGTGCAACGCCAGCGCGGCGACCTGGCGCCGCAGCTCGGGCCAGTTCAGCTCGCGCACCTGGCCTTTCTCGTTCTCGCTGATGAGGGCCGGCAGGCCGGCGGCGTGGGCGGCCTCCACGTGCCGCAACACCTGCTGCGTGTAGTTGACCCGCGCGCCAGGGAACCACTCGGCGCCCGGCATCACGTTGCGGCCCAGCGCGGCGCTGTGCGGCATGGGCGAGCGCAGGTCGAAGTAGTCCCAGATGCTTTGCCAGAAGGCGTTTAGGTCGGTGATGGACCACTGCCAGAGCGCGCGGTAGTCGGCAAACTGCAGGCCGCGCTGATCGCGCAGCCAGTCCTGATAGAGGCGGATCTGGGGAACGTTGGGGGGCGTGGCGGTGGTGGTCATGCGGCCGATTATTGGGCCATCGGGGCACGGCTCGCCGTCAGGGTTGACCCCCGGATGACGCGGCCCGGCGCCGGTGGTGATTACCATCGCGGCATGGAAATCAAACGCACGTTCGACCTCTCTAACGACACGAAGGCCCGAGTCATCGCGGCCGCCACGCGCCTGTTCGCCGAGAAGGGCATGGAGAAAGTCGTCCTGCGCGAGCTGACCAGCGCGGCCGGCGTCAACCTGGCGGCGGTCAACTACCACTTCGGCTCGAAGGAGGCCCTGTGCGAGGCGGTGCTCGACAGTCTCTCCGAGCGCGTCAACGCGCGGCGGCTGGCCCACCTTCGCCAAGTGCTGGACGAAGCGCGGCGCGCCGGGCAGCGCCCCGCCCTGCGCGCCGTGCTGGACACCTTCATCGCGCCCTACCTGGACGCCGACGAGGCAGGCGAGGGCGCGGTGCTGGTGCAGCTGCTCATCAAGGACCGCGTCAGCCCCAGCGAGATGACGGCCCGCATCATCCGCAAGCATTTCGATCCCCTGGCCAGGGAATACATCGCCGCGTTTGCCCTGGCTTGCCCGGACGTGAGCCCGGACGATTTCTACTGGCGCTACGCCTTCACCTACTGCGCGGTGATCCTCACGGCCAGTGACCGCAGCAAGACCAACCGCATCTCGACGATGTCGATGGGGCGCTTCGACGGGGCGGACCGGGTCGCGCGGCGCGAGGCCCTGCTGGACTATCTGGTCGCCGCCATCGGCGCGCCCAGCCGCACGCCACCGCCCGGTTTGGCGCGGCGCTGATCCGCCAAAACCAGGGTAATCCCTGATTGGCTTCGATGGCTGGGTTTCGTATGCTTCGTTTCATACAACTGTTTGAAACCACTGTTTTCCTCTCTCCGATCACGCCATGACCCCAGCCAATCCCCTCGACCGCTTCGTCGTCGACCGCGCGAACGTTCGCCACGACCTGCAGCGCCCGAGTGCATCCTGGCCTGCCGATGGTTCACTGGCCAGTCGCTTCCTGAGCCCCTACCTGCACCACCCCAAGGAGACCACGATGAACTTTGCCCTTTCCCTTCGTGCCGCTGCTCTCGATGCGGCTTCGCCCCGGCGGCGCGCGCTCGCGGCCATCGCCGCAGGCGCGGCCCTGCTCATGCCGCTGGCCGCGCCGGCCCAGGGCGCCTTCCCGAGCAAGCCCATCCGCATCGTTGTGCCCTTCGGCGCCGGTGGATCGCCCGACGTCATCCTGCGCCTGATGAGCGAGCCGATGTCCAAGGCCCTGGGCCAGCCGGTGGTGGTCGACAACAAGGCCGGCGCCAGCACCATCATCGGCGCCCAGGCCGTGGCGACGGCGCCGGGCGACGGCCACACGCTGCTCTACACCGTCAACAACACCACGTCGATCAACCCTTACGTGTACAAGGCCCTGCCCTACAAGGCGGAGGACTTCGTACCGGTCATCCGGGTGCTCTCGGTGCCCTACGTGCTGGTCACGTCCGTCCAGTCTCCCTACAAGACGCTGGCCGACCTGCTGGCGGCGGCCAAGGCCAGCCCCGGCAAGCTGAGCTACGCCAGCTACGGCATCGGCCAGGGCACGCACGTGGCCATGGTCCGGCTGCTGAACGCCGCTGGCGCCGATATGCTCCACGTGCCCTACAAGGCCAGCGCCACGACCGACCTGATGGCCGGCCTGATCACCACGGTGCTGGAGCCGACCACCACGGCGATCCCCAACATCCAGGCCGGCAAGATGCGCGCCTTGGCCGTCACCGGGCCCCAGCGGGCCGAGGCGCTGCCCGACGTGCCGGCGGTGAACGAGACCTTCAAGGGCTTCGTGGGCGACTCCTGGCACGGCCTGCTGGCGCCCAAGGGCACGCCCCCGGCGGTGGTGGCGAGGATCAACGACGTGGCCCAGAAGATCATCGCCACCACCGACTTCCAGCGCCGCCTGAAGGACCTGGGGCTGGTGCCGGCCGGCGGCACGCCGGCGGACTTCCAGAAGTTCCTGAAGGACGACGCCCAGGCCTGGGCCAAAGTGGTGCGCGACAACCACATCACCGCCGATTGAACGCCTCGATAACCCCAAGGAGAAACCCATGCCCCGCCGATTCGTCGACTTGTCGATCTTTCTGGAAAACGACGTGGTGAGCGACCCGCCCGCCTTCGCGCCCAGGATCCAGTACTTCACGCACGAGCACACCTTCGAGCAGATCGCGCCTTTCTTCCCCGGCCTGAAAAAAGAGGACCTGCCCGACGGCGAAGGCTGGGCGGTGGAGCGGGTGCAGCTGTCCACCCACAACGGCACGCACCTCGACGCGCCCTACCACTTCCACTCCACCATGGACGCAAAAAGCGGGCAGAAGAAGCCCGCCATCGCCATCGACCAGGTGCCGCTGGAGTGGTGCTTCCAGCCCGGCGTGAAGCTGGACTTCCGCCACTTCGCCGACGGCTACGTGGTGACCGCCGCCGATGTGGAAGCCGAGTTGAAGCGCATCGACCATGAATTGAAGCCGCTGGAGATCGTGGTGGTCAACACCCGCGCCGGCAGCCGCTACGGCCACGACGACTTCGTGTCGGCCGGCTGCGGCATGGGCTACGAAGCGACCATGTACCTGCTGGAGCGCGGCGTGCGCCTGACGGGCACCGACGCCTGGAGCTGGGATGCGCCTTTCGTCCACACCGCGCAGAAGTACGCTGAATCGAAGGACGCCGGCCTGATCTGGGAAGGCCACAAGGCCGGCCGCGACATCGGCTACTGCCACATCGAGAAGCTGCACAACCTGGAGGCGCTGCCGGCCACGGGCTTCATCGTCAGCTGCTTTCCGCACAAGATCCGCGGCGCCTCGGCCGGCTGGACGCGCGCGGTGGCCATCTTCGACGACGCGCTGCTGCCGCAGCCGGCCTGAGCGGTTTTTCAAGCCTTTTTGGCCGTACGCCGGCGTGAAAATTACGCTTATAGCTACTTAAATAATAGCAACCATGACCCTCCTCGATGCCACCCACGACCCCGCCGCGCGCAGCTGGCTGGCCAGCGCCCAGGCCGCCGGCTGCGACTTCCCCATCCAGAACCTGCCCTTCGCCGTGCTGCGCCCGCGCGGCGGCGGCGCGCCCTGGCGCGGCGCCGTGGCCATCGGCGACCAGGCGCTGGACCTGGCCGCGCTGGCCGCCACCGGCCTGGTGACGGGCGCGGCGGCCGAGGCGCTGGCGCTGGCGGCCGAGCCCGCGCTGAACCGCTTCATGGGCGCCGGCCCCGCCGCCTGGCGCGCGCTGCGCCAGGCGCTGTTCGCGCTGCTGGCCGAAGGCGCCAGCGCCGACGCGCAGCGCCGGGTGCGCGCCTGCCTGATTCCGCTGGCCGAGGTGGAATACACCCTGCCCGCGCGCATCGGCGACTACACCGACTTCTACACCTCGCTCGACCACGCGCTCAACTGCATGCGCATCATGCGCCCCGGCGCCGACGTGACGCCCAACTTCCGCTGGCTGCCGCAGGCCTACCACGGGCGCGTGTCCACCCTGGGCGTGAGCGGCCAGCAGTTCCACCGGCCGCGGGGCCAGTGGGTGCCGCCGGGCGCCGGCGCGCCGGTGTTCCAGCCCTGCGTCCGCATGGACTACGAGCTGGAGCTGGGCGTCTGGGTCGGCCCCGGCAACGCCGCTGGCCGCCGCATCCCGCTGGAACAGGCCGACGCCCACATCTTCGGCATCAGCCTGCTCAACGACTGGTCGGCGCGCGACATCCAGGTGTGGGAGATGACGCCGCTGGGGCCCTTCCACGCCAAGAACTTCGCCACCACCGTGGCGCCCTGGATCGTGACGCTGGACGCGCTGGCGCCCTACCGCACGGCCTGGACGCGGCCGGCCGCCGACCCGCAGCCGCTGGCCTACCTTGAATCGGCGGCCAACCGCGCGGCCGGCGCCTTCGATGTCCAGTTGGAAGTCTGGCTGGAGAGCGAGGCCGCGCGGCGCGCGGGGCGCGGCCCGGCGCGGCTGTCGGGCACGAGCTTTCGGCACCAGTACTGGAGCATCGGCCAGATGGTGGCGCACCACACGGCCGGCGGCTGCAGCCTGCAGCCCGGCGACCTGATCGGCAGCGGCACCATCTCCGGCCCCGGGCCCGGCGAGGCCGGTGCCATGATCGAGCTGGCCCACGGCGGGCAGCGGCCGGTCGAGGTGGGCGGCGGCGAGCAGCGCGGCTTTCTGCAGGACGGCGACAGCGTGATCCTGCGCGGCTGGTGCGAAAAGCCCGGCGCCGCGCGCATCGGCTTCGGCGAATGCCGGGGCACGGTGCTGCCGGCGGTGGCCGAAGGCGGTTGAGCGTCGCCGGTTTCAAGCCGAATCGGGCCTCAGCCGGCTTCCATATTGGACCAATAGCTATTGAATATGCAGCGCTACCGGCGCGCCAACCAGTCCCACACCAGGTCCAGCCCCGCGGTCCACAGGTCGCCGCCACTGGCGGGCGTGGTGCCCTGCCGGCGCTCCTTCCGCGCCTCGCGTCGGGAGCGTTCCAGGCTGACCAGGGCATCGGCCAGGTCGGCGGGGCGCGGGCCGGCGTCGGCGCGCCGGGCCTGCGCGCCGTAGCCGGCCAGGGCGCGCTCCACCGCCTTCGGGTCCAGCAGCGAGAACGCCGCGCGGCAGTAGGGGCAGGCGTGGTCCTGGCGCAGGTCGACCGGGCACCGCAGCTGCCGCAGTGGATGACGCGCAGGCGCTCGGCCAAGTCGGCGATCTCGGGCGCGGTGAGCTGGCGCACGAAGCCCTTCTCGATCATGAACGACGAGAAAGTCGAGAAGTGCCCGTGCCGCTGCGGACAGCGGTACGTGATGTAGCGGCCCGAGCGCACCAGGTCCACCCCCTCGGCCAGCTCGCGCCGGCAGCGCGGGCAGGCCATGCGCCGGGCCAGCGGCGCCTGCGGGCCGTGGCGGTGCGCGTGCAGCTGGCGGAACAGCTCCACCACGCCGGCCGGGGCGATGCGCAGGTTTTCGTTGCCGTCGAACCACGGGCCGTGGCGGCGTGGCACAGGTCCAGTTCCACCGTGGCGCCGTTGTGGCTGGGCACGGTGCGCACGTCCATCGGCGCGCGGCAGGACGGGCAGGCGGTGGCGCTGGGGGCGAGGCGCTGGACCATGGCAGCGCAGCGTACCATCGGCGTGCCCCAGAATCGCCGCCGATATGCCCCGCTTCCACGTCTCCTTCGATCTCGTCGCCGGCGCCCGGCTGGCGCTGCCGCCCGGCGCCGCGCGCCACGCCCAGGTGCTGCGGCTGCAGCCGGGGCACGCGGTCACGCTGTTCGACGGGCGCGGCGGCGAGTGGGGCGCCACCATCGCCCGCATGGGCCGCAGCGAGGTCGAGGTGACCGTGGGCACGCACGATGGCGTCGAGCGCGAGGCCGCGCGCGCCGTGCACCTGGCCGTGGGGCTGATGGCGGCCGAGCGCATGGACTGGCTGGTGGAGAAGGCGACCGAGCTGGGCGCCGCCAGCCTGACGCCGGTGCTGACGGCGCGCAGCAGCCTGCGCCTGGCCGGTGAGCGCGCCGCCAGGAAGCGCGCGCACTGGCAGGCCGTCGCCGTGGCGGCGTGCGAGCAAAGCGGGCGCAACCGATTGCTGGACGTGCGCGAGCAGCTCTCATTTCAGGCGTATTTGAAGGACCATGAAGACGGCGCGCGCTGGCTGCTGTCGCTCGACGCGGCGGCGCCCGGCCTGCGCGCCGCCGCGGCGCCGCCGGGGCAGGCCGCGACCCTGCTGTCCGGCCCCGAGGGCGGCCTGGACGCGGCAGAGCAAGCCGCCGCGCGCGCCGCCGGCTTCGCTCCCGCCTGCCTGGGGCCGCGCGTGCTGCGGGCCGAAACCGCGCCGCTGGCGGCGCTGGCGCTGCTGACCGCGCCATGAACCGCCGCTTGCTGCTGCTGGCCCTGGCCCAGGGCCTGTTCCTGGTCAACAACATCACCTTCATCGCCATCAACGGGCTGGTGGGGCTGCAACTGGCGCCCTACGGCTGGATGGCGACGCTGCCGGTGATGGGCTACGTGGTGGGCGGGGCGCTGGCGGCGCCGCTGGTGGCGCGCTCGCAGGCGCGCTTCGGGCGGCGGGGGTCGTTCCAGATCGGGCTGGCGGTGGCGCTGGGTTCGGCGCTGCTGGCGGCGCTGGCGGCGCAGTGGCGGCACTTTCCGCTGCTGGTGCTGGCCACGGTGGTGGCGGGCTACTACAACGCCAACGGGCAACTCTACCGCTTCGCCGCGGCCGAGCTGGCGGCCCCGGCCTGGCGCGAGAAGGCCGTGTCGCTGGTGCTGGCCGGCGGGCTGCTGGGCGCGGCCATCGGCCCCAATCTGGCGGCGTGGACGCGCACCCTGCTGCCCACGCCCTTCGTCGGCGCGTACCTGGCGCTGGCGGCGGTGGCGCTGGCCGGCATGGCGGTGATGGCGCGCATCGATTTCCCGCGCGCGCCGGCGCCCGCCGCGGGAGCGCCAGCGGGGCGGCCGCTGGGCCAGATCATGCGCCAGCCGGTCTTCGTGGTGGCCACGGCCGCCGCGGCGCTGGGCTACGGGGTGATGAACCTGCTGATGGCGGCCACGCCGCTGGCCATGCAGGCGTGCGGCTTCGGCTTTGGCGACACGGCGTGGGTGCTGCAGTGGCACGTGATTGGCATGTTCGCGCCGGGCTTCGCCACTGGGCACCTGATCCGCCGCTTCGGCGTGCTGCCGGTGATGGGTGTGGGCGTGGCGCTGAATGCGCTGTGCGTGGCCATCGCGCTGTCGGGCGTGGCGCTGCACCAGTTCGTGGCGGCGCTGCTGGTGCTGGGCGTGGGCTGGAACTTCCTGTTCACCGGCAGCACGGCGCTGGCGCTCACCGCCTACCGGCCCGAGGAGAAGGACCGCGCGCAGGCGGCCATCAACTTCTGCGTGTTCGCCACCATGGCGCTGACTTCGTTCGCCTCGGGCGCGCTGGTCACGACCCAGGGCTGGGCCTGGCTGAACCTGGGCGCGCTGCCCGCGCTGGCGCTGGTGGCGGCGGCGCTGCTGTGGCTGGGCCCGCGGCGCCGCGCGGCAGCCTGATGCTACTATTTAGATAGCTTATAGCGCAATATCAGCACGGGCTTGCGGTCGATTTGATTCAAATCCGGCCGGCCAGCAGCGGCTCGCCCGTGAACGCCCGCAGGATCGGCGGAAAACGCGCCACCAGCCAGTCGTGCAGGACGTCGAACACCGGCTCGCGCTCCAGCTCGTTGAACAGCTCGTGGAAGTGCAGCGGAAAGGCGTGCGCCGTTACCCATTCGACCGGAGCGGCGGCGGTGAAGTCGCGGCTGCCGCCGGGGTCGATCAGCCGGTCCTGCCCGCCGTAGAGCACCAGGGTTGGCAGCCGCCAGCGCGGCGCGCACGCCAGCACGGCGGGGCCGGCGCCGAGGACGAAGTATCCCAGCCGCGCGCTGACGAGGCCGTGTGCCAGCGGGTCGCGGCGGAAGGCGTCGACCACGGCCTGGTCGTGCGTCAGGTAGCGCCGCCGCAGGCCGCTGGCCAGCCGCACCCGCGGCGCTACGCGGTGCAGCACGCGCACCAGCATCCGGCGTACCCAGGGCAGGTTCACCCGCAGCGCGGGCGAGGCCATCACCAGGCCCTCGGCGCGGCGCATCTTCAGCGTCACCAGGCGCGCCGCCACCAGGGCGCCGACCGAGTGGCCCATCAGGATCAGCGGCAGCCGGTCGTCCATGCGCATGCGCGTGTCGTCGATGACGGCGGCCAGGTCGGCCAGCAGCCGGTCGTCGGCCGGCAGGTCGCCGCGCACGCCCACCGATTCGCCGTGGCCGTACTGGTCGTAGCCGCGCACCGAGAAGCCCCACTGGTTCAGCCGCCTGGCCACGTCCTCGTAGCGCGCCGCGTGCTCGCCCACGCTGTGCAGCACCACCACCACGCCGCGGATCGGCGCGCCCAGGGGCACCGGCCAGTCGTGCATCGCCAGCGCGTCGCCCTGCGTGCTGGCGATGCTGGTCAGCGTCGGGTCGGCCATGCGGGCGCCTGTTCCTTCAGGGCATGCGGGCGATCACCTCGGCCACGGCGGCGGTCAGGCGCTTGGCATAGGGCACGTGCAGGAACTCGTTGGGGCCGTGGGCGTTGCTCTGGGGACCGAGCACGCCGCAAACCATCATCTGCGCGGCGGGAAAGCCCTGGCTGAGCTGGTTCATCAGCGGGATGGTGCCGCCCTGGCCGATGTAGCCGCAGGGCGCGCCGAAGTGGGCGCGGGACGCCGCGTCCAGCGCCTGCCCGAACCATGGCGCGAGGCCGGGCGCGTTCCAGCCGGTGGCGCCGCCTTCGCCGTCGAAGGTCACGCGCGCCTGGTAGGGCGCGTTGTCTTCCAGCAGGCGCTTCAACTCCTGCACGGCCTGCGCGGCATCGACCAGCGGCGGCAGGCGCAGGCTGAGCTTGAAGGCGGTGTAGGGCCGCAGCACGTTGCCGGCGTCGCGCAGCGCCGGCAGGCCCTCGGCGCCGGTGACGCTGAGCGTGGGCTGCCAGGTGCGCCGCAGCAGCGCCTGTACCGGGTCGGTGGTGGTGGGCAGGGTGAAGACGGTGCTGCCGCCGCAGTCGTGGTGCGCCCACGGGAAGCGCCGGTACACCTCGTCGCCCAGGATGGCGGCGGTGGCCTGGGCCTGCGCCAGGCGTTCGGCCGGCACTTCGCAATGGAAGCTGGCGGGCAGCAGGCGGCCGGTGGCGCTGTCCTCCAGCCGGTCGAGCAGCTGGCGCAGGATGCGGAAGCTGCTGGGCACCACGCCCGAGGCGTCGCCCGAGTGCACGCCTTCGGTCAGCACCTCCACCTTCAGCACGCCGGCGGCCATGCCGCGCAGGCTGGTGGTGAGCCACAGCTGGTCGTAGTTGCCGGCGCCCGAGTCCAGGCACACCACCAGGCCCACTTGCCCCAAGCGGCTTTTCAGCGCGTCGATGTAGGGCAGCAGGTCGGGCGAGCCGCTTTCCTCGCTGGCCTCGATCAGGCCGACGATGCGCGGGTGCGGCAGGTTCTGCGCCTTGACCGCCTGCACGGCGGCGATGGCGGCGTACACCGCGTAGCCGTCGTCGGCGCCGCCGCGGCCGTAGAGCTTGCCGTCCAGGTACTTGGGCGTCCAGGGCCCCAGGCCCGCGCGCCAGCCGGAGAACTCGGGCTGCTTGTCCAGGTGGCCGTACATCAGCGCCGTCTGGGTGCTGCCGGCCTTGGTGCCCGCGATCTCGAAGAAGATCACCGGCGTGCGGCCCTCCAGGCGCACCACTTCCAGCGTCAGGCCGGGCACCTTCCGCGCCTCGACCCACTGCGCGGCGCTTTGCACCACGCGGTCGATGTAGCCGTGCGCGGCCCAGTCGGGGTCGAACCCGGGCGACTTGGCGGGGATGGCGATGTAGTCGGTGAGTTGGCGCAGGATGTCGCCTTCCCAGGCCTGGTCGATCTGCCGGCGCGCGGCGGTGGCGTCCAGCACGGCGGGCAGGTCACGGTGCAAGGGGGCGTTCATGGTGGGCGGGGCCTCGGTGGGCGGGCGTGGGATCGATGAAAAGGGACTTTACGCCCATCGCCGCGATCGCGCACCCGCCGGTGGCTATAGTGCGCCGCATGAATGACCTCGGCACCTTCCCCATCACCCGCAAATGGCCCGCGCGCCACCCCGACCGGCTGCAGCTCTATTCGCTGCCCACGCCCAATGGCGTCAAGGTCTCGATCATGCTGGAGGAAACCGGCCTGCCCTACGAGGCGCACCGCGTCAGCTTCGACACGCAGGACCAGTTCTCGGCCGGGTTCCTCTCGCTCAGCCCCAACAACAAGATCCCCGCCATCCTCGACCCGCAGGGGCCGGGCGGCCGGCCGCTGGCGCTGTTCGAGTCGGGCGCGATCCTGGTCTACCTGGCCGACAAGACCGGCCAGTTGCTGCCCCGGGACCCCGCCGCGCGCTACCAGGCGCTGCAGTGGCTGATGTTCCAGATGGGCGGCGTCGGGCCGATGTTCGGCCAGCTCGGCTTCTTCCACAAGTTCGCCGGCAAGGACATCGAGGACAAGCGTCCGCTGGAGCGCTACGCCGCCGAGAGCGCGCGCCTGCTGGACGTGCTGGACCGCCACCTGAAGGGCCGCGCCTGGATGATGGGCGACGACTACACCATCGCCGACGTCGCCATCTTTCCGTGGGTGCGCAACCTGGTCGGCTTCTACGGCGCGGGCGAGCTGGTGCACTTCGAGGACTTCGCCGAAGTGCACCGCGTGCTCGACGCCTTCGCCGCGCGGCTGGCGGTGCAGCGTGGGCTGCAGGTGCCGGCCGCGCCGTGATTTCAAGCCGGATCGGGCGCTTGCCCGCGTCCCGATTTCGGCATCAGCTATCTTTTGAATAGCTATCCAGCCCGGATGGCGGCGAGGCCATCCGGGCTGGACCTCAACCCGCCGCCGCCAGCGCGTCGTTGAAGGTCTTGCTCGGGCGCATCACCGCCTTGGTCTTGGCGGGGTCGGCCTTGTAGTAGCCGCCGATGTCGGCCGGCTTGCCCTGCACCGCGGCCAGTTCCTCGACGATCTTCGGCTCGCCCGCGGCCAGCGCGTCGGCCAGCGGCTGGAAGCGCGCCGCCAGCTCCTTGTCCTCGGTCTGCGCCGCCAGCGCCTGCGCCCAGTACAGCGCCAGGTAGAAGTGGCTGCCGCGGTTGTCGAGCTGGCCGGTCTTGGGGCTGGGGCCTTTGTTGTTGTCCAGCAGCTTGCCGGTGGCGGCGTCCAGCGTCTTGGCCAGGATGGTGGCCTTGGCGTTGCCATACTTCAGCCCCAGGTCCTCCAGGCTCACCGCCAGCGCCAGGAACTCGCCCAGCGAGTCCCAGCGCAGATGGTTTTCCTCCACGAGCTGCTGCACGTGCTTGGGCGCCGAGCCGCCGGCGCCCGTCTCGTACATGCCGCCGCCGGCCATCAGCGGCACGATGGACAGCATCTTGGCGCTGGTGCCCAGCTCCATGATGGGGAACAGGTCGGTCAGGTAGTCGCGCAGGATGTTGCCGGTGGCGCTGATGGTGTCCAGCCCGCGCACCACGCGTTCCAGCGTGTAGCGCATGGCGCGCACCTGGCTCATGATCTCGATGTGCAGGCCGGTGGTGTCGTGCTCGTGTAGGTACATCTTGACCTTGGTGATCAGCTGCGCCTCGTGCGGGCGGTACGGGTCGAGCCAGAAGACCACCGGCGTGCCCGAGTTGCGCGCCCGCGTGACGGCCAGCTTGACCCAGTCGCGGATCGGCGCGTCCTTGACCTGGCACATGCGCCAGATGTCGCCCTGCTCCACGTTCTGGCTCATCAGCACCTCGCCGGTGGCCAGGTCGGTGATGTTGGCCACGCCGTCCTCGGTGATCTCGAAGGTCTTGTCGTGCGAGCCGTATTCCTCGGCCTGCTGCGCCATCAGGCCCACGTTGGGCACGGTGCCCATGGTCTTGGGGTCGAACGCGCCGTGCCACTTGCAGAAGTTGATCATCTCCTGGTAGATGCGGGCGAAGGTCGATTCGGGCATCACGGCCTTGACGTCCTTCAGGCGGCCGTCGGCGCCCCACATCTTGCCGCCGTTGCGGATCATGGCCGGCATCGACGCATCGACGATGACGTCGTTGGGCGAGTGGAAGTTGGTGATGCCCTTGGCCGAATCGACCATGGCCAGCTCGGGCCGGTGCTCGTGGCAGGCGTGCAGGTCGCGCTTGATCTCGTCCTGCGTGCTCTGCGGCAGGGCGGCGATCTTGTTGTACAGGTCGACCATGCCGTTGTTGACGTTGACGCCCAGCTCCTCGAACAGCTTGGCGTGCTTCTCGAACGCCTCCTTGTAGAAGATCTTCACGCAGTGGCCGAACACGATCGGGTGCGACACTTTCATCATGGTCGCCTTCACGTGCAGCGAGAACATCACGCCCGTCTTGTGCGCGTCCTCGATCTCCTTCTCGTAGAAGGCCACCAGCGCCTTCTTGCTCATGAACATGGAGTCGATGACTTCGCGGTCCTGCAGCGCCACCTTGGGCTTGAGCACGATGGTCTTGCCGCTCTTGGTGATCAGCTCCATCTTCACGTCGCGCGCCTTGTCCAGCGTCATCGACTTCTCGCCGTGGTAAAAGTCGCCGTGGTGCATGTGCGAGACGTGCGAGCGCGAGGCCTGGCTCCAGTCGGCCATGCTGTGCGGGTTCTTGCGCGCGTATTCCTTCACCGCCCTGGGCGCACGGCGGTCGGAGTTGCCCTCGCGCAGCACCGGGTTCACCGCGCTGCCGATGCACTTGTTGTAGCGCGCGCGGATGTCTTTTTCCTCGTCCGTCTGCGGGTTCTCGGGGAAGTCGGGGAGCTTGTAGCCCTTGTCCTGCAGTTCCTTGACGGCGGCCTTGAGCTGCGCCACCGACGCACTGATGTTGGGCAGCTTGATGATGTTGGCCTCGGGCGTCAGCGTCAGCCGGCCCAGCTCGCCCAGGGTATCGGGGACGCGCTGCGCCTCGCTCAACGCCTCCGGAAACAGGGCCAGCACGCGCGCCGCCACCGAGATGTCGCTGGTCTTCACGTTGACGTCGGCGGCCTTGGCGAAGGTGCGCACGATGGGCAGCAGCGAGGCCGTGGCCAACGCGGGCGCCTCGTCGGTCAGGGTGTAGATGATGGTTGGAGACGTCGTGCTCATGCGCGGATTTCCTTCAGGTGGTGGAGTGGGGTCGCTGGCGATTGTGGGGGTGCGCGGCCAATTGCGGCGCGCGCTTGAATGTTACGCGGTGCCGAGAGGATTGCTGAAGCTATTCTTCCAATAGCTGTTGGCGCAGCGTGAACGCCAGCCAGTGGCCGATTTGGCACTTAAAAAGCCGAAGGAGGCCCGGCGCCTCAGCGCAGCCCTTGCGGCACCAGGTCGATGCGCAGCCCCTCGGGCAGCACGCGCAGCGCGCCCACGCCCAGGCCCAGGTCGCGCGCCAGCGCCAGCTGCTCGGCCGGCAGGCGGTACAGCACCAGGTCGGCCAGCAACTGCTCGGCCACGCGCGGGGCGTATTGCGCCACCAGGGCGCGCTGCGTTGGCGGCAGGGGGTCGATGTCCAGCCGGTTCACGCGCACGTCGGCCATGCGGATGGCGCCCTGCTGGGCGTCGAAGCGCAGGCCGTAGTCCAGGTCCATGCCGCCGCCGAAGCGTCCGCCGGTGACGCGCTCGGCCAGCACCACGTCCAGCGCGGTGCCCAGGCGGTTGCTCTCGGGCAGCAGGCGCAGCCGGGGCGACTGCAGCGTCAGGTCGGCCAGGCCGGAGAAGCCGCGCGTGTACGGGAAGCTGCGCGCCAGCAGTTCGTTCAGCCGCTGCCGCGACAAGGTGATGCCGCGCATGCCGGCGGGGGCGGCGCAGGCGGCCAGCGCCGGCAGCAGGCTTGCCAGCAGCGCGCCGCCGGCCAGCACGCGGCGGCGGCTTGGTGCCGGGCGGGTGCCCGGCGCGGGATGGGGGCAGGCCGCGCCGCGCATCAGGGCCCGACCCTCACGCCCTTCCAGAACGCCACGCGGCCGCGCACCATCTCGGCCTCGGGCTTCGGGTCGGGGTAGTACCACGCGGCCTCGGGGTTGAGGTCGCCGTCGACCAGCAGCGACCAGTAGCTGGCCGTGCCCTTCCATGGGCAGACGGTGTGGTGGTTGCTGAAGGTGACGTATTCCCGCCGCAGCGACTCGACCGGGAAGTAGTGGTTGCCCTCGACGAGCACGGTGTCGTCGCTCTCGGCGATGGTCGCGCCGTTCCAGATGGCTTTCATGGCGGGGTCTCCTGGGAAGCGCCTATTGTGCGGCGGGCAGCCAGTGCACGCTGAACAGGCGCTCGGCGTCGGTCCACACCGGCCCGATGCCGAAGCCCGCGCGCGCCGCCAGCGCGCGCAGGCCGTCGATGGTGTACTTGTGCGAGGACTCGGTGTGCAGCGCCTCGCCTTCGTCGAACCCGAAGCGGCGGCCGCGCACCGTCACGGCCTGGGCGCGGCGGCTGACCAGGTGCATCTCGACGCGCTGCAGCGGCGCGTTGTAGAAGGCCGCGTGGTCGAAGCCCCCAGGTCGAAGTCGGTGCCCAGCTCGGCGTTGGCGCGCGCCAGCAGGTTGAGGTTGAAGGCGGCGGTGACGCCCTGCGCGTCGTTGTAGGCCGCGTGCAGGATTGGCGGCGGCTTGACCAGGTCCACCCCCAGCAGCAGCCCGCCGCCGGCCAGCAGCCGCGCGGCCCGCCGCAGGAAGGCCAGCGCCTCGGGCGGATCGAAGTTGCCCAGCGTGGAGCCGGGGAAGAAGCCGACGCGGCGGCGCGATCCCGCCAGCGGCGCGGGCTGCGCGAAGGCGCGCGTGTAGTCGGCCACGATGGGCTGCACCGCCAGGCCGGGGTACTCGGCGCGCAGCGCGCGGGCGGCGCCTTCCAGGTGCTCGCCCGAGATGTCGATGGGCAGGTAACGCCGCGGCGCGCGCAGCGCCTGCAGCAGCCGCCGCACCTTGACCAGCGAGCCGGCGCCGAACTCGACGATCTCCGCGTCCGGCCCGACGTGCCGCGCGATCTCGCCGGCGCGCGCGCGCAGGATGCCCAGCTCGGTGCGCGTGGGGTAGTACTCGGGCAGCGCGCCGATGCGGTCGAACAGCCGCGAGCCGCGCGCGTCGTAGAACCACTTGGGCGAGATGCCGCGCGGGCGCCGCGCCAGCGCCTGCAGCAGCTCGCGGGCGAAGTCGCCGGCGGCGTCCTGGCCGGCGGCGGCGTCGGGCGGGCGGGCCGGCGCGGTCACGGCAGGTCCCGGGCCAGCCGCAGGCCGCTGAACTGCCAGCGCGCGGCCGGCGGGAAGAAGTTGCGGTAGGTGGGCCGCGCGTGGCCCGGCGGGGTGGCCAGGCTGCCGCCGCGCAGCACGATCTGGCCGACCATGAACTTGCCGTTGTATTCGGCCGCCGGGCCGGGCAGCGGCCGGAAGCCGGGGTACGGGTCGTAGGCCGAGCGCGTCCATTGCCAGGCGTGGCCGGTGGCCTGCGCGAAGCCGGGCAGGGCGCAGGCGGCTTCCCATTCGGCCTCGGTGGGCAGGCGGGCGCCGGCCCATTCGGCGTAGGCGGCGGCTTCGTAGAAGCTCAGTTGCGACACCGGCGCCTGGGCGTCCAGGGGCCGCGGGCCGTCGAGGCCGAACACGTGCCAGCCCTCGGCCGCGCCGATGCCGCGCAGGGCCAGGCGCGGGTCGCCGGGCGCCAGCCAGTAGGCCGGGTGGCGCCAGCCGCCGGCCTGCACCGTTGCCCAGCCGTCGGACAGCCACAGGCCAGACCGCTGGTAGCCGCCGTCGGCGACGAAGCGGGCGTACTCGCCGCAGCTCACCAGCCGGTCGGCGATGGCGAAGGGCCGCAGCAGCACGGCGTGGCGCGGGCCCTCGTTGTCGAAGGCGAAGCCGGGACCGGCGTGGCCGATGTGGACGGTGCCGCCGTCGTGCGCCAGCCAGCGCGGACCGGGGGCCTGGGCCGCCAGCCGCAGCGCGGGCGCGGACGGTTCGCGGTAGGCCGGCAGCAGCGGGTGGCAGGCGAAGGCGTGCAGGATGTCGGTGAGCAGCAGCTCCTGGTGCTGCTGCTCGTGGTGCAGGCCCAGCGTCAGGATGGGCCCGATCCGCGGCAGCGCGGCGGGGTCGGCCAGCAGCGCCTCGACCGCGGCATCGACGTGGCGGCGGTAGGCGTGCACCTCGTCCAGCGAGGGGCGGGTCAGCAGGCCGCGCTGCGGGCGCGGGTGGCGCGGGCCCAGCGCCTCGTAGTACGAGTTGAACAGGTAGTGCCAGCGCGGGTCGAACGCGCGGTAGCCGGGGGCGTGCGGCGCCAGCAGCAGCGATTCGAAGAACCAGGTGATGTGCGCCAGGTGCCATTTGGTGGGGCTGGCGTCGGGCATGGACTGCACGCACTGGTCCTCGGCCGACAGCGGCGCGGCCAGCCGCAGCGAATGCCGGCGCACCTGGCGGTAGCGGGCCGGCAGATCACCCAGCCCGGGGGCTCGCGGCGCCGGGTGGGTCGAGGGGGCGGGCATCCTGGCGGTCGAGGGCACGCCTGCAGGGTAGGCGCGCCAGCGGCGGCGCGGTGTAGGACGAGGGCCTGCGCGGGGACGGGATCAGCCCCCGGCCGCGCCCGCCGCCGCGTGGCGCCAGCCCAGGCCGCGCGAGGTGCCGCCGGGCTCGGCGCCCAGGCGCGGACGGTATTCGCAGCCGACCCAGCCGGGCCAGCCGCAGGCGGCGGCGACCTCGTCGATCACCTGGAACAGGTAGGGGTAGTTCAACTCGCCCACGTCGGGCTCGTGCCGCTCGGGCACGCCAGCGATCTGCAAGTGGCCGACGCGGCCGGTGGGCAGGTACTGGCGGATCTTGGTGGCCACGTCGCCCTCGACGATCTGGCAGTGGTACAGGTCCATCTGCACCTGCAGGCCGGGCGCGCCCACGGCCTGCGCGAGGGCGTGCGCCTCGTCCTGCCGGTTGAGGAAGTAGCCAGGCATGTCGCGCGGGTTGATCGGCTCGATCAGCAGGGTGCGCCCGGCCCGCGCCGCCTCGCGCGCGGCCCAGCGCAGGTTGCTTTCATAAAGAGAGCGTATGGCGCTTGCTGCATGCGGGCTGGAGCCGCTTTTATCCCATATTCCGGCCATGCAGTGGATGCGCGGGCAATCCAGCGCGTCGGCGTAGCGCAGCGCCAGTTGCACGCCGGCGCGGAACTCGTCCTCGCGGCCCGGCACGCAGGCGGTGCCGCGCGCGCCGGCGGCCCAGGCGGCATCGATGCCGGCCGCGTCCATCCCGCCGGGCGGCGCGTTGAACAGCACCTGGCGCAGGCCGTGGGCCTTCAGCCGCGCGGCCAGCTCCTGCGGCGCGAAGGCGTAGGGGAAGAGGTATTCCACCGCCTCGAAGCCGTCGCGCGCGGCCGCCTCGAAGCGGTCGAGGAAGGGCAGCTCGGGGTACAGCAGGCTCAGGTTGGCGGCGAAGCGGGGCATGGCGGGACGTCCGGCCGTCCGATGGAGGCGTAGCCGAGACCGTGGCGCGCCAGCACGGCGGGGTCGTAGAGGTTGCGGCCGTCGAACACCATGCGGTCCTTCAGCAGGCGCGCCATCTGGCCGAAGTCGGGCACGCGGAAGGTCTTCCACTCGGTGACGATGGCCAGCGCGTCGGCGCCTTCGAGCGCCTGCGCTGGGGTGTCGCACAGCGCCAGGTCAGGGCGCTCGCCGAAGAGGCGGCGCGCCTCGTCCATCGCCACCGGGTCGTGCGCGCGCACCTGGGCGCCGGCGGCCCACAGCGCGGCCAGCAGGGTGCGGCTGGGCGCCTCGCGCATGTCGTCGGTCTCGGGCTTGAAGGCCAGGCCCCACACGGCGATGGTCTTGCCCTGGAGCCGGCCGCCGTAGTGCGCGGCGATGCGCTCGGCCAGCACGCGGCGCTGGGCGTCGTTGCGGCGCTCGACGGCGCGCAGCAGCTCGGGGTCGAAGCCGATGGATTGCGCGGTGTGGATGAGCGCCTTCACGTCCTTGGGGAAGCAGCTGCCGCCGTAGCCCACGCCGGGGTAGATGAAGTGGTAGCCGATGCGCGGGTCGCTGCCGATGCCGCGCCGCACGGCCTCGATGTCGGCGCCCAGGCGCTCGGCCAGGCCGGCGATCTCGTTGATGAAGCTGATCTTGGTGGCCAGCATGGCGTTGGCGGCGTACTTGGTCAGCTCGGCGCTGCGCACGTCCATGACGACGATCTTGTCGTGGTTGCGGTTGAAGGGCGCGTACAGCTCGCGCAACTGGCGCTCGGCGGCGGGGCTGGCGGTGCCGATGACGATGCGGTCGGGCCGCTTGCAGTCGGCGACGGCGGCGCCTTCC
Organism: Ottowia sp.; assembly: GCF_016703145.1. GTDB lineage: Bacteria > Pseudomonadota > Gammaproteobacteria > Burkholderiales > Burkholderiaceae_C > Ottowia. The sequence continues at coordinate 435,673 of NZ_JADJCO010000003.1, read as the reverse complement.
TTCAGGAATTCGGGGTTGGAGACGACCTCGAACGGGATGTCCGCGCCGCGCGCCCGCAGCACCGCGCGCACCGCGCCGGCCACCTTGTCCGCCGTGCCCACCGGCACGGTGGACTTGTTGACGATGGTCTTGGGCGCGGCCATGTGGGTGGCGATGGTGCGGGCCACGGCCAGCACGTGCTGCAGGTCGGCGCTGCCGTCCTCGTCGGGCGGCGTGCCGACGGCCAGGAAGATCAGCTCGCCGTGCGCCACGCCCTCGGCGGCGTCGGTGGAAAAGCGCAGGCGGCGCGCGGCCTGGTTGGCCCGCACCAGCGCGTCCAGGCCGGGCTCGTGGATGGGGATGCGGCCGGCCTGCAGCGCGGCCACCTTGGCGGCGTCGATGTCCACGCACACCACGTCGTGCCCCACGTCGGCCAGCACGGCCCCTTGAACCAGACCGACATAGCCGGTGCCGAAGACGGTGACTTTCATGCTCGATAGAACTCCCGGTACCAATCGACGAAGCGCGCCACGCCGTCCCGCACCGGCGTGGCGGGCGCGAAGCCCACCCAGGCGCGCAGCGCGGCGGTGTCGGCCGCCGTGCTGTGCACGTCGCCGGGCTGGATCGGCAGCATGCGCTTGACCGCGCGCGTGCCCAGGGCGGACTCGATGGCGTCGATGTAGTCCAGCAGCAGCGTGGGCGTGCTGTTGCCGATGTTGAAGATGCGGTACGGCGCGCTGCTGGTGCCGGGGTTGGGCGCGAGGGCGTCGTGGGCCGGGTCGGGCGTGGCGGGCTTGTCCAGGACGCGCAGCACGCCTTCGACGATGTCGTCGATGTAGGTGAAGTCGCGCACCAGCCGGCCCTCGCCGTAGACGTCGATCGGCTCGCCGGCGAGCATGGCGCGGGTGAACTTGAACAGCGCCATGTCCGGCCGGCCCCAGGGCCCGTACACGGTGAAGAAGCGCAGGCCGGTGCACGGCAGGCCGTGGAGGTGGGCATGGCTGTGCGCCATCACCTCGTTGGCTTTCTTGGTGGCGGCGTAGTAGCTGACGGGGTGGTCCACCGCGTCGGTCTCGGCGTAGGGCAGCTTGGCGTTGCCGCCGTAGACGCTGGAGCTGCTGGCGAACACGAGGTGGCGCACCGCTTGCGCGCGGCAGCCCTGCAGCACGTGGGCGAAGCCGAGCAGGTTGGCGTCGGTGTAGTCGTCGGGCGCGTCGATCGAGTAGCGCACGCCCGCCTGCGCGGCCAGGTGCAGCACGTGGGTGGGGCGCACGCGGGCGAACAGCGCCGCCATGCCGGCGCGGTCGGCCAGGTCGAGCCGCTCGAAGCGGAAGGCCGGGTGCGCGGTGAGGCGCGCGAGGCGTGCCTGCTTCAGCGCGACGTCGTAATAGGCGTTGAGGTTGTCGATGCCGACCACCTGCTCGCCCCGCGCCAGCAGCCGCTCGGCGCAATGCATGCCGATGAAGCCGGCGCAGCCGGTCACGAGGAAGGTGGCCCCCTCGGGGCGGCCCGGCGTCGGCTCGGTGGTCATGGCTTTGCCTCCGCCGGCCGCCAGGCGAAGTGGTAGCGCGCCGGCGGCATGCCGTCCCGCACCATGTGGAAGGGCAGTTCGACCTTGCGCACCGCCGGCAGGCGCACCTGGGCGCCCGCCTTGTCCCACCAGCCGGCCTCGATGCGGTCGGCGCGCGACACCAGCAGCCAGCCCCGGCCGGCGGCGCGGGCGCGCGCGGCGTTGGCGGCCACGCAGGCGGGCACGCTCTCCTCCTCGGAGGTGCAGGCATCGACCTCGGCGCCCGGAAAGCGCGTGCGCAGCATGCCGGCCATCATGTGGTCGGACGCGATGATCAGCCCGCGGCCGTCGTAGCCGGCCTGGGCCAGGGCCACGGCCAGCTCGGCCGCGGGGTGGTTCAGCTCGTCCGGCTCGCCGCGCAGGCCGCTGAACCAGGGCCGCGCGCCCGCCGCCGCCAGGATGACGAGCGCCATGGCGATCAGCGCGCCGGTGTAGCGGCCGGCGCGCGGGTGCTGCTGCAGTTCCGGCCGCGCGGCGAAGGCGGCCAGCGGCGCCATGCACAGCAGGGGCAGCACCCAGCGGCCCTTGAAGTTGGTCACCCCCGCGAACAGCACCATGCCCAGCAGCGCCAGCAGCACCAGCGCCAGGTAGCGCGCGAAGACCCGGTGCGCCCACGGCGCCGCCGGCGCCAGCGGCCGGCGCCACCAGGCGGCGCGGAAGGCCCACAGCGCCGCCAGCACCCACAGCGCCAGCGTGCCCAGCGCGCCGTCCAGCAGGCTCAGCAGGCCCTTGCCCAGGCGCCGCTCGGGGTGGATCTGCATCTTGTTCAGCGTGCCCGTCGTCGCCTCCGCCAGGTGCGACAGCAGCCAAGTGGCGTGCGGCAGCACCACCAGCGCGCCCACCACCAGCGCCCACCACCAGCCGCGCGACAGCAGCGCGCGGCGCGACTCGGGCACCGACAGCGCCGCCGCCAGCATGGCGCCGGCCACCAGCGCGAAGCTGTACTTGGCCAGCAGGCCCAGGCCGCATACCAGCCCCAGCCACGCGAAGTCGGCCGGCCGCCGGTGCCGCACGATGCGCAGCAGCAGCCACCAGGCGCCGCAGGCCATGGCGGTGACCAGGATGGTGTGCGTCTGGTCGCGGATCGAGTACCAGCCCAGCGGCGGCAGCAGCATCATGCTGGCCGACGCCCACCAGGCGCCGCGCGGGCCCAGCAGCTGGCACCCGGCCAGGTACATCAGCACGTAGGTCAGCGCCAGCAGCGCGTGCTTCAGGAAGGACAGCGCCAGCACGCTGGGGCCGGCGACCTGGTTCACGCCCCACTGCAGCCAGGTGTAGAGCGGCGGCTGGGCGCCGTAGCCCAGCGCGAGCTGCTGCGACCACAGCATCTGCTCGGCCTCGTCCCACTTCAGCGCCGGCGACACGGCCACGCGCACCGCCACGTGCGCCAGCGCCAGCAGCAGCAGCCAGGCCAGGGGGCGGTCGAGCGGGAAGCGGGGCGTCGGCGCGGCGGCTGCGGCGGTGGCGGTCATGGGCGTGAGGAGGGCGGCGCGTCGCGCCGGCGGGGCGAGGCACAATCGTCGGTGCCCATTATCCAGTCTGAAGAGCCGAGCCCACCCGCCATGACCGACGCCCCCCGCGCCGCCGCGCCCGATGTCTCCATCGTGGTGCCGATCTACAACGAGGTCGACAACCTGCCCGACCTGGTGGCGCGCATCGGCGCGGCCATGGCGCGCCAGCCGCTTCGCTTCGAGTTGCTGGCGGTGGACGACGGCTCGACCGACGGCAGCGCCGCCCGGCTGCGCGAGCTGGCCGCCGCCACGCCCTGGCTGCGGCCGGTGTTCCTGGCGCGCAACTACGGGCAGTCCAGCGCGCTGCAGGCCGGCTTCGACCGCGTGCGCGGCCGCTACGTGGTGACGCTGGACGCCGACCTGCAGAACGAGCCGGACGACATCCCGCTGCTGCTGGAGCGCCTGGAGGTGGACCCCGACGTGGACATGGTCTCCGGCTGGCGCAAGGACCGGCAGGACGCCGAGCTGTCGCGCAAGCTGCCCTCGCGCATCGCCAACCGGCTGATCTCGCGCGCCACCGGCGTGTACCTGCACGACTACGGCTGCGCGCTGAAGGCCTACCGCCGGCCCATCATCGACCGGCTGCGCCTGTACGGCGAGCTGCACCGCTTCATCCCCTCGCTGGCCAAGGAGGCCGGCGCGCGCATCACCGAGGTGCCGGTGCGCCACCACGCGCGCACGCGCGGCGTGTCCAAGTACGGCATCGACCGCACCTTCCGCGTCATCCTGGACCTGATCCTCGTCGTCTTCTTCATGCGCTACCGCCAGCGCCCGCTGCACGCCTTCGGCGGGCTCGGGCTGTGGCTGGCGGCGCCGGGGGTGCTGATGCTGGGGTGGCTGTTCGTTCTCAAGCTGTTCGGCGAGGACATCGGCGGCCGGCCGCTGCTGCTGGTGGGCGTGATGCTGGTGCTGATGGGCGTGCAGCTCATCGCCGCCGGGCTGATCGGCGAGCTGCTCACGCGCATCTACCACGAGGCCGGCGGCGTGCCCCAGTTCCACGCCGAGGAGTACGTGCCAGGCGATGAGAAAAATGGCGGCCTAGCCCGCGCCGATACTGCGCCACCAGCTACATCTTTAATAGCGTGAAGCGCGCCCGCAAGGCCCTGTGGCGCGGCCTGCTGGGCCTGGCGCTGCTGGGCGCGGTGCTGGCGCTGGCCGACCCGGCGCGCGTGTGGGCGCAGTTGCGCCAGGCCGATCCGGCCTGGCTGCTGGCGGCGCTGCTGGCCGCCATCGCCTCCAACCTGGTCTCGGCCCTGCGCTGGCGCGCCCTGGCGCGCTGGCTGGGCGCCGACGTCGGCGTGCGCGACGCCTGCCGCTGGTACTTCCAGGCCATCGGGCTGAACGCGCTGCTGCCGGGCGCGGTGGTCGGCGGCGACGTGTACCGCGCCGTGGTGCTGCGCCGCGCCGGGCAGGACACGCTGGCCTCCACCTGGTCGGTGGTGCTGGACCGCGTGAGCGGGCTGTGGATGCTGTGCGCGCTGGGCGGCCTGGGCGCCGCCGCCTGCGCCGGGCCGCTGGGCGCGGCGCTGCGGCTGCCGCCCACCGGGCTGGCCGCCGCCGCGCTGGCTGGCACGGCGCCGTGGCTGGCGCTGCCCTGGGCCTTGCCGTGGCTGCTGCGCCGCTGGGCGCCGGGCTGGCTGGCGCCGCTCGGCGCGGCGGCGGCGCGGCCGGACTTCGCCGCCCAGGTGGGCCGGCAGGCGCTGGCCTCGGCGGCGGTGCAGGTGCTGTCGGCGGCGGCGCTGGCCGCGGGCGCGCTGGCGCTGGGCGTGCGGCAGCCGCCGGCCGTGTGGGCGTTCGCCAGCGCGCCCATCTTTCTGATGGCGGCGCTGCCGGTCAGCGTGGGCGGCTGGGGCACGCGCGAGGCGGCGGCGGCGGCGGCGCTGGCGCCCTTCGGCGTCGCCGCGCCGGCGGCCGTGGGCGCGGCGATGATCTACGGCGCCTGCGCGCTGGTGCAAGGCGCGCTGGGGGCCCTGGCCTTCGGGTTGCCGCGGGATACTATCAAATAGAGAGCTGTTAACGCAATGTCGGTGCGGGCTACGGGCCGATTCGACTTGAAGTCTGGCCCTGCGGCGCCGTCAACCCGGCGCCTTGGCCGGGATCACGCCGCGCCGCATCTGATCCAGCTCCATGGTCTCGAACAGGGCCTTGAAGTTGCCTTCGCCGAAGCCCTCGTTGCCCTTGCGCTGGATGAACTCGAAGAAGATCGGGCCGAGCTGGTTCTCGCTGAAGATCTGCAGCAACAACTCGCCCTCGTGCCCGTCCACCAGGATGTTGCGCGACTGCAGCTCGCCGATGGGCTCGGCCAGGCCCGGGATGCGCCCCGGCAGCAGTTCGTAATACGTCTCGCTGGTCTGCAGCAGCTTCACGCCCGCCATCTGCAACTGGTCCACCGCGTGGTACAGGTCCTGGGCGGCCAGCGCGATGTGCTGCACGCCCTCGCCGTGGTAGCGGTCCAGGTACTCCTGGATCTGGCCCTTCTGGTCGTTGCCCTCCTCGTTGATGGGGATGCGGATCTTGCCGCAGGGGCTGGTCATGGCCTTGCTCTTGACGCCGGTGGCTTGGCCCTCGATGTCGAAGTAGCGCACCTCGCGGAAGTTGAACAGGCGCTCGTAAAACCCCGCCCACTCGTCCATGCGGCCCTTGTGCACGTTGTGCGTCAGGTGGTCGATCAGCTTCAGGCCGAAGCCCTCGGGGTGGATGGCGGCGGCGCCGCTCACGCCCGGCAGCGGCTCGAAGTCCACGTCGTAGAAGCCGATGTTGCCGATGTCGCCCTCCCGGGCGCCGTTCTTGCCGCGCCAGCGGTCGATGAAGTAGATGATCGAGTCGCCGATGCCCTTGATGGCCGGGATGTTCAGCTCGCCCGGCCCGGCGTGGCCGGCGTAGCCCCAGGCGCCCAGCGCGATGGCGCGCTCGTGGGCGGCCTTGGCGTCCCGCACGCGGAAGGCGATGGCGCAGATGCTGGGCCCGTGCAGGCGGGCGAAGCGCTGGGCGAAGCTGTCGGGCTCGGCGTTGAGGATGAAGTTGATCTCGCCCTGGCGGTACAGCAGCACGTTCTTGTGGCGGTGCCGTGCCACGGCGGTGAAGCCCATGCGTTCGAACAGCGCGCCCATGGCGGCGGGGTCGGGCGCGGCGTACTCGATGAACTCGAAGCCGTCGGTGCCCATGGGGTTGTCCCACAGGGTGCCGGGCTGGGCGGTGGCGGTGGACATGGCGGGCTCCTTCGGTTGGCGCGGGCGATGCGCCACTGTACGAGGGAACGCGGGGCGCCGAAAGCCGCGGCGGCGCTGCCGGTTTCAAGCAATATTGGCCTCAAGCCCGCATGGATATTGAGACAAAAGCTAGTTAAATAATAGCAATCTGGCGTCCCTGGGCGGCCCCGCCTTTCTTGATCCACGTCAGCGCCGCCGCCCCGCCCCGCGCCTAGACTGGCCTGAACGCGAGGACCACCGCCATGACCCACCGCAGCCTGCAGATCATCCGCGACGAGCATTTGTCCCTGGCCGCCATGCTGCGGTCGATGCGCCTGCTGGTCGAGCGCGGGCTGGAGGACGACCCCAAGGGCTTCTTCGACGTGCTGCGCGCCATGCTGTTCTACATCAGCGAGTTTCCCGAGCGCCTGCACCACCCGAAGGAGACCACGCTGCTGTTCCCGCGCGTGGTGCGTGCCGCGCCCGACACCGCCGCGGCCGTGGCGCGGCTGGACCGCGACCACGCCTACACCGAAGGGGCCGTGCACGAGCTGATGCACCTGCTGCTGGCCTGGGAGCTGCTGGGCGAGTCGCGCCAGGGCGCCTTCGTGCGGGCGTTCATGCGCTACGTCGACCTGTACCTGGCGCACATGCGGCTGGAGGAGCAGGAGATCCTGCCCGCCGCCGAGCGGCACCTGAGCGAGGCCGACTGGAAGACGCTGGACGCCGCCTTCGAGGCCAACCGCGACCCGCTGACTGGCCAGCACCGGCCCGAGGCGGCCTACGAACGGCTGTTCTCCCGCATCGTGAGGGCGACGCCGGCGCCGATCGGGCTGGGCTGAGCGTCGCGGGCGCTCACGGAGCTGCGCTCGCCGGCAGCGCCCACACCCCCGCGCCGCCCACGACGTGCAGGCGACGGCCCGGCGCGGCGTCCATCGGCGCGCCGCCGGTGAACTCGCCGAAGGCCGGCAGCAGCGCCAGGCCGGGCTCGCTGACGAAGCACGGCAGGCGCAGGCTGTCGCGGCCGGGCCCCTGCAGCCGGCACACCGGATGCACGTGGCCGGCCAGCACGAAATGCGTGGCGTGCCGCTGCGGATGGTGGCAGCAAGCGAAGGGGCCGAGCAGGTGCGGCTCGTTCACCACGGCGATGCCCAGCTCGGGCGGCGGGTCGCCGGCGCGGCGGTCGTGGTTGCCGCGCACCAGCGTCATGGCGATGCCGGCGTGCCGCGCGCGCCACGCCGCGGCCGCCCGCAGCAGGGCCGGCGTGCGCGCCTCGGGCGCGTGCAGGAAGTCGCCGAGGAAGACGATGGCCTGCGGCGCCTGCGTGGCGATCAGCGCGTCCAGCCGCGCCAGGTTCTGCCGCGTGGTGCCGCCGGGCACCGGCTGGCCCAGCGCGCGGTAGGCGGCGGCTTTGCCCAGGTGCAGGTCGGCCACGAACAGCGTGCGGCGCGCCGGCCACCACAGCGCCCGCCCGGCCAGCAGGAGCACGCGCTCGCCGGCCCAGACGGCTTCGCAGGAAGAGGGGGGCGGGACGGCGCGGGTCACGGGGAAGACAGTGTCCCGGAAGACCCCGTCGCGTTCATGCGCGCCCGCGACGGCGACGCGGCGGACGCGGGCCGGCGGCGGCGTCGGGCGCGTCCTGCCCGAAGGCCAGCCGCGCGCGCACGCCTTCGGCCGTGGCCGAGGCCACCTCGCCCGGCGCCACGCCGCCGCCGGCAGCCTGCTCCAACTGCGCCACCATGCGGGCGATGCGGGCGGCCACGCTCTCGTTGGACAGCTTCTCGCGGAAACGCTCCACCATCAGCGGGAAGGCGAAGGGCGAGGGCCGCGCCAGCGGCTGCAGCACGAGGCGCTGCCCGGCCATGCGCGCCAGGCTGGCGGCCAGGCGGCCGATCTCCAGCTCCTGCGCCAGCAACTCGGCCTCGGCCTGGGCCAGCAGGCGGTTGGCCGGGTCGTACTTGCGCAGCACCTCCCAGAAAAGCGACGACGAGGCCTGCACCTGCCGGCTGCTGCGCCGCTCGCCGGGGTAGCCCAGGAAGATCAGGCCCGCCACGCGCGCGATCTCGCGGAAGCGCCGCTGCGCCAGCTCGCCGGCGTTGAGGCTGGCCAGCACCTCGTGCAGCAGGGCGTCGCGCCCGTCCGGCGGCTGGCCATGGCGCAGCACCTGGGGCAGCGGCTCGGCCCAGTCGATCGGCGTGGCGCTCAGCAGCTCGAAGCCGTAGTCGTTGACGGCGATGGAGAAGGTGCGCGGCGCGTGCCGCGCCACGCGCCAGCCGATCAGGCTGGCCAGGCCCATGTGCACCGGCCGGCTGGCGAAGGGGTAGAGGAACAGGTGCGTGCCCTCGCGCGAGGCCAGCACCTCGGCCAGCAGCGTGCCGGGCGTGGGCAGGTGCGACCAGCGCTGCTGGATCTCCAGCAACGGCCGCACGCACCGCAGCTCGGGCGAGTCCCAGCGGCCGGCGTCGGCGCGGGCGAGCTGGTCCACCACCGCGTCGGCCAGCGTGGTGGACAGCGGCATGCGCCCGCCGTTCCAGCGCGGCACCGCCGGGCGGCGGCCGGTGGCGCGGCGCACCCAGGCCGTCATCTCGTGCACGCGCACCAACTCCAACTGCCGGCCGCCGAAGAGGAAGCAGTCGCCCGGCTTCATGCGCGCGACGAAGCTCTCCTCCACGCTGCCGATGCGCGCGCCGCCGACGAACCGCACGCTCATGCTGGCGTCGCTGACGATGGTGCCGATGTTCATGCGGTGGCGCCGCGCCAGGCGCGCATCGGGCACGCGCCACACGCCCTCGGCGTCGGGCACGGCGCGGCGGTAGTCGGGGTAGGCCGCCAGCGAGGGGCCGCCCTGGCGCACGAAGTCCAGGCACCACTGCCAGTTCGCGTCGGACAAGTGCTCGTAGGCGGCCGTGCGGCGCACTTCCGCCAGCAAGTCGTCGGGCCGGAAGCCGCCGCCCAGCGCCACCGTGACGAGGTGCTGCACCAGCACATCCAGCGGCTCCCGCGGCGAGTGGCGCGACTCGATGTGGCCGGCGGCGATGGCGTCGCGCGCCGCGGCGCCTTCCATGATCTCCAGGCTGTGCGTGGGCACGATCGTCACGCGCGAGGGCCGCCCCGGCGCATGGCCAGAGCGGCCGGCGCGCTGCAGCAACCGCGCCACGCCCTTGGGCGATCCGATCTGCAGCACACGCTCGACCGGCAGGAAGTCCACGCCCAGGTCCAGGCTGGAGGTGCACACGACGGCTTTGAGTGTCCCGTTCTTCAAGCCCTGCTCCACCCACTCGCGCGCCGCCTTGTCCAGCGAGCCGTGGTGCAGCGCGACGATGCCGGCCCACTCGGGCTTGGCGTCCAGCAGCGCCTGGTACCAGAGCTCGGCCTGAGAGCGCGTGTTGGTGAAGACCAGCGTGGTGCCGCTGGCCTCGATCTCGGCCACCACCTGCGGCAGCATCGTCAGCCCCAGGTGCCCGCCCCAGGGGAAGCGCTCGGCGCGGCCCGGCAGCAGCGAATCGACGACCAGCTTCTTGGGCACGGCGCCCTGCACCAGCGTGCCGGGCGCGCCGGGCCCGAGCAGCGTGTGCATCGCCTCGCGCAGGTTGCCCAGCGTGGCCGACATGCCCCAGGTGAGCAGGCCCGCGTTCCAGCCGCGCAGCCGCGCCAGCGCCAGCTGCACCTGCACGCCGCGCTTGTTGCCCAGCAGCTCGTGCCACTCGTCCACCACGACCAGCGTCAGGTGCTGGAACACCTCGCGCGCATCGGCGCGGGCCAGCAGCAGCGACAGGCTCTCGGGCGTGGTGACCAGCACGGTGGGCAGGCGCCTGTCCTGCGCGGCGCGCTCGCTCGAGGGCGTGTCGCCGCTGCGCGCGCCGGCGCGCCAGTGCGGGGCCAGCGCTGCCAGCGGCTCGGCCAGCGCGCGCAGCGTGTCGGCCGCCAGCGCGCGCATGGGCGTGAGCCACAGCACCGCGAGCGGAGGCGCTACTTGTTTGATAGCTGTTGACGTAGATGGGTAGCGGGCTGGAGGCCGCTTTGTTTCGGATTTCCGGCCCGCGAAGGCTTGCAGCGCGCCCAGCCACACCGCATGGGTCTTGCCCGCGCCGGTGGTCGCGTGCAGCAGGCCGCTCTCGCCTTGGCCGATGGCGCGCCACACCGCGCGCTGGAAGGCGAAGGGCTTCCAGCCGCGGGCGGCGAACCAGTCGGCCAGGGCACGCTTCATGGCGGCAGCAAGGCCTCCAGCGTCTGCAGCGTGTCGGCCTCCTCCACCGGCTTGTCCTCGCGCCAGCGCAGCATGCGCGGGAAGCGCACGGCGATGCCGCTCTTGTGGCGCGTGCTGCGGGCGATGCCCTCGAAGCCGAGTTCGAAGACGAGCGTGGGCTTGACCGAGCGCACGGGGCCGAAGCTCTCGACGGTGGTCCTGCGGATGACGGCGTCCACGCGCGCCATCTCGGCGTCGGTGAGGCCGGAGTAGGCCTTGGCGAAGGGCACCAGCTGGCGCTCGGCGTCGCCGGGCAGGCCGTTCCACACGGCGAAGGTGTAGTCGCTGTAGAGGCTGGCGCGGCGGCCGTGGCCGCGCTGGGCGTACACCAGCACGGCATCGACGCTGAGCGGGTCGATCTTCCACTTCCACCACACGCCCACGTCCTTGGTGCGGCCGACGCCGTAGCGCGCGTCGCGGCGCTTGAGCATCATGCCTTCCACGCCGCGCTCTCGGGCGGATTCGCGCAGGCGGGCCAAGTCGGCCCAGCCGTCGCCCCCGATCACGGGGCTGGGGACGAGCAGCGGATGGTTCACCTCGCGCAGCAGCGCGTCCAGCCGCGCGCGGCGCTGGTCCTGCGGCAGCGCGCGCAGGTCGCGGCCCGCGTGCTCGATCAGGTCGTAGGCCAGCAGCACCACGGGCAGCTCGCGCAGCAGCTTGGGGCCGAGGGTCTTGCGGCCGATGCGCCTCTGCAGTTCGGCGAAGGGCTGCACCGTGCCGTCGCGCCAGACCACGATCTCGCCGTCGAGCACGCTGTCGTCGGGCAGCGCCTCGCCCATGGCGGCGAGTTCGGGGAAGCGCTCGGTCACCAGCTCCTCGCCGCGCGACCACAGCCACACCTGGCCGGCGCGCTTGACGAGCTGGGCGCGGATGCCGTCCCACTTCCATTCGACCAGCCAGCCGGCGGTCGGGCCCAGCAGCGCGTCGAACTGCGCGATGTCCACGTTGAAGGGATGCGCCAGGAAGAAGGGGTACGGCTGGCCGCTGGTCTGCGCCGCGCGCTCCTGCGCGGCCTCGGGCGCGACGAGGGCGGCGTAGGCGGCGGCATCGGGCCGCGCGCCGAGGTGGGTGTAGCCCATCAGGCGCTGCGCGACGCGCTTGGCGTCCACGCCGCCCACCGCCGCCAGCGCCTGCGTGACCTGCAGCTTCGACACGCCGACGCGGAAGGCGCCGGTGATGAGCTTGAAGTAGACCAGGCGCTCGTCCGGCGCGAGCCGGCGCCACTGGGTGCGCAGGCGCTCGGGCAGCGCGTCGGCGGGTGCGCCGCGCAGGGGCAGCAGGTGGTCCTGGACCCACCGCGCCAGGCCCAGGTCGTGCGCTTCGCCGGGGGGCGGCAGCAGCAGCGCGATGGTCTCGGCCAGGTCGCCGACGGCCTGGTAGCTCTCCTCGAACAGCCATTCGGGCAGGCCGGCCGCCTCCTGCGCCAGCAGGCGCAGCAGCTTGACGGGCACCAGCTGGCGCGGTTTGCCGCCGGCCAGGAAGTAGACGGCCCAGGCCGCGTCCTGCGGCGGCGCGGCGCGCAGGTAGCGCTGCAGCGCGGCCTGCTTGGCCAGGCTGGAGGTGCTGGCGTCCAGGTCGCGGTAGAGGGCGGCGAAGGCTTTCACGCGGCGGCGCCTTCGCCTTGCGCGGTGGCGGCCGGCTCATCCTCGTCCCCGTATTCGGTGGCGAAGCCCTGCGCCTGCAGCCCGCGCTCGCGCAGCCAGCGCACCATCACCGCCACGCTGCCGTGGGTGACGAAGACGCGGCTCGCGCCGGTGGCGGCGATGGCCTGCTGCAGGCCGGGCCAGTCGGCGTGGTCGCTCATGACGAAGCCGCGGTCCACGCCGCGCCGCCGGCGCGTGCCGCGCAGCTGCATCCAGCCGCTGGCGAAGGCGTCGGCATAGGGGCCGAAGCGGCGCAGCCACGGCGTGCCCTGCGCCGAGGGCGGCGCCAGCACCAGCGCGCGCTTTAGCAGCGCCGCATCGACGCCCGGGTCTGTCACACGCAACGTCGGCGGCAGCGCCACGCCGGCGGCGCGGTAGACGGCGTTCAGCGGCAGGACGGCGCCGTGCGCGACGATGGGGCCGATGGAGGCATCGACGCCGTGCAGGATGCGCTGCGCCTTGCCGAAGGCGTAGCAGAAGAGCACCGAGGCGCGGCCCTCTTCCGCGTTGCGCCGCCACCAGGCGTCGATCTCGGCGAACAGCTGCGGCTGCGTCGGCCAGCGGTAGATCGGCAGGCCGAAGGTGGACTCGGTGATGAAGGTGTCGCAGGGCACCGGCTCGAAGGGCGCGCAGGTGCCGTCGGGCTCGGTCTTGTAGTCGCCCGAGGCCACCCACACGCGGCCGGCGTGTTGCAGCCGCACCTGGGCCGAGCCCAGCACGTGCCCGGCCGGGTGCAGCGAGAGGCGCACGCCATGGTGCTCGATCGTGTCGCCGTAGGCCAGGGTCTGCAGCGTGATGTCCGCGCCGAGGCGCGCGCGCAGCACGCCGGCGCTGTCGGTGTGGGCGAGGTAGTGCGCATGGCCCCGGCGCGCGTGGTCGGAATGGCCGTGGGTGATGACGGCGCGCTCGACCGGCTTCCAGGGGTCGATGTAGAAGTCGCCGGGCGGGCAGTACAGGCCTTCGGAGCGGGCGACGACGAGGTCGCCGGCGCCGGGGCCAGGCAGGTCGGGGGAGGCCATGGCCCGGCCATCTTATGCCGCGCGGGACTTTCGCACCGGCCCCATCATCCGTGCGCCTTGACGCCGTGCGGGGCATGCCGATCCATGACCCTCGCCCCTTGCTCTCGTGTCCCCGCTCGTCCTGGCCGCGCCGCCCGGCGGCTGAAAACCGTGAGTTGAGAAAGAAATGAGCCTGAAGCCGGCGTCCATATTGCGCAGGATGCTACTCAAAGCATAGCAATCACGGACAGGCATCCAACCACACCCGCGCCACCAGCCCCGGTGGGCGCGGCGCGGCCTCCAGCACGAAGCGCGCGCCCAGCAGCGCGGCGTAGCGGCGCACGATGGCCAGGCCCAGGCCGGCGCCCTGGCCCGGCGTGGCCCTGTGCGGCGCCGGGCTGGCGCCCTGCGCGCCGCGCGCCAGCACGCGCTCGTGCTCGCCGGGAGGCAGGCCGGGGCCGTTGTCGAACACGGCCAGCATGATCCGCCCGGCCGCGCCGTCGCCGGCCGCGGGTTGCCGCGCCAGCTCCACCGTCACCCGCGGCGCGGCGGCGCGGCCATGGCGCAGCGCGTTGTCCAGCAGGTTGTTGAGGATGCCGTCGATCAGCGTGGCGTCGCCCCGGACGAGCACCGGGCGCTCGGGGCCGGTGCCGTCCAGGTCCACGCCCAGGTCCACGCCCAGCGCGTCGGCGCGCGGCAAGAAGCGCAGGATGGCGTCTTGCACCAGTTCGTCGAGCGCCACGGCCTTCAACCGCAGCGCGGTCTGCGCCTCGTCGGCGCGCGCCAGCGCCAGCAACTGGTCGACGAAGTGGCTGGCGCGTGTCTCGCTGCGCAGGATGCCCTCGAGCTGCGCGCGCCACTGCGCGGGCTCGTCCTGCGCCAGCGCGAATTCGGCCTGCGCGCGGATGCCGGCCAGCGGCGTGCGCAATTCGTGCGCCACGTTGCCGCTGAATTCGCGCTGCGCCGCCAGGCTGCGCGCCAGCTTGGCCAGCAGCGCGTCCAGCGCGCCGCCCAGGTGCGCGATGTCGCGCGTCGCGGCGTCGGCGGCCAGCGCCGCCGGCAGGGGCGAGAGGTCGTCGGCATCGCGCTGGCTGACGGCGTCCTGCAACTGGCCCAGGGGCTGGAGCTGCCGCCCGATGGTGCGGCGCAGCCACCAGGCCGTCAGCAGCAGGAAGGCGACCTGCACCGGCGCCGAGGTCGTGAGCAGGTCGCGCAGCAGCCGACGGCGCGCCTCGGTGGTCTGGGCGATGACGACGATGAAGGGGTCGTCCGGCCGGCGGCGCAGGGTGACCACGCGCACGGGGCGGTCGCGGATATGGTCGTCGCCAAAGGCGTAGGGCGCGTCGGCCAGGGGCGGCGCGTCCGGCACGCCGGCCTGGCCGGCCAGGAAGCCGCCTCCGGGGGTGCGCAGGGCGAAGTACAGGCGCTCGCTGTGGTCGTACAGCAGCGTCTCCAGCTCGTGCGAGGTCAGCGCCACGCGCGGCCGGCCGTCCACGACGGTGACTTGCGCGGCGATGGCGTAGGCGTCGTCCAGCAGGGCGCGGTCGTAGGCGCCCTGCACGTAGCGGCTGGCCAGCCACAGGGCGGTGACGGAGCCCAGGCCCCAGCTCAGCACCAGCGGCCACACCACGCGCCAGACCAGTTGGCTGCGCAGCGCGGGCTTGGCGCCGGTCGGGCCCGGCGCGGCGTTCACTGGACGGCCCTCCGCGCGACGCGCTTCGGGACGAGCGCTTGGGAGCGGCCCGGCGCGCTCATGGCGCCGGCGGGGCCGGGGCCACCGCCTCGATGAGGTAGCCGAGCCCGCGCAGGGTGCGGATGTGCGCGCCGCTGCCGGCGAGCTTGCGGCGCAGGCGCGAGATGAAGGCCTCCAGCGCGTTGTCGCCCAGCAGGTCGTCGCCCTCGGACAGCTTGTCGGCGAGCATGCGCTTGCTGACCACGCGCCCCGGCGGCGTGAGCAGCTCCCACAGCACCTCGAACTCGCGCGCGGGCAGTTCGCAGGGCGCACCGTCCAGCGCCAGGCGGCGGGCGCGGCGGTCGAGCCGTAGCCGGCCCAGGCGCACGTGGTCGTCGGTGGCGTGGGCGCGGCGCAACAGCGCGCGCAGGCGCGCCTCGACCTCGGCCAGGTCGAAGGGCTTGCCGAGGTAGTCGTCGGCGCCGGCGTCGAGGCCGGCGATGCGCTGCTCGGTGCGGTCGCGGGCGGTGAGCACCAGCACCGGCGTGCGGTCGCCGCGCGCGCGCGCCTCGCGCACCAGGTCCAGGCCGTTGCCCATGCCGCCGCGCGCGGCGCCGCAGACGGGCAGGTTCAGGTCGAGCAGGACGGCGTCGAAGGGCTGCGTCCGCCACCAGTGGCGCGCGGCGTCGAGGGTGGCCGCCGCGTCCACCCGGCAGCCGTGCTGGCGCAGGCTGCGCTGCATGACGTCGCTGAGCACGGGATCGTCTTCGACCAGCAGGATGCGCATGGCGGCAGCGGGGTGGACGGGCTGTGGTTTCTACGGAGGGCGGCGGTCAGGTGGCGGTCAGGCGGGCCGTGCGACAAACGGATCATGCTGAAATCCTCGTTCGCGGCGCGCCTGGCGGCCCCGGTATTGTGCGCGTGCCTGGCCGCGGCGCCAGCCCGGGCGCAGGTTCAGGCGCTGACGCTGCCGCAGGCACTGCGGGAGGCGCGCGACAACCTCGACGTGGCGCTGGCCCGAGGCGGTTTGGCCGCCGCGCGCGCCGACGTGCTGGCGGCCAACCGGGCGCCGTTTCCGGTGCTGTCCGGCAAGCTGTCGTCGATCGACCTGCAGAACGGCGTCGGCAGCGGGCCCTGGCACAGCAAGCGCATCGACAAGGGCATCGGCATCGACTGGACCTGGGAGCGCGGCGACAAGCGCGTCCTGCGCACGCGCGGCGCCGAGGAGACGGCCGGCGCGGCGGCGCAGGACCTGGACGAGGTCGTGGTGCGGCAGATGCTGGCGGCGCAGGGGGCCTTCTACGACCTGCTGGCGGCGCAGCAGCGCCTGGCGCTGACCGAGGCGCTGGCGGACGATGTGCGCCAACTGGCCGACAGCAGCGGACGCCGGGCGCGGGCGGGCGATCTGGCGCGGCAGGACGCCACCCGCATCGAGATCGAGGCCGAGCGTGTGCGCGCCGACGCCGAGGCCACCGTCCTGGAGCGCCAGCGCGCCGCCCTGGCGCTGGGGCTGCTCACCGGGCGCGCGCAGCAGGCCGAGCGGCTGGCCGTGGCGGGCGACTGGCCGCCGCTGGCGTCCGCGGCGGCGTCCGCCGATCTGGCCGCGCTGGCCCAGGCCCGACCGGACGTGCGTGCCGCCGCCCGGCGCGTGCAGGCCGCGCAAGCCGCCGCGGACGGCGCGCGGGCGCTGCGCAAGGCCGACGTGACCTGGGGCGTGTCCCTGAACCACTACCCCGGCACCTCCACCCGCCTGGTGGAGCTGCGCGCGCAGCTTCCGCTGCAATGGGGCCACGGCTTCGAGGGCGAGGTCGGCCGCGCGCTGGCGCAACTGCGGCAGGCCGAGGACGGCCACGAGCAGGTCCAGCGCGCCGCCCTGGCCGACCTGCGCCGGCTGCAACTGGAGGCCGGTACCGCCGGCGAGCGCATGCGCCGCTACGACCAGGACATCCTGCCGCGCGCGCGCCAGGTGGCGCAGTCGGCCGAGTTCGCCTACCAGAGGGGCGCGCTGTCGCTGACCGACCTGCTCGACGCCCGCCGCACGCTGCGCGCCACGCTGATGGAGGCGCTGGCCCTCCGCGCCGAGGCCGCCAAGGCCGCCGGTGCCTGGCGCCTGCGCACCTCACCGCCGGCGGCCGATCCCCTTTCCCACACTTCCGAAGGCACGCCGTGAAGCCGTTCCGCTTCGTCCCCTCCCTCCTTCTCGCGGCTCTGCTGGCGGGCCTGGCCGGTTGCGGCAAGGACGCGCCCGCGCCCGCCGCCGAGGCGCCCGGCCCCGTGCTGCAGGGGGAGCAGTTGCGCTATCCGGCCGGGCATCCGCACCTCCAGCTCATCGACGTGATGGCGGCCGAGCAGGTCATCAGCATCCCCGCGCAACTGCCCGCCAAGCTGGTGTGGAACGAGGAGCGCACCCAGCGCATCTACCCTGCCTTCGCCGGCCGGGTGGTGGCCATCCAGGCGGACGTGAGCCAGCCGGTGGCGGCCGGCGCGGTGCTGGCGCGCATGGCCTCGCCCGACTTCGCCGTGGCCCAGGCCGACACGCTCAAGGCCGGCACCGACGCCGATCTGGCGCGCAAGGCCCTGGCGCGCCAGCGCGAGCTGTTCGAGGCGGGCGTCGTCGCGCGCAAGGACCTGGAGCAGGCCGAGGCCGACGCCGCCCGCGCCCGGGCCGAGGTGGCGCGCGCCGGCGCCCGCACCCGCCTGTACGGCAGCGACGCCGGCGTGGACCAGCAACTGGCGCTCCGCGCCGGCATCGCGGGCGTGGTGGTGGAGCGCAACCTCAACCCCGGCCAGGAACTGCGGCCGGAGCAGTTCGGCCCCGGCGCGCCGGCGCTGTTCACCATCACCGATCCCACGTCCCTGTGGGTGCAACTGGACGCGCGCGACATCGACGTGAACGCGCTGCGGCCCGGCCAGACCTTCGTGCTGCGCGTGGCGGCGCTGCCCGACCTGCCGTTCGAGGCGCGGGTGGCGGCCATCGCCGACGTGATCGATCCGGCCACCCGCACCATCAAGGTGCGCGGCGTGGTGGCCAACGCCGACCGGCGCCTGAAGGCCGAGATGCTGGGCACGGCCTACATCGAGCGCGGCAACCAGCGCGGCGTGTCGGTGCCGGCCAGCGCGGTGATCCTGCGCGGCGCCGAGCACCTGGTGGTGGTGCAGGTGGCGCCGGGCGTGTTCGAGCGGCGGCGGGTGCAGACCGCCGACGAAGGCGCGCGCGACGTGGTGGTGACCAGCGGCATCCAGCCGAACGAGCGGGTGGTGACCGAGAACGCCCTGCTGTTGCTGCAGCAGTTCCGCATGGCCCAGCAGGACGCCGCCCTGCGCGCGCCGCCCGCATCGGCGCCGGCCAGCCAGCCGGAGGCTGCGCGCCCATGAAGCGGCTGATCCACTACGCGCTGCACCAGCCGCTGTTCATCGTGCTGGGCACGCTGCTGTTCGTGCTGGCGGGCGTGTTCACGTTCAAGAACCTGTCGGTCGAAGCCTTCCCGGACGTGACCGACACCCAGGTGACGGTGATCACGCTCTACCCTGGCCGCGCCGCCGAGGAGGTGGAAAAGCAGGTCACGCTGCCGGTGGAGGTGGCGCTGTCGGGGCTGCCCAACGCCATCCGCCTGTTCTCGCACACGCAGTTCGGCCTGTCGTACACCGTCATCACCTACGACGACAAGGCCGACGTGCTGCAGGCGCGCGCGCAGGTGAACGAACGCCTGCGCGCGGCGGACCTGCCGCCGGGCGTGGAGGCCGACATCGCCCCCAACGCCACGCCGGTGGGCGAGGTGATGCGCTACCGGCTGCGCGGCGACGGCAAGACCCCCACCGAACTGCGCACCCTGCAGGACTGGACGGTCGAGCGCGCCCTGCGCCAGGTGCCGGGCGTGGCCGACGTGGTGTCCATGGGCGGCTTCATCAAGCAGTACGAGGTGCAGCCCGACCTGGAAAAGCTGCGCGCCCACAAGCTCACCCTGCAGAACCTGCTGGACGCGCTGGGCCGCGGCAACGCCAACGCCGGCGGCAGCTACGTGGCGCAGGGCGCGCAGCAGTACGCCATTCGCGGCATCGGCTTCCTGCGCTCGCCGGACGACATCGGCCACATCGCCGTCAGCGCGCGGCACGGCACGCCGGTGCTGGTGCGCGACGTGGCGCGGGTGACGGTGGGCGCCGTGCCGCGGCTGGGCATCGTGGGCCAGGACGACGCCGACGACGTGGTGACCGGCATCGTCATCATGCGCAAGGGCGAGAACCCCAGCGTGGTGCTGCAGGGCGTGAAGGAGCGGATCGAGCAGCTCAACACCCGCGAGCTGCCCAGGGGCGTGCGGATCGTGCCCTTCTACGACCGCACCTGGCTGATGGGCAAGACCATGTCCACCGTGTTCCGCAACCTGGTGGAAGGCGCGCTGCTGGTGGCGCTGGTGCTGTACCTGTTCCTGTCGAACCTGCGCGCCAGCCTGGCGGTGGTGGTGGTGATTCCGCTGGCGCTGCTGTCCACCTTCATGGGCCTGAAGGTCATGGGCGTGCCGGCCAACCTGCTCAGCCTGGGCGCGATGGACTTCGGCATCATCGTGGACGGCGCGGTGATCGTGATCGAGAACATCATGCACCGCCTGGCGCAGAAGGGCGAGAACCTGCGCGACGACGAGCGGCGCGAGGTGGTGGCGCGGGCCGCCAACGAGGTGGGGCGGCCGACGCTGTTCTCCATGCTCATCATCATCGCGGCGCACATCCCCATCTTCGCGCTGCAGCGGCACGAGGGGCGCATCTTCCAGCCCATGGCGCTGTCGGTGACCACGGCCCTGATCGGCGCGCTGGCGTTCTCGCTGACGTTGGTGCCGCTGCTGGCCTACTGGATGCTGCGGCGCCGGCTGCCGCACGATGACAACCGGCTGGTGGCCGCCTGCAAGCGCGCCTATCGCCCGGTGCTGGACTGGGCGCTGGCGCACCGGCGCAAGGTGGTGGTGCTGGCGCTGGCGGCCTTCGGCCTGTCGCTGGGGGTGGCTTCGCGGCTCGGCTCGGAATTCCTGCCCGAGCTGAACGAGGGCACCTTCTGGGCCAACTGGGACATGCCCGCCAGCGTGTCGCAGGACGAGGCCGCCAGGATCCTGCGCCAGGCGCGCCTGGCGCTGCGCGACATGCCCGAGGTGCGCACCGTGGTGTCCAAGGCCGGCCAGCCCGAGGACGGCACCGACCCGAAGACGCTCAGCATGGCCGAGATGTTCATCGACATCAAACCGGCCGAGGAATGGCGCAAGGGCCTGACGCGCGACGCGCTGATCGCCGAGATGGACCGGCGCCTGGCGGCCATCCCGGGCATCGACCCGGCGTTCTCGCAGCCCATCCGCGACAACGTGCTGGAGTCGATCTCGCAGATCAAGGGCCAGATCGTGGTGAAGGTGTCGGGCGACGACCTGGCGGTGCTGCGCAGCGTCATGGAGCAGATGCAGGCGCAGTTCAAGCAGGTGGCCGGCGTGCAGCGCGCCGAGGTGGACCGCCTGGGCGAGCTGCCGCAGCTGCAGATCGAGATCGACCGCGAGGCCGCCGGCCGCGTGGGCCTGAACATCCAGGACGTGCAGGACGTGATCGAGACCGCGCTGGCCGGCAAGGCGGCCACGCAGATCTGGGAGGGCGAGCGCAAGTTCGCCGTCGCCGTGCGCCTGCCGCAGGACCGGCGCGGCATCGCCAGCCTGCCGCTGACGCTGGTGCCCACGCCCGACGGCGGCTCGGTGCCGCTGGGCAACATCGCCACGCTGACCGAGACGTCGGGCGCCATGAACATCGCGCGCGAGGCCGGGCGGCGCACCATGGCCATCGGCGTGTTCATCAAGGGCCGCGACATGGGCTCGGTGGTGCGCGACATGCAGCAGCGCGTGGCCGCGCACGTCAAGCTGCCCGAGGGCTACGCGGTCACCTGGTCGGGCGAGTTCGAGAACCAGGAGCGCGCCATGAAGCGGCTGTCGGTGGTGGTGCCGATCTCGCTGCTGCTGATCTTCGTGCTGCTGTTCGACGCCTTCAAGTCGTTCAAGATGGCGGCACTGATCCTGCTCAACGTGCCGCTGGCGCTGATCGGCGGCTTCGTGGCGCTGTGGCTGCTGGGTATTCCGCTGTCGGTGTCGGCGGCCATCGGCTTCATCGCGCTGTCGGGGCAGGCGGTGCTCAACGGCGTGGTGATGCTGTCGGGCTTCCAGCAGTTGCGCGACGAGGGCTGTTCGGCACTGGAGGCGGCGCGCCTGGGCTCCATGCAGCGCCTGCGCACGGTGCTGATGACGGCGCTGCTGGCGGCGCTGGGCATGCTGCCGATGGCGCTGTCGCGCGACATCGGCTCGGAGACGCAGCGCCCGCTGGCGGTGGTGATCATCGGCGGCCTGGTGACGGCCTGCCTGCTGACGCTGGTGGTGCTGCCGGCGCTGTACGTGGCGTGGTTCGGCAAGGCGCAGCCCCGGCCCGCCGACGCGCCGGCGGCGGCATGACGGCGCTTGTGCTCGATTTTCTGAAAGAAATGGGCCGGTAGCCGGCGTCGGTATTGCGGAGTAAGCTATTAAATATATAGCTTAACACCGTCTGGAAATCGCTGCGCGCGGCCTCGGGGGCCAGGGGGGTGTGAATGTTCAGTAAGCTCGCGGCCAGCCGCTTCTTTTCACACCATTCGCACGAGGAACCCCATGAAATCACGCGCCGCCGTCGCCTTCGCAGCCGGCCAGCCGCTGCGGATCGCCCTGATCGACGTCGAACCGCCCCGCAAGGGCGAGGTGCTGGTCCGCATCACCCACACCGGCGTGTGCCACACCGACGCCTTCACGCTCTCGGGCGACGACCCCGAGGGGCTGTTCCCTGCCGTGCTGGGCCACGAGGGCGCGGGCATCGTGGTGGAGGTGGGCGAAGGCGTCACCAGCGTGCAGCCGGGCGACCACGTGATTCCGCTCTACACCGCCGAATGCGGCGAGTGCCTGTTCTGCCAGAGCGGCAAGACCAACCTGTGCGTGGCCGTGCGCGCCACCCAGGGCAAGGGCGTGATGCCCGACGGCACGACGCGCTTCTCGTACAACGGCCAGCCGGTGTACCACTACATGGGCTGCTCCACCTTCAGCGAGTACACCGTGGTGGCCGAGGTGTCGCTGGCCAAGGTCAGCCCCGAGGCCAACCCCGAGCAGGTGTGCCTGCTGGGCTGCGGCGTGACCACCGGCCTGGGCGCGGTGAAGAACACCGCCAAGGTGCAGGAGGGCGACAGCGTGGCCGTGTTCGGCCTGGGCGGCATCGGCCTGGCGGTGATCCAGGGCGCCCAGCTGGCCAAGGCTGGCCGCATCATCGCCATCGACACCAATCCGTCGAAATTCGATCTGGCGCGCACCTTCGGCGCCACCGACTGCGTGAATCCCAAGGATTTCGACAAACCCATCCAGCAGGTGATCGTCGAGATGACCGGCTGGGGCGTGGACCACAGCTTCGAGTGCATCGGCAACGTGCAGGTGATGCGCGCCGCGCTGGAGTGCGCGCACCGCGGCTGGGGCCAGTCGGTGGTCATCGGCGTGGCGGGCGCGGGGCAGGAGATCAGCACCCGCCCGTTCCAACTGGTGACGGGCCGCAAGTGGCTGGGCACGGCCTTCGGCGGCGTCAAGGGCCGCTCGCAGCTGCCCGGCATGGTGGAGGACGCGATGGCCGGCCGCATCCAGCTGGCGCCCTTCGTCACGCACACCATGCCGCTCACCGGGATCAACGAGGCCTTCGAGCTGATGCACGCCGGCAAATCGATCCGCTCGGTGGTCCACTACTGAGGCCCGCCATGGCGAACGCTGCCGCACCCTCCCCGCCGGCACGCCACGTGGCCGTGGCCGGCGCCAGCGGCCTGGTGGGCCGCTGCCTGGTCGCGCGGCTGTGCGCCGACCCTTCGGTTGCGCAGGTGCACGCGCTGGTGCGGCGCGCACTGCCGCTGACGCACGCCAAGCTGCGCACGCATGGGGTGGACTTCGCGGCGCTGCCGGCCCTGCCGGCGATCGACGAGGTCTACCTGGCCCTGGGTACCACCATCAAGGTCGCGGGCAGCCAGGCGGCCTTCCGCGCGGTGGATTTCGACGCCAACCTCGCCGTGGCGCAGGCCGCGCGGGCGGCCGGGGCGCGCCGCTGCGGACTGGTGAGCGCCCTTGGCGCCAGCGCGCGCTCGGCGGTGTTCTACAGCCGGGTCAAGGGCGAGCTGGAAGACGCGCTCGCCGCCCTGCCCTTCGAGGCGCTGGTGATCGCCCGGCCGGCGATGCTGCGCGGCGACCGCCAGGCGCTGGGGCAGCCGGTGCGCAGCGGCGAGGTGCTGTGGGGCGGCTTCGACGACGCCCTGCGGCTGTTCATCCCGCGCGGCCTGCGCGCCATCGCGGCGGACGACGTGGCGGCGGCGCTGGTCCGCGCCGTCCCCGCCGCCCGCGGGCGCGAGGTGCTCGACTCCTCGGCCATGCAGGGCGCGGCCGCCATCTCCTGAACGAAACACCGACGACATGGAACGCATCGAGCACCACGCCAGCTTCGGCGGCCGGCAGGAAGTCTGGCGGCACACCTCCGCCGCCCTCGGCTGCGAGATGAAATTCGGCATCTACCTGCCCGAGGCCGCCCTGCGCGGCGAGCGCTGCCCGGTGCTGTACTGGCTCTCGGGCCTGACCTGCACCGAGCAGAACTTCATCACCAAGGCCGGCGCGCAGGCGCACGCGGCGCGGCACGGCTTGATCGTGGTGGCGCCCGACACCAGCCCGCGCGGCGCGGGCGTGCCTGACGATGCGGCCTACGACCTGGGCCAGGGCGCGGGGTTCTACCTCAACGCCACGCAGGCACCGTGGGCGGCGCACTACCGCATGCAGGACTACGTGGCCGAGGAGCTGCCGGCGCTCATCGAGCGGCACTTCGCCGCCAACGGCGCGCGCGGCATCTTCGGCCACTCGATGGGCGGCCACGGCGCGCTGGTGACGGCGCTGCGCCATCCGGGGCGCTGGCGCAGCGTCTCGGCCTTCTCGCCCATCGTCGCGCCCACCCAGGTGCCGTGGGGGCAGAAGGCGCTGGCCGCCTACCTGGGCGAGGACCGCGCCGCGTGGAAGGCCTGGGACGCGGTGGAGCTGGTCCAGGCCGCGAAGGAACGCCTGCCGCTGCTGGTGGACCAGGGCGAGGCCGACGAATTCCTGGCCGGGCACCTTCGGCCCGAACTGCTGCGGGCCGCATGCGCCGCCGCCGGCCACTCGCTCACGCTGCGCCTGCACCCCGGCTACGACCACAGCTACTACTTCATCGCCAGCTTCCTGGGCGATCACTTCGCCCACCATGCGAAGGCGTTGGGCGAAGACTGAAATAGCTACTCTATTTGTAGCGTCAGACTCAACACCCGCGCGGGCTGAAGGCCAAAATCACTTGAGAAACGGTGATGCTCCTCAATCCGCCAGCGCCGGGTAGTCCGTGTACCCCGCCGCGCCGCCCCCGTACAGCGTGCGCTTGTCCAGCCCCTGGTAGGGGCCGCCGCGGCGCAGGCGCTCGGTCAGGTCGGGCATGCTGATGAAGGACCGACCGAAGGCCACCAGGTCGGCGCGGCCGGTGTCGATGGCCTCGTGCGCCAGGGCCGGGTCGTAGCCGTTGTTGGCCATCCAGGCGCCACGCCCGCCGGCGGCGCGGTAGGCGGCCTTCAGCCGCGCGTTGTCGAAGGGGCGGCCCTCGACCTCGCGCGCGCCGCCGGTGGCGCCCTCGATCACGTGCACGTAGGCCAGGCCCAGCGGAGCGAGCTGGCGGGCCAGGTGCTCGAACAGCGGCTGCGGATCGTCGTCCACGATGTCGTTGGCCGGCGTCACGGGCGACACGCGGATGCCCACGTGCTCGTGGCCCACGGCGTCGCACACGGCGCGGGCCACTTCCAGCATCAGCCGCGCGCGGTTGGCGATGCTGCCGCCGTAGTCGTCGATGCGGCGGTTGGCGCCGGTCTTGAGGAACTGGTCCAGCAGGTAGCCGTTGGCGCCGTGGATCTCGACGCCGTCGAAGCCGGCCGACTGCACGGCGTTGCGCGCGGCGGCGGCGTAATCGTGCACGATCTGCGGGATCTCGTGCCGGTGCAGGGCGCGCGGCTCGCTGGTGAGGGCGAAGCCGCCCTGGCCCTCGTTGTCGATCAGGTAGGTCTTGGTGTTGGCGCGGATGGCCGAGGGCGCGACGGGCGCGCCCAGGTCGGGCTGCAGCAGCTGATGCGAGACGCGCCCGACGTGCCAGAGCTGGCAGAAGACGTGGCCGCCGCGCGCGTGCACGGCGCGGGTGACCTGCTTCCAGCCGTCGATCTGCTCGCTGCCGTACAGGCCGGGCACGTCGGCGTAGCCCTGGCCCTGCGGGCTGATGGCGGTGGCCTCGCTGACGATCAGGCCGGCGCCGCGCTCGGGGTCGGCGCGCTGGGCGTAGTACTCGGCCATCAGCGGCGTGGGGATGGCCTCCGGCGCGCGGTTGCGCGTCAGCGGTGCCATGACGACGCGGTTGGGAACGGTGAGGGCGCCGACGCGCATGGGCGAGAACAGAAGGCGGGACATGGGAGAGGGCCTTTCCTTGCGGCTGCTTGCAGGCCGATTGTGCGCGTGCGCCGGCACGGCCGGGTGCTGTCCCACAATGCCCTCATGACGCCTCCTGTCGCCCCGCCCGGCCCGCGCCACCCGCTGCTGATGGCGCTGGCCCTGTCGCTCGGCGCGGCGGTGTCGCTGGGCGTCACGCGCTTCGCCTACGGGCTGCTGCTGCCGGTGATGCGCGACGACCTGGGCTGGAGCTACACCCTGGCCGGCGCCATGAACACCGCCAACGCGCTGGGCTACCTGCTGGGCGCGCTGGCCACGCCGGCGCTGATGCGGCGCCTGGGTGCGGCGCGGGTGCTGCTGGGCGGGGCGGTGGCGGCCAGCGCGTTCATGGCCGCGTCGGGCTTTTTCACCGACGCGGCGATGCTGCTGCTGCAGCGCCTGCTGGCCGGCGTGGCCAGCGCCTTCGTGTTCGTGGCCGGCGGCCTGCTGGCGGCGCGGCTGGGCGCGCAGGCGCCCGAGCGGGCCGGGCTGCTGCTGGGGCTGTACTATGGCGGCACGGGCTGGGGCATCGCGGCCTCGGCGTTGGGCGTGCCGGCGCTGCTGGGCGCGGCGCGGGGGGTGCCGCACGGCTGGGCCTGGGCCTGGTGGGGGCTGGCGCTGCTGTGCCTGGCGGCCACGGCGGTGCTGGCCTGGCCAGCGGAATTGCTACGTAAAGAAGAGCGGATGGTGCAAGATGCAAGCGGGCTGGAGGTCGATTCGGCCCCAAGGATGCCATGGCGCGCCATGGCCCCGGCGCTGGCCGGCTACACGCTGTTCGGCGTGGGCTACATCGGCTACATGACCTTCGTGATCGCGCTGCTGAGCGAGCAGGGGGTGGGCGCGCCGGCCATCACCGGGTTCTACGCGCTGCTGGGGCTGGCGGTGGTGGCGTCGGCGCGCATCTGGGCGCGGCTGCTGGACCGCGCGCGCGGCGGCGGGGCGCTGGCGCTGCTGAACGCGCTGCTGGGCGTGGCCACCATCGTGCCGGCGCTGACCGGCGCGTGGCCGGTGGTGCTGGCGTCGGGGTTGTTGTTCGGGGCGGTGTTCCTGTCGGTGGTGGCCTCGACCACGGCCTTCGTGCGCCACAACCTGCCGCCGGCGCGGTGGGCGACGGGCATCAGCGCCTTCACCATCCTGTTCGCCTTCGGCCAGATCGTGGGGCCCACCGTGGTGGGCCGGATCGCCGACGGGCCGGGCGGGCTGGCGCGTGGGCTGCTGTACTCCGCCGCCGCGCTGTGGCTGGGCGCGCTGCTGGCGTGGCGGCAGAAGCCCCTGGTGTCCTAGAAGCGAAAAAGGGCGCCATGCCGGCGCCCCTGTTGTGGTGATCGCTATCGAACAGATAGCGTTCGGTGGTTCAGATCAAGCCTTCGGCCTTCATCGCCGCCTGCACGGCCGGGCGCGCGGCGATGCGCTCGCGGTAGGCGGCCAGGTTCTTCAGGCCGGAGATGTCCAGGCCGACGGGCTTGGCCCAGTTGGTGACGGTGAACAGGTAGCCGTCGGCCACGGTGAAGTCGTCGCCCATCAGGTAGGGCTTGCCGGCCAGCTCGCCATCGACCCAGGTCAGGCGGCTGATCAGGCGGTCCTTGGAGGCCTGCTTGGTTTCCTCGGGCGTGCCGGGCATGAACAGGGGGCTGAAGCTCTTGTGCACCTCGGTGGCGACGAAGTTGAGCCAGCTCTGCAATTGATAGCGGGCGATGGTGCCGTTGGCCGGCGCCAGGTTCTTGCCAGGCACCTGGTCGGCGATGTACTGGACGATGGCCGGGCCTTCGCGCAGGCCGGTGCCGTCGTCGAGCACCAGGTAGGGCACGTAGCCCAGCGGGTTGACCTGGCGGTAGTCCGAGCCGTCGGGCAGCACCTTGGTCCTGACGGGGGCGGAGATGGCCTCGTAGGGCAGGCCGGCTTCTTCGAGCGCGATGTGGGGCGAGAGCGCGCAGGTCCCGGCGGAGTAGTAGAGCTTCATGGACGGATGGGGGATGGATGTGGGCGGAAAAAGAGGTGGCGCCGCCCGCTTCGGCCGGCGCCGGGGCAGCGTAGCAGAAAGGCGCCTGGCGCGCAGGGCGTAGGGCGCGGCGCCGCCCGGCCAGGGCGTTCGTCCGACACCCCTTCGCGGGGCACGCCGACCCCTGGCCGGCCGGCGCGGGCGCAAGCTCGCGACAGCGCTGGCGGGGCCGTGGGGCTGCCGCCCGATGCGCATCAGGAGAATCACATGCTGAAATGGGCCATCATCTTCGCCATCATCGCGGTCGTGTCCGGGGCGCTGGGCTTCGGCGGCGTGGCGGGCGCGGCGGCGGGCATCGCCAAGGTGCTTTTCGTCCTGTTCCTGGTCGTCGCTGTCGTCTTCGTGGTCCTGGGGCTGCTGGGCATCAGCGCGCTGTAGCGGCCGCCGCCGGCGCAACGCCCGTGGGTGCGCCGGCCCGCCCGGCCGTTCGCGCCCTGGGTTGCATCTGGCGGAAAAACGGCGCACGCGGTAAAATCCGGCGTTTTGCCTCGACGTCCGGTGACGGTCAGGCCATGGCGGGCTCCATGCCCGCACCGCGTGGCCTTTCTTGGATTTCCCGCTCCTCGGGCGGCCCCTCGCGCAACCCGCGCCGGCCGCCACCGCCCTTGCCGAGGGCGGCCGAGCGTTCTTTCAGCCACCGCCCCGGCCCGCCGCGCCTGAAACGCGCGCATGCCGCATCGCCCGCCGGGCGCCGCGCCGCGTGCGCCGCCCCCGGTCCAACGCACACAGGAGTATTCGCATGGCCAAGGAAGAACTGATCGAGATGCAGGGCATCGTCAACGAGGTGCTGCCCGACACGCGCTTTCGCGTGACGCTGGACAACGGCCACGAGCTGGTGGCCTATTCGGCCGGCAAGATGCGCAAGAACCACATCCGCATCCTGGCCGGCGACCGCGTGTCGCTGGAGCTGTCGCCCTACGACCTCTCCAAGGGCCGCATCAACTTCCGCCACCTGGAGCGGCGCGGCCCGCCGCCCGCCGGCGGCGGCCAGCGCCGGCGCTGAGACATTCTTGAATCAAAAAAGGCCTGTAGCCGGCGCCGATATTGCGCTGGTAGCTATATAAGATATAGCAAATCAGGCCGCTCGCCTGGCCCGCACCGCCTCGGCCAGGCCGCGCAGCACTGGCACGGTCTGCGCGAAGCTGATGCAGGCGTCGGTCACCGACACGCCGGGCTTGAGCGGCTGACCCGGCACGATGTCCTGCCGGCCTTCCTCCAGGTGGCTCTCGATCATCACGCCCACGATGCGCGCGTCGCCCGCGGCCACCTGCGCCGCCACGTCCTCGGCCACCACGATCTGGCGCGCGTGCTGCTTGGACGAGTTGGCGTGCGACAGGTCGATCATCACTTGCTCGCGCAGGCCCGCGCCCTTCAGCAGCGCGCAGGCCGCGTCCACGTCGGCCCTCGAATAGTTGGGCGCCTTGCCGCCGCGCAGGATGACGTGGCAGTCGTCGTTGCCGCGCGTCTCGAACACGGCCGCCTGCCCCATCTTGGTCAGGCCCAGGAAGGCATGCGGCGCCTGCGCGGCGACGAGGGCGTCGGCGGCCACCTTCACGCCGCCGTCGGTGCCGTTCTTGAAGCCCACCGGGCAGGAGAGGCCGCTGGCGAGTTGGCGGTGGCTCTGGCTCTCGGTGGTGCGCGCGCCGATGGCGCCCCAGCTCACCAGGTCGCTGATGAACTGCGGGCTGAGCAGGTCCAGAAACTCGCAGCCCACCGGCACGCCGAGCGCCAGCACGTCCAGCAGCAGGCGGCGCGCCATCTCCAGCCCGTCGTTGATGGCGCAGCTGCCGTCCAGGTGCGGGTCGTTGATGTAGCCCTTCCAGCCCACCGTGGTGCGGGGCTTCTCGAAGTACACGCGCATCACCACCAGCAGCTCGCCCGCCAGGGCGTCGGCCTCGGCCTTCAGGCGCCGGGCGTAGTCCAGCGCCTGGCCGTGATCGTGGATGGAGCACGGCCCCACCACCACCACCAGCCGGTCGTCCCGCCCGTGCAGCACGCGCGAGAGGGCGGCGCGGCTGTGTTCCACCAGGTCTTCGGCGGCGGCCGGCGCGGGCAGCCATTCCTGCAGCAGCGCGGGGGTGACGAGCGGCCGCACGGCGCGAATGCGTGTGTCGTCGATGCGGGTGACGTCGTGGGTGGACAGGTCGATGGCTTGGGGATGGGTCGTGGGGGTCATGGATCCATTCGATCAGGGATGGTGCGCCGCGCTGGCCGCCGCGCGCACCATGCGGATGGCGTCGAACGGACAGCGCAGCGCGCACAGCGCGCAGCCGGTGCAGCCGGCCGCGTCGTCGAGGGTGGAGGTTTTGCGCCCGCCCGCCGCGTGCAGCGACAGCACGTGCGGCGCGCACGCCCCCACGCACCAGCCGCAGCCAGTGCAGCGTTCGGGCGCGATGGCGGGCAGGGCCTTGCGGGGGGTGGGCATGCCGGGATTACGAATGTCTTCGGCTTCCAGTCAGCGTGGATATTGCGTCGAAAGCTATCTAAATAATAGCAAATGGCTCAGGCCGTCACACCCAGCGGCGCCACGCCGATCCAGGCCGCGTGCAGCCAGAAGGCGAACAGCGCCCAGCCGGCCGCGCCCGCCGCCACGGCCAGCGCGGTGCCGCCCGCGGTGCCCGTCGGGTAGCGCGTGCCCTGCGCGCGGTCGCGCCGGCGCGCGGTGCGGAAGTCCAGCACCGCCCACAGCAGGAAGGCGCCGAACAGCACCGCCGCCGCCAGCGTGCCGGTCGCCAGCAGGTGGCCGAAGGCCCACAGCTTCACGCTCAGCACCATCGGGTGGTGCAGCCGCGCCTTGACGGCGTTGCGCGGCACGTAGGCGGCGGCGATCAGCACGAAGGCCGCCAGCGTGAACAGCGCGTTTACGTGCCGCAGCGCCACTGGCGGCTGCCACAGCACCACCGGCTGCTGCCGCGCCAGGCCCCAGCCCCAGACGATGAGCGCGAAGCCCGCCAGCGACACCAGCGAATACAAGCCCTTCCACGCCCCCGGTCCCAGGCGCGCGATGGTGCGCGCGCGCCAGCCGTCGGCGACGATGCGCACCGAGTGCGCGCCGAGAAACAGCAGCAGGCCGAGGATCAGAACGGACATCGCGGGTACTCCTTCATGCCGCGCCATGGGGTCGCGCGGCGCTTGCGCCGATTATGGACGCGGCGCATCCGTGGGCGCATACTGCGCGCCCCACCTGCCTGGAGATGGCCGATGCACCCGCCAGCCCCGCCCATCGTCGCCCTCGTCGGCGCGCCCACCGACGTCGGCGCCAGCGCGCGCGGCGCCAGCATGGGGCCGGAGGCGCTGCGCGTGGCCGGCCTGGCCGAGGCGCTGCGCGGCCGGGGGCTGCGGGTCGTCGATACCGGCAACCTGGCCGGGCCGCCCAACCCCTGGCAGCCGGCGCGGGGCGGTTTTCGCCATCTGCCCGAGGTCCTGGCCTGGAGCCGCGCCGTGCACGACGCCGTGTCGGCGCAGTTGCGCGCGGCGCGCCTGCCGGTGCTGCTGGGCGGCGACCACGGCCTGGCCATGGGCTCCATCAGCGCCGTGGCGCGCCACTGCCGCGCGCGCGGCCAGCCGCTGCGCGTGCTGTGGCTGGATGCCCACGCCGACTTCAACACCGCCGCCCTCACCCCCAGTGGCAACTTGCACGGCATGCCGGTGGCCTGCCTGTGCGGCCACGGGCCGGCCGAGCTGGTGGGCCTGGGCGGCTTCTCGGCGCAGGAGCCGGCGCTGCGCGCGGGCGAGCTGCGCCAAGTCGGCATCCGCAGCGTGGACGAGGGCGAGAAGCGCCTGGTGCGCGAGGCCGGCATCGAGGTGTACGACATGCGCAGCATCGACGAGTGGGGCATGCGCACCGTCATGGAGCGCGCCCTGCACGGCCTGCCGCCGGGCGCGCACCTGCACGTCAGCCTGGACGTGGACTTCCTCGACCCCGACATCGCCCCCGGCGTGGCCACCACGGTGCGCGGCGGCCCCACCTACCGCGAGGCGCAACTGTGCATGGAGATGCTGGCCGACACCGGCGCCCTGGGCTCGCTCGACATCGTCGAGCTCAACCCCGCCTGCGACGTGCGCAACCGCACGGCCGAGCTGGCGGTGGACCTGGTGGAGAGCCTGTTCGGCAAGAGCACGCTGATGAAATGAGCCCACCCCAGGCTCCACACGCTTCGCGTTGTTTCTCCACCCCCCTCCAGGGGGCGACGCCAGCGGCCGGGCCAAGCCCGGCCGCGGCGTCTGCCGGCATGGCTTGCTCCGCGGCCGTCGGGCTCTGGGGGTTTTGGGCGCTGGGGGCGGTGGCAGCGCCATGGATCCCTGGATGCCTACTTCGCGCGCGCCGTGGTGGCGGCCTTGCGTCGGGGGGCCTGGGCGGGCACGGGCGCGGGTTGGGCCTCGCCTATGCTGGGCAACTGCTCGATTTCCTTGAGCGCGTCCTTCAGGTAGCCGATCAGCTCGTGCGACTCGTCCTGCGACAGCACGCGCCGGCAGCAGGTCACGCCGAATTCGAGCACCTTGCCGGCGTAGCTCTGCACGGTCATGTTCAGCGCGGTGCCGTGGTAGGGGATGGACACCGGGTAGAAGCTCATCATCGGCGCGCCGCAGATGTAGAGTTGCTGGACCGGGCCGGGCACGTTGGAGATCGTGACGTTGGCCATCGGCGGCAGCTGGCGGGCCAGCGTGGAGCGCCCGTACAGCGAGGCCATGCTGCTCATCAGCCATGGCGAGCCGGTCAGGGGCAGATCCACGCCCAGCACGGGCTTGAGTTCGCGCACCACGGCCTTGGCCGCCTCCGAGGAGGCGTGGATGGCCTTGAAGCGCTCGGCCACGTCCTCGATGTCGGTCGCCAGGTCCACCCGCACCATCGACACCTGGTTGTTCATCGAGTCGTCGCCTTCGGCGCGCAGGCTCACCGGCACGGCCGCGATCAGCGCCTCCTTGGGCAGCTCGCCGCGCTCCTTCAGGAAGCGGCGCAGCGCGCTGGCGCACATGGCCATGACGATGGTGTTGACCGTGCCGCCCACGCGCTTGCCCAGGGCCTTGAGTTCGGGGAAAGGCAGCGACAGCGTGGTGAAGGAGCGCTGGTTGGTGATCGAGTCGTTGAAGAGCGTCCTGGGCGCCGCGCCCAGGGTCAGGGGGCGTTCGCCCGGTTTGGTGCGTTGGCTGGCCAGCACGTTGCCGGCCGTGCCCAGCGCCTTGGCCGCGGAGGGCAGCAGCTCGGCCAGCTTGCGGTACTGCGTCGCCTGGTTGGACACGGCGGCCCGCATCAGCTCCGCCACGCCGAGCTGGTAGCCGCCAGCACCGCGCCGGCGCCGCGCCGGCGGTACCTGGCGCATCTGCGGCGTGGTGTCGTAGAGCACCTTGAACATCTCCGTGGCCGACTTGCCGTCCACGCCGCTGTGGTGGGCCTTGAAATAGATGGCCGCCTGGCCGTTTTGCAGGCCCTCGATCACGTACATCTCCCACAGCGGCCGGCTGCGGTCCAGCAGGCTGGAGTGCAGCCGCGCGACGAGCTGCTCCAGTTGCGCCATGCTGCCGGGCCGGCGCAGCACGAGGCTGCGCACGTGGTAGTCCAGGTCGATGTCGTCGTCCTCGATCCACACCGGATCGGACAGCTCGAAGGGCATCGGCGCCAGCTTGCGCGTCAGGATCGTGGCCAGGTGCAGGCGCTGGCCGATCATGGCCTTGAAGTCCTCGTAGTAGTCGCCCGCGCGGTCCTTGGGCAGGTCGACGAGCAGCAGCGTGCCCACGTGCATCGGGGTTTCGGGGGTTTCGAGGTGCAGGAACGAAGCGTCCAGACTGCTCAGGTGGTCCATGGTTGTCTCCTTGTTGGGGTGTGAGATTGTGGCGCAGCGCGGCGTTCAGGCCGCGGCCGGCGCGGGCCGTTGCGGGTCGCGGTAGATCAGGCGCCGCGCGCCGGTGCGCTCGAAGGGCCGCCACCGCCCCTCGGGCTGCGCCAGCCGGTCGGCCACGGCGTACAGGACCGCGGGATTGACGGCCATCCCGCAGTGGCTGGCCTCGACCTCGATGTTCTCGGATCGCGGGCTTTTCTGCTCCAGGCATCCCTGCCAGGCCACGATGCCGTCGCTGCGGGTGTAGATCGCGGTGCTGGGCAGCGGTGGCGGCGTGCGCAGGCGGTCGCGGTCGGGCCAGTCCTCGGCCACGCTGCGCCCGCACAGCGCCTCGTACATCCCGCCCACGCTGGTCCAGCCGGGCTCGCCGCCGAAGAGGCTGCCCAGCGTGATGACGCAGCGCGCCGGCGCCGGCTCGGCGCGCACCAACTCGCGCGCCATCACGCCGCCCAGGCTCCAGCCGATGACGCTGACCTTGCGGCCGTGGCGCGCCGCAAGCGTCGCCAGCCGCTCGCGCAGCCGCCCTTCGACGCCCTCGCGCGGGCCACGGTTGGTGCCCAGTTGCCAGCCGTGCACGGCGTAGCCGAGATCGCGCAGGTACGCGCGCAGCGGCCAGGTGGACGCGTCGTCGGCGCCCAGGCCGGGCAGCACCAGCACCGGGTGGCCGTCGCCGCGCGGCGCGCGGCGCAGCAGCGGGTAGGCGGCGACGAAGGCGCCGAACTCGGCGAAGGCGCGCGCCTCCAGCATCATCAACAGAGGGGAGGGCCGATGGGCCGCGTCGTGGGTCGTCATGGTCTCGTTTTCATCAGTCCAGCCGGATGTTCAGGTTCTTGATCAGCGGGTGCCAGCGCTTGACTTCGCCGCGGATCAGGGTCTGGAATTCTTCCGGGGTGTTGCCGACGGGCTGGATGCCGAATTCCCCGTACCTGCGGCGCACCTCGGGCGAGAGGATGGCGCGGCGCACGGCCTGCTGCAGGGTGTTGACGAGGCCCACGGGGGTGCCCGAGCGCACGGCCACGCCCACCATGGTGGGCGCCTCGGCGCCTTCGATGCCCAGCTCCCGGAGGGTGGGCACGTCGGGCATGGACGGGTGGCGCACGCTGTCGTTCACGGCCAGCGCGCGCAGCTTGCCGGACTTGAAGAAGCCGCCGGCCGCCGCGTAGTCGGTGACGGCCGCCAGCACCTGGCCCCCGGCCAGGTCGCTCAGCGCGGGAGAGGATCCCTTGTAGGGGATGTGGGTCATGTCCAGCCCGGCCTGCTTCTTGATCAGCTCCATCGACAGGTGCTGCGGCGTGCCCGCGCCGGCCGACGCGAAAGCGAACTTGCCGGGCTGCGCGCGCACCTGGGCGAAGAATTCGCGCGCGTCCTTGGCGGTGCTGGCCGGGCCGACGGCTAGGAACATGGGCCCCTTCACCAGCAGGGTGACGAGCTGCAGGTCGCGCTCGGGGTCGTAGCCCAGCTTCTGGTACAGCGCCGCGTTGAAGACCAGGATGCCGTTGTCGATGTTGATGAGGGTGTACCCGTCGGGCGGCGAGCGCATGAGGTCGGCCACCGCGATGGCGCCGTTGGCGCCCGGCTTGTTGTCCACCACCACGGGCTGCTTGAGGTCGGCCGACATGACCTGGGCGGCCACCCGCGCGAGGAAGTCCGAACCGCCGCCGGCCGGATAGGGCACCACCCAGCGGATCGGCTTGGACGGGAAGTCGCCGGCCTGGGCCATGGCCCGGCGCAGCGGGAGGCCGGCCATCGCGCCGGCGCAGGCCATCAGCCGGAGGGCGGTGCGTTTGTTCATCGGCATCTCGTGCGGCTCCTGCGGGATCGCGGGGTCACCGCGGCCGCGCCATCTTGCACTCGCTGCCCTGGGCCAGTTCGTTGCCGGTGTACACGGCTTCGGTGCGGAAGCCGTAGTTGGTGCCTTCCCAGCCGGCCTTGACCGCCTTGCCGTCCACCGGCGCGATCGTGTTGACCACCTGCGGCAGCAGCAGTTGATGGTCCTCGGCGCGCATGCGCAACAGGCCGACGGTCGAGTCGAATTCCAGCCCTTCCATCGCGCGCGCCACTTTCACGGTGTCGGTGCTGCCGGCCTTGGCGATGGCGGCGGCCAGCAGGCGCGGCGTGAGGTCGATGCGCGGGGCCATGAAGTCCTTGCCCGTCTTGGCCTTGTAGGCCCTGGCCAGCGCGTCCACCTTGGGCGTGCCGGCTTGGCCGGGGTGCCATTCGGCCACCCAGGTGAGTTGGCCCAGCTTGGCCTGCGACACCGCCGTCACCGTGCCGGGCACGCCGCCCGCGCTGTGGTTGAAGTAGCGCAGGTTGTAGCCGGCGTCGCTGGCGGCCTTGAGCAGCAGCGACAGATCCTGGCCCCAGTTGCCGGTGATCACCGAGTCGGCGCCGCTCTGCTTGATGTTGGCCACGTAGGGCGCGAAATCCCGCACCCGGCCAATGGGGTGCAACGTCTCGCCGACGAACTGCACGTCCGGCCGCGCCGCGCCCACCAGCTGGCGGCCGTAGCTGGCCCACTGCTTGCCGTGCGCGTAGTCCTGGTTGAGCAGGAAGACCTTCTTGATGTCCGGCGTCTTCTTGGCGAAGTTGGCGATGGCCTTCATCTTCATCGCCGTGTTGGCCTCGGTCTGGAAGTGCCAGAAGCTGCACAGCTTGCCCGTCATCTCCGGGTCGATGGAGGAGTGGTTGAGCACCAGCACCTCCTTGCCCGGGTTGCGCTGGTTCCAGCGGTTGACGGACTGCACCAGCGCCGTCACCACCGACGAGCCCGAGCCGCCGGTGACGATGGCCTTGGCGCCTTGGTCGATGGCGGCCTGCAGCGCGCTCTGGGCCTCCTGCGCGGAGAGCTTGCTGTCGAACTGCAGCAACTGCATCTTCATGCCGCCGGGCAGGCCGCCCTGGCGTTGATGTCCTCCACCGCGTAGCGCGTGTGCAGCAGCATCATCTCGCCGACGTTGGCGAAGGGGCCCGACAGCGGGTCGATGTAGGCGAGCTTGTAGGTCTCCTGCGCCTGGGCGCCGCCGGCGGCAAGGACGGCGGCCAGGGCCAGGGGCGTGAGCATGCGTTGCGGGATCATGATGGCGAAGTCTCCTCTTGGGGGGTGAAAGCGAAAAGTCGGGTCAGCGGCGCAGGCCGATGACGCGCGAGGCCAGCTCGGTCAGCTCGGCCGCCACCTCGTCGGGCGAGAGGCGGCCGTCCGGCCGGTACCAGTTGTAGAGAAAGCCCGGCAGGCTGCAGGCCGCCAGGGCGGTGATCTTGGTTTCCCGGAAGTCGAGGTCGCCGTCGCGCCGCGCCTGGTCGAGCAGCGGGCACAGCTGGTCGTAGAAGTGGTTCGCCAGCTTCTTCTGCGCGGCCAGGTATTCGGGGCGGTAGACCCGCGGCTCCCGGTACGGGAAGAAGGCCGCCGGCTGGTGCTCGATGGTGGCGCGGATCAGGCGCGAGAGCCCCTCCATCACCTTCTCGCTGGCGCGCCGCGGGTCGTCGCCAGCGAAATCCAGCGCGGTGAAGCACGCCACCGCCGGGGGCCAGGACAGCGTCTCGAAGAGCGTCTGCTTGTCGCGGAAGTAGTAGTAGACGAAGGGCTTGCTCACGCCCAACTCGCTGGCGATCTGCTCCAGCGTGGTGCTGGCGTAGCCCTGCGCGGCGAACAGCCGCGCCGCCGCGGCCAGGATGCGCTCGCGCTGCGCGCCGGTGTTGGCGGTGCGGGCGCGCTGGCGGCCGCCGTCGTGCGGCGGGTGCGCGCGATGCGCGGGTTTGTGCGGTGTCGCCGAAGTTCTACCCATTGGTAGGATTGTTGATGCAACATCGCCTGGCCGCAAGCGCCGGCGCCCCGTGACCGGCTATCGATAACCCTGAGAGAGAGACACCATGGAGACAAACGTCGCGCCCCGCCCCCTGCCCGCCCGCCCGCAACAGCCGCTGCACGAGTACCTGCGTGACCACGCGCGCGCGCGTCCCGACCACCCGGCCTGCATCTGGTACGGCCAGGCGATCACCTGGGCCGAGCTGGACCGCGCCAGCGACGCCTTCGGCGCCCGCCTGCAGGCGCTGGGCGTGAAGAAGGGCGACCCGGTGGTCATGTTCCTCAACAACTGCCCGCAGTACATCGTGGCGCACTACGGCATCCAGAAGATCGGCGCCATCGTCTGCCCCAGCGGCCCGCTCAACAAGGAGCACGAGCTGGGCTACCAGGTGGGCGACCTGAAGGCCCGCGTCATCGTCGCCGCCGCCAACCTGGTGCCGGTGGTCGAGAAGGTGCGCGCCCAGGGCACGCTGGAGCACGTGTTCGTCGTGCACTACGCCGACCTGCTGCCGCCCGAGCCCACGCTGGACCTGCCGGCCGAGCTGGTGGCCGCCCGCCAGGAGGCGCGCGCAATGCCGCCTGGCTGCGAGGACTTCCTGGCCGTGACGCGCTCGGGCGCCCAGCCCGCGCCGGTGCCGCTCTCGCTGGACGACGTGGCGCTGATGACCTACACCTCCGGCACCACCGGCCTGCCCAAGGGCGCCATGCTCAGCTACGGCAACGCGCTGTTCAAGACCACCGTCAGCGCCGACTGCAATGGTCTGCAGCCCGACGACGTGCTGCTGTCCATCGCGCCGCTGTACCACATCGCCGGCATGCTGATGGGCGTGAACGTGCCCGTGCTCACCGGCGCCACCGGCGTGCTGCTGCACCGCTTCGACCCGCGCGCCGTGCTGCGGGCCATCGACCGCTACAAGGTCACCTGGTGGTACAGCATCGCGCCGATGAACGTGGCCTGCATGCAGCAGCCCGACGTCGCCCGGTTCGACCTCTCCAGCCTCCGGGTGAACCCCGTCACCAGCTTCGGCATCACCTTCACCGAGGCGCTGGCCTTGCAGTGGCGCGGCGTCGCGCCCAACTGCAGCTCGCAGGAGGCGGCCTACGGCCTGTCGGAGTCCCACACCTGCGACACCTACATGCCCATGGACCGGGTGCGCTGGGGCACGCAGGGCGTGCCCGCGCCGGGCGTCACCATCCGCATCATCGACCCCGACACCGGCAAGGACATGCCGCCCGGCGAGCCGGGCGAAATCGTGCTGACCAGCCCCGGCACCTTCAAGGGCTACTGGAACAAGCCCGAGGCCACCGCCGCCACGCTCAAGGACGGCTGGGTCCACACCGGCGACATGGGCCAGATCGACGCCGACGGCTACCTGACCTTCATGGGCCGCTTCAAGGAGATGATCAAGGTCTCCGGCTACAGCGTGTTCCCGGAGGAGGTCGAGACCATCCTCATCAAGCACCCCGCCGTGGCGCAGGCCGCCGTCATCGCCGAGCCCGACCCCGACAAGGGCGAGGTGGTCAAGGCCTTCATCGTCCTGAAGCCCGGCGCCCAGGTGACGGCCGAGGAGATCACCGCCTGGTCGCGCCAGAACATGGCCACCTACAAGACGCCCAAGCACGTGCGCTTCATCGACACGCTGCCGGTCACCGGCGCGGGCAAGGTGCTGCGGCGCCTGCTCAAGGACATCGCCTGATTCCTGGTAAAAAATCCCTTCTGCCGGCGCCAGTCAAGCGTCGGAAGCTCTCAAAAATGTAGTGCCAGCCATGACATCACCGCTGTTCCACAAGGTCCTGATCGCCAACCGCGGCGAAATCGCCCTGCGTATCGCGCGCGCGCTGCAGGACCTGTCCATCGCCAGCGTCGCCGTGCATGCCGACGACGACGCCCAGGCGCCCCACGTGCACGCGGCCGACGCCGCCGTCGCCCTGGGCGCCACCGGTCCGGCGGCCTACCTGGACGGCGCGCGCCTCATCGCCATCGCGCGCGCGCACGGCTGCGACGCCGTGCACCCCGGCTATGGCTTCCTGAGCGAGCGCGCCGACTTCGCGCGCGCCTGCGGGGACGCGGGCATCCGCTTCATCGGCCCCACGCCCGAGCAGCTCGACCTGTTCGGCGACAAGGCCCAGGCCCGCGCGCTGGCGCAGCGGCAAGGCGTGCCGCTGATGCCCGGCAGCCTGGCCGCCGTGACGCTGGAGGAAGCGCAGGCCTTCCTGGCCGCGCAGAACGGCGCCGGCGTCATGCTCAAGGCCATCGGCGGCGGCGGCGGGCGCGGCATGCGCGCCGTGCGCACGGCCGACGAGCTGGCCGCCGCCTACGAGCGCTGCCGCAGCGAGGCGCGCGCCGCCTTCGGCGTCGATGGCGTGTACGTCGAGCGCCTGATGGACGGCGCCCGCCACATCGAGCTGCAGATCCTCGGCGACGGCCGCGACGCGCTGTCGCTGGGCGAGCGCGAATGCACGCTGCAGCGGCGCTTCCAGAAGCTGGTGGAGATCGCCCCCAGCCCCTCGCTGACCGACGCCCTGCGCGCGCGCCTGACCGAGGCCGCGCTGGGCATGGCGCGCGCCGTGCGCTACGAGGGCCTGGGCACGTTCGAATTCCTGGTCGATCTGGCCAGCGGCGACCTGCCCTTCGTCTTCATCGAAGCCAACCCGCGCCTGCAGGTCGAGCACACCATCACCGAGGAAGTCACCGGCGTCGATCTGGTGCAGGCGCAGATCGCGCTGGCCGCCGGCCGCACGCTGCAGCAGATCGGGCTCGACCCCGCCGCGCCGCCGCGCCCGCGCGGCTTCGCCATCCAGTGGCGCGTCAACGCCGAGACGCTGGACGCCCAGGGCCAGGCCACGCCCGGCAGCGGCACCCTGTCGCGCTTCGACCTGCCCGCCGGTCCCGGCATCCGCGTGGACACGCACGGTGCCGCCGGCGCCACGCCCTCGCCGCACTACGACACGCTGCTGGCCAAGCTCATCGTGCACGCGCGCGGCGGCTTCCAGGAGGCGCTGCGCCGCTCGCGCCGCGCGCTGGCCGAGTTCGGCATCCGCGGCGTGGCCACCAACCTGACGCTGCTGCGCGCCCTTGGCCGTAGGCCCGAGATGGCCAGCCAGCAAGTGCACACGCGCTGGCTCGAAGCGGTGCTGCCCGATCTGCTCACCGCTTCTGAATTGATAGCTGGCGGCGCAAATTCCACGCTGGCTGGGGGCCTGTTTGATTCAGAAACGGCAGCCCAGCCGCAGGCCGCCGCGCCCGAAGGCGCCGTGCTCGCCCCCATGCCCTCGCGCCTGGTGCAGCTCAGCGTCGCCGAGGGCGACGAGGTGCCCGCCGGCGCCGAGCTGGCCGTGCTCGAAGCCATGAAGATGGAGCACGTGCTCACCGCCCCGCACGCCGGCCGCGTGCGCGCGCTGCTGGCCGTGCCCGGCGGCTACCTGGCGCAGGGCCAGGCGCTGCTGGTGCTCGACCCGATCGCCGGCGAGGCCCACGCGCGCGCCGACGATGCCGCCGCGCACGACCCCGGCCACGTCCGCGCCGACCTGCAGCGCGTCATCGACCGCCACGCCTTCACCCTCGACGCCGCGCGCCCCGACGCCGTCGCCAGGCGCCACCAGCGCGGGCGCACCGCGCGCGAGAACATCGCCGACCTGTGCGACGAAGGCAGCTTCATCGAATACGGCCAGCTCGCCATCGCCGCGCAGACGCGCCGCCGCAGCCTGGAGGACCTGATCGCCAACACCCCGGCCGATGGCATGGTCACCGGCATCGGCGGCGTCAACGGGCTGATCTTCGGCGAGGAGAAGGCGCGCACCGCCGTCATGTCCTACGACGCCACCGTGCTGGCCGGCACCCAGGGCATGCGCAACCACGCCAAGACCGACCGCCTGCTCGACATCGCCCTGGCGCAGCAACTGCCCGTGGTGCTGTTCGCCGAAGGCGGCGGCGGGCGCCCGGGCGACACCGACTCGACCACCGTCGCCGGCCTGCACATCCACACCTTCGCGCGCTACGCCGCGCTGTCCGGCCAAGTGCCGGTGGTGGGCGTGGTGCACGGGCGCTGCTTCGCCGGCAACGCCGCGCTGGTGGGCTGCAGCGACGTCATCATCGCCACCCGCGCCAGCAACCTCGGCATGGGCGGCCCGGCCATGATCGAGGGCGGCGGCCTGGGCGTGTTCAAGCCCGAGGAGATCGGCCCCAGCGGGGTGCAGCACGGCAATGGCGTGATCGACGTGCTGGTGGACGACGAGGCCCAGGCCGTGGCCGCCGCGCGGCAGTACCTGGGCTACTTCCAGGGCCGCGTGCGCGACTGGATCACGCCCGACCAGCGCGCCCTGCGCGCCGTCGTGCCCGAGAACCGCCTGCGCGTGTACGACACCCGCGCCGCGATGAGCGGCCTGGTCGATGAAGGCAGCCTGCTCATGCTGCGCACCGGCTTCGGCGCCGGCATCCACACCGCGCTGGCGCGCATCGAGGGCCGCCCCGTCGGCCTGATCGCCAACAACCCGCTGCACCTGGGCGGCGCCATCGACGCGCCCGCCGCCGACAAGGGCGCGCGCTTCATGCAGTTGTGCAACGCGCACGGCCTGCCCATCGTCAGCCTGGTGGACACGCCCGGCTTCATGGTTGGCCCCGAGGTGGAGACCACCGCCCAGGTGCGCCACGTCAGCCGCCTGTTCGTCACCGCCGCCAGCCTGCGCGTGCCCTACTTCAGCGTGGTGCTGCGCAAGGGCTACGGCCTGGGGGCGATGGGCATGACGGCCGGGGGCTTTCACGCCCCCGTGTTCACCGTCGCCTGGCCCACCGGCGAGTTCGGCGGCATGGGGCTGGAGGGCTACGTGCGCCTGGGCTTCCGCAAGGAGCTGGAGGCCCTGCCCGCCGGCCCCGAGCGCGACGCGCTGTTCGCCGAACTGGTGGCGCGGCAGTACGCGCACGGCGAGGCCCTCAACATGGCCACCACGCTGGAGATCGACGCCGTCATCGACCC
Organism: Ottowia sp.; assembly: GCF_016703145.1. Classification (GTDB taxonomy): domain Bacteria; phylum Pseudomonadota; class Gammaproteobacteria; order Burkholderiales; family Burkholderiaceae_C; genus Ottowia. The sequence continues at coordinate 393,720 of NZ_JADJCO010000003.1, read as the reverse complement.
GGCCGAGACGCGCGCCTGGCTGTCGCGCGGCCTGGCCTCGGCGCGCGTGGCGCCGCTGGGGCACCGGTTCGTGGACACGTGGTAGGCGGCGCGGCCGGCGCCCGATTGCCCGAAAAACAGGCACTGCAACACAAGCCCTTGCAAATCAAGCACTTGCGCGTGCCATACAGCGCTTGAGCGGAGTTATCCCCATGCTTGTCCAGCACGGGCAGGGATAACCCGGGGGTACGGGCATCGTGCTGCAGGGCACTTGTGGGGGCTCGTGGCTCGGGGGGAAATTTGATCTGACCCCATATTCGCTCGTAAAAAAGGGGGCATCGCCCCCTTGAGTTTGCTGGGCCTGTGGTTGCTCAGCCCCGGCGGCGGCGCCAGAAACCCAGCAGCCCCAGCATGCCCGCCAAGCCCATCAGCGGCAGCGTGGACAAGCTGGGCACGGGTTTGATGCCGCTGGGCACGGGTGCATTGCTGCTCACCTGGCCCGCGGGCGTGCACACCTCCAGGCCGGGGTTGGCCCCGGTGGCGGCGATGGGTGTGACGCAGAAGAACAGGTACTGGTTCACATCGCCAGCCGTCGGGGTGTAGGCGGGGCTGGTGCCGTTGGTCGGGCCGCCGGCAACCACCGTGCCATCGCCCGAGTTGGTCAAGGTGCTGGTCGGACTGGTCACGAACGTGTACGTGGTCCCCGTGTCGGTGGTGTCTTCCGCGTTGTTGTCGGCGTCGGCATACACGTAAGAGCCCGTGACCGGACTGCCGGCCACGGGCGGGCCACTGATGGTGGGTACGGCGGTGGGCACCACATTCGGGGGCGTGCCCAGGAAGTAATTGATGCTACCGTTGGCTTGGGGGCGTGTGCCTTGAATATCGATGCGGCACACGTTGGACGCGTTGATGACAATGCCGTTGACGGTATTGGGGTCCTGGGCTACTGGCGCCGAAACGTGCCAATACTGTGTTGGCGCTGTACCCTGTAGGGCGTAATTGGGTGTATTGATGGTGGAAATCTTCAGAAAATCGAAATCACCCGCATCCACTTGACTGCCGGCGCAGTCATAAAAACGATAATCAGCGGCTTCACCGTTGTCCACATCTTGGAAAAAAAACGTCGTGCCTGTTTTGAATGGCACCGGAGAGGAAAAAGAAGCGCGGCCACGGCTGAGGAAGCCTTGATCAGGGCGAGGTGGGTTTCCTATATTTAAAGGGAGATGCAGGCCAAATGTATTGATGTTATTGATAAGGACGCCCGCTGAAATCAAATCGGCATTTTGCTCGGGCACAGTCCAAGTCAGGACATTGCCGTTCAGCGTTCCAACTGCTTGTCCGCCCCCTCCTGGCAAGGCGCCAGATCCTATACTCCCACCATCATTATAATAGGTTACCTCCCCCCCCCCAAATTACTGAAACTCCACCCCGAGAAGTAATTGGAGTTGGCCGCCACCGTGATTTCAGCCGCTTGGGCATGGCCGATGGGAAAAGTCGAAAAAGCCAAGGCAGTCAGAGCAGAAAAGACAGCGTCACGTTTCATGATTTCTCCATGGATTGATTGAAAAATTGCAAGGGCTTTCTAATAATAGAAAGTTGCTTTATTATTATAACGTTCATTCGCAATTTTTACACAATTGCTGGTATGAAAGTGGGCAAATGTGTGGAATTTTCCACAAAGAAATTGGGGTCGGATGAAAGTTCCCCTTGGTAGGGGGCACGCCCGACGCCCTCTTTGCCCGAAAACCAGGCACGGCAAGCTGATCAGCAACCGGGCACTGCGAGAGTTCTCCGAAGTCCACCCACAGGCTGAGGAGCCTGCTTCCAGCCTGGCGCCACATCATCGGGGGAAAATTGGGGGGAGAATGGGGGAGACTGGGGTCAGATCAAAATTTTCCCCCCTCCCGTGCCAACCTCGCGCGCCACCTCCTCCAGCGCCGAACTCTCCGGCGGCAGCAACCTCGCTACCGCTCGGCCCTTGAACCTAGAAACGGCAGTTGACCGCTTGCCACCCTCGGGAAAGCCGCGTGAGCATTGACCTCGACGGCTTCGATGACCTTCACCTGTTGGGTGAGCGCGCTACGCGCCCGCCAGCACCGCGCTCGCCGCGCCATGCGGCGTTGCTCCTCCTTGCGCACAACACTGCGCCGCGTCGTCTCCCTTGCAGGGCGCGGGCCGTCCAGAGGCCGGCCCCGTTCACGCCGTCCACAGGCGCGCAGGCGCCTGTGGAGCCGCGGCGTTCACCCTTGCCTGCCACGCCAATCACGGCACTGGCGGGCGCGTTCAACTGCCGTTTCTAGGGTGAATGCTTGTCCATATCGAGCCACTCTCATCCTTCATGCCGCCCCCGGGCTCTTGGGTCGATGGAGAGGCGACAACTATTCTGATGGAGGGCTGGGAGGCCTACTGATGAGGGGCGGTATTCGCGGACCGCGCGCGGTCCACCATATCCTTCACGGCTTTGCGCATGTTGATGGGCGTCAGCTCGATGTCCGGATGCTCGTTTGCATACACCCTGAAAATCTGGTCGGCGAAGGCCTGACCGACCGTCTCGACATCCTTGAAATCAAAGATCACCTTGGTGAAGAGGTTGACTCGTGCGAGCACGCGCTTCGCTGCCGACCTTGAGATCAATTCATCGGCGCCAAACTTAGCGAGATTCAGTGGTACGACCGTCTTGTTGAATGCGTAGTCGTCGCCCCCCGAGAACTGGTCGAAAACCTTCCGCGTCGTGCGCGCCGCGTGGTTGTTCAGGGTCATGAAGACATGGGTCCCAGGCCCCGGCTTTGTTCTTTCAAGCAGCCAATCGTTGGTTCGAGAGCGGTCGTGGTCAAAGAACAGACCTCCAGAAATGATGGAGAACTGGTCCATCATCCGTGAGGTGAAGAAGATGCCTTGCCCGGTGTGGTTGGCTGGGTCGGTGGTCAGCTTCCCTTTTGCCAGTTCGAAGATGGCCAGGCGCTCATCGACTAGATCCAACTCCTGCTGAATCTTGCGGAAGATCCCGACCCCGTTGTCGTGAAGGGCAATCTCGGTGGTCAGTGCGGTCTTGCTGACGCGGACGCCAATCTCCGTGGCCGTCGAATGGTCGATGGCGTTGTTGAACATCTCGGTAAAAGCGTAGTGCCAGATGCTGATGACGTTGTCTGGCAGGGGCTCAATGAACGGCTTGACGTCCTTGGTCCACACCACGTCCTCGGCCAGGCCCGGAGCCAGGGCGTAGGAAAAATCGCGTTTGGCGACTTCGCACAGTGCGTACACCGGGGACCGGGTAGAACCGGAAACGTTGATCGTTCCCAGGTCCCGCAGGCGGCCGATGTGCTTGTTGACCGCTTGGCGCGTGATGTCGAATTTCTTCATGGTGGAAGGAACCACATCGCCATCCTCGGCGAGGATGCCTTTCAGGATGAAATTCCTGACCTTCTCGCCCTGCTCACGTACTTTGCTGCTCATATGGATTGACAACCTTATCGTGGTTTATTGTCAACCTTATAAGCGGCGTTTGTCAACCTTGCCAAGGGTTGGCAGCAACGTTTTCGGGCCATCCCAGGAAGGGCTTGGCGAGAAATGGGGTCAGATGAAAATTCCCTCCGGTTCGTGGACACGCGCCAGCGCGGTCACTTCGCCCAGTCCGCGTAAAACGGCGGCAGGTCGGTCGAGCAGCGGGCCGTGAATTCCGGCGTGCGCCGTTCCAGGAAGGACTGCACGCCCTCCTTGCCGTCCTTCAGGCTGGCGTAGTAGATCGCCAGCGAATCCACCTTGTGCGCCTCCAGCGGGTGCGGCGCGGCGGCGTTGCGGTACATCATCTGCCGCGCCAGGGCGACGGCGACGGGCGAGCGGTTTTGAGTGAACTTGCGCGCCAGCCGGTAGGCCTCGGGCAACAACTGCTCGGGCGGCAGCACCGCCTTCACCAGCCCGCCGGCCAGCGCCTCCTCGGCGCTCAGGATGTCGGCGGCATACACCCACTCCAGCGCCTGCGACATGCCGACGATGCGCGGCAGGAACCACGTCGAGCAGGCTTCCGGCGTGATGCCGATCTTGCCGAAGACGAAGCCGATGCGCGCCTTCTCCGAGGCCAGGCGGATGTCCATCGCCAGCGTCATGGTGGCGCCGATGCCGACCGCCGCGCCGTTGATGGCGCAGATCACCGGCTTCTTGCAGTTGAAGATCGCCAGTGCCACGCGGCCGCCGGTGTCGCGCACGCCGCGCTGGATGGCCGGCGTGGCCAGGCGCTCGTTCATGTCCTCCAGCGTCGGGGCCAGGCTTTCGTCCAGCCCGAAGACGTTGCCCTCGCGTGTCAGGTCCATGCCGGCGCAGAACGCCTTGCCCGCGCCGGTGACGACGATGGCGCGCACCGCGTCGTCGTCGCTGGCGCGGTGGAAGGCGGCCTCCAGCTCGTCCGCCATCTCGACGGTGAAGGCGTTCATCTGCTCGGGCCGGTTGAGCGTGAGCGTGAGGATGCCGTCGTCGACGGCCCAGGCCAGCGTGTTGTAGGACATGGGGGAAGGGCTTCGTGAGGGGGAGCCGGAGTTTATGACGCGGGCGGGGGGAATTCGGGGGAATCATGCTGGCCTGAGCACATCAGCTCAGCCTGCGCGGCGCCCTGAAACGCGATCCTTCGCCGCGGGCGGTGGAACAAGCCCGGACGATGCTGAAGCTCGTCGAGCTCGAGGTCCGCGAATCGGGCACAGGCCATCATCCTGGCGCGGGCGCGGGCTTCGGCGCCGAAAGGCCGCACGCCGCGCACGCCGCTCAGGCCGTTTCAGCCGACCGCCGCGCGGACGGAATCGAAGCGCTTGCCGAACTCCTGGCGCAGCTGCTTGCGCCTCAGCGCGGCGGCATGGCGGCGGTGCTCCTCGGACGATGACGGTTGCAGCGGCGCGATGGTCGTGGGCTTGCGCTCGTCGTCCACGGCCACCATGGTGAAGAAGCAGCTGTTGGCATGCCGCGTCTTCTGGGTCCGGATGTTCTCCGCGAGCACCTTGATGCCCACCTCCATCGACGACGTGCCGGTGTAGTTGATCGAGGCCAGGAAGGTGACCAGCTCGCCCACGTAGATGGGCTCGCGGAACATCACCTGGTCCACCGACAGCGTGACCACGTAGCGGCCGGCATACCGGCTGGCGCAGGCATACGCCACCTGGTCCAGGAATTTCAGGATGGTTCCACCGTGGACATTGCCGGCGAAGTTGGCCATGTCGGGTGTCATCAGGACAGTCATCGTGAGCTGGTGGGTGGGCAAGTCCATGTCTCTTCTCTCCGTGGGTGGGGCACGGAATCATCGTTGATTCCTGGCTTGCGGGACCAGCATCCAGGCAAACCATGGCCACCGAGTTGCTTCATTAATAATAGCAACTATCGCAAACCTGACGCGGGCTGAAGGCCAGTTTTGCTTGAAAACCGGCGCCTCGACCCAGCGGTGGCGCCCGCCGCTCCTGCCCTCTTCCCGCACCGCGAGGGTGTGGTGACTTGGCCTGAATGCGGTGACACATGCGTCCGGCGGGCTGGAACAATGGCGCATCGTCCGGCCTTCCCGCTGCATTCGACCATGACCGCCGCCCCCTCCAACCCGCCGTCCTCGCCCTTCGCCGCCCTGCAGGCCGAGCTGGCGCCGCCGCCGACCGCGCCGCGCCGGGCCACCGCCGCCGCCTGCCGCCTGCCGGAGCCCGAGGCGCTGGCGCCGCTGCTGCCGCTGGCGCGCCTGCCCGAGGCCGAGGCGCGCGCCGCGCACGACCTGGCGCTGCGGCTGGCCGGCGCGCTGCGCCACGGCAGGCGCCAGGGCGGGCGCGCGGGCGTGGTGCAGGGGCTGCTGCAGGAGTTCGCCCTGTCGTCGCAGGAAGGCGTGGCGCTGATGTGCCTGGCCGAGGCGCTGCTGCGCATCCCCGACGCCGCCACGCGCGACGCGCTGATCCGCGACAAGGTCAGCCGGGGCGACTGGCAGCCGCACGTGGGGCGCAGCCCGTCGCTGTTCGTCAACGCCGCCGCCTGGGGCCTGCTGCTGACGGGCCGGCTGGTGGCCACGCACAGCGAGGCGGGCCTGGGCACGCTGCTGGCGCGCATCGTCGGCAAGAGCGGCGAGCCGCTGATCCGCAAGGGCGTGGACATGGCCATGCGCATGATGGGCGAGCAGTTCGTCACCGGCGAAACCATTGAGCAAGCGCTGAAGAACGCCCGCGAGCGCGAGGCGCAGGGCTTCCGCTATTCCTACGACATGCTGGGCGAGGCCGCGCTGACGGCCGATGACGCGGCGCGCTACCTGAAGAGCTACGAGGACGCCATCCACGCCATCGGCCAGGCGGCGGCCGGGCGCGGCGTCCACGAGGGGCCGGGCATCTCGGTCAAGCTGTCCGCGCTGCACCCGCGCTACGCCCGCGCGCAGCGCCAGCGCGTGCTCGATGAGCTGGTGCCGCGCCTGCTGGGCCTGCTGGCGCTGGCGCGGCGCCACGACATCGGCCTGAACATCGACGCCGAGGAGGCCGACCGGCTGGAGCTGTCGCTGGACGTGCTGGAACAGGTGTGCGCCGCGCCCGGGCTGGCCGGCTGGAACGGCATCGGCTTCGTCATCCAGGCCTACCAGAAGCGCTGCCCGGCGGTGATCGACTTTCTCGTCGATCTGGCGCGGCGCACGCGCAGGCGGCTGATGGTGCGGCTGGTCAAGGGCGCGTACTGGGACAGCGAGATCAAGCGCGCCCAGGTGGACGGCCAGGCCGACTACCCGGTCTACACGCGCAAGGTGCACACCGACGTGAGCTATCTCGCCTGCGCGCGCAAGTTGCTGGATGCGCCCGACGCGGTGTACCCGCAGTTCGCCACCCACAACGCGCAGTCGCTGGCCGCCATCGTGCGGATGGCCGGGCCGGGCTACCACGCGGGGCAGTACGAGTTCCAGTGCCTGCACGGCATGGGCGAGCCGCTGTACGAGGCCGTGGTCGGCGGTGGGCCGCGGCGTCCGTGCCGCATCTACGCGCCCGTCGGCACGCACGAGACCCTGCTGGCCTACCTGGTGCGCCGGCTGCTGGAGAACGGCGCCAACACCTCCTTCGTGCACCGCATCGCCGACCCCTCGGTGCCGCTGGAGGACCTGGTGCGCGACCCGGTGGCCGTGGTGGACGAGGCCGCGCGCGCCGAGGGCCGGGCCGGCCTGCCGCACCCGCGCATCCCGCTGCCGCGCGCGCTGTACGGCGCGGCGCGCGCCAACTCGCGCGGACTCGACCTGGGCGACGATCTCGTGCTGGATACGCTATCGAAATCATTGCAAACAGCACACTACACAAGCGGGCTGGAGGCCGATTTCATTCAAAACTCCCCGCCGCGGCCCGTGCGCAACCCCGCCGACCATGGCGACGTGGTCGGCCACGTGCGCGCCGCCGGCGTGGCCGACGCGCACGCCGCTCTCGGCGCCGCCACCGCCGCGGCCAGCGCTTGGGCCGCCACCCCGCCGGCCGAGCGCGCCGCCTGCCTGGAGCGCGCCGCCGACGCGCTGGAGCGCGACCTGGCCCCGCTCATGGGCCTGCTGGTGCGCGAGGCCGGCAAGACCTGGCCCAGCGCCGTGGCCGAGGTGCGCGAGGCGGTGGACTTCCTGCGCTTCTACGCCGCGCAGGCGCGCGATCAGTTCGACAACGCCACGCACCTGCCACTGGGGCCGGTCGTGTGCATCAGCCCGTGGAACTTCCCGCTCGCCATCTTCACCGGCCAAGTCGCCGCCGCGCTGGCCGCCGGCAACCCCGTGCTGGCCAAGCCGGCCGAGCAGACGCCGCTGATCGCCCTGGAGGCCGTGCGCCGCCTGCACGCCGCCGGCGTGCCGCGCGCGGCGCTGCAATGGCTGCCCGGCGACGGCGCCACCGTGGGTGCGGCCCTGGTCGCCGACCCGCGCACGCGCGGCGTGATGTTCACCGGCTCCACCGAGGTCGCGCGCCTGCTGCAGGCCCAGCTTGCCGAGCGCCTGAACCCCGACGGCCAGCCCGTGCCCCTGGTCGCCGAGACCGGTGGGCAGAACGCCATGGTGGTCGATTCCTCCGCCCTGCCCGAGCAGGTGGTGCAGGACGTGATGGTCTCGGCCTTCGACAGCGCCGGCCAGCGCTGCTCCGCCCTGCGCGTGCTGTGCCTGCAGGACGACGTGGCCGACCGCATCCTGGCCATGCTGAAAGGTGCCATGGCCGAGGCGCGCCTGGGCCACCCCGCCGCGCCGTCCACCGACGTCGGCCCCGTGATCGACGCCGAGGCGCAAGCCGCGCTCCAGCGCCACATCGACACCCTGCGCGCGCGCGGCCACGCCGTGCACCAGGCCGCGCGCCCGCAGGACGCCGGCGCCCTGGCGCGCGGCACCTTCGTGCCGCCCACGCTGATCGAGATCGCGCGCATCGACCAGCTCCAATGCGAGGTCTTCGGTCCCGTGCTGCACGTGCTGCGCTACCGGCAGGGCGAGCTGGATGCGCTCATCGCGCAGATCAACCGCGGCGGCTACGGCCTGACGGCCGGCGTGCACACCCGCATCGACGAGACCATCGCCCGCCTGGCGGGCCGGCGTGCGGGCCGGGAACGTGTACGTGAACCGCAACATGGTCGGCGCCGTGGTGGGGGTGCAGCCCTTCGGCGGCGAGGGCCTGTCCGGCACCGGGCCGAAGGCCGGCGGGCCGCTGGCCCTGCTGCGCCTGCTTTCGCGCTGCCCGCCGGACGCCGCGCTGCGCGCCGTCCAGGCGCTGGGGGCGCCGGAAGGACCGCCGCCCACCGCGCCGGGCGCCGGGTTGTCCGCGCTGCGCGACTGGGCGCAGGCCCAGGGCGATGCCGCGCTGGCCGCCGCCTGCGCGCGGCTGGGCGCCGCCAGCCCCGCCGGGCAGGCGCGCGTGCTGGCCGGCCCCACCGGCGAGCGCAACGTCTACGCCGTGCTGCCGCGCGAGCGCGTGCTGTGCCTGGCCGGACAGCCCGGCGACCGGCTGCTGCAACTGGCCGCCGTGCTGGCCGTCGGCGCCCGCGCCGTCTGGCCGGCGGCCGCGGCGGACGACCTGGCGCGCCTGCCCGCCCCGGTGCAGGCGTGCGTCGCGCTGGCGGCCGACTGGCGCAGCCCCGCCGTCGCCCTGGACGCCGTGCTGGTGCACGGCGGCGCCAAAGCGGCGGCCGAGGCCGCGCGCGCCATGGTCGCGCGCCCCGGGCCGATCGTCGGCGTGACGGCGCTGGCGCCGGGCGACGCGCAGGTGCCCCTGGCGCGGCTGGTGACCGAGCGCGCCGTCAGCACCAACACCGCCGCGGCCGGCGGCAATGCCAGCCTGATGACGCTGGATTGAGGGGTGGACAGCGGATTGCTATTTTTTAAGCAGGCGCTTGCCGAACGCCAGGACCAGGGCGGGGGCGAGAAGGGCATGACACGCTCTGGCCGCGCACCGCGTGCTAAGCTGATTCGCTGATGCCCGGCGCCGCGCCGGCCCCTGAAAGAAGACACACCCATGCCCGGACTCCTGCCCCACATCGACCCCGACGGCCTGCTCGAATTTTCGGTCGTCTACACCGACCGCGCGCTCAACCACATGTCGCAGCGCTTCCAGGGCGTGATGCGCGACATCGCCGCCATGCTCAAGGAGGTCTACCACGCCGACGCCGCCGTGCTGGTGCCCGGCAGCGGCACCTTCGGCATGGAGGCGGTGGCGCGCCAGTTCGCCAACGACCGGCCGGTGCTGATCCTGCGCAACGGCTTCTTCAGCTACCGCTGGAGCCAGATCCTGGAGGCCGGCCGCATCACCGCGCCGGAGCAGGTCACCGTGCTGAAGGCGCGCCGGGTGGGCGAGGGCAGCCAGGCGCCCTGGGCGCCCGCGCCCATCGGCGAGGTGGAAGCCGCCATCGCCCGCCAGCGCCCCGCCGTCGTCTTCGCCCCGCATGTGGAGACGGCCAGCGGCATCCTGCTGCCCGACGACTACCTGCGCCGCGTGGCCGAGGCCACGCACGCGGCGGGCGGCCTGTTCGTGCTGGACTGCATCGCCTCCGGCGCGATGTGGGTCGACATGCGGGCCGTCGGCGTGGACGTGCTGGTCAGCGCGCCGCAGAAAGGCTGGAGCAGCTCGCCCTGCTGCGCCATGGTGGGCCTGTCGGATCGCGCGCTGAAGGTGATGGAAGGCACCACCAGCACCAGCTTCGCGATGGACCTGAAGAAGTGGCACCAGATCATGCAGGCCTACGACACCGGCAGCCACGCTTACCACGCCACCATGCCGACCATGGCGCTGGTGAAGCTGCAGGGCACCATGCGCGAGACGCAGCAGCGCGGCTTCGCCCAGGTGCGCGAACAGCAGATCGCGCTGGGCCGCGAGGTGCGCACGCTGATGGCCGGGCGCGGCTTTCCCAGCGTCGCCGCGCCGGGCTTCGAGGCGCCGGGCGTGGTGGTCAGCTACACCACCGACCCCGACATCCAGAACGGCAAGAAATTCATCGCCCAGGGCCTGCAGACCGCCAGCGGCGTGCCGCTGATGTGCGACGAGCCGGCCGACTTCCGCACCTTCCGGGTGGGCCTGTTCGGCCTGGACAAGTGGGCCGACGTGGACCGCAGCGTCGGCCACCTGGCCGCGGCGCTGGACCGCCTGGGCTTCCCGGCGCGCGAGTCCGCCACCGCATGAACCCGCCCCCAGGCTCCACGCGCTGCGCGCTTGTGGCCCCTCCCCCCTCGTGGGGGAGGGGTTGGGGAGAGGGGGGCTGGCGGATCGGCGCGGCGCTGAACGCAGGCGTTGCCCCCTCTCCCCAACCCTCTCCCACGAGGGGAGAGGGGGCCATGCCTGCGCCGTTTCATGCGCTGCGGGTGGCGCGATGCGCGGAGGTGGTCTGAGATGGCCGGCCCGCCGCGTCCGCTGCTGGTGGTCACCACCATCGGCTCGCGCGAGGAGGCGCTGGCGCTGGCGCGCGCCATCGTCGATCTGCGGCTGGCCGCCTGCGCGCAGATCGAGCCCATCGACAGCATCTACCGCTGGCGCGAGCAGGTGTACGAGGACGCCGAGTTCCGCCTGCTGTTCAAGACCATCGCCGCGCACTACCCGGCGCTGGAGGCGGCGATCCGCGCGCGCCACCTCTACGACCTGCCCGCTATCCACGCCATCGCCACCGAGGCGGCCGACCCGGTGTACGCGGCCTGGGTGGCCGAGAATTCCGGCGGTGCTGATCGGCCCATGCCAGCTTGATTTGCTATTTATAATATAGCTGTCAGCGCAATATTGGTGCTGGCTATAGGCCAAAAAAGCTCAAAAACGTTCCAGTTCCGCATGCGGTAGCCGGCCGCCGCGCACCAGCATCCGGCCGTACTCGGCGCAGCGCTGCAGCGTCGGGATCACCTTGCCGGGGTTGAGCAGGCCCCGCGGATCGAACGCGTGCTTGACGGCCATCATCTGCGCGTTCTCGGCGGCCGAGAACTGCACGCACATGCTGTTGAGCTTCTCCACGCCCACGCCGTGCTCGCCGGTCACCGTGCCGCCCATGGCCACGCTGGTCTCCAGGATGTCGGCACCGAACAGCTCGGCCCGGTGCAGCTGGTCCGGGTCGTTGGCGTCGAACAGGATCAGCGGGTGCAGGTTGCCGTCGCCGGCGTGAAAGACGTTGCAGCAGCGCAGGCCGTATTGGCGCTCCATCTCCTGGATCGCCAGCAGGATGTCGGCCAGCCGCTTGCGCGGGATGGTCGAGTCCATGCACATGTAGTCGGGGCTGATGCGCCCGCTGGCCGGGAAGGCGTTCTTGCGCCCGCTCCAGAAGCGCAGGCGCTCTTCCTCGGACCCGCTCACCGCGATCTGCGTCGCGCCCGCCGCGCGCAGCACCTCGGACATGCGCGCGATCTCCTCGCCCACCTCCTCCGGCGTGCCGTCGCTCTCGCACAGCAAGATGGCGGCGGCGTCGAGGTCGTAGCCGGCGTGCACGAAGTCCTCCACCGCCGCCGTCATCGGCTTGTCCATCATCTCCAGCCCGGCCGGGATGATGCCCGCGCCGATCACCGCCGCCACCGCCGCGCCCGCCTGCCGCACGTCGGCGAAGCTGGCCATGATGCAGCGCGCCAGGCGCGGGCGCGGCAGCAGGCGCACGGTGACCTCGGTGGTCACGGCCAGCATGCCCTCGCTGCCGGTGACGAGTGCCAGCAGGTCGTAGCCCGGCGCGTCCAGCGCGTCGGCACCGAACTCGATCGGCTCGCCCTCGATGGTGAAGCCCTTGACCTTCAGCACGTTGTGCAGCGTCAGGCCGTATTTCAGGCAGTGCACGCCGCCCGAGTTCTCGGCCACGTTGCCGCCGATGGTGCAGGCGATCTGGCTCGACGGGTCGGGCGCGTAGTACAGGCCGTGCGGCGCCGCCGCCTCGCTGATGGCCAGGTTGCGCACCCCGCACTGCACGACGGCGGTGCGCGCCAGCGGGTCGATGCCCAGGATGCGGTTGAACCTGGCCAGCGACAGCGTCACCCCGCGCGCGTGCGGCATCGCGCCGCCCGACAGCCCCGTGCCCGCGCCGCGCGCCACCACCGGCACGCCCAGGGCGCGGCAGGCGCGCAGCACCGCCTGGACCTGCTCGTAGCTCTCGGGCAGCGCCACGGCCAGCGGGCGCTGGCGGTACGCGGTCAGGCCGTCGCATTCGTAGGGCGTGGTCTCCTCGCTGGACCACAGCACCGATTCAGTGGGCAAAATGGCCTGCAGCCCGCGCACGATCTGCGATTGCAGCTCTTGAGTTGATAGCGATTCGGCAGGGGTGCCGGGTGATTCAGCGGTGGCGGCGGTCATGGCGGACTCGGCTGGTCGAGGGAGCACTCTAAAGAAAAAGCCCGCGCGAGGCGGGCTTCGTCGGACACGGTCGGCGGCGCTTCAGGCGGCGCTCAGCCAGTATCCCGCGTTGAAGGGGCTGCTCATGCGCAGCGCCAGCGGCGAGATGTCGACCAGCTTGTCGGTCGGCATCTTCTCGCCGGATTCGATGCCGGCGGCGTCCGCCTGTGCATCGCCCTGGGCCTCGTTCGCCCGTTCTGCTTGGCCGGTGGGTGCAGAACGGGCTACCGAAAAGAATAGAAGCACCTGAACGGTATCTTCCGGTCGTTCCAGTAGTCGGCCGCGTCGCGGAAGATGTCCAGCAGCTGCTCGCGCGCTTCCTTGTCGAACTTGGCCGTGGCCGGGATCTGTTCCAGCACCACGATGAAGCCCGGCTGCGGGCCCGACTTGTGCAGCGGGTCGGTCATGCAGTCGTACAGCGCGTCGAAGTTCTTGCCGAAGTGCGCCGGGAAGGTGAACTGCTGCGCGATCAGGTCCAGCACGTCCTGCTTGGTCTGCGCCGCCGCCAGATTGGCGTAGAGGAAGTGCTGGCCGAGCTGCGCCGCCGTCTCCTGCAGGTCATGCACGCGGAAGGCGCGGATGGACTGCACGATGTTGCTGCGCACGCCCTTGAGGGGCGTGTCCTGGGGTTGACGAAGTGGCTGATCCATCTCCGCTGCTCTCTCTGAAGTCAATAACCTGTCCGGCGCAGGCGACTGCACCGGCTGAAACTGTTCGCGCGCTTTCATCGTTCGACAATCCTCTTGAAGCTCGAATAATGGTCGCTGGTGTAATAGCAGGCCTCGGGCTGCGTGCGCTCATACCCTCCGCACACGATGCGCCGGGCGCCACGGTGGCTCACCCTTCGGGTCTCGACGGTGTATTCTCGGTAGTAGCCCCGCCGCTTGGCCGGCAACAGCCGTTCGCGATTGCCGAACACCGCGCCATCCTTGTCGTAGGGAAACGGACCGCCCAGGTGGATCAGACGGTATGTCTGCTGCCCCTGCCTGGGCAGGTCGACCACCGAGACGGTGGGCTCCGAGCTCCAGGACCCTTCGCGCGCCTGAGCCGTGCCCGTGCCGGCCATCAGGCCTGCACACAGCGACACCGCCAGAAGCGACCGGGCAACATGCGATGCCGCTGTTCGCAACATGAAAAACACCCTTCGAAAACCTCCGGGTTAACCCGAAAATCCCAAGGCGCTAGTGTGACGCAGCAGCCACGAAAAAGCAAGCGCCTGCTTAAATCACAGGCACTGCGCAGGACTATCCCGGCGCGCGATTAGTGTGCGCTCACTAAAGTGGCGGGGCTCTACTAATCGGCGTTCGCGTCGGCCACGGTAAGCGCCGTCAGGTTGACGATGCGGCGCACGGTGGCGCTGGCCGTGACAATGTGCACGGGTTTGGCCGCGCCGAGCAGCACCGGGCCGATGGCAATGTTGCCGCCAGCGACGGTCCTGAGCAGGTTGTAGGCGATGTTGGCGGCGTCGATGTTGGGAAACACCAGCAGGTTGGCATCGCCGTGCAGAGGGCTGCTCGGCATCACGGTGGCGCGTTGCTGGCCGTCCAGCGCCACGTCGCCGTGCATCTCGCCGTCCACTTCCAGCCAGGGGGTCTGCTCGCGCAGCAGCTCCAGCGTGCGGCGCATCTTGACCGCCGTGGGCTGGTTGCTGGTGCCGAAGTTGGAGTGCGACAACAGCGCCGCCTTGGGCTGGATGCCGAAGCGCACCATCTCCTCGGCCGCCAGGGCGGTGATCTCGCACAGCTCCTCGGGCGTGGGGTCGTAGTTGACGTGGGTGTCCACCAGGAACACCTGCCGGTCTGGCAGCAGCAGCCCGTTCATGCAGGCGTACACCGGCACGTCCTGCGCGGTGCTGATGGCGCCGCCGGGGCGCTTGCCGATGACCTGGTCGATGTAGGTGAGGTGCTGCAGCGTGGTGCCCCAGGTGCCGCAGATCAGCCCGTCCACCTCGTCCTTGTGCAGCATCATGCAGGCGATCAGCGTCAGGCGCCGGCGCATCTCGATCTTGGCCACCTGGGCGGTGATGCCCTTGCGCTCGGTCATGCGGTGGTAGGTCTGCCAGAAGTCGCGGTAGCGGGGGTCGAACTCGGTGCTGGCGACTTCGTAGTCGCGCCCTTCCTGCAGGCGCAGGCCGAATTTCTCGATGCGCTGGGCGATGATGGCCGGCCGGCCGATCAGCGTCGGGCGCGCCAGGCCCTCGTCCACCACGATCTGGCAGGCGCGCAGAATGCGCTCCTCCTCGCCCTCGGCATAGGCCACGCGCTTCTTGGTGGCCCGCCGGGCGGCGTCGAAGATGGGCTTCATCGTCGTGCCCGAGGCGTAGACGAAGTTCTGCAGCTTTTCGCGGTAGGCGTCCATGTCGGTGATGGGGCGCAGCGCCACGCCGCTGTCCGCGGCGGCCTGGGCCACCGCGGGCGCGATCTTGGTCATCAGCCGCGGGTCGAACGGCTTGGGGATCAGGTATTCAGGGCCGAAGCTGAGCTTCTCGCCCACGTAGGCGGCGGCCACCTTCTCGCTCTGCTCGGCCTGCGCCAGCTCGGCGATGGCGTGGACAGCGGCCAGTTCCATCTCGTCGGTGATGGTGGTGGCGCCCGAGTCGAGCGCGCCGCGGAAGATGTACGGGAAGCACAGGACGTTGTTGACCTGGTTCGGGTAGTCGGTGCGGCCGGTGGCCATGATGATGTCGTCGCGCACGGCGTGCGCGTCCTCGGGCGCGATCTCGGGGTTGGGGTTGGCCAGCGCGAAGATCACGGGGCGCGGCGCCATCCGGGCCACCATCTCGGGCTTGAGCACGCCGCCGGCCGACAGGCCCAGGAACACGTCGGCGCCGTCGATCACCTCGGCCAGCGTGCGCGCGTCGGTCTTCTGCATGTACTGGCGCTTGTCGTCGTCCATCAGCTCCTCGCGGCCCTCGTAGACCACGCCGGCCAGGTCGGTGACGAACACGTTCTGGCGCCGCACGCCCACCTTCAGCAGCAGGTTCAGGCAGGCCAGCGCGGCCGCGCCGGCGCCGGAGGTGACTACCTTGACCTGGGCGATGTCCTTGCCCGCCACCTTCAGTCCGTTGACCATGGCCGCCGCCACCGTGATGGCCGTGCCGTGCTGGTCGTCGTGGAAGACCGGGATCTTCATGCGCTTGCGCAACTCGCGCTCGACGTAGAAGCAGTCCGGCGCCTTGATGTCCTCGAGGTTGATGGCGCCGAAGGTGGGCTCCAGCGCGGCGATCACATCCACCAGCTTCTGGGGGTCCTTCTCGTCGATCTCGATGTCGAACACGTCCACGCCGGCGAACTTCTTGAACAGCACGCCCTTGCCTTCCATCACCGGCTTGGAGGCCAGCGGGCCGATGTCGCCCAGGCCCAGCACCGCGGTGCCGTTGGTGATGACGGCCACCAGGTTGCCGCGCGCGGTGTACTTGAAGGCGTTGACCGGGTCCTTGACGATCTCCTCGCACGGCGCGGCCACGCCGGGCGAATAGGCCAGCGACAGGTCGCGCTGGTTGATCATCTGCTTGGTCGCCGAGATGGCAACCTTGCCGGGCACCGGAAACTCGTGGTAGTCGAGCGCGGCGCGGCGCAGTTCGGCGCGCTTGTCGTCGGTGGAGGCGGGCGGGGGGGTGGTCATGGGCGGTGCTCCTCGCGCGGGCGCCGGCCGCGCTTGTGGTTTTGGAAGGTGGCGCCAGAAGGTGCGGGCCATTGTAGAGAAGCGCGCGCGGTGGTCCGCGCCGGCAGGGGGCCCCGCGTATCATCCGCCGACGTTTTCCCCTACCGGAAGGGCAGGCCATGGCACTGATGGATTTCATCAAGAAGCAATTTATCGATGTCATCCAGTGGACGGAGGCCGGCGAGGGTACCCTGGCCTGGCGCTTCCCCATGGCCGACATGGAGATCCAGAACGGCGCCGTGCTGGTGGTGCGCGAGACGCAGATGGCGATGTTCGTCAACGAAGGCCAGGTGGCCGACGTGTTCGGCCCCGGCACCCACCAGCTCACCACGCAGACGCTGCCGCTGCTGACCAACCTCAAGAACTGGGACAAGCTGTTCCAGTCGCCCTTCAAGAGCGACGTGTACTTCTTCAGCACGCGCCAGCAGATCGACCAGAAGTGGGGCACGCCGCAGCCCATCGCCGTGCGCGACGCCGAGTTCGGCGCCGTGCGCCTGCGCGCCTTCGGCAACTACGCCTGGCGCGTGGCCGATCCGAAGACCTTCCACACCGAGATCAGCGGCACGCGCGATGTCTACACCGTGGCCGAGCTCGACGGCCAGTTGCGCGGCCTGATCGTGCAGAACATCGCCACCGGCATCGCGCGGAGCCAGGTGTCCTTCCTCGACCTGGCGGCCAACCAGCAGGCGTTCGCGCAGGCGCTGGCCAGCGCGCTGGCGCCGGCCATGGCGGCCTACGGCCTCCAGCTCGAAGCCATGACGGTGCAGAGCATCTCGCTGCCCGAAGAGCTGCAGAAAGTGCTGGACCAGAAGATCGGCACGGGCATGGTCGGCAACGACATGGGCCGCTTCATGCAGTACCAGACCGCGCAGGCCATCCCCAAGATGGCCGAGGGCGTGGGCGCCGGCGGCGACGCGGGCGGCTTGGCCGGCGCCGGGCTGGGCATGGGCGCCGGCGTGGCCATGGGGCAGATCCTGGCGCAGAACATGCAGTCGGCGCTGCAGGGCGGCGCCCCCGCGCCCGCCGCGCCGGTTGGCGTCAGGCCCGAGGACGTGATGGCCACGCTGGAGAAGCTGGGCGAACTCAAGGCCAAGGGCATCCTGACCGACGAGGAATTCAACGCCAAGAAGGCCGAGCTGCTGAAGAAGCTGGTCTGAACGGCATCAAGCACAGCCCAGTTTACTACAAAAATAATAGCTGCTTGCTCAATATTCATGCGGGCTAGAGGCCGATTTGGCTTGAAATCGTCTGTCCGCCGCCGGGAGCTGCCGGCGTGAGCGAGCCCGGCAGCGGCGGCCCCCGCCAGCGCAGCTACCGCGCGCCCTGCCCCGGCTGCGGCGCGCCCGTCGAGTTCCGCGGCGCGCAGTCCACCCATGCCGTCTGCCCCTACTGCCAGAGCACCGTGGTGCGCAGCGGCGAGGTGCTGCGGCGCCTGGGCCGGATGGCCGAGATCTTCGACGACCACAGCCCGCTGCGGCTCATGGCCAGCGGCCGCATCGCGCTGGACGGCCAGGACCTGCCTTTCACCCTGATCGGCCGCCTGCAGTACCAGGGCGACGAAGGCACCTGGACCGAGTGGAACGCCCTCCTGGACGACGGCCGCACCGCCACGCTGGGCGAGGACAACGGCGCCTACGTCTTCACCCGGCCGTTCGACGCCCCCCGCGACCTGCCGCCGGCCGAGAGCTTCCGCGTCGGCGCGGCCACCGCCATCGGCGGCCAGCCGTTCAGCGTGGCGGCCAACGTGCAGGCGCGCCTCGTCTCCGCCCAGGGCGAGCTGCCCAGGCTGCCGCCCCTGGGCCAGCCCTTCCGCGTGGTCGAGCTGCGCGCCGAGGACGGCGAGGTGCTGTCCATCGACCATGGCCACACGCCGCCCCGGCTGGAGCGCGGCCGCGCCGTGCTGCTGGACGACCTGCGCCTGCAAGGCCTGAAGGACGAATCGGCCAAGGACGAGCAAGGCCGCCAGTTCAACTGCCCGCGGTGCGGCGCGCCGGTGCATGTCAAGCTGGACACCACCCAGGCCATCGCCTGCGCCGCGTGCCACAGCCTGATCGACCTGGCCGGCGGCCTGGGCGGCGAGCTGCGCCACGCCGGGCAGGACGAGCCCGTGCGCCCGCTCATCCCGCTGGGCGGCACCGGGCAGCTCGAAGGCGTGCACTGGCAGGTGGTCGGCTTCCAGCGCCGCGTGGGCCAGGAGCCGGGCGATGACGAACAGTTCGGCTGGGACGAATACCTGCTCTACAACCGAAAGCGCGGCTTCGCGTTTTTGGTCGATGCGTCCGACGGCTGGAGCCTGGTGCGCCCCGCCACGGGCGCCCCCCGGCTGGCGCAGGGCGGGCGCGGCGCCACCTACCTGGGCGCCACCTACCAGCTGCAGTCCGCCTACGACGCCGAGACCACCTACGTGGCCGGCGAGTTCTACTGGCCCGTCGAGCGCGGCCAGAAAACCCGCAACCGCGACTTCGCCAACGCCGGCAAGGGCCTGCTGTCGATGGAGCAGACGCCGCGCGAGGTCACCTGGTCGGCGGGCAGCCGGATCAACGCCGACACCGTGGCCAAGGCCTTCAGGCTCGACGGCCGGCAAGACCTCTTCAAGCGCGCCGACGCCGCCCCGGTGGCCGCGCTGCGCGGCATCGGTTGCGGTACGCTGATCCTCATCTGCGTCGCCCTCATCGTCATCCTGGTGGTGATGGACCGTTGCTCGGGCAGCCCGGGCGGCGGCTACCGCAGCTCGGGCGGCTCGTACGGCGGCTGGTCCTCGGGCGGGGGCCACAAATGACACACTGGCAAAAGGAGCACAGGCAATGATGGGAATCGAATGGCTCAGGCCCGCGGCGTTCGTCGGGTCCATCCTCTACGCGCTGATCGGCGTGGTCATCTTCTGGCTGTGCTTCGCCATCATCGACAAGATCACGCCGCACGACCTCTGGCTCGAAATCGTCGAGAAGCAGAACAAGGCCCTGGCCCTGGTGGTCGCCGCCATGTGCCTGGGCATCAGCATCATCGTGGCGGCGGCGATCCACTGAGCCGGCCCCGCCCCGCGCCAACGCACACCGGCGGCCCCGGCGCTCCGGGGCGGCCCGCTTCCTTTTCACACATGAACGCCGACATCCAAAAAACCCTCTGGGCCACCGCCGACAAACTGCGCGCCAACATGGACGCGGCCGAATACAAGCACCTCGTGCTCGGCCTCATCTTCCTCAAGTACATCAGCGACACCTTCGCCGCCCGCCGCGCCGAAGTGTCCGCCCGCCTGCAAGACCCCGAAGACGAGTTCTGTTACGGTGAAGCCAGCCCCGAAGACCTGGCCGCCGAGCTGGACGACCGCGACTACTACACGTCAGCCAACGCCTTCTGGGTGCCCGAAGGCGCCCGCTGGGAAACCCTGCGCAACCTCGCCAAGCGCCCCGACATCGGCAAACACATCGACGACGCACTGGCCCTCATCGAAAGCGAGAACCCCAAGCTCAAGGGCATCCTCGACAAGCGCTACGCCCGCGCCCAACTGCCCGACGGCAAGCTGGGCGAGCTGGTGGACCTGGTCTCCACCATCGGCTTTGGCGAAAACCCCAGCACCGCCCGCGACGTGCTGGGCCAGGTGTATGAATACTTCCTGGGCATGTTCGCCAGCGCCGAAGGCAAGCGCGGCGGCCAGTTCTACACCCCCGCCAGCATCGTCAAGACCCTGGTCGCCGTGCTCAACCCGCACCATGGGCAGGTCTATGACCCGTGCTGCGGCTCGGGCGGCATGTTCGTGCAGAGCGAGCAATTCATCGAGGCCCACGGCGGCAAGCGCGGCGACGTCTCCATCTACGGACAGGAGAGCAACCCCACAACCTGGCGCCTGGCCGCCATGAACCTGGCCATTCGCGGCATCGACTTCAACCTGGGCCGCGAACCCGCCGACACCTTTTTGCGCGACCAGCACCCCAGCCTGCGCGCCGACTTCGTGCTGGCCAACCCGCCCTTCAACGTGAGCGACTGGTGGCACGGCAGCCTGGAGGGCGACCCGCGCTGGGTCTATGGCACGCCGCCCCAGGGCAACGCCAACACCGCGTGGCTGCAGCACATGCTGCACCACCTCAAACCCACCGGGCGCGCGGGCATCGTGCTGGCCAACGGCAGCATGAGCAGCAGCCAGAACAACGAGGGCGCCATCCGCGCCGCCATGGTCGAGGCCGACGTGGTGGAAGTGATGATCGCCCTGCCAGGCCAGCTCTTCTTCAACACCCAGATCCCCGCCTGCCTGTGGTTCCTGGCCAAACAGAAAAAGCGCAAGGGCGAGGTGCTGTTCATTGACGCGCGCAAGCTGGGCACCATGATCAGCCGCGTGCAGGCCGAGCTGGACGACGACGCCATCGCGCGCATTGCGGAAACGGTGGCCGCATGGCGCGGCGAGGTGGAGGTGGGCGCCACCGTCACCGCATACGCGGACCAGCCGGGCTTTTGCCGCAGCGTGCCGCTGGCCGAGATCGCTCAGCATGGCCATGTGCTGACGCCGGGGCGGTATGTGGGGGCGGAAGAGGTGGAGGACGACGACGAGGCGTTCGACGAGAAGATGCGCAAGCTGACGGAGAAGCTGGGGGAGCAGATGGCGCGGGGGGCGGAGTTGGATATGGTGATTCGGCGGAAGCTGGGGGGGCTGGGGTATGAGTTCTGAGTGGAGAACGTACCGCCTTCAAGAAGTCGGTCGCTTAGTTACGGGAAAGACACCCAAGAGTGGCGTGCCCGCTTTCGGCGGCGACGACGTGCCGTTTGTGTCTCCTCCTGATTTCTCGGGGAACAAGTGGATCACCAAGACCGTTCGCAGCATCTCAGAGGCCGGAGCCCAGTCTGTCAAAGGCAGCCTCATACCACCACGCAGCGTTTTGGTGACATGCATCGGCTCAGACATGGGTAAGGCTGCGATTGCTGCCTCTCGATGCGTTACCAATCAGCAGATCAATGCGATCTTGGTTGACGAGTCGAAGTTCTGCCCTGAGTTCGTTTACTACAACCTGAACACGCGAAAGGATGAAATTCGCAGCCTTGCCGGGGGCTCCGGGCCTGTCTGAATTTTTGTGTTCGAGGCGGTTGGTTGATCTGCTCTCGATTGATTTCTCTTCTGTCTTCAGGCCCCTGCCAGGCCGCCGGAGGCGCCCCGGTTGAGCCATGTATTCATGGTTCAACCTCCTTGCTGCTGGCGCCATGGGTCGGCTGCGTGAAGCGATCTTCGTGGAGTATCGCGAACTGGTTCATCGCCTCCTTCCAATCCTTGGCTGCCCGTCCCCAGTCGGCCGTTATGTTGCGCAGCGCCAGCCAGAT
This sequence comes from Ottowia sp., assembly GCF_016703145.1. GTDB lineage: Bacteria > Pseudomonadota > Gammaproteobacteria > Burkholderiales > Burkholderiaceae_C > Ottowia. The sequence goes on along the minus strand of NZ_JADJCO010000003.1, from coordinate 372,007 downwards.
CAGCTTGGAGGCCGCATCGTCACTGGGGGAAGTGTCCCCGTGTCTTGATGATCTTGCGCAGTCGCGCGTTGATGCTCTCGATGGCGTTGGTCGTGTAGATCACCCGGCGGATGGACGGTGGAAATGCAAAGAACGGAATCACCCGGTCCCACGCCCGACGCCAGGCCGCCACCACGGTGGGGAACTTGACGCCCCACGGGCCTTGAGCGAAGGCGTCGAGTTCGGCCTCGGCCGCCTCTGCGCTGGCGGCCGTGTAGATCGGCCTGATGGCCGCCGCCAGCAGCTTGCGATCCTTCCAACTGGCGTAGTCCAGGGAGTTGCGAATCAGGTGCACGATGCACGTCTGCAGCGTGGTGGCCGGACACCGCCGCCAGCGCTTCGGGCATGCCCTTCAAGCCGTCGGTGACGGCAATGAGGATGTCATTGACGCCGCGGGTCTTCAAGTCGTTGAACACCTTCATCCAGAACTTGGCGCCTTCGGTGCCCTCGATCCACAAGCCCAGGATGTCGCGCGTGCCATCGGGCAGCACGCCCAGGGCCAGGTAGATGGCCTTGTTGCGCACCACCGCGTCTTCCTTGATCTTCACGCGCAAGGCGTCGAAGAAGACCACCGGGTACCTCGGCTCCAGCGGGCGCGCCTGCCAGGCGGTGACCTCGGCCATGACGGCGTCGGTGACCGAACTGATGAACTCGGGCGACACCTCCACGCCGTAGCTCTCCAGCAGGAAGCCCTGGATCTCGCGCATGGTCAGGCCGCGCGCGTACATGGCCACGATCTTGTCGTCGAAGCCGGTGAAGCGGCGTTCGTGCTTGGGGATGAGCACCGGCTCGAAGGAGCCGGCGCGGTCGCGCGGGACTTCGATGCGCAGCGGCCCATCGTCGGTCAGCACGGTCTTGGCGCTGCGGCCGTTGCGCTGGTTGGCAGTGCCGGCCTCGGGCTTGCTCGCGCCATTCGGGTAGCCCAAATGGTGCGACATCTCGGCACCCAGGGCGCGCTCGATCAACGCCTTCTTGAATGCCACCGTCGCCGCGTTCACGGCATCGCCGGTCATGGGCCCCGAGACGAACTGGTCAATCAGCTCCTTCGGGATCGACGGCAGCGCCGCCATCTTGGCGGCGATCGCCGCGTTCTTCATCTTCGTCTTGCTCGTCGGCATACATGTTCCTGGTCGTCATGCTATGCCTCGAACACAAAATTCAGGACAGGCTCGGGGCTCCGCGCAACCAATTCTGAACAAGTCAGCGTTTGGTCAGATTTTCTTTGAAGCGCCCCGCCTTGAAGTGCAGCGCGAGGTTTCCGCGGCATTACGTCCGCTTGACGACCGCATCACCCTCCTACGCGAAGCCAACGCCACGCTCGAAGCCATCGCCCAGGCGCTCTTCAAGTCGTGGTTCGTCGATTTCGACCCCGTGAGTGCCAAGATGCAAGGCCGCGCCCCCGAAGGCATGGACGAGGCCACGGCGGCGCTGTTTCCGGATGGGTTCGAGGCGTCGGAGTTAGGGGAGGTACCAAGAGGGTGGGCCTATTGCAGGGCGGTTTCAAGACCGAAGCGCAACACGTGGTTATTGAGCGAGAACTGGAGCCTGCTGAGCCATGGCCAGCAGGTGGAAGACGGCCAGCGGGGTGTTGAAGCCATGGGTTGCGCGAGGTCTGCTGTTCAAGCTGTCGGCGATGGCGTCCAGTTCGTCCTGGCTGTGCACGCTCAGGTCAGTGCCCTGGGCAGGTACTGGCGCAGCAGCCCGTTGGTGTTCTCGCAGGTGCCGCGCTGCCAGGGGCGTGGGGGTCGCAAAGTAGACCTGCGCCTGGCGGCGGCCAGTGCCGGTGGTAGCTCATCTCCTTGCCCTGGTCGTAGGTGAAGCTCTTGCGCATCGGATCGGCAATCGCGTTGAGCTTGGCCGTGAAACCGGCCAGCGCCGAGCTGGCCGTGGCATCGTCCATCTTGGCCAGCAGCACCAGGCGGCTGGAGCGCTCCACCAGCACGCCCACGGAGGACTTGTTGCCCGCCCCTTGATGAAGTCGCCTTCCCAGTGGCCGGGCATCCGCGATCCTCGATCTCGGGTGGGCGCAGTGGATGCTGACCATCTCGGGGATCTGGCCACGCCGGTCGGTGCCACGGCTGCGCGGCAACCGTGTGCCACGGCCCTGGCGCAGGCAGGCGATGAGCTGGCGGCGCAGTTCGCCCCGAGGCTGGGCGTAGATGGCGGTGTAGATGGTTTCGTGGGACACGTGGCGCGCGGCCTCGTTGGGAAAGGTGCGCTTGAGGGTAGCGGCAATCTGCTGGGGCGACCACTTCCAGTCCAACAGGGTCATCACCAGGCTCCAGGACAGGCTGTCAGAAGACAGTTTGGCAAGAGGGCGGGCAGCACGCCGGCGCCTGGCAGGACGCTGTGCGCGGTGCGAGCCGTAGGCCGCGTCAGCGCCCGTGTTGCGCGCCAGCTCGCGGCTGATCGTCGATGGCGATCGCCCCAGCGCCATCGCGCGCTTTGCCCTTGCTGGCGCATGCTCGCGATCGTCATGCGGTCTTCGGGTTGGAGTTGTTCGTATCGGGAGGCGGATGGCATGTGAACACCTTACCGCAGGGGGTGTTGCACTTCGGATTTGAGGCCGCCCAGTCTAAAAGAGGTATGCGCGATTTCTGATTCCAAGCGTGTTCCTCTATCAAGTGCTGAACGCGCCAAGCGTCGTGGCATATATCCATACTACGGTGCGGCGGCCCTGATGGATTACGTTGATGGCTATCTTTTCGATGGCATCTTTCTTTTGGCAGGAGAGGACGGATCGGTTGCGGATGAGCAGGGCTTTCCAATCATGCAATATGTTTGGGGAAAGTTCTGGGTAAATAACCATGCACACATTATTCAAGGGAAGGCGGGAGTATCTACAGAGCATTTGATGCTTGCATTGCAGCGCACGAATATTCAGCCTTACATCACGGGCGCAGTCCAAGCGAAGCTGAGTCAATCCAATATGTGGCGGATCAAATTTCTGAACCCAGGAAATGATGTGTCCGAAGCCTTCGCAGCACACATTTCGCCACTTTATGAAACCGTGCGTGCCAATGAAGAACAAGTCCAAACTCTCACTATCCTCCGCGATACTCTGCTCCCCCGTCTGATCTCCGGCCAGCTTCGCGTACCCGAGGCGTTGACCGAAGCGGGCGTCAACACCCTGCAAGAGGAGGGGTGTCGCATCCCAGACTCTCATGGCCAATGAATCCAGTGCCATATGTCCAGTCAATGCGGCAATCGGTTTCATCCAATTGCACTGTTATCTCCGGCAGGAATCGACCCATTGTAGCCATCTGGCATTTGGGCCTCATAGCAGCCTTTCTAGTTGCGGGAATCGGCAGATACTATGGAGCCAAATACGAAAGAACATCGTGCATCATCCGGCCTGGGCTTACAGTGGCTGCCTATGCGGGCCGAATTGCGCCTTCCGTGCAAAAAATTTAGGCATCGAAAAGTATGAACCGTACAGTCGAATTTGAGATCGCTCTTTCATTCGCCGGAGAAGACAGAGTTTACGTCGATCAAGTCGCAAATTTGCTGCGAGACTCAGGCGTCAAGGTCTTCTACGATCTATTTGAAGAATCAAACCTCTGGGGGAAGAACCTCTACGAATACTTATCTGACGTCTATCAAAATAAGGCGCTGTACACGATCATGTTCATTTCAGAGCACTACGCGCGCAAGCTGTGGACAAATCACGAACGTCAGGCCATGCAAGCGCGCGCGTTTCAGGAACATCAGGAGTACATACTTCCAACAAGGTTCGACGACACGCCGATTCCCGGTGTTCTATCAACCGTGGGATACATCTCCCTAACTGGACGATCTCCTCAAGAGTTCGTCAAGGTAGTTCAGACGAAGCTGGTGAACAGCGGACGCACTATTCCTTCGGAGTCGATACGACGCGCCATGTTTTCAGTGGAAAATGCACCTCGTATTGACCCGGTTCATGCGAGAGTTTCCGTCATCTCTTCAAGTGGCTCACCCGTAGCAGGAGCATCGGTTACTGCCATCGCCGACAACGGCACCACGAAGAATGCGGTCACCCCCGCAGACGGCGTGGCCGCTGTGTCCATACCGACGCGCCGTCTCTATCAACTGCTTGTTGCTCATCCTAAATATCCAGGTGCGGTCATTAAATCGTGGGATCCTGGCACTGATATAACCGTTACAGTTTTCGATTCAGAGAACACAGGTTCGATCATCTGCCATAGCACCGGGCATATTCCTGGGCTGGAGGGGCGTCTAAATCCGATACTAGATACTCATAATCGCATGTACCTCTACGCCGACAATATCGCAATTAACGGCGGCGTCCAACAGCCGTCGACTTTTGAAGTCGATGTACCGTTTGAACTGGAAGACGCAAATGGTGTTTTTATGCAGATCCGGGTCCTGCACATTCAAGGCAGAACCTCACTACTCCAGTATGCCTTTGCACGTCACGTTGACGGCGAGCACAGAAGTTGAGCGACTCCTCTCGACAACTGTCCGCTCTTGGCCGATGCCAGTCGCGGATCAGGAGACCGAGCTGTGCGGATGTATGAGTTGACTTTCCAGCGGCTCATGCAAAAACTCTTTCAACACTCAGGCTTTTGTTGCTATTTAAAGAATAGCTGCTTGCGCTTGATGGGTAGGCGCTAGAGCCAGATTTCATTGGTAACTTGGCGCGATACACCGGCCATCCGTCCCCTATGCTTGAAAAGGCGCTTTGCATGTATGCCGCACCGTACATGTATAAAAAATGGCGTTTCCTATACACATGCTGGCTACCATGTATAGAAAACCGGCTTTTCTATACGCATCCCAGCCCGCCGTAGGCCCGCCATGCCCCTGCTCACCCGCTCGAACAGATGGACGCCGCCCGCTTTGACACGCCCGCCATCCTCAAGAAGTTGGCCAGCAGCAGCCGCAGGCTGGCGGAACTCAAGGGCATTGCGGCGTCCATTCCCAACCAGGGCATCCTGATCAGCACCCTGGGCCTGCAGGAGGCCAAGGACAGCTCGGAGATCGAGAACATCGTCACCACGCACGATGAGCGGTTCAAGGACGATGTGCTGCCGGAGGTGTTTGCCAACCCCGCCGCCAAGGAGGTGCTGCGCTACCGCCAGGCGCTGCGGGTGGGGTTTGGGCAGGTGCGTGCCTGCGGGCTGCTGACAGCCATGAAAGCAGTTTTTCATCCACGGTCATCATTAAAGAATGCTTTAATCGCCCTGCACTCGGTTTAAAGCATCTTTCATCCCATGCGCAGCACCGGCACCACCATCACCTCCACCACGCTGGGCGAGCCGGTGCGGGCGTTCGTGCCGCACCCGCTGCCGCCCGCTGATCCGCCGCTGGCGCCCGAATCCTTCGCCGCTGCTAACCATGCCGCCGAGATGGCGCTGGCGCGGCTGGCTGGCGTGGCGGGGCTGGTGCCGTCAGTGGATTGGCTCTTGTACAGCGCCATTCGCAAAGAGGCGTTGCTCACCTCGCAGATCGAGGGCACGCAGGCCACGCTGGTGGATCTGTTCGACGAGGAGGCCGGTTTCACGGTCAGCAACACCGACGACGTGGAGGAGGTGACCAACTACCTGCGCGCCTTCCGGCTGGTGCAGGACAGCCTGCGCGAGCCGGCGGGCCTGCCCATCAGCGTGCGCCTGCTGTGCGACGCGCACCGCCTGCTGCTCGATGGCGTGCGGGGCCAGGGCAAGCAGCCGGGCGAGCTGCGCCGTTCGCAGAACTGGATTGGCGGCACGCGGCCCGGCAACGCGGTGTTCGTGCCGCCGCCGCCCGAGCGGGTGCCTGATTTGCTGGCCGGCCTGGAGCGCTTCATCCATGACGGCGAGGCCCAGCCCCTGCCGCCGTTGGTGAAGACGGCGCTGATCCACGTGCAGTTCGAGACGATCCACCCGTTTCTGGACGGCAATGGCCGCATGGGCCGCCTGCTGATCGCCGCACTGCTGGAGCACTGGGGCTTGCTGCCCGAGCCGCTGATGTATGTGAGCGGCTATTTGAAGCAGCACCAGAAGGAGTATTACCGCCGCCTGTCCAACGTCCGCACCGAGGGCGATTGGGAGGGCTGGGTGGCGTTCTTCCTGGAGGGCGTGGCGCTGGCCGCGCAAGAGGCCGAGCGCAACATCGTGGCCGTGGCCGCCCTGCTGGCGCAAGACCGCCGCCGCCTGCTGGCGTCGCCCAGGGGAGGCATGGCCAGCTATCGCCTGCTGGAGTTGCTGCCGATGATGCCGCGCTTCACCATCGAGCAGGTACGCCAGAAGCTTGACTCCAGTTTTCCGACCGCTAGTGCGGCGGTGAAGGTGCTGGCGGACTTGGGCATCGTCTCTGAGCTGACCGGCCAGAAGACCCACCGCAGTTACAGCTATGTGGCGTATATCGCGTTGCTGGCAGGATGAGCCCATGACTGAAGACCAACTCGAACAAGAAACCCTGGCCTGGCTGGCCGATGTGGGCTATGCGGTGCACCCGGGCCTTGCCATCGCCCCCGATGGCGCCAACCCCCAGCGCACCGACTACCGCCAGGTGGTGCTGGCCCCGTGCCTGCGCGAGGCCATCGGGCGCCTGAACCCCGGCGTTCCCACCGCCGCCCGCGAAGACGCCTTGCAGCAGGTGCTGAGCCTGGGCATCCCGGCCCAGCTCTCGGCCAACCGCGCCTTCCACAAGCTGCTGGTGGGCGGCGTGCCGGTGCAGTACCAGCGCGATGGCGAGACGGTGGGCGACTTCGTGCGCCTGATCGACTGGCAGGATGCGGCGCGCAATGAGTTCTGGGTCGTCAACCAATCCACCGTCAAGGGGCCGCACCACACGCGGCGGCCCGACGTGGTGCTGTTCGTCAACGGCCTGCCGCTGGTGCTGCTGGAGCTGAAGAACCCCGCCGACGAGCACGCCGACATCTGGCGCGCCTACGACCAGATCCAGACGTACAAGGCGCAGATTCCCGACCTGTTCCAGTACAACGAGCTGCTGGTGGTCTCGGACGGCTCCGAGGCGCGCATGGGGTCGCTCTCGGCCAACACCGAACGGTACCTGCAGTGGCGCACCATCGATGGCGCCACCCTCGACCCGCTGGGCCAGTTCAACGAGCTGGAAACCCTGGTGCGCGGCGCGCTGGCGCCGCGCTACCTGCTGGACTACCTGCGCTGCTTCGTGCTGTTCGAGGACGATGGCCAACTGGTCAAGAAGGTGGCGGGCTACCACCAGTTCCACGCGGTGCGCGCGGCCATCGGGCACGTGGTGGCGGCCTCGCGCCCCGGCAGCCCGGCCGGCATCCAGGGCAAGGGCGGCGTGGTGTGGCACACGCAGGGCAGCGGCAAGAGCATCACCATGACCTGCTTCGCGGCGCGCGTGATGCAGGAGCCCGCGATGGAGAACCCCACCATCGTGGTCATCACCGACCGCAACGACCTCGATGGGCAGTTGTTCGGCGTGTTCAGCCTGGCGCAGGACTTGTTGCGCGAGCAGCCCGTGCAGGCCGCCACGCGGCAGGCGCTGCGGCAGTTGCTGGCCAACCGGCCCTCGGGCGGCATCATCTTTGCCACCATCCAGAAGTTCATGCCGGGCGAGGACGAGGACATGTTCCCCGTGCTGTCCGAGCGCCGCAACATCGTGGTGATCGCCGACGAGGCGCACCGCACGCAGTACGGCTTCGAGGCCAGGCTCAAGACGCGCAAGGTGGGTTGTTTGAAGCCAAATCAGCCTCCAGCCCTTGCTGATAAAGCGCAGGAAGCTAGCAAAAGCATAGTGATCGGCGACGCAGGCAGCAGCGCGGTGCTTGCCGAGTTCGAACCGCCCGAATACAAGACCACCTACCAGGTCGGCTACGCCCAGCATCTGCGCGATGCCTTGCCTCACGCCACCTTCGTGGCCTTCACCGGCACGCCGGTCAGCAGCACCGACCGCGACACCCGCGCCGTGTTCGGCGACTACATCCATGTCTATGACATGCGGCAGGCCAAGGAAGACGGCGCCACGGTGGCCATCTACTACGAGAGTCGCCTCGCCAAGCTCAAACTGAAAGAGGCCGACCTTTCCCTGCTGGACGAGGAGGTGGACGAACTGGCCGAGGACGAGGAAGAGGGCGCCCAGGCTCGGCTCAAGTCCCGCTGGGCCGCGCTGGAAAAGATCGTGGGTGCCGAACCCCGCGTGGCCAGCGTGGCGGCCGACCTGGTGGCGCACTTCGAGCAGCGCAACCAGGCCAACATGTCGGATGGTTTCGGCGGCAAGGCCATGGTGGTGACCATGAGCCGCGACATCTGCGTGCACCTCTACGACGAGATCACCCGGCTGCGCCCCGGCTGGCACAGCGACGACCCGGAGCAGGGCGCCATCAAGGTCATCATGACCGGCGCTGCCTCCGACAAGGCCCTGCTGCGCCCGCACATCCACGGCGCCCAGGTGAAGAAGCGCCTGGAAAAGCGCTTCAAGGATCCCGCCGACCCGCTCAAGCTGGTCATCGTGCGCGACATGTGGCTCACCGGCTTCGACGCCCCCTGCGCCCACACCATGTATGTCGACAAGCCCATGAAGGGCCACAACCTGATGCAGGCCATCGCCCGCGTGAACCGCGTGTTCCGCGACAAGCAGGGCGGCCTGGTGGTGGACTACATCGGCATCGGCAACGAGCTGAAGGCCGCGATGAAGGAATACACGGCCAGCCAGGGCCGTGGAAGGCCCACGGTGGACGCGCACGAAGCGCTGGCCGTGCTGCTGGAAAAGCGCGACGTGCTGCACGCCATGCTGCATGGCTTCGACTGGTCGGGCTTCAAGGCGGGCGGCCACAAGACGCTGGCGGGCGCCGCCAACCACGTGCTGGGCCTGTCCAGCGGCGCCAGGGACAAGGACGGCCATGTGCTGCGCGATGGCAAGAAGCGCTTTGCCGACGCCGCCCTGGCGATGGGCCAGGCCTTCACCCTGTGCTGCACGCTGGACGAGGCCCAGGCGGTGCGCGACGAGGTGGCCTTTCTGCAAGCCATGAAGGTCATCCTGACCAAGCGCGACACCAGCCAGCGGAAGAAGACCGACGAGGCGCGCGATGCCGCCATCCGCCAGATCATCAACCAGGCCGTGGTCAGCGAATCGGTGGTGGACATCTTCGACGCCGTGGGCCTGGACAAGCCCAACATCGGCCTGCTGGACGACGAGTTCCTGGCCCAGGTGCGAAGCCTGCCCGAACGCAACCTGGCGGTGGAACTGCTGGACCGCCTGCTCGAAGGCGAGATCAAGGCCCGGTTCGCCACCAACATCGTGCAGCAGCGCAAGTTCTCCGACATGCTCACCGGCGTCATCACCCGCTACCAGAACCGCAGCATCGAGACGGCGCAGGTGATGGAAGAACTGGTCGAGATGGCCCGCAAGTTCCGCGACGCGGCCCGCCGGGGCGAGCAACTGGGCCTGACGGAGGACGAGGTGCGCTTCTACGACGCGCTGGCGGCCAACGAATCGGCCGTGCGCGAACTCACCGACGAGACGCTGAAGAAGATCGCCCACGAACTGACCGAGAACCTGCGCCAGAACATCACCGTCGATTGGAGCCGCCGCGAGAGCGTGCGCGCCAGCCTGCGGCTGATGGTCAAGCGCATCCTGCGCAAGTACAAGTACCCGCCGGACATGGCGGACAGCGCGGTGGAACTGGTGCTGCAGCAGGCCGAGGCGCTGGGTGCGGAGTGGGCATCGCCAGCGCAATGAAGGGGAGACGCCTGACCCGCAGTGGACACAAGATTATCAAATAAGAATGATTCGCGTTTCCATTACAATCCCTCGCATCTCACTTCTTCAGGATGCGGACGATGGACAACAACGACGAGAGGGAGGGCCCGGCCCGCGCGCACAGGCGCTCGGCGGTGGCGCTGGCGGCCGTGCTGGCGTGCCAGGCGTGGAGCCTGCCCGCAGGCGCCCAGACGACGGAGGAAGTCGCCACCATGCCCACCGTGGAGGTGACCAGCACGCAGCACGACCCCGACGACGTGCGCCCCGAAGGGGTGACCACCGCCACCAAGACCTACATGGCGCCCAAGGACATCCCGCAGACCATCGACACGCTGGAAGTCAACAAGTACAAGAGCTACGGCATCAATGACCTGTCGGTCATGCTCGACGGCGTGCCGGGCGTGAACACCAACTACGACATGCGCGGCGAGGGCGTCCTGATCCGGGGCTTCGGCTCCGACTCGAACGACATCTACCGCGACGGCGTGCGCGAATCCGGCCAGGTGCGCCGCAGCACGGCCAACGTGGAGCGCATCGAGATCCTGAAGGGACCCGCCTCGGTGCTGTACGGCCGCGGCGCCGGCGGCGGCGTGATCAACCTGGTCAGCAAGCAGGCGCGCTTCGACGCCAAGAGCAGCGTCACCTTGCGCGGCGGCTCGTGGGACAACTACGGCGGCACGCTGGACATCAACCAGGTCATCAACCCCAACGTGGTCGTGCGCCTGACGGCCGACCGCGAGCAGGCGCACAGCTTCCGCCGCGGCATCCGCAACAAGAACGAGATGATCTCGCCCAGCATCCTGGTGGACACGCGCACGGGCCTGCGCTGGACCGCGCAGTACACCTGGGACAACGTGTGGCGCGTGCCCGACCGCGGCCCGGCCTACGACCAGTTGCCCGCCGGCATCTCCATCCGCGAGAGCTTCTCGCACCCCGACAACACCGTCGAGGACCGCCTGCGCGTGCTGCGCTCGGACCTGTCGTACGACTTCAATGCCGCCTGGAGCCTGCGCTGGGTGGCCAGCCAGCGCGAGGCCAGCCAGGACTTCGACCATTTCTTCGGCGGCACCTACAGCGCCGCCACCGGCCTGATCAAGCCCGGCTACGCCTGGCAGCAGACCAGCAACAAGACCCTGAGCAACACGCTGGACCTGACCGGCAAGTTCAAGACCGGCGATGTCCAGCACGACCTGCTCGTGGGGCTGGAGATCAGCCAGGAAAAGCGCCACCCCCGCATCGGCACGCCGGCCACCACCTTCACCTACGACCCGCGGCTGCCTATCGCCTGGCCGCCCCTGCCGGTGCAAGGCACGCCCAACCAGCACAACCTGCACAAGGGCAGCGCGCAGGCGCTGTACGTGCAGGACCTGATCAGCCTCACGCCGCAGTGGAAGGTGCTGGCCGGGCTGCGCTACGACAGCTACGACTTCCGCAGCACCAACCTGCTCACCAGCGCCACCCGCGACACCAGCGGCAACGCCGTGAGCCCGCGCATCGGCGTCGTCTGGCAGCCCGTGCGCGAGCACAGCTTCTACGCCTCGTGGAACAAGAGCTTCTCGCCCTACGGTGGGCGCGGCTTCCTCGGCGTGGACACCGGCGCCGGCGCCGTGCTGGACGAGGAGCCGCAGTATTCACGCCAGTTCGAGGTCGGCGTCAAGAGCGACTGGTTCGACGGCGCGCTGTCCACCCAGCTCTCGGTCTACCAGTTGGAGCACTTCAACATCCGCTACCGGCCCGACCCCGACAACGACCCGTCACCTGGGCCGTGCGCGGCAAGGAGCGCTCGCGCGGCATCGAGTTCAGCGCGTCGGGGCGCCTGGCGCCGTCGTGGTATGTGCGCGGCGGCGTGGGCCTGATGAGCGCCAAGGCGGTCGAGGACAGGGGAACGCCCGCCAACCAGGGCAACTACCTGCCGAACTCAGCCAAGCGCAACGGCAGCCTGTTCGTGCGTTACGCGCCGTCCGGCCCGTGGTACGCCGAGATCGGCGTGACCCACACCAGCGCGCGCTGGACCAACGCCGCCAACACCGCGCGCCTGCCGGGCTACACGCGCTGGGACGCGCTGGTCGGCTGGCGCGCCGCGCCGTGGACGGTCACCCTGGCGGTGTCGAACCTGCTGGACAAGGAATACTGGCGCTCCAGCGCCATGCCGGGCGCGCCGCGCAGCTTTCTGCTGAGCGCCAACTACCAGTTCTGAGTTCCGGCGCGGCGCCCTGGGCGCGGGCGCCGCCGCCCGGAAGGGGCGCACCGCTCCCGCACAATAGCGCCGTGACCGCGGCCTCCCCTCCCGCCCCTCCCCGCGCCGGCCCCCGCCCCATCGACATCGCGCTGCTCGCCAGCGTCTTCGTCGTGGCCGCGTGCGGGCTGCTGTACGAGCTGGCGGCCGGCGCGCTGGCGTCGTACGTGCTGGGCGACTCGGTGCTGCAGTTCTCCACCGTCATCGGCACCTACCTGTTCGCCATGGGCGTGGGCTCGTGGCTGTCGCGCTACATCGACCGCCAGTTGCCCGCGCATTTTCTGCGCATAGAACTGCTCGTGGCCCTTGTGGGTGGGGCGCTGCCAGCTACGCTTTTCGTGGCTAACGCCTACGTGCCCGGCGCCTTCCGCGTGCTGCTGTACGGCCTGGTGCTGCTGGTGGGCACGCTGGTGGGGCTGGAGATCCCGCTGGTCATGCGCATCCTCAAGCGCAACGTGGCGCTGAAGGACCTGGTGAGCCAGGTGCTCACCTTCGACTACCTGGGCGCGCTGGCGGTGTCGCTGGCCTTTCCGCTGCTGTTGGTGCCGCACCTGGGGCTGATCCGCACCGGGCTGGTGTTCGGGCTGATGAACGCCGCCGTGGCGGTGTGGGCGCTGTGGCTGTTCCGCGGCGAGCTGCGGCGCTTCGGCGCGCATGCGCTGGCCTGCGCGCTGGTGCTGGCGGCGCTGGTCGCGGGGCTGTTCGGGGCCGAGCAGCTCACGCGCTTCGCCGAGGACAAGTTCTACCAGGACCGCATCGTGCTCGGCAGCGCCTCGCCCTACCAGCGCATCGTGGTCACCCACGGCCGCGCCGGGCACCGGCTGTACCTCAACGGCAACCTGCAGTTCGCCGAGCGCGACGAATACCGCTACCACGAGGCCCTGGTGCACCCCGCGATGGCCGCGCACGGCCACCCGCGCCGCGTGGCCGTGCTGGGCGGCGGCGACGGCATGGCGGTGCGCGAGGTGCTCAGGCACCCCAGCGTCGAATCCATCACCCTGGTCGAGCTGGACCCGGAGATGACGCGCCTGTTCGGCACGCACCCCACGCTGCGCGCGCTCAACGCCGACGCGCTGGCCTCGCCCCGGCTCACCATCGTGAACACCGACGCCTTCCAGTGGCTGCAGCAGGGCGACGAGCGGGGCGACGACCCCTTCGACGTGATCGTGGTCGATTTCCCCGACCCCACCAACTTCGCCATCGGCAAGCTCTACACCCACAGCTTCTACGCCCTGCTCGGCCGGCGCCTGGCCGCCAGCGGCTACGCCGTGGTGCAGACCACCTCGCCGCTGGTGGCGCGCCAGAGCTTCTGGAGCGTCGTCACCAGCATCGAGGCCGCCGGCCTGCGCACCGCGCCCTACCACGCCCACGTGCCCAGCTTCGGCGAATGGGGCTTCGTCATCGCCAGCCGCCGCCCCTGGCGCCTGCCGGACGCGCTGCCGCCGGGGCTGCGCTACCTGACGCCGGCCACGCTGCCGCTGCTGTTCGACTTCCCGGCCGACATGGCGCGCGTGCCGGCCCAGGTCAACCGGCTGTCCAACCAGGTGCTGGTGCACACCTACGAGACCGAATGGGGGCAGGTGCAGCCATGAGCACGCCGAGCGCCGGCCCGCGGCGCCGCGCCTGGCTGGCCGCCGGTGCCGGCGCGCTGCTGGCGGCGGGCTGCTCGCGCGAGGCCATGCAGGCCATCGAGGGCGGCTACACGGGCATCGCCCACGAGCGCGGCCACCTGCTGCGCCAGCCCTGGCCCGATCGGGCACCCGACGCCACGCGCCGCGTGCACACCGTGATCGCCGGCGGCGGCATCGCCGGGCTGGCGGCGGCGCGGGCGCTGCGGCTGGCCGGGCACGAGGACTTCGCCGTGCTGGAGCTGGAGGACACCGCCGGCGGCAATAGCCGGGGGACGCAGGTCGGCGGCATCGACTGCCCGATGGGCGCGCACTACCTGCCCGTGCCCGGCGACGACGCGCGCGCGGTGCAGGACCTGCTGGAGGAGCTGGGCCTGCGCCGGCGCGTGGCCGGCCGCTGGCAGATCGATGAGCGCCACCTGTGCCACAGCCCGCAGGAGCGCCTGTTTTTCGACGGCCACTGGCAGGACGGCCTGCTGCCCGTGCAGGGCGTGGGCGCGGGCACGCTGGCGCAGTACCGGCGCTTCGCCCGGGCCGTGGCGCGCGCGCAAGCGCGGGCGCTACGCCGTTCCAATACAAAAATCGTCGTTTGCCGGCGTGCAGCTTGCGCAGGACGCTATTACTTTCAAAGCGTGGCTGCGGGCCGAGGGCCTGGATGACGCGCACCTGCTCTGGTACCTGGACTACTGCTGCCGCGACGACTACGGCGCCGGCATCGCCACCGTGTCGGCCTGGGCCGGCCTGCACTACTTCGCCAGCCGGCACGGCTTTCACGCCCCCGGCGACGCGCCCGGCATGGGCGGCGAGGCGTCCGCCGTATTCACCTGGCCGCAGGGCAACGGCTGGATCGGCGCGCGGCTGGCGGCGCCGCTGGGCGATCGGCTGCGCACCGGGCGCGTCGTCGGGCGCATCGCGCACGGGCGCCACGGCGTCGCCGTCGATGCGATCGACGTCGCCAACGGCCGGCTGGAGCGCTGGCAGGCCCCGCAGGCCATCGTCGCCTTGCCCGCGCTGGCCGCCGCGCGCGTGGTGCAGCCCGCGCCCGAGGCGCTGCGCCAGCGCGCCGCCACGATCCGCACCGCGCCTGGCTGGTGGCCAACCTGCGCCTGCGCGTGCCGCTGGACGACCGGCCCGGCGCCGCGCCGAGCTGGGACAACGTGCTGTACGGCGGCGCCGGCCTGGGCTACGTCGATGCACGGCACCAGAGCCTGCGCCCCGTGCCCGGCCCCACGGTGCTGACCTACTACCGCGCGCTGGGCGACGAGCCGGGCGGGCGCGAGCGCTTGCTGCAGGCGCCGTGGACGGCGTGGCGCGACGCCATCGTGGCCGAGCTGGCCGCCGCCCACCCCGACCTGGCCGGCAAGACCCAGCGCATCGAGCTGGTGCGCTACGGCCATGCCATGGCCGTGCCCGTGCCCGGAAATTTGAGCCAAATCAGCCTCTGGCCCGCATCAGTATTGTGCCGACTGCTATTAAACAAGGAGCATCCGGCGCTCGTCTTCGAGGCCGCGCCGCGCCTGGCCTTCGCCCACGCGGACTGGTCGGGCTACTCGGTGTTCGAGGAGGCCTTCACCCTCGGCCACGCCGCCGGGATGGCCTTCGCGTGAGCGCTGGTCCAGAGGGTCGCCCTGATCGGCGACAAGAACCCGGCATAGCGCCGCATGCTGGAGGAAAGCCTCGACGACGAGCCGAGGAGCCGAAGACCTGGCTGACGCCTTCTCAGGCCGTGGCCGGCTGCGCGCCGCCGGACGTGCGCACCGACAACTCCTTGCGGTAGCGGTTGAGGTCCTGCGCGGTCTTGAAGCCGCGCTCCAGCAGCAGGCTGAGGTTGTGCAGGATGCGCTCGACCACCTTGGTCTCCCAGCCGGCGTCGAACTTGATCTGCTTGTCCAGCCATTCCTCCAGCCACTCGGGGTCGGGCAGGCGGCTCTGCACCGTGTCGCGCGGGAACTGCGCCTTGCTCACGTGCAGGTTGGTCGGGTGCAGCGCTTGCGCCGTGCGGCGCGCGCTGGCCATCAGCACGCCCACCTTGGCGAAGGCCGTGCGCGCGTCGTCGCCGAAGTTGGCGATGGCCCGCTTCATGTAGCGCAGATAGGCGCCGCCATGGCGCGCCTCGTCGTGGCTGAGCGTGGTGTAGATGTGGCGGATCACCGGCTCGGTGTGCCATTCGGCCGCGCAGCGGTACCAGTGGTTGAGGCGGATCTCGCCGCAGAAGTGCAGCATCAGCGTCTCCAGCGCCGGCGCGGGGTCGAACTGGAAGCGCACCGCGTGCAGCTCCTCCTCGGTCGGCACCAGGTCGGGGCGAAAGCGCCGCAGGTACTCCATCAGCACCAGCGAGTGCTTCTGCTCCTCGAAGAACCAGATCGACATGAAGGCGGAGAAGTCCGAGTCCTCCTGGTTGTCGCGCAGGAACATCTCGGTGGCCGGCAGCGCCGACCACTCGGTGATGGCGTTCATCTTGATGGTTTGCGCCTGCTCGTCGCTGAGCTGGCTGGCGTCGAAACTGTCCCAAGGAATGTCCTTGCCCATGTTCCAGCGCACGGCTTCGAGCTGCTTGAAAAGTTCGGGGTAGAGCATGGTCATGGGGGAAGTTCCTCTCGGACGCGAAGTGGTTGTGCTGGTGCCCGGCATTCTAGGCGCTGGGTGGTGTGCAATCCGTCACGCGGGCTTCACAGTACTTTACGCATCGTGGCGACGCGAACCGGAACTTTGGACGAAGATGCGCCCTCTCAATGCACGTGATGAGTGGGACCCAAGCCCATTGACTCCTTGACGCTGCCAAGCCTGCCGGCTTCGCGCCGATTGAAAACCTGAAGCGTACTTCCTCCTCCCTCCCTCCTCCTCCTTCGCTTCAGGCCGCTTCGGCAGCTTTTTTATTCAGACCGCGCCGCCCGGGCCTCGTGCCCCGGCGGCGCGGTCGCTTTGAGGCAGGAAGAGAGCGTCCGGCTCAGGCGACGGGCACGGTGTCCGCGAAGCTCGGGCGCTGCGTCAGCCGCGCGTCCAGCAGTTGCGCCAGGTTGGCGTGGCGCGCGCGCCAGTCCAAATCGGGGAAGCGGAAGTCCAGGTAGCCCAGCGCGCAGCCGACGGCGATGTCGGCCAGGGTCAGGTGGATGCCGGCCGAGCACCAGGCCTTGTCGCCCAGGCCGCTGCTCATCGCGGCCAGCGCATCGTCCACCTTGCGCATCTGGCGCTCGATCCAGGCGGCGCTGCGCTCGCCCTCGGCGCGGCCGGGCCAGGTGCGCTCCAGGCGCGCCAGGATGGCGGCGTCCAGCAGGCCGTCGGCCAGCGCCTCCCAGGTCTTGACTTCCACCCGGTGGCGGCCGGCCGGCGGGATCAGCTTGCCCACGGGCGAGAGCGTGTCCAGGTGCTCGACGATCACGCGCGAGTCGAACACCGCGTCCTGCCCGTCCACGATCAGGCAGGGCACCTTGCCCAGCGGGTTGGCGCTGCCGATGGTGGTGCCTTCGGCCCAGACGTTCTCGGTGACGAACTGGCAGTCCAGCTTCTTCTCGGCCAGGACGACGCGCACCTTGCGCACGTAGGGGCTGGCCGGGGAGCCGATCAATTTCATGGACATGGAAACTACCGCTGGCTGGTGGACGGGTGGCCGATGGGCACCGTCATTTTAGTGCGCCGCCTCACGAGTGCCGACGAATCCGCGCGCGAACCGGCCGATGCGCGGGGGAGCCGGCTTCTACAATCCAGCGATGGATCTGAGCCCCCTTTCCGCCCTTTCGCCCCTGGACGGCCGCTACGCCGCCAAGCTCGCCGCCCTGCGCCCGCACCTCAGCGAGCTGGGCTACATGCGCTACCGCGTGCAGGTGGAGCTGACCTGGTTCACCGCCTTGTCGGACGCGGGTTTCGCCGAATTCAAGCCCCTGTCCGGCGAAGCGCGCGCTTACCTCGCCGGGCTGTTGAGCGACTTCTCCGAGGCTGACGGCCAGGCCATCAAGGACATCGAGAAGACCACCAACCATGACGTGAAGGCGGTCGAGTACTGGATCAAGTCCAGGTTCGAGGGCCGCCCCGAGCTGCAGGCCGCCGGCGAGTTCGTGCACTTCGCCTGCACCAGCGAGGACATCAACAACACCAGCCACGCGCTGCAGCTCAAGGCCGGGCGCGACCAGGTGCTGCTGCCCGCGCTGGACGCGGTGCTGACCCGGCTGCGCGCGCTGGCGCACCAGCACGCCGACGTGCCCATGCTCAGTCGCACCCACGGCCAGACCGCCAGCCCCACCACCGTGGGCAAGGAGATCGCCAACGTCGCCGTGCGCCTGGCCGGCGCGCGCGGGCGCATCGCCAGCGTGCCGCTGATGGCCAAGATGAACGGTGCCGTGGGCAACTACAACGCCCACCTGTCGGCGTGGCCGGCTTTCGACTGGGAGGCTTTCAGCCGCCGGGTGATCGAGTCGCCCGAGCCTGAACCCGGTCACGGGTTCTCCGAACCCTTTGGCCTGGGCCTCGTCTTCCAGCCCTACAGCATCCAGATCGAGCCGCACGACTACATGGCCGAGTTGTTCGACGCCGTGGCGCGCGCCAACACCATCTGCATCGACCTGGCGCGCGACGTGTGGGGCTACATCTCCCTGGGCTACTTCAAGCAGAAGACCCGGGCGGGCGAGATCGGCTCCTCCACCATGCCGCACAAGGTCAACCCCATCGACTTCGAGAACGCCGAGGGCAACCTGGGCCTGGCCAACGCCGTGCTGCGCCACCTGAGCGAGAAGCTGCCCGTCAGCCGCTGGCAGCGCGACCTGACCGATTCCACCGTGCTGCGCAACATGGGCGTGGCCCTGGGTCATGCGGTGCTGGCCTACCAGTCGCTGCTCGCCGGCCTGAACAAGCTGGAGCTGAACGAGGCCGCCCTGACCGCCGACCTGGATGCGGCGTGGGAAGTGCTGGCCGAGCCGATCCAGACCGTGATGCGCCGCCACGGCGTGCCCGGTGCCTACGAGAAGCTCAAGGACGCCACGCGCGGGCAGGCCGTCACGCCCGAGGCGCTGCACGCCCTGATCCGCTCGCTGGACATCCCGCCGGCCGAGAAGGAGCGCCTGCTGGCTCTCACGCCCGCCGCCTACACCGGCATGGCGGCCGCCCTGGCGCGGCGGATCTGACCGCGCGGATTTCAAAAAAAATTGGCCAAGGGCCGGCGCGGATACTGCGCCGACAGCTATCAATAAAATAGTATCAACACCGCCCCATGGCCCTCAAATCCACCATCTTCAAGGCCGACCTGGCACTGGCCGACATCGACCACGCCTGCTACACCGACCTGCAGCTCACCCTGGCGCGCCACCCCAGCGAGACCGACGAACGCATGATGGTGCGCCTGGCCGCGCTGGCGCTCAACGCCCACCAGGTGCAGGCGATGTGCGGCGGCGACGGCCGCATCGGCTTCGGCGCCGGCCTGTCCAGCCCCGACGAGCCCGATGTGCTGCTGAGCGACTTCACCGGCCGTGCGCGCCTGTGGGTCGAAGTCGGCCAGCCCGACGACAAGCCCCTGGCCAAGGCTTGCTCCAAGGCCGACCAGGTCATCGTCTACGCCCACGGCCCGGCGGCCGAGGTGTGGTGGCGCGGCATCGCCGGCAAACTGGCTCGGCTGGACCGGCTGCAGGTGTGGCGCCTGCCCGCCGCCGACGTGCAGGCGCTGGCGCAGCTTGCCGAGCGCAGCATGCAGCTGCAGGCCACCGTGCAGGAAGGCGTGCTGACCCTGTCGGGCACGCGCGGCAGCGTGCCGACCGAGCCGCTGCGCTGGAAGTGAAGGGCGGCATGCCACCGCAAGCCGGAACCTCGGGCGGCATCGCCGTCCGCCCCATCGGCATCGTTCGCGGCCCGTTCCCCACGACGCAGGGCATGCCCATCCAAACCGTGGCCGCGGCGGACGTGGAAGGCGAGTTGGAGGTTTTCGAGGAGTTTGCCGCCGGATTGCGCGACATCGAGGGGTTCGACTACCTGATCGTGCTCACGCATCTGCATCTGGCGTCTGAAAAGCTGGAGGTCGTGCCCTTCATGGACACCCGAAGCCACGGCGTCTTTGCCACGCGCTCACCCGCCCGGCCCAACCGCCTGGGCCTGTCCATCGTGCGGCTGGCCAGCGTGCAAGGCCGCGTGCTGCGGTTCCTGGGCAACGACATGCTCGACGGCACGCCGGTGCTCGACATCAAGCCCTATGTGCCCGCCCTGGACGTGCGAGCCACCGAACGCATCGGCTGGTTCGCGCAGGGCTTGCAGCGCCTGCCCTCCACCCGCTCCGACGACCGGATGAAGTAGGCGCCCCCGGTCAGTCGTCCACGCCGATCATCACGGACGATGCCTTGATCACGCCGTACGCCCTGGCGCCTTCCTTCAAGCCCAGCGCCTCGGCGGAGTTGCTGGTGATGGTCGAGGTGATCTGCACGCCGGGCGAGATTTCCAGCGTCACCTCGGTGGACACGGGGCCGCGGACGATGGAAACGACCTTGCCAGGCAACACGTTGCGGGCACTGATTTTCATGATGAACTCCGATGGAAGCCGCGGCCAGGATGGCGGGATGGCGCGATCTTAAAGCGGCGGGTTGCCGCCCTCCCGCCAGGCGTCCGGCATCAGCGCGCCGCAGGCCCAGCATTGCTCGAAGCCGCCTTCGACCAGCTCGCCGCAGCCGCCGCAGACCCAGCGCCGCTGGGGCACGCGCGCCAGGTCCTGAAGCAGCGCGCGCGCCGCGCCCAGGTGCTCGTCATGGCGCAGCCAGATCTCGGGCAGGCACTGGTCGGGCGGCAGCTCGCCCGCCACGCTGGAGAGAAAGCGCCGCTCCACCGTGGCCGGGTAGCCGGCCTCGCACAGCAGGTCGGCCCAGAGCTGGGCGATGGCGGCGTTGGGAGCGTGCGTCAGGCGGCGCATCGGCGGATTTCAAGCCTTTTCGGGCTCTGGCCAGCGTGGATATTGAGCTAAAAGCTATTAATCAGATAGCAATTCTCAGCGTCCGATGCGGCCCACGCCGGCATCGGCCGTGCCGTACACGGTGACGCCCGGCGTGGCGGCCTCGACCTCGGGGTTGCGCGGCGTGCCGGCGCAGCCGGCCAGCGCGGCCAGGGCCGCGCCGGCGAGCGCGGCGCGGGCGAGCAGGGTGCGAACGTGGGACATGGCAAGGCTCTCCTGTGGCATCCGGCCAGTATGACGCCGTGGGCGCCCGCCCGGTAACCAGGCGTGCCCTTACCCGCCCGCCGGCGTCGCGCGCGGCAGGCACCAGAAGGCCAGCGCCCCGGCCAGCAGCAGCGCCGACATGGTCAGCAGCGCGGCGGTGAACGGCTCCACCCCCACGCTGGGCGCCAGGCTGGCGGCCAGCCCGCTGGCCCACTGCATCAGCGAGATGCCCAGGAACATCGCCATCGTGAACAGCGACAGCGCCCGCCCGCGCACCGCCTCGGGGTAGGCGTCGCGCACGTAGCCGTACTGCAGCACGCCGCTGCCCGACAGCATGCCGTAGGTGACGGCCAGCGCCACGTCGGCCCAGGCCAAGCGCACCAGGCCGATGGTGCCCACCATCATGGCGGCCACCAGCGTCAGCGTCAGCATCCAGCGCACGCGCCGCGCGCCGCCGGGGTCCAGCCGGCCGAAGACCGCCGGGCTGGCCATGCTGGCCAGCGTCATCGCCAGCGCCACGTTGCCGCTCTGCACCAGCGAGAAGCCGTGGCGCTCCACCAGCAGCGGCCCCAGCCACAGCCCGCGCAGCGAGATGAAGCCGGCGTAACCCACCGCGGCGTAGGCCACCAGCCCGGCCGTCTGCGGCAGGGCGAACAGGCGCAGCAGCTCGCGCAGCGACGCCAGGGCCGAGGGACGCCGGCCGCCGCCGGCCGCCGTGCCGGCGCGCGCCGGCTCGCGCACCAGCCACCAGATCGCCACCCAGGACAGCACGCTGGCCGCGGCCAGCACGCCGAAACCCCAGCGCCAGGAGCGCAGCTCGATCAGCCAGGCCAGCGGCGTGGCCGTGGCCAGCACGCCCAGGTTGCTGAGGCTCATCACCAGCCCCGAGGTGGCGGTGAAGCGCGCGGCCGAGAAGTGGCGGCTGATGAACAGCGTGCAGACCAGGAAGGCCGGCGCGCAGCCGGTGCCGATCAGCAACTGGCCCAGCATCAGCACCGGGTAGCTGTCCGCCTGCGCCGACAGCGCCGCGCCGGCCATCGCCATCGGAAACGCCAGCAGAATCGTGCGCCGCACGCCCCACAGGTCCAGCGACACGCCCATCGCCAGTTGCATGAAGCCGAACGCGAAGTGGTAGGACGCCGCCCACAGCCCCAGCTGCTGCGGCGACAGGTGCAGCTGCCCGGCCAGCGGCGGCCCCATGATGGACGCCACCGTGCGGAAGGCCTGGCTCAGCGCGAACGCGCTGGTCAGTGCCAGCAGCATGGCCCAGGCCTGGTGCTGACGTAGGGGCGGGGCGGCGGAAGGCTCGGGGAGGGACATGGGAAAAGGGCGCGCGGACACGCGGCGCTGGAGCGGCGCCGAGGGGCTGATTCCAGGTTAAATCAGCCGCCAGACCGCATGGATATTGCGCAGAAAGCTATCAATACAGGAGTCCTGGACCTCAGTGGTGATGCCCGTGCGCCCCGTGCACGTGGCCATGGGCGATCTCCTCGGCCGTGGCGGCGCGCACGGCCGTCACCTTGGCGGCGAAGCGCAGCGCCTGCCCGGCCAGCGCGTGGTTGCCGTCCAGGTGCACCTCGGGCCCCTTGATCCTGATCACGTTGAACACCTGCGGCTGCCCCGACGGCCCCGCGCCCTGCAACTGGCCGCCGACCTTCACGCCGGGCGGGAACTCGCTCCTGGGGATGGTGCGCACCAGCGCCTCGTCGCGCTCGCCGAAGGCGTCGGCCGGCGCCAGCTCGATGCTGACCGAATGGCCCACGCCCTGGCCCTCCAGCGCGGCCTCGACCTTGGCGAAGAGGTTGCCGTAGCCGCCGTGCAGGTAGGCCGTGGTGCCGGCGTCCAGCGGCTTGCCCTGCGGCGTGGTCAGCTTGTAGGCGAGGGTGACGGCGGTGTCTTTGGTGATGTTCATGGATGATCCAATGTTCAAGGGGTGCTCAGCTCAAATGCCCGCCCACGATGCCCGCCAGCTTGAACATGCCCACGCGGTCGGCGCCGAGGATGGGGCGCAGCTTGGCGTCGGCGACGATGGTGCGCTTGTCCTGCGGGTCCTGCAGGCCGTGGGCCTTGATGTAGTCCCACAGCAGCTTCATCACCTCGCCGCGGCCGAAGGGGCCGGCGCCGATGACGGCGGCGAGCTGCGGGTCGGGCTTGAGGGTGCCGGCGCGCGGGGTTTTCTCGGCCTGCGGGGCGGCGGCTTTCCGGGCGGGCGCCTTTTTGGCGGCTTTCGGGGCTTTGGCCGGCGTCCCTGTTACGCCGGTAGCTCCTGATTTCGTAGCGGGCGCGGCCTTGCGCGGCGGGTACTTGGCGCCGGGCTTGCCTTCGCGCGGCTCGAATTCGAAGATCACCTTGCCTTCCTCGGCGCTCCAGGCCAGGCGCGCCTTGAAGGCGCGGCGCGTGCGCATGCTGACGAACTTGTCGAGCAGGTCGGTCTTGCCGTCCTCCAGCAGCTTCTTCATCTGCGCGGGCTCCACGGGCTGCTGCAGGATGATCTGGCCGCTCTTGAAGTCGCACGACGGCGTGGGCTGCGCGGCGGTGGGCACGGACTTCTCGCAGACGTAGCTCTTGCCGAAGGCGAAGACCTGCGCGCCGCACTTGGGGCAGGGGCCCAGGCCGGCCTGGCCGGACAGGTCGACGATCTCGCCCGACTGCTCGGCCTTGGCGTCGTCGCCGAAGTCGAACTCCAGCTTGAAGTGGCTGCCGCCTTCCTCGTCGGGCACCAGCGCCAGCTCGGCCACGAAGGGCCAGCCGGCCTTGGAGCGGAAACCCTCCAGCGGGCCGATGCGGCGGTCGCGCAGGAACGCTTCGGCCTCCTCGGCGGAGAAGGTGCGCCCGCCGGGCGTCTTGGTGAAGGAGAAGCCGCAGCCCTCGCCCTGGCCGTCGGCGCCGGTGCAGCCGTAGCGGCGGTAGTTCTCCCTGACCACGCCGCCGCAGTGCGGGCAGGGCGCCTGCAGGGTGGCGTAGTCGCCGGGCACGGTGTCGCGGCTGAATTCCTTGGCCTTGCGCACGATGCGCTCGGTCATGGCGGCGATCTCGCGCATGAACTGCTCGCGCGAGAGCTGGCCGTGCTCCATCTGCGCCAGCTTGTATTCCCACTCGCCGGTCAACTCGGGCCGGCTGAGTTCCTCCACCTCCAGGCCGCGCAGCAGCGTCATGAGCTGGAAGGCCTTGGCCGTGGGGATCATCTCGCGCCCCTCGCGCAGCATGTACTTCTCGTTCAGCAGGCCCTCGATGATGGCCGCTCGCGTGGCGGGGGTGCCCAGGCCCTTTTCCTGCATGGCCTCGCGCAGCTCGTCGTCCTCGACCCACTTGCCCGCGCCTTCCATGGCGCCCAGCAGCGTGGCCTCGGAGTAGCGGGCGGGCGGGCGGGTCCGCAGGGCCTTGGCCTCGGCCGACTCGTTGCGCACCATCTCGCCGGGCCGGACGGGCACCAGCGACTTGCCGTCCTTGTCGTCGCCCTGCTCGTCGGCGGCTTCCTTGCCGTAGATGGCCAGCCAGCCGGGCTTGGTGAGCACCTTGCCGTGGCTCTGAAAGTCGTAGCTCTTTCCTTCGTGGCTGGCGGTGGTAACGCGGGTCGTCACCTGGTATTCGGCGCTGGGGAAGAACACCGCCATGAAGCGGCGCACCACCAGGTCGTACAGCTTGCGCTCGGCCTCCGACAGCGCGCCGGGCTCTTGCAGCGTGGGGATGATGGCGAAGTGGTCCGATACCTTGGCGTTGTCGAAGATGCGCTTGGATGGCTTGACGTAGCCCTGCTCCAGCGCCGTGCGGGCGTGCGGCGCCAGGTGGCGCTGCTGGCCGGCGGCCAGCATCTCGAAGGTCTGGCGCGCCACGCCCACGTAGTCCTCGGGCAGGTGGCGCGAGTCGGTCCGCGGGTAGGTCAGCGCCTTGTGGCGCTCGTACAGCGACTGCGCCAGCGCCAGCGTGGTCTTGGCCGAGTAGCCGAACTTGCCGTTGGCCTCGCGCTGCAGGCTGGTCAGGTCGAACAGGGCGGGCGACGCCTGGGAGGTGGGCTTGCTTTCCTCGCGCACCGTGCAGGACTGGCCGCGCGCGGCCGCGGCGATGGCCAGTGCCGTGCGCTCGTCCCACACGCGGTCGGCGCGCGCGTCGGGGTCGTCGCCCTTCTTCCAGGCCGGGTCGAACCACTTGCCCGGGTACAGGCCGGCCTCGGCCAGGAAGGTGGCGTGCACTTCCCAGTAGGGGCGCGATACGTGCCGGCGGATCTGCTCCTCGCGCTCGACCACCACCGCCAGCGTCGGCGTCTGCACGCGGCCCACGGTGGTCAGGAAGAAGCCGCCGCCCTGCGAATTGAAGGCCGTCATCGCCCGCGTGCCGTTGATGCCCACCAGCCAGTCGGCCTCGCTGCGGCTGCGCGCGGCGTCGGCCAGGCCCTGCATCTGCTGGTCGCTGCGCAGCCGCTCGAAGCCGTCGCGGATGGCCTGCGGCGTCATGCTCTGCAGCCACAGGCGCTGCACGGGCTTGCCCAGCGGCACGAACTGCTCGCCCTTCTGGCCGCCGGCGTACTGCTCGATCAGGCGGAAGATCAGCTCGCCCTCGCGTCCCGCGTCGCAGGCGTTGACCAGCGCGCCCACGTCCTTGCGGCGGGCCTGCTTGACGACGGCGTTCAGGCGCGTCCGGGTCTTGTCCACGGGCTTGAGGTCGAAGCGCGGCGGGATCACCGGCAAGTGAGCGAAGCTCCACTTGCCGCGCTTGACGTCGTACTGCTCGGGCGCCTGGATTTCCACCAGGTGGCCCACGGCGCTGGTGACCACGTAGCGCTCGTTCTCGAAGTGATCGTCGTGCTTGTCGAACTTGCCCGCGACGGGCGTGAGGGCGCGCACGATGTCTTGCGCCACCGAGGGCTTCTCGGCAATGACCAGGGTTTTCATGTGGCTAGAATCCGGTTCCTTCGCGCGCGTGCGCTCACGCGCCCACGCAGGCGCGCCCATGCGCACCCATGGGTTCAACATAGCAAATTCCGGCCGTGCCCTCCAAATCCACCGCTTCCGCCACGGCCGCCCTGCCGGCCGGCCGCCGCATCCAGACCCGCCGCTCGGGCGTGCACGGCAAGGGCGTGTTCGCGCTGGTGGACATCCCCCGGGGCACGCGCATCATCGAGTACGTGGGCGAAATCATCACCTGGGACGAGGCGCAGCGCCGCCACCCGCACGATCCCGACGACCCCAACCACACCTTCTACTTCCACATCGACGAGGACCGCGTCATCGACGCGCTTCACGGCGGCAACGCCTCGCGCTGGATCAACCACAGTTGCGCTCCCAACTGCATCGCCGATGAGCAGGACGGCCGCATCTTCATCAAGGCGCGGCGCGCCATCCGGGCCGGCGAGGAGCTGAACTACGACTACGGCCTGGTGATCGACGAGCCGCTCACCTCCGAGCTGAAGGCCGACTACCCCTGCTGGTGCGGCAGCCGCAAGTGCCGCGGCACCCTGCTGTCGTCCGGCCTGGACGGCGCCGAGGACCTGGGCGGCAAGCCCAAAAAGGGCGCTCGCCCCCGGCGCTGACGCATGAACCGGCCCGCCCTGCCCTGGCCCACGGCTGCCCTCGGCGAGGCGCTGGCGCCGCTGCTGCCGGGCATCTCGGTCGAGGCCGTGGCCGAGATCGACTCCACCAACACCGAGCTGATGCGCCGTGCCCGCGCCGGCGAGACGGCGCCGGTGCTGCTGGCGGCCGAGGTGCAGACCGCCGGACGCGGCCGCCTGGGGCGCGGCTGGCAGCGCCGGCCGCCGGGCGCGGCGCTGGCCTTCTCGCTTGGGCTGCCGCTGGCGCCGCGCGACTGGTCGGGTCTGTCGCTGGCCGTCGGGCTGGCCGTGGCCGAGAGCCTGCACCCCGGCATCGGCCTGAAATGGCCCAACGACCTGTGGTGGCAGGACCGCAAGCTGGCCGGCATCCTGGTCGAGACGGCGGGCGCCGGCGCGGCGGATGCGGCGCGCTACGCCGTGATCGGCGTCGGCATCAACATCGCCCCGATGGAGGACGCCGGCTTCTCCACGCCGCCGGCCTGGCTGCAGGCGCTGCGACCAGGCATCGACCCGCCCGCCGCGTTGGCGCGCATCGCGGCGCCGCTGGCGCGGACGGTCAAGGTGTTCGAGCACGCCGGATTCGCGCCCCTGGCCGAACGCTTCAACGCCCGCGACGTCTTCGCCGGCCGGGCGGTGCGCCTGTCCGACGGCACCGAGGGCCTGGCCTGCGGCGTCGGCCCCACCGGCGCGCTGCGCGTGCAGACGGCCGGTGGCCTGCGCGAGATCCACACCGCCGAAGTCAGCGTGCGCCCGCTGGCACCCAGGGACGCGTAGGCCGCCCATGCCGCGCGCGCTGGTGGTGGCGCTGCTGCTGGCCTGGTCACAAGGCGCGCTGCGTGGCCTGGGCCTGGGCCCCGAGACGCCCGCCGAGTCCGAGCCCCTGGCGCGGCAGGTGCGGCCCGAGGCGCTGAGCGTGCGGCCCCTGGCGGCGGCGTCGGCCGCCCCCGTGGCGGCGCCCGCGTCCATGGCCAGGACGGCCGCTTCGGCCACGGTGGCGGCGGCCCCCGCGCTGGACGATGGCACCGCCTGCCTGCAGGCCGGCACCTTCGACGAGGACCAGGCCGCCGCTTTGCGCGCCGCCGCCGCGCTGCCGTCCGGCAGTTGGCGCCTCGACCCGGTGCAGTTGCCTGACCGCTGGATGGTCTACGTCGGCCGGCTGGCCGACGCCGAGGCGGTGCGCGCCAAGCGCGCCGAGCTGCGCGAACTTGGCGTGGACGTGGACCGCCCCGGCGCCGCGCTGCGCCCGCAACTGGCGGCGCTGCGCCCGGCCCTGGCCGGCAAGGATTGGCGCGCCTGCGACTGACGCAGGGAGGTCAGCTCTCCACTTCGAGCCCGCGCGCCGAATCGCGGTTGCGCAGCACCACGGTGATCTGGCCGTTGGTCTCGATGGTGGCGCGCTCGACCTCGTGCGTGTGCAGGCAGCCGGCGGCGCGCAGGGCGGCGTGCACGTCGTCGGCGGTCAGGCGCTCGGCGCGCAGGGTGCCGGCGTCGAGCTGGCCGGCGTGGATCAGCACGCGCGGCTTGCCGTCGATCAGCCGCGCCAGCCGTGGGCTGCGCCAGGCCAGTTGCGACATGAGCACGTGGCAGCCGATCAGCGTCAGCGCCGAGATCAGTCCACCCAGCAGCGAGTTGTCGCCCGCGTTCATCGAGTTCTGCACCGCGTTGGACAGGATGAGCAGCAGGATCAGGTCGAACGGGTCGTACTGTCCGATCTGGCGCCGCCCGGTGAGGCGCAGGAACAGCAGCAGGAACAGGTACACGACGACGCCGCGGAGGACGAATTCCCACCAGGGGACGCTGAGATGGAACATGACGCTGGCTTGCCTCGCGTTGGGATGCGGGCATCTTGCCCGAATCCACGGCCCGCCGCAGCCGGCGTCCGGTGGTCAGCGCGGGGCCGGCAGGCTGCCTACCCAGTCCACCACCTGCCGCACCACCTCGTCGGTGGCCGCGCGCAGCGCGCCGACGCCGCCTGCGGCGTCGGGCGTGGGGGCGGCGTGGCGCGCGGCGAAGGTGCGCTGGCCCAGCAAGCGGTCCTGCCGCGCGCCGGGCGCGGTGACGGTGACACGCAGGCGCACCACGCCTTCGCTGGCGCCGGGCGAGGAGAAGACGTGGCTGAAGTCGTCCAGCTCGGCGCGCAGTTCCAGCGTGGCCAGGCCGGTGCCGGTGTCGAGCACCGGGCGCGTGGCCGCCAGCGCCTCGCGCAGGCGCTGGGTGACGAGCTGCGGCGGCGACATGGTCCAGCGCGCGTGGGCGTAGGGGCGCGGCTGCTGACCACTGCCGGCGTACAGCAGCCGGTAGATGACCGAGGTGCTGTCGATGGCGGCGGCCGATTCGACGCCGTCGAGCGCCAGCGGCGCGCCAGCGGGCGTGGCGGCGGGCGCGGCCAGGGCCGGGCCGAGGTCGTAGGGCTCGGGGCGCACGGGCTTGTCGGGCAGCGGCAGGGCGCAGCCGGTCAGGATCACGGGAATCAAGAGAAACAGGGTTCTAGCCCGCATGGGTATTGCGCCAACAGCTATTATTTTCATATCAATCCTGGCGGAGCGAAGTGGCCGCGGGCGCCGCGAAACCTGGCTCGCCGGGGCCGGCCGGGATGGCGCCGCTGCCGTACAGCAGCGCCTGCGGGTTCTCGCCCAGCGCGTCGGCGATGCGGTCCAGCCGGCGGATGGTGCGGCTGGCGTCGTCGGTCAGGTGCTGGATGCGCGGCAGCGTGGTGCTTGTGACGGTGTTGGCGCTCTCGCCCATGCGGTCGATCACGCCGCCGGAGCCGGTCACGCGCGCCAGCCCCTGCTGGGCGTCGGCGGCCACCTCGCCCAACGCGGCGATGGCGCGGCGCGCCTCGGCGGCGGCGTCCTGGGTGGTCTTGAGGGTGGCGCCGGCCTGCTGGACCAGCGCCGGCAGGTTGGTCCGGGCCGGGTCGAACTGGGTGCGCAGGGTCTTGTCGGTGGTCAGCGCGAGCTGGTTCATGCTGCCGGCGGCGGCGCCGACCTGGGCCAGCGCCTGGGTCAGCGCGGCCTGGTTGCCGGGGCCGAGCGCCTGGTTGATGCTCTCGACGGCCTTGTCCACCTTGTCGATCAGCGCGCTGGCCTGGTCGGTGAGCTGGCCCAGCGCGTTGGGCTTGAGGGGGATGCGCGGCGGCCCGTTGGGGCCGGCGGGCGGCGGCGCGCTGGAGGCGCCGTCGTCGTCGAGCTGGATGAAGGACAGGCCGGTGACGCCCTGGAACGCCAGCGTGGCGAAGGTGGATTGGGTGATGGGCGCGGCGGGGCTGACGGCCACGGTGACCAGCACGTTGCCGCGCGCGGCGGGGTCGAAGGCGATGTCGGTCACCTTGCCCACGGCCACGCCCTTGAAGCGCACCGGCGCCTGCACCTGCAGGCCGGTGACGGCGTCGCTGCTGGTCATCTCGTAGGTGGTGGTGTTGGCGATGTCGCGCGTCAGCCACAGGGCCAGCACGGCCAGCAGCGCGGTCACCGCCACCACGAACAGGCCGGCGGCCAGGGCATGGGACTTGTTTTCCATGGCGCTCTATTGTCCTTTCATGCGGTCTGCTTGCGCTGGTGCAGCAGCTCCATGGCGCGCTGGCCGCGCTCGCCCAGGAAGAAGTGACGGATGAACGGGTGGTCGAAGGCCAGTACCTCCCGAACCGGCGCGGCGATGATGACGCGCTGCTCGGCCAGCACGGCCACCCGGCTGGACAGCTCGAACAGCGTGTCCAGATCGTGCGTGACCATCACCACGGTCAGGCCCAGCTCCTGGTGCAGCGAGCGCAGCAGGGTCACGAAGGCGTCGGAGCTGTCGGGGTCGAGGCCGGCGGTGGGCTCGTCGAGCATCAGCAGCGGCGGGTCCATGACCAGCGCGCGCGCCAGCGCCACGCGCTTGATCATGCCGCCGGACAGCTCGGCCGGCATCTTGTGCGCGTCGCCGGGCTTCAGGCCCACCATCCGCAGCTTGAGCATGGCTGCCTCGCGCGCCAGCGCGTCGGGCACGGCGCCCGCCTCGCGCAGCGGGAAGGCGATGTTGTCGAGCACGCTGAAGGCCGAGAACAGCGCCCCCTGCTGGAACAGCATGCCCACGCGCGCGGCGGCGCCGTCGCGCGACAGCTCGGCCACCGGCCGGCCCAGCACGGTGACGCTGCCCTTGGCCGGCGTGTTCAGCCCCAGCATCTGGCGCAGCAGCACCGTCTTGCCGGTGCCCGAGCCGCCCACCAGGGTCAGCACCTCGCCGCGCAGCACGGTGAGGTCGAGGTCCTTGTGCACCACCACCTCGCCGCCGCCGGGCACGGGGAACACGCTCCACAGGCCGCGCACCTCGATCACCGGCTGCCCCGGCGCGGGCAGCGCGCCGGCGCGGTCGTCGTGGACGGCGGCGGTGTCCATCCTCAGTGACCCATGACGCCGCGCGCCACCCACAGCGGAAGAATCCCAAAGGATCGAATGGCCGCGGAGCAGGCCAACCCAGTGCACCCCTGGCCGGGCTCCGCCCGGCCAATGGGTGCGCCCCCTCGAGGGGGGAGGCGCAACATCGCGCGGCGAGTGGAGCCACGGGGGTGAGTCATATCCCCACGCTCTTGAACAGCACGGCGAACAGCGCGTCGATCAGGATCACGGCGGTGATCGAGGCCACCACGGACGCCGTGGTGCCCTGCCCCAGGCTCTCGGTGTTGGGCTTGACGCGCAGCCCGAAGTGGCAGCCGATCAGCGCGATGAACAGGCCGAACACCACCGACTTGGCGCAGGCCAGCGTCAGGTTGGCCACCGGCACCGCCTTGGGCAGCGCCTCCAGGAAGTAGCTGCCGCTGATGCCCAGCGTCACGTCGGCCGCCAGCACGCCGCCCACCAGCGCCGCCACCGAGGTCCAGACCGAGATCAGCGGCATGGCGATGGCCAGCGCCATGGCGCGCGGCAGCACCAGCCGGAAGCCCGTGGGGATGCCCAGCACGCGCATGGCGTCCAGCTCCTCGGTCACGCGCATCACGCCGATCTGCGCCGTGATGGCCGAGCCCGAGCGCCCAGCGATCAGCACCGCCGCCAGCAGCGGCCCCAGCTCGCGCACCAGCGCCAGGCCGAGGATGTTGACGATGAAGGTCTCGGCGCCGAACTGGCGCAGCACCTGGCTCATCAGGTAGGCCAGCACCACGCCGATCAGAAAGCCCACCAGCGCCGTGATCGGCAGCGCCTGCGCCCCGATGCGGTACAGCAGGCCCGAGAAGTCGCGCCACGGCCCGCGCCGCGGCGCGGCCAGCAGGCGCAGCGCGTCCAGCAGCAACTGGCCCGCCAGCATGACGAAGTCGCGCACCTGGGCGCCGGCCTGGACGACGCCCAGTCCGAACGCATCCACCTGTCCGGCCCAGCCGCGCAGCGCGGCGGCCGCCTGCACGGGCGGAAAGGACGCCACCCGCTCCAGCACGGCGCGCTGCTCGTCGAGCGCCTCCACTTGCGCCGGCCACTGGCGACCCCAGTGCTCCCACAGGGCGAGCGCCCCCAGGTGGTCCAGCGCCTGCAGCGGGCGCAAGTCCCAGGCCGCGCCCGGCGCCACCGCCGCCAGCGCGCTCGCCACGCGCCGCCAGGCCGGCCGCGTGGCCAGGCGACCCGCCGTCCATTGACCGGCCAGCACCGCGCGCACGCCCACGGCGGTGCGCTTGGTCGCGATCCGGGGGGTCGGGTCGGGCATGCGGGTGAGGGCAGGGAAACGGGAGGTGGAGGGGCGGTGAACGGGAGGTGGAGGCGGGGAAACGGCTGCGAATCTTGACGCATGGTACCCCCTGGCAGGGGCGTGGCCCTGGCGGCGGCAGGGCGATTTCGTTACGACTTTTTCCCGCTGTTCGTAAAAAATGTCACGGTGATCGTTACAATTGACCGATTGTTATCAGGAGAGAGCATGGCACTTCAAGGACCATTCTTCGGCAAGCGCGACAACGACCCCGCCGCGTCCCGCACCCCTGGCAGCCCGCTGGGCGGCACCAGTTCGCTCGCCTCGGCCGGTGGCAGCGCGCAGCCGTTCGCGGCGCCCGTGAGTGCGCCCGCCGCCATGCTCGCGGCGCCTGCCGAGAGCGGTGCCAAGCTCACCGTCGGTCCCAACATCAAGCTCAAGGGCGTCGAGATCACCGACTGCGACACCTTGGTGGTCGAGGGCACGGTCGAGGCCGCGATGAACTCGCGCGTGATCCAGATCGCTGAGCAGGGCGCCTTCAAGGGCTCGGCCGAGATCGACATCGCCGAAGTGCGCGGCATTTTCGACGGCAATCTCACGGTGCGGCAGAAACTGGTCATCTTCGCCACTGGCAAGGTCATCGGCAAGATCCGCTATGGCAAGATCGTGATCGAAGAAGGAGGCCAGCTTTCCGGTGAGATCACGTTCGGCATATCGCAAGACAGCAGCCCTGCCGCCGGCAGCGGTGCCGTTACCAACGGCTCCGGCAAGCCGTCCGTCAAGGGCGAGCAGCTCGCCGTCGCGGCCTGATCGCCGTCGCCCCGCCGCTGGCGGGGTTTGCAGCACGTCCAGGGCCGCTTTCGCGGCCCTTTCCTTTGCCGGCGCCCTGAGCCTGGCCGGCTGCGCCGGCGACGCGCCGACGACGCGTGGCACCGTGCAAGGCGCCGGCTTCAGTTCGACCGAGCTGCTGCAGAGCGAGGGCAACCGCATGACCCACGCCGCCATGAGCGCCAACCTGGCCAGCCTGCGCCTGCTGGCCGACAAGCTGTACCGCCGCAACCCGGCCGAGTGGCGCAAGACGGCGGCCACGCGCGAGACCGCGCTGCTGCAGCTCGATACCGCCCTGCGGGCCGGCCAGCCCTGGGCCCCGCTGGGCGGCCAGCGCGACGTGGCGGCGCTGTCGCTGGCGCTCGCGCCGGCCTTCCAGGGCGACCGCGTGGCCGCCTTCATCCTGGCCTGCGCCGACACCATCGTCACCGCGCACGGCGGCAAGCGCGAGTTCTACTACCTCGACGGCGTCGATCCGCAGCACGTGCACAACGCCGCGCGCAACATGGAAGTGGCGCTGTGGATCCTCAACACCCGCCGTGACGCACGCGGCCAGCCGCTGCTGCTGGCCAACGAGATCGCGGGCGAGAACCGCAATCTGAGCTTCGAGCGCGAGTTCGGCAAGGTCATCGGCCGCCTCGACCTGCTGGCCAGCTACATGACCGAGCGCTACCGCCGCGCCGTGATCGGCTACGTGCAGGGGCTGGTGGCGGCGCCGCTGCTGGTGTTCCTGCCGGTCAAGTGAGGCGGCTTCAGGAGCGCTGAATGCTCCTGTTTATGTAGCTATCAGCATGGTATTCACAGGGGTTGAAGGCGGGTTTCATTCAAAATCTCACGACCCAGCCGCCCGCAGCGCGCGCCGGTACTGCACCGCCTCGGCCACGTGGGCGGTGGTGACCAGCTCGCTGCCGGCCAGGTCGGCGATGGTGCGCGCCACCTTCAGCGCGCGGTGCGTGGCGCGGGCGCTCCAGCCCAGGCGGGTGGCGGCGGCGCTGACGAAGGGCGCGGCGGCGGGGTCGAGCCGCAGGTGCGCGTCCAGCGCCTGGCCCTGCAGCGCCTGGTTGGGCGTGCCCTGCCGCGCCAAGGCGCGCTCGCGCGCGGCGGCGCAGCGGGCGCGGATGGCGGCCGTGCCTTCGCCGGCGGGCGCGGCCAGCAGTTCGTCGGGCGCCAGGGCGGCGACCTCGACGTGCAGGTCGATGCGGTCCAGCAGCGGGCCAGACAGCCGGCCCTGGTAGCGCGCCACCTGCTCGGGCGTGCAGCGGCACGGCGGCTGGCGCGCGCCCAGGTGGCCGCAGGGGCAGGGGTTCATCGCCGCGACGAGCTGGAAGCGCGCCGGGAAGTCCGCCCGCCGAGCGGCACGGCTGATGGTGATGTGGCCGCTCTCCAGCGGCTCGCGCAGCGCCTCCAGCGCGGCACGGGGGAACTCGGGCAGTTCGTCGAGGAACAGCACGCCCTCGTGCGCCAGCGAGATCTCGCCCGGCCGCGGCGGCGAGCCGCCGCCCACCAGCGCCACCGCGCTGGCCGTGTGGTGCGGCGCGCGCGTGGGCCGCTGGCCCCAGCGCGCGAGGTCGAAGCGCCCGCCCAGGCTGGCGATGGCGGCGCTGCGCAGCGCCTCGTCCTCGCCCATGGGCGGCAGCAGGCCGGCGAAGCGCTGGGCCAGCATCGACTTGCCGGTGCCGGGCGGGCCGATCATCAGCACGCCGTGGCCGCCGGCGGCGGCGATCTCCAGCGCGCGCTTGGCGGCGGCTTGGCCCTTGACGTCGGCCAGGTCGGGGTAGGGCGGCGCCGCGTGGCGCGCGGCGGGCGGCACGCGCGCCCAGCCGCCGGCGGGGCCGGCGTCCTCGGCGTTCGGCATGAACCGCGCCGCCACGTCCAGCAGGTGACGGGCGCGGTACACGGCCAGGCCGGGCACCAGGGCGGCTTCCTCGGCGCTGCCGGGCGGCAGGGCCAGCGCGGGCCCCTCGCCGGCGCGGCGCAGGGCGGCGGCCATGGCCAGCGCGCCGCGCACGGGGCGCAGCTCGCCCGACAGCGACAGCTCGCCGGCGAACTCCCAGCCCGCCAGGCGCGCGCCGTCGATCTGCCCGCTGGCGGCCAGGATGCCCAGAGCGATCGGCAGGTCGAACCGGCCCGAGTCCTTGGGCAGGTCGGCCGGGGCCAGGTTGACGGTGATGCGCTGGTTGTGCGGGAAGGCCAGTCCGCTGTTGAGCAGCGCGCTGCGCACGCGCTCGCGCGCTTCCTTGACCTCCACGTCCGCCAGCCCCACCAGGGTGAAGCTGGGCAGGCCGTTGGCCAGGTGCACCTCCACCGTCACGGCCGGCGCGTCCAGGCCCATCAGCGCGCGGCTTTGCACCAGACTCAAACCCATGTGGCGGCGCCTCCCTGTTTTGGTGCTTCGGTGGAATCGATGGCGCGGCCGGCGCACAAATGCACCGAAATAGTGCGCCGTGCGCCGCGCATCGTGCGGCGGCGCAGCTGAACTGTAGCGCGTCGGTGCGCTGGCACGCTCCCTGCATGGTGAGGGGTGCACACCATCCTAAGGAGGACACCCATGACCACGACCCTGCGCACCCTGCAACGACTCACCCTGGCCACGGCCGCCCTGGCCGCTTCCGGCGCCGTGCTGGCCCAGGCCACCGCGCCGGCCGAAGCGCCCACGCCGGAGCACAGCTTCAGCTTCAACGCCGCATTGACCACCGACTACCGCTACCGCGGCATCGCGCAGACCCGCCTGAAGCCCGCCGTCAGCGCCGGCGCCGACTACAGCCACGCCAGCGGCCTGTACGTGGGCACCTGGCTGACCACCATCAAGTGGGTCAAGGACGCCGGCGGCGACGCGCCGCTCGAATGGGACGTGTACGGCGGCTACAAGGGCACAGCCGGCCCCATCGGCTACGACGTCGGCCTGCTGCGCTACCAGTACCCCAACGCCAAGCTGGGCACCAGCCCCAACACCACCGAGATCTACGGCGCGCTGAGCTACGAGATGTTCACGGTCAAGTACTCGCACTCGCTGACCAACCTGTTCGGCTTCGACGACAGCAAGGGCAGCGGCTACCTGGACCTCTCCGCCAACTTCGACCTCGGCGACGGCTGGTCGGTGGTGCCGCACGTGGGGCGCCAGTGGATCCGCCACAACAGCGCCTTCTCGTACACCGACTGGGCGCTGACGCTGAACAAGGACTTCGGCAACGGTCTGTCGGCCAGCGCCGCCGTGATCGGCACCAACGCCGACAAGGCGCTGTACGTCACGCCCAGCGGGCGCTTCACCGGGCGCACCGGGCTGGTGGTGGGCGTCAAGTACACGTTTTGAGCCAAATCGGCCTCCAGCCCGCGCTGGACATGCGCCGATCACTATGTAAAGGATAGCAACATGAAACTCATCACCGCCGTCATCAAGCCCTTCAAGCTCGACGAGGTGCGCGAGGCGCTGTCGGCGCTGGGCGTGCAGGGCATCACCGTCACCGAAGTCAAGGGCTTCGGCCGCCAGAAGGGCCACACCGAGCTGTACCGCGGCGCCGAGTACGTGGTGGACTTCCTGCCGAAGGTGAAGATCGAGACCGCCGTGAGCGAGGACATCGCCGAGCGCGTGACCGAGGCCATCGAGCAGGCCGCGCGCACCGGAAAGATCGGCGACGGCAAGATTTTCGTCACCGACATCGAGCAGGTGATCCGCATCCGCACTGGCGAGACCGGCGCCGAGGCCCTGTGACCCGCCGTACCAAGGAGGACCCCAACATGAAATCCCGATTCGCATCCCCCGCGCTGGGCCTGAGCCTGCTGCTGGGCAGCGGGCTGGCCCTGGCGCAGGCCGCGGCCCCCGAGGCCGCCGCTTCCGCCGCCGCCGTGGCGGCCGAGGCCGCGCCCAAGGTCGATTCCGGCGACACCGCCTGGATGCTGACCTCCACCCTGCTGGTCATCCTGATGACCATCCCCGGCCTGGCCCTGTTCTACGGCGGCCTGACGCGCAGCAAGAACATGCTCAGCGTGCTGATGCAGGTCTTCGTCGTGTTCTCGCTCATCAGCATCCTGTGGGCGGTGTTCGGCTACAGCCTGGCCTTCAGCGGCGAGGGCAACTTCGTCGGCGGCTTCGACAAGCTGTTCCTCAAGGGCGTCACCACCGACACCATCGGCGCGCTGGCGACCATCCCCGAATACGTCTTCGTCGCCTTCCAGGGCACCTTCGCCGCCATCACCGTGGCGCTGATCGTCGGCTCCTTCGCCGAGCGCATGAAGTTCTCCGCCGTGCTGGTGTTCTCGGCGCTGTGGTTCGCGCTCAGCTACGTGCCGATGGCGCACATCGTCTGGGGCGGCGGCTTGCTGGCCCAGGACGGCGCGCTCGACTTCGCTGGTGGCACCGTGGTGCACATCAACGCCGGCATCGCCGGTCTGGTGGGCGCCTACGTGGTGGGCAAGCGCGTGGGCTTCGGCCGCGAGGCGTTCACCCCGCACTCGCTGACGCTGACCATGGTGGGCGCCTCGCTGCTGTGGGTGGGCTGGTTCGGTTTCAACGCCGGCTCGGCCGGCGCCGCCAACGGCACGGCCGGCCTGGCCTTCGTCAACACCGTGTTGGCCACCGCCGCCGCCACGCTGGGCTGGTGCGCCGGCGAGGCCATGCACAAAGGCAAGGCTTCGATGCTGGGCGCCGCCTCGGGCGCGGTCGGCGGGCTGGTGGCCATCACGCCGGCGGCCGGCTTCGTCGGGCCGATGGGCTCCATCGTCATCGGCGCGCTGGCCGGCCTGGTCTGCCTGTGGGGCGTGAGCGGCCTCAAGCGCCTGCTGAAGGCCGACGACGCCTTCGACGTGTTCGGCGTGCACGGCGTCGGCGGCATCCTGGGCGCCATCCTCACCGGCGTGTTCGCGGCCCCGGCGCTGGGCGGCACCGCCGCGGCGGACTTCGCCATGGGCGCGCAGGTGTGGATCCAGGTCAAGAGCGTGCTGTTCACCATCGCCTGGTCGGGCGTGGTCTCGGTGGTGCTCTACAAGCTCGTGGACCTGATGATCGGCCTGCGCGTGACCGAGGAAGAAGAACGCCAGGGCCTCGACATCTCCAGCCACGGCGAGACCGCCTACAACCGCTGAGTTCTCCTCTGGCCTCCGCGAAGGGTCTTGATCCCGCCTCCTCGGCGGGATTTTTTTATTCTTCGTGCCAAATCGGCCGGAAGCCATTGTCCTTGTTGCGCCAATAGCTATAAAAAACATAGTTTTCGCGCATCGCCGGGCCCGGCGGGAGAGTGCCTCAGGGTTTACCATCGGCTCGCCATGGACACCTCCCTCGACGCCCTCGCCGACAAGCTGCGCAACGCCGCCGACCGCGGGCGGCCGCTGCGCATCCGGGGCTGCGGCACCAAGGACTTTTATGGCCAGCGCCTGCACGGCGAGCTGCTGGACGTGCGGCCCCTGGCCGGCATCGTCAGCCACGAGCCGAGCGAGCTGGTCGTCACCGCGCGCGCCGGCACCCGCCTGCGCGAGCTGGAGGCGCTGCTGGCCGAGCACGGCCAATGCCTGCCTTTCGAGCCGCCGCGCTTCGGCGTCGCCGGCACCGTGGGCGGCATGGTCGCGGCCGGGCTGGCCGGGCCGGCACGCGCCAGCGTGGGCGGCGTGCGCGACCACGTGCTGGGCGTGCGCATGCTCAACGGCCGGGGCGAGCTGCTCACCTTCGGCGGCCAGGTGATGAAGAACGTGGCCGGCTACGACGTCAGCCGGCTGATGGCCGGCTCGATGGGCACGCTGGGCGTGATCGTGGAAGTCAGCCTGAAGGTGCTGCCCATGCCGCCGGCCGAATGCACGCTGCTGTTCGAGCTGTCCGAGACCAGCGCGCGCCAGCAGCTCAACCGCTGGGGCGGCAAGCCCCTGCCCCTCAACGCGAGCTGCTGGGCCGATGGCCAACTGGCCGTGCGCCTGCGCGGCGCGCGCGCGGCGGTCGAGGCCGCGCGCCGCGCCATGGGCGGCCAGGCGCTGGACGGCGAGCGCGCCGCGCGCCAGTGGGCCGCGCTGCGCGACCAGGCCCTGCCCTTCTTCCGCCTGGGGCCCGCCGAGGCGCTGTGGCGCGCCAGCGTGCCCGACACCGCCACGCCGCTGAACCTGGGGCCGACGCTGGTCGAATGGCACGGCGCGCAGCGATGGGTCAAGCTGCCGCCGCACGCCGCGCCGCAGGTGCGCGAGGCGGCGGCGCGCGCGGGCGGCCACGCCACGCTGTTTCGCGGCGGCGACGGCACGGTGCCCGTGTTCACGCCGCTGCCGGCGCCGCTGGCGCGCATCCACGCGCAGCTCAAGCAGGCCTTCGACCCGGCGGGCATCCTGAGTCCCGGCCGCATGACCCCGGATTTCTGATGCAAACCACGCTCGCGCCCGAGTTCCAAGGCACGCCCGAAGGCCGCGAGGCCGAGGCCATCCTGCGCAAGTGCGTGCACTGCGGCTTCTGCACCGCCACCTGTCCCACCTACCAACTGCTGGGCGACGAGCTGGACGGCCCGCGCGGGCGCATCTACCTCATCAAGCAGGTGCTGGAAGGCCACGCGCCCACGCGCCAGACGCAGCTGCACCTGGACCGGTGCCTCACCTGCCGCAACTGCGAGACCACCTGCCCCAGCGGCGTGCAGTACGGCCACCTGGTGGACATCGGCCGCCAGGTGGTGGAGCGCCAGGTGCCGCGCCCGCCGGCCGAGCGGCGCCAGCGCGCGCTGCTGCGCGCCGGCCTGTCGTCGCCGCTGTTCGGC
Organism: Ottowia sp.; assembly: GCF_016703145.1. Taxonomy (GTDB): domain Bacteria; phylum Pseudomonadota; class Gammaproteobacteria; order Burkholderiales; family Burkholderiaceae_C; genus Ottowia. The sequence goes on along the minus strand of NZ_JADJCO010000003.1, from coordinate 332,574 downwards.
CCGGCGATGCGCCTGGGCCAGTCGGTGCGCGGGCTGCTGCCGGCGGCGCTGCGGGCCAAGGTGCCCGAGCGCCGGCCGGCCGGCGCCTGGCCCACCCGCGCGCACGCGCGCAAGGTGCTGCTGCTGGAAGGCTGCGTGCAGCCATCCATGGCGCCCAACATCAACACCGCCACGGCGCGCGTGCTGGACGCGGCGGGCATCCAGAGCCTGCGCCCGCGCGGCCAGGGCTGCTGCGGCGCGGTGAAGTGGCACCTGGCCGACGCCGAGGGCGGGTTGGCGCAGATGCGCGCCAACATCGACGCCTGGTGGCCGCGGTTCGAATCCGGCGCGGCCGAAGGCCTGGTCATCAACGCCTCGGGCTGCGGCGCGATGGTCAAGGACTACGGCCACTTGCTGCGGGGCGACGCGCGTTACGCCGACAAGGCCGCGCGCGTGTCGGCCCTGGCGCGCGACGTGAGCGAACTGCTGCCCGACATCGCCGCCGCGCTGGCGGGCCGCGTGCGCGCGCCCGCTGGCACGCTGGCCTGGCACCCGCCCTGCACGCTGCAGCACGGGCTGAAGCTGCGCGGCGGGGTCGAGCAGCACCTGCGCGCGCTCGGCTTCACATTGCGGGCGGCGGCGCAGGAGCCGCACCTGTGCTGCGGCTCGGCCGGCACCTACTCGGTGCTGCAGCCCGAGCTGGCCACGCGCCTGCGCGACCGCAAGCTGGGCCATCTGCAGGGCGAGCGCGCCGCCGAGCGCCCGGCCGCCATCCTGTCGGCCAACATCGGCTGCATCACGCACCTGCAGTCCGGCACCGACGTGCCGGTGCGGCACTGGATCGAGGCGCTGGACGAATCGCTATCAAATAAATAGCTTTTGGCGAAATACCCATGCGGGCTGGTGCCCGAAATCGCTCAGGACGCGGCCTCGGCCGGCGTGCGCCGCCGGAACATGCCGTAGCCGTCCATCAGCAGCACCTGCTCGCCATGCTGGTTGAACATTTCCCAATGCGTGCGGGTCAGGCCGACGTCGGGGCGCGACTTCATGGGGCGCGACTCGACCACGCGCTGGCGCAGCGTGAGCGTGTCGCCGGGGTGGACGGGCCTGAGCCACTTCACCTGCTCCAGGCCGGGCGAGCCCAGGCTGGACGCCTGGTTCAGGAAGTTGCGCACCATCAGCCCCATGGCCATGGCGCAGGTGTGCCAGCCGCTGGCCGAGAGCTTGCCGAAGATCGACCTGGCGGCGGCCGCGTCGTCCAGGTGGAAGGGCTGGGGGTCGTACTTGCTGGCGAAGGCGATGACCTCGTCGTGGTCGACGGTCACGCTGCCCATCTCCAGCGTGGTGCCGACGGCCAGGTCTTCCCAGAAATATTGAATGTCTTTTTGCGGGTGGGTCATGAGAGGCTCCAAAAGGCCCGGCGTCCGCCGGGCTGGCACGCATTATTCAGGAGATGGCCCGGGCCGGCGCGCTACGATGCCCGCACCCTGGCCGCCGGCGCGGCCGGCCACCCGCGCCGCGTTCGAGGGTTGAATCAGCCGCCAGACCGCGCACGCATTGCGCCAACAGCTATTGAAAAAGGAGTCAACCGCATGGGACAGTTCATCGACCTCACGGCCCCCGACGGCCAGAAGATTCCCGCCTACGTGGCCCAGCCGGCCGGCCGGCCCCGGGGCGCCATCGTGGTGCTGCAGGAGATCTTCGGCGTCAACTCGCACATCCGCGCCGTCGCCGACGGCTACGCCGCCGAGGGCTACCTGGCCGTCGCGCCGTCCACCTTCCAGCGCGTCAAGCCGGGCGTGGAATTGGGCTACACCGACGCCGACATGCAGGCCGGCTTTGCCCTCAAGACCGAGGTGGACGGGTTGCCCGAGCCGGGCGTGATGCAGGACATCCAGGCCGCCATCACCCACGCCGCGCAGGCCGGCGGCGGCAAGGTGGGCATCGTCGGCTACTGCTGGGGCGGGCTGCTCACCTGGCGCTCGGCCTGCGGGCTGGAGGGCCTGTCCGCCGCCGTGCCGTACTACCCGGGCGGCCTCACGCAGGCCCAGGACATCGCGCGCCGGCCGCAGGTGCCGGTGCTGGCGCACCTGTCCGACCGTGACCAATGGGTGCCGATGGACGGTGTGGAGGCGTTCCGCCAGGCGCACCCCGACGTCGAGGTGCATGTCTATCCCGCCCACCACGGCTTCAACTGCGACCAGCGCGGCACCTGGGACGCGCCCTCGGCCCGGCTGGCGCGCGAGCGCACGCTGGCGTTCTTTGCCCGGCACGTGGGCTGAGCCGGGTTTTTCGTCTCGCGAGCGCCGATCCCCCGGTCATTGCTTGCGCGACAGGTACCGCCGGCGCCAGAACAGGACCAGGATGCCCGCCGCCAGCGCGATCAGCAGCGCCAGCGCCACCCACATGCCGGCGGTGCTGTGGATGAGCGGCAGGTGGTCGAAGTTCATGCCGAAGAAGCCGGTGAACAGGTTCAGCGGCAGGAACACCGCCGTCACCGCCGTCAGCGTGCGCATGGTGTCGTTGGTGCGGTGGCCCTGGGCGCTGAAGTGGATTTGCACCGCCGTCTCGGCCGACTGCTCCAGCCGGCGCGCGGGTGCAGCACGCGGTCGATGTGCTCCATCACGTCGCGCGCGCGGGCCATGAGCTGGTCGCGCCGGTGCTGCGCCAGCGGCGTCTCGGGGGCGTAGGCGGCCAGCGGCAGCTCGCGCAGCGTGTCCAGCCATTCCTGCATCGCGTCCTGCTGCTCCTCGCACAGCTCCTGCAGCAGGTGCAGGCGCTGGCGCGCGTGCATCAGCGCGCCCCAGGTGTCCTGGGGCGGGTCGGGCCGCAGCAGCTCACCCTGCGCGTGTTCGAGGGCGCGGGTCAGCTCCTTGCGCAGTTCGAGGTAGCTGTCCACCATGGCGTTGATCATGTGCAGCGCCAGGTCGGCCGGGGCTTGCGGCATCCGGGTGCGGGTGATGGCGGTGGCGTCGACGCTGAGCCGGGCGTCGGCGGCCAGCCGCTCGATGAAGCCGACGGCGGTTTGGCAGCCGGGCGGGTGCACGCTGATGAGCAGCCGGTCGAACACGGCGAAGCCGACGGCGCGCGAGTCGATGCGGGCGAAGGCGCTGGGGATGGGTGCCTGCGCCGAGGCGTCGCGCTGGCCTTCGGCGACGGTCGCCAGGCGGCGGAAAATCACCAGGTCGTAGACCGAGGTGGCGTCGTAGTGCGAGGGATGGGCCTCGTTGGCCAGGTCCTTGGCGTGCACGTCGAGCAGCGGCGAGCCGCCCAGGCGCTGCGCGGCGGCCTGCAGCTCGGGCAGGCGCGCGGCGAGTTCGGGGCGCTCCAGGTAGATCCAGACGAAGCCGTCGGCGGGTGCCTGTGGCGGCACGGCGTCGGCGAAGCGCAGGCTGCCGGCGGTGAATTCGACGATCTGCACGGCAGGTTCTCCGGTTTCAAGCAAAAAGTGCAAAATTCCCGCGTGGACATTACGCTGATAGCTATGTTTTGAGTAGCATCCGCGCCGCGTCGCGAGCGAAGTAGGTGAGCACGCCGTCGGCGCCGGCGCGCTTGAAGGCGAGCAGGCTTTCCATCATCACCAGGTCGTGGTCCAGCCAGCCGTTGGCCGCCGCGGCCTTCAGCATGGCGTATTCGCCGCTGACCTGGTAGGCGAAGGTGGGAACGCGGAACTCGTCCTTCACGCGGCGCACGATGTCCAGGTAGGGCATGCCGGGCTTGACCATCACCATGTCGGCGCCTTCCTGCAGATCCAGCGCTACTTCGCGCAGCGCCTCGTCGCCGTTGCCGGGGTCCATCTGGTAAACCTTTTTATTACTTTTTCCGAGGGTCGCGGCGGAGCCCACGGCGTCGCGGAAGGGGCCGTAGAAGGCGCTGGCGTACTTGGCCGAGTAGGCCATGATGCGGGTGTGGACGTGGCCCTGGGCCTCCAGCGCCTGGCGGATGGCGCCGATGCGCCCGTCCATCATGTCGCTGGGCGCCACGATGTCGACGCCGGCGGCGGCCTGGGTCAGCGCCTGCTTGACGAGCTGGCCGACGGTCTCGTCGTTGAGGATGTAGCCGGTCTCGTCCAGCCAGCCGTCCTGGCCGTGGCTGGTGTAGGGGTCCAGCGCCACGTCGGTCATGAGGCCCAGCCCGGGAAAGCGCTTCTTCAACTCGCGCACCACGCGCGGGACCAGGCCCTGAGCGTGGGTGGCCTCGCTGCCCTGGTCGTCCTTGAGGCTGGCGTCGATGACGGGAAACAGCGCCATCACCGGGATGCCCAGCGCCACGCACTCCTCGGCCACGGGCAGCAGCAGGTCGAGCGACAGGCGCTCCACGCCGGGCATCGAGGCCACGGCCTCGCGCCGGCCCTGGCCGTCCAGCACGAAGACGGGGTAGATCAGGTCGTCGGCCGACAGCGCGTGCTCGCGCACCAGGCGGCGGGTGAAGTCGTCGCGGCGCAAACGGCGTGGGCGGTTGGCGGGAAAGGGGGCGAGGGGCAGTGTGGTCATGCCGAAAATTGTGCCCCATCCGCAGGGCGGCACGGCGGGTGGGTCCTGTCGGCATGAGAAGCGGACACCCACTTGCATGGCATGGACCATGCGTCGTCAATTGCTGCGCATAGACACTTTTGGTATATTTATTTCGGGCGGTTCGCCGCTCCCCGCTTTTCCTCCCTGAGCGGGAGCCTAGATGTGTGACAGCAGACAGGCTTTTGCACCCCGGCCCTTGTGCCGGGGTTTTTTCATGTGCGCCCGGTTGGAACCCGTCGGCTTCTGAGTCACGCTGGGCGCCTTGCCTTGGGAGAAGGACCGTGCAGGATTGCGCTACCGAATCCAGCATAGACCCGGCCGTGGCCGCGGTCTGTGCGCAAAGACACGCACGCTACCCTGGGTGCATCAACAACGCCCAGTTTCCGACGTGTTCCGTTGTCAAGGCGTGCAGTACGCGGGCGGCCGCCCGCGGACTCAGAGGGCTGCTTCGCGCGGAAGCAGGCGGTCGGTCTCGCGCTTGACCACTGAATAACATTCGCAAACCCGCCGCTCCAGGCCGGGACGGTCCAGTACCGTGATGTGGCCACGGGCGTACTTGATGAGATCCAGGCGCTGCAGCTTGCCGGCCGCCTCGGTCACGCCCTCGCGCCGTACACCGAGCATGTTGGCGATGAGTTCCTGCGTCATCACCAGTTCGTTGCCTGGCAGCCGGTCCAGGCTCAGCAAGAGCCAGCGGCACAGCTGTTGCTCCAGCGAATGGTGCCGGTTGCACACGGCCGTCTGGCACATCTGCGTGATGAGGGCCTGGGTGTAGCGCAGCAGCAGATGGAGCAATGGGCCGCTTTGCTCCAGGCGCTGCCCGAAATGGCGGGCGCCCAGGCGCCATGCACGCCCGGCACTCTGGACCACCGCGCGGTTGGGTGTGCTGCCCCCGCCCATCACCAGTGAAACCCCCACCATGCCCTCGAAGCCGACGACGGCGATCTCGGCGGATTGCCCATCTTCCAGGACGTACAGCAGCGAAACGATGCAGTCGATGGGGAAGTACACGTGCTGCTGCACCACGCCGGATTCGTACAGCACATCGCCCAGCTTGAGGTCAACCGGTTCAAGGAGTGGCATCAGGGTCGCCCGCACGGCCGCCGGCACGGCCGCAATGAGGCGGTTGTGCCCCGGGGCAGCATCCGGCGCGAACCCCGTGGAATTCGGTGTCATGGCGAGCCGATCCGATGAAGGGCCATCATGGAAACAAATGTAGCTTGATCTGTACGCTGTCGAACACATCTTGCGCCGCACCCGCCCGCCGGCGCTCGTACGTTCGGCAGCGCACAGACGATTCCAGCCTGCGCGATACCGTGGGGTTTTGTTCACCAGGACCCCTCACATGCTCGAGATCGACTTGGCCACCCAGAAGGCCGTGGTCCACCGCGTTCTGTCCACGCGCGGGGTGCTGCGCGCCCTGGCACTGCTGAATGACCGAGCAGCCTATCGCTACAGCGGAATCTACAAGCTCAGCGGGAACGCCATGCGTGCGGTCCACATCTTCGATCGTCATGCGGAATACCGTGCCTGGCCGATGGTCCTGCCACTGAGCCGCAGCTTCTGCCAGTTCGTGATGCAGCAGGGCGAGAGGGTGATCAGCCACGCTTCCACCGACCGCCGCTTCGCGCTTCTACCGCACGCCAGCTTGGTCGAGTCGTACTACGGGCAGTTGCTGACGCACGAATGCGGAACACCGTATGGCGCCTTCATCCATTTCGACGTGGAGACCCGGACGATCGCGGCACGCGAGATTTCGTTTCTTCACGAGGTGGTGCCGCATTTCCTCCCCTATCTGGACTGACGCGCGGCAAACCACTCGCGCTTGCCTCCGTGCGGCAGCACACAGACGAAGACCCAGGGCATGGATACAACCAGAACCCAGGCGATATGGCGAACGGCGTCGCCGGTTGCAGCGCCTGGCCGCGGGTGCAGCGCAGTGCACCGCCTCACTCCCAAAGGCTCCCCCATGATCCGCCCCATTCTCACGCTCGCCTCCAAGGGCAAGGACCTCCCACGGCAGCAAGGCGACTTCACGACGGAAGATGCACCTGCGCCCAAGGTGCATGGATCGAACCGCATCATTCACAAGACCACGAACGGTGGCCCGCGTGTCGCCATGATCGTGCCCCGCATGCTTCGACGTTGGCCGACCAGCGATCGCTGACCAGCCCCCACGCCATCCCACGTGGCAGGTCAGCCGCCTGCCGTGGCGGCCTCTCAGGCGCCCTCGATGCGCATCAGCGCCACCAGGCACGCGCCGCCAGAGGGGGCAAGCGCCGCTTCCATGCGGACCGCCTGCTCAAGCCCGCTGGCGTGACGCCACTTGAGCGTGCCAGACGCGTGACCGCGCTCGCGCGCGCCGGCGATCAAGTCTCGCAGCGCACGCAAGCTGCTGGCCGTGAAAAATGTGTCGATGGCCAGCCCACAGGCTTCATCGCGCTCGACCCCGAGCATTCTTGCGCCCATCAGATTCGCTTCGCGGATCATCAGATGGTCGTCCAGGGAGAAGCAGCCGACGGGTTGGAAATCATAGAGTTCGATCTGCCGCCGCAGCGCCGCCTCCAATTCGCCGCGCGAGGCCCGCAGCTCCTCGGCCTGCAGGTCCACTTCGACCTGATGGACTTGCAGCTCGTGAAGCAAGGCCAGCGCATCGGCCGCGGTGTCGGGGGACGATGCCAACGCATGGAGCACCGCCAGCGCGTCGGTGGCCCAGGCCGCCCCGCCCTGTGCCCCATCGACGCCTGCCAGCCGGCTCGCCGCTCGGAACCGAAGGTCGGTCAGCGGCGTGGATTCGAGGTCGCGATGGGACATATCGGCTTTCTGCGCAGGACTGCGCAACCCTCACTCTACGCCTTGCGCAGGCGGGACTCGAGTTCTTTCGCGGCCGTGATGTCCACAAAAGTGATCACCACGCCCCGGATCACGTTGGCCAGGGTGCGGTAGGGCATGATGCGCACGGTGTACCAATGGCCATCGGTGGTGGCGACCTGCTTCTCGCTGAAGGCCAGGGTGCGCAGCGTCTCTTTCACGTCAGCATGAAGTTCCGGATAGATCAAGGTGTTCGCCAGTTCGCTCAAGGGGCGGCCGATGTCGCCTTCACGCAGATGCACCACGCGGGCGATCTGCTCGGTGAAGCGCCGCACGTTGAGGTCGCTATCGAGGAACAGCGTGGCGATGTCGGGAGCCTGTCCTGAATTTTGTGTTCGAGGCATAGCATGACGACCAGGAACATGTATGCCGACGAGCAAGACGAAGATGAAGAACGCGGCGATCGCCGCCAAGATGGCGGCGCTGCCGTCGATCCCGAAGGAGCTGATTGACCAGTTCGTCTCGGGGCCCATGACCGGCGATGCCGTGAACGCGGCGACGGTGGCATTCAAGAAGGCGTTGATCGAGCGCGCCCTGGGTGCCGAGATGTCGCACCATTTGGGCTACCCGAATGGCGCGAGCAAGCCCGAGGCCGGCACTGCCAACCAGCGCAACGGCCGCAGCGCCAAGACCTGCTGACCGACGATGGGCCGCTGCGCATCGAAGTCCCGCGCGACCGCGCCGGCTCCTTCGAGCCGGTGCTCATCCCCAGCACGAACGCCGCTTCACCGGCTTCGACGACAAGATCGTGGCCATGTACGCGCGCGGCCTGACCATGCGCGAGATCCAGGGCTTCCTGCTGGAGAGCTACGGCGTGGAGGTGTCGCCCGAGTTCATCAGTTCGGTCACCGACGCCGTCATGGCCGAGGTCACCGCCTGGCAGGCGCGCCCGCTGGAGCCGATGTACCCGGTGGTCTTCTTCGACGCCCTGCGGGTCAAGATTCGTGAGGATGCCGTGGTCCGCAACAAGGCGATCTACCTGGCGCTGGGCGTGTTGCCCGATGGCACGCGCGACATCCTGGGCTTGGATCGAGGGCACCGAAGGCGCCAAGTTCTGGATGAAGGTGTTCAACGACTTGAAGACCCGCGGGTCAATGACATCCTCATTGCCGTCACCGACGGCTTGAAGGGCATGCCCGAAGCGCTGGCGGCGGTGTACCCGGCCACCACGCCAGACGCATCGTGCACCTGATTCGCAACCCCTGACTACGCCAGTTGGAAGGATCGCAAGTTGCTGGCGGCGGCCATCAGGCCGATCTACACGGCCGCCAGCGCAGAGGCGGCCGAGGCCGAACTCGACGCCTTCGCTCAAGGCCCGTGGGCGTCAAGTTCCCACCGTGGTGGCGGCCTGGCGTCGGGCGGGGACCGGTGATTCCGTTCTTTGCATTTCCACCGTCCATCCGCCGGGTGATCTACACGACCAACGCCATCGAGAGCATCAACGCGCGACTGCGCAAGATCATCAAGACACGGGGACACCCCAGTGACGATGCGGCCTCCAAGCTGATCTGGCTGGCGCTGCGCAACATAACGGCCGACTGGGGACGGGCAGCCAAGGATTGAAGGAGGCGAGAACCAGTTCGCGATACCCACGAAGATCGCTTCACGCAGCCGACCCATGGCGCCAGCAAGGAGGTTGGAACCAGAATACAGGCTCACCGCGCCGCGACCGGCAGGGGCCTGAAGACAGAAGAGAAATCAATCGAGAGCAGATCAACCAACCGCCTCGAACACAAAAATTCAGACAGGCCCGATGTCGGTGCTGTTCAGCAGGTTCTGCATGTCGCTCTGCGACAGCGCCAGGTCATCGAGCTTCGACTGCAACTCGCCATTGATCGTCTGCAGTTCCTCGTTCATCGACTGCGCCTCTTCCTTGGAGGTCGTCAGTTCCTCATTGGCCGACTGCAGTTCCTCGTTCGTCGATTGCAGTTCCTCGTTGGCCGCCTGCAGTTCCTCCTGCGACGCCCGCATCTCCTGCCGCAGCGCCTGGATCTCCGCGCGTGCGCGAACCAACTCGTCCTCCACGCTCGTGTTCGCGGGGCCCGCCGACTTGGCGAGCCGCCCGCGCCGCTTGGGCGGCAGGGCCGCATCGCGAAAGACGATCATCGCCATGCCGTCGAAGGACTTGGGCTGCAGAACGGCCTGCACCGTGATGTCCACCGTGGCCGTCGTTTCATCATCGAGCCGCAGCCCGCGCAACTGAACCGGGGTCTTGTCTTGCAACGCGGTCCTCAAGGCAATCGCCAGTTGCGTGCGAATGGCGGGCCGCGCCATCACATGGATGTTCCAGTTCGCCTTGCCCGCCGCGGGCTCCAGATAGCGGCCGGTGCGTCCGCTGATGTAGACGATGTCGCCCCCGTCGTTGACCAGCACCGCCGGCGGCGAAAACGTCTGCAGGAGCAGTTGGTCGGCCACGGATTGGAGGTTGACCAGAGGAGGATTCAATGCGGGCACAGTGGACTCCTGCGTCGCCGATGGCGAGGCGGGACGTCGGTGGGTCGGAAAGACCATGGCGTCGACGGCACCGGCATTGTCGCCGCGCCAGAAGAGCCTGGACTTTGGCGAGAGAGGAATGAACAGCGTCTGCGCACGGCCGACGGTCTCCGAATTGCCCAGCAGCAAGGCACCGCCGTGGCGCAGGCTGTAGTGGAACAGCGGCACCAGGCGCCGTTGCAGGGCGGCGCTGAAATAGATCATCAGGTTGCGGCACGACAGGATGTCCAGGCGCGTGAACGGCGGATCGAGGATCACGTCGTGCTGGGCGAACAGCACCATGTCGCGGATGCGCTTGTCGATCTGGTAGCCGTCGGGCCGCTCGGTGAAGAACTTCGCCAACCGTGCGGGGGTCAAATCCCGGGTGATCGTCGGGGCAAAGCGGCCGTTGCGCGCCGCGGCGATCGCGTCGGCGTTCAGATCGGTCGCGAAGATCTGCAGCTCGCAAGAAGCACGTTGCGGCATCGACTCCAGGACCTCCGCGAAGGTGATGGCCAGCGAGTAGGCTTCCTCGCCAGTCGAACAACCCACCACCCAGGCGCGCAGGGGTCCGTTGCCCGCTGCAGCATGGCGCGCGAGCAGGGTCGGCAGAACCTGGTCCCGGAGTTCCTGCCAGACCTCGGGGTCGCGAAAGAAGGTGGTGACGCCGATCAGCATCTCCTTGAACAGCAGGTCCAGCTCCTGTGTGTTGTGACGCAGGAAGGCGGCGTAGGCCGTCATCGTGTCCAGGGAATGCACCGCCATGCGGCGGCCGATGCGGCGCACGAGGGTGTTGGGCTTGTAGTCCGCGAGGTCGTGCCGGGTGCGGTCGTGCAACAGCCCCAGAATGCTGTTCAGTGCCGCCGCGTGATCGCCCGCTTCGGGCAGCCCCGGCCCGCTCGCGGCCGGCGCGCCCGCGACGCCCAGAATGCGTGCCGGCATCTCGCCCGGCAGCGCGACGATGTCGACGCAGCCGGCCGCGATGGCGCTTTTGGGCATGGCGTCGAACTGGGCTGAATCGGGTTGCTGCGCCAGGGTCAGGCCGCCTTGCGACTGGATGGCCTGCAGCCCCAGCGTGCCGTCCGACCCCATGCCCGACAGGACGACGCCGATGGCCCGGTCGCCGAGTTCCCGCGCCAGTGAACTGAACAGCACATCGATCGGCAAGCGCCGTCCGTGCAACTGCGAGGGGCTCGCCAGATGGAGCATGCCCTCGACCACCGTGAGTTCGGTGTTGGGGGGGATGACGTACACGACATCGGGCTCGATGCGCTGCGCGTCCCTCACTTCATGCACCGGCATCGCGGTGACCCGCTGCAGCAACTCGCCCAGCAAGGCCTTGTGTGTCGGGTCCATGTGCTGGACGACCACATAGGCCAGGCCACTGGCGGTAGGAACCCCGGAGATGAACTGTTCCAGCGGTTCCAGTCCACCCGCGGACGCACCCACGCCCACGATGCGGGTGCTTCGGGCCTTCTGAATTCTGGAGGCAGGGACTGAAGCGTCGACCATGCGCCAGTATGCATGTGGGTCCAAGGGCGCGCGGATCGATGATCGAGCGGGCGCGGCCCGAACTTCGCCAGCGCCAGCTTGGCGGGCCTTTTCCCCGCGGCTGGCTACACTCGACGAATGCTCTGGGTCAAGGCATTCCACATCGTCTTCGTCGCCAGCTGGTTCGCTGGTCTTTTCTACCTGCCGCGCCTCTTCGTCAACCTTGCGATGGTGCCGCCCGAATCGGTGGCCGAGCGCGAACGCCTGTTGCTGATGGCGCGCAAGCTCCACCGCTTCATGACCCTGCTGGCCGTGCCGGCGCTGGCCCTGGGCCTGGTGCTGTGGCTGGGCTACGGCCTTGGCCGAGGCCCTGGCAACGGCTGGATGCACGCCAAGCTGCTGGTCGTGGCGGCGCTCGTCGCCTACCACGCCGACTGCGGGCGCCTGCTGCGGCGCTTCCAGCAACGCCTGCCGGTGCGCGGCCATGCGTGGTTCCGCTGGTTCAACGAGCTGCCGGTGCTGCTGCTCGTGGCGGCCGTGGTCCTGGTCGTGGTCAAGCCGTTCTAGGGGCCGCGCCGGCGCCATGCAACGCCACAAGTCCGCCGCCCTGCCGCTGGCGCTGCTCTACGCCACGCTGATCGGCTATGCCAGCCTGTTTCCCTTCACCGGCTGGCGCGACCAGGGCATCGCGCCCTGGGCCTACCTGAGCGCGCCGCTGCCGCAGTACTGGACGCGCTTCGACCTGGTCGCCAACCTGGTCGGCTACGCGCCGCTGGGCTTTCTGCTGGCCTTGGCGCTGATGCGCATGCGGCGCGGCTGGCCGGCGGTGACGCTGGCCAGCTTGGCGGCGGCGCTGCTGTCCTTCACGCTGGAGGGCCTGCAGTCCTACCTGCCGCTGCGCGTGGCGTCCAACCTGGACCTGGCGCTGAACGCCGCCGGTGGCGCCCTGGGCGCGCTGGCGGCCTTCGTGCTGGAGCGGCTGGGCGCCATCGACCGCTGGCGGCGCCTGCGCGCGCGCTGGTTCGTGCGCGACTCGCGCGGGGCGCTGGTGCTGCTGGCGCTGTGGCCGCTGGGCCTGCTGTTTCCAGCGCCGGTCGCCTTCGGCCTGGGGCAGGTGTTCGAGCGCGCCGAGGAAGGCCTGGCCACGCTGCTGCAGGACACGCCGTTCCTGGAATGGCTGCCGGTGCGCGAGATCGAGCTGCAGCCGCTGCTGCCCGGCGTCGAGACGGCCTGCGTCGCCCTGGGCGCGCTGGTGCCCTGTCTGCTGGGCTACACCGTGATCCAGCACCGGGGCCGGCGCGCGCTGTTCGCGCTGCTGGCGCTGGCCGCGGGCGTGGCGGCGTCGGCGCTGTCGGCGGCGCTGACCTATGGGCCGCTGTACGCCTGGGCCTGGATCAGCGAGCCCGTGCGGCTGGGCCTGCCGGCTGCCGCGCTGGCCGCCATCCTGCTGCTGCCCCTGCCGGCCCGGGTCTGCGTGGTGCTGCTGATGGCGGTGCTGATGGGGCAGTTGGCGCTGCTCAACGCGGCGCCGCAGAGCGCGTACTTCGCGTCCACGCTGCAGAGTTGGGAGCAGGGGCGCTTCATCCACTTCCACGGGCTGGCGCAGTGGGTGGGCTGGCTGTGGCCCTACGTCGCATTCGTCTACCTGATCGTGCGCCTGGCGCGGCGCGGCGAGGGGGCGGCGCCTAGAATCGACGCATGAGTTCGTCGTACTACCAGCGCCACATCTTCTTCTGCCTGAACCAGCGCGACAACGGCGAAGCCTGCTGCGCCGACCACGGCGCGCAGGCCGCGTTCGACCACTGCAAGGCGCGCGTCAAGGCCGAGGGCCTGGCCGGGCCGGGCCGGGTGCGGGTCAACAAGGCCGGCTGCCTGGACCGCTGCGCCGGCGGGCCGGTGGCCGTGGTCTACCCCGAGGCGGTGTGGTACACGTACCTGGACCACGGCGACATCGACGAGATCGTCGAGTCGCACCTCAAGCACGGCCGCGTGGTCGAGCGCCTGCTGACGCCGTCACACCTCGGCCGCTGACTCGCCCCGAGCCGGCGTTTACAAGCTTTTTCGAGCCCCAGCCCGCGCGAAACATACGCCGATAGCTATAATTTAAATAGCATAGTGAACGCCCTGACCCAACCCCTGACCCAACCCCTGATCCTGCACGGGCCGGCCGGCGCCATCGAGGCGCTGCTGGACGTGCCCGCGCCCGATCAGTTCACGGCGCCGCTGGGCACCGCCGTCATCGCCCACCCCCATCCGCGGTTCGGCGGCACCATGACCAACAAGGTGGTGCAAACCATCGCGCGCGCCTGCGTGCAGTGCGGTTGGCGCGCGGTGCGCTTCAATTTCCGCGGCGTCGGTGCCAGCGCCGGCGCCTACGACGAGGGCCGCGGCGAGGCCGAGGACATGCTGGCCGTGGTCGCCCAGGCCGCGCCGGCGGACGCGCCGCTGGCGATCGGCGGCTTCTCCTTCGGCGCCTTCGTCGCCACGCACGCCATCGCCGCGCTGCACGCCGATCGCGCCATCGCCCGCGCGGTGCTGGTCGGCACCGCCGCGTCGCGCTTCGCCGTCGCGCCGGTGCCCGTCGACCTGCACCCGCACACCCTGGTGGTGCACGGCGAGCACGACGACACCGTGCCGCTGGCCTCGGTCCTGGACTGGGCGCGGCCACAGGCGCTGCCGGTCACCGTGGTGCCTGGCGGCGAGCATTTCTTCCATGGGCAGCTGCCGCTGCTCAAGTCGCTGGTCGCGCGCCACATGCGCGCCTGACGAGCCCCCCGGCCTTGGCCCGATCCGATTCCCACGCCCCATGAACCGCTTCCTCCAGACGCTCGCCGCCCTCACCCTCGCCGCCGCCTCGCTCGCCGCCCGCGCCCAGGCGCCGCAGCCGCCCGAGGTGGCGGCCAAGGCCTACCTGGTGATGGACGTGACGGCCGGGCAAATCCTGGCCGCCAAGGACATCGACGCGCCGGTCGAGCCGGCGTCGCTGACCAAGCTGATGTCGGCCTACCTGGTGTTCGATGCCCTGCGCGCCAAGAAGATCGCGCTGACCCAGACCATGCCCGTCAGCCAGCGCGCCTGGAAGATGCCCGGCTCGCGCATGTTCATCGACCCCAAGATGCAGGTGCCGGTGGAAGACCTGATCAAAGGGATGATCGTGCAATCCGGCAACGATGCCACCGTGGCGCTCGCCGAGGGCGTGGCCGGCTCGGTCGAGCGCTTCGTGCAGCTCATGAACGACCAGGCCAAGGCCCTGAGCCTGAAGAACACCAGCTACCGCAACGTCGAGGGCCTGACCGAGCCCGGCCACACCACCACCGCGCGCGACTTGGCCGTGCTGTCGGCGCGGCTGCTGCAGGACTTCCCGGAGTACGTGCACTACTACACCATCAAGAAGTACCGCTACCCCGGCACCCCCGCCAGCAACGACACCAACCGCAACCTGCTGCTGCTGCGCGACCCCACCGTCGATGGCCTGAAGACCGGCCACACCAAGGCCGCCGGCTACTGCCTGGTGGCCACCGCCAAGCGCGACTTCCCCAACCTGAGCGGGCGCCGCCTGCTGTCGGTGGTGCTGGGCGCCGCCAGCGAGAGCGCGCGCGCCAACGAATCGCAGAAGCTGCTGAACTGGGGCTACACCGCCTACGAGGGCGTCAAGCTGTTCGACGCCGGCAAGCCCGTGGCCGCGCCGCGCGTCTGGAAGGGCCAGGCCAGCGAGCTGAAGCTGGGCCGCGCCGAGCCCATCGTCGTCGCCGTGCCCACCGGCACCACCGCCCAGGTCAAGACCGAGATCGCCCGCCCCGAGCCGCTGATCGCGCCCTTCAAGCAGGGCCAGGCGGTCGCCACGCTGAAGATCCGGCAGGGTGATCAGCTCCTGGCCGAGGTGCCGCTGGTGGCGCTGGAAGGCGTCGAGGAGGCCGGCTTCCTCGGCCGCGCCTGGGACGCCATCCGCCTCTGGATCCAGTAAGCCCCATGGCCCAGGATGGGCTCGGGCCCGCCGCGCAACTGCTCGCGCAGGGCCAGCCCGCGCGGGCCGAGGCGCTGGTGCGCCAGCAGCTGGAGCGCCGGCCCGACGACGCGCTGGGCTGGCAGCTGCTGGGCCTGATCCGCCTGACCCAGGGCGACGCCGCCCAGGCGCGGGCCGCGCTGGAGCGGTCGCTGGCGCTGGAGGGGCACAGCGCCCGCACGCTGTCCCTGTTGGGCGTGGCCTGCGCGCAGACCGGCGCGCCGGTGCAATCCATCGATTGCTTCGACCGAGCCGTGGCGCTGGCGCCGGATCAGGCGACGCTGTGGCATGACCGCGGCAAGGCGCTGTTCGAGGCCGGGCGCCTGGACGAGGCGCTGGCCAGCTTCGAGCGCACGCTGTCGCTCGCGCGCGGCCATGCGCACGCCTGGCTGAACCGCGGCAACGTGCTGCGCGACCTGGGCCGCATCGACGCCGCCCTGGCCAGCCTGCGGACGGCGGCGCGCCTGGCGCCGCGCGACCCGGTGGTGCTGCACGCGCTCGGCGAGACGCTGCAGCGGGCCCGGCACCACCCTGCGGCGCTGGACGCCTACGACCAGGCGCTGGCCTTGGCTCCGGGCAGCGACGGCCTGTGGGCCAGCCGGGGCGCCGTGCTGCTCGATCTGAAGCGCGCGGCCGACGCCGCCGAGGCCTTCGAGCGCGCCACGCGCCTGAACGCCGCCAGCGCGCGGGCGTGGATGGGGCATTCGCGCGCGCTGGGCGAGCTGGGCCGGCATGCGCAGGCGCTCGCCAGCCTGGAGCAGGCCGCGCGGCTGGACCCCGGCGATACGTCCGTCGCGTCCGCCCTCGTGTACCTGAAACAGCAATTGGCGCATTGGCCGGGCCTGCCCGCGCTGTGGGCGCAAGTGCTGGCGCAAGGGGACGAGGACCGCTCGGCCAACGCCTGCTGGCCCCTGCTGTCGCATCCGGGCGCTTCGGGCGCCGACCAACTGCGCGGCGGCCGGGCGTATGCACGCACCGCCCGCGCCGGCTTGGCGCCGCTGCCGGCCCTCGCCGCCCGCCCGCGCGCGGACGGGCGGCTGCGCGTCGGCTACCTGTCGGCCGATTTCCGGGACCACCCCATGGCTCACCTGATGGCCGGCGTGTTCGAGCGGCATGATCGCGCCGCGTTCGAGGTCGTCGGCATCGACGTGCACGGGCCGGGCGTGCCGGACTCGCCCATGCGCGCGCGGCTGCTGAAGGCCTTCGACCGCTTCGTCGACGCGGGCGACCCGTCCCTGCCGCGCGTGGTGAGCCAGGTGCGGGCGCTGGAGCTGGACATCCTGGTCGATCTCATGGGCGTGACGCGCCACGCCCGGCCCGAGCTGCTGCTGCACCGCCTCGCGCCCGTGCAGGTGGGTTACCTGGGCTACCCGGCCACCACCGGCATCGACGAGGTGGACTACATCCTGGGCGACCGCTGGGTCACGCCGGCGGCTGAGCAGGACAGCTTCTCCGAACGCATCGTCACCCTGCCCGACAGCTTCCAGGCCAACGACGACCGGCGCGCGGTGCCGGCGGCCACGCCGGCCCGCGGCGCGCTGGGCCTGCCCGAGGGCGCCTTCGTCTTCTGCTGCTTCAACAACACCTACAAGATCCTGCCGGACACCTTCGACGTCTGGATGCGGTTGCTGCGCGCCGTGCCGGGCAGCGTGCTGTGGCTGGTGGGCGACGGCGACGGCGACGCCGCCACCGGCCACTTCCGCGCCGAGGCGCGGGCTCGCGGCGTCGATCCCGGGCGCCTCGTGTTCGCCGGCCGCAAGCCCTACGCCCAGTACCTGGCCCAATACCGGCAGGCCGACCTGTTCCTCGACACCTTGCCGTTCAACGCCGGCACTACCGCCAGCGACGCGCTGTGGGCCGGGCTGCCGGTGCTGACCCAGGCCGGCCGCACCTTCGCCGGCCGCATGGCGGCCAGTCTGCTCGACGCCGCCGGCCTGCCGGAACTGATCACCCACAGCGCCGAGGACTACGAGGCGCTGGCGCTGCGCCTGGCCACCGAGCCGGCGCGGCTGCGGGCATTGCGCGGGCGCCTGGAGGCGGCGCGGTCCACCGCCCGCCTGTTCGACACGGCGCGCTTCACCCGGCACCTGGAGTCGGCGTTCCAGACCATGGCGCGCGCGCACCGCGAGGGTCGGCCGCCGGCGGCCTTCGCGGTCGCGCCCATCGATTGAACCTAGAAACGGCAGTTGACCGCATGTCACCCTCGGGAAAGCCGCGTGAGCATTGACCTCGACGGCTTCGATGACCTTCACCTTTCGGGTGAGAGCGCTACGCACCCGCCAGCACCGCGCTCGCCGCGCCATGCGGCGTTGCTCCTCCTTGCGCACAACAGTGCGCCGCGTCGTCTCCCTTGCAGGGCGCGGGCCGTCCAGAGGCCGGCCCCGTTCACGCCGTCCACAGGCGCGCAGGCGCCTGTGGAGCCGCGGCGTTCACCCTTGCCTGCCACGCCAATCACGGCACTGGCGGGCGCGTTCAACTGCCGTTTCTAGTTGAACGCGTTCTACGTCCGGGCGAAGAACACCGCGCTCATCACCACGCCCGTCACGATCACGATCGCGCGCACCCACGCCACCGGCAGGCGCCGGGCCAGGCGCGCGCCGGCGAAGCCGCCGAGGGTGGCGAACACGGCCATGAGCAGCGCCGGCTCCCACACGATGGCGCCGCCCAGGGCGAAGGCCGCCACCGACACCACCGAGAGCACGAAGGAGTTGAGGTTCTTGAGCGCGTTGACGGTGTTCAGGCGCTGCTCGCCGACCAGCAGGTACAGCGCCATCAGCAGGATGCCCAGCCCGCCGTTGAAGTAGCCACCGTACACCGCCACGGCCAGCAGGCCGGGCAGGCGCCAGCGCGCCAGCCGGCCGCCGCCTTCGCCGCCGGCCCAGCGCGCCAGCCGCGGGCCGGCGGCGAACAGCGCGGTGGCCAGCAGCAGCAGCCAGGGCACGACGCCGGCGAACACCTTCGCGGGCGTCACCAGCAGCAGCAGCGCGCCAGCCACGCCGCCCGCCGCGCTCAAGGCCACTTCGCGCGCCAGCAGCGCGCGCGGCAGCGCCGCCAGCTCCCGCCGGAAGCCGAGCGCGCCGCCCAGGTAGCCGGGGCAGACGGCCAGGGCGCTGGTGGCGTTGGCGGCGATCGGCGGCACGCCCGCCCACACCAGCGCCGGAAAGGTCAGAAACGTGCCGCCGCCGGCGATGGCGTTGAGCACACCGGCGCCGAAAGCGGCCAGTGACAGCACGGCCCAGGTCAGCAGGTCAGGCGTCATTCACTACTATATTAATAGCTGACGGCGCAATACTGGCGAGGACTAAAGGCCAATTTTTCTTCAAACACGCAGCGCCGAACCATCCACGTGCACCGCATCCAATGCGAAGCGCTGGCCGCGCAGGTGGTCCTCGACGCAGCGCCACACCAGCGGGCTGCGGTGGCGGTCCTGGCTGGCCTGCACCTCGCTCGGCGTCATCCACACGGTGCGCACGATGCCTTCGTCCAGGGCGTGGCCGAGCTCCGGCTCGCCGGCGCTGCCGCAGTAGGCGATGCGCAGCCAGGTGGTGGGCGTGCCGTCGCCGTCCGGCGACGCGGCCAGGTACACGCCGAGCAGCGCGGTCGGGGTGAAGCGGCGGCCGGTTTCCTCCAGCGCCTCGCGCGCGGCGCCGTCCTGGGGCGATTCGCCCGGCTCCAGGTGACCGGCGGGGGTGTTCAGGCGCAGGCCGGCGGCGGTGCGCTCTTCCACCAGCAGGTAGCGGCCGTCCTGCTCGATCAGCGCGGCCACGGTCACGCTGGGTTTCCATCGGGGTGCGTTCATGGGCGGCGATTATCCGCACGCGACAGGCCGCCGCGCCGGGCCCGGTCACAATGCCGAAGGCAGTGCTCCGGCTTTTGCTAAGCTCCCGGGCGATCGTGCAAGATAGCCGCGCGGCGCATCAAGCCCTGCCCGCAGACCAGCAACCCGACGAAAAGAGACAGATGCTGATGGGCATCCCCGCCGAAACGACCGAGAAGCGAGTCCTGGAAGGCGGCATCTTGGCCGTCTGCCGGATGGCTCATTGAGGGGCGGCGACGCGCGGGCGCACCTCTTCTTCAACCCAGCTGTATCCACATGAACGCACTTCCCAATCCAGGTTCCTGTTCCCGCGCTCCCTGGCGCGCGGCGTGGCTGGCGGCACCGCTGATGGCCGTGGCCGCCGTCCTGGCCAGCGGGTGCGCGGCGCCCGGCGCCGGCAGCCCAGCCGGGCCGGCTGCGACGGCGCAGGCCGCGCCGGTGATCACCGTGCCGCCCACCAGCGTGGGCACCTGGTACGACTTGGGCCACCTGCAGGCCCCCTGGCTGAGCGGCGACGCGGTGGTGCCCGTCGATGGCGTGAACACCCCCACCCGCGTCGCCGGACTGCGCCGAGAGGATGGGCGCTGGCTGGCCATCGTGATCGCGCAGGTGGCGCCCGCCGGCAACGCGTCCTGCCCGCAGCCCAACAGCCTGCACGTGGGCGGCGGCGCCAACGGCACCTGCCTGCGCCTGCGCCGCGACGCCGACTTCGACCGCTGGCTGGAGACGCAGCACGGCGTGCTGTACCGCTGGCTGGAAGGCCGCCAGCTCGACGCGCGCCCGCGCGCCTGGGTGAGCCACCGCGCGCCGTCCATCGAGACGCATGCACTGGTCGATCCGTCGCTGCTGGAGGCCACCACCCGGAACACCGCCGACTTCCTGGCCGCCGGCATGCCCGGCCAGCAGTGGGCGCAGCAGTTCGCCGCCGCCACGCGGGCTGCCGCCGGCGGCCCGCTCAGCGTGCCGCCGTTCCCCTTCGCGCCCCCCATCGCGCCCCCGGCGCCGCCGCAGCCTGCCGCCGCGCCCGCGCCGGCGCAGGCCACCCAGGTCACGCCGCCCGCGCCGCCGAGCCGCCCCCCGGTGCAGGCGCCGCGGCGTGACCGCGAATGACCGCACACCTTTTCCCGCTCCTGACTTCCCTGAACGAATCACCATCTCCGAGGAGACCCTCTCATGGAAACTAGTGCACCCCAGCCGGCCCAGCGCATTGGCGTGCCCCGGGAAACCTTCCCCGGCGAGAAGCGCGTGGCCACCGTGCCCGACGTCGTCGAGAAGCTGATCAAGCTCGGCTTCACCGTTGCCGTCGAATCGGGCGCTGGCGACGCCGCCAACTTCAGCGACGACGCCTACCGCGCCGCCGGGGCCGAGATCATCGACGGCGCCGCCGCGCTCTGGGCCGCATCCGACATCGTGTTCAAGGTGCGCCCGCCCAGCGAGGGCGAAGTGGGTCTGATGCGCGAGGGCGGCACCCTCATCGACTACATCTGGCCGGCGCAGAACCCCGCGCTGATGCAGCAGCTGGCCGACCGGAAAACCACCGTGCTGGCCATCGACTGCCTGCCGCGCACCCTGAGTCGCGCGCAGAAGATGGATGCGCTGACCTCCCAGGCCGGCGTCACCGGCTACCGCGCCGTCATCGAGGCGGCCAACGCCTTCGGCCGCTACTTCAACGGCCAGATCACGGCGGCGGGCAAGGTGCCCCCGGCCAAGGTGTTCATCGCCGGTGCCGGCGTGGCCGGCCTGGCGGCCATCGGCACGGCGGCCAACCTGGGCGCCATCGTGCGCGCCAACGACACGCGCGCCGAGGTGGCGGACCAGGTCAAGTCGCTGGGCGGCGAGTTCGTCAAGGTCGATTACGAGGAAGAAGGCTCCGGCGGCGGCGGCTACGCCAAGGTCATGAGCGAGGGCTTCCAGGCCGCGCAGCGCGCCATGTACGCGCAGCAGGCCAAGGACGCCGACATCATCATCACCACCGCGCTGATCCCCGGCAAGCCGGCGCCCAAGCTCATCACCGCCGAGATGGTGCAGAGCATGAAGCCGGGCAGCGTGATCGTCGACATGGCGGCCGAGCAGGGCGGCAACTGCGAGCTGACCGTGCCCGGCGAGGCCGTGGTGCGCCACGGCGTGACCATCGTCGGCTACACCGACCTGGCCTCGCGCCTGGCCAAGCAGTCGTCCACGCTGTACGCCACCAACCTGCTGCGCCTGACCGAGGAGCTGTGCAAGGCCAAGGACGGCGTGGCCGTGGTCAACATGGAGGACGACGCGATCCGTGGCCTGACGGTGGTCAACCATGGGGCCATCACCTGGCCCGCCCCGCCGCTCAAGCAGGCGCCCGCGCCGGCGCCCAAGGCGGCGGCGCCGGTGGCCGAGAAGAAGTCGGGCCACGGCCATGGCCCTGGCGCGCCGATGCCGGCCAAGACGGCGGCCATCATGTTCGCGGTGGCGGCCGTGGTGTTCTGGCTCATCGGCGCCTTCGCGCCGGCGGCCTTCCTGGGCCACTTCACGGTGTTCGTGCTGGCCTGCTTCATCGGCTACATGGTGGTGTGGAACGTCACGCCCGCGCTGCACACGCCGCTGATGAGCGTGACCAACGCCATCTCCAGCATCATCGCCATCGGCGCGCTGGTGCAGATCGCGCCGCCCGAGGCCGGCATGGACGGACGCCCCGACGGGCTGATCCGCTGGCTGGCCTTCGCCGCGCTGGTGCTCACGGCCGTCAACATGTTCGGCGGCTTTGCCGTGACGCGCCGCATGCTCGCCATGTTCCGCAAATAAGAACGACAACGACAAGGAAAGACGACCATGTCCTCAAGTCTCGCCACGGTGGCCTATCTCGGCGCCGCCATTCTGTTCATCCTCAGCCTGGGTGGCCTGTCCAGCCCCGAAAGCTCGCGCCGCGGCAACCTGTTCGGCATGGTCGGCATGGCGCTGGCCGTGCTGGCCACGGTGTTCGGCCCGCGCGTCAGCCCGTCCGGCATCGCCTGGATCGTGGTGGCGCTGGTGATCGGCGGCGGCGTCGGCCTGTACGCCGCCAAGGTCGTGAAGATGACCCAGATGCCCGAGTTGGTCGCGCTCATGCACAGCCTGGTGGGCCTGGCGGCCTGCCTGGTGGGCTTTGCCAGCTACGTTGACACATCGATCCAGCTCCAGGGCGCGGAAAAGGTCATCCACGAGGTGGAGATCTACGTCGGCATCCTCATCGGCGCGATCACCTTCTCGGGCTCGCTGATCGCGTTCGGCAAGCTCAACGGCCGCATCGGCGGCAAGCCGCTGCTGCTGCCGGGGCGCCACTGGCTCAACCTGGCCGCGCTGCTGGTGGTGATCTGGTTCGGGCGCGAGTTCCTGAACGCCCACGACGTGCAGTCCGGCATGCTGCCGCTGATCGTGATGACCGTCATCGCCCTGCTGTTCGGCGTGCACATGGTCATGGCCATCGGCGGCGCCGACATGCCGGTGGTGGTGTCCATGCTCAACAGCTACTCGGGCTGGGCGGCCGCGGCCACCGGCTTCATGCTCAGCAACGACCTGCTGATCGTCACCGGCGCGCTGGTGGGTTCGTCGGGCGCCATCCTGTCCTACATCATGTGCACGGCGATGAACCGCAACTTCATCAGCGTGATCGCCGGCGGCTTCGGCTCGGGCGCGCCCAAGAAGGCGGCCGGCGCCGGTGCCGCTGCCGAGCCCCAGGGCGAGGTGGTGCCCGTGAGCGCGCTGGAGACGGCCGAGATGCTGCGCGACGCCAAGAGCGTGATCATCGTGCCCGGCTACGGCATGGCGGTGGCGCAGGCCCAGCACACGGTCAACGAGATCACCAAGACCCTGCGCGAGAAGGGCGTGGACGTGCGCTTCGCCATCCACCCCGTGGCCGGCCGCATGCCCGGCCACATGAACGTGCTGCTGGCCGAGGCCAAGGTGCCCTACGACATCGTGATGGAGATGGACGAGATCAACGCCGACTTCCCCGAGGCCGACGTGGCCATGGTCATCGGCGCCAACGACATCGTGAACCCCAGCGCGCTGGACGACCCGGACAGCCCCATCGCCGGCATGCCGGTGCTGGAGGTGTGGAAGGCCAAGCACTCGATCGTGATGAAGCGCTCCATGGCGTCCGGTTATGCGGGGGTGGACAACCCGCTCTTCTACAAGGAGAACAACCGCATGCTGTTCGGCGACGCCAAGAAGATGCTCGACGAAGTGCTGGGCGCGCTCAAGGGCTGAGCGACTCCGCTTAGGGATATCCACTGCCGCGGGCCATCCGCCCCGCGGTCACAATGGGCGGCGCGAACCGCCCTTTTTCTTTTCGATTGCCCAAGGAGACTTTCCGCATGACCGACCGGATCTGGCTGAGCGGCTACCCCGATGGCGTACCCGCCGACATCGACGCGTCGCAGTATTCCTCGCTTGTCGCCCTCATCGAAGAGAGCTTCCGCAAATACGCGAACCGCCCCGCCTACACCTTCATGGGCAAGGACGTGACGTATGCCGAGACCGATGCCCAGAGCCGTGCGCTGGCGGCCTACCTGCAGGGCCTGGGGCTGGCGCGGGGCGACCGCGTCGCGCTGATGATGCCCAACGTGCCGCAGTACCCGGCGGCGGTGGCTGCCGTGCTGCGCGCCGGCTTCGTGGTGGTCAACGTCAACCCGATGTACACGTCGCGCGAGCTGGAGCACCAGCTCAAGGACTCCGGCGCCAAGGCCATCATCATCATCGAGAACTTCGCCGCCACGCTGCAGAAGTGCATCGCGCAAACGCCCGTCAAGCACGTGGTGCTGGCCGCCATGGGCGACCGCCTGGGGATGCTCAAGGGCGCCCTCGTCAACTACGTGGTGCGCAAGACCAAAAAGCTGGTGCCGCCCTTCAGCCTGCCCGGCGCCGTGCGCTACAACGACGCCATCGCCAAGGGCCAGGGCGGCGCCCTCGCCGCGCCCACGATCGGCCCCGACGACGTGGCGGTGCTGCAGTACACCGGCGGCACCACCGGCGTCAGCAAGGGCGCGGTGCTGCTGCACCGCAACCTGATCGCCAACGTGCTGCAGTCCGAGGCCTGGAACGCGCCCGTCATGAAGCGCATCCCCGCCGACGAGCAGCCCACCACCGTGTGCGCACTGCCGCTCTACCACATCTTCGCCTTCACCGTGGGCATGATGCTGTCCATGCGCATCGGCGGCAAGCTGATCCTGATCCCCAACCCGCGCGACTTGCCGGCGGTGCTCAAGGACCTGTCGAAGGAGACCATCCACAGCTTCCCCGCCGTCAACACGCTGTTCAACGGCCTGGCCAACCACCCCGACTTCGCCAGCGTCAACTGGAAGAACCTCAAGGTGTCCCTGGGCGGCGGCATGGCCGTGCAGCACGCGGTGGCCAAGCTCTGGCTGGAGAAGACCGGTTGCCCCATCGTCGAAGGCTACGGCCTGTCGGAGACCAGCCCCTCCGTCACCTGCAATCCGGTCACGTCGAAGCAGTTCACCGGCACCATCGGCCTGCCGCTGCCCAGCACCTACGTCAAGATCCTCGATGACGACGGGCGCGAGGTACCGCTGGGCGAGCCGGGCGAGATCGCCATCCAGGGCCCGCAGGTCATGGCCGGCTACTGGCAGCGCCCGGACGAGACCGCCAAGGTCATGACGGCCGACGGCTATTTCAAGACCGGCGACATCGGCGTCATGGACGAACGCGGCTACACCCGCATCGTGGACCGCAAGAAGGACATGATCCTGGTGAGCGGCTTCAACGTCTACCCCAACGAGATCGAGGACGTGGTGGCCGCCATGCCCGGCGTGATGGAAGTCGCCGCTGTCGGCGTGCCCGACGACAAGACCGGCGAGGCCGTGAAGCTGGTGCTGGTCAAGAAGGACCCGGATCTGACCGAGGAAGCCGTGCGCGCCTACTGCCGCGAGAACCTGACCGGCTACAAGCAGCCGCGCGTGATCGAGTTCCGCCAGGAGCTGCCCAAGACGCCCGTCGGCAAGGTGCTGCGGCGTGAGCTGCGCGACAAGCCAGCGCAGTGATGCGGACAGCCGCCGATTGCTATTTATTCAATAGCTGTTGGCGCTTGTTACACACGGGCTACCGGCTGTTTTGACTTGAAACCACCACCCCGCATCGGCATCATCGCCGCGCTCCACCAGGAGCTGGCCGCGGTGCTCGGCCGCCTGCCCGGCGAGCGGCGCGAGGTGGCGGCGGGGCGCGAGTTCCGGCGCGGCCATTGGCACGGGCATGAGCTGGTCGCCGTGCTCTCGCGCGTCGGCAAGGTGGCCGCGGCCACCACGGCCACGGTGCTGATCGAACGCTTCGGCGTCGACCGCATCGTCTTCACCGGCGCCGCCGGCGGGCTGGCCGAGGGCGTGGCGGTGGGCGACGTGGTCGTCGCCCGCGCCTTCCTGCAGCACGACCTGGACGCCTCGCCGCTGTTCCAGCGCCACGAGGTGCCGCTGTATGGCCGCGCGCGCTTCGGCACCGATCCCGCGCTGTCCGACGCCCTGGCCGCCGCGGCGCGCGCGGTGCTCGCGCAGCCCGCCAGCACGCTGGGCCCCGACGCCGTGCGCGAGTTCGCCCTGGGCGCGCCGGCGGTGCATGAAGGGCTGGTCGTCAGCGGCGACCGCTTCGTCGCCACCGGCGCCGAAAGCGCCGCGCTGCGCCAGGCGCTGCCCGACGCCCTGGCGGTCGAGATGGAGGGCGCCGCCGTTGCCCAGGTCTGCCACGACTACGGCGTGCCCTTCGCCGCGCTGCGCACCGTCTCCGACCGCGCCGACGACGCGGCGCACGTGGACTTCACCCGCTTCATCGACCAGGTCGCCAGCCGCTACAGCGCGGCGGTGCTGGAGCAGTATTTCAGATTGCTCCCAAAATCATAGCTATTGGCGCATATCCAGTGCCGGCTGGGGCCGTTTTTTCTTGAAACCGGTTTCCTTCGATCATCGCCAGGGCCAGCGCAGCGAAGCCCGTTCCAGTGCGGCCGGTCACCGGGCGCGCGCCCTTGAGGGGGAGGCGAAGCGGAACGAAGTCCGCGCAGCCACGGGGGTGATCATTTCAACCATCCGCGCCGGCGGAAGTACCACATGGGCAGCAGCGCGCTGGCGACCATCAGCGCGATCGCGTAGGGGTAGCCCCAGGACTGGTTCAGCTCCGGCATGTGGCGGAAGTTCATGCCGTAGATGCTGGCCACCAGCGTTGGCGGCAGCAGCGCCACGCTGGCCACCGAGAACAGCTTGATGATCCTGTTCTGGTTGATGTTGATGAAGCCGACGGTGGCGTCCATCAGGAAGTTGATCTTCTCGAACAGGAAGGCCGTGTGGCTGTCCAGCGAATCGATGTCGCGCAGGATCTGGCGCGCCTCCTCGAACTGCTCCGCGCCCAGCATCTTGCTGCGCATCAGGAAGCTCACCGCGCGGCGCGTGTCCATCACGTTGCGGCGAATACGCCCGTTCATGTCCTCCTGGCGCGCGATGGCCGCCAGCACCTCGCCGGCGACCTCGTCGCCCACGTTGCCGTCCAGCACCTTCTTGCTGGTCATCTCCAGGTCGTCGTAGATGCCCTCCAGCGTGTCGGCGCAGTACTCGGCATCGGCGTCGAAGAGCTTGAGCAGCACTTCCTTGGCGTCGGTCAGCAGGCCTGGCATGCGGCGTGCGCGCATGCGCAGCAGGCGGAAGGCCGGCACCGTCTCGTCATGGATCGAGAACAGCACGCCGTGGCTGCGCAGCTGCTCGTTCATCGTGTTCAGGATGAAGGCCACGCGCTCCTGGCGAGGCTCGTCGGGGTCGGCCACCAGGAAGTCGCTGCGGATGTGCAGCTCGCCGTTGTCTTCCTCGTAGAAGCGCGCCGACTCCTCGATGTCGTCGTCGATCGCGTCCTCTGGGATCGACAGGCCGTAGTATTGCTTGACCCAGCGCTTCTCCTCGGGCGTCGGCTCCTCCAGATCGACCCAGATCGGGCGGAACCTGGACAGCTCCTCCAGCGATTCGATCTCTTCCTGAAACAGCCGTCCGTTGG
Source organism: Ottowia sp. (assembly GCF_016703145.1). Lineage (GTDB taxonomy): Bacteria > Pseudomonadota > Gammaproteobacteria > Burkholderiales > Burkholderiaceae_C > Ottowia. The sequence goes on along the minus strand of NZ_JADJCO010000003.1, from coordinate 305,435 downwards.
ACAGCGTGAAGACGTTCAGCATGGCAAGGCTCCCTTCGGCGTGGGCGGGCGTCTGGCGGATGGGGGAGGAAGGCTTTCGGCCTCCCGCGCCAGCGTCCAAGGGAGGCGAAAGCTATCGACTCGGGACGGGTTCCAAGGCGGGCTTTCGGAGATCGTTGAAAACGGCGGCCATTATCGCATCGGGAGGTGGCCAAAGCATGACCGGCGGGATTGCGCTCGGCACCGATCGGGGGCATAGTGGATGCGCATGACCACTGGTGGGCATGTGGGGTTCCGGCCCCGTTTTATCGGCCGCCAGGCCTTCGCGCCGGGCGGCCTTCACCCTGAAGCAAGGAGGCTCTTCATGAACTTGACGATCAGCGGACACCACCTCGAAGTCACCCCGGCGCTGCGCAGCTACGTGACAGGCAAGCTGGATCGGATCACCCGACACTTCGACCAGGTGGTGGACGTCAAGGTACTGCTCACGGTCGAGAACCAGAAAGAGAAGGACCGAAGGCAGCGCGCCGAATGCAACATCCACGTCAGGGGCAATGACCTGTTCGCCGAGAGCGCGCACGAGGATCTGTACGCCGCCGTGGACGAACTGGTCGACAAGCTCGACCGCCAGGTGGTGCGCCACAAGGACAAGGTTCAGTCGCACGATCGTGCGGCCGCCAAGCATCTGATGTAGTATGGTGTAACAACAACGAGCGAAGACTGTAGACTCCAGTTTGCAAGCCGCACCGGCCCGACCGGGCGGCTTTCTTTTTCCGCTCGGCTCCTCCCGCGACGACTTGGTGAGCGGCCCGCCCACGGCGGCCGGGCGGCATCGGAGCATAATCCGCGTCCAAGCCATGAATCGTCTTGCATCCATTCTTCCTGCGTCGCAGGTGCTCGTCGGCGTCGATGCCACCAGCAAAAAACGCGCGTTCGAAGAGGCCGGCCTGTTGTTCGAGAACCTGCACGGCCTCTCGCGCGCCCTGATCACCGACAGTTTGTTCGCGCGCGAGCGCCTGGGCTCGACCGGGCTCGGGCACGGCGTGGCCATCCCGCACGGCCGCATCAAGGGCCTGAAGGCGCCGATGGCGGCGGTGTTGCAGCTGGCCCAGCCGATCGGCTTCGACGCGCCGGACGAGCAGCCGGTGGGGCTGCTGATCTTCCTGCTGGTGCCCGAGGCGGCGACGCAGAAGCACCTGGAAATCCTCTCCGAGATCGCCGAGCTGCTGAGCGACGCCGGCCTGCGCGAGCGCATCAAGGGCGCCGCGTCGGCCGAGTTGCTGCACGCGCTGATCGCCGACTGGCAATCGGCCCAGCCTGCCTGATCCGCGTCTTTGCCGGCCGGCGCGGCGCGATCGCGTAGACTGGCCGCGACACTTTTTCCGCGCCTGCCATGAAGCCCACCGTCATCAGCGCCGACGTGCTGTTCGAGGACCACCGCGCCGCCCTGCGCTGGCAGTGGATCGCGGGCCTGGGCGCGTCGGAGCGCCGCTTCGACGAGGTGGCGGTGCGCGCCGCGCGCTCGGGCGCCGACCTGGTGGGCTACCTCAACTACATCCACCCGTACCGGCTGCAGATCCTGGGCGAGCGCGAGATCGGCTACATCAGCGAATGCGCGCCCGAGGACGCGGCGCGCCGCATCTCGCGCATCGTCACGCTGGAGCCGCCGGTGCTGGTGCTGTGCGACGGCCAGACCGCGCCCGACGCGCTGGTGTCGATGTGCGAGCGCGCGCAGATCCCCATGTTCGCCACGCAGGAGTCGGCCGCCTTCGTCATCGACGTGCTGCGCGCCTACCTGTCCAAGCACTTCGCCGAGCGCACCACCATGCACGGCGTGTTCATGGACATCCTCGGGCTGGGCGTGCTGCTGACCGGAGAGTCCGGCCTGGGCAAGAGCGAACTCGGCCTGGAACTGATCTCCCGCGGCCATGGCCTGGTGGCCGACGACGCGGTAGACCTGTTCCGCATCAACCAGACCACCATCGAGGGCCGCTGCCCCGAGCTGCTGCAGAACCTGCTGGAGGTGCGCGGCATCGGCCTGCTCGACATCCGCGCCATCTTCGGCGAGACGGCGGTGCGCCGCAAGATGCGGCTGCGCCTGATCGTGCACCTGGTGCGGCGCGAGACGCTGGAGCGCGACTACGAGCGCCTGCCCTACGAGCCGCTGACGCAGGAGGTGCTGGGCGTGCCGATCCAGAAGGCCGTCATCCAGGTGGTGGCCGGCCGCAACATCGCCGTGCTGGTGGAGGCGGCGGTGCGCAACCACATCCTGCAGCTGCGCGGCATCGACACCTACCAGGAATTCGTCCAGCGCCACCGCGACGCGATGGCCCGCGGCGGCTGAGCGTCCCGGGGCAAGGAGTTACCTGCCCCGCTCCTTGGCGCAATGGGCGCACAGGCCGTACAGCGACATCGCGTGGTCCTGCAGCACCCAGTGCTTGGCCTCGGCCACGGCGGCTTGGCGCTTTTCGATCTCGGCGTCGTAGAACTCCTCCACCCGGCCGCAGCGCAGGCAGACCAAGTGGTCGTGGTGCTGCTCCTCGCGCAACTCGTACACCGCCTTGCCGGCCTCGAAGTGGTTGCGGCTGAGGATGCCGGCGTGCTCGAACTGCATCAGCACCCGGTACACCGTGGCCAGGCCGATGTCCGACTGCTCGGCCAGCAGCAGGCGGTACACGTCCTCGGCGGTCATGTGGCGCCGATCGGCCTTCTGGAAGATTTCCAGAATCTTCAGCCGCGGCAGGGTCGCCTTCAGGCCGGTGCTCTTGAGTTCGTCGATGGTGTCCATGCGCGGTAGAGGCAGCGCAGCGCGCGGTAGGGCGCCGCTACAATGTCCGGCCGTATTGTGCATGAGCCAGGACCGATGTCAGCAATGTTCCGAACCCATGCCCGCGTGACCTGCCGGGTCATGCTGGCCGTGCTGGTGGCTGGATTGGCCGCCTGCGGCAGCTTCAATCAGGCCACCCGCAGCCTGGCCGACGTCATCACCTTCTACAAGCCCGAGGTGGTGCAGGGCAATTTCGTGTCCAAGGAGCAGGTGGCCGCACTGCAGCCGGGGATGACGCGCCTGCAGGTGCGCGACGTCCTGGGCACGCCGCTGATGACCAGCCTGTTCCACGGCGACCGCTGGGACTACGTCTTCACCCTCAAGCGCCAGGGCGTCGAGCCGCAGCACTACCGCCTGACTGTGTTCTTCCAGGGCGATGCGCTGGAGCGCTTCGAGGGCGACGACATGCCCAGCGAGAGCGAGTTCGTCCAGCGCATCGGCCGCGAGCGCAAGATCAAGGTGCCGCAGCTCGAAGCCACCGAGGAGCAACTGGCCAAGTTCCCCGTCGCCGGCGCCAGCGCGCCGGAGGCGTCCGCCTCCGCGCCGCCGCCGCCCGCCGGCAGCTACCCGCCGCTCGAAGCCGCGCGCTAGAGCGCGGCGCCACGCCGCCCGCGCGGCCTTATTCCCTGCTTGCCGAGCCGACATGACCGCTTCCACCGCACCGCACCGCGTCGCCATCGCCGGCGCCACCGGCCGCATGGGCCAGATGCTGATCGAGGCGGTGCGCGCCTCGGGCGACTGCCGGCTGGCCGGCGCGCTGGACCGCGACGGCAGCCCCGCGCTGGGCCAGGACGCCGGCGCCTTCGCCGGCTGGGCCAGCGGCGTATCCGTCACCGCCGACCTGGCCGCCGGCCTGAAGGACGCGCACTGCCTGATCGACTTCACCCGCCCCGAGGCGACCATGGCGCACCTGGCGGCCTGCCGCGCCGCCGGGGTGGCGCTGGTGATCGGCACCACCGGCTTCTCCGACGCGCAGAAGGCCGAGATCGCCGCCGCCGCCCGGGACATCGCCATCGTCATGGCGCCCAACATGAGCGTGGGCGTCAACGTCACATTCAAGCTGCTGGAGATGGCCGCCCAGGCGCTGTCCACCGGCTACGACATCGAGATCATCGAGGCGCACCACCGCCACAAGGTGGATGCGCCCTCGGGCACCGCGCTGAAGATGGGCGAGGTGATCGCCGCCGCGCTGGGCCGCGACCTGAAGGACTGCGCGGTGTACGCGCGCGAGGGCATCACCGGCGAGCGCGACCCGTCCACCATCGGCTTCGCCGCCATCCGCGGCGGAGACATCGTGGGCGACCACACGGTGCTGTTCGCCGGCACCGGCGAGCGCATCGAAATCAGTCACAAGTCCTCCAGCCGCGCCGGCTATGCTCAGGGCAGCCTGCGCGCGGTGCGCTTCGTGGCCGGCAAGTCCGCCGGCCTGTACGACATGGCCGACGTGCTGAACTTGCGCTGAATCCTTCCCTCCCGACCCCTTCATGAACCTGCAACAAGTCTTCGCGCAGAGCGACGCCATCGGCAAGGCCGTGGCGCTGCTGCTGCTGCTCATGTCCATCGCCAGCTGGGTGGTGATCGTGTGGAAAGCCTGGATGCTGCGCCGCGCCGGCGGCGACGTGGTGCGCAGCGTGGCCGCGTTCTGGCAGGCGCCGTCGGTGGACGACGCGGCCGCGCGCGTGGGCGGCTTCGACCGCGGCGCGCTGGTGCTGCCGCTGATCCAGGCCACGCAGGCGCCCGCCGGCGGCACGCTGGCGGCGGCGGGCGACCGCGCGCAGCAGCTCACGCGCGTGCTGCGCGACGCGCTGCACGCCATCATGGGGCGGCTGACCTTCGGCCAGGTGCTCCTGGCCACCATCGGCTCCACCGCGCCCTTCGTCGGGCTGCTGGGCACCGTCTGGGGCATCTACCACGCGCTCACCAGCATCGCCGGCTCGGGCCAGATCTCCATCGACCGCGTCGCCGGCCCGGTGGGCGAGGCGCTGATCATGACCGCCGCCGGCTTGGCCGTGGCCATCCCCGCCGTGCTGGCCTACAACTGGTTCGGGCGCATCATCGGCCGCATCGAGGCCGAGCTGGAAGGCTTCGCGCGCGACTTGCGCGAGCTGCTCTCGCACAAGTCCTGAAGGAGCTGACGTGGCGTTTGGCAGGCTGGAGCGCACCAAGGGCAGCGAGCCCATGAGCGACATCAACGTCACGCCGCTGGTGGACGTGATGCTGGTGCTGGTGGTGATCTTCATCATCACCGCGCCGCTGCTGGCCAGCTCGATACGGCTCGACCTGCCCAAGACCGACGCCGCCAAGCCGGGCGAGCCGCCCAAGTTCGTCACCCTGGTGGTCAACCAGGGCGGGCAGGCCTTTTTCAACGATCGCCCGGTCACCCAGGGCGAGCTGGCCACCGCGCTGCGGCTGGCGGCCCAGGACAACCCCGAGACCGAGGTACAGCTGCGCGCCGACCAGGGCGTGCCCTACGGCCGCGTGGTCGAGGTCATGGGCGAGGCGCAGAAGGCCGGCCTGAACCGCATCGGCTTCGTCGCCGAAGCGCCTGCGGCCGCCACCCCGGCCGCGCCGGCCTCGCGCTGACGGATTTCGTGCGTTTTCTGGCTTCAGCCCGCATGGGTATTGCGCCATTAGCTATTAAATAGATAGTATCAGGTGGCCTTCGAGCCGCCTACAATTTGCCCCATGCAAGACAAATACAACCACCTGGAGGTCGAGGCCGCCGCCCAGGCCCACTGGCGCGCGCGCGACGCCTACCGCGTGACCGAGGGCGCCGGCAAGCCCAAGTACTACGCCTGCTCCATGCTGCCCTACCCCAGCGGCAAGCTGCACATGGGCCACGTGCGCAACTACACCATCAACGACATGCTGGCGCGCAGCCTGCGCATGAAGGGCTACAACGTCCTCATGCCCATGGGCTGGGACGCCTTCGGCCTGCCGGCCGAGAACGCTGCGCTGAAGAACAGCGTGCCGCCCGCGAAGTGGACCTACGACAACATCGCCCACATGAAGGGCCAGATGCAGGCGATGGGACTGGCCATCGACTGGAGCCGCGAGATCGCTACCTGCGACGCCAGCTACTACCGGTGGAACCAGTGGCTGTTCCTGAAGATGCTCGAAAAGGGCATCGCCTACCGCAAGACCCAGATCGTCAACTGGGACCCGGTGGACCAGACCGTGCTGGCCAACGAGCAGGTCATCGACGGCAAGGGCTGGCGCACCGGCGCCGTGGTCGAAAAGCGCGAGATCCCCGGCTACTACCTCAAGATCACCGACTACGCGCAGGAACTGCTCGACCACGTGCAGATCGGCAACCCCAAGGCCACGCTCGACGGCTGGCCTGACCGCGTGCGCCTGATGCAGGAGAACTGGATCGGCAAGAGCGAGGGCGTGCGCTTCGCCTTCACGCACGACATCCGCGGCGATGACGGCCAGCTCGTCGGCGCCTCGGCGGACACGCTCGAGGGCGAGCGCGGCCGCATGTACGTCTTCACCACGCGCGCCGACACCATCATGGGCGTCACCTTCTGCGCCGTGGCGCCCGAGCACCCGCTGGCCACGCACGCCGCGCGCGCCAACCCCGAGCTGGCCGCCTTCATCGAGCGCTGCAAGCAGGGCGGCACCACCGAGGCCGAGCTGGCCCTCAAGGACAAGGAAGGCATGCCCACCGGCCTCACGGTGACGCACCCGCTCACTGGCGCGCCCGTGCCGCTGTGGGTCGGCAACTACGTCCTCATGAGCTACGGCGACGGCGCCGTCATGGGCGTGCCCGCGCACGACGAGCGCGACTTCGCCTTCGCGCTGAAGTACGGCCTGCCGATCCAGCAGGTGGTGCACGTCGACAAGCAGCACTACAACTACACCCAGTGGCAGGACTGGTACGCCGACAAGCAGCGCGGCGTGACCATCAACTCCGACAGCTTCAGCGGCATGTCGTACCAGGAGGCGGTCGATGCCGTCGCCCACGCGCTGCAGCAGAAGGGCCTGGGCGCCAGGCAGACCACCTGGCGCCTGCGCGACTGGGGCATCTCGCGCCAGCGCTACTGGGGCACGCCCATCCCCATCATCCACTGCGATTCTTGCGGCGCCGTGCCCGTGCCCAAGCAGGATCTGCCCGTGGTGTTGCCGCAGGACCTGGTGCCCGACGGCAGCGGCAACCCCTTAACCAAGTGCGCGGCGTTCCTGAAGGTCGACTGCCCCCGCTGCGGCCAGAGCGCGCGGCGCGAGACCGACACCATGGACACCTTCGTGGACTCGTCCTGGTACTTCATGCGCTACTGCGATCCGGCCGACGAGCAGGCCATGGTCGCCGAGGGCGCGCGCTACTGGATGCCGATGGACCAGTACATCGGCGGTATCGAGCACGCCATCCTCCACCTGCTGTACGCGCGCTTCTGGACCAAGGTGATGCGCGACCTGGGGCTGGTGGCCATCGACGAGCCCTTCACCCGCCTGCTGACGCAGGGCATGGTGCTCAACCACATCTACTCGCGCAGGAGCGAGAAGGGCGGCATTGAGTACTTCTGGCCCCACGACATCGAGCCCGTGCTGGACGAAGGCGGCCACCAGGTCGGCGCCAAGCTGAACAAGGCCGTGGGCGGCCTGCCCGCCGGCACGCCGATCGACTACGAGGGCGTGGGCACCATGTCCAAGTCCAAGAACAACGGCGTCGATCCGCAGCAGTTGATCGACAAGTACGGCGCCGACACCGCGCGCCTGTACACCATGTTCACCGCCCCGCCCGAGGCCACGCTGGAGTGGAACGACGCGGCGGTGGAGGGCAGTTATCGCTTCCTGCGCCGGATGTGGAATTTCGGTGCCAAGCTGAATGCTATTAAAAATATAGCGAAAAGCGCACTATTGGTGAGGGCTTCAGGCCAAAATGGCATTGAACTCGGCAAATCCGCCAAGGCCTTGCGCCACGAGATCCACACCGTGCTGGGCCAGATCGACTACGACTACCAGCGCCTGCAGTACAACACCGTCGTCTCCGGCGCGATGAAGATGCTCAATGCCCTGGAGGGCTTCCAGCCCGACGGCTCGCGCGGCGACCACGCGGCGCTGGCCGAGGGCTTCTCCAAGCTGCTGCGCGTGCTCTACCCCGTCACGCCGCACGTCACGCAGGCGCTGTGGCAGGCGCTGGGCTTCGCCGGCGCACAGGGGGAGCTGCTCGACGCCCCCTGGCCGCAGGTCGATCCCGAGGCACTCAAGCAGGACGAGATCGAGCTGGTGCTGCAGGTCAACGGCAAACTGCGCGGCGCCATCAAGGTGCCCGCGTCCGCCAGCAAGGATGAGATCGAGCAGGCCGCGCTGGCCAGCGACGCCTTCCTCAAGCACAGCGGCGGCGGCGCCATCCGCAAAGTCGTGGTGGTGCCGGGGCGCCTGGTCAACGTGGTGGTAGGCTGAACGCCATGCCGACCCCTCGCCGCGCCCTCCTGCTCGCCCTTGCGGCCGCACCCGTGCTGGCCGGTTGCGGCTTCGCGCTGCGGCAGGCGCACCAGTTCGCCTTCCGCAGCATCCATCTGGCGCTGCCCGCCAACTCCGCGCTGGGCACCGAACTGCGCCGCCAGCTCGAAGGCACGGGCGGCGTCCAGGTGATCCAGGATGCCGCCCGCGCCAGCCAGGCCGACGTGGTGCTGGAGAGCGCCGGCGAGCAGCGCGTGCGCACCGTGGTCAGCTCGACCGCCACCGGCGAGGTGCGCGAGTTCCAGCTGCGCCTGCGCTTCAGCTTCCGCGTGCGCACGCCCGCCGGGCGCGAGTTGCTGCCCGAGGCCGAGATCCAGCGCCAGATCGACCAGAGCTACGCCGAATCGGCCGCGCTGTCCAAGGAGGCCGAGGCGCTGATGCTCTACCAGAACATGCAGAGCGATATCGTGCAGCAGGTGATGCGGCGGCTGGCCACCATGAAATGGGCCCCCCCCTGAGTCGGCCTGCGGCCGCCTTCCCCCCAGGGGGACGACGCCAGCGGCCGGGCCAAGCCCGGCCGCGGCGTCTGCTGGCGTGGCCTGCTCCGCGGCCATTTGTTTCGCTTGGGTTCATGCGCCGCTGGCGGTGCATGGGCGTCGTGGGAGGCTGAAGTGCAACTGCCCGCCACGCAACTCCAGGGCCATCTGCAGAAGGGCCTGTGTCCGCTCTACACCCTGCACGGCGACGAGCCGCTGCTGGTGCAGGAAGCCGCCGACGCCATCCGCGCGGCGGCACGTGCGCGCGGCCACACCGAACGCACGGTGCACACCGTCGCCGGCGCGCACTTCGACTGGGGCGCGGTGCTGGCGGCGGGCCAGTCCCTGAGCCTGTTCGCCGACCGGCAGATCGTCGAGATCCGCGTCCCCTCCGGCAAGCCCGGCAAGGACGGCAGCGCTGCCCTGCAGCAGCTCGCCCAGGCGGCGCCCGGCAACGAGGGCACGCTGACCCTGGTGCTGCTGCCCCGGCTGGACAAGGCCACGCGCACCGGCGCCTGGTTCGGCGCGCTTGACGGCGCCGGCGTCTCGGTGCAGATCGACCCGGTGGAGCGCGCCGCGTTGCCGCAGTGGATCGCCCAGCGCCTGGCGGCGCAGGGCCAGCGCGTCAAGCCGGGCGAGGAGGGGCAGCGCACGCTGGCCTTCTTCGCCGACCGGGTGGAGGGCAACCTGCTGGCGGCGCACCAGGAGATCGCCAAACTCGGCCTGCTGCACCCGGCCGGCGAGCTGGACTTCGGGCAGGTCGAGGTCGCCGTGCTCAACGTCGCGCGCTACGACGTGTTCAAGCTGTCCGAGGTCATCCTGGGCGGCCAGCGCGAGCGCGTGCAGCGCATGCTCGACGGCCTGCGCGCCGAGGGCGAGGCCGAGGTGCTGGTGCACTACGCGCTGGCCGAGGACATCCGCGCGCTCAAGCGCGTGAAGGACGCGCTGGGCGAAGGCCGCCCGCTGCCCGTGGCGCTGCGCGAGCAGCGCGTCTGGGGCCTGCGCGAGCGCCTGTTCGAGCGCGTGTTGCCGCGCCTGACCGACATGCAACTCGCCAATTTGCTGCACGCGGCGCACCAGGTCGACGGCATCGTCAAGGGCCTCAGGAGCCCCGGCTGGCCGCAGGAGCCCTGGCCGGCGCTGCACCGCCTGGCGCAGAGCCTGTGCGCCGCGTGCGGCGGCGCGCAGGCGGCGCGTTGAGCAGGCCCTGGAATCGCCCGAGCCGCCCATGCCCCGGCTTGGCCAGGCCGCTGGCGGCGTCGCCTCGAAGGGGAGCGGTGAAGCGCGACGAAGTCCGCGCAGCCTGGGGGCGGTTCAACCTAGAAACGGCAGTTGAACGCGCCCGCCAGTGCCGTGATCGGCGTGGCAGGCAAGGCGCGAGGACGCGGCAGGCTGATGCCTGCAAGGACGAGCAACGCCGCATGGCGCGGCGAGCGCGGTGCTGGCGGGCGCGTAGCGCGCTCACCCAAGAGGTGAAGGTCATCGAAGCAGCGAAAGTCAGCACCCATGCGGCTTTCCTGAAGATGGCGAGCGGTCAACTGCCGTTTCTAGGTTCAAGCGCTTCGGTCCGCCACCGTGATGCGGTGCAGCAGCCGGCGGTGCCCCTCGTAGCCGCCGGTGGCGGCATGGATCACGCAGCGGTTGTCCCACATCAGCAGCGTGCCTTGCGACCAGCGGTGGCGGTAGACGAATTCCGGGCGGCCCTGGTGCTTGAACAGCTCGATCAGCAGCGGCGTGGCCTCGCCGTCCGGCATGCCGTCGATGCCGATGGTGTAGCCCATGCTGACGAACAGCGCCGTGCGCCCGGTCTCGGGGTGCGCGCGGGCAATGGGATGCGTCTGGGTGGCCAGGGCCTCGTCGGAATAGCGGATGGCCATGGAGCGGCCCCGGTCCTTCTCGCCGTAGGCGCCGTCGCGCGCATAGCCGCGCCGCGCCGAATGCACGCCCTGCAGCCCGGCCAGCCGCTTCTTCATGTCGGCCGGCAGGGCCTCCCAGGCGGCGTACTGGCTGGCGAACAGCGTGTCGCCGCCGACGGGCGGGATGACGTCGCCGTAGAGCATCGTGGCGGCGGGCGGCTGGGCCAGGAAGCTCCAGTCCGAGTGCCAGGCCTCGGCGAAGAGGGGTGTGCGCTCGTCCGCTTCGCGCCGCACCTGGGCGACGTGCGGGTGGCCCGCGATGGGGATGAAGAACGGATCGACGCCGAACGGTCCGATGGTGCGGGCGAAGCGCTCGATGTCCTCCACCGCCAGGTCTTGGCCCGGGAAGGCGAGCACCTGGTGCTCCAGCCAGAGCGCGCGCACCTCGGCGATCTGCTCCTCGGCCAGCGGACGGCGAAGGTCCAACCCCTCGACCCAGGCGCCGCAGGCGGCCTCTTGCGGCGTGACTTTCAACGACATCGGGGTCTCCTTTGCTTTTTGTGTTCGTTTCCGCACGGGCTTGGCGATGGCCCTGCGCGAGCCGATCATCCCATGAGCGCCCTGCGCGGAACGACGCATGGCTTTTCACCCGCGCCAATGAAAAAGCCCCGGTTTCCCGGGGCTTTCGATTGGCGCGTGACAGCAGATTTCTTAAAACGTCCAACCGCGTTGGCTGACTTGAAGCCATGCTACCGTTACTTTCATTTGGAGGGGGGTAGGATTTTGGCCTTATCGAGGGCAGGCCGTGACGAAATACGCGGTCCAGGCCGAAACGTGCCCGGCGCCGGGGCTGGCGTACCATGGGTCAACACGCACCGTCTGGCTGCTGGCGCGAAGGATTCCACCCATGTCCCCGAACACACCGATCTTTGGCTTTGTCCCCGCCCTGGCGCTGGCCCTGGCCGCCTGCGCCGCGCCGCCAGCGGACCCGCCCGCCGCCGCCGATGCCGCCGATGCCGGCGTGAAGGTCTTCAAGGCCCGCGGCGCGGTGCAGTGCGCCGGCCGCGGCGTCGCGCCCGACGCCATGCGCGCCGAACTGGAGCGCGCCGGCGTGCGCGTGTCCAGCGCCGGTTGCGGCAGCGACGGCCGCATGCGCCCGGCCATGTGCGGCGCCACCACCGGCGAGATCAACCTGTTCGACATCGCCGCCGCCGACCTGACGGCCGCCCGGGCGCTGGGCTTCGCGCCGCTGACCGAGCTGGGCGGCGGCGCGGAGACGGTGCCCTGCCGCTGAGGCATCTGCGAAAATCGGCGGCATGAACGCCTCCAACGTCGCCGAAACCATGCGCCTGCTGGGCTTGCAGGCCCGCCAGGCCTCGCGCGCCATGGCGCGCTCGGGCACGGCCGCGCGCAACCTGGCGCTGCGCGAGCTGGCGCGCCTGCTGCGCGCCCACGCCGAGCCGCTGCAGACCGACAACCAGCGCGACCTGGCGCGGGCCCGCGCCGCCGGGCTGGCCGAGCCGATGGTCGATCGCCTCAAGCTCACGCCCGCCATCATCGAGACCTGCGCTCAGGGCTGCGAGCAACTGGCGGCCATGCCCGACGTGATCGGCGACGTCACCGGCCTGCGCCAGCAGCCCAGCGGCATCCGCGTGGGGCAGATGCGCGTACCCATCGGCGTGTTCGGCATGATCTACGAGAGCCGCCCGAACGGGACCATCGAGGCGGCCAGCCTGTCGATCAAGAGCGGCAACGCCTGCATCCTGCGCGGCGGCAGCGAGGCCATCGACTCCAACCAGGCGCTGGCGGCGCTGGTGCGGCAGGCGCTGGCCGCCGCCGGCCTGCCGCCCGAGGCGGTGCAACTGGTGCCCACCACCGACCGCGCCGCCGTCGGCCAGCTGATCGCCATGCCGGAGTACGTGGACGTGATCATCCCGCGCGGCGGCAAGGGCCTGATCGAACGCGTCAGTGCCGAGGCCCGCGTGCCCGTCATCAAGCACCTGGACGGCAACTGCCACACCTACGTGGACGACCCGTGCGACCTGGCGCTGGCGGTGAAGGTGACCGACAACGCCAAGACGCAGAAGTACAGCCCCTGCAACGCCACCGAGAGCCTGCTGGTGGCGCGCGGCGTGGCGCCGGCCTTCCTGCCGCGCATCGGCGCGGTCTTCGCGGCCAAGGGCGTGCAGATGCGCTGCGACGCCGAGGCGATGATCATTTTGAAGCAAAATTGGCCCGAAGCCAGCGTGGATACTACGCAGGATGCTATCTATTTTGATGATCTGGTGCGCGAGGCGCAGGAATCGGACTGGTTCGAGGAGTACCTCGCGCCGGTCATCAGCATCAAGGTCGTGGCCGGCCTGGACGAGGCCATCGACCACATCAACCACTATTCCAGCCACCACACCGACGCCATCCTCACGCGCGACCACGGACACGCCCAGCGCTTTTTGCGCGAGGTGGATTCGGCGAGCTGCATGGTCAACGCCAGCACGCGCTTCGCCGACGGCTTCGAGTACGGGCTGGGCGCCGAGATCGGCATCAGCACCGACAAGTTCCACGCCCGCGGCCCGGTGGGCATCGAGGGGCTGACCTCGCTGAAGTGGGTGGTGCTGGGCGACGGCGAGGTGCGCGGCTGACGGGCCACGCGGGGGATGGCATGAAGGTCAGCGTGGTGGTCGTGACCCACAACCGCGAGCGCTTCATGCGCGCCATCCATGACGTCTACGCGCGCCAGACCCATCCCGACACCGAACTGCTCATCCTCGACGACAGCGACGAGCCCTCGCCCTTCCTGTCGCGCCTCGACGATCCGCGCGTGCGCTATACGCACCTGACGCAGCGCATGAGCATCGGCGCCAAGCGCAACCGGCTCATCGAGCAGGCGAGGGGCGAATGGATTTGCCACTTTGACGACGATGATTACTACGCCGACGATTACGTCGCGCAAATGCTCGCGCATTCCGCCGACGTCGATTTCGTCAAGCTGAGCGGCTGGTTCAATCTCTCGGTCGAGCCGAGGGCGCTCACCTATTGGGACACCAGCGTGCTGGAGGGGGCGTTCTTCCGTCAAAGCGGCGAAGGGCTGCAGGGGATGCAGATCGGCGCGCTGAAGCGCCAGCAGTTCCAGCGCTCGACGATGCTGGGCTATGGGTTCAGCTATTTCCACCGTCGCGCCGTGGCCTTGAAGCACCCTTTCGGAGATACCTCCTTCGGTGGCGATTTTCCGGTGGCCGATGCGTTCGTCAACGCGGGTGGCGCCATCCGGCTGGTGAACGACCGGCGGGGGCTGGTGCTGCATCGGCTGCATGGCAAGAATGTCTCGGTGGTGTTTCCTCAGTACCGCCTGCCCTCGTTCATGCTGGACGGGCTGTTCCCGGGCTACGCCCGCTATGAGCAGCTGATTGGTTGAGCGCGGCCGAACGACTTCGAGGTTCGGCGGATTCGAGGCGTTGGGAATGAAAGTATTGAGTTAGTATTCGCCGCGATGAAGTGTCCCTGGCGTCGCAAGCCTGCCGGCGATCGCATGTCTCGCATCGTTCTGCTGACCCACACCCAAGACAACTTCCAGCACGGGGGATACCTGCTCGACGTGCTGGCTCGCCACTGGGTCGGGGCGGGGCACGACGTGACCGTCGTCGCCGGGCCGGGAAAGGGGCCGCAAGCGGACGTCGCCGTGATGCACCTGGATCTGTCCGTGATTCCGGCCGCGTATGCCGACGCCAGCCGGCAGTATCCGGTGGTCGTGAACGCCGCCGCGACCGACATCCGCAAGCGACGCGTCAGCCGCCACCTCGTGGCGCCGGGCGACGTCTGGACGGGGCCGGTGATCGTCAAGACCGATCTGAACTGCGGCGGCGTCCCGGAAGCGCGCGCGATCAACAGGTTCCGCCAGGACGGCCGGCCCGCTGACCTCGCGCCCGGGCCGGTCACGCTCATGCCGGGGCCGTATCCCCTCTTCCGTTCGGCGCGGGACGTGCCCGAGGCGGCCTGGAACAACCCGGGGCTCGTGGTGGAGCGCTTCCTGCCCGAGCGCGATGCCCGCGGGTACTGGGTGCGCATCTGGACTTTCTTCGGCGACCGCGAGCGCTGCACCCGGTACTGCAGCCGCGACCCGATCGTGAAAAGCGCGAACATCGTCGCGCGCGAGCCAGCGCCGGTGCCGGACGAATTGCGCGCCGAGCGCGAGCGCCTCGGGTTCGACTACGGCAAGTTCGACTTCGTCGTCGTCGATGGCCAAGCCATCCTGCTCGATGCCAATCGAACCCCCGGCGCACCCGCGCAGACCCCGGAGATGAACGCGTCCAACGCTCAACTCGCGAGCGGACTGGATGCCATGCTGAGGAGTGCCTGTTGAGCGAAGCCCCGGAAGTACCGCGCGATCACTTCTCGCGCATTGTTGCGCAGTGGTCGCACTTCGGGCCGCCACTGCGGCCCTCGCCCGACGACACGGCCGTGGTGCAGCGCGCCGCTTCCGCGCTGGGCCCAGCCGCCCGCGTCGTCGTGCTGGGATTGACGCCTGAAATCATTGGATGCGCCTGGCCGCCCGATGTCGCTCTGCTGGCGGTCGATCACAGCCCGGCCATGGTTTCCGCGTTGTGGCCACCCGAGAAAGGCCCCGTGAATTCGCGCGTGGAACTCGCCGACTGGTGCTCCATGCCGGTCCCATCGGGCACCATCGATCTGGTGACCGGCGACGGGTGCTATGTGCTGTTCGATTTTCCGGATGGCTTCGCGGCGCTCACGCGGGAGGTGCGGCGCGTGCTTCGACCGGGCGGCCGCTACCTCATTCGCGTCTTCCTGCGGCCGGACAACCCCGAAACCGTCGAGAACGTCGCGCAGGCACTGGCGGACTGCGCGATCGGCAGCGTGCACGCGCTCAAGCTGAGGCTTCTGGCCGCGGTGCACGGCGCGAACGGCCCCGGCAGCCGGCTCGACGACGTCTGGCGGGCCTGGTCCGACATGTCGTCACGGCTGCCCGAGCATCTCCGGGGTGTTCGCGGCTGGACGGCGGAGGAGATCGTCGGCGTCGAGTCGTATCGCGGCATGGAGGCGCGGTACTTCCTGCCGACGCTGGATGAACTGAGGCAGGCGTTCAGCCACTGGTTCGTGGAAGTCGAATGCGCGTGGGGGCGTCACGAACTGGCGGACCGGTGCCCGACCCTGTTGTTTTCCGCGGCGCCTTGACGGCCGGGCGTCAGTCCCGATGCGTCCAGCGCATGGGTTTCTTGGTCCCCGGGTCTCTAGAATGCCTGGATTGCCGCTCCGGTACCTCGCAGGTCCGTTTTTTCCATGGTTCCCCACCTCATCACCGCGCTGACCGGCCCCATCAACGAGCTGGAGCAGCGCATCCTCGACGCCACGCCGGTGATCGAGCGCTGGTTCCGCCTGGAGTGGATGGAGCACACGCCGCCGCTGTACTGCTCGGTGGACATCCGCAACGCCGGCTTCAAGCTGGCGCCGGTGGACACCAACCTGTACCCCGACGGCTGGCACAACCTCTCGCCCGAGATGCTGCCGCTGGCCGTGCAGGCGGCGCAGGCGGCGATCGAGAAGATCTGCCCCGAGGCGCGCAACCTGCTCATCGTGCCCGAGAACGGCAAACCCTCCAGCTTCTACCTGGCCAGCCTGGCGCGGCTGCGCGAGATCTTCCGCATGGCCGGGCTGAACGTGCGCTTCGGCTCCATCGATCCGGCGCTCAAGCGCGCCGCCGCCCTGCCCCTGCCCGACGGCGACAAGCTGACCCTGGAGCCGGCGCAGCGCCTGCGCTACCGGGTCGGGTTGAAGAACTTCGACCCCTGCACCATCCTGCTCAACAACGACCTGGCCGCCGGCGCGCCCGGCATCCTGGAGGAACTGCACGAGCAGTACCTGCTGCCGCCGCTGCAGGCCGGCTGGAGCGTGCGCCGCAAGAGCCGTCACTTCCAGTGCTACGAGGAAGTGAGCAAGCGCTTCGGCAAGCTGCTGGGCATCGACCCGTGGCTGATCAACCCGATGTACGCCACCTGCGGCGAGATCGACATCCACGAGCCCAGCGGCGGCGAGTGCCTGCGCACCAACGTCGATGCGCTGCTGGGCAAGCTGAGGCGCAAGTACAAGGAATACGGCATCAACGAGAAGCCCTTCGTCGTCGTCAAGGCCGACCACGGCACGCGCGGCATGGGCATCATGACCGTGCGCGACGTGAAGGACCTGGCCCAGCTCGGCCGCAAGCTGCCGCCCGGCAAGGACGCGACCCAGGTGCCCCGGGGCGAGGTCATCATCCAGGAAGGCGTGCTGACCAATGAGCGCATCCACGACGCCGTGGCCGAGCCGGTGGTTTACATGATCGACCGCTACGTGGTGGGCGGCTTCTACCGCGTGCACGCCGAGCGCGGCACGGACGAGAACCTGAACGCGCCCGGTGAGCGCTTCGTGCCGCTGGCCTTCGCGGGCGGCGCGCAACTGCCCCGGCCCGGCGCGCGGGGCGAGGCCAGCGCGCCCAACCGCTTCTACATGTACGGCGTCATCGGCCGGCTGGCCATGGTGGCGGCCAGCTACGAGCTGGAAGCGACCGATCCGGAGCTGCAGGCGCTGGATTGACGCCCGCGCGCCGGCCGCCGTCGGCGCACAATGGCCCACTCTCGCATTTGCCGGCGCTGCCTTTGCCCGCATCCAAATCCTCCCTCGCCACGCTGACCCTCGGCGCCCTCGGCGTCGTCTACGGCGACATCGGCACCAGCGTGCTGTACGCCGTCAAGGAAATCTTCGGCTCCGGCCACGTGCCGTTCACCCACGCCAACGTCTACGGCGTGCTGTCCATCATCTTCTGGACACTCACCATCATCGTCTCGCTGAAGTACGTGGTCCTGGTGCTGCGCGCCGACAACCACGGCGAGGGCGGCCTGGTGGCCATGCTGGCGCTGGCCTCGCAGTCGGTCAAGCACAAAGCCCCGGCGCTGCGCAAGTGGATGCTGCTGATCGGCATCTTCGGCACCTGCCTGTTCTACGGCGACGGGGTGATCACCCCCGCCATCTCGGTGCTGTCGGCGGTGGAGGGGCTGGAAGTGGTGTCGCCCCACTTCCGCAAGGCCGTCATCCCGCTCACGCTGGTGATCCTGTTCCTGCTGTTCTGGGTGCAGAAGCGCGGCACGGCGGGCATCGGCCGCTTCTTCGGGCCGATCACGCTGGTCTGGTTCGCCGCCATCGCGGCGCTGGGCGTCTCGCACATCGTCGGCCATCCCGAGATCCTCGGCGCCCTGAGCCCGCACCACGCGCTGGGCTTCATCTGGCGCCAGCCCGGCACCACCTTCATCATCCTGGGCGCGGTGGTGCTGTGCGTGACCGGCGGCGAGGCGCTCTACGCCGACCTGGGGCACTTCGGCAAGAGGCCGATCCGCGTGGCCTGGTTCTCCATCGTCATGCCGGCGCTCACGCTCAACTACTTCGGTCAGGGCGCGCTGCTGCTGGCCGAGCCGGAGGCCGTCGCCAACCCCTTCTTCCACCTGGCGCCGGCCTGGCTGACGCTGCCCCTGGTCGGCTTGGCGACGATGGCCACCGTGATCGCCTCGCAGGCGCTCATCACGGGCGCCTTCAGCGTCACCAAGCAGGTCATCCAGCTCGGCTACCTGCCGCGCCTGCAGGTGCGCCACACCAGCACGCGCGACACGGGGCAGATCTACATGCCCTTCGTCAACTGGGGGCTGTTCGTGCTGATCGTGCTGGCGGTGGTGCTGTTCCGCTCCTCCAGCAACCTGGCGGCGGCCTACGGCATCGCCGTCACGCTGGACATGCTGATCACCACCGTGCTGACCTTCTTCGTCATCCGCTACGGCTGGGGCTACCCGCTGGCGCTGTGCCTCGCGGCCACCGGCTTCTTCTTCGTCATCGACTTGGCGTTCTTCAGCTCCAACCTGCTCAAGCTGACCGAGGGCGGCTGGTTCCCGCTGCTGATCGGCGGCGCCATCTTCACGCTGATGGTCACCTGGAAGGACGGGCGCGCGCTGATGTCCGCGAGCCTGCGCGACACCTCCATCGAACTCAAGGACTTCCTGGCCTCGGTCTTCCTCGCGCCGCCCGCGCGCGTGCCGGGCACGGCGGTGTTCCTGGCGGCGCAACCGGGGTTGGTGCCCAACGCGCTGCTGCACAACCTCAAGCACAACAAGGTGCTGCACGAGTACAACCTGTTCGTCAGCGTGCGCAACCACGAGGTGCCCTGGATTGGCTTGGCCCGGCGGCTGGAGGTCGAGCCGCTGGGCCGCGACTGCTGGCAGCTCGTCGTGCACTACGGCTTCAAGAACGACCCCGACCTGCCCAAGGCCCTGGCCCTGCTGGCGGGCCGCGGCGTCAACCTCAACCCGATGACGACCAGCTACTTCCTGTCGCGCGACATCGTCACGCCCACCCTGCGCTCCGGCCTGGCGCCGTGGCGTGAGAAGCTGTTCGCCCACATGCACCACAGCGCCACGGCCGCGGCGGAGTTCCTCAACCTGCCCAGCAACGCCGTGGTGGAGCTGGGGTCGAAGGTGGAGATCTGAGCCAAATTCAAAGAAAAATCACTTCCAGCCGGCGTGGATATTGCGCAGACAGCTATAAATTTAATAGCAATCGATCATTCCGCCTCGATCTTGGAAGCCTTCACCACCTCGGCCCAGTTCGCGTAGTCGGCCTTGACCATTGCGCCGAGTTGCGCTGGCGACTGGTAGTCGGCCGTCGCGCCTTGCTCCAGAGCTTTTTGCCTGAACGCCGGATCGTTCACCACCTTCTGGATGTCGCCACTCAGGCGTGCCGCGATCTCCCTGGGCAACGCGGCGGGGGCGAACACGGCGAACCACGAGGTCGGCGTGAGCTTGGGGTAGCCGCCCTGCGCCGTGGTCGGCACGTCCGGCAGGCTGGGCAGGCGCTCATTGCCGGTGACGGCCAGCACGCGCAGCTTGCCGCCCTGGATGTGCGGCATGAAGGGCGGCGCGGTGCCGAAGGTCAGGTCCACCTGGCCGGCCAGCAGATCCTGCAGCGCGGGGCCGGTGCCCTTGTAGGGCACGTGGACCATCTTGATGCCGGCCTGCTGCTCCAGCATGGCGCCGGTGGCATGCTGCAGCGAACCGTTGCCGGACGAGGCGTAGTTGAGCTTGCCCGGGTTGGCCTTGGCATAGGCGACCAGATCGGCCAGCGTCTTGACCGGTAGATCGTGGCGCACCACGATGATCTGCGGCGCCGACAGCACGTTGGCGATGGGCTGGAAGTCGGCCAGCTCCCACTGCTTCTGCCGGGTCAGGTGCGGCGAGATCACATGGAAGCCCGAGTACTGCATCAGCAGCGTGTAGCCGTCGGCCGGCGCGCGCTTGACGATCGACGCCGCGATGGCGCCGTTGCCGCCGGCCTTGTTGTCCACCACCACCGACTGCCCGACCACCGGGCCCAGCGTCTGCGCCAGCATGCGCGCGGCCAGATCGGTGGTGCCGCCCGCGGCGGCGGGCACCACCATGGTGATGGGCCTGCTGGGGTAGCCCTGCGCCACGGCGTGGCCGGCCAGCAGGGCCCCGGCGGCGAGGGCGATGAAATGCTTGCGACGGATGAACATGTTTCTGGGCTCCTTTCGGTCTGGAATTCTTGATGGAGAAGGGTCAAGGCGCCCGTGCCAGCGCGCGCTCGCGGATGATGTCGAAGTCGTCCGGCACCGGGTGCAGGTCCAGCCGGCGGCCGGCCTTGACGATTTGGCTGGGCGTGTCGTGGCCGATCAGCGCGGGCAGGCGGTTCGAGGCCTCGATCAGGCGTGCCAGGTCCACGCCGGTGTCGTAGCCCATAAGAGCCAGCGCGTGCGCGATCTCCTCGCTGCACACATTGCCGGTGGCGCCTGGGGCGTAGGGGCAGCCGCCAATGCCACCGAGCGAGGCATCGAAGCGGTCGGCGCCGGCATCGATCGCCGCCAGCACGTTGGCCAAGCCCATGCCGCGGGTGTTGTGGAAGTGCAGCGTGAGCTCGATGTCGGGCCAGCGCTCGCGGAAAGCGCGCGTCAGCTTCGCCACCTGGGTAGGGTAGGCCATGCCGGTGGTGTCGCACAGCGTCACGGCGTGGGCGCCCAGTTCGCCGACGTAGCGCCCGCACCAGTCAAGCACGGTCTGAAAGGGCACGTCGCCTTCCATCGGACAGCCGAAGCTGCACGACAGCGACACGTTCACCGCCACGCCGGCCTGGCGGGCGATGGCGTTGACCTGCGACAGCGCCGCGAACGATTGGTCGCGCGTCATGCGCAGGTTGGACAGGTTGTGCGACTCGGAGGCCGACATCACCAGATTCATCTCGTCCGCGCGGGCGTCGATGGCGCGCTCGGCGCCGCGCACGTTGGGCACCAGCGCGCTGTAGATCACGCCGGGCGCTCGCTCGATCTCGCGCAGCACGATCTCGCCGTCGGCAAGCTGCGGGATCGCCTTGGGCGAGACGAAGGAGGTCACCTCGATCTTGGCCATGCCGGCCTTCGACAAGGCATCGACCAGCGCGATCTTCTGCGGCGTCGGCACGAACCGCGCCTCCACCTGCAAGCCGTCGCGCGTGCCCACCTCCTGCATGTGGATGCGCCGGCCGGCGCCGTCCCAAGCGCCGTTCGTGGTGCTGCCCGCGTTCATGCCACCACCTTCGTGTCGCGCAGCGCGGCGATGTCCCGCGCGGAAAAGCCGATCTCCGCCAGCACCGCGTCGGTGTCGTCGCCCAGCCTGGGCGCCGAACTGCGCACCGTGCCCGGCGTGCCCATCAGCTTGGGCACCACGCCGGGCACCTCGACCTCATGGCCGTCGCGCGTGGCCTGGCGCAGGATCATGTCGCGCGCGCGGTAATGTGGATCGTCGGCGATGTCCTTGGCGGTGTAGACCCGGCCAGCCGGCACCCGCGCCTCGCCCAGCGCGGCCAGCACCGCGTCGACGGTGCGCGCCTCGGTCCATGCTTCGATGGCGGCGTCCAACTCGGCCGCGCGCGCGGCGCGGCCGGCATTGTTGGTCAGATCCGGGTCACGGCCCAGGTCGTCACGGCCGATGGACTGCATCAGCCGCTTGAAAATCGAATCGCCGTTGCCCGCGATCAGCACATAGCCGTCGCGGCAGCGGTAGGCGTTGGAGGGGGCGATGCCCGGCAGCGCGCTGCCGGCGGCCTCGCGGATCGCGCCGAAGGCGCTGTACTCGGGGATCAGGCTTTCCATCACATTGAACACCGCCTCATGCAGTGCCACGTCGATCACCTGCCCCTGGCCACCGTTCACCTTGCGGTGGTACAGCGCCGTCAGGATGCCGATGGTGCCATGCAGCGCGGCCAGCGTGTCGCCGATGGAGATGCCGCAGCGTACCGGCACGCGGCCGGGTTCGCCGGTCAGGTGGCGCAGCCCGCCCATGGCCTCGCCGATGGCGCCGAAGCCCGGCAGGTCGCGGTAGGGGCCAGTCTGGCCATAGCCCGAGATGCGCAGCATCACCAGGCCCGGGTTGTCCCTGGACAGCGTCTCGTAGTCCATGCCCCAGCCTTCCAGCGTGCCGGGGCGGAAGTTCTCGACCAGCACATCGGCCTCGGCGATCAGCCGGCGAGCGATCGCCTGCCCTTGCGGGTTGCGCAAATCCAGCGCGATGGAGCGCTTGTTGCGCGACTGCACCTGCCACCAGACCGAGGTACCGTCCTGGATCAGGCGCCAGTTGCGCAGCGGGTCGCCCGCGCCGGGCGGCTCGATCTTGATCACGTCGGCGCCGAACTCGCCCAGGGTCTTCCCGCAGAACGGGCCAGCGATCAACTGGCCCATCTCGATCACGCGCACGCCGGCCAGCGCGGCAGCGGTCGTCGTTGGGGTGTTCATGGCTGCTGTGTCTCCGTTGTGGTGTTCGGCCGTCGTCGGGCGGCATGGCCAAGCCAGGGCCGCATCTTCTACCCTGGGGAGGAAGTCGCAAAACGCCTATGCGCGAGGTTGCCATCGCATTTCGGCATGGCTGGCGCTACCATCGGCGGCATGAAGCTCGACCCCGTGTCGCTGCGCCTGTTCGTCGCCGTGGTGGAAACCGGTGCCATCGCCCGCGCGGCCGAGCGCGAGCACATCGCACCCTCGGCCGCCAGCCGGCGCCTGGCCGAGTTGGAGGCGCGCCTGCGCGTACCCCTGTTCGCGCGCAGCAACCGCGGCATCGAGCCCACGCAGGCCGCGTTCGCCCTGCTGCACCTGGCGCGCGGCGTGCTGAACGACCTGGACGGCATCGCAACTCAGATGCACGACTACGGCGCCGGCCTGCGCGGGCTGGTGCGCGTGGCGGCCAACATCTCGGCCATCACTCAGTTCCTGCCGGCCGAGTTGCATGGCTTCATGACCCGCCACCCGCTGATCGACGTGCGCTTGCAGGAGCAGATCAGCAGCGCCGTGGCGCGCTCGGTCGCCGAGAACGCGGCCGACGTCGGCGTTCTGAGCGAGAGCCACTTCGGCGAGCACGGTATGCGCTTGACGCTGCTGCCCTACCGCCAGGACGAGCTGGTGTTGGTGGTGCCCGGGGGCCACGCGCTGGCGCGCCGCCGCAGCGTGCGCCTGGCCGAGGCGCTGGACCACGACCTGATCGGCATGCATCCCGGCAGTGCGATCCACCAGCTGCTGCAGCGCGGCGCCGCCGAAGCCGGCCGGCCGCTGCGCCTGCGCATGCAGGTGACCGGCTACGACGCGCTGTGCCTGATGGTGTCGGCTGGCCTGGGCGTGGGCGTGATGCCTCGCGTCAGCGCGCGGCTGTACGTGCGCGAGCTGGGCGTTCGCGTCGCGACGCTCGACGAGCCCTGGGCCGCGCGCAGGCTCGCGCTGTGCGTGCGCTCCATGGAGGCGCTGCCTGCCGTCGCGCGGCAACTGGTGCAGCATCTGCAGGCCAGCACCGCCGATTCATAAGAAAAGTGGCTTCGGCCCATATGGAATAAGCGCTAGACGCTATTGAAACAGCAGCGAGTACCAGTGCTGGTGCCGGCGGTCGCGCCGGCGCGTTTGTGCAACAGTACGCCCTGATCTCGCATCCGAACGCCATGAACCTGCTCTTCGCCGCCGACTTGCTGGAAGCTTTCAAGACCGCCAAGGACACCACCTTTTCGACCTCGCCCGACATCGTCACGCCCACCCTGCGCTCCGGCCTGGCGCCGTGGCGCGAGAAGCTGTTCGCCCACATGCACCACAGCGCCACGGCCGCGGCGGAGTTCCTCAACCTGCCCAGCAACGCCGTGGTGGAGCTGGGGTCGAAGGTGGAAATCTGATCGACTGGTTTCGAGTGTTTTTGGCCTCTAGCTCTTGATGGATATGCGCTGATAGCTATCAAATTAATAGTTCTGGCAATGCCAGAATCCTCCCCATGCCATTCTTCAAAGACTTGAGCCTCTCGGCCTTCACGGCCGGGTTCGTCGCGGTGCTGGTGGGTTTCACCAGCTCGGTGGCCATCGTGTTCCAGGCCGCGCAGGCCTTTGGCGCCACGCCGGCGCAGATCACCTCGTGGATGTGGGCGCTGGGCCTGGGCATGGGGCTGTGCTCGCTGGTGCCCTCGCTGATCCTGCGCAAGCCCGTGATGGTGGCCTGGTCCACCCCCGGCGCCGCCGTGCTGGCCACGGCGGGCTTGGCGGGCAGCTTCACCATGGGCGAGGCCGTCGGCGCCTTCATGGTCAGCGCCGTGCTCATCACGCTGGCGGGGGTGACGGGCTGGTTCGAGCGGGTGATGAACCGCATCCCCATGGAGATCGCCGCGGCGCTGCTCGCGGGCGTGCTGGCGCGGTTCGGCCTGCAGGCGTTCGCGGCCGCGCAGACGGCGCTGCCGCTGGTGCTGGCCATGCTGGTCGTCTATCTGTTCTCGCGCAAGTTCGCGGCGCGCTATGCCGTGGTCATCACGCTGGCGGTGGCCGTGGCCTTCGTGGCGCTGCAAGGGCGGATGGCCTGGTCGGCCGTGCAACTGGAGCTGGCCCTGCCGGTCTTCACGCCGCCCACGTTCAGCCTGGCGGCCGCCATCAGCCTGGCCATTCCGCTGTTCGTGGTGACCATGGCGTCGCAGAACCTGCCGGGCGTGGCGGTGATCCGCGCCTCGGGCTACGACCTGCCCATCTCCCGCCTCATCACCATGACGGGGTTGGCAACGCTGGTCCTGGCCCCCTTCGGCGCCTTCGCGCTGAACTTCAGCGCCATCACCGCCGCGATATGCATGGGCCCCGAGGCGCACGAGGACCGCCGCCGGCGCTACACGGCGGCGGTGTCGTGCGGTGCGCTGTACGTGGCCATCGGCCTCTTCGGCGCGGTCATCACGGGGCTGCTGACCGCGTTCCCCAAGGAGCTGGTGGTGGCCATCGCCGGGCTGGCCCTGCTGGGCACCATCGGCAACGGGCTGGCGGTCGCCTTGCAGGGCGAAGCGCACCGCGAGGCCGCGCTCATCACCTTCCTGGTCACCTTGAGCGGCGTGGTGATCGCCGGCGTGGGCTCGGCTTTCTGGGGCGTGGTCGCCGGCAGCTTCGCGCTATTTGTGCAACAGTACGCGCGATCTCCTGACCGCAAGACACCATGAAACTGCTCTTCATCGCCGACCCGCTGCACCACTTCAAGATCACCAAGGACACGACCTTCGCCATGATGCGCGAGGCCCAGCGGCGCGGGCATACCCTGGCGGCGGGCGAGCCGCGGCACGTCACCTGGCAGCGCGGCGGCAAGGTCGCGGCGCGGGTGCGGGATATCACGCTCACCGGCCATCCTTCCGATTGGTTCGCCGCGGGCGAGCCCCGCGAAACCGCGCTGGCCGATTTCGACGCCGTGCTCATGCGCAGGACCCGCCGTTCGACAGCGAATACTTCTACGCCACGCACCTGCTGGAGCAGGCCGAGCGCGAGGGCGCGCGGGTTTTCAACAAACCCAGGGCCTTGCGCGATCACCCGGAGAAACTGGCCATCATGGAGTTCCCGCAGTTCATCGGCCCGACCCTGGTCACGCGCGAGGCCGAGGCCGTGCGTGCCTTCCACGCCGAACACGGCGACATCATCCTCAAGCCGCTGGACGGCATGGGCGGCACGGGCATCTTCCGCGTCAAGGCCGACGGGCTGAACCTGGGCAGCATCGTCGAGACGCTCAACCAGGGCGGCGCCACCAGCGTGATGGTGCAGAAGTTCCTGCCCGAGATCGCAGCCGGCGACAAGCGCATCCTCATCATCGGCGGCGAGCCCGTGCCCTTCTGCCTGGCGCGCATCCCGCAGGGCAGCGAGGTGCGCGGTAACCTGGCCGCCGGCGGCAAGGGCGTGGCGCAACCTCTGACTGAAGCCGACCGGGCCACCGCCGCCGCCATCGGCGCCGTGCTCAGCGCCCGCGGGCTGCTGCTGATCGGGCTGGACATCATCGGCACGCGCGTGACCGAGATCAACGTCACCAGCCCCACGTGCTTCCAGGAAATCCGCGACCAGACCGGCTGCGACGTGCCGGCGCTGTTCGTCGATGCGCTGGAGCGGGCGGTGGCGTTGGCATGAATGCGTCGCCAAAGCCCAAGCCGTTCTCGATGATCCGCGAGTTCCATCTCGCGGACTGGTTCACCCTGGCCAACGCCGTGTGCGGCGTCGGCTCGATGTTCGCCATCATCAGCTTCATCCAGACGCAGCAGGTGCGTCACGTGCACTACGCCTGCGCGCTGGTGCTGGCGGCGCTGGTGTTCGACGTGTTCGACGGCCGCGTGGCGCGCTGGCGGCAGAAGTCCTCGCTGCTCGGGCGCGAGCTGGATTCACTGGCCGACGTCATCTCCTTCGGCGTCGCCCCGGCGCTGATCGCCTACGGCTGCGGCATGCAGGGGCTGTGGGACCGCGCGGTGCTGGTTTTCTTCGTCGCCTGCGGGGTGTCGCGGCTGGCGCGCTTCAACGTCACGGCCGATGCGCTCTCGGCCGGCAGCGGCAAGGTCAGCCACTTCGAGGGCACGCCGATCCCGACCTCGATCCTGCTGGTGCTGCTGCTGTGGGCGGCCGCGGCGGTGGGCGCGGTCGGTCCGCAGCTGTGGGGCGGCGCCTGGCGCGTGGGCGGCTTCACGCTGCACCCGCTGGTGCTGCTGTACGCGCTGTCGGGCTCGCTCATGATCAGCCGCATCCGCATCCCGAAACTCTGATGCCCGATTCGCGTCCCGAAGCCGATCCGGCGCCGCTTCCACACCCCGACGACGAACTGGGCGCGCTGGCGCCGTTCCGCCACCGCGTGTTCACCATGCTGTGGAGCACTTGGCTGGTCGCCAACCTGTGCATGTGGATGAACGACGTGGCCTCGGCTTGGCTGATGACCACGCTCACGTCCAAGCCGATCTGGGTGGCCCTGGTGCAGACGGCGGCCACGCTGCCGGTGTTCCTGCTCGGCCTGCCCTCCGGCGCGCTGGCCGACATCCTGGACCGCAAGCGCTTCCTGTTCTTCACCCAGGTCTGGGTGGCGGTGGTGGGCACGCTGCTGTCGCTGGCGATCTTCGCCGGCGTGGTGGGGCCGCCGCTGCTGCTGATGCTGGTGTTCCTCAACGGCGTCGGGCTGGCGCTGCGCTGGCCGGTGTTCGCCGCCATCGTGCCGGAGCTGGTGCCGCGCGCCAAGCTGCCGGCGGCGCTGGCGCTCAACGGCGTGTCGATGAACGCCTCGCGCATCCTCGGCCCGCTGGTGGCCGGCAGCATCATCGCCAGCCTGGGCAGCGCCTGGGTGTTCCTGCTCAACGCCGTGCTCTCCGCCGGCGCGGCGGTGGTCATCACGCGCTGGCGGCGCGAGCCCAAGCCCAACCCGCTGGGCCGCGAGCCGCTGGCCGGCGCCATCCGCGTGGGGCTGCAGTACGTGGCGCAGTCCTACCACCTGAAGGGGGTGCTGCTGCGCATCGCCGTGTTCTTCTTCCACGGCACGGCGATGATGGCGCTGCTGCCGCTGGTGGCGCGCGGCATGGTCGGGGGCGACGCGGGCACCTTCACGCTGTTGCTGGCGGCCATGGGCGCGGGGGCGATCGGCTCGGCCTTCGCGCTGCCGCGCCTGCGCCAGCGCTTCGCGCGCGACCGCCTGGTGCTGCTGGGCACGGGGCTGCAGGCGCTGGCGATGGCCGTGGTGGCGGCCACCTCGCAGGTGTGGGTGGGCGTGCTGGCCATGGTGGTGGGCGGCGGGGCGTGGATCACCACCGCCAACTCGCTCAGCGTGTCGGCGCAGGTGAGCCTGCCCGACTGGGTGCGCGCGCGCGGCATGTCGATGTACCAGATGGCCATCATGGGCGCCACCGCGGCGGGCGCCGCCGCGTGGGGCCAGGTGGCGACCTGGACCACCGTGCCCACGGCCCTGGCGCTGAGCGCCGCCACCGGCATCCTGGTGATGGCGCTGGTGTGCTGGCGCTGGCCCGACCGCGGCATGATCGACGACCCCACGCCCGCCGGCCCGCTGCCGCATCCCACGGCCAACCCGCCGCCGGGAAGCGGCCGCGTGGTGGTGACCATCGAATACCGCATCGACCCGGCCCGCGCGCCGGCCTTCCTGGCGCTGATGGAAGACAGCCGCCGCTCGCGCCTGCGCCAGGGCGCGGTGGACTGGGAACTGCTGACGGACATCAACGACCCGGCGCGCTTCGTCGAGGTGATCGAGGACAGCTCGTGGACCGAGCACCTGCGCCGCTTCGACCGCGCCAGCGCCGCCGACGTGGCGCTGCGCGAGCGCAAGCTGGCCTTCCACGTGGGCGACGATCCGCCCGTCGTGCGCCGCATGCTGCGGCAGTCCACGGTGAAGCGAGCGACTGGCGGCACGTTCCCCATAAACAACAGCAACCATCTTGAATGACTAACTCAAGCTATCCCTGCGATCTCGTTGCGCCAAGGCGACTTGGTGCGAGCGATGGCGTTCAGGATGATCAGCAGTTTGTGCATGCAGGCCACGAGGGCGACCTTCTTGGGTTTGCCCGCCACCAGCAGCTTTGCGTAGAAGGCTTGAGCACTGGATTGAAGCGTGTACCGACGAGCGCGGCCACGTAGAGCACGCGACGCACGTCGGAGCGCCCGCCGAAGATATGACGCTGCCCGCGCAAGGTGCCCGAGTCGCGGTTCATCGGGGCCAAGCCCACCAGCGAGGTGATCTGCCTGCGGTTGAGGTGACCGAGTTCAGGCAGCTGCGCCAGGAGCGTGCTGGCTGTCGTGGGGCCAACGCCTTTGACGGAGGTCAGCAGTTTGGCCAGGTCGGCGTGGTGAGCCCGCACGTGTTCGCGCAGCTGCCCGTCCACGTCGTGGAGCTGGGCGGCGATCGCATCCATGATCGCCAGGATGCTGGCCTTGGCCTTCGGATGGGCCAGCGCCAGGCGCTGGCGCTCGGCCACCAGCATGGCGACCAACTGACGTCGGCGCGTCACCAGCGCGGTGAGTTCGCGCTGCTGCGCATCGAGCAGCGCACGCGGCTCGCGACCCTGCGCGTCCAGCAAGGCGGCGAAGCCGCGCAACACCTGCGCGTCGATGCGATCGGTCTGGCCAGCTTGCCCGTGCAGCGGCGGAAGTCGCGTGCCTGGCGCGGGTTGATGACCGAAACGCGCAGGCCCGCCGCAGCCAGCGCAAGCGCCAGCAGTCGCTCATGGCCGCCCGTGGCCTCCAGCAGGATCAGGCGCGGTGCCAGCGGTACCAGCACCTGGCGCAACTCGGCGTGGCCCGCCTCGTCGTTGCCCAGACTCAAGGTTTGCGCCTCGCCGCTGGCAGCCACCTCGAAGCTGGCCTTGGCGACATCGATACCCACGTAGACAGGTTCACTCATAGCAGTTCTCCGGCTCCCAGCCTTATGAATACGAAATGTGTTCGATCAACCATTCAGGATGCAGCAGAACAAAAGACCACCACCGCGCGCCCTGTGCTGTGGTTCGAGCTCGGGCTCGCAGGAGACCCAGGCTGCGCAATGGCGAGTCAACCCGTTCACTGATCGACGTGCTTGCCTGCACTTCGACCACTGAAGTTTGAATTATTTGAAAGATATAAGGAGACGACCCATGAAGGAAGACACGCTGGCCTTCGCCTCGCGCGACGGCCTCCAGATCCAGACCTGGCGCTGGGCGCCCGAGGGCGCGCCGCGCGCCGTGGTTCAGGTGCAGCATGGCCTGGGCGAGCACGGCGGCCGCTACCGCCGCTTCGCCGAGGCGCTGACCGCCGCGGGCTACCTGGTCTACGCGCCCGACGGCCGCGGTTCGGGCCGCACCGCCGCCGGCCGCTACGGGCATTGGGGGCAAGGTGGCTGGCCGGGCTGGGTCGATGACCTGAATCAGCTCAACCAGCGCATCCGCGCCGACCACCCGGGGGCGCGGCTGGCGATCGTGGGCCACAGCATGGGCTCCTTCGCCACGCAGCAGTACCTGCTGGACCACTCGGCCGACGTGGACGCCGCCGTGCTGATCGGCTCCAGCGAGGTGTCGGGCATCGTGGATGTGCTGACCGCGCCGGGCCCGGTGGACCTGAGCGTGTTCAACCAGGCCTTCGAGCACCGCACGGGCTACGAGTGGCTGAGCCGCGACCCGGCGGAGGTCGACAAGTACTGCGCCGACCCGGCCTGCGGCTTCGTGCCCGAGCCCTTCGAGGGCATCGAGACACTGCGGCGCGCCGCCGACCCCGCGCAGCTGGCGCGGCTCCGCGCCGACCTGCCGATCCTGATCGTCTCGGGCGATGCCGACCCCCTGGCCGGCGGTGGCGCGGCACTGGAGACTGTCGCCCAGCGCTACCGCGACGCCGGCCTGCGCGACGTCGATCTGGCGCTGTACCGCGACGCGCGCCACGAACTGCTGAACGAGACCAACCGCGACGAAGTCACGGCGCGAATCGTCGGCTTCCTGGACCGTACCGTCGGCGCCTGATCCGGGTAAAAACAGCTGCTTTCCCGCGCCGGCATTGCACAGGCAGCTCTATTTATTGTAGCAATCGGGCGCATGCGGCGCGTCCGCCATGGGCGCGCCGTCCACGAACACCTTCAGCTCGCCCGGCGCGAAGGGCGTCCACTGCTCGTCGCAGGTCAACGGCGTGGTGGCCACCACCGCCACGCGGTCGTCGGGCGTGGTGTGCTCGGCGAAGTTGACCGACAGGTCCTCGTCGGCCAGCCGGGCGGTGGCGAAGGGGTGCTGGCGCACCACGTAGCACAGCTTGGTGCTGCCGTGCGCCCACAGCGCCTCGCCGTTGGACAGCAGCATGTTGAAGGTGCCGAAGCGCGCCACGCACGGCACCAGCTCGCGCAGCGTGCGCGTCAGCTCGGCCACGCTGGGCACGCTGGCGTGCGCCTTGGCGATCTCCTGCATCAGCCAGCAGAAGGCGCGCTCGCTGTCGGTGCCGCCGACGGGGCGGAAGTGGCCGTGCAGGTGGGGCGCGTAGTCCTTCAGGTCGCCGTTGTGGGCGAATACCCAGTAGCGGCCCCACAGCTCGCGCACGAAGGGGTGGCAATTCTCCAGCGCCACCTCGCCCACCGTGGCCTTGCGGATGTGGGAGATGACGTTGCGGCTCTTGATCGGGTAGCGCCGGATCAGCTCGGCCACCGGCGAGCCGGCCGCCGCGCCCGAGTCCACGAACAGCCGCGCGCCGCGCCCCTCGAAGAAGGCGATGCCCCAGCCGTCGGCGTGGTGGTCGGTGCGCCCGCCGCGCTGGGCGAAGCCGGCGAAGCTGAAAGTCACGTCCGTCGGCGTGTTGCCGTTCATCCCGAGCAGTTGGCACATGGCGGGAGTATCGCGCGGAGCGAGTGTCAGGAATCTATTTTCTCGGTGCGCCGAGCCGCCGCTCGGCCGCCCGAAGGCGGCGAGCGCCCCCTCGGGGGGCAGCGGACCACGCGCAGCGGGGGAGCGTGGGGGCCCACCTCGAGCCGCCGCACGGCCGCCCGAAGGCGCGAGCGCCCCCTCGGGGGGCAGCGAACCACGCGCAGCGGGGAGCGTGGGGGCCACCGCGAGCCGCAGCCCGGCCGCCCGAAGGCGGCGAGCGCCCCCTCGGGGGGGCAGCGGACCACGCGCAGCGGGGGAGCGTGGGGGCTATTTCCCGAGTCGCGATTCGGTGCCCAGCCCGTGCCGCCAGCATGGCCAGCGCGCAGATGGCCGCCAGCATCAGGAACACCTCGTCGAAGGCCGCCAGCCGCGCCGGGTTGGGCGGCCCGTCGGTGAGCGAGGCGCCGTGCGCGCTCAGGCGCCATTCCAGCGCGATGCCGCACAGGCTGACCCCGGCGGCGCCGCCCAGCGTGCGCACGAAGCTGATGACGCTGGAGCCCTGCGAGATCAGCTCCTGGTGCAGTCCGCGCATGGCGCCCAGGTTGAGCGAGGGCAGGATGAAGCCCAGGCCGATGCGGCCGACGATGGCCCAGCTCGTCAGAAGCCACAGCACGCTGGACGCCAGGCCGATGCTCACTATTCCGGCGAACGACAGCGTCAGCAGCGCCAGCCCCATCGACACCAGCCATTTCGCCGGCATCCGGTCGGCCCAGCGCGACGCCAGCGCGATGGCGCCGCCCAGCGCCAGGCTGGCCGGCAGCAGCACCGTGCCCACGTGCGCCGCCGACAGGCCCAGCCCCATCTGCATGTACACCGGCAGCACGTAGGTGGAGCCGAACAGCGCCGTGCCGTAGATCAGCGCCACCAGGCTGCCCATGGCGAAGGGCCGCCAGGCGAACACGGCCAGGTTCATCAGCGGCGGCTGGCCCGCGCGCTCGCGCCGGCGCTGCCAGGCGATGAAGGCCAGCAGGCAGGCCGCCGCGGCCGCCAGCAGCACCGGCGCCTGCCAGCCCGGCCCGCCGCCGCGCAGCATGACCAGGCCGTTGAGCAGGCAGAGCGTGCCCACCGTGCCCAGGCCCAGGCCGACCCAGTCCAGCGCCGCGTCGCGGCTGGCGTTGGCGCCGCCGGGCGCCGAGGTTGGCACGTAGCGCTGCCCGAGCCACAGCGAGGCGAGGCAGAACGGGATCACCATGTAGAAGATCGAGCGCCAGCCGAACCACTCGACCAGCAGCCCGCCGATGCTGGGCCCCAGTGCCGGCGCCAGCACCACGCCCATGCCGAACACGCCGCTGGCGCGCCCCTGCTCGTGCGGCTGGAAGGCGCGCATGATGATGATGGCGGGGATGGGCTGCACCACGCCGGCGGCCAGCCCCTCGATCACGCGCGCGGCCAGCACCAGCGGAAAGTTCTGCGCCAGCCCGCCCAGCACGCCGCCGGCCATCAGCAGCCACATGCAGCCGGCGTAGGTGGCACGGTAGCCGTAGCGCGCCAGCAGCCAGGGCGTGACCAGCATCGACACCGTCATCGCCACCATGAAGCCGCTGGTGACCCACTGCGCGCGCGCCTGCCCCAGCCCGAACTGGTGCGACAGCCCGGGGATGGCCACGTTGACCACGGTGGACGACATGATCGAGGCGATGGTGCCGACCATCACCGACATCAGCAGCAGCCAGCGGTAGCGCTCGCCGTGGCGCAGGTACAGGGCTTCGGTCGAGCCGGGCGTGGGAGGGGTCGGGGAGGTGGAGGTCATGGCGGCGGCCGGGGGCGAAGCGGCAAGCATAGCGACTGGCGGCCAGGTCCGCCCTGGGATGCAGCGTCAGCGTTCGGCCGCGCGGCGGGCGCAGGCGGCGCAGATGCAGGCGCGGCCGCGCGTCGGGGCGGGCACGGCGTCCAGCAGCGCCGGCGGGAATGACGCCTGCGTGCACCAGCACGGCGGCTGCGGCTGGCCGGTGGCGCGTTCAGTCTCCAGCGCGCAGCGGTTGGGCTGGCCGCACAGCGGGCAGCACGCGGGGTTGGGCGGGGCGGGCCGGAGCGTCATCGGGGGCATTCTTGCATTTCATGATGGAAATGGCCTATAGCCCGTATGGAACAATCGCCAAAAGCTATTGATTCGGTAGCATTCATGGCGCCGGATCGACCGCCGGAAAGCGCACCGTGAAGCATGCCCCCGGCGGCTCGTGGCCGGGGTGGGCGTCGTCCACGCCGACCTCGGCGCCATGCCGGTGGGCGATTTCCTGCACGATCGGCAGGCCCAGCCCGGAGCCGTCCACCTTGGTGCCCAGGACGCGGTAGAAGGGCTGGAACACCCGCGCGCGCTCGGACAAGGGCAGGCCGGGCCCGTTGTCCTCCACCTGCAGCGCCAGCGCCCGGCTGAAGGGGTCGCCGCGCACCCGCACCGTCACCACGCCGGGCCGGCCGGGGCGCGAGGGCGCGTAGTTGAGGGCGTTGTCCACCAGGTTGCGCACCATTTCCTTGATCAGCGTCGGGTTGGCGGGTCGCGTCAGCTCGGGCGCGCCGGGCTCGGGGCCTTCGTAGCCGAGGTCGATGCGGCGCTCCAGCGCGCGCGGTACGGCCTCGCGCACCACTTCCAGGGTGAGCTGCACCAGGTCGCAGGGCTGGCGCGCCATCTGGACGCCGCCGGCCTCGGCCCGCGCCAGCGCCAGCAACTGGTTGACGGTGTGCGTGGCGCGCACGCTGGCCAGGCCGATCTGCTGCAGCGACTGCTTCAGATCCTCGGCGCTGGAGCCCTCGCGCTGCGCCAGGTCGGCCTGCATGCGCAGCCCCGCCAGCGGCGTCTTGAGCTGGTGCGCCGCGTCGGCCAGGAAGCGCTTCTGCATGGCGATGGAGTCCTCCAGCCGCTCCAGCAGGTCGTTGACCGAGGCCACCAGCGGCGCCACCTCCTGCGGCACGGCGTGCTCGTCCAGCGGGCTCAGGTCGTCCGGACGGCGGGCGCGGATGCGCTCTTCCAGTTCCGACAGCGGCTTGATGCCGCGCAGCAGCGCCAGCCACACCAGCAGTACCGCCAGCGGCAGGATGGCGAACTGCGGCAGCATCACGCCCTTGATGATCTCGGCCGCCAGCACGCTGCGCTTCTCGCGCGTCTCGGCCACCTGCACCAGCGCCGGCCGGGGCGCGCCGTCGATGCGCACCCACAGGTGCGCCACGCGCACCGGCAGGCCGCGGAACTCGGCGTCGCGCAATTGCGGCTCGCCGTCGTATGGCGGCTCGCCCTCGGCGTCCGGCGCGGGCAGCTCGCGCTCGCCGGACAAGAACTCGCCACTGGCGCCCAGCACCTGGTAGTACACGTTGTCCGAATCGTCGGCGCGCAGCAGCTCGCTGGCCGGCTGCGGCAGCGAGAAGCGAGCGCGCGGGCCGGGCATCACCTGGATGAACTGCGCCAGCGCCTGCACGTTGTAGACCAGCGCGCGGTCGAACGGCTTGTTGGCCAGGTTCTGCGCCACCAGCCAGGTCAGCGCCAGGCTCAGCGGCCACAGCAGCAGCAGCGGCGTCAGCATCCAGTCCAGGATCTCGCCGAACAGCGAGCGCTGCGTGCGCTGGGGGATCTTGATCAAAATGCTATATTAATAATAGCTAATAGCGTATGATCCGTAAGGGCTGGAGGCATATTCAACCCGGAATCTTCTCCAGACAGTAGCCCAGCCCGCGCACCGTGGCGATGCGGATGGGGCCCTTCTCGATCTTCTTGCGCAGGCGGTGGATGTAGACCTCGATGGCGTTGTTGCTCACCTCCTCGCCCCACTCGCACAGGCGCTCGACGAGCTGATCCTTGCTCACCAGCCGGCCCGAGCGCTGGAGCAGCACCTCCAGCAGGCCCAGCTCGCGCGCCGACAGCTCGACCATCCGGCCGTCGATGCTGGCCACGCGGCCGGTCTGGTCGTATTCCAGCGGGCCGTGCCGGATGGTGCTGCTGGCCGCGCCCATGCCGCGGCGCGTCAGCGCGCGCACGCGCGCCTCCAGCTCGGGCAGCGCGAAGGGCTTGGCCATGTAGTCGTCGGCGCCCAGGTCCAGCCCCTTCACGCGCTCCTCCACGCCGTCGGCGGCGGTGAGGATCAGCACCGGCAGCGTTTGCCCGCGCGCGCGCAGCTTCTTGAGCACCTCCAGGCCGTGCATGCGCGACAGGCCCAGGTCGAGGATCAGCAGGTCGAACTCGGTGTTGGTGCGCAGCGCCGTGTCGGCCTCGGTGCCGCTGGCCACGTGGTCCACCGCAGCGCCGGCGTTGCGTAGGCTGCGCAGGAGGCCGTCGGCCAGCACTTGGTCGTCTTCGGCGATGAGGATGCGCATGGTGTGTCTCCAGCGGCGCTCTGAAGGTGGCGCCTGCGGGAAATTCTAGGCCGGCGCGCCCGATGCGCGCCAGACCGGCCGCCGGCCATGCCAGTCCGGGCAGTGGGATATGTGATGTAATCACATTACAATCACGCGCCATCCCGTTCCGTCCCCCGAGGAGTTGCATGCCCCGCACCCGATCCTTCCTGCGGCGTCCGCGCAGGACAGCCGCCCGCCCGCCCCGTGCCGCGCGCCTGGCGGCCCTCGGCCTGGCGCTGGCCGCCGCCGGCGCCCCCGCGCAGACCGCCAGCGCGCCGCCCGAAGCCGTGCCGGCGGCCGGCACGCCCTTCTTCGCGCCGCGCGTCGGCCTGGTGCTGGACGTGGGCTACGGCTCGCGCGAACTCGCGCTGGGCGACCGCGGCAAGGGCTTTCGCCTCGGCGGGGCCGAGCTGGCGCTCGACACCCCGATCGGCCCCTGGCTGGAAGGGCGCCTGACGGCCGCCGCGCACAGCCACGACAAGAAGGTCGAGAAGCACTTCGAGGAAGCCTGGCTGGGCACCACCGCCCTGCCCGGCGGCCTGCAGGCGCGCGCCGGGCGCTTCCTGTCGCAGGTGGGCTACCTGAACGAGCAGCACCCGCACGCGGACGACTTCGCCAGCCGCCCGCTGCTGCACCGCGCGTTCCTCGGCGGGCACTACTTCGACGACGGCCTGCGGCTGAACTGGACCGCGCCGACCGCGCTGTACTGGCGCACCGGCCTGGAGGTCTTCCGCGGCCGCAAGCTCACCGCCGAGGCTGGGCGTCGGCCGCGCCCGGGCGTGTGGACGCTCAGCACCCGCCTGGGCGGCGACGCGGGCCGCGAGCACAGCTGGCAACTGGGCCTGTCCTACCTGGGCAACCGCCGCGCCGCCTTCATCCCTCACGACGACGAGCATGAGCACGGCCATGAGGAGGGGCACGGCGGCCACGCCCACGGCGCGCAACTGGCCGGCCGCCACCTGTGGGTCATCGACGGCGTGTGGAAGTGGGCGCCCGAGGGCAACAACCGCGACCGGCAGCTGCGCCTGTCGTTCGAACTGGCCCGCCAGACCGGCTTGGGCGAAGGCGCCGCGCAACCGGGCGCCAACCGCTCGGCCTACCTGGCGGCGGTGTGGCGCTTCGGCGGGCAGTGGGAAGTGGGCGCGCGCGCCGACTGGCTGAGCGCCAAACTGCCGCACGGCGATCACTTCCATGCCGGCCGGCTGCGCGAAGTCAGCCTCATGGCCGCATGGAAGCCCTCGCACCAGCAGACCCTGCGCCTGCAAGTCACGCGGCAGGGCCGCGCCCAGGGCTTCGATAACCCCGGCACGGCGGTTTACGTCCAGTACATCCACAGCTTTGGAGCCCATGGTGCGCACTCTTTCTAGATATTCCCGTCTCTTCGCGCTGGCGCTGGCGCTGGCGCTGGCCGCCGCCCTGCCCGCCGCGGCGCGGGCCGAGGCGCTGCAGGTGTTCGCCTGCGAGCCCGAATGGGCCGCCTTGGTCAAGGCCCTGGCCCCCGGCGCGCAGGTGACCGCCGCCACCCACGCCCGGCAGGACCCGCACTACATCGAGGCACGCCCCGCCCTCATCAGCGCGCTGCGCCGCGCCCGGCTCGCGGTGTGCACCGGCGCGTCGCTGGAGGCCGGCTGGCTGCCCATGCTGCAGCAGCGCGCCGGCAACGCCGCCGTGCGCGACGGCCAGCCCGGCATGTTCTACGCGGCCCGGCAGGTCGAGCTGATCGACCAGCGCGACCGCATTGGCTTCAACGAGGGTGACGTCCACCCCGAGGGCAACCCGCACCTGCACCTGGACCCGGACCGCCTGGCCCAGGTGGCGCGGGCGCTGAGCCAGCGGCTGGCGCAGGTGGATCCCGCCGGCGCCGCCGGCTACCAGGAGCGCCACACCGCCTGGCAGGCCGAGTGGGCGCGCCGCGGCGCCGACTGGCGCCAGCGCGCCGCGCCGCTCAAGGGCCAGCGCGTGGTGGCCCAGCACAGCACCTTCGCCTACCTGTGGCGCTGGCTGGGCGTGCGGCAGGTGGCCGACCTGGAGCCCAAGCCTGGCGTGCCGCCCACGCCCGCGCACCTGCAGGCGGTGCTGGCGCAGGTTCTGGCCCAGCCGCCCATCGCCACCGTCCACGCGCTCTACCAGGACGGCCGGCCCAGCGCATGGCTGGCCCAGCAACTGTGCGAGGGCCGCGCGCCCGCGCTGGCGCTGCCCAGCACCGTCACCGACGACGGACCGGCCAGCACGCTGGAGGGCCTGTTCGAGCAGGACATCGCCGCGCTGCTGAAAGCCGCCGCCCCGCGATGAACGACCTGGCACTGCTGCTGCCCCCGCTGGCCGCCGGGCTGCTGGCGCTGGCGAGCCACCTGCCGCTGGGGCGGCAGGTGCTGCGGCGCGGCATCGTCTTCATCGACCTGGCCATCGCCCAGGTGGCCGGCCTGGGCGTGCTGGCGGCGGCCCTGGCGCTGCACGACGCGCCGCCGCTGGCGACAGCCCTGGCGGCGGCCGGGGCCGCCCTGGCCGGCGCCGGCGCCGTGGCCCTGCTGGGACGCTGGTGGCCGGCGCGGCACGAGGCGCTGATCGGCCTGCTGTACGTCGGTGCCGCCTCGCTGGCCGTGCTGCTGGTCAGCCACGACCCGCACGGCGCGCACAAGCTGGCCGCGCTGCTGTCGGGCGACGTGCTGTGGGCCACCTGGCCCGCGCTGCTGCCGCTGCTGGCGGCCACCGTCCTGTTCCTGCTGGCCTGGCGCGCGCGTCCGGCGCTGCTGGAGGGCGCGGCGTTCTACCCTGCCTTCGCGCTGCTGGTGAGCCTGACGCTGCCGCTGCTGGGCCTGTACCTCGTCTTCGCCACCCTCATCGTGCCGGCGCTGGTGGCGGCGCAGGCTTGCGCGCGTGGCCTGCGCGCGGGCGCGGCGGCCGGGCTGGCGGGTTACGTGCTGGGCCTGCTGGCGTCCTGGCGCTGGGATCTGCCCAGCGGTCCGGCCGTGGTGCTGGCGCTGGTCGCTTGCGGCGCGGCGGCGCTGCTCCTGGCGGCGCGCGGGCGGGCGGCGGGGTCGCCGGATAATGGGCCATGACCTCCGACCGATCGGCGCCCGCGCCCACCGTGGCCGTGCAGCGCAAGCTGCGCGCCGCGCGCACCCACTGCGCCACGCGCGGCGCGCAGTTCACCGCCCAGCGCGCCGAGGTGCTGGAATTGCTGCTGCTGCGCGGCGGCCAAGCCAAGGCCTACGATCTGCAGGACGACATGCAGGCGCGCCACGGCCGCATCGCGCCCACCACCGTGTACCGCGCGCTGGAGTTCCTGCAGGCGCACCATCTGGTGCACAAGGTGGACGCGGCCAACACCTTCGTCGTTTGCGACCACGCCGAGCACGACCACCCCGCGCTGCTGCTGATCTGCCCGCGCTGCGGCGCCGTCGAGGAGCGGCACGACACCGGGCCGGCCGAGCCCTTCCTGGCGCATCTGCGCGGCCAGGGCTACGCGCCGCAGGCCATCGAGGTCAAGGCCCTGTGCGCCGGCTGCC
This sequence comes from Ottowia sp., assembly GCF_016703145.1. Taxonomy (GTDB): domain Bacteria; phylum Pseudomonadota; class Gammaproteobacteria; order Burkholderiales; family Burkholderiaceae_C; genus Ottowia. Next base: position 266,330 of record NZ_JADJCO010000003.1, on the reverse strand, counting down.
GCGCGGGGTGAGTTGCTTTCGATTTACTATCTTATCAATAGCTGTTGACGCAGTATCTGTGCGGTCTGAAGCCCGATTCTTCTTGAAATAGGGGTGGCACAGGGCGGACCCTGATGGAGTCCGATACACGTGGATACGGCGGCGGCGGCCGGCTCCGCTACAACGCGAGAGAGCTCGCGGTCATTCCAGGCCGCGAACCGTCACCCAACCCTCTTCCTGCCTCGCGGAGCGTGCCTCATGAAACACCTGCCGACCCCTATCCGCTGCAGGGCGACCAGGCGCGCGGCATCGCGGGCACCGACGCCGTCAACGGCGTCCTGCGTGCGGGGCAGGTGAGCGCATCCGAGCGCGCGCCGCGCCGGGCACGTCGAGCAGGCCGCGCGCTGCCGCCAGCAGGCGCGCCAGCGCGCCGGCGCCGCGTGGGAGGCCTTCGGCCAGGCGGATCGCTGATCTCCCTGCGATCAGGGCGCATCCGCATCCATTCCCGGGGCGGCAGACCTTAAAATAAGCGCCGTCACGCGGGGCGAGTTGCTTCAGCAGCCGTCAGACCGCCGTGATCCACCTGAGGGAGTGAGCATGGGGACGAGGAATCGATGGGCGATGCTGGTCTGCATCGTCGGCCTGCACGCCACGGCGTTGGCGGCGCCTTTCACCAACGGCAGTTTCGAGGGCGGCACCTGGGATACCGCGGCGGCGGCGGCGTCGGGCACGGATGGCGGGTACGGCGACTGGCTCAACGTCAACGCGGGTGTGCCGGCCAGCGTCGGCCTGGTGGCCGGCTGGGCGCCGGTGGCGGGCCAGGACTTCAGTTGGCATGTGCTGCCAGACACCTTGACGGCGGACGGCGGCACCCGGGTCGTCGATCTCAACGGCGACGTGCCCGGCGGCATCGAGCAAACCTTCGACACCGTGGCGGGCCGCACCTACCGGGTGGACTTCGCGGCGTCGCGGCACTTCTTGTCGGAGGATGCCATGACCTTCACGGCGACGGCGCTGGAAGGCGGCGGCGGGGCCGATCTCAACAGCCTGGGCGTCACCGTGCCGGACACGGTGGGCACCAGCACCGCGCTGTCCACGCATTGGCAGGACGAAAGCTTCACCTTCGTCGCCAGCGGCGCATCGACCACGCTGCGCTTCGTTTCCTCCAGTGCAACGGACGGGCTGGGCCCCATGATCGACAACGTGCGCGTGACCGACGTCACGCCGGTGGTGGCCGCTCCCGCCCCGGTTCCCGCGCTGGGCCTGTGGGGCCTGCTGGGCTTGTCGGGGCTGTTGGGCGGGCTGGCGCTGCGGCGTTCTCGCCGCGCCTGAGGCGCTTCGCTTCAGGGCGGCCCCTGGCCGTCCGCGTACACCTCCAGCCCCAGCGCCACCACCGTCGCCACCTCGACGCACACGGCGGCGCGGAACTCGTCCTCGGCCTGCGCCACGGCGGCCCGGAAGGCCGCCAGCCAGTCCAGCCCCGTGGGCGTGAACACGATGCGCCGCGCGCGGGCGTCGCGCGGGTCGGCTTGGCGCGCGACCAGGCCCCAGGCCGCGCACTGGTCCACCAGGTCGCCCATGGCCTGCTTGGTCATCCCGGCCCATTGCGCCAGCTCGGTCAGGCGCGCGCCCTCCAGCGGCAGGTGGCGGGTGATGTGGACGTGCGCGGCGCCCACCTTGTCGCGCGCCGCCAGGTGGGCCAGCGCCAGCGGCGCGTGCTCGCTGGCGGCCATGAGCTGCAGCACGCGCTCGTCGAAGTGCCGCAGCGCATGGCCCAGCAGGCGACCCAGGTGCGTCTGGCGCCAGCGGTCGTCAGGGGTGTCATCCACCATCAGATCGTAAGGCAAACTGACTTAAAAATCAGTTTACGCCAATAAATGGATTGATATACAGTCCTGTTCAGGCATCCAGATTTCCGTTGCCGCATCCGGCAACCCATTGACTCATAAGGAGAATTTCCATGGACATGGCCGTCAAGAACAAAGCCGACCAAGGCGAGAAGGCCAAGGCCCTGCAGGCCGCGCTGGCGCAGATCGAGAAGCAGTTCGGCAAGGGCACCATCATGCGCCTGGGCGAGGGCGAGGCCATCGCGGACATCCAGGTCGTCTCCACCGGCTCGCTGGGCCTGGACATCGCCCTCGGCGTGGGCGGCCTGCCGCGCGGCCGGGTGGTCGAGATCTACGGCCCCGAATCGTCGGGCAAGACCACGCTCACGCTGCAGGTCATCGCCGAGATGCAGAAGCAGGGCGGCACCTGCGCCTTCATCGACGCCGAGCACGCGCTGGACACCGGCTACGCCGAAAAGCTGGGCGTGAACCTGCACGACATGCTCATCAGCCAGCCCGACACCGGCGAGCAGGCGCTGGAGATCGTCGATTCGCTGGTGCGCTCGGGTGCGGTGGACCTGGTGGTGATCGACTCGGTCGCCGCGCTCACGCCCAAGGCCGAGATCGAGGGCGAGATGGGCGACAGCCTGCCCGGCCTGCAGGCGCGCCTGATGAGCCAGGCGCTGCGCAAGCTCACCGCCACCATCAAGAAGACCAACTGCATGGTCATCTTCATCAACCAGATCCGCATGAAGATCGGCGTCATGTTCGGCAGCCCCGAGACCACCACCGGCGGCAACGCGCTGAAGTTCTACGCCTCGGTGCGGCTGGACATCCGGCGCATCGGCACCATCAAGAAGGGCGACGTGGCCATCGGCAACGAGACCAAGGTGAAGGTGGTCAAGAACAAGGTCAGCCCGCCCTTCAAGACGGCCGAGTTCGACATCCTCTTCGGCGAGGGCATCTCGCGCGAGGGCGAGATCATCGACATGGGCGTGGCCGCCCGCATCGTCGAGAAGAGCGGCGCCTGGTATGCCTACGGCGGCGAGAAGATCGGCCAGGGCCGCGACAACGCGCGCGAGTTCCTGCGCGAGAACCCCGACCTGGCGCGCGAGATCGAGAACAAGGTGCGCGACTCGCTGGGCATCGCCGCGCTGCCGCCGGCCATGGCGGCGCCCGCAGCCGGGGACGGCGAGGCGGGGTGAGCGGTGGCCGGGCGGCAATATTTTGATGAAATATGCCAACATCTCGCATGGAATATGCGTCATAAACTATTGAATTAGTAGCATTTTGGGGTGAAGCCGTGGCCACCCAGCCCCTGTCATTGAAGGGCCGCGCGCTGCGTCATCTGGCGGCGCGGGAGCACTCGCGCGCCGAACTGCTGGCCAAGCTCGCGCCCCATGTGATCCCGCCCGACGACGACGCCACGCTGGCGCGTGTGCTGGACGAGCTGACCGCCAAGGGCTTCATCAGCGAGGCGCGCGTGGCGCAATCCGTGCTGCACCGCCGCGCCGGCCGCCTGGGCGCGGCGCGCGTGCTGCAGGAGCTGCGCGCCAAGGGCCTGTCCGGCGAGGTGCTGGAAGACGCCGCCGAGCAGTTGCGCGGTACCGAGCTGGCGCGCGCGCGCGAAGTCTGGCGCCGCAAGTTCGGCGTGCCGCCGCAGGAGGCCGCCGAACGCGCGCGCCAGATGCGCTTTCTGGCCGGGCGCGGGTTCTCGGGCGACGTGGTGCGGCGCGTGGTGAGCGGCGCGGACGACGGGATCGACTGAAGCGGCTACACGCCCAGCATCAGCCGCAGGTTCTGCACCGCGGCGCCGCTGGCGCCCTTGCCCAGGTTGTCCAGGCGCGCCACGGCCACGGCGTGGCCGGCGTCCTCGTTGCCGAAGACGCGGATTTCCAGCCGGTTGGTGTCCTTCAGCGCCACCGCGTCCAGCTTGCCCGACTCGGGTGCGTCCTCCACCGTCACCCATTCGGCGCCGGCGTAGTGGGCGCGGTACGCCTGCAGCAGCCGATCCAGCGTGGGGCGGCCCGGCAGGGTGTCCAGGTGCAGCGGCAGCTCGACCAGCATGCCCTGGTCGAAGTTGCCCACGGCCGGGATGAAGATGGGGCGGCGCGCGAGGCGGGCGTACTTCATGATCTCCGGCAGGTGCTTGTGCTTGAGCCCCAGCGCGTACAGCTCGTAGGGCGGCGCGCCGCCGGCCTCGTAGGCTTCGATCATCTGCCGCCCGCCGCCCGTGTAGCCGCTCACCGAGGGCAGCGCCAGCGGGTGGTCGGGCGGCAGCACGCCGGCATCGACCAGCGGGCGCAGCAGCGCGATGGCGCCGGTGGCGTAGCAGCCGGGGTTGGATACGCGCTCGGCCTGCTGCACGGCGGCGCGCTGGCCGGGGCACAGCTCGGGAAAGCCGAAGGTCCAGCCCTCGGCCACGCGGTGGGCGGTGCTGGCGTCGATGATGCGGGGCCGGCGGCCGTGCAACTGGTCGATCATGGCCACGGACTCGCGCGCCGCGTCGTCGTGCAGGCACAGGATGACCAGGTCGACGCCGGCCATGATCTCGCGCTTGGCCTCGGGGTCCTTGCGGCGCGCCGGATCGATGCTGACCAGTTCGACGCCGGCCATATTCTGGAGCCGGTCGCGGATCTGCAGGCCGGTGGTGCCGGCCTCGCCGTCGATGAAGATTTGGGCCATGGCGGTGGTGTTTCTCGAAGGGTTTCCAGGGGCTGCTGGTCAGGCCGGCGGGGCCCCGATGCGCCGCATCTGGTGCATCGCAGCATGATACATTCGTGACCCGCTATGCGGGCCAAGCGGGTGCCGGCCACCGCGGCCGGGCTTGCCCGCCCATTCCTATTCCACTCCAGAGGGGCCTCATGAAAATCCACGAGTACCAGGGCAAGGAGATCCTGCGTCAATTCGGCGTGCCCGTCCCGCGCGGCATTCCGGCGTTCACCGTTCAAGAAGCCGTCGAGGCGGCGCAAAAACTCGGCGGCCCCGTGTGGGTGGTCAAGGCCCAGATCCACGCCGGCGGCCGCGGCAAGGGCGGCGGCGTCAAGGTGGCCAAGAGCGTCGAGCAGGTCAGGGAACTGGCCGGCCAGATCCTGGGCATGCGGCTGGTCACCCACCAGACCGGTCCCGAAGGCCAGAAAGTCCGGCGTCTGTACATCGAGGACGGCGCCGACATCCAGAAAGAGTACTACCTCTCCCTCGTGACCGACCGCGCCACGCAGAAGGTGGCCTTCATCGCCTCCAGCGAAGGCGGCATGGACATCGAGGAAGTGGCCCACAGCACGCCCGAGAAGATCGTCAAGGTCTTCGTCGACCCGCTGCAGGGCATGACGACCGCCGAAGGGCAGGAACTGGCCCAGGGCGTGGGCATGCCCGCCGACTCGGTGGCGCAGTTCATCGACGTGTGCCGCAAGCTCTACAAGTGCTACATGGACACCGACGCCTCGCTGGTCGAGATCAACCCCCTCAACCGCGACGGCAAGGGCAACATCATTGCCCTGGACGCCAAGTTCAACTTCGACAGCAACGCGCTGTTCCGCCACCCCGACATCGTGGCCCTGCGCGACCTGGACGAGGAAGACCCGGCCGAGGTCGAGGCCAGCAAGTTCGACCTGGCCTACATCAGCCTGGACGGCAACATCGGCTGCCTGGTCAACGGCGCCGGCCTGGCCATGGCCACCATGGACACCATCAAGCTGTTCGGCGCCGAGCCGGCCAACTTCCTCGACGTGGGCGGCGGCGCCACCCCCGAGAAGGTGACCGAGGCCTTCAAGATCATGCTCAAGAACCCGAAGGTCAAGGCCATCCTGGTCAACATCTTCGGCGGCATCATGAAGTGCGACACCATCGCCACCGGCGTCATCACCGCCAGCCGCGCGGTCGATCTGAAGGTGCCGCTGGTGGTGCGCATGAAGGGCACCAACGAGGAGCTGGGCAAGAAGATGCTGGCCGAGTCGGGCCTGCCCATCATCAGCGCCGACACCATGGCCGAGGCGGCGCAAAAAGTCGTCGCCGCCGTCAAGTAAGGAGCCCTTCCATGTCCATCTACATCAACAAAGACACCAAGGTCATCACCCAGGGCATCACGGGCAAGACGGGCCAGTTCCACACCGAGAAGTGCCAGGAATACGCCAACGGCAAGCACTGCTTCGTGGCCGGCGTGAACCCCAAGAAGGCCGGCGAGAAGATCTTCGACATCCCCATCTTCGCCAGCGTCAAGGAAGCCGCCCAGAACACCGGCGCCACCGTCAGCGTGATCTACGTGCCGCCCGCCGGCGCCGCCGCCGCCATCTGGGAAGCCGTCGAGGCCGACTTGGACCTGGCCATCTGCATCACCGAGGGCATCCCCGTGCGCGACATGCTCGAAGTGCGCAACAAGATGCGGGCCAAGGAAGCCGCCGGCGGCAAGAAGACGCTGCTGCTGGGCCCCAACTGCCCCGGCCTGATCACCCCCGACGAGATCAAGATCGGCATCATGCCCGGCCACATCCACAAGAAGGGCCGCATCGGCGTGGTCAGCCGCTCCGGCACGCTGACCTATGAAGCCGTGGCGCAGCTCACCGAGCTGGGCATCGGCCAGTCCACCGCCGTGGGCATCGGCGGCGACCCGATCAACGGCCTGAAGCACATCGACGTGATGAAGGCCTTCAATGACGATCCCGATACCGACGCCGTCATCATGATCGGGGAGATCGGCGGTCCGGACGAGGCCGACGCCGCCCGCTGGTGCAAGGCCCATATGAGAAAGCCCATCGTCGGCTTCATCGCCGGCGTCACCGCCCCGCCCGGCAAGCGCATGGGCCACGCCGGTGCGCTGATCAGCGGCGGCGCCGACACGGCCGATGCCAAGCTGGCCATCATGGAGGAGTGCGGCTTCACCGTCACGCGCAATCCGTCCGAGATGGGCAAGCTGCTCAAGGGCCTGCTGTAGGCCGACGGCGCCCCGCACGCCGCGCGGCGCCGCATTTGCTCAGCCGGACCCCTTGCGCGGGTGATCCGGCTGTATTATTTGCGGCGCTCCCCAATCGCTAGAAAAAGAGACGAACGTGGAAGAACTCCTCACAGCCCATTTTTGGGTGGCCGTCGGCCAGATCATCATGATCGACATCCTGCTCGGCGGCGACAACGCGGTGGTGATCGCGCTGGCCTGCCGGCGGCTGCCGCCGGCGCAGCGCACCAAGGGCATCATCTGGGGCACGGTGGGCGCCATCATCCTGCGGGTGATCCTGATCGCCTTTGCTCTTGCGCTGCTGCAGGTTCCGTATCTCAAGCTCGTCGGCGCGCTGCTGCTGATCTGGATCGGCGTCAAGCTGATCGCGCCCGAGGACGAGGGCGGGCATGGCGACATCCAGTCCAGCGACAGGCTTTGGGCCGCGGTCAAGACCGTCATCGTCGCCGACCTGGTGATGAGCGTGGACAACGTCATCGCCATCGCCGGGGCCGCGCAGGGCGCGGGCGAGCAGCACCAGATGGCGCTGGTGATCTTCGGCCTGCTGGTCAGCATCCCGATCATCGTCTGGGGCAGCCAGCTGGTGCTCAAGCTGATGGACCGCTTCCCGATCATCATCACCGCCGGCGGCATGCTGCTGGGCTGGATCGCCGGCACCATGGCCCACTCCGATCCGGCGCTGGTGCCTTACCTCCCGCAGGACAAGGGGTGGCACTACGCCCTGGGCATTGCCGGCGCGTTGCTGGTGCTGGCCATCGGCAAGGTGGTCCAGAACCGGCGTTCGCCGCCCCCTGCCAGCGCGGCGTGACTTGGCGCCGGGCCCGCCGCCCATGCAATTGGAGCACTGCGCGCTGACCGACGTCGGGCGCCTGCGGGCCAACAACGAGGATGACGTCAGGGTTGATGCCGTCCATGGCGTGGCCGTACTGGCCGATGGCATGGGGGGCTGCAACGCCGGCGAGGTGGCCAACGCGCTGGCGGTGGACCTGATCGCGGGCGATGGAGATCTGCGTGGACAACGCCAACCGCGCCATCTTCGAGGCCGCCAACACCCACGAAGCCTACGCCGGCATGGGCATCACCCCGGTGACGGGCCACGTGGGCGATTAGCGTGGCCTGATCACGCCGCAGGAGGCCGCGCTTTCCGGCTTCGCAGCTTGGTGACGCGCGCCCTGTGCGTGGAAGACACGGTGCTGCTGGACATGCAGTCGGCGATATCCTCCGGCTGTGTTCCGAAGGCCTGACCGACATGGTGCCCGACGAGGACATCGGCGCGGTGCTGGCGGGCGCCGCGCCGCCGCAGGCCAAGGGCCAGCGGTTGATCGACCTGGCCAACGCCCATGGCGGGCGCGACAACGTATCGGTGGTGCTCATGCGTGGCGGCGAAACGTCAAAAAAGTCCGGGGTCATGGCGAAATCGTGGACAAAATAAGCACGGGATGCGCCGCTGACGCGTTATCTTCCGGGGCCTCATCCAGAACTACAAGCCAGCGCACCAGCAGAGTCAGGGAGCTCGTGCGTGCCCAAGTTGATCGTCTCGATCGAATTCACGGATCGCTAGCTCTCCGGCGGCGGCCGGCACGCTGACCCCCGCTTTTAGCGCCGCAACCATGTCCTGGCTCGCAGCCCTCCGGCGCCACCGCTTGCGTGTGCTGGCCACGGCCGCGCTGTCGCTACTGGCGATGCTTCACGCCGCCGGGGCGTGGAGCCTGCCCGCGCTGCACCGCCTGGACGAAGCGCTGTACGACCTGCGCCTGCGCCTGACCATGCCGCGCACGCTGGACGAACGCGTCGTGATCATCGACATCGACGAACGCAGCCTGTCCCAGCTGGGCCAGTGGCCCTGGAACCGCCAGCGCGTGGCCGCCCTGGTGCGCGAGCTGACCGAGCGCCAGCAGGTGGCTGTGCTGGGCCTGGACACGGTCTTCGCCGAGCCGGACCGCAGCTCCGGGCTCCAGCAACTGCGGCACCTGGCGCGCACCGAGCTGAAGGACGACCCCGAACTCGGCCGCTGGCTGGAGCGCCACGGCGGCGCGCTGGATGAAGACAGCGCCCTGGCCCGTGCTGTGTCGCAGCGCCCGGTGGTGCTGGGCTACTACTTCACCGGCGACCGGCAGGGGCGGCGCTCCGGCGTGCTGCCGCCGCCGGCAGCGGGCCTGGAGCCTCCCCCCGGCATGCTGCACTGGGATGGCTATGGCGCCACCATCGCTCCGCTCGCGGCGGCAGCCGGCGCTGGCTTCATCAACGCGCTGATCGACCCCGACGGACGCGTGCGCGCGGTGCCCTTGCTGGCCGCGTTCGATGACGGCCTCTACGAGTCGCTCGCCCTGGCCATGCTGCGTCAGGGCCTGGGCCGCTCGCCGCTGCAGCTGCAGCTTCAGCAACCGGATGGCCAATCGTCCGGCGCCTTGAGCGCGGTGACGGTGGCGGACGGTTCGCGCCGGCTGAGCATTCCCGTGGACGCCCGGGGTACCGCCCTGGTGCCTTACCGGGGGCCGGGCGGGCCGCGGGGCGGCTCGTTCCGCTACATCCCGGCGGTGGACGTGCTGCAGGGCCAGCTTCCCCCCGGCAGCCTGAAAGGCCGCTACGCGCTGCTGGGCTTCACGGCCCCTGGGCTCATGGATTTGCGCGCCACGCCGATCGGCGAAACCTATCCCGGCGTCGAGGTGCATGCCAACCTCATCTCCGGCATGCTGGATGGGCGCGTGCTCAGCCGGCCGCACGACAGCTCCGGCCACGAAGCCCTGCTGCTGCTGGCCTTGGGCACGCTGCTCACCCTCGTGCTGCCGCTGCGGCGCCTGGGCGGTGCGCTGGCGCTGGGGCTGGCGCTGGCCGCCGCCCTGGCCGCGCTCGACGCCGGGCTGTATTTCGGCGCCGGCCTGATGCTGCCGCTGGCGACGGCGCTGGTGCTCACCGCGTCGGCGTTGGTCGTCAACCTGGCGCTGGGCTACTTCATTGAAAACCGCGCCAGGCGTGAACTGGCCCAGCAGTTCGCCACCTACGTTCCGCCCGAGCTTGTGCGCCAGATGCTGCGCCACCCCGAGCGCTATGGCATGCAGGCGCGCGCGCAGGAACTCACCGTGATGTTTTGCGACCTGCGCGGCTTCACCGGCCTGTCGGAAACCATGGAACCGCTGGCGCTGCAGGCCCTGCTGGGCGACGTGCTCAGCCGCCTTAGCCACGTCATCCGCGCGCACCAGGGCACCATCGACAAGTACATGGGCGACTGCATCATGGCCTTCTGGGGTGCGCCCGTGGCCACCGGCGAACACGCCCGCCGCGCCGTCGATGCCGCGCTGGCCATGAGCGACGCCCTGCGCGCCTTCAACCTCGAGCGCGCAGCCACCGGGCAGGCGCCGGTGGCCGCCGGCATCGGCCTCAACACCGGGCTCATGTCCGTCGGCAACATGGGCTCCGACCTGCGGCGCGCCTACACCGTCATCGGCGACGCCGTCAACCTGGCTTCCCGGCTGGAGGGCCTGTCCAGCGTCTACGGCGTCGATCTCGTCGCCAGCGATGCCACCAGGGCACAGGCCGCGCCGGCAGGCCACGTCTGGCAGGAACTCGACCGCGTGCGCGTCAAGGGCAGACAACAGGCGGTTACCATCCACACCGTGCGCGCATCCGCTGGCGGACTCACGTTCGTGCTGAAGGCCGAACTGGATCTCTGGCAGCAGGCGCTGGTTGACTGGCGCGGGGGAGTTCCTTCGCTGCCGTGCAAAAGTTCACGACTTGCACCAGCAAAATGCCAACTTTGCCCTTTACCAACTGTATGGCGAGAGGGTAGCCTTCTGCCTCGCATCGCCACCCGGCCTCGACTGGGACGCCACGGCGGTGTTCGACGCCAAGTAGCGCAAGATGTAAGGCAAAGAGGGCTTCACTCATGAAGGTGCGCGTACTGGGCTGTTCCGGCGCCATCGCCCGCGACTGCAGAACCACTGCGTTCCTGATCGATCAGGACACGCTGATCGACGCCGGCACCGGCGTCGGCGACCTCACGCGCGAGGAGATGCTGCGCATCGACGACGTGTTTCTCACCCACGCGCACCTCGACCACATCGCCTGCCTGCCGCTGATGGTGGACACCATCGCCTCGGGCCGCGCCGGCCGGCCCCTGCGCGTGCACGCGCTGCCCCATACCCTCGCCGCGCTGCGCCAGCACGTCTTCAATGACCTCATCTGGCCAGACTTCACTCGCCTGCCCTGTCCCGATGCCCCGCTGCTCACCTTCCACCCCATTGACATCGGCGCCACCCGCCAGGTGCACGGCCGTGACATCGAGGTGCTGCCTGCCATCCACACCGTGCCCGCCGTCGGCTACGCCGTGCGCGAGGCGCGCCATCAGGCGCCTTGGTGGATCTTCAGCGGCGACACCGAGCGCAACCCCGACTTCTGGCGCCGCGTCAACCAGCTCGACGTCGGCGTCCTCGTCATCGAGACCGCCTTCAGCAACCGCGAGAGCGAACTGGCCCGCCTGGCCCTGCACCTGTCCCCCGCCGCCCTTGCGGACGAACTGGCGCACATCGACTCCGCCCGTCGCTATCCCATCTTCATCACCCACACCAAGCCTGCCGAGACCGAGGCCATCATGCGGGAGATCGGGCAGCTCGACCACGCGCACGACATCCGCTGGCTGAGTGCTGGGCATGTGTTCGAGTTGTAGCGCGGTGCTTCAATCCCCGTCCGACTGACCTACCCTCTCGGCGTGCGCGTGGAGGGCTGGCACCTCAAACCCCACATCATGACCACGGCTCGCACGTTGCTCGGCAGGTCTGCCAGGCAGGCCAGCGCGCCGCACGGCCTTGCGCCAAGTTCCAGCGCTACGGACTGCGTTGGGGGGCGGTGCTGACCATGCTCGACTGGAAGTGGGCGCCTCAGCTAATTGCCGCTACTCTGCGGCCAGCTCGAGCGCCACTTGTCCCACGAAACCATCTACACCGCCATCCACGCGCAGCCACGGTGAGCTGCGCCGCCAACTCATCGCCTGCGTGCGCCAGGGCCGCGGCACGCGCTGCCGGCCAAGATGTAGGACGTCGCGGCGACCTCGGCGTTGGCGGGCGTCATATCCAAGCTCAATTCGATTGCTGGGTCGATGCCTGACCTATGACCAAGGGAAGGAGATGAGCAACCACCGGTAACTGGCGCTGAACACGGGCGTGGAGGCCTATTTCTGCGATCCGCACAGCCCTGGCAGCGCGGTACCTGCGCGAACACCAACGAGAGCAAATGAGCGTTCTGATCGAACAAGAAAGGCGATGCGCTATCAAGCCATCGCCCTTCCTCGTGCATGCCGAAGTTCGGGGGCTTCGGAGTGATTTTCAGCAGTTCGAACTACTTAGTTGCCGCGGCAGGAGGCAGGTAGATATTTTATATCCATCGGATCCGTGGCACCAGGACCACACACCCATTTGAAAATAGTTGCGCCCACATCGGTGTTGGCAAGCGCTGTGGTGTCATTCGCATAGGGCGTGAGCAAAATGGATTTTCCCGCCGCAGCCTTCAAATCAGGTGCGTTCGCAGCGGCGCGCGTCCTAACCGTCACTTTGCCATCGTTCGCCGTTGTGACGTTGAGAACGTATTTGGTAGGGGCGCTGGAATCCGCACCAGCCGCATCACCAGCCTCACAGCCCCATTTGTTGGCATCTGGCAGGGTGGTGCCCTTGACACTTTGAACAGTTTCAGTGACGCTGGTACGGCACTGCGAAGCGGCCAGGATCACTTCAGACACCTTGGCGCGAATCGCGTAATCTTGATAAGCTGGCAGCGCTACTGCAGCCAAGATACCGATGATCGCCACGACGATCATCAGTTCGATCAGTGTAAAACCTTTTTGAATCGCTTCCATTTCTCAATTCCTTCCATGAAGAGTGAGCAGTTCAGACTCGGAGATTTTGCCTGCGTTTCTGGTGCGTCGCCGCACGCCCAGTCTGCTAGCAGGCCGCATGCCAGTCGGCGATACAGGTTCCATGGCAGCAAAAGCGTGAAAAATTGCACACACCCAGAACAGCAAGTGACAATTTGCGTCAGCCGGAATCGGGCAGAGGTGGCGACAAAATGTGTCAAATTTGATGCAAAGACGGCGTTTTGACAAAAATTCTCGCGAGCGGCATGATGGCAATTGAAGGTCTCGACCAGCCGCAGTGCGAGGTAGAGATATAGCACAGCCTTATCCAACAGACTTCTCGAACAGGCACTCACATCGCCCGGGGTATCGCTCGACGAGGCGAATCAGCACGCGGCTTGAGCGCTTGGTGATGAGCAGGTAGCAGGTGTTCACGCAGCGCCATCAATTCCTTGGCCGTGATTTCCGGCGCCAAGTCCATTTCTACCTCATGCGTGTATAAGCTTTGCTGGTCAGCGCGCGCATTCGACACGGCATTGAAACCATCGGCAATTTTTGAAAACAGATTCCACATTTTCCTTCGGCGAAAGAGGCAATTGGGTGGAGGAGAATTTCCCTGCTCATTCTCTCCATGCATGCCGCACGCTTGCCAGTGAGGCCGTCTCAAACCGCGCTCAGCAAAAACCGCACACCGCCGATCATCACCGCGTTGCCATCGCAGCGGCAGCCGCCCGACAGCGCGGCCGATTGGATGGTGCCCATATCCACGACCTCCAGATCGATCTCGGCCAGCCCTTCGCCACGGCCATCCCGCGGCGGGATGAAGCGCAGCACGGCGTTGTCCACGTCCACGCGCCAGTTCCCCGGGCCGTCGCCGTGGACGGGCCGGTCCAGAATCTCGCCCCAGCGCCGCGCGAGCCGTTCGGGGTCGTCGCTCTGCAGCGCCGCTCCGGCTACACGCTTCACGCGCGCCGTGCTCACGTGGTCCTGCCAGTGCGACCCCGCCGGCGCATAGGGGCCGTGCGGGTCGGCGCCGCCGCGCATGGTGTTGATCTCCAGCAGCGCGCCGCCGACGTCGCGCGGGTGCAGTTGCAGGCCCGCGTAGTCGCCGTGGGCGAGGTCCGCCGCGATGCGCACGCCCGCACCGGCGACGCGGGTGCGCCAACGCGACAGCTCGTCGGTGTCGAGGATCACCATGTAGCCCCCGTCGCCGGCCCGGCGTTCCAGGCGGCGGCCTGCGGCGGTGCCCTCGGTCAGAGGAGCCACGACTTCCAGAAAGCCCGTGCCGATGGGCAGTACAGCGTTGCGGAGGCCGAAGTGCCCGACCAGTGGGTCGCGGTGGCAGACCTGCAGGGCGAACACGGCCGCCAGGTCGTCCACGACCGGCTCCAGGTCACGGGCGACGAGGCAGAGTTGGCGCAGGCGAAGGAACATGCGTGTTTTCTTCGGGTGCATTCAGTTTGGCATGCGGCGGTTTCGGCATCACGGGCACTGGCGGCCTCCATTCAGTTGTGAAGCGCGGGTAAAGCCTGTCCTCCGCGCCGCCGCTGCGTTCGTTGGGGGCAGGTGCGCGCCGGTAAAGAGTCCATCCGCCGTGGCGCGCACAGAAAGCCAGGTCCCTATGAACCCCATGAACATTCTCGCTGCTGTCACGCCCCGCGCCCTGGGGCTCGCCATGCTCGCGCTGGCGGCCCCAGGGGTTTTTGCGCAATCGATGGTGAATGCCCGGGTGCTCTCGGCCATGCCGGTCCATGAGGCCGTGCCGGTGGGCGGCTGCGCGCCGGGCACGGGGGCGGCGCCTTCAGGCGTGGGGACGGCCGTGGGCGCGCTGGTGGGCGGGCTGATCGGTAGCCAGCTCGGCAAGGGCAGCGGCCACATCGCGGGTGCCATCCTGGGCACGGTGGGCGGTGCGGCGCTGGGCAACACGGCCGAGGCGCAGCAGCGCTACTACGGCGGCGGCTGCGCCACCCAGTACCAGAACCGCGTGACCGGCTACGACGTGGCCTACGAATGGGGCGGCCGGCAGTACCACACCCGCATGGCGTACAACCCCGGCCCGTGGCTGCAGGTGCCGGCGCCCGCCGACTACCACGGCGAGCCGGGGCCTGACGCGTATGGAATGGACGGCGGCTACGGCGCCACGCCGTACCCGCAGGTGCAGGCCTACCCCGTGACGCCGCCGCCGAGGGCGGGCTACCCGCTGCCGGCCTATCCCGCTGCGGGCGAGTCGTCGGGCGTGGTGACGGCGCCGCCCGGTGCGGTGTATGGCGGGACGTATCCGTATCCGTACCCGCAGCCGGCGTACCCCGCGCCGGGCTACCCGCAGGCGTATCCGCAAGGCTATCCCCCGCCGGTCCACGCGCGCCCGGCGCCGGTCTACGTGACGCCGGTGGGCATCAGCCTGTCGGTCGGCGGCGGGTTCGGCCATCACGGCCGGGGTGGCTGGAGCGTGGGTGTCGGCAGCGGGTGGTGACGGCTGCTCGAATAGCTTCTGTTTTGATAGCTGTTCAAGCAATACGGGCGCTGGCTGAGGCCTGATTCAGCTTCAAATCTCCTGCAGGCGCCGCCGCAGCCGCGCGACTTCTTCCATCAGGTCGGTGGCCAGTGCGGCCAGTTGCGGGTCGGCGTCGTAGATGTGCTCCAGCTGCGCGATGCGGCGCGCGCGCACCAGCGCGGCGCCCGTGAAGCGCCACTCGGTGGCGGCCTGTCCGCGCTGCGGCTGCAGCACGCCGGCTTCCACGTGTGTCAGCACCCACTCGGTGGTGACGCGGCTGCCGCGCGCCAACTCGTGCAGGCTGAGGGCGTCGTCGTCGAGCAGTTCCACCAGTTCGGCGGGGATGGTGATGGGCGTCGGGGCCATGGTCGAAGCTCTCCTTGCTGTCAGGCGCGGCGCGGGTCGAAGCCGGGGTAGGCGGCGGCCAGCGCGCTCCAGGCCGCCTTCTGCGCGTCGGTGACGGCGCCGGGCACGGCGATGTCCAGCGCCAGGTACAGGTCCCCCGGCGCGCTGGCCGACGGGATGCCGCGCCCCTTCAGGCGCAGCTTGCGCCCGCCGCCGGAGCCGGCGGGCACCGTCACCTCGACCTCGCCGCCGTCGGGGGTGGTCACGGGAACGCCGGCGCCCAGGGCCGCCTCCCACGGCGTCACGCGCAGGCGCTGGGTGACGTCGCGGCCGTCGATCTGCCACCGAGGATCGGGGCGGAAACGCACCTCCAGCAGCAGGTCGCCGGCCGGACCGCCGCCCGCGCCGGGGCTGCCCTGGCCGGCCAAGCGGATCAACTGGCCTTCCTTCACGCCCCGCGGAATCTTGACCTGCAGCGTGCGCTCCTCGGGCACCACGCGCCCGCCCTCGTCCAGCCGCGCGCCGCGCAGGGTGATGTGGCGCTCGGCGCCCTTGTAGGCGTCGATCAGCTCCAGCTCGATGCGGGCGTGGTGATCTTCGCCGCGCATCTGCGCCTGCGCGCCGCCGCCTGCGGCGTGGGTGCGGCGGCCGGCCTGCGCGCGGCCAAACATCTGCTCGAAGAACTCGCTGAAGTCGCCGCTGTCGCCGCCGAACTGAGCGCGGAAGGCGTCGGCGTCCCCGTGGCCGGCGCCGTCCGAGAACTCATAGCCCGTGTTCCAGCCCGGCGGCGGGCGCACGTCGTCGCCCGAGCGCGCGCCGCGCGCCCAGGCCTGCGCGCCCACGGTGTCGTAGGCGGCGCGCTTCTCGGCATCGCCCAGCACGGCGTAGGCCTCGTTGACCTCGGCCATGCGCTGGTCGGCTTCCGGCTCCTTGCTCACGTCGGGGTGGTAGCGGCGCGCGAGCTTGCGGTACGCCTTCTTCACGTCGTCCTGGCTGGCCGACTTGTCAACGCCGAGGATCTGGTAGTAGTCCTTGAATTCCATGGAGGAGTTGCCTTCCTGGCGCCAAAGTCACACCCTGCGTGCGCGGCGCCGCTGTTCCCAGGATGGGGCCGCCGCGCCCGATTTGCAACCGGCCACGTCAGCCTTTCGGTGCCGCCGGCCGGCGGTTGACCAGCACGATGCCCGCCGCCACCAGTGCCAGCGCCGCCACCAGGCCGGGGGTGACGGGCTCTTTCAGCCACAGCGCGCCAGCGGCCAGCGCGAAGATCGGCGTGAGGAAGACGAAGGCCGCCACCTTGGTCGCCGGGTAGCGCACCACCAGCCACGTCCACGCCAGGTAGCTGGCGAAGGCGCCGACCACCGTTTGCAGCGCCACCGAGGTGGCGGCGAAGGCGCTCCAGTGCCCGTCCCAGCGCTCGCCCAGCGCCAGCGACAGCAGCGGCAGCGCCACGGCGCTCACCGCCACCGAATAGAACAGCGCCTTCTCGGCGGACACGCGCGCCAGGGCGGTGGCGCGGATGACCACCGTGGTCAGGCCCCACAGCAGGCCGGCGACCAGCCCCAGCAGGTCGCCCTGCCACGAGGCGCCGGCGCCCGGGTGGGTGAAGCCCTCGCGCAGCGTGAACACCACCGCCGCGAAGGCGCAGGCCAGCCCGCCCCACTGCACCGAGCGCAGCCGCTCGACGGGCACGAACAGCGGCAGCAGCAGCGCCACCCAGAACGGCGAGGTGTACAAAAAGACCGTCAGCCGCGACGCCGTGGTGCGCTGCAGCCCCAGGTAGATGGCGGCGAACTCCGTCGCGAACAGCGCGCCGGCCAGCAAGCCCGAGCTCAGCGAGCCATCGCGTTCGAACAGCGCCACCCCGCGCCAGCGGCACCACAGCCACAGCAGCGCGACCGCGCCGGCAAAGCGCACGCCGGCCTGGAACACCGGCGGCAGTTCGGGCAGCGTGGCCTTGACCAGCACCTGCTGCACGCCCCAGAACAGGCAGCACGCCAGCAGCAGCGCCACGGCGCGGCCGTCCAGGTGGTCCTTGCGCGCCGGCGGATTCAATGCCGCCGCCTCACTGCGCGTCCCGCGACCCGCAGCGCACGAAGCCGAACGAATCCGAAGGCCGCGGAGCAGGCCAGGCCAGCGACCGCCGTGGCCGGGCTTGGCCTGGCCAGTGGCGGTGCCCCCTTGCGCAGGGAGGAGGAACAACGCGCAGCGTGTGGAGCCTGGGGGTGGTCACAGCTCATGTTCGGTGTAGAAGCGCCCGCCGTGGAACAGCAGCGGCGCCGCGCCGCGCTGGTGGTCGCAGTGCTCCACCTGGCCGACGAAGATCACGTGGTCGCCCTCGGCGTAGCGGCTCTTGTTGAAGCACTCGAAGTGCGCCACCGCGCCCTCGATCAGCGGCGCGCCGGCCACGCCGGGGCGCCAGGCCACGCCGTCCCAGCGGTCGCCCGCCGGCGCGGCGAAGCGCAGCGCCAGCTCCTGCTGCCCGGCGCCCAGCACGTTGATGGCGTAGTGCGTGCCGGCGCGGAACGCCGGCATCGACAGCGAGCGGGTGCTCAGGCTCCACAGCACCAGCGGCGGATCGAGCGAGACCGAGTTGAAGGAGTTGGCCGTCAGCCCCATCAGCTCGCCCCCGGCGGTGCGCAGGGTAATGATGGTCACGCCGGTGGCGAACATGCCCAACGCGGCACGGAACTCGGTGGGCGAAAACGGGGCGGTCTGGCGGGGCAGGGTCATGGGGCGCGGCCATGATAGCAAGCAGGCCCCGCCCCGCCCCCGCGCGGGCGTACCATGGGCGCATGCCGCCGCTGCCCACCTTCACCACGCTCGGCCACGGGCCGGTGGTGCTGATGCTGCACGGCTCGGGCGGCGGCTTCCGCTCCTTCGCGCCGCAGGTCGAGACCCTGGCCAGCCTGGGCTTTCGCGCCGTGGCCTGGGACATGCCGGGCTACGGGCACAGCGCGCCGGTCGAGCCCTACGGCTTCAAGGGGCTGGCCGAGCGCTGCGTGGCGCTGATCGAGGCGCTGGCGCCGCCCGGCGGCCAGGTGGCATTGGTCGGGCAGGGCATGGGCGGCATGGTGGCGCAGGAAGTGGCTCTGCGCCGCCCCGACCTGGTGCGCCAACTGGTGCTGGCCGCCACCGCGGCGGCGGTGGCCGAGGGCGACGCCTACGACCGCCACGCCGCCCGGTGCCTGAACTGGCTGCAGGCCGGTCCGGACCTGGAGGCGATCGCGCAGACCCTGCTGCCGCGCCTGGTCGGCCCCGGCGCGCTGCCGGAAGGGGTGCGGCTGGCCACGTTCTGCCAGGCCCGGGTGCACGCCGCCACCTGGCGCCGCGCGCTGGCGGCCCTGCGCGGCTTCGACCGCCGCGCCGCGCTGGGCCACATCCACGCCCCGACGCTGCTGGTGGCGGGCGCGCACGACCGCGTCACGCCGCCGGCCACCCTGCGCGTGATGGCCGACGCCATCGGCGGCAGCCGCTGTGTGGCGCTGCATGGCGCGGGCCACTTGCCGCACCTGGAGCAGCCGGAGGATTTCGACGCGCTACTGCTGGACTTCCTGCGGCACGCCCAGCCGGCGCCGTTGCATTGAGGCGGTGGGTTGAGAATGCTATTTGATTGATAGCTTCCAACGCAGGTTGGACGCTGGCTGAGGCCGGATTTGGCTTGAAATCTCGCCCCTGGCCCGGCCGGCCCCCGGCCGGGGGCGCTAAGGAGGTTCAGCGGATCAGCATCACCGGCACGGTGCAGTGGGCCAGCACCTTGGTGGCGACCGAGCCCATCACCAGGTTGGTCAGCGAGCCGTGGCCGTGCGAGCCCATCACCACCAGGTCGAACCTGCCGGCCTCGGCGAACTTGGCGATGGTCTCGCCGGCGGGGCCGATCTTCGAGGCGGTCTTGAGCCTGACGTCGTGGCGCAGGAGGAACTTGCTCACCGGGTCCAGCACCTTGGCCGCTTCTTCGGCGTAGTAGGCGTCCACCGTCTCCTTGCCGAGGGCGGAGCGGGCGCGCGGCGGCAGGGCGCCGTGCACGGTGAGGGCGGTGAACTCGTTGTGGCCGGCCAGGATCTCCAGGTGGGTGGCCAGGTAGGCCAGCATCTTCTTGGTGTAGCGGCTGCCGTCGACGGCCAGAAGGATCTTCATGGGGCTTCCTCGCAAAAGGTCGGGTTGAGCGCCGACTGTATCGCTCCGACGCGGGGGGCGCGCGTGACGTGCGTCAAATTTCCAGCGCCAGCGCCGGCACGAAAGCGGCCTGCTCGCCCTTGCGGGCGTAGCCCAGCGGGTTGGCGACCACGCGGCAGCGGCCGGCGCGGTAGTCGATGGCGCAGTGCAGGTGCCCGTGCAGCCACAGGTCGGCTTGCGGCAGCAGCTCGTCCAGCGCGTTGCAGAAGCCCGCCGTGCCGGGCGTGAGGCCGTAGCGCGGGTCGGCGCTGCGCAGGCTGGGCGCGAAGTGGGTGACGACGACGGTGCGGCCGTCGAAGGGCTCGGCCAGCGCGGCGCGCAGCCAGTCCTGGCAGGCCAGCGCCTGCTCGCGCACCTGCTCGGCCAGCCAGGGCTGGCCGCCGCGCGTGGTGGCGGCCTGGCGCAGGTAGTGGTTGGCGGCGCGGAAGGCCTTGCCGCGCGCCGCCAACTGATCGCCCAGCGTGGCCGTGGGGCCGCGCGGGACCAGGGCGTCGAAGTCGCTCCACAGCGTGGTGCCGATCAGGCGCACGCCCTGCATCACCAGGGTCTCGCGCTCCAGCCAGACGATGCCCAGCCGGTCGCAGGTGGCGCGCAGGCGCGCGTGCGTGGCGTCGAAGTCGAGGCTGTCGTATTCGTGGTTGCCGGGCACGTAGACCACCGGCACGGGCCAGCCGGCCTGGGTGGGCAGGGGCGAGAAGCGCGCCAGCCCGAAGTCGGCGTCGCCCAGCGCCGGCAGCCGGGAGCCGCGCTGGTACGAGCCGATGTCGCCCGCCAGCACCAGCAGGTCGGCGCCGGGCGCGGGCTGGGGGACGAAGCCGGGGTTCTGTTCCAGGTGCAGGTCGGACAGGAGCTGGATGTTCATGGGACGCGGGGCAAGAGCCGGGGCGCCAGTTTGTCACGCTGGCGCCGTGGGCTGGCTCGATTGGAGTGCAGACTCTAGGGGTAAACCCTATGTTTGATCTAGAATGTCGTCATCGGCCTTGCGCCATTTCAAGAGGGCGCCGACCCGGCAACGGCGGCGCGATGCACATGATGAATCTGTTGACGATCTACCTGTCGGTCTTCGCGCGCGAGTGCGCCGACGTGGCCAGGCAGCGCGTGAGCGTGGCCTCCAGCCTGATGGAGCGTGCCGACGCCTGCGCCGGGCGCGACCCCACGCGCGCCGCCGACCTGCGCAGCGCCGCCATGGCCTACCTGGGCGTGGTGCGCTGAGCCCGATAAGCTGAGAATACTCCTGTTTTAATAGCTATAAGAGAAATCCCCATGCGGGCTTGAGGCCAAAATGGCATAAAAAGACGGCTCCGCGCAACGCGGAGCCGTTTTTGCGTTTCGAGCACGGCGAAACCGGCACGGGGCCGGTGCGGCGTCAGGCCGTGGCCGCCAGGCGCTGCTCCATGGCCGACTTGGTGTCGGCCAACCGCCGCGGCAGGCCGTGGGCGAGCTGGGTGAACAGCTCCTCGTGCAGCTTGAACTCCTGCGCCCACGCGTCCTTGTCCACGCTGGTGACGGTGGTGAACTGCTCGGGCGTGAAAGCCAGGCCGGTCCAGTTGATCTCGCCATATTGCGGCGTGACGCCGAACATGGTCTGCTGGCCGGCGACGCGGTTCTCGGCGCGGTCGATGATCCACTTGAGCACGCGCATGTTCTCGCCGTAGCCGGGCCAGACGAACTTGCCACCCTCGTCCTTGCGGAACCAGTTGACGCAGTAGATGCGCGGCAGCTTGGCGCCCGCGTCCTTCAGCCGGTCGCCCAGCGCCAGCCAGTGGCCGAAGTAGTCGGCCATGTTGTAGCCGCAGAAGGGCAGCATGGCGAAGGGGTCGCGCCGCACCACGCCCTGCTGGCCGAAGGCGGCGGCGGTGGTTTCGCTGCCCATGGTGGCGGCCATGTAGACGCCCTCGGTCCAGTCGCGCGCCTCGGTCACCAGCGGCACCGTGGTGGAGCGGCGGCCGCCGAAGATGAAGGCGTCGATCGGCACACCCGCCGGGTCGTCCCAGGCCGGGTCGAGCGCCGGGTTGTTGGTGGCGGCGACGGTGAAGCGCGCGTTGGGGTGCGCGGCCTTGCGGCCGGCCTTGGCGTCCTCGGGCGTCCAGTCCTGGCCCTGCCAGTCGATCAGGTGCGCGGGCAGGCCGCCGGTGTCCTTCTCGATGCCTTCCCACCACACGTCGCCGTCGTCGGTGAGGGCGACGTTGGTGAAGATCACGTTCTCATGCAGGCTGGCCATGCAGTTGGGGTTGGTCAGCGTGTTGGTGCCGGGCGCGACGCCGAAGTAGCCCGCCTCGGGGTTGATGGCGTACAGCCGGCCGTCGGCGCCGGGCTTGATCCAGGCAATGTCGTCGCCGATGGTGGTGACCTGCCAGCCGTCGAAGCATGCCGGTGGCACCAGCATGGAGAAGTTGGTCTTGCCGCAGGCGCTGGGGAAGGCGGCGGCGACGTGGTACTTCTTGCCTTCGGGTGAAGTGACGCCCAGGATCAGCATGTGCTCGGCCAGCCAGCCCTGGTCCTGCCCCATGCGCGAGGCGATGCGCAGGGCGAAGCACTTCTTGCCCAGCAGGGCGTTGCCGCCGTAGCCGGAGCCGTAGGACCAGATCTCGCGCGTCTCGGGGTAGTGGACGATGTACTTGACGCCGGGGTTGCAGGGCCAGCTCGTGGCGTCCTTCTGGCCGGGCTGCAGCGGCGCGCCCACCGTGTGCACGCAGGGCACGAACTCGCCGTTCTCTCCCAGCACCTCGATGGCGCCCTGGCCCATGCGGGTCATCAGCTTCATGTTGACGGCCACGTAGGCGCTGTCGGACAGCTCCACCCCGATGTGGGCGATGGGGCTGCCCAGCGGGCCCATGCTGAAGGGGATGACGTACATGGTGCGCCCGCGCATGCAGCCGTCGAACAGCGGCTCCAGCTTGGCGCGCATCTCGGCCGGTGGCGTCCAGTTGTTGGTGGGGCCGGCGTCTTCCTGGCGCTCGGAGCAGATGAAGGTGCGGTCCTCCACGCGCGCCACGTCCGACGGGTCGGAGCAGGCCAGGAACGAGCCCGGGCGCCGGGCCGGGTTGAGCTTCTTGAAGGTGCCGGCATCGACGAGCTGCTGGCACAGCCGGTCGTACTCGGCCGCGCTGCCGTCGCACCAGTGCACGTGGTCGGGCTTGCACAGGGCCACCATGTCGCCGACCCAGGCGATCAGCCGGGCGTTCTTGACGTAGTCGGGCGTGTTCAGATCCTGGATCTGCCCGGGGGTGAGGGGTGCGTTCATCGAAAAGCTCCTAGTTTGAAAATCGTCTTTCCGAAGGCGGCACCGGCCTTGGGAAAGAGGACTTCGCGTCGGGCCCGTTCGATCGGCGCGGCCAGGGCGTCGCCAGGGAGGCGGCCGGCCGGCCGCCGGTGCCTGGCGGAACGGCTGTTTTGCTATTTATTTGGTAGCTTTTGGCGTAGACGGGATGCGGGCCGCGTCCGGATTTCGCTTGAAAACCGCGGCCTTCAGGCCAGGTTCACGGCGATGAAGGCCAGCAGGAAGATCATGATGGCCCCGGCCACCGGGATGACCACGGGGATGTGCTTGGTCACGGCTTCGACCGGGTCTTCGGGCAGGTGGTCGTCGTGGGCGGGCGCGGACATGGCAGGGACCTCTCGGAACGGTTTCTTGGACGGATGAAGGGCTAATTTTACCGGCTGGGCGGCGGGTCACAGCAGGGCATAGGTGGTGCTGGCGCGGCACACGCTCTTGCCGTTCTGGGCGCCGCGCAGCTCGATCTCGCCGAAGGCCAGGCTCTTGCCGGCGCGTAGCACCCGGGCGTCCACCAGCGCGTCCTGGCCGGCGAGCGGGCGCAGGAAGCTGGTGCTGAGCTGCACCGTGGTGCAAGGACGGAACTGGCCGAAGTGCCGCATCAGCGCCAGCACCATGGCGGTGTCCGCGGCGGCCATCATGGCCTGGCCGCACAGCACGCCGCCTTCGCGCACCAGGGCGGGCGTGAGCGGCAGGCGCAGCAGGGCGCTGCCGGGGCCGGCGTCTTCCACGCGCAGGCCCAGTGCCTGCACCCAGGGGGCGAACAGCCCGGCCAGCGCCGCTTGCAGGGCGGCGGCATCCGGGGCGGCGGGCGCGGCCATCAGGGCTGATCGTCGGCGGAAGGCGGCGTGCCGGACGCGGGCGGCGCGCCGCAGTTCGCGCCCTTGTCGCGGCACAGGCAGTCGGCCCAGCGCGAGGCCAGGCGGCCAGCCGCCTCGCGCCCGCCCAGGCCAAAGGCCAGCGCCACGGCGACGGCCACGGCGCCCAGGGTCAGCCCGAAGGCCAGGTTGACGATGTCGTCGGCGATGCCCATGGCGCGCAGGCCCATGGCCAGCACGATGCCCAGGATGGCGAAGCGCGCCACCTTGGCCAGCACGGTGCTGCTGCCGCTGGCGCGGGCGATGGCCTCGTGCGCCACGTTGGCCAGCATGAAGCCGATGATCAGGATGGCCGAGCCCAGCAGCACGTCGCCGGCGAACTCGACGAAGGTGCCGATCATGTCGCTGAAGCGGTGGAAGCCGAGCTGGTTGCCCGCCTCGACGGTGGCGAACAGCATGGCGAACAGCAGCGCGATGCGGCCGACCAGGGTGGATGGCGCCACCGTGCGGAAGGCCTCCTGCATGCCCAGCTTGGCCGGCACCGTGTCCAGCCCCACGTTGGCCAGCAGGCTGGCCAGCAGGCGCGAGGCGAAGGTGGCGACCATCCAGGTCACCACCAGGATCAGGCCGGCGGCGACGATGCGCGGCACCGCCTCCAGCAGCATCGCCAGCATGTCGGTGGCGGGCTGCGAGATGGCGGCGATCTTGAGCGCGTCCAGCGCCGCGATCAGCGCCGGCACGAACACCACGATGAACACCAGCAGGCCCGCCAGGCTGGAGATCTGCACCGTGTCGGCCAGGCCCGCCTTGTGGCCCACCTGGTCGGCGCCGGCCGAGCGCAGCAGATTGGTCGTCAGGTTGCGCAGCACCGTGGCCACGATCCAGCCCACGCCGCCGATCACCAGCGCCGCCACCGCGTTGGGCAGGATGTCCAGCGCCTTGGTGGTCATCTCGCGCAGCGGCGACAGCAGCCCCTCCATCTGCAGCGCGCCCAGTACCGCCGGCACGAACAGCAGGATCACCAGCCAGAACAGCGCGTTGGACAGGCTGTCGCTGATGGGCGACATGTTGGCGTGCTCCGACAGCTTCTCGTCCAGCGTGGTGCGGTCCAGCAGCTTCTGCGTCAGGCCCCGCACCAGGGTGGCCGCCAGCCAGGCCAGCAGCGCCAGCAGCAGCGCGCCCAGCAGGCGCGGGGCGTATTCGAAGAGCTGGGTGGTCAGCGCGGCGAAGGAGCCCGACACCATGGACAGGTTCAGCGCGTTGAACATCGCCGCCAGGGTGAGCAGCAGCACGATCCAGAACAGCGCCAGCCCCACCACGCCCTCGATGTCCGCCTTCTGCCCCGTGGCGCCGGAGAAGCGCTCATTGAGCCGCAGCGCCCCCAGGCCCTTGCGCGCGCCGGCCTTGACCAGCGCGGCCACGAACCAGCCCACGATGAAGATCGCCAGCGCGCCCAGCACCTGGGGGATGTGGGTGCCCAGGGAACCCTGCAGTGAATCCCATAGCGTGGTCAAGCCATTCATCTTTAGTCACTCCTCGCACAAAAATCAACAAGTCCAGCCGATGATCGCCCGTGAGCCCGTCCGAGTCAACCGCCGGACCGTCATCCGCGTTGACGGCATTTTCGCGTCGGAGCGTGCATTTTGGGCATGGCGCGCCCCGGCCGCGGGCCGGCGCCCGGCGAAGTGGTCTTCCCCCGCCGCGGCGCTTGCGTTATGGTGAAACGCGTGGTGCCCGCTGGGCGCCCGCGCTTTGTACAGGAGGCTGGCATGGTGAAGCGGTCGATTCAGGTGCATGACAAGGCGGGCTTGCTGGCCTCGCCGGGGCTGGCCGGCGCGCCCGTGCTGGACCTGATGTGCTCGCACTTCGTGCTGACCCTGGCCGCGCAGCAGGGCAGCAAGTTCAACGTGCGGCGCGACATCAACGGCCTGATGGCCCTGGCCGGGCGCCACCTGATCTGGCCCGAGCCGGTGCTGCTGCGCCTGCGCGAGTTCCTGGCCCGCCGCTGCAAGGACAACGAGTTCTGGCGCGGCCACGAGCAGTTGCCCCCCGCCGAGTTCCTGGAGCGCCACGGCGTCTGGCGCGGCCCCTACGAGGAAGGCACGCTGTTCTTCTACCTGGACGAGTACGCCAAGGACGCGCCCAAGGACCTGCTGGCGCTGCTGGCCAGCACCGGCCAGTGGCTGCGGCTGGCGCTCAAGAAGCAGTCCACGCTGGTCGAGAAGAACATCGACGCGCTGGCCAACCTGCTGCAGCTCAACAAGGCCGAGCGCGCGCTGCTGCTCTACGGCACCCTGGCGCGCTACCAGCGCGATCTGCGCAGCCTGCTGGTGGAGTTCAAGGTCAACAACGCGCCCGAGGCCCATGCCGCCATCGCCGACTTGGCCGGCGTGACCGCCGCCGAGGTGGGCGAGGCGCTGCGCGCCGGCGGCCGGCTCGAGCGCATCGGCCTGGTCGAGAACCTGATCTCCGAGCACAGCATCACCGACCTGGCCGACCTGATGAAAGTCAGCGAGAAGCTGCCGCCCGTGCTGATGCGCGAGTACCGCGACCGCGCCGAGCTGATGGCCGTGTTCACCCGTCCCGCCGCCAAGAGCGATCTCCAGGCCGAGGACTTCGCCTTCGTCGGCGACGACGTACAGGTGCTGATCCAGTTGCTGCGCCGGGCGCAGGCCACGCAGGCCGTGGGCGTCAACGTGCTGCTCTACGGCCCGCCCGGCACCGGCAAGACCGAACTGGCCAAGGTGGTGGCGCGCCAGGCCGGGCTGGCCCTGTTCGAGGTCGAGTACGCCGACCGCGACGGCAACAGCCTCTCGGGCCGCGACCGCTACCGCTCGCTGCAGATCGCGCAGGTGTTCCTCAAGGGCTCGCAGGAGGCGGCGCTGCTGTTCGACGAGGTGGAGGACGTGTTCCCGCCCCTCAGCATGGACGCCGCCGGCCTGATGGCGCGCCAGGAGCAGATGCTGCCGGCCGCCGCCGGCCACAGCGTCAGCGGCAAGGCCTGGGTCAACCAGATCCTGGAGAGCAACCCCGTGCCCACCCTCTGGGTCACCAACCGCATCGAGCAGATCGACCCAGCCTTCCGCCGCCGCTTCGCCTACCACCTGGAGCTGACCTCGCCCCCGCCCGGCGCGCGCGAGCAACTGGTGCGCCGCGCCCTGGACGGCGTGGCCGTGAGCGACCCCTTCGTCGCCAAGCTGACCGAGCGCAAGGGCCTGACGCCGGCGCAGATCCGCACCGCCGTGCGCTTCGCCGGCCTGGCGCACCCGGACGACGCGCCCGGCGGCGAAGCCTTCGAGGCGCTGATCGAGCGCCAGTTGAAGAACTCCGACGCCGCCCTCGGCCGCAAGCCCGACAGCGCCGCCCAGGGCCGGCGCCCGGTCACCACCTACGACCTGGACATGCTCAACGTCGAAAGCCGCTTCGAGATCCCGCGCATCGTCGAGGCTTTGAAGGCGCGCGGCCACGGCGCCCTGTGCTTCTACGGCGCGCCCGGCACCGGCAAGACCGCGCTGGGCGAGTACATCGCCGCGCAGATGGGCCAGCCGCTCATCGTCAAGCAGGCCAGCGACCTGGTGAGCAAGTTCGTCGGCGAGACCGAGCAGAACATGGCCGCCATGTTCAAGGAAGCCGCCGCCGAGAAGGCCGTGCTGCTGCTGGACGAGGCCGACAGCTTTTTGCTGGACCGCCGCGGCGCCCAGCGCAGCTACGAGGTGACCGAGGTCAACGAGATGCTGCAGCAGATGGAGCGCCACCACGGCGTCTTCATCTGCACCACCAACCTGCTCGACCGCATCGACCAGGCGGCGCTGCGGCGCTTCACCTTCAAGATCAAATTCAAGCCGCTCACCGCCGCGCAGCGCGAGAAGATGTTCGTCACCGAGGCCCTGGGCGGCGACGCCGCGCGGCTGACCGATGACGCGCGCCGCCGGCTGGCCCGGCTGGAACAGCTCTGCCCCGGCGACTTCGCCGCCGTGAAGCGCCAGTGCGACATCCTGGCGGCCGAGTTCTCGGTGGAAGAATTCCTGGAGCAGCTCGAAGCCGAGCACCGCATCAAGCCCGAGGTGCGCGAGCAGCGCTCGATGGGCTTCGTGCCGTGACCCTGGCCAGCCAAGGATGCACTTCACGATTCGCGCGCCGCGTGCATCTGCGGACTCGGGCGGTCTGCGGCGTTGAAAATGCTCGCAATAGCTGTGGCTATTGCTGCGCTTTTCGCCTTGCATCCCATCCC
Organism: Ottowia sp.; assembly: GCF_016703145.1. Taxonomy (GTDB): domain Bacteria; phylum Pseudomonadota; class Gammaproteobacteria; order Burkholderiales; family Burkholderiaceae_C; genus Ottowia. The sequence goes on along the minus strand of NZ_JADJCO010000003.1, from coordinate 238,397 downwards.
GATCCGCAGCGCCCGCTTTCCGCTCGACTCGTGAAGAGCATCCCTAACGGCTTTTTTGCAGCGGAAGGTACAAGGTGAGCGGCTGGCCTGCAAAGGCCCTGAACCCGTGGTGCTGGTAGAAGGCTTTGGCGACGTCGTTCTTGGCATCGACGAGCAGCGCAGAGGCGGCCACCTGTTCGCTGGCCTTCAGGCCGCGGTCCACCGCGCAGCCCAGCAGAAGCCGCCCCAACCCCAGGCCGCGCTGGTCGCCGCGGCAGGCCAGGCGTCCCATGCGAAAGCAGGGCACGGGGTAGCGCGGCAGCTTCTTGCGGTCGGCCTCGCCCAGGCCCGCGGCATCGACTTCAGCGGCACTGAGGGTGTAGTAACCCAGGATGCGGGACGGCTCGCCCGGCGGCGTGAGCACGAACACCGACGTGATGCCGCGCCTGCGGTGCTGGTCGGCGTAGCGCTGCAGGTCGTCATTGAGTTCAGGAACCCCGCAGTCGAACCCGGCCCGGTCGTGCAGCGTGGGGTCGAGCGGCGCTTCCTCGCACTCAAACACGCCGAACCTGCTGTCGGGCCTGCGCCAGGGCTTTTTGCAGGGCGGCGTTGGGGCTGAATGCCGTGTCCAGCGCGGCCGTGAAGGCGGCGAAATCGCGCTGCGACAGCGTGATGCGGGATTCGCGCTCCAGCAACTGCTGCGCCTTTTCCTTGGCCGCCGCGCGCACGAACCCGGCCATGGTCGTGCCCATGAGGGCGGCGGCCTTGGCGATGACGTCCTTTTCCTCGGCGTCCATCTTGAGATCGAAACGGGCGGTGGTGGTCATGCGGGTTCCTGTCTGAATACGGAATTTTACCGTATCAAAGCGCCGATATGGCAACGGCGCTCACTGCCGCACTTTCGCTCGATCACCGCCACGCGCACCGGGTCGGGCACCGCCTCGCCCGGTGCCACGGTGGCGCTGTTGTCGTGCACCTGCACCTGCGCCAGGTGCGGCAGCAGCGCGATCAGGTTGGCGACGGCGGCGGGCCAGCGCGCGCGGATCGTGGCCTCCGGGATGTCGTGCCCGCCCCGGGCCACCCGGGCGCGCACGCGCGCGATGTGCAACTCGGGCGAGGCCAGGCCGCAGAACCACACCAGCACGTCGTGCGTGCGCGCGGCGGCCACCAGCCTGGCGGGCACGGTGCGGCCGCCCAGCGTGTCTCGAAGGCGTGGCTGCGGCCCCGCGCCAGCGCGTCATCGAGCCGGCGCATGCCCTCCGCCCAGGCGGCGGCGTTGGCGGCGGCCGGGTCCCCAAGCCGGTGGCGGCGCGCGGCTCACGCGCGAAGCTGTCGGGGTTGAACCAGGCCAGGCCGGCGCGCGTGAGCAGGTGGCCGCCGACGGAGCTTTTGCCGGCGTCGTTGACGCTGGCCAGCACGCAGAGAACAGGGCGGGTGGGGCGGGTGCTCATTTCAAGCGAAATCGGTTTGTGGCCGGCGTTCGGGGTGCATTGGAGGCTATTAAATTAATAGCTGTCGACATAGTATTCACGCTGGCTCAATGCCTATTTGACCTGAAAAATCCATCGCCGTCGTGCCCCCTGCCGGGCAGGGTGAGCGGATCTGAATCCGACCCATTTCTCCCACTTCCTGACCGCCGGACACCGCCCCGTGCTGCCAGTCCATGCAGCCCGGCGATGCGCCATGGCGAGGCCGAGATCACGGCGGCGATGAGCGATTCGCAGCCCTGCATGGCCATTGCATATCACTGGATAGCGTGAGCGCGTGACGAAAACAACGCATCGAATGATCCTGCATCAAGAAAATGCCGCGCCGTCATGTCTCACCGCGCTCCCGAATAATTAAGTCAAAAGCACACAGTTTCTTAAAAACCGAACGCCGAGATCGCGCGGCGTACGCAAGGGCCGCGCTGATCTTGGGGGCCGTGGCCGGCGACGTGAACGCCCGGGCCACGCACTTCTCCACCCTCTGGCGACCGCCTTCGCCGACACGCTGGGGAGCACGACCCCATCGGCATGGAAGCGGTGCCACCGGGCATGGCAACGGCAGGCCGCGTGAACCCGTGCAAACGTCACGCTCGGCGGCCATTGGTCCACGGCTCCTGTTGCCATGTGTTTCGAATCCATGATAATGCCGTGAATTTTGACAATCTTCTTGTAATAATGACCGCGAAAAGGGGATAACTGTGTTTTTATTCAGTAAGTTTGATAAAATCGGCCATCGGCCATCGGCCATCGGCCATCGGCCATCGGCCATCGGCCATCGGCCATCGGCCATCGGCCATCGGCCATCGGCCATCTAAGTCCTAGTCCCAGGCTCCGCGCCAGTCTCGCTCTCCTGCTCGGCGCCTTGCTGGGCACCGCCCCCGCCTTCGCGGGGGTCATCCAGTTCAACTACGGCATGCTGGCCTCGGGCTCGGCGCCCTTCAGCGGCGTCCCCTTCGTGGCGGGCCAAGACCCTGGCGAGGGCGATCAGTACGTCCGCACCTTCGATACCGTCGATTACCGCGTTGGCTATTCGCTCGCGCCCGCGGCGGCCAACCGGGTGCTCACGGTGTCGATGGGCACCGCCACCTTGCCGGGCGGCTACGCCGGACCGGCCCTGACGCCGGCCCAGATCGCGTTCTTCCGCGTCACCGATCTGCCGGTCGACGCCAACGGCTGCAAGAACATCAGCGCCACGCCCGTGCCGGCGCCCACCCCAGGCACCACGCCCACGCAGTCCGGCATCACCGCCGACGGCCAGACCATCGTCTGCGTGCAGCCCGACTCGGGCAGCGCCAGCACGCTCAGCTTCCGCGCCACCGTGGGCGGCGCGGTGCCGGGCGGCACCACCATCGCGCCGCCCACCATCACGCTGTGGTCCGCCCGGGAATGCGCCGCAGTCCAGCCCCACGGTGCTGACCGACGCCAACGCCCAGCCGCCGCGGTACGGTAGTCCCACACTCACCGTGTCGGCCGCGCCGCGCTGGGTGGTGGACAAGCGGCCTTCCCCGATAGGCGCCCGCTTCATTCCCGGCTCAGGCCCGAACCAGGAGGATGGCTACGTCGTCGGCTTTGCCATCGGGGTCAAGGCGGTCGGCTCGCGCAAGGGCCTGGAGCCGTTGCAACCGGACTGGAGTTTCGACGACGACTTCAGCAACGGTACCAGCTACCCCGGCTCCCAACTGGTGACCTGGAACATCGTCAACGACTACGCCACCATCCGCATGGCGGCGGGCACCGAGCCGACCCAGCAGAATGCCTGCGGCGACGTTCGCAGTCAGTTCAGCGCTGGCGACGCCCCATTCGACTGGAACTATTCTTTGACGAACGACCTGGGCGCCACGGCCAGCACGTCGGGCGTCACCGTGGCGCGCGGCGGTGTGTGCACCGTCGACAGCGGCAGCGTGAACAACACCGCCAAGACCGCCAGCTTCAACGTCACCAACACCAATTTCTCGCTCGCCCACTTTCCCACGCGGAGCGGCAGCGGCGGCGCGATCCTGGTCACCAGCGACCTGGACGCCGCCTCCAACGAATGGTGGGTGGCCAACAAGACCGTGCTGGTGTGGATCCCGTTGGACGGCCTCACGCCCGGCCAGGCTTACGAAGTCGACAACAAGGCCACCTTGAAAGGCAAGACTTTGACCGGGCAGGACTACACCAGCCCGCAAGCCGAGGCCAAGGCGCGGCTTGATCACCAGGTTGCTGGCGGCTTCCGCAAGATCTACACGACCTTGGACACCTGGAGTGCCAATGCCTTGACCGGCGCCAACATCGACATCCTGCCGCGAGATCCCAACATGACGAGCGACACATTCGTCAACCAGGCAGCGCCAGGCCAGATGTTGGCCGCGCGGCTTCACATGAGAGCGAATGCAGCAGGTTTCGACGCGGGCTATGCGTGCGAGAAGATCGACAACGCCCGCCTGAGCTTTGCCGACCTGCGCACGATTGCGACGGCCTCCGCGAGCTATCGAAAGGATGCGGGCACAGGCATCCTGACAAGAACCCTCGCAGGGGATCCCGCTTTCACCCTGAATTGGCAGTTGGGCGTGGGCGGCACGGGCACGACGAACAACGGCTGGGACAGCCACAGCAGCGTCACCGGTGAGTACGAAATCACGGGTGTGGGCAATCCGCTTCAGTCGGGGGCCAACGCTGGCACCCAGGCCACTGCCGGGTGCGCCGATGGCGATGCCACGTGGTTTGACTCCATCGCCGCGCTGGAAGCCGCGGGCCATACCCTGGCCGACGTGACGCGCGTGCGCGGCAGCTACGACGAATTTCCCGCCAGCACCCAGTTGCTCTTGTACTTTCCCCTGCAGGTCAGAAGCAACTACCGCCACGACACGACCGACCTGGTGCGGCAAAACTCCAACGCCAACCCACCCATCACCACGGTGACGCATGCGGTCGGCGATGACACACTGGAGTCGATCAGCCCCAACCAGGCGTTCTGGCAGGGTGAAACCGGCGTCGGCGACCCGCTCCGCTCTTCCGACGCGCTGCGCATCACCCGCACCGAGTACGTGGGCATCACCAAGACCGCGCTGGCCCCCTACCAGCCCGGCGGCCCGGTCAGCCGCGCCTCGGCCGTCACCTACCGCCTGGTGGTCAACGCGACCAGCAGCACCGACGCGCATCCGGCCGACATCGTCGTCTGGGACGTGCTGCCCCAGCACGTGGCGTACCGGCCCGGCAGCTCCAGCTTCGGCGGCACGCCGATCGCCGACCCGGTGTGCGCGGCGCCCGGCGTGACGCCCAGCGGCCCGTTCGCCTCCGGCTCGGTGGCCCCGGGCTTCCAGGCGTGCAGGTGGACGCTTGCAAACCGCACCTTCGTCAAGGCGCCCATCGGCGACGCCAGCGGCGACCAGCCGCCGCTGCAGTTCACGGCCGTGGTCTCGCCCACGGCGCCGACCAATATCACCCTGCTCAACACCTCGGTGGCCGACTCGCCATTGAACCGGCGCCTCGACGCCATCTACAACGGGGCTACCCAAGGCTTTCAATGCGCGCCGCGTCCCGGCCTCGGTGCGGGGTCGGGCAGCTCGTGCAGCATCGGCAACTACAGCCTGCGCATCTCCAGCGATTCAGGCCTGGTGATCGACAAAGCCGTGAGCGCGGGCGCGGTGCCGGCCAACACGGGCTTCGAGTACGTGCTCAGCTACACGGCCGTGGGCAACCCGCTGAACGACGTGCGCCTGCTCGACGTGCTGCCTTACGCCAGCGGCGATGCGCGCGGCAGCGCTTACGCGGGCACCTTGCGCCTGGCTGGCCCCATCGCCGCGCCCGTGGCTGAACCTGGCGCCGTGGCGGATGCCGCCATGGCGGTGCGCTACACCAGCAATGCGCCGGGCGACATCCACCGCGATCCTTACCACGCCGGGCACAACCTGGTGGGCACGGGCACCAACTCTGCCCTCGGCACCAACTGGTGTACCTCGGCGCAGTTCGGGGAGGCCAACTGTCCGGTCGATGCGGGCGCGGCCACCGCCATCCTGGCGCGGCCCCTGGGCAGCGCCCAGATGCCGGCCGGGGGCAGCTATCGCCTGCACGTGCCGGTGCTGGCGGCGGGCAATGCCCAGGGCAACGTGTACTGGAACGACTTCATCGCCGATTCGTCCAGCCTGCAGGCGCGCCGGCCCAGCTCGAACCTGGTGCAAACGCGCGTGGTGATGCCCGACCTGGTGCTGGGCAAGACGGCCGCGCCGGGGGAGCTGAAGCACGGGGAGACGGCGGTGTTCACCATCCGCGTGGCCAACAACACGGGTGAGGACATGGGTGCCATCCTGGCCAACCCCGCGCCGACCATCGTGATGACCGATCCGATGCCGGCTGGCCTGCTGGCGCAACTGCCGGCGACGGGCACCGACTGGAACTGCGGCGCCTCGACGCCGGCCGAGGTGCGCTGCCAGTACACCGGCGCGCTGCCGATCCTGCCGGGCGCCCAAGTGGGGGGCGACATCACCGTCACCGCCCTGGCCACGCCCGCGGCCGCCACTGGCGTGCGGCTGGACAACTGCGCCGGCGTGGGTCTGTCGGGACAGGCCGAGGCGAGCACCGGCAACAACGGCGGCTGCGCGGGGGTGACGGTGAGCGCGGTGGAGGGGCTGGCGGTGTCGGGCCGGGTGTATGAGGAGAAGAGCGGCAACACGACCGATGATGGCAACGCCACCGACCCCGGCATCGCGGGCACGAGCGTGCGGCTGGTGTGCACCAACCCTGCGTTCGACCAGAGCACCACCACGGACGCCGAGGGCGGCTACAGCTTCACCGGGCTGCAGTCGGGCGCGCAATGCACGCTGACGGAGACGCAGCCCAGCGGCTACACCAACGCCTACAACACGCCGGGGGTGGGCGGCACCGGCCAGACGGGGGACAGCGGCACGGGCGACAGCACCATCACCCTGACGATGGGGACGGTGGATTCCACCGGCAACAACTTCGCCGAGAAGCGCACGGCTGCGGCGCCGACGCCGGTGCCGGTGATGGGCTGGCCGGGGCTGGCGCTGCTGGCGCTGCTGCTGGGCGGCCTGGGCCTGAGCCGCCGCAGGGCGGGCTGAGCACTGGCGGCCTTTGAGGCCGCTTGCTGACACGAGAAGGAGCGCATTTAGCGCTCCTTTTTCATGGTTTGCCGGATCGCGAATGCCTGCCGTGAGGCCCATCGGGCGCGCATTCGCCTGGATCGAGTGGGGGGCCTGAAGGCATCCCGGTTGGGCGTAGGATGGGCGCCCCCTTACCCAACCGGGACCCTCAAGGAATGGCATGCAGATTTTCGTCAAGACACTGACCGGCAATACCATTGCGCTCGAAGTCGAGTCGAGCGACACGATTGAGAACGTCAAGCAGAAAATCCAGGACCAACTGAATATCCCGCCCGATCAGCAACGGCTGATCTTCGCCGGCAAGCTACTGGAAGACGGCCGCACGCTCGCGGACTACAACATCCAGAAGGAATCCACGCTGCACCTGGTTCTGCGCCAGCAGCCCCGGATCGCGGCCGTGCCCACGCTGTCACCGATCGGCCGGGGTGCCATGGCCCTCGCGCTGGGCCTGGGTGCCGTGCTGCGCCGCCGTCGACGCTTGTCCCGCGCCATCGCGCCAGGTCATTGACCCTAGAAACGGCAGTTGACCGCTTGTCACCCTCGGGAAAGCCGCGTGAGCATTGACCTCGACGGCTTCGATGACCTTCACCTTTCGGGTGAGAGCGCTACGCACCCGCCAGCACCGCGCTCGCCGCGCCATGCGGCGTTGCTCCTCCTTGCGGGGAAATGGGGGGAAATGGGGTCAGATTAAAATTTTCACCCGGCATGCCGCGCCAGCAGCGCACCCACGGCGGGCTTGGCGCAGCGCTGCAGCGTCTGCAGCAGCGCATGCGAGGGCTCGGCCACGCGCCAGCGCGTGCGCAGGTCGTGCTGCATGCGGGCCAGCAGCGCGGCGGCCATCTCGGCGTCGGCCAGCGCCCGGTGCGCCTGGCCCGTGCGGGGCAGGCGGTGGTAGTCCACCAGCGTGCCCAGCTTGTGGCTGGGCGCCTGCGGGTACAGGCGGCGCGACAGCAGCACCGTGCAGGCGAAGGGCTGCGGCGCGGCCAGCCCGGCGCGGGCCAGCTCGGCCTGCCAGAACTTGCTGTCGAACGCGGCGTTGTGCGCCACCATGGGCGCATCGCCCACGAAGCGCGCCGCGTCCCGCATCACCCCGACCGCCTCGGGCGCGGCGCTCACCATGGCGTTGGTGATGCCGGTGAGCTGGGTGATGAAGGGTGGAATCCACGCGCCGGTCTTCATGAGGCTCTGGAACCGGTCCACCACCTGGCCGCGCTCCAGCAGCACGATGGCCACCTCGGTCGCCCGCGCGCCCTGGCCGGGCGAGATGCCGGTGGTCTCGAAGTCGATGACGGCGATGGGGGGCATGCGGCGGTGGCGTCCAGTGTGAGCCCGGAGCTACCCTGCGTCAGCCCAGTTCTCCAACGCCAACGCGTCGATGCGCTGGAACTCACGCAGGTTGTTGGTCACCAGCACGCAGCTCAAGGCCAGCGCATGGCAGGCGATCCACAAGTCGTTGCCGCCGATGGGCGTGCCGGCTTCCTTCAGGCGCGTGGCGTGGCGGGCGTAATGCGCGCACAGCGCAGCGTCTGCCTGGTAGCGCACGGGCACCTGCCGCACCAGCGCGGCAAGCTGGCGCCGCACCTCTTCAGGGCGGGTGCTGCGCTCGGCGCCCTTGAGCAGTTCCGCGTAGGTGATGAACGACATGCACAGGCTGTCATCGGGCGCCAGGCGGTCCACGCGCTCGGCCACGCTGGCGGGGCGGTGCTTGATCAGGTAGATCAAGGTGTTGGTGTCCAGCATGTAGATCACAGCGGCTCGCGCTCCTGCGGCGCGTCGGGGTCGCGGCGGTCTGCCTCCAGTGCCTGCACGAAATCGGCATCGAACCCGGCCAGCGCCTGCAGCAGGTTGTCGCCCCGGCTGCCGATGGCGTTCAGCGGGTGCAGCACCAGATCGCCGTCGGCGTTGCGGCTGATCTCCACCTGCTTGCAGTCCAGACGGAATTCCTGCGGGATGCGCACGGCCTGGCTGTTGCCGTTCATGAACACCCGGGTGCTGGTGGCGTGCAGGCGGGTGGACGCATGCGGTGTGGACATCATGACGGCCTCAATTGTGTGCACTTTGATGTGTGTATTCTAATCGAGTCGCCGCTGCGGGTGAAGCGCGTTGCATTGAGGAAGCGCGGAGGGGGCCAGGTTTTGCCGCTTGCCTACACCGCCGTCGGTCAAGGGGCGTCTGCCGTGGCGGCCAGCGGTGCCGTCAAGGGTGGTCCGGGCTGCCGGGCGCGGAAACCCCCGCGCATGGTCCGCACCCAACGCCCGCGCGTTCCAGCTCCGTTTGCGTGGCGGCGCGGGCCCGCGGGTCGTCCAGCAGCTCATGGAACTGCCAGTAGATGAGCAGGGCGGTGCCCGCATCGCATTCGGGGTGGCGCAGCACGGCGCGCAGCGGCCCGAAGCCGTCATCGGCGTTGTAGCGGTGGCTGAAGTGGTCGAGTTCGCCAGCGGTGACGAACCGTGCGATGGGGGCGCCGGCCGCGTCGTGTTCGCTGGCCAGGGTCGCCTCGCGCCCCTATCGGCACACCCGCACCACCTCCGCGCCATAACGCTCCAGCTTGGTCGCGCCGATGCCGCTGATGCCCTCCAGCTCGTGCAGCGCGCGGGGGGCGCGCGCGGCGATGGCGGCCAGGGTGGCGTCGTGGAAGATCACGTAGGCGGGCAGGTTGTGCTCGCGCGCGACTTCGGCGCGCCAGGCTTTCAGCGCGGCGAAGCGGGCCTGCGCGGCGGCGTCCAGGTCGGCGGCGGCGGGCGGCGGCGCGGCGGCGCGGGCCTTGCGCTGGCGCTCGCGCGGCGCGGATGCAGGGCTGGAGGCGGTGGTCGCGCGCAGGCGCACGGGCTGCTCGCCCTTCAGGATGGGGCGCGCGGCGTCTTCCAGGCGCAGGGTGTTGAAGCGCTCGGCATCAACGCTGACGGCGCTCAGCGCGATCAACTGGCGCAGCACGCCGCGCAACTGCGCCTCGCTGAATTCGGCGCCCAGGCCGAAGGTGCTGACGCGCTCGTGGCCGAATTGCTTGACCTTGTCGGTCGCCTTGCCGCGCACGATGTCCATCAGGTGCCCGGCGCCAAAGCCGATGCCGCTCATCTGCTGCACGCGGTAGATGGTGGACAGCAGCTTGCGCGCGCAGTCGGTGGCGTCCCACACCTCGGGCGGCCGCAGGCAGTTGTCGCAGTTGCCGCAGCCGTGGGTGCTGTAGCGGGAATATGAGTCAGATTGGCCTTCAGCCAGCGTGGAATCTAAGCCATCAGCTCTTGAATCAATAGCATTCAACTGCTCGCCGAAGTAGCCCAGCAGCCGCGCGCGCCGGCAGTCGGTGGCCTCGGCCAGGGCCAGCAGCGCGTCCAGCTTGCCGCGCATGACCTGCTTGAAGTCCTCGCCGGCCGGGCTCTCGTCGATCATGCGGCGCTGGTTGACCACGTCCTGCAGGCCGTAGGCCATCCAGGCGTCGGCGGGCGCGCCGTCGCGGCCGGCGCGGCCGGTCTCCTGGTAGTAGCCCTCGATGTTCTTGGGCATGTCCACGTGGGCGACGAAGCGCACATCGGGCTTGTCGATGCCCATGCCGAAGGCGATGGTGGCGCACATCACCACGCCCTCCTGGCGCAAAAAGCGGTCCTGGTTCTGCTGCCGCACCTCGGCGGGCAGGCCAGCGTGGTAGGGCAGGGCGTCCAGGCCGTGCTCGCACAGCGTCTGCGCCAGTTCCTCGACGCGCTTGCGCGACTGGCAGTAGACGACGCCGGCCTCGCCCGCGTGCTCGCGCTCGATGAACTGCAGCAGCTGGCGCGTGGGGTCCTTCTTCTCGACGATCGCGTAGCGGATGTTGGGCCGGTCGAAGCTGCTGACGAACCGCGCCGCGTCTTGCAGTTGCAGCCGCTCGACGATGTCGGCGCGCGTGGTGGCGTCGGCGGTGGCGGTGAGGGCGATGCGCGGCACGCCGGGCCAGCGCTCGTGCAGCACGGTGAGCTGGCGGTATTCGGGGCGGAAGTCGTGGCCCCACTGGCTCACGCAGTGCGCCTCGTCGATGGCGAACAGGCTCAGGTGGCCGTGCGCGTGCAGCGTGTCCAGCAGGCCCAGGAAGCGCGGCGTGGCCACGCGCTCGGGCGCGGCGTACAGCAGCGTGATCTGGCCGGCCAGCAGGCGGCGCTCGATGTCCTCGGCCTGCGTCCAGTCCAGCGTGGAGTTGAGAAACGCCGCCGGCACGCCCAGCTCGTGCAGCGCACCCACCTGGTCGTGCATCAGCGCGATGAGCGGCGACACCACGATGGCCACGCCCCGGCCCGCCGCGTGGCGCACGATGGCCGGCACCTGGTAGCACAGGCTCTTGCCGCCGCCGGTGGGCATCAGCACCAACGCGTCGCCGCCGCCGATCACGTGTTCGACGATGGCCTCCTGCGGGCCGCGGAACTGTGGGTAGCCGAAGACGTCGTGCAGGACGGAAAGCGCGGAAGACACGGGCGGAAACTCTTCTTTTGATAGCTGTTCGCGATTTGCTGGCGCTGGCTGGATGCCGATTTGGCTCTGAATGGACGGCGAGCGGGGGGTGGCGACCGGCGTCAAGCGCCTATTGTGCGTCGCAGCGGGTGCCGGCGTACTAGCCTCGTCCAACGATTTGCGAATCCTATCGATCGGTCCAGCGATTGAATTGGACTTGAATCGCCGCCCCGCCCAAGATCGCGCCCAGGCCCTGCGCATGGGGCCTGCCATTCCACAGCACAGGAGACGAACCATGAAGACCATCCTCCGCGCCGCGCTCGCCGCGTGCGCCCTGGCCACCGGCGCCACGGCGGCGCTGGCGCAGCCGGCCTACCCCGGTGGCCCCGTCACCCTCGTCGTGCCCTTCGCGGCGGGCAGCGGCACCGATTCGGTGGCGCGCGCCGTGGCCTCGGGGCTGGCCGCGCGGCTCAAGCAGCCGGTGATCGTGGACAACAAGCCGGGCGCCAACGCCCAGGTGGCCGCGCAGTTCGTCGCCAAGGCCAAGCCCGACGGCTACACGCTGTTCATGACGACCAACACCTCGCACTCGGCCAACCCCGCGCTGTACAAGAGCCTGAAGTACGACCCGATCAAGGACTTCACGCCCGTGGCGCGCGTGGGCGAGCTGCCGTTCGCGCTGGCCGTGCATCCCTCGCTGCCCGCCAGGACGCTGGCCGAGTTGCTCGACTACGCGCGCGCCAATCCCGGCAAGCTGAGCTACGCCACGCCCAACAGCACCTCGCTGGTGGCGATGGAGAGCATCAAGCACATCGCCAAGGTGGACATCGTCGGCATTCCCTACAAGTCGAGCCCGCAGGCCATGACCGACCTCGTGGGCGGCCAGGTGCAGGTGTACGTGGCCGACCTGGGTTCGGGCATGGGCATGCTCAAGACCGACAAGGTGCGCACGCTGGGCATCACCACCGCCCAGCCCACGGCGTTGCTGCCGGGCGCGCCGCCCATCGGCCAGACGGTGAAGGGGTTCGACCTGACGTCGTGGAACGGCATCTTCGGCCCCGCCGGCCTGCCGCCCGCCGTGGTGCAGCGCCTGAACACCGAGCTGCAGGCCGTGCTGGCCGACAAGGACCTGCAGGACAAGCTGGCGCAGATCGGCTTCCAGGTCTGGCCCAGCAAGACCCCCGAGGAGTTCGCGCAATACGTGGCCGGCCAGCTCACGCACTGGCGCACGCTGATCCAGCAGGCCGGCATCCAGCCCGAGTGACAGCCATGAATACCGCTCCCGCCGGCCCCCTCGCGGGCGTGCGCATCCTCGACCTCACCACGGTCATCCTCGGGCCGTTCGCCACGCAGATCCTGGCGCAGCTCGGCGCCGAGGTCATCAAGGTGGAGACGCCCGAGGGCGACAACATGCGCCACGTGGGCCCCATGCGCCACGCGGGCATGGGCCACATCTTCTTGCACGCCAACGCGGGCAAGCAGAGCATCGTGCTCGACCTCAAGCACCCCGACGGGCGCGAGGCGGCGCTCAAACTCGCCGAGGGCTGCGACGTGCTCATCAGCAACGTGCGCCCGCAGGCCATGGCGCGGCTGGGGCTGGACTACGAAGCCGTGCGCGCGCGCAACCCGCGCCTCATCCACGTGAGCTGCTGCGGCTTTGACCAGGAGGGCCCCGACGCCGCGCGCCCCGCCTACGACGACCTGATCCAGGGCGCCACCGGCATCCCCTGGCTGATGCAGCAGTACGGCGCGCCCGAGCCCGCCTACGCGCCCACCACGCTGTCGGACCGCGTGACGGGCCTGCACGCCGTGTACGCCGTCACCGCCGCGCTCTACGCCCGCGAGAAAACGGGCCAGGGCCAGGCCATCGTGGTGCCCATGTTCGAGGCCATGGCGCAGTTCGTGCTGGGCGACCACATGGCGGGCCTGACCTTCGAGCCGCCGCTGGGCGAGCCCGGCTACGCGCGCCTGCTGACCACGCACCGCAAGCCCTATGCCACGGCGGACGGCATGCTGTGCGTGCTGATCTACAACGACAAGCACTGGCGCAGCTTCTTCGCCGCCATCGGCGAAAGCGAGGGCCTGGCGCGCGACGAGCGCTTCGCCACGCACGGCGCGCGCGCCGCCCACATCGACGCCGTGTATGCCGAGGTGGCGCGCATCCTGCGCACGCGCACCACGGCCGAGTGGCAGGCGCTGCTGGATGCGGCCGACGTGCCCCACATGCCGATGAACTCGCCCGCCGAGCTGCTGGCCAACCCGCAGTTGCGCGCCACCGGCTTCGTGAGCGACACCGTGCACCCCACCGAGGGGCCGATGCACGCCCTGGCCCACCCCACGCGCTGGAGTGCCACGCCGCCCGCGCGCGAACCGGCACACGCCCCGCGCCTGGGCCAGCACACGCGCGCGCTGCTGGCCCAGGCCGGCTATTCCCACGAACAGATCGACGCGCTGCTGGCCAGCGGCGCCTGCCTTGCTCCAGATTCAACCGGAGAACCCACATGACCACTCCCTCCCGCTACCTGGTGCGCGCCGCCAACGTGCCCAGCTACCAGCCCGCCAACCACCACCACACGCACAACCAGCGCCTGATCGGACCCGAGACCGTGGGGGCGCAACACATGGAGGTGCTGCTGGGCACGCTGCACAAGGGCGGCGGCGCGCTGCCGCACGCCCACCCCGGCATCGAGCAGGCCTGCTACCTGCTGGAAGGCACGGCCCGCGCCGAGGTGGCGGGCGAGGCCTTCGACATGGTGCCCGGCGACATGTGCTTCTTCCCGGCCGAGCAGATGCACGTCTTCACCGTCACCAGCGACACGCCCGTCAAGCTGCTGGTGATCTACAGCCCGCCCTACGGCGAATCCCCCGACAAAGTGATCCGGCCATGAACTTCGCCCCCACCCCCGAGCAGGAGCAGATCAAGGCCGCCATCGAGCGCGTCTGCGCGCCGTTCGACGCCGACTACTGGCTCACGAAAGACCGCGAGGGCGGCTTTCCGCATGACTTCCACCAGGCGCTGGCCGAATCGGGCTGGCTCGGCATCGCCATGCCCGAGGCCTACGGCGGCGCCGGCCTGGGCATCAGCGAGGCCGCGCTGATGATGCACACCATCTCGGCCACCGGCGCCGGCCTGTCGGGCGCGTCGGCCGTGCACATGAACATCTTCGGCCTGCACCCGGTGGTGGTGTTCGGCACCGACGCGCAGAAGGCGCGTTGGCTGCCGCCGCTGATCCAGGGCCGGGACAAGGCCTGCTTCGGCGTGACCGAGCCCAACGCGGGCCTCAACACCCTCAAGCTGCAAACCCGCGCGGTACGTGATGGGGACCATTACGTGGTGCACGGCCAGAAGGTCTTCATCTCCACCGCGCAGGTGGCCAACAAGATCCTGCTGCTCACGCGCACCAAGCCCGTGGAGGAATGCAAGGGCACCGAGGGCCTGACGCTGTTCTACACCGACATGGACCGCGGCAGGATCGAGGTGCACGAGATCGAGAAGCTGGGCCGCAAGTGCGTGGATACCAACCAGCTCTTCATCGACGGCCTGCGCATCCCCGTGGAAGACCGCGTGGGCGAGGAAGGCAAGGGCTTCAGCTACATCCTGCACGGCATGAACCCCGAGCGCATCCTGATCGCCGCCGAGGCCGTGGGCCTGGGCCGCGCGGCCCTGGCGCGCGCGGCGGGCTATGCGGCCGAGCGCGAGGTGTTCGCCCGCCCCATCGGCCAGAACCAGGGCATCCAGCACCCGCTGGCCGAGGCGTGGATGGACCTGGAGGCCGCGCACCTCATGGTGCAGAAGGCCGCGTGGCTCTACGACCAGCACCTGCCCTGCGCGGCCGAGGCCAACGCGGCCAAGTTCCTGGGGGCCGAGGCCGGCTACCGCGCCTGCGAGCGCGCCATCTTCACCCACGGCGGCATGGGCTACGCCAAGGAATACCACGTGGAACGCTACCTGCGCGAATCGTGGATCCCGCGCCTGGCGCCAGTGAGCCCGCAGCTCATCCTGTGCTTCATCGCCGAGAAGGTGCTGGGCCTGCCCAAGTCCTATTGACCGGGGCGCTGGGGCATCATGGCCCCATGAAACTGCACCTGCTGCGCTACTTCGCCGTGCTGGCCGAGGAGCTGCACTTCGGCCGCGCGGCCGAGCGCCTGTCCATCACGCAGCCGCCGCTGTCGTCGGGCATCAAGGCGCTGGAGGCGGAGCTGGGCGTCAAGCTGTTCGAGCGCACCAGCAAGCACGTGGCCCTGACCCCGGCTGGCCACGCCTACCTGGCCGAAGTGCGCGTGGTGCTCGACCGCGTCGCGCGCGCGGGCGAGACGGCGCGCGCCGTGGCCGAGGGGCTGCGGGGGCGGCTGGACATCGGCTTCACCGGCTCCATGGTCTACCGCGACATGCCGCGCATCGTGCGCGCCTTCGGCGAACGCGCGCCGGGCATCGAGGTGCATCTTTGCGAAATGTCCTCCAGCGAGCAGATTGAGGCGCTGCTGCACCGCCAGTTGCACGCCGGCTTCGCCAACGTGAGCGCGGTGCCGCCGCGCCTGCGGCAGTTGCCGCTGGCGGCCGACCATTTCGTCTGCTGTCTGCCCGACGACCACCCGCTGGCGCGCGCGCGCGCCGTGCCGCTGCCCGCGCTCGCGCAGGAGAGCTTCGTGATGTTCGCGCGCGACGTGGCGCCGGCCAACCACGACAACGTGATCGCGCTGTTCCACCGCGCCGGCATCCACCCGCACACGCGCCACGCGGCGCGCCAATGGCTCACGGTGGTGTCGCTGGTGGCGCTGCGCATGGGCGTGGCGCTGGTGCCCGCGTCGCTGGCGCAGGCCGCGGTGCAGGGCGTGCGCTTCGTGCCCATCGCCGGGCTGCGCCACCCCACCGTGGGCGTGCTGGCGTGGCACGAGGAAGCGGATGTGCCGGCGCTGCGGGTCTTTCTCGCCTGCGCGGCCGGCGCGGAGCGGACGTCCTTTCTACAATCGGCGCCATGAGCCTCCCCTCCTACACCCGCGCCCGCGAGCTGCCGGCCCTGCTGGCCGGACGCATCGTCATCCTCGACGGCGCCATGGGCACCATGATCCAGCGCTTCAGGCTGACCGAGGCGCAGTACCGGGGCGAGCGCTTCGCCGACTTCCACCGCGACGTCAAGGGCAACAACGAACTGCTCAGCCTGACGCGGCCCGACGTCATCGCCGACATCCACGAGAAGTACCTGGCGGCCGGCGCCGACCTCATCGAGACCAACACCTTCGGCGCCACCACCGTCGCCCAGGCCGACTACGACATGGCCCCCCTGGCGCGCGAGATGAACGTCGCCTCCGCCCGGCTGGCGCGCGCGGCCTGCGACAAGTTCAGCACGCCCGGCAAGCCGCGCTTCGTCGCCGGCGCGCTCGGCCCCACGCCCAAGACCGCCAGCATCAGCCCGGACGTCAACGACCCCGGCGCGCGCAACGTCGATTTCGAGACCCTGCGCGCCGCCTATCTGGAGCAAGTGGAGGGCCTGGTCGAGGGCGGCGCCGACGTGCTGCTGGTCGAGACCATCTTCGACACCCTCAACGCCAAGGCCGCGCTGTTCGCCATCGACGAGTTCTTTGAAAGCAGCGGCGAGCGCCTGCCCCTGCTCATCAGCGGCACCGTCACCGACGCCTCGGGCCGCGTGCTCTCGGGCCAGACCGTCACCGCCTTCTGGTACAGCGTGCGCCATGCGCAGCCGCTGGCCATCGGCCTGAACTGCGCCCTGGGCGCCGCGCTGATGCGCCCCTACATCCAGGAGCTGAACCGGGTGGCGCCCGACACCTTCATCAGCTGCTACCCCAACGCCGGCCTGCCCAACCCGATGAGCGACACCGGCTTCGACGAGACGCCCGAGGTCACCAGCCGCCTGATCCACGAGTTCGCCGCCGAGGGGCTGGTCAACATCGTCGGCGGCTGCTGCGGCACCACGCCCGACCACATCGGCGCCATCGCCCGCGCCGTCGGGCCGCTGAAGACGCGCGGCGTGCAGCCGGCGGGGTTCTACAAAGAGGCGGCCTGAAGCGGCCGCCGCGCTGCCGTTACTTCACGGCAACGTAGATGAATCCGTCCGTCCTGGCGTTGTTCAAGGCGAGCACCAGCAGACGGCGCTGGGCGGTGTCGTAGTACGCGACGCCTCGGGCCGTGGTGCCATGGCCCAGCGCGCAACCGTTGCCCTGGAAGGTGACCGAGACGTCGAAGACGTTCTTGCCCGTGGCGCGCGGCCGCGCCGTGCCGGCCGCGCTGCAGCCTTGCGATGCCGGCATCGTGATCACGCCCGCGGCCGAGACGGTGATTGAAACGGCCTGCGGTGCCGTCAGACCGGTGACGGCCTCGCCTGTGAAGCTGCCGGCCAAGTTCGTCGCCGATGCCGGCTGGTCATAGGCAGCGTTGTAGCTGCCTGTGAAGGTGGCACCGGCCGAAAGCTGCACGTTGATGCTGCTGCGGGCAGTGAAGCTGCCCGTGTAGCTGCCAGGCTGCACGGTTCGTGACAGCAGGTTGAAGTCCACGCCCGAGCCGGACAACTGGTTGCCGCGGGCCGTGGTGTCGCCGAACAGGGCGCCCACGATGTAGCCGCCGGAGGCGTAGACGCCCCAGGTTTCGCCGTTTTCCAGCACCGTCAGTGCGACGTCCACGCCAGTGGAGGCGCGGCCTTCCCAGAGCCCTTCCGGTGTGGGTGCAAGCGCAGGCGCAGGCGCAGGCGCAGGCGCAGGCGCAGGCGTCGGAGCCGGTGCTGGCCCCGGGGCGGGAGAAGGTGCAGGGGTTGGCGCTGGTGCGGGCGCAGGCGCATCGCCACCGTCGCCGCCGCACGCGGTCACCAGCGCACACAGCAACCCGATGGTTGCAAGTTTCTTGTTCATGGATTCCTCACTCGTTGTGGTTGATTCTGGTCTGGCATGAGCCGCGCGCATCGTATCGGGGTACTGTAATAAGTCGTAAATGGACTGTGGCGGATTGGAATTGAGTATCGCCGGGTGCCCGTCACCGTCCACCACCCGCGCTACCACGCCCTCCGGTCGGCGATGGTGGCCTGGCGCAAGGCGGTGGGCTTGTCGCAGGTGCAACTGGCTCAGCAACTGGAGGTGGGCCAGTCCTACGTCTCCAAGATCGAACGCGGCGAAGCCTACGTCGATGTCATGCTCTTCATCGACTGGTGCCGCGCCTGCGGCATCGAGCCGGGCACGGCGCTGGACCGGATGCTGGCGGCGCAGCCGGGATCGGTGCGATAGCGTCAGGCGGGCGCCGGCCGCCAGGCCACCGCACCAACCCACGGCGCCGGCAGCGCCACGCGCCGCGCCATGCATCCGTCCAGCCGCGACTGCAGCGCGGGCGACCATTCCTGCAGCGGCTCGCCCAGGCATTTCAGCCGCGCTTCGTGTTGGGTCCAAGCGGTCATGAATGCTATTGATTGTGTAGCTTCCAGCGCTTTATCCACAACGGATTCAGCCTGATTTGGCCATGAATCCGGCCCCAGGTAGAGGGCGGCGACGCGCCGCCATTCGTCCGGGTCGCCGGCCGGCCCGGCGCTCACCGCCTGCACGTCCACGCCCACGGCGCCGCCGCCGCACCAGGTCAGCAGCGAGCAGCCCGCTTCGTGGCTGATGGACAGTTGCAGCCTGGCCAGGCGCGCGTCCGGGGTGCCGTCGCTGCGGCGTACCCGCGGGGACTGGCCGCGCTGGTCGGTGATGGTCAGTTGCGCGGGGCGGAGGCACAGGGCGGCGGCGAGCAGCGCGCGCAAAGCAGCGCGGGCCTGTGCCCGCGCGGCCTGTCGCAAGGAGCCTGGCGCGGCGCCGGCAGGGGCGGTGCGCAGCGCCCACACCTGCGGCGCACCCGGCGCCGCGTCACCGACGAAATGGCAGCGCTGGGCGGCCAGTGCAGGGTGGACGGCGCAAGGCGCTTGCCACGAAGGCCCGGCACGCGTGCCTCCCAAAGGTTCAAGAGGCCGCGGAGCAAGCCCCACCAGTGCACTCCTGGCCGGGGTCTCCCCGGCCAGCGGGTGCGCCCCCTGGGGGGGAGGCGCAACATCGCGCAGCGAGGGGAGCCACGGGGGGGTCATGTTCTCCAGGGCGCCGCCGGCAGGCCGTGCCAGCGCGTGCCGGCGGGAATGGCCTCGCCCTTCATCACCAGGGTGAGCGGCCCCAGCTGCGCGCCGTCGCCGACCTGCGCGCCGTACAGCACGGTGCAGCGCGCGCCCAGGGTGACGCGGCTGCCGATGCGCACGTGGTCGATCTTCATCACGCGGTCCTCGAACAGGTGCGTCTGCGGGCAGCACAGCGCGTTCAGCTCGCTGTGGGCGCCGATGTGCACGCAGTCGAACTCGGTGATGTCGGTGGTGTCCAGGTACACGCCGCGCCCGATGCGCGCGCCCAGCAGGCCCAGCGCCGGCGGCAGCCAGGGCGTGCCGCGCAGGTAGCGCAGGAACCAGGGCACGGCGATGCCCTCGTACAGGTTGGTGGCGGCCTCGGACAGCCACACGAAGGGCGTCCACATGGGCACGGCGCGCCGGCCGTAGCGGCGCACGGCCAGCCACTTGAACAGCGCCACGCAGGCGAAGGCGGCCAGGCCGAACAGCACGCCGCCGGCGGCCAGGTCCAGCGCCACCGCGCCCCAGCGCCCGGCCTCGGCCAGGGGCATGGCGTCCAGCACCAGGGCGTAGCCGGCGGCGATGACCAGCGCGTGCGGCGCGGTGATGCGCAGCGCCTCGACCGCGCCGCGCGCCAGCTTGCGCCAGCGCGAGGGGGCGAAGGTCAGGTGCTCCGGGAAGCCCGACACCACCTCGCGCGCCGGCAGGTGCAGCGGCGGCGAGCCCAGCCAGGTGTCGCCTTCTTTCATCGCCGGGCCGTCCCAAGATGAAAGAAGCCCCCCTGGGGGGCAGCGGACCTCGCGAAGCGGGGAAGCGTGGGGGCCAACTTTCATCGCCGGGCCGTCCCAAGATGAAAGAAGCCCCCCTGGGGGGCAGCGGACCTCGCGAAGCGGGGAAGCGTGGGGGCCAACTTTCATCGCCGCCTGGCGCGGCACGGCGCTCATGACGCCGATGAGCACGTTCTCGGGCACGGTGGTGCCGTCGGGCACGTAGGCGCCGTTGCCGATGAAGCCGCGGCGCGACACCACCGTGGGCTGGACGGTCATCCAGCCGCCGTCGATGTGCTCGTCGCCCAGCATCACGGCGTCGGCGATGAAGCACTCGTCGCCCAGGGTCAGCATGTCGGGCACCACGCCGAGGGCGGTGGACAGCTCGGTCTCCCGGCCCACCTTGGCGCCCAGCAGCCGGTACCAGGCGGCGGAGTAGACCGTGGCGTACACGCCGTGCAGCACGGCCAGGCTGGACTCCTGGATCTGGTTGACCAGCCACTTGGCCAGGTAGCGGCCGCTGTGCACCGGCCAGGCGCCGGCCCGCATGCGCGGCAGGAAGACCCAGCGGATCAGCGCCGCCACCAGCGCCGTGCACAGGATGAACACGGCGCTGGCCGGCAGCGCCAGCACGAAGAACTTGAGCAGCCGCAGCCCGAACGCCTGCCAGTCGGTGAGGGTGCCCGCGTCCTGCAGCGGCCGGACGGCGATGGCGTCCACGTCCAGCGCGTCGATCAGCAGGAAGGCGGGAAACACCGGCATGAAGAACAGCACCGCCACGCCGAAGGCGCCCAGCACGAAGAACGCCGCCTCCCACGCCCGCCGCGCGCGGCCCGCCGCCGGGCGCGGCGGCAGGCTGGCGGGATCGAAGTCGCCGCGCGCGCGCGCCGGCGAGCCGTGCCAGGCCTGGCGCGGCGGGATGCGCTGGCCGGCGCCCAGGGCCGACTGACCGTCGAGGTGGCCGTGCTCGCCGATGGCGGTGTCGCCCTCCAGCACCACGTAGGAGCCGATGCAGGCCTCGGCGCCGATGTCGATGCGTCCCAGGTGCGGCAGGCCGCCTTCGACGCGGGCGTTCTCCAGGTTCACGGCGTTGCCGATGCTGGTGCCGGGGCCGATCGACACCAGATCGGGCACGCGCACGGTGGCCGAGCCCAGGGTGACCTCGGCGTCCACGCGCGCGCCCAGCGCGCGCAGCCACAGCGCGTACAGCGGCGAGCCGTTGATCATGTAGGTGGGCACGGCCTCGGTCAGCCGGTCGGCCAGCCACCAGCGGTAGTAGGTGCGGCCCCACAGCGGGTAGCGGCCGGGTTTCAGCCGCCCGGCGATGAGCCACTTGCCGGCCCAGGCGAGGGTGAACTCGGCCACCGTCGTGGCCAGGAAGGCGAGCAGCGACAGGGCGATGGCCCGCGGCACCGAGTCGTCCGCGTCGCCGGTGTGGAAGTGGTAAGTGAAGAAGGGCGCCAGCCACTGCGCCATCTTCAGCAGCACCAGCGGCGGGATCGCCAGCGCCTGCGCGACACCGCAGCGCCAGCGCCGCCATGCGCCGTGCAGCACGAAGGGCCGCGCGGCCGCGCCGGCGCCGGGGGCCCGCATGCCCGCCCGCAGCGCCTCGGCGATGCGGCCGACCTGGCGGTTCTGGTAGACGTCGGCCACGGTGGCCTGGGCGAAGCGCGCATCCTGCCGCAGGGCCGAGGTCAGGCGCGCGGCGAGCAGCGAATGCCCGCCCAGGTCGCTGAAGAAGTCCAGCGCGCGCCGGACGGGCTGGCCGGGGAACAGCTTGTGCAGCGCGGCGAACAGCGCTTCCTCGGCCGGCGTGTCGGGCTTGTCGCCGCCTTCGGCCGGCGCGGCGGCGGCCAGCGGCAGGCTCTTGAGCGCCTTGCGGTCGATCTTGCCGCTGGGCAGGCGCGGCATGGCGGGCAGCGGTTCGAAGCGCGCAGGGACCATGTAGGGCGGCAGCTTGTCCGCCAGGCCGCTTCGCAGCACGGCGGTGGAAAGCCGGTCGGCGGTGGGCACGTAGAAGGCCACCAACTGGTCGATGTCCTCGTCCTTGCGCAGCAGCACGGCCGTGGTGCCCACGCCGGGCCGCGCGGCCAGCACGGCCTCGATTTCGCCCAGCTCGACGCGAAAGCCGCGGATCTTCACCTGGTCGTCCACGCGGCCCAGGCACTGCATGCGCGGCGTGCCGTCGGGCGCCGTCTCCACGCGCGCCAGGTCGCCGGTGCGGTACAGGCGCGCTTCGTGCGCGTTGCGCGCCCACGGGTTGGGCAGGAACTTCTCGGCCGTCAGCTCGGGCCGGCCCAGGTAGCCGGCGGCCACGCCGGGGCCGGTGATGCACAGCTCGCCCGTCGCGCCGAAGGGCAGGAGCCTGAGCGGCGGCGGCTCGCCAGCGTGGAGGCGGTCGGAGTCGATCGCCTCGATGACCAGCAGGCCGTAGTTGGGCAGCGCCTCGCCGATGGTCACCGGCTCGCCGGCGCGCAACTCGGCCAGGCTGGCCGACACCGTGGCCTCGGTCGGGCCGTAGGTGTTGAAAAGCCGACGGCCCGGCGCCCAGCGGTCCACCAGGGCCTGCGGGCACATCTCGCCGCCCAGGTTGATCAGGCGCAGGCCGGGCACGTCCTGCGCGAACAGCGCCAGCAGCGTGGGCACGGCGTGCAGCACGGTCACGCCGTGCTCGGTCAGCGCGCGCGGCAGCGCCTCGGGGTCGCCGGCCAGCGCCTTGGGCGCGATCCACAGCGTGGCGCCCACCAGGTAGCTGATCCAGATCTCCTCGAAGCTCATGTCGAAGGCGGCCGAGAAGCCCTGGTACACGCGGTCGTCCTCGCGCACGCCCAGGCGCGCGTTCTCGCTGCGCAGGAAGTGGCAGATGCCGGCCTGCGTGACGGCGATGCCCTTGGGCTTGCCGGTGGAGCCGCTGGTGTAGATGACGTAGGCCGCGTGCGTGGGCAGTGCGCCTTCGCGGCGGCGCAGCGGCGTGCCGGCGGGCACGGGGGCGAGCAGTTCGCTGGCAGCCAGGATTGGGGTTGAAATACCTTCCAGCCAATGTGGATATTGCGCTGGATGCTCATCAATCAATAGCAACCGAGCGCCCGCGTCCTCCAGGCAGACGGCGACGCGCTCGGCGGGCACGTCGGCGTCGAAGGGCAGCCACGCCGCACCGGCCTTGGCGATGGCGAGCTGCAGCGCGAGCAGGTCGATGCCGCGCGCCAGCCACAGGCCCACCCGGTCGCCGGCGCGCACGCCGGCCTCGATCAGGCGGTGCGCCGCGCGGTCGGCGGCGGCGTCCAGCTCGGCGTAGGACAGGCGCCGCTCGCCGAAGATCAGCGCCGTCCTGCCGGGCACGCGCGCGGCGGTGGCCTCGAACAGGTCGGCCAGGGTTTCGTCGCGCAGCAGGTCGGGGCGGTCGGGGCCGTGCAGGAGGGAGGGTCGGGGCGGGTGCATGGGAAGCGGGAGCGCGGCGGGAAAGCCGGCGGGCAATGCCTGTTAACGGCGCAGACGCCTTGCGCGCCGACCGGTGCCGGCAGAATGGGCCACCATGCTCGAATTCGCCGCCATCCAGCAAGCCGCCGAGCGCCTTCGCGGGCAGGTGCTGGAGACGCCCTGCCTCGAATCGCGCACGCTGTCGCGGATCACTGGCGCCGAGCTGGTGCTGAAGTTCGAGAACCTGCAGTTCACCGCCTCGTTCAAGGAGCGCGGCGCCTGCAACAAGCTGGCGCAACTCACGCCGGCCGAGCGCGCGCGCGGCGTGATCGCCATGAGCGCCGGCAACCACGCCCAGGGCGTGGCCTACCACGCGCAGCGGCTGGGGCTGCGCGCGGTGATCGTGATGCCGCGCTTCACGCCCGGCGTGAAGGTGGAGCGCACGCGCGGCTTCGGCGCCGAGGTGGTGCTGGAGGGCGACACGCTGGAGGCCGCGCGCGCCCACGCCCTGGCGCTGGCCGAGGCGCAGGGGCTGCTGTTCGTCCACCCCTACGACGACGAGGCCATCATGGCCGGCCAGGGCACGCTGGCGCTGGAGATGCTGCGCGCCCAGCCGGGACTGGAGGTGCTGGTGGTGCCGGTGGGCGGCGGCGGGCTGATCGCCGGCGTGGCGACGGCGGCCAAGGCCCTCCAGCCGGGCATCGAGGTCATCGGCGTGCAGACCCGCCGCTTCCCGGCCATGGTCAACCTGGTGCAGGGCGCCCGGCACCCGCAGGGCGCCAGCACCATCGCCGAGGGCATCGCCGTGGGCGCGCCGGGCGCCTTGTGCGCCGAGGTCGTCCGCCAGAGGGTGGACGACCTGCTGTTGGTGGACGAGGGCGACATCGAGCAGGCCATCGTGCTGCTGCTGGAGGTCGAGAAGACCCTGGTCGAGGGCGCCGGCGCGGCGGCGCTGGCGGCGTTGCTGCGGCACCCGCGGCGCTTTGCCGGCAAGAAGGTGGGCCTGGTGCTGTCGGGCGGCAACATCGACCCGCAGTTGCTGGCGCAGATCATCGGCCGGGGGCTGGTGCGCTCGGGCCGGCTGGCGCGCATCGTGGTCAGCGCGCGCGACGTGCCGGGCTCGCTGGCGCGCATCACCGCCCTGGTGGCCGAGGCCGGCGCCAATGTGGACGAGGTGCACCACCAGCGCGCCTTCACCCTGCTGGCGGCGCAGAACGTGGAGGTCGAGATGGTGCTGCAGACGCGCGGCCACGAGCACGTGGCCGAGCTGATCGAACGGCTGCGCGCGGCGGGGCTGGACGTGCGGCTGGTGCATTGACCCCCGCCCGGCGCGGCGCGGGCGGCGCTGCGTAAAATCGCCCGTTCGGCAGCCAAGGAGCGTTGCAGCGGGCCCCCATCCACAGCGGTTTCGGGCGGCTCGTCAGGCTTGGCCGCCATCCCACGGACCTGAAACGACGCTCACCTGCACAAGCCCCCAGGTGAGACCATGAACCGCCCCGCGACCCCCGTTCCCCCCATGAAGCTCGCCGGCCTGGAGCCGGTGACCCTCGGCGAGGGCACGCTGTTCGTCAACATCGGCGAGCGCACCAACGTCACCGGCTCCAAGGCGTTCGCGCGCATGATCCTGAACGGCCAGTTCGAAGAGGCGCTGTCGGTGGCGCGCCAGCAGGTGGAGAACGGCGCGCAGGTGGTGGACGTGAACATGGACGAGGCCATGCTGGACAGCCAGGCCGCCATGGTGAAGTTCCTCAACCTGATGGCCAGCGAGCCCGACATCGCCCGCGTGCCGGTGATGGTGGACAGCTCCAAGTGGAGCGTGATCGAGGCCGGCCTGCGCTGCCTGCAGGGCAAGGGCATCGTCAACTCCATCTCGATGAAAGAAGGGGTGGAGGAGTTCAAGCGCCAGGCGCGGCTGGTGCGCCGCTACGGCGCCGCCGCGGTGGTGATGGCCTTCGACGAGCAGGGGCAGGCCGACACCTTCGCGCGCAAGACCGAGATCTGCCAGCGCGCCTACCGCATCCTGGTGGACGAGGTGGGCTTTCCGCCCGAGGACATCATCTTCGACCCCAACATCTTCGCCGTGGCCACGGGCATCGAGGAGCACGGCAACTACGCGGTGGAGTTCATCGAGGCCACGCGCTGGATCAAGCAGCACCTGCCGGGCGCCAAGGTGTCGGGCGGCGTCAGCAACGTGTCTTTCAGCTTCCGCGGCAACGACCCGGTGCGCGAGGCGATCCACACCGTGTTCCTCTACCACGCCATCCAGGCCGGCATGGACATGGGCATCGTCAACGCCGGCATGGTCGGCGTGTACGACGATCTGGAGCCCGAGCTGCGCGAGCGCGTGGAGGACGTGGTGCTCAACCGCCGCCCCGACGCCGCCGAGCGCCTGCTGGAGATCGCCGAGGCGGCCAAGGGCGCCGCCAAGGACGACAGCAAGCGGCTGGAGTGGCGCGGCGGCAGCGTGGGCGAGCGCCTGAGCCACGCGCTGGTGCACGGCATCACCGACTTCGTGGTCGAGGACACCGAGGAGGCCTACCAGGCCATCATCGCCGCCGGCGGCCGCCCGCTGGGCGTGATCGAAGGGCCGCTGATGGACGGCATGAACGTGGTGGGCGACCTGTTCGGCGCCGGCAAGATGTTTTTGCCGCAGGTGGTCAAGTCGGCGCGCGTGATGAAGCAGGCCGTGGCCCACCTGCTGCCCTACATCGAGGCCGAGAAGCTGCGCGACGAGGCGGCCGGGCGCGACGTGCGCAGCAAGGGCAAGATCGTCATCGCCACCGTCAAGGGCGACGTGCACGACATCGGCAAGAACATCGTCACCGTCGTCCTGCAGTGCAACAACTTCGAGGTGGTCAACATGGGCGTGATGGTGCCGTGCCACGAGATCCTGGCCAAGGCCAAGGTCGAGGGCGCCGACATCGTCGGCCTGTCGGGCCTCATCACCCCCAGCCTGGAGGAAATGCAGTACGTGGCCGGCGAGATGCAGAAGGACGAGCACTTCCGCATCCGCAAGATCCCGCTGCTGATCGGCGGCGCCACCACCAGCCGCGTGCACACGGCCGTCAAGATCGCGCCGCACTACGAGGGGCCGGTCGTGTACGTGCCCGATGCCTCCCGCAGCGTGGGCGTGGCGCAGAACCTGCTGGGCGAGCAGGCCGAGCAGTTCCTGGCCGACACCCGCGCCGACTATGAGAAGGTGCGCCAGCTGCACGCCAGCAAGAAGCAGCAGCCGCTGTGGCCCATCGGCAAGGCGCGCGCCAACAAGACCCGCATCGACTGGGCGGGCTACCAGCCGCCCGTGCCCAAGTTCATCGGCCGGCGCGTCATCCAGCGCATCGACCTGGCCGAGCTGGTGCCCTTCATCGACTGGACGCCCTTCTTCCAGACCTGGGACTTGGCCGGCAAGTACCCCGCCATCCTGACCGACGAGGTGGTGGGCGAGGAGGCGACGCGCGCGTTCGCCGACGCGCAGGCCATGCTCAAGAAGATCGTCGAAGGCCGCTGGCTCACCGCCCACGCCGTGGTCGGCTTCTGGCCCGCCCACGCCGTGCGCGATGACGACATCGCGCTGTACGCCGACGAGGCGCGGCAAGACGTCGTGCTGACCTGGCACGGCCTGCGCCAGCAGGCCGAGAAGCAGGAGGACGCCGAGGGCCGGGTGCGCCCCAGCCGCTGCCTGGCCGACTTCATCGCGCCGCGCGGCGCCACGCGGGATGCTGCAGAATCAATAGCTGATGGCGCAATACCCACGCTGGCTGACGGCCTGAATGGTTCAAAACCCGACTACATCGGCGCCTTCGCCGTCACCGCCGGCCTGGGCGTGGAAGAGAAGGTGGCGCGGTTCATGGCCGCGCACGACGACTACAGCGCCATCACCCTCAAGGCCCTGGCCGACCGCCTGGCCGAGGCCGGCGCCGAGTGGCTGCACCGGCGCGTGCGCACCGACTGGTGGGGCTACGCCGCCGACGAGGCGCTGGGCAACGACGAACTGATCGCCGAGAAGTACCAAGGCATCCGCCCCGCGCCCGGCTACCCCGCCTGCCCCGACCACCGCGTCAAGCGGCCGCTGTTCGACCTGCTGGGCGCGCACGACATCGGCATGTCCGTCACCGAGAGCCTCGCCATGGTGCCCGCCGCCAGCGTCAGCGGCTTCTACTTCAGCCACCCCGACAGCACCTACTTCAACGTCGGCCGCATCGACCAGGACCAGGCCATCGACATGGCCAAGCGCAGCGGCGCCGAGCTGAGCGAGGTGGAGCGAGCGCTGGCGCCGAATCTGGGGCTGTAGAGGCCGTTGCGCCAAAGGCCGAAAACCGGATACACGCGGTTTCTCGCTGGGGTAGGACTTCTCGCCGAGATCTATTCCGGTTCACGCGAGGCAACCGTGGCCTCCGTCTCCTTCATCGCGCCATGGTGGGTCTTTCTCTTGCCTGTTCGTCATGGCGGCGGGCGGCGATACAGCAGCACGCCCTGAGGACGCTTGTTGAGATACTTCACGGTGCCCGGGTGGAAGAGGGTGACACCTGTCCAGCCGTCGGCGCCGCGCTCGAACACCGCCAGGGCAGCGGTGTCCTTATCGTTCACCTCGAAGCGCCTATCCCCGCTCACATGGGGCAATCGGCGCACAGGGCCACGGTCAGGTACTGCTCATGGGCCTATCCCCGGTCACGCGGGGTAACCCGCAACGTGGACGACTGGCGCGTGGGAGCGCGGCTGTACAAGCGCGAGCCATGAAAAAGGCCAGCACGTTGCGCCATGCTGGCCGCCGGGGCAACCTGGAGCCAGGTCCGGGGCTACAGCGTGGCCGCGGGCCTATCCCCGCTCACGCGGGGCAACCGAAGTGCGCCGAGGCCCAGGCGCTACGCAAGGGGGCCTATCCCCGCTCACGCGGGGCAACCGCTTCGGTCCCCAGTCCGAGCCGGCGCCGCTGGGGCCTATCCCCGCTCACGCGGGGCAACCAGGTTGGCGCCCGCGAGGTAGGCGTCCGCGAGGGGCCTATCCCCGCTCACGCGGGGCAACCGGCAGCGCCTGCGGCGGTTCGGCCTGGAGCGGGGGCCTATCCCCGCTCACGCGGGGCAACCCGGGCCAAGCTGCGCCGGCTGGGCGGCTCTAAGGGCCTATCCCCGCTCACGCGGGGCAACCTTCTTCGGCACGACCGAAGGTGCGCAGGCGTGGGGCCTATCCCCGCTCACGCGGGGCAACCGACCTGCCCACGCGCCAGGAGCAGGCACTGCTGGGCCTATCCCCGCTCACGCGGGGCAACCACGCGCGCATACCTCTGTTTCTCGCGCGCCTTGGGCCTATCCCCGCTCACGCGGGGCAACCGCTGGTGGAGAGGTTGTCCAAGCCGCCGGTGAGGGCCTATCCCCGCTCACGCGGGGCAACCCGCTCGTCGTGCTCATCGTGTCTGTGCTCATCGGGCCTATCCCCGCTCACGCGGGGCAACCCTGTTCCTGGCGCGTAGGCAGGTCGCCGCCCACGGCCTATCCCCGCTCACGCGGGGCAACCTCCACCAGTTTATGCGCCGCGTCCTGCGTCAGGGGCCTATCCCCGCTCACGCGGGGCAACCTTCGTGCCGTGGAGCGAGCACAACACCGAAGCGGGCCTATCCCCGCTCACGCGGGGCAACCCCTCCTCCCCGAAGCCGAGGTCGCCGTGCCAGGGGCCTATCCCCGCTCACGCGGGGCAACCACCGCAGGCATTCGGCTTGGCCTACGCTGGTGGGGCCTATCCCCGCTCACGCGGGGCAACCCTTCGCGTCGTTCAGCCGCAGCATGAATTCGCGGGCCTATCCCCGCCCACGCGGGGCAACCGGCGGTCCAGCCATGGGCCAGTAGCGCGTCATGGGCCTATCCCCGCTCACGCGGGGCAACCCGCCACCAGGGCGACCAGAATCCAGCGGGCCAGGGCCTATCCCCGCTCACGCGGGGCAACCCGGCCTGGTTGAGCCCGGCGGCGGACATGGCGGGGCCTATCCCCGCTCACGCGGGGCAACCGCAGTGCCCAGCCCGTTCCACGCCAAGAACTTGGGCCTATCCCCGCTCACGCGGGGCAACCCGACCCGTCTACCTGGTCTACCTCAACGACGAGGGCCTATCCCCGCTCACGCGGGGCAACCATCTGCGCCAGCGGGCCGGCGTATTCAATCCAGGGCCTATCCCCGCTCACGCGGGGCAACCGACACGGAGATTCGTGGCGCCAATGGCTCGCTGGGCCTATCCCCGCTCACGCGGGGCAACCGGTTCGCGGGGTACGGTAACGCTGCTCTCCATGGGCCTATCCCCGCTCACGCGGGGCAACCTCCTTTTGCCGCGGTTCCCATGCCGCGCCCCAGGGCCTATCCCCGCTCACGCGGGGCAACCACCTTGTTGGTGTCAGAGCTGCGGTACAGGTGGGGCCTATCCCCGCTCACGCGGGGCAACCTTCAGCTCGACCCACACCGTGCGGCCCTTTGGGGGCCTATCCCCGCTCACGCGGGGCAACCAAAAGAAAAGCCACCCGAAGGTGGCCTTGAAAGGGCCTATCCCCGCTCACGCGGGGCAACCTGCGGCGGCACCCGGCTCATGTCTGGCGCGATGGGCCTATCCCCGCTCACGCGGGGCAACCCCTGTCGATAGTCATCCGTCCGCCCTGGCGACGGGCCTATCCCCGCTCACGCGGGGCAACCGCCTGGACCTGCAACTTCTACCTCGGCTTCCAGGGCCTATCCCCGCTCACGCGGGGCAACCCCGCTTGCTGCGCGCCGGGCTGATCGACGAAGGGGCCTATCCCCGCTCACGCGGGGCAACCACAGCAACCCCAAGTCCTGGCAGGCCTGTGCTGGGCCTATCCCCGCTCACGCGGGGCAACCGGCTCGGTCCATGAGAGGTCTTCCGGCCGGATGGGCCTATCCCCGCTCACGCGGGGCAACCTCCATGTCTTTGAGGTCAGGGCGGAAGGTCGAGGGCCTATCCCCGCTCACGCGGGGCAACCGAAATCGGCCGCCGCATCGTCACCGCCCCTCGGGGCCTATCCCCGCTCACGCGGGGCAACCCCGATCCGCTGGCGCAGATGTTCTGCTTTTCGGGGCCTATCCCCGCTCACGCGGGGCAACCTCGAGGCGGCGGGCGCGCACGAGAAGGGAAAAGGGCCTATCCCCGCTCACGCGGGGCAACCGCCCGCCGCCGACGCGCATGCCGCCGGCAACAGGGCCTATCCCCGCTCACGCGGGGCAACCGCTTTCTCCTTGTCGCTGTAGCCTTGCCAGGTGGGCCTATCCCCGCTCACGCGGGGCAACCTAGACCTGCGCGCCGTTGCGGTACAGCTTTGCGGGCCTATCCCCGCTCACGCGGGGCAACCAGGCCGGCCGCATCGGCCTGCCAGGCGGAAAGGGGCCTATCCCCGCTCACGCGGGGCAACCACCGACAAGCGAGACATCATGGCCGTCGTCGCCGGCCTATCCCCGCTCACGCGGGGCAACCCTTCTCGCGGATCGCCCCAAGACGCTCGACCAGGGCCTATCCCCGCTCACGCGGGGCAACCAATTTCCCCGTTTCAATCGCACTCGTCGATCAGGGCCTATCCCCGCTCACGCGGGGCAACCGTCGTGGCGCTCGGCTGATGAGCGGCTTCCTTGGGCCTATCCCCGCTCACGCGGGGCAACCGGCTTCAGCGTCGCCGGCCCGTCGAACATCCGGGGCCTATCCCCGCTCACGCGGGGCAACCTGTCGCTGAACCAGGGCGGCGCGCTCTTGCACGGGCCTATCCCCGCTCACGCGGGGCAACCGTGGCCGCGTCGTAGCACAAGTCGGCTGCCTGGGGCCTATCCCCGCTCACGCGGGGCAACCCGCGCAAAAAGCCGCTTTGCGTTCGGGTGTTAGGGCCTATCCCCGCTCACGCGGGGCAACCTCTTGCATGCAACTCCAAGCCACGCAACAGAAAACAAGAAAACTGATCCGAAATTTTAAAGAGCGTTTCCAGACTCAGACGGCGCACCCCGCCGGACCAGCCACATGCCATCGGCCTCGAACAATTCCCGTGGCGGATTGCCCAGATTGGCGAGGCCCACGCCGCCCACGGCGTTCAGGTCGCGCCAAACCATTACCAGGCTGCCCCGGCTTTCGTGGCGATACCAATCGCTCATCACGTCCCAGACGCGCGTGCGCACACCAGGGTTCATGCGGGGCGAAACGAAAACGTTGGGCGCCACCTCCAACATCACCGACGACAAGAACCCATGAAATCGGTCGGCCACATCACGAATCACGATCATCACCAGTGCCATTTCCCACCTCGTCCATGCGCAAGACCTGCTTGATGCGGTCGATCATCGCGCCAATGACCTGCTGCTTGCGGAATACCGCCGCCGCCTCGCGCCGCACCAGCCGGTCGATGGTGTCGTCCACCTGCTCGGTGCGCCTGGCTGCGGTGAAGGCGATCTGCAATGTCACCGTGTCGCGAAAAAGATCTGCGATGTCCAGCACGAAGGACTGCCCCGAGTCTTCGTGAATGAACCCCAGCGGCGGCAACGCCGCCAGCGATTGCACCGCAATGGCCGCAGCCGCTTGCACGGCTGTGGCCGCATGATTGATGGCCTGGTTGGGTAGGTCAGTGGCGTTCGGGTTCGCACGGTCGTAGATGCGTCCTTTCCACTGAATGCCGTGCTTCTCGGCCATCAACTTATAGAAGTTCTTGACGCGTGATCCTTCGATGCCGCGCAACGTGTCCAAGTCGCGATGCGGCAGGATTTCGCCCAGGCGCAGCGCGTACATATGCCGGGCCACGCTGATGCGACGGCGCGGATTGCCCCACAGCTCAGCCTGGCGTCGCGCCACGTCGGATCGATCGGGCAAAAGCGGCGGCGCGGTGTAGCTGCGCACGCCGTCCTCGCCCACTGCCGCCAGCAGCGTGCCGTGGCGTGCCAGCAGGCGAAGTGCATCGTGTGTCACGCTGCTGCCCGGCCCCAGGAGGATCATCGACACTGCCTGGTGCGGAATCTGGTCCATGGCAGGCGTCAGGCTATCCCGGCCGCGCATGAAGTGGAGGCAGCCGTCAATCACGCACAGTTCGCCGCGTGACAGCCACAATAAGCCGTGGCGGTCCACGTGCGGGATGCGCGCGGTTTCCAGCCCCAGCCGGCCTTTGAGCATGAGGGGCCTTTCAGCTCGCCCGGCTCGGCAGCAGCATGCCGAAGCCAAAGGCACGATGCCGCCCAATGCCCCGCGCCAGCAAGTGGGCAAACGACACGGGGTCCACTACGCGCAGATGGCCCTTGAGCAGCGCGTCTGGTCCGTCGCTCACGCGGCCACGTCGGGCTTCGCCACCTGCGGCCTGGGTGCGCCGTACCACCTGCTGGCGTTGATAGCCGACCAGGTGCACGTCGTTCAGCAGGTCGACAGCCCCCTGCCAGGCTTCGCGCGCAGCGCCTTCGCGCGGCGCCAGGTGCTCGCGCAGCCACTGCACGTACACCGCCTCGCGCTGTAGGCGCGCGCCCTGCGCCCGTTCCACGGCATGCAGGAAAGCATCGCGCTCGCCCTTGGCGGCACGCACCGTGGGACGCAGCCGCACTTCGAAGCCCAGCACCTGACCTTGCGGCCACTGCGTGGGAAAGGGCCGCAGGTGGTAGCCGTCGTGCTGCCCGTTCGCACCCAAGCCCAGGGTTCGCGCGACCACCGGATCGGCCAACGCTACCTGCGTGCGCATCGCGTTGGCATCCATTGCGGTGTAGGCCAGCAGGCCCTGGCGCTCGTCCAGATAGCGGAAGGGCTGGGGCGCAGTGTCGCCGAAGGCTGCGCGCAGCAAGCCGTGCAAGGCATCGCCCAGGTCCGAGGGTTGGCGTTCGTGCCGCGCGTGGTGGCGCGCCACCCAGGCGGCCAGCAGACGCGCATCGGGCTGCGTGTGCAGCAGATGCAGGGACGGTCCGCTCATGCTGTCTCCCCCGCCGGCAGCAGCCCTTCACGCACGGGCCGCCAGCCGCCGTGCAGGCCGCTGGTCCAATTGCGCTCGTCGCACAGATCGCTGCGGCGATCAAGCGGCAGGCTGCCCTGGCCGTCCGGCCACTGCGCACGCCAGCCCGCCGGCCTGCCCGATGGGGCCGGCAGCTGCTGCGTCCAGGCCTGCAGCGCGCCCAGCACATGCTCGGCCTCCTGCCAGCCGGCCACCAGGCGCCCGGTCGGCAGGCAAGGCTTGCGGCCGATGAACAGCGGGCGCGCCGGCCGGTCCAGCGCCGCGGCGACGTGCTCCAGCGTCGGCGCTTCGTCGGCCGGCTCCAGATGCAGTGCGACCCAGGCCGTGAGTTCCGCGTGATAGTGCCGGTAGCGCAGGTGCGGCCCGGCATAGGAGCCGGCACCGCCACGCCGCTCTTCCGGTTGGCCCCAGGTGGTCCAGCCTTTGTCGGCGGCGCCCAGTTCGGCCGTCTGGAAGTCCACGAGCCGCTGCGCTTGCGCCGTGCCGCCACGCAAGGCCATGGGCTCCAGCACCGTGCCCATGCGCAGGCGCTGCTGCAAGCGGTTGTGCAGCACATCCTGCCCACGGTCCCAGCCCAGCGCGTTGGCGATCAGCCCGGTCAGCATCGACAGCGCCGGGAAGTCGCGGATGACGCCCTGGTTGTCGATGGTCTCGCCCCCGAAGGCGATCAGCGGCGATGCCAGGCGCAACACCAGATGGCGCGCCACGTTCAGGCCTCCGCGCGCGTCACGGCGGACTGCGCCCACTCGGCCAGCGCCATCAAAGGCAGCCGCTCGGCACCCGGCACCTGCACGTCGTCCACGGCCAGGTAACGGCGCGACAGCGGCGCGCCATAGGCAGCGTCCATCTGCGCGATCTCGTCGGCCAGGCGCTGCACGGCGGCCTTGCGCAAGCTCGGTTGGTCGGACGGCAGCGCATTCTGGAACGCGCCCGCCAGGCTGCGGGGCTGCCAGTCACCGGCCTCCACCAGCATGAACTTGGCCCATGCAAAGGGCGCCGTGGAGCCACGCTTGGCACCGGGGCTCACGGTGGCCACCAAGTGCAGCAGGTGCTGCACCACGCGGCCGGCCAGGGCGCGCTGCTCCGGTGTGGCCTTGCTCCAGTCCTGGATGGCCACCCCTTCGAGGTTGGCCACGAGCTGCGGCACGTCGACAACCACGTAGCCGTAGTACAGGCCGCTGGCCAGTTCGGTGTCGAAGATGCCAGCGGAGCCGGTCTCGCCCGCTTCCTGGAGAAGATCGTCCACCACGGTGAAGTAGTCATTCTCCACCTGAGCTTCGTGCACGGTGAAAGCATGGGCCACATAGACCGAGGCGTCGCGGCTGGCCAGCACGTCGGAGGTGACCATGCGGCCGAACAGCGCGGCCTCCAGACCGCTTCCGAGGCGCAAGGCTTCTATGTTCTTTTTTTCCTTCTTGAGGAAGTCCGCGATCGCTGCCTTGAGCGCCTTCTCTTCGCCGTGTTCGGCAGCCAGCGCGGCGCAGCGCTGCACCAGGTACGCGATCTCGGCATGGCCCAGCAGCACGGCTTGGCCGGTCTCCAGCGCGTCCTTGCCCTTGAGGTCCTTGGCCTTGTCGACCAGACCCGCCGCGCGCAGGCCTTCCACGGCCAACTGCGCCAGCGGTTCGGCCACGCCAGCCGCGACCAGCTTGTCGCGGATCAGGCGCGGCGTCTCGCGCGAACGCACGGCCATCGGCACGTCCAGCCGGCTCAGCGCGAAGGCATCGTCGGCCACGCGCCAGTGGCGCTTGAGGCATTGCGAGGAGATGCGCGTGCGCACCTTGTCGCCGTACGGCAGGCGCTTGGCCAAGCCGGCGTCGTCGCGGTTGAGCAGCGCCGCGGGGTAGTTGTGCAGCGTGTGGATCTGCAGGAAGCGGGGCAATGTCATGGTTTCTCCTGGATATGCTGGGTTGTCTTCAAGCCTTGGTCGCCATGGCCGAGAAGTAGGAGCCGGCGATGCGCATGCGCAGTTGCTCGGCACGCTGGATGTCGTCGTGCGCGCGGCTGTCTTCCTTGAGCACGAGTTCGCCGAGTTCGAACCAGTTGGGCTGCACGCCCTTGGAAGCCAGCAGCCGCAGCACGCGCGGCAGCAGTTGCCGGAACGCCTCGCCCCGGGCCGTCAACAACTTTGTGACGCGCGATTCGGCCACGCCGGCCAGGGCCAGTTGCCGGCCGAGCCGGCCGGCGCCGTCGTGCCCCGCCAGCGCCATGCCGTGGGCGATGAGCGCCCAGCGCGGCCAGGTTTCGGGACGCCAGGTCTCGGGCTGCAAGCCGGCCGTCAGCAGCGCACGCGAGAGCGCCGCGATCTCGTGCGGGCGCAACGCATCGGGGTCCATGCGCGCCAGCGCCGCGCGGTCGCCCGGGCCGGCGTTGCGCACATGCGCGGCCAATGCACCATGGGGGCTGCCGGGCGCAGGCGCGGTGTCGGTCGCGTCGGCCGTTGCAGGGGAATCGACGGTGGGCTCAGGCATGGTGGTGTCCTTGCGGTTCGGTCGCCGCGTCGCGGCGTTGTTGGGCGTGGTGGTGCGCCAGGTCCTTCAGCACGGCGTCCTTCGGGTTGCGCCAACCACCATGGAAGCGGCTCAGCGCCGCAGCGCGGGCCTTGTAGCGCTGCATGGCACTGCGCGGGCCGGCCTCGAAGGCCTGGGTCAGCACGCGTTCGGCGCGCTCCACCAGCCCTTCCATCCATTGCATGCGCAGCGCATGGCGTTCTGCATCCTCTGCTTCAGCTTCCAGCGCCAGGTCGTCGAAGAAGCGTGCGTCCTCGCCCTGCTCGAAGGGGCGCTCGAAGCGGCCCGCCTTGTCGCTAATGCTGCCGTTGCGCTCGTCGCCATCGCCATTGGCGAACAGCAGCACCAGCGCGCTCCACAGCAGCTTGCGCAGGGCCGCGATGGCGGCGATGCGTTGCGTGGCCATCTCGGCCACGGCCACGCGCTGCAGCCCAGCGAGGCGGCTGCGCAGCTTGGGCGAGATGGGAACGCGCCGCTCGTGGTAGCCCTCCGTCTTGCCCTGGCCGCGCACGGCGGCCTGCGCGATGAGCTGCAGGCTGGCGTCGCGCGGCCAGCCATCCAGGCGCCAGGCCGCGCCCTGGGTGAAGCGCCCGCCGGTGAGCAACTCGGCCATGAGCTTGTATTCGAAGCCCGCGCCCGAGACCGTGAGCGCCTTATCGTCGGCCGCATCGACGGGCGTCCACGGATCGCCCGTAATGCCATTGCGGTCCTTGGCGGCGATGCGCGCCGCCTTGCTGCCCGTGACGCGCGCCATCAGCCGCTCACCGTCGGCGGCCAGGCGTACCCGCCGGCAGATCTCGATGTACAGCGGGTCGAGCGACGCCATGCCCAGCGACTCGGTGCCCGCCCAGGGCAGCAGCCACAGCAAGGCGTGGCCGTCGTCGTCGGCGTAACCCTGCTGGTCGGCGATGGCGTTGCGCTGTGCCAGCAGCGTCTGCACGTCCGCGATCCAGCGTGCGCCCCAGGCGCCCAGCGGCGCCACGCCCACACCAGGGCGGCTGGCGAAGCCGCCGTTCATGCGGGAGACGCCGTAGTTGCCGGCGCCCAGGAACCCCTCCTGCGTCTGCAGGCTGACCAGCGCGAACAACCAGTCGTCCGGCTCGGCGCGGTAGGCGCGGGCGGCCTTGAGGTCGTGGTTCTTGGACGTGATCAGCATGTCCAGTTCGTCGGCCGCGCGCAGCACGTTCTTCCAGTCGTCTACACGCTCACCCGGCACGGGCGGCTGCAACAGCGCCGGTCGCTCGGGCGGGGCGACCAGGCACCACGCAGCGCCATCGGCGTCGTCCGGCGTCAGCGCCAGCAGGGCGGCGCGCCAGTCGGACGCTTCGGTCCAGGGCTCGTCCTGGCCAGCTCGGTGCAAGGCGATGGCGGCCAACTGCGCGAGGAAGGCGTGCCACGGATGGCGTTGGTGCGGGCGCAAGGCGGGGAAATCGCGCACCTTGTTAGCCACCATGGCAGCCAACAGTTCGGACAGGCTGCTGCGGTACAGCTCACCGTGCGCCACGCAGCGCCATCGAATCAACGGCTCGTCCAGCAGGTTGAAGTGCAGCATGGCAGGCAAAGAAGTGGATGGCATGGTCGTTCTGTGGCTTGGCAGAGCCGAACTGTATCAAATATTTACAAATAACTTCTTGTTATCTGTTATAAATTTTTCTCTGATATCTTTCCCTGCCCCGCGCGAGTGGGGATAGACCGAGATAACAAGAGGCATTCACTCGGATATTTGCCCCGCGCAAGCGGGGATTGAGAGATATGCCTTCACGTTGGCACGACCTCCAACCCGAGCCGGGTGTAGCGGTACTGCGCCGCACCCAGTTCGAACGTGAAGCCAGCGGCATCGGGCAGGGGCTGCACGTTCCTCGCCTCGGCGTCGGGTGCCAGGCCATGTGGCAGCAGGTGGTGCCGGATGGCCAGTTGCTCCACCAGCCTGCCGAAGGGGCCTTGCGGCGGTGGATCGAAGACCACGAGCCGGTCGGCCGCGCCCAGCCGGCTGCCGATGCGGCCTTTGTCGTCGCCGAATTGCGCTTCGTCGAAAGGCTTGTCGAAGGGCAGCGCGTGATAGGTGGCAAACACCTTGCGGGCGCTGACCGCCCCTTCGTAATCGGTGCCGAAACGCACCCAGGCTGCGCCCAGCTCGTGTGCGATGGCATCCAACGCCTCGGGGTGCGTAGCCTGCTCCACCAGCATGCGGTTGTCCGTCGGAATGCGGCGCGTGGGCTGGGCCGCGATCAGACGCCGCGTGGCTTCGAGCACGCGCAGATCCACATAGACGCCGGCCATGGGCTCGCGCTGGATGCGGATCGGACCCAGGCCATGGCGTTGGCGCTGGAGCAGCGGCGCCAAATCATGCGCAGGCGGCGTGAGCACCCAGGCACGAGCCTCCTCAAAACCGAGCGGGCGACAGTCGTCCGGCGATTCGGCGTTTGGCCGTGCATGGCGATGCAAGCGGCCCAGGCGCTGCAGCAGCACATCCATCGGGCACAGGTCGGTGATCAGGAGGTCGGCATCGATGTCCAGGCTTTGCTCCAGCGTTTGCGTGCCGATGACGACGAGGCCACCACGCGGAGCGCGGTGCTTGCCGATCTGGGCCTGCACCTCGGCGTCGAGCATGGGCCGGTCTTGCCGACTGAAGCGGCTGTGATGCAGTGTGCTGATGCCGCCCACCTTGAACAGGCAATCCAAGCCTTGCGCATCGGCCAGTGCCTCTACGGCCTGCAAGGTAGCGATGGCGGCCGGCACGGTGTTGCGCACCACCAGCACGCGGGCGCCGGCCGCAGCAGCCCGCACGGCGAGCTCGGCGATACGCTCGGGTTCGTCGATGATGTCCAGCGCCTGCCAATGCACGGTCTTGTGACGAGGGTTGCCCTGTACCGGCAACAAAGTCGGCCCATCGCTTGCCCGATGGCCAATGGCCGGATAGGGCATTGCCTGTGCCGCAGCCAAGACCGGCACCCCATCGGCGCGCCGGCCACCAATGGCCAGATAGCGCGTGCGTGCCACTGCGCCCAGCGTGGCCGACAGCAGTAGTGCCTGGCCACCGCAGGCCACGTGCGCACGCAGCAGGTGTTCCGACAAACGGGTCATGTAGGCGTCGGACGCATGCACCTCATCCACCACCAGCAGGCTGCGCGACAACATGGCTTGGCGCAGGTGTGCGTGCTTGATCTGCAAGGCGCCCAGCAGGGCCTGGTCTACCGTGCCCACCGCGATGGTGGCAGCAAGATAGCGTTTGGGCGACTCGGCCGCCCAGCGGCGCTCGGCCGCATCGTCGCCCGGTTCGTCATGCCACAGCACTTGAAAGCCCGGCAGTGGCTCATAGCCATGGCCATCGGCGGCGGTGTAACCTGGCAGCGCGCGGACCACCACGGGTGCGACATCAGCCGGCCACACGCGTTGCACGAATGCCTGCACCCGCTCGTACAACTGCGTGGCGGCTACGCGCGTGGGTAGTGCGAAGTACAACGCATCAACCTGACCGGTGCGCCACAAATGTAGAAAGCGCCACAGCGCGGCCTCGGTCTTGCCGCTGCCGGTTTCGGCCTCCAATACCACGATGGGACCCAGACCGTCGTCGGCCATCGCAGCCTGGATCGGGCGCGGCGATGGCACGCCGAAGGCCTGCGCGAAATCGCACGCCGTCGTTGTCCGGCGCACCGCTGCGTCACCGACATCCAGCCCCACCGCACGCACGGCATGCCGCGCGCGCTGCGGTGCGGTGGTGGCGCGATCCTCGCCTGGTTGGGTGTAGGGGAAGAAGCCCTGGCGTGTGTCCGACCCGAGCCAGTCGGCCAATTGCACCAGGCCGGCGAACAGGTGCGCGAACGCCGACGCGTTGGGTAGTTCAGCCGCGCTGTCCGTGAAGGCCAGCGGGTAAAGCGTCTGGATGCGATACCCCATCTCGGCGACCGCATCGGCCGAGTCGTAGACCAGCGTCGCACCATCGAGTACAGGCTGCCAAATTGCTTCGCTCGCCTCCGCGGCAACCGGGCGCCCGTGGTGGCTGATGCTGGCATGCAGGAGGGGTAAGACTGCCTCACCCCAGTTGTTCATGCGCTCGATCGGCAAGCCAGCCAGGATGCGACGCGCCCCATGCAGGCGGCCACTGAACAACGCCCAACCTGGCGGACCATGGCCACATTCCGACACAAGCCAGTGGAGAGGCCGCTCGGCGCGCTCGCGCCAGAAGCGCACCTGGAAGCCAGCATTGGCCTTTCCGATATCGTGCAAAAAGGTCAGCGCGGCCAAGCGCGCGCGGTCAACGTCGGTCAAGGGCCGTCCGGCTGCCTGGTTCAGCGCGCGCTGAATGGCTGGTAACAGCAGCAAGGCCTCCAGCACCGCAGCCACGTCGATCATGTGGTCCAGCAATGGATGGGTGAGAACGCGCCCCCCAGGTAGACGATTTAATTTGCCCCACGCCTTCCACTTCTCTATTTGCATCGCAATTGCCCACGAGAACTTCGGTGTAACTCGCATGAAGATATAAATTCAAATTGTATCTTTCGATGGATCGTTTGCATGCATCGCTGCATCGCTATGTTTGAGCGATTCCTTCAACCGCTATTGGTCTCGAGTGCTGGCATGACAACGTTTGCGGGTGCAGATCATCCTAAGATGGCCATTTTTTCCCGCATCCTTGCAGCGCGGCTTCGCATACGTAGGCAATCAACTGATGAGCGGTTCCCTTTTCGACTACATCGTCGTCGGCGCCGGCACCGCCGGTTGCCTGCTGGCCAACCGCCTGTCGCGCGACGCGGGCAAGCGCGTGCTGCTGATCGAGGCCGGCCGCCAGGACGACTACCACTGGATCCACATTCCCGTCGGCTACCTGTACTGCATCGGCAATCCCCGCACCGACTGGCTCTACCAGACCGAGCCGGCCGCCGGCCTGAACGGGCGCCAACTGCGTTATCCGCGCGGCAAGGTGCTGGGTGGCTGCAGCAGCATCAACGGCATGATCTACATGCGTGGCCAGTCGCGCGATTACGACCAGTGGGCCGAGCTGACGGGCGAGGACGAGTGGCGCTGGGCGCAGTGCCTGCCCGACTTCATGGCGCATGAAAATCACTATCGATTAGATAGCGATCAACGAAACACCGGTGCGGGTAACAGGCCGATTTCATCTGAAATCGCCAGCCACCACGGCCACGGCGGCGAGTGGCGCGTGGAGCGCCAGCGCCTGCGCTGGGACGTGCTGGACGCCTTCGCCGCCGCTGCGGCGCAGGCGGGCGTTCCGGCCAGCGACGACTTCAACCGCGGCAACAACGAGGGCGTGGGCTATTTCGAGGTCAACCAGAAGGCCGGTTGGCGCTGGAACGCGGCCAAGGCCTTCCTGCGTCCCACCTGCCTGGGCCGGCCCAACTTCGAGCTGTGGACCACGTCGCAGGTCGCGCGCCTGCTGATCGAGCGCGATGCCACGGGCCCGCGCTGCGCCGGCGCGCAGGTGTGGAGGGGCGGCGAGCTGGTGCCCGCGCGCCTGGCGCCGGGCGGCGAGCTGGTGCTCAGCGCCGGCAGCATCGGCTCGCCGCAGATCCTGCAGCTGTCGGGCATCGGGCCGGCCGATCTGCTGCGCCGGCACGGCATCGATGTCGTGGCCGACCTGCCCGGCGTCGGCGCCAACCTGCAGGACCACCTGCAGATCCGCAGCGTCTACAAGGTGCGCGGCGCGCGCACGCTCAACCAGTTGGCCAGCACGCCCTGGGGCAAGGCGGCGATCGGGCTCGAATACCTGCTGCGCCGCACCGGCCCCATGAGCATGGCGCCCAGCCAGCTCGGCGCCTTCACCCGCTCGTCGCCCGAGCGCATCTGGCCCAACATCCAGTACCACGTGCAGCCCCTCAGCCTGGACGCCTTCGGCGAGCCGCTGCACCGCTTCCCGGCCATCACCGCCAGCGTGTGCAACCTCAACCCCACCAGCCGGGGCACCGTGCACATCCGGAGCGCGCGCTTCGAGGACGCGCCGGCCATCGCGCCCAACTACCTCGCCACCGACGAGGACCGCCAGGTGGCCGCCGACAGCCTGCGCGTCACCCGCCGCATCATGGCGCAGCCGGCCATGGCGCCCTTCGCGCCGGAGGAATTCAAGCCCGGCGCGCAATACCAGAGCGACGAGGACCTGGCGCGCCTGGCCGGCGACATCGCCAGCACCATCTTCCACCCCGTTGGCACCACCCGGATGGGGCGCGACGGCGACCCCATGGCGGCGTTGACGCCGCGCCTGCAGGTGCGCGACGGCCGGGGCGGCACCATCGCCGGGCTGCGCGTGGTCGATGCCGGCGCCATGCCCGTCATCACCAGCGGCAACACCAACAGCCCGACGCTGATGATCGCGGAGAAGGCCGCGCGCTGGATCGCGGCCGGCCGCTGATTGCCGTCACAATAGCCGCTTTGCCCACCCTTCCCGGCCCTCGGCCGCCGCTGGCGGCCACGGGCCAGCGCTTTTTTCACCCATGTCCACCATCCTGCAATCCCTGCCCGCCGGCCAGAAGGTCGGCATCGCCTTCTCCGGCGGCCTGGACACCAGCGCCGCGCTGCTCTGGATGCGCCAGAAGGGCGCCGTGCCCTACGCCTACACCGCCAACCTGGGCCAGCCCGACGAGTCGGACTACGAGGCCATCCCGCGCAAGGCGCGTGAGTACGGCGCCGAGGTCGCCCGCCTGGTCGATTGCCGCACCCAGTTGGCGCACGAGGGCATCGCCGCGCTGCAGTGCGGCGCCTTCCACATCCACACCGGCGGCATCACCTACTTCAATACCACGCCGCTGGGGCGGGCCGTGACCGGCACCATGCTGGTCAACGCGATGAAGGAAGATGACGTCAACATCTGGGGCGATGGCAGCACGTTC
Source organism: Ottowia sp. (assembly GCF_016703145.1). GTDB lineage: Bacteria > Pseudomonadota > Gammaproteobacteria > Burkholderiales > Burkholderiaceae_C > Ottowia. Next base: position 195,842 of record NZ_JADJCO010000003.1, on the reverse strand, counting down.
AAGGGCAATGACATCGAGCGCTTTTACCGCTACGGCCTGCTGGCCAACCCGTCGCTGAAGATCTACAAGCCCTGGCTGGACCAGGCCTTCATCGACGAGCTGGGCGGCCGCAAGGAGATGTCCGAATTCATGCAGAAGGCGGGCTTTGACTACAAGATGTCCGCTGAAAAGGCCTATTCGACCGATTCCAACATGCTGGGCGCGACCCACGAGGCGAAGGACCTGGAATCGCTGTCCAGCGGCATCCGCATCGTGAACCCGATCATGGGCGTGGCCTTCTGGAAGCCCGGGGTCGACGTGCAGGCCGAGGAAGTGCGCGTGCGCTTCGAGGAAGGTCAGCCGGTGGCGCTGAACGGCCGCGAGATCGGCGACCCGGTGGAGCTGTTCCTGGAGGCCAACCGCATCGGCGGCCGCCACGGCCTGGGCATGTGCGACCAGATCGAGAACCGCATCATCGAGGCCAAGAGCCGCGGCATCTACGAGGCGCCCGGCATGGCGCTGCTGCACATCGCCTACGAGCGGCTGGTGACCGGCATCCACAACGAGGACACCATCGAGCAGTACCGCATCAACGGCCTGCGCCTGGGCCGCCTGCTGTACCAAGGCCGCTGGTTCGACCCCCAGGCCCTGATGCTGCGCGAGACCGCCCAGCGCTGGGTGGCGCGCGCCGTCACCGGCGAGGTGACGCTGGAGCTGCGCCGGGGCAACGACTACAGCCTGCTCGACACCGAGTCGCCCAACTTGACCTACGCGCCGGAGCGCCTGTCCATGGAAAAGGTGGAGAACGCCCCCTTCTCCCCGCTGGACCGCATCGGCCAGCTCACCATGCGCAACCTCGACATCACCGACACGCGCGGCAAGCTGGCGGTGTACGCCGAGGCGGGCCTGCTCAAGCTGGGGCAGGGTTCGATCCTGCCGCAGCTCGGGCACGAGCGCGCGGGCGAGTGAATGGGTATCCAGCGGTGGCTGGTGCGGTTCATGGTGCGGTGCACCATTTTTGTTCGGGGAACCCCCGATGACGGGCGGGGGCACGGTGGTTACAGTAGCCCCCGTCAGCGCTGCGGGTCGATCCCTGCGGCGCCCGAAGGGCCGAGGAGACATCACGGACCACCGACGACCTACACAACCACAACAAAAATCCCCAATAAAGCAATTTCAACGTTCCATGACCCAATGGATTGCAGGGCGCCTTACCAGGCGCCCTTTTTCTTTGCCTGGCGTTGGTGAGGTTTCAGGCATCGAATTGGCTTCAAGCCGGCATCTGGATTGCGCCATTAGCTATCATTAACGTAGCTATCTCATGCCTGCCTGCCGCCTTTCCCCATGGACCTGCTGATCGTCTCGCTGGCCTCGCTGCTGGCCGGGCTGGTGGATTCGATCGTCGGCGGCGGCGGGCTGATCCTGGTGCCGGCGCTGTTCGCCACCTTTCCCGGCGCGGCGCCGGCCACGCTGCTGGGCACCAACAAGAGCGCCTCGGTCTGGGGCACGGCCATGGCCACCGTGCAGTACGGCCGGCGCGTGCGCATGCGCTGGGCGGTGGTGTTGCCGGCGGCGTTGGCGGCGCTGGCGGGCTCGTTCGCCGGCGCCTGGGTGGTCACGCGCATCGACCCGGGCTTCCTGCGCCGCCTGCTGCCCTTCGTCCTGCTGGCGGTGCTGCTCTACACGCTGGCGCGCAAGGACCTGGGCCGCACGCACGCGCCGCGCCACGCGGGCGCGCGCGAGACGTGGCTGGCCTGCGCGATCGGCCTGGTGATCGGCGCGTACGACGGCTTCTTCGGCCCCGGCACGGGCAGCTTCTTCATCTTCCTGTTCGTGCGCCTGCTGGGCTACGACTTCCTCAACGCCTCGGCCGCCGCCAAGCTGCTGAACGTGGCCACCAACGTGGCGGCGATCGCGCTGTTCGCGGCCAAGGGCCACGTGTGGTGGCACGTCGGCCTGGTGATGGCGGTCGCCAACGTGGCGGGCAGCCTGGTCGGCACGCGGCTGGCGCTCCGGCACGGCGCTGGCTTCGTGCGCGGGGTGTTCATCGTGGTGGTGGGCGCGCTGATCCTGAAGACGGGCTACGACGCGTTCCTGAGATAGCCGGGCTGTCTCGAAGATCGCTATTTTTGTAATAGCGCACAGCGAAACAGGGGTGCGGGCCGAAGGCCCATTTGGTGCTGAATCCGGCCTATCCGGCCCGCACCGGCACGCGCGGCGCCAGCGCGCACATCAGCTCGTAGCCCACGGTGCCGGCGGCGTGCGCCACCTCGTCGATGGGCAGCACGGCGCCGCCGCCGGCCACGCCCCACAGCGTGGCCTCGCTGCCCGGCCGCGCCTGCGGCACGGGGTCGAGATCGACCGCGATCATGTCCATGCTCACGCGTCCCAGGGTGCGCGTGCGCACGCCATCGACGAGCACCGGCGTGCCGGTGGGCGCGTGGCGCGGGTAGCCGTCGGCGTAGCCACAGGCGGCGACGCCCACGCGCATCGGGCGCTCGGCGGTGAATGTGGAGCCATAACCGATGCTGGCCCCCGCCGGTAGGGCGCTGACAGCGATCAGTTTTGCAGCCAGCGTCATGGCTGGGCGCAGATCCCACTGCGCCGCGTCGTGCAGCGGATGGTCGGGCGAGCCGCCGTAGGCCGCGATGCCGGGGCGTACCCAGTCGCCGCGCACCTCGGCCTGCTGGCCGTGGCGCAGCGTGGCGGCGCTGTTGCACACGCTGCGCTCGCCGGCCAGGCCCTCGGTGGCGCGCTGGAAGGCGGCCCACTGCGCGCCGATGCCCTGGTCGCCGTCGGCGTCGCTGAAGTGGGTCATCAGCGAGATCTCGTCCACCTGCGGCAGCGCCTGCAGGCGCGTGTAGGCGGCGCGGTAGCGCCTGGGCGCGAAGCCCAGGCGGTTCATGCCCGAGTTCATCTTCAGGAACACGCGGTGCGGCGCCTGCGTCTTGTGCATGGCCAGCCAGTCGATCTGCTCGTCGCAGTGCACGGTGTGCCACAGGCCCAGGCGCGAGCACAGCTCCAGGTCGCGCGGTTCGAACACGCCCTCCAGCAGCAGGATGGGGCCGCGCCAGCCGAGAGCGCGCACGCGCTCGGCCTCGTGCAGGTCCAGCAGCGCGAAGCCGTCGGCGCCGCGCAGGCCCTCGAATGCGCGCTCGATGCCGTGGCCGTAGGCGTTGGCCTTGACCACCGCCCACAGCCGCGCCCCCGGGGCGGCGGCGCGCAGGCGCCCCAGGTTGTGGCGCAGCGCGGCGGTGTGGATGGTGGCCTGGATGGGGCGCGGCATGGGGCGTGGCAAGCGGATGTGCCCTGGATTCTGGCACCGCGCACCTGTGGCAAACCCGCGAAGGGGCGCCGGGGCCTGCGTGCTATAACCCCGCCACCCTCAGGACTGCGGTTTGCCCCACCTCCCAGTTTTCTTCCATGGTGCTCCCACGCGCCAGCGACTCATGACTTCCCGGCCATGCCGTCGTCCATTCGTGGCGCATCGCGTCACCGGCGGCGCATGAATCCCAGGAGCCCGAAGGCCGCGGAGCAGGGCGCCATGGCCGGGCTTGGCCCGGCCACTGGCGCCGTCCCGCCGAGGGGAAGGCGCGCAGCGCCTCGGGGGAGGCCTTGAAACGCGGCTTCTACACCATCATGGCCGCGCAGTTCTTCAGCTCGCTGGCCGACAACGCGCTGTTCGTCGCGGCGGTGGAGTTGCTGCGCACCGGCGGCGGGGGCGAGTGGCAGCGCGCCGCGCTGGTGCCCATGTTCGCGCTGTTCTACGTGGTGCTGGCGCCGTGGGTGGGGGCCTTCGCCGACGCGCGGCCCAAGGGGCAGGTCATGTTCATGAGCAACGCGATCAAGATCGCGGGCTGCCTGATGATGCTGTTCGGCAGCCACCCGCTGCTGGCCTACGCCGTGGTGGGGCTGGGCGCGGCGGCCTATTCGCCGGCCAAGTACGGCATCCTGACCGAGCTGCTGCCGCCTTCGCAGCTGGTCAAGGCCAACGGCTGGATCGAGGGGCTGACCATCGGCTCCATCATCCTCGGCGTGCTGCTGGGCGGGCAGCTGGTGGGGCCGCGGCTGTCGGGCTGGCTGCTGGGGTTCGACCTGCCGGGCATCGACACCCCCATCGACACGCCGCCCGAGGCCGCCATCGCCAGCCTGGTGCTGGTGTACGCCGTGGCGGCCGTGTTCAACCTGCGCATCCCGCACACCGGGGTGGAGATGCGGCCGCTGCCGGCCAACAAGCTGTCGCTGCTGGCCGACTTCCGGCGCTGCAATTCGCGCCTGTGGCGCGACCGGCTGGGCCAGATCTCGCTGGCCACCACCACGCTGTTCTGGGGCGTGTCGGGCAACATGCGCTACATCGTGCTGGCCTGGGCGGCGGTGGCGCTGGGCTACGGCACGACGCAGGCGGCCGGCCTGGTCGGCGTGGTGGCGATCGGCACCGCCGTCGGGGCGGTGGCGGCGTCGATGCGCGTGCGGCTGGATCGCGCCACCGCCGTCATGCCGCTGGGCATGCTGATGGGCGCGCTGGTGATCTGCATGGTCTTCGTGCAGCACCTGTGGGTGGCGGTGCCGTTCCTGATCTTCCTGGGTGCGTTGGGCGGCTACATCGTGGTGCCCATGAACGCGCTGCTGCAGCACCGGGGCCACAACCTGATGGGCGCGGGCCGCTCCATCGCGGTGCAGAACTTCAACGAACAGGCGGCCATCCTGGGCATGGGCGTGCTCTACAGCGCCTCCGCCGGCGCCGGCATGCCGGCCTTCAGTGCCATCGCGCTGTTCGGCGCCGTGGTGGTGGTGGTGATGGTGCTGATCGAGCTCTGGCACCGCCACAACCAGCGCCACCACACCGCCGAGGTGGAGCACCTGCTGGAGATCGCGCGCAGCGATCGCCTGCACGGTTAGGCGTGGCCCCCGCCGCCTCGCCGGCGCTGCCCGCGCTGGCCCTGCTGTTCAACGCCGGGGTCTGGGGCCTGTCGTGGATCGCCTTCAAGGCCCTGCACCAGCTCGGCGTGCACCCGCTGTGGAGCACGGCGCTGGTCTACGCCGGCGCGCTGGCGGCGCTGCTGGCCTGGCGCCCGGGCGGCCTGCTGGAGCTGGGCCGCCACCCCAAGCTGCTGGCGCTGGCCGCCGCGGCGGGGCTGACCAACGTCGGCTTCAACTGGGCCGTCACCGTGGGCGACGTGGTGCGCGTCACGCTGCTGTTCTACCTGATGCCGGTGTGGTCCATCGGCCTGGCCTGGGTGCTGCTGGGCGAGCGGCCCTCGCGGGCAGCCCTGCTGCGCCTGGCGCTGGCCCTGGGCGGCGTGCTGCTGGTGCTGCACCGGCCCGGTTCGCCCTGGCCGCTGCCGCAGGGCGCGGCCGACGCGCTGGCGCTGATGGGCGGCTTTTGCTTCGCGCTGACCAACGCGCTGCTGCGGCGCTGGCGCGACACGCCGCACGAGGGCCGCGCCGTCGCCATGTTCGCGGGCGGCCTGGCGATGGCCGCGCTGCTGGCGCTGGCCGGCGGCGCGGGCCCGCTGCCGGCGCCGCGCTGGGACTGGCTGCCCTGGGCGCTGGGCCTGTCCGCGGCCTTCCTCGGCGGCAACCTGGCGCTGCAGTACGGCGCCGCGCGGCTGAGGGCGCAAGTGACGGCGCTGATCATGCTGTCCGAGGTGCTGATCGCCAGCGTCTCCGCCATCGTGCTCGGCGCCGCGCAGCCCACGCCGGCGGTGTGGGCCGGCGGCGCGCTGATCGTGCTGGCCGCCGCGCTGGCGGTGCGGCCGGGGCGCGGCGGTTGACCGCGTGCGCGGCAATGCCGATGATGGTCAAATCACCTTGTTTCCAACCGGAGTCCCGCCATGGCCGCCCAAGAACCCGTCGATCTGAAGCTCGAGACCCTGGAGGGCAAGACCGTGCCGTGGTCGAAGTACCGCCACAAGGTGCGCCTGATCGTCAACACCGCCAGCGCCTGCGGCTTCACGCCGCAACTGGGCGGGCTGCAGAAGCTGCACGAGGAGTACGGCCCGAAGGGGCTGGTGGTGCTGGCCTTTCCATGCAACCAGTTCGGGTTCCAGGAGTCGGGCAACGCCGAGCAGATCGGCGCGTTCTGCGAGCGCAACTACGGCGTCACCTTCCCGGTCATGGCCAAGACCGAGGTCAACGGCCCGCAGGCGCACCCGTTGTTCGCGTGGCTGAAGGCCGAGGCGCCGGGCCTGCTGGGCTCGTCGATCAAGTGGAACTTCACCAAGTTCCTGATCGGCCGCGACGACCAGGTGATCCGCCGCTACGCGCCCAACGTGCGGCCCGAGTCGATCGCGGCGGACATCGAGGCGGCGCTGGCCGCCTGAACTGGATTTCAAGCTTTTCAGGGCGCCAACCCGCGCCAGTATTGCGTCGATAGCTATCTATTCGATAGCTATCGAAAGCCTCAGGCGCCCGCCTTCACCTTCTGCCGCCAGGCGTGCAGCAGCGGCTCGGTGTAGCCGCTGGGCTGCTCGATGCCCTTGAACACCAGGTCGCACGCGGCCTGGTAGGCGGCCGACTGGGCGAGGTTGCCGCGCAGCGGACGGTACAGCGGATCGCCGGCGTTCTGCTGGTCCACCAGCGCGGCCATGCGCTCGAAGGTGGCGCGCACCTGGCCCTCGGTGACCACGCCGTGGCGCAGCCAGTTGGCGATGTGCTGGCTGCTGATGCGCAGCGTGGCGCGGTCTTCCATCAGGCCCACGCCGTGGATGTCGGGCACCTTGGAGCAGCCCACGCCCTGGTCCACCCAGCGCACCACGTAGCCCAGGATGCCCTGGACGTTGTTGTCCAGCTCCTGCTGGCGCTCGGCGGCGGTCCACTTCGCCTCGGGCACCACCGGGATGGCCAGCAGGCTGGCCAGCAGCTCGTCGCGCAGCGCGCCCGCGTCGGACGCGGCCAGCTCGGCCTCCATCGCCTTCTGCACGTCGCTCACCAGCACCTGGTGGTAGTGCATGGCGTGCAGCGTGGCGCCGGTGGGGCTGGGCACCCAGGCGGTGTTGGCGCCGGCCTTGGGGTGGCCGATCTTCTGCTTCAGCATCTCGGCCATCAGGTCGGGCATGGCCCACATGCCCTTGCCGATCTGGGCCTTGCCGCGCAGGCCGCAGGCCAGGCCCACCAGCACGTTGCTGCGCTCGTAGGCCTGGATCCAGGCGCTGGTCTTCATGTCGCCCTTGCGGTAGACGGGGCCGGCCTGCATGCAGGTGTGCATCTCGTCGCCGGTGCGGTCCAGGAAGCCGGTGTTGATGAAGGCCACGCGCGACTTGGCGGCGTGGAGGCAGGCCTTCAGGTTGACGCTGGTGCGACGCTCCTCGTCCATGATGCCCAGCTTGACGGTGCTGTCCTTCAGGCCCAGCAGTTGCTCGACGCGGCCGAACAGCTCGCTGGCAAAGGCCACCTCGGCCGGGCCGTGCATCTTGGGCTTGACGATGTACACGCTGCCGGTGCGCGAGTTGCGGATGCCGTTCTGGCCCTTGCCCCGCAGGTCGTGCAGGGCGATGGCGGTGGTCACCACCGCGTCCATGATGCCCTCGGGGATTTCCTTCATGCTGCCGTCGGCGGCCTTGTACAGGATGGCCGGGTTGGTCATCAGGTGGCCGACGTTGCGCACGAACATGAGCGAGCGGCCGTGCAGCTTGACGCTGCCCTTGCCGGCGGGCTTGGTGTAGACGCGGTCCGGGTTCAGGCCGCGGGTGAAAGTCTGGCCGCCCTTGTCGAACGACTCGGTCAGCGTGCCGCGCAGGATGCCCAGCCAGTTGCGGTAGCCCAGCACCTTGTCCTCGGCGTCCACGGCGGCCACCGAATCCTCCAGGTCGAGGATGGTGGAGACGGCCGATTCCACCACCAGATCGGCCACGCCGGCCGGGTCGGTGCTGCCGATGGGCGATTGGGGGTCGATGCGGATGTCCAGGTGCAGGCCGTTGTGCACCAGCAGGATGGACGAGGGCGTCTTGGCCTCGCCCTGGTAGCCGACGAACTGGCTGGCGTCCTGCAGCTTGGTGCGCTTGCCGTCCTGGAGCTTGACCACCAGCTCGCCGTCCTTCACGCGGTAGCCGACGGCATCGACGTGCGAGCCCTTCTTCAGCGGCGCGGTGCGGTCCAGCACATGGCGCGCCCACTCGATCACCTTGGCGCCGCGCCGGGCGTTGTAGCCGTTGCCGCGTTCGAGGCCCTTGGTTTCGGGGATCACGTCGGTGCCGTACAGGGCGTCGTACAGGCTGCCCCAGCGGGCGTTGGCGGCGTTGAGCGCGTAGCGGGCGTTGAGGATCGGCACCACCAGCTGCGGCCCGGCCTGCACGGCCAGCTCGGCATCGACCTTGGTGGTGGTCACCTTCACCTTGGCGGGCACCGGCGCCAGGTAGCCGATGCCTTCGAGGAAGGCGCGGTAGGCACGCATGTCCTGGATCGGGCCGGGGTTGGCCGCGTGCCAGGTGTCCAACTCGGCCTGCAGGCGGTCGCGCTCGGCCAGCAGGGCGATGTTCTTGGGCGCCAGGTCGGTGACGATGGAGGAGAAGCCCTTCCAGAAGCCGTCGGGCGCCACGCCCACGTCCGGCAGCACTTCGCGGTTGATGAAGTCGTAGAGCTCGGTGGCGACCTGCAGGTCGCCGGCTTTGGTGCGTTCGGTCATGGGCAAGGGCCTTTCGGGTCGGATGGAAAAATGGCGCGGACGCTCGGCGGCCACGGTCGGAACCACTGTATTCGAATTGTTTTGGGCAAAAAAGACGCTGGCGATCTCAGAACAATTGACTATTTTGCAAAGGTCGAAGAACCCGGTGGCTGCGGAGCAAGCCATGTCGGCGACCGCCGTAGCATCTGGGCGTGACTGGTGTGGGCCGAGGTGCCGGCGGCAGGAAGAGGCCTGGACGGCGGATGATCACAGCGGGCGGGGCGCGGGTACGGGGCTGCCGATAATTCACGCCATGGACAAGCTCAAGGCCTTCGAGACCTTCGCCTCGGTGGCCGCGCGCGGCTCGCTCAGCGCCGCGGCCCGCGCCGAGGGCGTGGCGCCGGCGGTCATCGGCCGGCGGCTGGACGCGCTGGAGGAACACCTGGGCGTCAAGCTGCTGGTGCGCACCACGCGCCGCTTGGCGCTGACGCACGAGGGCACGGCCTTCCTGGACGACTGCCAGCGCATCCTGGCCGAGGTGTCGGGCGCCGAGGCCAGCGTCTCGGCCGGCGGCGTGCAGGCCAGCGGGCACCTGCGCGTCACCGCGCCGGCGGGCTTCGGCCGTCGGCATGTGGCGCCGCTGGTGCCGGTGTTCCACGCCGGCCACCCGCGCCTGCGCATCTCGCTCAACCTGTCCGATCGCGTGATCGACCTGGCGGCCGAGGGCTACGACTGCGCGGTGCGCGTGGGCGACCTGCCGGATTCGTCGCTGGTCAGCATCCGCCTGGCCGACAACCGCCGCTTGGCGGTGGCCGCGCCAGGCTACCTGCGCCGGCGCGGCGTGCCGCGCCACCCACGCGAGCTGGCGCAGCACGACTGCCTGGCGCTGTCCAGCGACGCGTCGCAGACGCGCGGCTGGGCTTTCGCGCTGGACGGGCAGGTCACTCATCTGCGGCCGGGCGGGCCGCTGGACTGCTCCGACGGCCAGGTGCTGCACGACTGGTGCCTGGCGGGCCACGGCATCGCCTGGCGCTCGACCTGGGAGGTCGAGTCCGAGATCGCCGCCGGCCTGCTGGTGCCGGTGCTGGAGGCGTACGCCGCGCCGCCCAACGGCATCTACGCCCTGCTGCCGCACGCCCCGCGGCACCTGCCGCTGCGGGTGCGGCTGTGGGTGGACTTCCTGAAGGAGCGCTACGCCAATCCCCGGTTCTGGGGGGTGCCACCGGCGCTTTAACATCGGGCCATGCTCGAACCCTGGCTCGCTTTCTTTCACCTCGGCGCGGTGCTCGCTTGGGTCGTCTTCGCCTCCAGCCAGGCGGCGCTGTGCCGGGGCGACTGGCTCAACGCGGCGGTGGTGCGGCGGCTGGCGCGGCTCGACACCATTCTGTGGGTGGCCACGGCCGCCGTGCTGCTGACCGGGCTGGCGCGCATCCACTGGGGCGCCAAGGGTGCGGCGTGGTACTGGACGAACCCGCTGCTGCACCTGAAGCTGACCCTGTTCGCCGTCACGGCGCTGCTGCAACTCGGCCCGGCGCGGCGGTACCGGCAATGGGCGGCGCGGCTGGCGGGCGGGGGCGGCCTGCCGGGCGAGGGCGAAGTGCGCGGCGCGCGGCGGCTGGTGATGATCGAGACGCACCTGGTGGCGCTGGTTCCGCTGGCGGCGGTGTTCCTGGCGCGCGGGTTCGGGTCGTGAGACTCCCGCATACTATGATTTATATAGCTGTTGGCGAAATATGGGTGCGGGCTACAGGTCGATTTGACGTCGAATCGGGGTGTCGGCCCGGCCGGCCGGGTGCGCGCTCTTAGAATCCCTCGATGCCCTCCGTGAAACAGCAATTGCTCGCCGCGCTGGCGGCCGAGCTGGACAGACTCTCGCCCGGCGCCGGCGAGAAGGCGGCTTTCGAGTCGCCCAAGCAGGCGGCGCACGGCGATCTCGCCTGCACCGCCGCGATGCAGCTCGCCAAGCCGCTCAAGGCCAACCCGCGCCAGCTCGCCCAGCAGCTCCAGGCCGCGCTGGCGGCCACGCCGGCCTTCGGCCAGTGGGTCCAGGCCATCGAGATCGCCGGCCCGGGCTTCCTGAACATCCGCCTGCACCCCGCCGCCAAGCAGCAGGTGGTGCGCGAGGTGCTGTCGCAGCGCGAGCGCTACGGCATGCAGCCGGCGCGCGGCGAGAAGATCCTGGTCGAATTCGTCAGCGCCAACCCCACCGGCCCGCTGCACGTCGGCCACGGCCGCCAGGCGGCGCTGGGCGACGCCATCTGCCACCTGTTCGCCACGCAGGGCTGGCGGGTGCACCGCGAGTTCTATTACAACGACGCCGGCGTGCAGATCGACACGCTGGCCCGCTCGGTGCAACTGCGCGCCCAGGGGTTCAAGCCGGGCGACGCCGAATGGCCCGAGGCGGCCTACAACGGCGACTACATCCAGGACATCGCGGACGACTTCCTGGCCAGGAAGTCCGTGCGCGCCGACGACCGCGAGTTCAGCGCCAGCGGCGACGCGGACGACCTGGCCGGCATCCGCCAGTTCGCCGTCGCCTACCTGCGCCGCGAGCAGGACAAGGACCTGCAGGCCTTCAACCTCCGCTTCGACCAGTATTACCTGGAGTCGAGCCTGTATACCAGCGGCCGCGTCGAGGCAACGGTGCAGCGCCTCGTTGCCCACGGCAAGACCTACGAGCACGACGGCGCCCTGTGGCTGCGCACCACCGGCTACGGCGACGACAAGGACCGCGTCATGCGCAAGAGCGACGGCGGCTACACCTACTTCGTGCCCGACGTGGCCTACCACATCACCAAGTGGGAGCGGGGTTTCCACAAGGCCGTCAACATCCAGGGCACCGACCACCACGGCACCATCGCCCGCGTGCGCGCCGGCCTGCGGGCGGCCGAGGTCGGCATCCCGGCCGGCTACCCCGACTACGTGCTGCACACCATGGTGCGCGTGGTGCGCGGCGGCCAGGAGGTCAAGATCAGCAAGCGCGCCGGCAGCTACGTCACCCTGCGCGACCTGATCGAGTGGACCAGCCAGGACGCGGTGCGCTTCTTCCTGCTCTCGCGCAAGCCCGACACCGAATACACCTTCGACGTCGACCTGGCGGTGCAGAAAAACAACGACAACCCGGTCTACTACGTGCAGTACGCGCACGCCCGCATCCGATCGGTGCTCGAAGCCTGGGGCGGCGACGCCGCGGCGCTGGCCGGCGCCGACCTGGCGCCGCTGGACACCCCCGCCGCCCAGGCGCTGATGCTGCAACTGGCCCGCTACCCCGACATGCTGGCCGCCGCCGCGCAGGACTTCGCGCCGCACGACGTCACCTTCTACCTGCGCGAGCTGGCCGCCAGCTACCACAGTTACTACGACGCCGAGCGCATCCTGGTGGACGACGAAACGGTCAGGACCGCGCGCCTGGCCCTCGTCGCCGCGACGGCGCGCGTATTGCACAATGGCCTGTCGGTGCTCGGCGTGTCGGCGCCGGCGAGGATGTGAAGCATTACCCCAACATGATGAAGACCAAGCAACGCGGCGGCACCTTCCTGGGCATCATCCTGGGTGTGATGGTCGGCCTGGCGGCGGCGCTGGGCGTGGCCATCTACGTCGCCAAGGTGCCCGTGCCCTTCGTCAACAAGAACACCTCGCGCACCAGCGGCCAGGACGCCGCCGAGGCCGAGAAGAACCGCGACTGGGACCCCAACGCCCCCCTGCGCGCCCGCAACGGCGCCAAGCCCGCCACCACGGGCACGGTCAGCGGCAGCGTGGCGCCCGCGCCCGCCCCGGCACCCATTCCGCCACCCATCCTGGCGCCGGCCGAGGTCGCCCGCCCCGCACCCCGGCCCGCGCCCGTGCCGGCCCCGGCCGAGGTCCGGCCCGCCGAGCCGCGCACCGCCCGCGCCTCCGCCCCGGCCCCCGCCGCGCGTGCGCCCTCCGCCGATCCGCTGGGTGACCTGGCGGCGGCGCGCGCCGGCCTGCCCGCGCCGGCCACGGCCGACCCCTTCACCTATTTCGTGCAGGCCGGTGCCTTCCGCACCCCGGACGACGCCGAGGCCCAGCGCGCGCGCCTGTCCTTGATGGGCGTGGAGGCGCGCGTGACCGAGCGCGAGCAGGCCGGCCGTACCGTGTACCGCGTGCGCGTGGGCCCGTTCCAGAACAAGGACGCCGCCGACCGCGTCAAGGGCCGGCTGGACGGCAGCGGCTTCGACGCCGCGCTGGTGCGCGTGCAGCGCTGAAAAGCCGTGAACCAACCCGCCGCGCTCGCTCGTCTCGCCCCCAGCTTCTGACGCGCCGGGGAACTTGCCCGCGCCCCCCGGCTCCATACGCCACCGCTTTCTCGGAGAAACAGCACATGAAACGACGCGAATTCACCCTGGGCGCCGCCGCCGCAGCCCTGCCCGGCCTGCTGAGCCAGCCGGCCCACGCCCAGTCGGGCAAGGGCTACACCGAGCTGGGCCGGCGTGCCCCGGTGGAGGCGCCGCCCGGACAGGTGGAGGTGGTGGAGTTCTTCTCCTACGGCTGCGTGCACTGCAAGAACTTCGAGCCCATGTTCGGCGCCTGGAAGAAGGCCGCGCCCAAGGACGTGAAGGTGCGCCTGGTGCACGTGGGCTTCCAGAGCAGCTTCGAGCCGCTGCAGCGCATCTACTACGCGCTGGAGGCGACGGGCCAGGTCGAGGCGCTGCACGCCAAGGTGTTCGAGGCGCTGCAGACCGAGCGCAAGCGCCTGGACAAGCCCGAGGTGCTGTTCCCCTGGGTGGCGGAGCAGGGTGGAGACCGCGCCAAGTTCGAAGCCGCCTACAAGTCCTTCGGCGTGGCCACCCAGCTGCGCCGCGCCGTCGAGCTGCAGGAGGCGTACAAGGTCGAGGGCACGCCGGCCCTGGGCATCGGCGGACGCTACTACACCGACGGCTCCATGGCCGGCGGCTTCGAGCGCATGATCCAGATCGCCAACACCCTGATCGCGCAGGAGCGCAAAAAAGGCTGACCCCAGGCTGCGCGGACTGCGTTCCGCTCCGCCTCCCCCTGCCAGGGGGCACCGCCAACGGCCGGGCCAAGTCCGTCCGTGGCGGCCCGGGATGGCCTGCTCCGCGGCCTCCAGGTTCTCGTGGGGCGCTGCCTGGCTTGCCGATGGCTCTTTCACAGCCCGCCTTGGCGGGCTTTTTCAATTGCCGGCCCCGTGGGCGCCTTACAATCGATCCGTACTGCAAAGCAAAAAACGTGCCTTTCATGGATCCACTTGCCCAGCCCCTTTTCCGCCGCCTGCTGGCGGGCCTGTTCGTGCTGCTGGCGGCGGCGCCCGCGCTGGCCGAGCGCGCGGACCGCGACAAGCCGATGAACATCGAATCCGACACCCTGCGCTACGAGGAGCAGAAGCAGCTCTCCACCTTCACCGGCCGCGTGGTGGTGACCAAGGGCACCATCGTGATGCGCGGCGCGCGGTTGGAGGTGCGCCAGGACGCCGCCGGTAACCAGAACGGCACCATGTTCGCCGAACCCGGCGGGCGCGCCTTCTTCCGCCAGAAGCGCGAGGGCCTGAACGAATACATCGAGGGCGAGGGCGAGACCATCGAATACGACGGCAAGGCCGACAGCGTGCGCTTCGTGCGCCGCGCCGAGATGCGCCGCCTGGCCGGCGCCACGCTGCAGGACGAGGTGATGGGCAGCGTCATCGTCTACAACAACACCACCGAGGTCTACACCGTGGACGGCGCGCCGCGCTCGGCCGGCGCCCCGTCGTCGGCGCCGGGCGGCCGGGTGCGCGCGGTGCTGGCACCGCGCGGCCAGGGCGGCGCCGCGGCGCCAGCGGCGGGCGAATCGGCCCCCGCGCCGGCCGTGCCGCTGCGCCCCTCGACCACGCTGCCCGCGCCGGGGCCGGCCCAGTGAGTGCGCCGGTCGGCTCCATGAGCGCGCCGGCCACCGAGGCGCTGGTGGCCGGCCGGGACGGCGGCAGCCGCACGGGCAGCCGGATGGAGGTGCGCGGCCTGCGCAAGAACTACGGCGCGCGGCGCGTGGTGCACGAGGTGTCGCTGGACGTGAACAGCGGCGAGGTGGTGGGCCTGCTGGGCCCCAACGGCGCGGGCAAGACCACGTCGTTCTACATGATCGTCGGCCTGGTGCGCGCCGACGCCGGCACCATCGCCATCGACGGCCAGCCGGTCGAGCACATGCCCATCCACCGCCGCTCGCGCCTGGGCCTGTCGTACCTGCCGCAGGAGGCGTCGATCTTCCGCAAGCTCACGGTGGCCGAGAACGTGCGCGCCGTGCTGGAGCTGCAGCGCGATGCCGACGGCCGGCCGCTGGCCAGGGCCGAGATCGAGCGCCGCCTGACCGAGCTGCTGGAGCAACTGCACGTCCAGGACCTGCGCGACTCGCCCGCGCCCGCGCTGTCGGGCGGCGAGCGTCGGCGCGTGGAGATCGCGCGCGCGCTGGCCACGCAGCCGCGCTTCATCCTGCTGGATGAGCCCTTCGCCGGCATCGACCCCATCGCGGTGATCGAGATCCAGCGCATCATCGCCTTCCTGAAGGCGCGCGGCATCGGCGTGCTCATCACCGACCACAACGTGCGCGAGACGCTGGGCATCTGCGACCACGCCGTCATCATCAGCGAAGGCCGCGTGCTGGCCGCCGGCACGCCGCAGGACATCGTGGCCAATCCCGACGTGCGCCGGGTCTACCTCGGCGAGCATTTCCGCCTGTGAAACCCGGCCTGTCGCTGCGCGTCTCGCAGCACCTCGCCCTCACGCCGCAGCTGCAGCAGTCGATCCGCCTGCTGCAACTCTCGACGCTGGAGCTGGCCAGCGAAGTCGAGCAAATGCTCGACGACAACCCCTTCCTTGAGCGCGAGGACGAGCACGCGCCGCGCGAGGACTTCGGCCTGGCGCGCGCCGACGAGCGCGTCAGCGAAGGTGACCGCATCCACGAGAACGCTACTGAATCAGGAGCGGATGGCATGGATTCCATCCCGGCCAGCGATGGTTTTGATGCAGAAGCTGGCTTCGCGGAAGGCTGGGACGGCGACGGCGGCGTGGAGATGGTCCCCGACGATGGCGAATGGGGCGGCGAGGCGCCCGCGCGCACCGCGCAGCGCGACGACGGCGACGAACTCGACCCCGGCGAGCGCGGCCGCGCCCACGAGTCGCTCACCGAGCACCTGCACCGGCAGGCGCTCGCGCTGCGCCTGTCGCCCGAGGACTCGGCGGCGCTGCGCTTCCTGATCGAATCGCTCAACGACGACGGCTACCTGGAGGACTCGCTCGCCCAACTGGCCGCCACCCTGACCGACGAGGGCGACGACCTGGATGCGCTGGAGGAGCTGGTGCACCGCTTCAGCTTCGCGCTCAAGCTGCTGCAGTCGCTGGAGCCGGCCGGCGTCGGCGCGCGCGGCCTGGCCGAATGCCTGACGCTGCAACTGAAAGCGCGGCGGGCCGAGCGCGGCGTGGCCGAGGACGAGCAGGCGCGCCTGGCCACCGCCCTGAAGATCTGCGCCCAGCACGGCGTCCTGGAGCTGCTGGCCAAGCGCGACGCGCGGCGGCTGGCGCAGCTCGCGGGCGAAAGCGAGGAGGCCGTGCGCGCCGCCCTGCCTGTCATCGCGCGGCTGGAGCCCAAGCCCGGCCGCCGTTTTGCCGACGTGGAGCGCAACGCCATCGTGCCCGACGTCGTCGTCACCGCGCGCGGTGCCGGTGCGCAACTGCGCCTGCGCGTGCAGCTCAACCCCGACGTCATGCCGCGCCTGCGCGTGCACGACGTGTACGCCAGCGCCCTGCGCGGCGGCCGGGGCGGCGAGCACCACCAGGCCCTGGCCCAGCGGCTGCAGGAAGCGCGCTGGTTCATCCGCAACATCCAGCAGCGCTTCGACACCATCCTGCGCGTCTCGCGCGCCATCGTCGAGCGCCAGCGCAGCTTCTTCATCCACGGCGAGCTGGCCATGCGCCCCATGGTGCAGCGCGAACTGGCCGACGAGCTGGGCGTGCACGAATCCACCATCTCGCGCGTGACCACCGCCAAGTACATGGCCACGCCATGCGGCACCTTCGAGCTGAAGTATTTCTTCGGCTCCGCGCTCGGCACCGAGGCCGGCGGCAACGCCTCCAGCACGGCCGTGCGCGCGCTCATCAAGCAGTTGATCGCGGCCGAGGACGCCGCCAAGCCCCTGTCGGACGGCCAGTTGTCCGAGCTGCTCAAGGCCCAGGGCATCGACTGCGCGCGCCGCACCGTCGCCAAATACCGCGAAGGGCTGCGCATCCCGATCGCCAGCCTGCGCAAATCGGTGGCCTGACCCGCTT
Source organism: Ottowia sp. (assembly GCF_016703145.1). Lineage (GTDB taxonomy): Bacteria > Pseudomonadota > Gammaproteobacteria > Burkholderiales > Burkholderiaceae_C > Ottowia. The sequence goes on along the minus strand of NZ_JADJCO010000003.1, from coordinate 178,988 downwards.
CAAGAACCCATGACCCCGCTGACCCTGTTCCTGCCCTGCGCCGCCGGCGTCGAGGATTTCCTGGCCGACGAGGTGCACGGCCTCACCGGCCTGGCCGGCCAGGACCTGCTCACCCTGCGCGGCGGCGTGCGCGTGCGCGGCGACTGGGCGCTGGCGCTGCGGCTGAACCTGGCCAGCCGCCTGGCCCAGCGCGTGCTGATCGAGCTGGCGCACGCGCCCTGCCAGAGCGAGCACGATCTGTACGCCCTGGCCGCCGGCGTGCCGTGGGAGGACTGGTTCACCCCGCGCCACACCTTCCGCGTCGACCTGACGGCGCAGGCCAGCCCCTTGCAAAGCCTCAACTTCGCCACCCTGCGCGTCAAGGACGCGGTGGCCGACCGCTTCCGCCAGCAGGCCGGCGGCGTGCGCCCCAGCATCGACACCCAGCGCCCCGACGTGCGCGTGCAGGCGCACCTGAGCTCCACCCACGCCACGCTCTACATCGACACCAGCGGCGAGCCGCTGTTCAAGCGCGGCTGGCGCCAGGACAAGGGCGACGCGCCGCTGAAGGAAACCCTGGCCGCCGCCATGCTGGCCGCCAGCGGCTGGTGGCGCCCGGCCACGCGCGAGGTCTCGCCGCTGCCGCTGTACGACCCCTGCTGCGGCTCCGGCACCATCGTCATCGAGGCGGCGCAGATCGCCCTGGGCCTGCCCGCCGGCGGGCAGCGGCGCTTCGCCGTCGAGCGGCTGAGGCCGTTCGACGCGGCGGAATGGGTTGCTATAAAAAAAGAAGCTACCGGTTCAATTCCCACAAAGGTTGAAGGCCAATTTGGTTCTGAAACCGCTGCGGTCCGCATCTTCGGCAGCGACGTCGCCCACCGCATGGTCGATTTCGCCCAGCGCAACGCCGAGCGCGCCGGCGTCGCCGCCGCCGTGCAACTGCGCGGCGGCGACGCGCTGCAGCGCTTGCCGCCCGCCGGCCAGCCCGGCGTGCTGCTGATGAATCCGCCCTACGGCGAGCGCATCGCCGCCGCCGGGGTGGCCGGGCACAAGGCGCGCGGCGGGCGCGAGGCGTTCCAGCGCGATGCCGGCGACGCGCCGGCCGATTTCAACGCCGGCGACGAGTTCTTCCAGCGTCTGGCCGCGCACTGGAAGACCCACTACGCCGGCTGGACCGCCTGGCTGCTCACGCCCGACCTGAAGCTGCCCGGTCGCCTGCGCCTGAAGGAATCGCGCCGCGTTCCGCTGTGGAACGGGCCGATCGAGTGCCGGATGTTCCGCTTCGACCTCACCGCGCGGCGGCCGGCGGAGTCGCCGCAGTGAGGCAGGGCGGCGCGCGCCGCCGGCAACGCACGAAATCCATGATGCGGCGTCGCCCCCTTTGAGGGGGGAGGCGCAACATCGCGGAGCGAGTGGAGCCTGGGGGCGGGTCACAAGCTCCCCATGAACGCCCGCGCCACCGCCGGCCGCGTGAGCGGCACCGCGGCCAGTTCCGCCATGTTCACCAGCTGAAGCGCCAGCACCGGCGGGGCGGTGATGCCCAGGCCCGCCGCCACCATCGCGCCGCATGCGGCCACGCTGGGGTACTCCAGCACCGGTCGCATCGGCGCGCGCAGGCGAAGGAACGCCGCGTCCGTGATCGGCCGGATGCTGCCGTGCGGCGCGCTCACGATGCAGGGGCGCGTGCTGAAGATCGACCAGGGCGCCGCGCCGCGGCGGCCAGCGGGTCGTCACGGCGGCACACCAGCACGAACGGGTCGTCGCGCAGGCGGCGGTACTGCAGGCGCTGGTGCGGCGCGGGGCGCACGCTGAGGCCGAAGTCCGCGCGGCCTTCCTCCACCATCGCCAGCAGCGCGTCGGCCGGCGCCTCGACCAGCGAGAACGTCACCCGCGGGTGCGCGCGCGAGAACGCGGCGATGGCCTAGACTGGGCGCCAGAACCAGGAGACAGACCCAATGGATGACATGGTCAACGTGCCGTACAAGAGCAACCCGCTGTCCATCGCCGACCTGATCGGCGGGCAGGTGGATTTCATGTTCGCCGACGCCTCGTCGTCGGAGGCGGTCAAGGCCTTCCAGGCCGCCGAGTCCCGGAAATGGGGCCAGGTGATCCGGGCCGCCGGCATCCAGCCTGAGTGAGCGCGAGGATGGCGATGTCCGCGACCGATCCCTCCGCCTTCTCCGGCCCCCTGCATGGCGTGCGGGTGCTGGACCTGACCACGGTCTTCATGGGCCCGTCCGCGACGCAGCTGCTGGGCGACCTGGGCGCCGACGTGATCAAGATCGAGTCGCCGGGGGGCGACTCCACGCGCTCGATCGGCCCGTGCGGCGACCTCGGGCTGGGGCCGCTGTTCCTGGGCTTGAACCGCAACAAGCGCAGCGTGGTGCTGGACCTCAAGAACCCGCAAGGCGTCGAGGCGCTGCTGCGGCTGGCGCGGGACGCCGACGTCTTCGCCACCAACGTGCGGCCGGCGGCGATGCAGCGGCTGGGGCTGGGTTACGAGCAGCTCGCGGCGGTGAACCCGCGCCTGGTCCACGCCAGCATGGTCGGCTTCTCGCAGCGCGGGCCCTACGCGGCCAAGGCGGCCTTCGACGACATGATCCAGGCGGCCACGGGCCTCGCGGCGGCCGTCGGCCAGGGCGCGGGCGGCGAGCCGCGCTACCTGCCCCTCACCATCGCCGACCGCTCGGTGGGGCTGTACGCCTTCGGCGTGATCTGCGCGGCGCTGCACGCGCGCCACCAGACCGGGCGGGGCCAGAGCATCGACATCCCGATGTTCGAGACCATGATTCCCTACGTGCTGGGCGACCACCTCTATGGCCGCACCTTCGTGCCGGGCCAGGGCGACTTCGGCTACCCGCGCCTGATGAGCCCCAACCGCCGGCCCTACAAGACCCGGGACGGCTACGTCTGCTGCCTGATCTACACCGACCGGCACTGGGAGATCTTCCTGAACGCGGTCGGCAAGGGCGAGCTGCTGCGCACCGATCCCCGGTTCAAGGACATCGGCGCCCGGACCCGGGCCATCGACGCGCTGTACCAACTGGTGGCCGACGAACTGGCGCAGCGCAGCACCGCCGAATGGCGGCAACTGCTGCCCGAGTCGGACATCCCGATCTTCCCCATGCACACCTTCGAAACGCTGCTGCAGGACGAGCACCTGGCCGCGACCGGCTTCTTCCAGCAGACCGAGCACCCGGTGGTCGGCACCATCGTGGAGACCGCGGTGCCCAGCGAATGGTCCGGCACGCCGCCGAACCGGCGCACGCCCGTGCCCGTGCTCGGCCAGCACACCGCCGAGGTGCTGCGGGAAGCCGGCTACGCCGACGCCGAGATCGACGCCCTGATCGCCGCCGGCGCCGCGCGCGGCGCGAACCCCCTCCAGGAGAACAACGCATGAATGCCCCAACCCCACCCGAGCTGGACGTGCGCCAGCAGGACGGCGTGCTCTGGCTCACCCTCTGCCGCGAATCGCGGCGCAACGCCCTCAGCCCCGGCGTGCTGGCCGGGCTGACCGAGGCGCTGACCCGCGCCCGCGGTGACCGCGGACTGCGCGCCATCGTGCTCACCGGCGCGGGCGACAAGGCCTTCTGCGCCGGCGCCGACCTGCAGACCGGCCAGTCCTTCAAGTTCGACTACTCGGAACCGCGGCAGGGCTTCGCTGACCTCTTTCGCGCGGCGCGCGCCACGCACGTGCCGCTGCTCGCGCGCGTCAACGGCGTGTGCATGGCCGGCGGCATGGGCCTGCTGGCCATGTGCGACCTGGCGGTGGCCGCGCCGCACGCCCGCTTCGGCTTGCCGGAGGTCAAGATCGGCGTGTTCCCGGCCCAGGTGCTCAGCGTGCTGCAAGGGCTGGTGGGCCGGCGCATGCTGACCGAGCTGTGCATCACCGGCGAGCCCATCGACGCGGGCGAGGCGCTGGCCTGCGGCCTGGTCAACCGCGTCAGCGCGGACCTGGACGCCGGCGTGCAGGCGCTGCTGGCGCGCCTGCTCGACAAGTCGCCCGCCGCCATCCGGCGCGGGCTGTACCTGATGAAGCACGTCGAGGGCATGCCCTTCGAGCAGTCCATGGCCTTCACCGAGAGCCAGATCGGCCTGTTCGCGTTGACCGAGGACGCGGCCGAGGGTCAGTCGGCCTTCCGCGAGAAGCGCCCACCCACCTGGAGCGGACGATGAGCGAGGCCGACCCCAAGATCGTCCGCATCGGCGGCGCCTCCGGCTTCTGGGGCGACTCCAGCGTCGGCGCGCCGCAACTGGTGGCCAGCGGCCGGATCGACTACCTGGTGTTCGACTACCTGGCCGAACTCACCATGTCCATCCTGGCGGCGGCGCGGCTCAAGAAGCCCGAGCTGGGCTATGCCACCGACTTCGTGTCCGTGTCGATGAAGGCGGTGCTCAAGGACGTGGTGGCCCAGGGCATCCGCGTGGTCAGCAACGCCGGCGGCGTCAACCCGCGGGGCTGCGCCGACGCGCTGCGCGCGCTGGCGGCCGAGCTGGGCGTGCCCGTGAGGATCGCCGTCGTCACGGGCGACGACGTGATGCCGCAACTGCCCGCGCTGCGCCAGGCCGATCCGCCCGTGGCCGAACTGCAGAGTGGCGCGCCGCTGCCCGCCAAGATGCTCACGGCCAACGCCTACCTGGGCGCGCAGCCCGTCAAGGCGGCGCTGGACGCGGGCGCGCAGATCGTCATCACCGGCCGCTGCGTCGATTCGGCCGTGACGCTGGGCATCCTGATGCACGAGTTCGGCTGGACGGCGCTCGACTTCGACCGGCTGGCCGGCGGCAGCCTGGCGGGCCACATCATCGAGTGCGGCTGCCAGGCCACCGGCGGGCTGCACACCGACTGGCAGGACGTGCCCGACTGGGCGCACATCGGCTACCCCATCGTCGAGTGCGCGCCGGACGGCAGCTTCACCGTCGCCAAGCCCGAGGGCACGGGCGGCCTGGTGGCGCCGCAGGTGGTGGCCGAGCAGATGCTATACGAGATCGGCGACCCCGCCGCCTACCTGCTGCCGGACGTGGTGTGCGACTTCACGCAGGTGCGCATGGCGCCCGCCGGGCCGCAGCGCGTGCGCGTGCATGGCGCGCGCGGCCGCGCGCCGACAGCGACGTACAAGGTCTGCGCCACCTGGCTGGACGGCTTCAGGACCTCGGCGCAGCTCACCATCGTGGGCTTCGACGCGGCGGCCAAGGCGCGCCGCACCGGCGAGGCCATCCTGGCGCGCGTGGGCGAGCTGCTGGCGCGCCAGGGCCTGGCGCCGCTCAGCCGCACGAATCTCGAAGTGCTGGGCGCCGAGAGCTGCTACGGTCCGCACGCCCGGGCGGCCGGCGCGCGCGAGGCGGTGCTGCGCCTGACGGCCTGCCACCCCGACAAGGCCGCGCTGGAGCTGCTGGCGCGCGAGATCGCGCCGGCCGGCACGTCCTGGGCGCCCGGCACCACGGGGGCGGGCGGGCGCGCGGGCGTGTCGCCGCTGATCCGGCAGTACGCCTTCCTGCTGGACAAGGCGCGTGTGGCGCCGGCCGTGGCGCTCGACGGCGCACCGGTTTCTGTGCCAAATGTGCCTGCAGCCAGCGCCGATAAATCGCAGATAGCTATTAAAAACGTAGCAATCGACGCGCCCGAGCCGGCACCACCCGCCACCGGCGCCGAAGTCATCGACGTGCCCTTGATCCGCCTGGCCTGGGCGCGCTCCGGCGACAAGGGCGACACCTCCAACATCGGCGTGATCGCGCGCCGGCCCGAGTGGCTGCCGCTGCTGCGCGCGCAGCTCACGCCCGAGCGCGTGGCCGCGCACCTCGCGCACCTGGTCGAAGGCCCGGTCACGCGCCACGACGTGCCGGGCATCCACGCCTTCAACTTCGTGTGCGAGCGGGCGCTGGGCGGCGGCGGCATGGCTTCGCTGCGCAACGACGCGCTGGGCAAGGGCATGGGCCAGATCCTGCTGGCGCTGCCGGTGCGGGTGCCCGCCGCGTGGTTTCCCGAATCTGCACCATCCTGAAGGAGCGTTCTCATGCATTCCCCTCGTTCCTGGCGCCTGTCGCGCCGCGCGGCCCTGGCCACCCTGGCCGCGATGGCGGCGGCGCCCGCCGCCGTGGCCCAATCGGGCGCCCACCGGCCCATCCGGCTGGTGGTGGGCTTCGGTCCGGGCAGCATCAACGACCTGACGGCGCGCGAGCTGGCCCGCTACATGGCCGAATCGCTGGGCCAGCCGGTCATCGTCGAGAACCGGCCCGGCGCCGGCGGGTCGCTGGGCACCGACCTGGTGGCCAAGTCGCCGCCGGACGGCCTGACCATCGGCCTGGGCACCAGCTCGCAACTGGTGATGAACGTCGCGCTGTACCGGAACCTGCCTTTCGACGTGGAGCGCGACCTGCGCCTGATCGGCCTGGTGAGCCGCGGGCCGATGGTGCTGGCCAGCAAGGCGAACGGCCCCGGGACGTTGCGCGCGCTGATCGCGCAGGCCAAGGCGCAGCCGGGGCAGGTGAGCTACGGCTCGGCCGGCACCGGCTCCATCAGCCACATCGTTGGCGAGGCCTTCGCCCGCGTGGCGGGCGTGAAGCTCAACCACATCCCCTACAAGGGCAACGGGCCGGCCATGGCGGACCTGTCGGGCGGCCACGTGGACCTGGTGTTCGACGGCATCAGCACCTCGCGGCCGATGGCGCAGCAGGGGCGCGTGCGCATCCTGGCCTACGGGGGCCGGCAGCGCAGCCCGGCCATCCCGCGGGTGCCCACCTTCGCCGAACAGGGCCTGGCCGGCTACGACGCCTATTCGTGGAACTGCCTCTTCGTGCCCGCCGGGACGCTCGATGCCGAGGTCGCGCGGCTGAACCAGGCGCTCAACGCGGCCCTGGCGCTGCCGGCCATGAAGGACAAGCTGGCGCAGGGCGGGGTCGAGAACCTGGGGCCGTCCACGCCGCGGCAGGCCGACGACTTCGGGCGCGCCGAGCGTGCGCGCTGGGTGCCCTTCGTGCGCAGCCTGAAACTCGACGTCGGGTGAGGCCACGTGACCGGTCCGCGCCCCGCCGACGTGGTGATCGACACCAACTGCGTGCTCGATCTGTGGCTGTTCGACGACCCGGCGATGGACACGCTGAAGCAGGCGATCCACGCCGGCGCGGTGCGCTGGATCGCCGCGCCGGCCATGCGCGACGAATTGGCGCGGGTGCTCACCTACCCGCTCGTCGCGGCGCGACTGGCGCGCCGCTGGCGCACGGCGGACGAGGTGCTGGCGGCTTTCGACCGATGGGTCCATCCGCGCGCGCCCGCCGGCGCCGCGCCGGTGCGCTGCCGCGATCCCGACGACCAGATGTTCATCGACCTGGCGGTGGCCGAGGGCGCGGCGCTGTTCAGCAAGGACAAGGAGGTCATCGCCCTGGCGCGCCGGCTGGCGCCGCTGGGCGTGGCGGTGGCGGAGCGCGCTTCTGTGATTCTTGAATGAAAACGGGCGAAAGCCCGCGTGGATATTGCGCAGAAAGCTATTGATTCAATAGCGTCCGGAGTTCAGAGCGACTTCTTCAGCAGGTGCCCGATCTCACCCACGATGCCGCGGCGGAACAGCAGCACGCAGACGACGAAGATCACGCCCTGCACCACCGACACCCAGGCGCCCAGCTCGGCCAGGTAGTTCTGCATGGCCACGATCACGGCGGCGCCCACCATCGGCCCGAAGAGGGTGCCCAGGCCGCCCACCAGCGTCATCAGCACCACCTCGCCCGACATGCTCCAGTGCACGTCGGTCAGCGAGGCGAGCTGGAACACGATGGCCTTGGTGGCGCCCGCCATCCCGGCCAGCGCGGCCGAGAGCACGAAGGCGCGGTGCTTGAACTTGTCGGCGTCGTAGCCCAGCGAGATGGCGCGCGGCTCGTTCTCGCGGATCGCCTGCAGCACCTGGCCGAAGGGCGAATGCACGATGCGGTAGATCAGCCCGAAGCCGCCGAGGAACACCGCCAGCACGAAGCCGTACATGGCCACCGGATTCGACAGGTCGATCATGCCCAGCAGCCTGCCGCGCGGCACGGCCTGGATGCCGTCCTCGCCGCCGGTGAAGGGCGCCTGCAGGCTGAGGAAGAACACCATCTGCGCCAGCGCCAGCGTGATCATGGCGAAATAGATGCCCTGGCGGCGGATGGCCAGCAGCCCCGTCACCCAGCCCAGCGCCGCGGCGCACAGCGTGGCCAGCCCGACGGCCAGCTCCGGCGTCAGGCCCCACACCTTGGCGGCGTGAGCGGCGACGTAGCCGGCGCCGCCCAGGAACATGGCGTGGCCGAACGACAGCAGCCCGCCGAAGCCCAGCAGCAGGTTGAAGGCGCAGGCGAACAGCGCGAAGCACATCACCTTCATCATGAACACCGGGTACACGCCCAGCAGCGGGGCGAGCACGAAGATGGCGGCCATGGCGACGAAGGCCGCGAGGTGCGTGCGCGCCGCGCCGGCGGAGGCCGGGGCGGGAGCGTGAGTGGGGGCGTTCGAACCGGTGGCCATGGCTTACTTCTGGGTGCCGAACAGGCCGGCCGGGCGGATCAGCAGCACGATGGTCATGATGATGAAGATGACGGTGGTCGAGGCCTCGGGGTAGAACACCTTGGTCAGTCCCTCGACCAGCCCCAGGCCGAAGCCGGTGACGATGGCGCCCATGATCGAGCCCATGCCGCCGATCACGACGACGGCGAACACCACGATGATGAGGTCGGCCCCCATCTGCGGGCTGACCTGGTAGATCGGCGCGGCCATCACGCCGGCCAGCGCGGCCAACGCCACGCCGAAGCCATAGGTCAGCGTGATCATGCGCGGCACGTTGATGCCGAAGGCCTGCACCAGCTGCGGGTTCTCGGTGGCGGCGCGCAGGTAGCCGCCCAGCTTGGTGCGCTCGATCACGAACCAGGTCGCCAGGCAGATGATCAGCGATGCGCCGATGATCCAGGCGCGGTAGTTGGGCAGGAACATGAAGCCCAGGTTCTGCCCGCCCGTCAGTTGTTCGGGCATGGTGTAGGGCAGGCCGCTGGAGCCGTATTCCTTGCGGAAGAAGCCCTGGATGATGAGCGCCAGGCCGAAGGTGAGCAGCAGGCCGTACAGGTGGTCCAGCTTGTACAGGCGCGCGAGCATCGTGCGTTCGATGACGACGCCCATGGCGCCGACCGCCAGCGGCACGATCAGCAGCGCCCACCAGTAGTTCAGCCCCAGCTTGTTGAGCAGCAGGTAGGCGCCGAAGGCACCCAGCATGTACTGGGCGCCGTGGGCGAAGTTGATGATGTTGAGCAGGCCGAAGATGACGGCCAGCCCGAGCGAGAGCAGGGCGTAGAACGAGCCGTTGATCAGGCCGATGAGCAACTGCCCCATCATGGCCTGGACCGGGATGCCGAAGATGTCCATGGCGTGCCTGTGCTCCGCTGCCTCGCGCGCCGGCGCTTATTTCTTGGCCACCAGCGGGCATTCGCCCTGGTCGATGGGGCGGAAGGCCTGGTCGGCGGGGATCGTTGCCCGCAACTTGTAGTAGTCGTAGGGGCCTTTCGACTCGGCGGGCTTCTTCACCTCGAACAGATAGGCCGGGTGGATCTTGCGGCCGTCGGCGCGGATCACGCCCTTGCCGAACAGCGGGTCGTCGGTGGGCAGCTCCTTCATCTTCACCACCGTCTTCGTGCCGTCGTCGGTCTTGCCGGCGTCGATGGCCTTCAGGTAGTGCAGCACGGAGGCGTAGACGCCGGCCTGCACCATCGTCGGGTACTTGCCGCCGTTGGCGGCGGCGAAGCGCTTGGACCAGGCGCGCGTTTGGTCGTTGAGGTCCCAGTAGAAGGTCTCGGTCAGGATCAGGCCCTGCGCCGTCTGCAGGCCCAGGCCGTGCACGTCGGCGAGGAACACCAGCAGGCCGGCCAGGTTCTGCCCGCCCTTGGTGATGCCGAACTCGGCCGCCTGCTTGATCGAGTTGATGGTGTCGCCGCCGGCGTTGGCCAGGCCGATGATCTTGGCCTTGGACGACTGCGCCTGCAGCAGGAAGGACGAGAAATCCTGCGTGGCCAGCGGCACCTTGACGCTGCCCAGCACCTTGCCGCCGCCCTTGGTGACGACGGCCGAGGTGTCGCGTTCCAGCGCGTGGCCGAAGGCGTAGTCGGCGGTCAGGAAGAACCAGGTGTTGCCGCCCGTCTTGACGATGGCGCTGCCGGTGCCGTTGGCCAGCATCCAGGTGTCGTAGGTCCAGTGCACGGTGTTGGGCGAGCAGAGCTTGCCCGTGAGGTCGGACGAGGCGGCGCCGGAGTTGAGCAACAGCTTGCCCTTCTCGCGCGCCACTTCATGCACGGCCAGGGCGACCGACGAGGTGGGCACGTCGGCGATGGCGTCGACGCGCTCGCTGTCGAACCATTTGCGGGCGATGCTGGCGCCCACGTCGGCCTTGTTCTGGTGGTCGGCGGCCACCACTTCGACCTTCAGGCTGGACTTGGTGGCTTTCAGGTAGTCGTCCACGGCCATCTTGGCCGCCGTCGCCGAGCCCGGGCCGGCCAGGTCGGCGTAGAGGCCGGACATGTCGGTCAGCACCCCGATCTTCACCACGTTGTCGGAGATCTGGGCCTGGGCCAGGCCGGCGGTGGCCAGGCCGATGCCGGCGATCAGCGAGCACAGAAGTTTGCGTTTCATGGGACCTCTCCTTGGGTAGTGGACTGACGAAAATGACGAGGCACGGCGCGCCTAGACGCCCAGGTATTCATGCAGCATGTGCATGTTGTCCTGCAGCTCGGCGGCGGTGAATTCCTTCACGATGAGGCCGCGCTCCATGATGTAGAAGCGGTCGGCCAGCGGCGCCGCGAAGCGGAAGTTCTGCTCCACCATCAGCACCGTGAAGCCGCGCACGCGCAACTGCTGGATCATGCGCGCCAGCGCCTGCACGATGACCGGCGCCAGGCCTTCTGAAATCTCGTCGAGCAGCAGCACCTTGGCGCCGGTGCGCAGGATGCGCGCCACCGCCAGCATCTGCTGCTCGCCCCCCGACAGCCGCCCGCCCGGGCTGGTGCGGCGCGCCTTCAGGTTGGGGAACATCTCGTAGATCTCGTCGATGCCCATGCCGCCCTCGGCCACCTTGGGCGGCAGCATCAGGTTCTCCTGGCAGTTCAGGCTGGCCATGATGCCGCGTTCTTCGGGGCAGTAGCCGACGCCCAGGCGGGCGATGTGGTGCGGCGCCATCCTCACCGTCTCGGCGCCCCGCACCTGGATCGAGCCCGTGCGCTTGCCCACCAGGCCCATGAGGGCGCGCAGCGTCGTCGTGCGGCCCGCGCCGTTGCGGCCCAGCAGGGTCACCACCTCGCCGGGGCGCACGTCGATGCTGACGCCGTGCAGGATGTGCGACTCGCCGTACCAGGCGTGCACGTCCTTGAGGCGGATGGCGAAGGCGGAGGCGTCGCTCATGGTGCTTCTCAGCCGTGCGCGCCCTGGAGGGCCGCGTCGGTGCTGCCCATGTAGGCCTCCAGCACTTGCGGATTGCGCGAGACCTCGGCGTAGGCGCCTTCGGCGATGACCTGCCCGAACTGCAGCACGGTGATGGTGTCGGCGATGCTGCCCACGACGCCCATGTTGTGCTCCACCATCAGCACGGTGCGGTTGGCGGCCACCTTCTTGATCAGCCGCGTCACCATGTCCACGTCCTCGTGGCCCATGCCCTGTGTCGGCTCGTCCAGCAGCATCAGCTTGGGGTCCATGGCCAGCGTGGTGGCGATCTCCAGCGCGCGCTTGCGGCCGTAGGGCAGCTCGATGGCGGGCAGGTGCGAGAACTCGCGCAGGCCAACCGTGTCGAGCAGTTCCAGGCAGCGGCCGTCCAACTGGTCGAGCGTGCGCTCGGACTTCCAGAAATTGAACGCCGTGCCCAGCGTCTGCTGCAGCGCCACGCGCACGTTCTCCAGCACGCTCATGTGCGGAAAGATGGACGAGATCTGGAACGACCGCACCACGCCGCGCCGCGCGATCTGCGCCGGTTTTTCGCGCGTGATGTCGTTGCCCTCCAGCAGGATCTGGCCGCGCGTCGGCTCCAGGAACTTGGTCAGCAGGTTGAAGCAGGTGGTCTTGCCGGCGCCGTTGGGGCCGATGAGGGCGTGGATGGTGCCGCGGCGAATCTTGAGGTTGACATCGTTGACCGCCACGAAGCCCTTGAACTCCTTCACGAGCCCCCGTGTTTCCAGAATGATGTCCGAACTCATGCGAACGGCTGACGCCTCTGTGACAACAAAAACGAGCGAATTATGGCTGCGTGACGGCGCCGAATCGGTAGGGGTTTTCACCCGACGCGAGGCCAGCGCCTGGCGCTCCGAAGAAAAAGCTCAACCCGTCCGTTGGCCGTCCACCGCGTCGGAGGCGCGCCAGCTTTCCGGCACCTGCGTGGGCGATGCGGGCGCCGCCGCGGGCGAGTAGGCCTGCTCGGGCACCAGGTGCGCGACGGGTTCCGGCTCCGGCGGTGGCGCGTCGCGCAACTGGTGCGCCACCTCGTTCGCCGACTCCCCCGCGCCGGAGCCGTCCGCGCCGCCTTGCTCGGGCACCTGCGGGGCGAAGCTGTGCGCGCTGGCCAGCGGCCAGAACAGGCGAAAGACGGTCGGCAGCTCGGCCACGTCGCCCAGCAGCGCGCCGCGCCGCATCGACGGCAGCAGCACCGACAACTGGCGCACCTGCGTGTCGTCGATGCGGCGTACCACGTGGTGCGAGGTCACCTGGTCGGTGTGCGTCAGGCCGGCGGCCTGCAGCAGCTCTTTCAGCGCGTGCAGCGTGTTGGCGTGGAACTGCGCCACGCGCGGCGCCTTGTCGGCCACCACCAGCGCGCGCTGGCGCACCGGGTCCTGCGTGGTCACGCCGGTGGGGCAGTGGCCGGTGTGGCAGGTCTGCGCCTGCAGGCAGCCCACGGCCATCATGAAGCCGCGCCCGGAGTTGCACCAGTCGGCGCCCAGCGCCAGCACGCGCGCGATGTCGAACGAGGTGATGACCTTGCCCGCGCAGCCGATCTTGATGCGCTCGCGCAGGTTCACGCCGCGCAGCGTGTTGTGCACCAGGCGCAGGCCCTCCTGCAGCGGCGTGCCGACGTGGTCGGTGAACTCCACCGGCGCCGCGCCAGTGCCGCCCTCGGCGCCGTCCACCACGATGAAGTCTGGCGTGATGTCGGTCTCCAGCATGGCCTTGACGATGCCGAACCATTCCCACGGGTGGCCGATGCACAGCTTGAAGCCGGTCGGTTTGCCGCCCGACAGCTCGCGCAGTTGCGCCACGAAGCGCATCAGCTCGACCGGCGTGGAGAACGCGCTGTGCGCCGACGGCGAGATGCACGACACGCCCACCGGCACACCGCGCGCGGCGGCGATCTCGGGCGTGACCTTGGCGCCCGGCAGCACGCCGCCGTGGCCCGGCTTGGCGCCCTGGCTCAGCTTGATCTCGATCATCTTCACCTGCGGGTCGCGCGCCTGCTCGGCGAAGCGCTCGGGGTTGAAGCCGCCACCTTCGTTGCGGCAGCCGAAGTAGCCCGAGCCGATCTCCCAGATCAAATCGCCCCCGTGCTCGCGGTGGTAGCGGCTGATCGAGCCCTCGCCCGTGTCGTGCGCGAAGCCGCCCAGTTTGGCGCCTTGGTTCAGCGCCAGGATGGCGTTGGCCGACAGCGCGCCGAAGCTCATGGCCGAGATGTTGAACACGCTGGCGCTGTAGGGCTGCGTGCAGGGCGACGCGCCGGGCAGCGGCGTGCCGGGGCGCCCGCCGATCCAGATGCGGAAGTCGTGCGACTCGATCCGGGTGGGGTGCAGCGAATGGTTGATCCATTCGTAGCCCTCGGCCCCCACGTCCAGCTGGGTGCCGAAGGGGCGGTTGTCCGGCATGCCCTTGGCGCGCTGGTACACCACCGAGCGCTGCGCGCGCGAGAAGGGCTGCGCCTCCATGTCGCCCTCGATGAAGTACTGGCGGATCTCCGGCCGCACGAACTCCTGCGCGAAGCGCAGGTGCCCGAGGATCGGGTAGTTGCGCAGGATGGCGTGGCGCGTCTGCCGCAGGTCGTGGATGCCCACCACCACCAGCGCGCCGAACAGCAGCAGCCACGGCAGGCCACGCCCGAAGGCGATCATCGAGAACAGGCTCAGCACCAGCGCCAGCACGCAGAAGGCCAGCGTGCTGTAGCGGACGGTATTGCTCAGGGTGATTTGCGGCGTGGACATGGCGAGAGGTCTCCTGGTGTTGTTTTATCGGTGCCGGCGTGCGTCCATCTTAGTGACCGGCGGCGTCAAGCCGTTCAGGGCGGGGCATCGAGCAGCGCCAGCAGCCGGCCCAGCGCATGCGCCACGGTCCGCGCACGCACGGCGGCGCGGTCGCCGTCGAAGCGGCGGCATTCGCTCAGGGTGCGGCCGTCGACCCGCCAGCCGAACCACACCGTGCCCACGGGCTTGCCGGGGCTGCCGCCCGCCGGGCCGGCCACGCCGGTGACGGCCACGGCGGCCTGGGCGCGCGCATGGGCGAGGGCGCCCTCGGCCATCGCCCGGGCCACGGGTTCGCTGACGGCGCCGTGCGCGGCGATCAGCGCGGCCGGCACGCCCAGCAGCTCGGTCTTGGCGGCGTTGCTGTAGGTGACGAAGCCGCGCTCGAACCAGTCCGACGAGCCGGCCAGGTCGGTGCAGGCGCCGGCGATCAAGCCGCCGGTGCAGCTCTCGGCCGTCGCCATCATCTGGCCGCGCTGCTTCAGCACCGAGGCCAACTTCTGAACGATTTCGGGCGTTTGCCCGCATGGATCATGCGCCGAAAGCTCATTATTTTGTAGCATGATTGGCTCAGATGTGGTGCCAGACCGCGATCACCAGCAGCGCGCACCCTGCCGCCACCAGATCGTCCAGCAAGATGCCGAAGCCGCCGCGCCAGCCGCGCGCGCCGTGCAGCAAGCGGTCGGCCCAGCCCACCGGGCCGGGCTTGGCGGCGTCGAAGTACCGGAACAACAGGAAGGCGGCCAACTGCGCCCAGAAGCCCGCCGGCATCAGCAGCCACAGCACCAGCCAGAAGGCGACGATCTCGTCGGCCACGATGGCGCCGGGGTCGGCCATGCGCAGGTGGTCGGCGGTGACGGTGCAGGCCCACCACGACACCGGCAGCGCGGCGGCCAGCAGCCAGCCTTGCTGCGCGGGCGTGAGCCACAGGCCCAGCACCACCCAGGCCAGCCAGGCCCACAGCGTGCCGCTGGTGCCGGGCGCCACCGGCGACAGGCCGGAACCGAAGCCCAGGGCCACCCAGTGCGCCGGGTGCGCGCGCATGAAGCGGGCGCTGGGGCGCACGGCGCCTGCGGGTGGCGGGCCGGCCCGGCCCGACAGCGGCGTCAGCGGCACGGCCCCGGCGGGCGCCGGCGCGGGAGCGGCTTCCTCGATGCGCCGCGCCTGCACGTCGGTCGCGTCCTCGCGCGGTCGGCCTGAAAGGCTCATGGCCGCTCGAACAGCCGCGTGTCCTGCGGCCAGGTGATGAGGTGCTCGGCGCTGAAGCGCTGGCTGGCGCCGGCGGTCAGCGGCTGTTCCCACAGCACGGTGCCGGGCTGGTCGTTCCAGGCGCGGCTGGCGGGCTCGGGCTGGTAGCGCGATTCGACGCGCACGTCCTGGTGCTCGGACACCGGCGCGGCGTCCAGCAGCTGCAGCGCGATGGTGTCGCGGTGGCGGTTCTCGGCGGTGTACAGGCGCGTCACGCGGCGTTCGTGCCGGCTGGCGATGAAGCCGCCCGTGCCTTCGGTGCGCGCGGGCTGCTCCACGCGCACCGTGACCAGTTCGTCGCGCCCGAAGGCCAGGCCCTGGCGCGCCAAGGCGGCGGGGTCGAGCCGGCCGCTGCCCACGTAGGCGCCGTCGCGCACCAGGTTGACCGGGCCAGCGGGCCACACGCCGGGCGGGGCGGCGATGGCGGCGATGAGGTAGGCGCTGGCGTCCAGCGCGGGCGTGGCGCGCGCCAGCAGCCGCGCGTCGGCGGTGTGCTCGCCCAGCGACAGCGTGACGCGCTGGCCGCTGGAGGGCACGCCGATGCGCCGCGGCACCACGAATTCGGTGGCGAAGGACTTGTCGAACACGCCAACGTCGAAGCTGGGCGGCGGCTCGGCCTCGGCCCCGCCCGCCGCGTCGGCGATGCGGGCGCGCAGCGCGGGCGCCGCCAGCGCACGCATCTGTTCCGGCGCGGCCGGCGGCTCGATGCCCACGCGCCATGGCCGGGGCATCGGCCCCTGCGTGGCGGCGCCGGGCTGGCCGGTGGACAGCACCAGTTGCACGCTGTCCCAGTCCTCGCCCGTGTTCTGCGCCACCAGCGCCTGGCGCTCCAGCCGCACCCGGCGGGCCTCGGTGTCCAGCGTGGCGCGGTAGCCGGGCTGCCAGCCGGGGCCGCGCACTTGGTAGCTCAGGCGCAGTTCGCCGCCCTGCGGCGCGGCCAGGGTGACCTGCACGGTGCTGGCGCGCGCGTCGGGCGTGCCGGCGCGGTCGCGCTCGGCCAGCAGGGGAGCCAGTTCGCGCTGCAGCGCTTCCTGCGCGCGCTGGATCTGGTGCTGGCGGTTGGCGCCCGCCTGCGCGCCCTGGCGCAGCGCCTGCGCGGTGGCGCCGATCTGCGCCGCCGACGCGGGGCCGGCGCCCGCGCCCGCGGCGGCGTTGCCGAAGCTCTTGAGGTAGCCGGCGGCCACCTGGAGACCGTCGCTCTCGGCCTGCAGCGCGGCGATCTGGTCCTCCAGCGCGTGCACGCGATCGTGCAGCGGACTGCGGCAGGCCTCGCCCAGCAGCGCGCGCGGCTGCTGGCGCACGGCCAGCTCGCCGATGCGCACGCCGGCGCCGCCGCTGGCCTGCAGGCTGGCCGCGTCCAGCCCGGCGGGCAGACAGGCGAAGACGGCCTGGCGCGCGCCGGGCGCCAGGTGCAGCACCCGCTCCACCGTGGCGCTGCCGGGGTAGACGGTGACACGGCTGATGCGGCTGGCGTCGGCGGCGTGCGCGCCGGTGCACAGGGCGAGGGCGAGGCTCAGGACGAGGCCGGCGTGGCGGGACATGGCGCTGCTTTCCATCGGGACGGGTGGCGACAATGCTAGCAGCAGCGCCTGCGGGCCGGTTTTCAAGAGAAATCCGGCCCGATCCCGCACGCAGATTGAGCGGGCAGCTATCAAATTTGAATGTTGAGCGTTTTGCGTGAACAGCCTGCGCTGGACGCTCAACGCCCGACGCCGAGGGCGCCGGCGGCGATTCAGCCGGGCGGCGCCCAGGCCGCCCCGTCGGCGAACAGCGCCTCGATGGTGGCCTTGTCCAGCCCGGCCTCGGCCAGCAGGGCACGGGTGTCGGCGCCACGGCGCGGCGGCGCGGCGAGCAGGCCGGTCAGCGGCTCGGACGAGCTGAAGCCGATGCCCGGCACCGGCACGCGGCGCGGGCCGTCGGGCAGCGGCAGCTCGACCTGGGGCCATCCGGCCGGCGATTCGGCCACGGCTTCGGCCGCCGCCGCCGCCGCGCTGCGCACACCCGTGGCCGGCACGCCGTGGGCGGCCAGGCGCGCTTCCCAGTCGGCCACCGTCGCCTGGCCGAAGGCCTCGCCCAGCAACCGCTGGGCGGTCACCACGTCGGCCTGTCCGGCGGCGGCTTCGATGTGCTGGCGCGTGGCCTCGTCCACGCCGGCCTCGGCCAGCGCCCGCTGCAGGCCCACGGCCTGGTCGGGCGCGTTGCACACCAGGGCCAGATGGCCGTCGCTGGCGGCGAAGGTGCCCGACAGCGCGCTGCCGGAGAACGCCGTCGAGGCGGTGCGCGGCGGCGTGATGCCGCTGACCATCTGCGGCGCGAACACCGGGCCCAGCAGGGTCAGCGCGGCGCCGTTCATGGTCACCTGCAGCCATTCGCCGCGCGCGCGCGCCGCGCCTGGCGTTCGCGGCGCAGCAGCGCCGCCAGCACCGCCTGCGCGGCCTGCATGCCGACGGCGTAGTCGATCACCGGAAAGCCCACGCGCTGCGGCGTGCCGTCGGTGTTGGCGTTGGCGGCCATGAAGCCGCTGCTGGCCTGCACCACGTGGTCGTAGGCGCGCCGGTTCGAGTCCGGCCCGAAGCCGGTGATGGAGCACACCACTAGGCGCGGGTGGCGCACGATGAGTTCGGCCGGGTCGAAGCCGAGCTTGGCCAGCTTGCCGGGGCGGAAGTTCTCCAGCAGCACGTCGGCCGAGGCGATCAGCGCGGCCAGCGCCTGGCGGGCGCGCGGATCACGGGCGTTGATCGCCAGCGAGCGCTTGCCGGCGCCCTGCACCACGAAGGCCTCGCCCAGCCCCAGGGCGGCCAGCCCGGGGTCGGCCGCCTTGGCGCGGATCATGTCGTCGGCGTCGGCGCGCTCGACGCGAATCACCTCGGCGCCCAGCAAGCCGAGCTGGTAGCCCGAGAAGGGGCCGGCGAGCACGTGCGTCCAGTCGATCACGCGCAGGCCGGCCAGCGGGCCGGCGGCGTTATTCGGGCTTGACATCGGCGTCCTTCACGTAGCGGCTCCAGCGCGTCACCTCGCCATCGACGAAGCGCTTGGTGGCGGCGACGTCGAAGTCCAGCAGGCTCGATCCGCTTTGCGCGCGCAGCTCGACCGCCGCGGGCGACTGGTTGGCGCGGCGGATGAATCCGTTGAGTTTCTCGACCACGGGTGCCGGCGTGCCGGCGGGCGCGAACACGGCGGTCCAGCCGGTGAACACGAAGTCGGCGACCCCCTGCTCGCCGAAGGTGGCCACGTTCGGCGCGGCCGTGGCGCGCTTTTCGGTGGCCAGGGCCAGGGTGCGCACCTTCTTGCCATCGACCAGCGTCTGCGCGGCCGAGGCGTCCGAGAACGCATACGTCAACTGGCCGCCAGCCAGGTCGGTCAGCGACTGCGGGTTGGATTTGTAGGGCGCGTTCACGGCGTCGATGCCGGCGCGCTTCTTGAGCACGGCGCACGCCACCTGGGTCACGGTGTTGCCGCTGCCGCAACTGAACTTGCCGGGGGTCTTCTTGGCCGCCGCCACCAGGTCCGCGAGGTTGTTCCAGGGGGAATTGGCGGGCACGTACAGGCCGATCGGGCTGGAGCCCATGCCGGCCACCGTCACGAACGACTCCGGCTTGTAGCCCAGCTTGCTCGGGAAGAAAGCGTAGTTGACGGCGTTGGTGGTGCCGCTGCCGACCAGCAGCGTGTGGCCGTCCGGCGCCGCCTTGGCGACGGCCTGCGCGCCGATGGCGCCGTTGGCGCCGGGCTTGTTGTCGACGATCACCGCCACGCCGAGGTGGGTGGCCAGTTCCTTGGCGAGGATGCGGGTGCCCAGGTCGGTGCCGCTGCCGGGGCCGAAGGGCACCACCAGCGTGATGGTCTTGCTCGGCCAGGCGTCCTGCGCCTGCGCGGCCGTGCCGAGTGCCAGGGCGGCCACGGCGCAGGCGGCGGCCCGTGCCAGGGGCGAAATGCTTGTCATGTCTGTCTCCTTGGGGATGATGGCGATGCGCGCGAATCTAGTCCGGAGCGCGGAAACGTGCCATAAAAACGTGTGGGTAAACTTTTCCGGATTGGAAAACCATGAATCTGAACGATCTGCACATCGCCGTGGTCGTCGCCGACGTGGGCAGCCTCACGGCCGCGTCGGTCCAGCTGGGCTTCGCGCCGCCCACGCTGAGCAAGGCCATCGCCCGGCTGGAGCGGGCCAGCAAGGTCAAGCTCTTCGAGCACGCAGGGCGCGGCATGCGGCCCACCGCCTACGGCCGCGCTTTCCTGGAGCGGGCGCGCCACATCGACCTGGCGGCCGGCGACCTGCATGCCGCGCTGCGCGACCTGCGCCAGGGCCGCAGCGGCGTGCTGCGCTGGGGCCTGGGGATGGGGGTGCCGGACCGCTGGGTGCTGCCGCTGGCCGCCCGGCAGACCGAGCGCGGCGTGCGCTGGATGCTCAGCGGCGGCATGACCGACAGCCTGATGCGCGGCGTGGCGGCGGGCGAGCTGGAGTTCGCGCTGCTCGGGCTGCCGGCGCCGCCGGCGCGGCCCCTGGTGTGGGAGCCGCTGTGCGACGACCCGATGGTGCCCATCGCGCCCCGCGGCCACGCGCTGCTGAAGGGCGGCCGGCGGCCAAGCTGGGCGCAACTGGCGCGGGCGCGCTGGGTCGTCCCGGCGCCCGGCACGGCCACCTTCGCCGAGTTCCAGCGCAACTTCGCGGCGCATGGCCTGGAGGCGCCGCCGCCCTGGGTGGCTTCGTCCTACTCCAACCGCGAGCTGGGGCTGGGTCTGGCGCTGGATGCCGTGGTGCTGGTGCCGCGCTCCGCCGCCGGACTGCCGGAGGTGCAACGTGATTTCGGCCTGCTGGTGCCGCCGGGCGGCTGGTCGTCCGACCGGCGCCTGGCGCTGGTGCGCCGCGCCGACGCCTACCTCAGC
This sequence comes from Ottowia sp., assembly GCF_016703145.1. GTDB lineage: Bacteria > Pseudomonadota > Gammaproteobacteria > Burkholderiales > Burkholderiaceae_C > Ottowia. Next base: position 158,678 of record NZ_JADJCO010000003.1, on the reverse strand, counting down.
CCGGCGGCCGAGAGCGCCATCGCGCAGTTGCACGACATCGCGCGCGCCGAGCCGCCGATCGTTCAGGCGAAGTGATCGAACGAGCGGAAGTCGCCCTCGACCGCGCGCCCCGCGCCGTCGATCAGGCGCAAGCCGGGCGCGGCCTCGATGCGGCCGATGCGGGTGACGCGCGTGGCGGCCTGCGCGCCGGCGTGTTCGACGGCGGCGCGGGCGGCGGGCGGGGCGGTGAAAGCCAGCTCGTAGTCGTCGCCGCCGGCCAGGGTGAGGGTCAGCGCGGTTTTCGTGTCAAAAACGGCTGAAGCCAGTGTGGTATCTTCACCGACAGCTATCAATAGAGAAGCAATCGAGGTGTCGATGGTGGCGCCGGCGCGGCTGGCGGCGAGCACGTGGCCGACGTCGCCCAGCAGCCCGTCGCTGAGATCGATGGCGCTGCTGGCGATGCCGCGCAGCGCCAGGCCGAGGGCGACGCGCGGGGTGGGCCGCTCCAGCCGCTGGCGCGCGGCGGCCAGCATGCCGGGAGGCAGGGTGCGGAGGCCCTGCAGGGCCTCCAGCGCCAGGCGCGCGCCCCCCAGCGTGCCGCTGACCCACAGGTCGTCGCCGGCGCGGGCGCCGTCGCGGCGCAGCGCCTGGGCCGCCGGCACCTGGCCGAGGATGGTGATGCAGAGGTTGAGCGGGCCGGCGGTGGTGTCGCCGCCGATCAGTGGGCAGCGGTGCGCGGCGGCGAGCTGCAGCAGGCCGTCGCTGAAGGCCTGCAGCCACGCGGCGTCGGCGGCGCGCGCGGGCGGCAGGGCCAGTGCCAGGGTGAAGGCGAGCGGCTCCGCGCCCATGGCGGCCAGGTCGCTCAGGTTGACGGCCAGGGCCTTGTGGCCGAGCGCGGCGGGATCGACATCGGCGAAGAAGTGGCGGCCCTCGACCAGCATGTCGCTGCTGACGGCCAGTTGCTGGCCGGGCGCGGGCTGGATCAGGGCGCAGTCGTCGCCGATGCCGAGTGCTACGCTATCAGTAGCTGTTGGTGCAATGCTGTAGCGGGTTGCAGCGGATTTTCGCTTGAAGAACCGCTCGATCAGGTCGAACTCGCCCATGGCCGTTGCCGAAGGCCGCGCGGCGTCAGCGGCCGCCGCCCAGCTCGATGGCGCGCTCGCGCACCAGGGCCACGCCGTCGGCCAGGCGCCGCACGCGGCCGGCGCGGCGCGCGGCGGCCTTGAGGAAGGCCATCATCAGCGGGCCGCTGTCGAGCACGTCCTCGGTGGCGCCGTCGCCATTGAGGTGGAACTCGGGGTGCCACTGCACGCCCATGACGAAGGGGTGGCCGGTGTGGCGGATGCCCTCGGGCACGCGGTCGATGGGGCTGCGCGCCTCGATGACCAGGCCCTGGCCGAGTTCGTCCACGCACTGGTGGTGGATGCTGGTGACACGCTGCGGCGCGTAGCCGTAGATGTCGGACAGGCGCGAGCCGGGCACGAAGTGCAGTTCGTGGATCAGGCGGTCGTAGCGGTCGAGGTCCTGGTGCGCGATGGCGCCGGGCCACTGGCTGGGGATGTCCTGCACCAGGGTGCCGCCGAAGTACACGTTGAGCAACTGCGCGCCGCGGCAGATGCCGAGCACGGGCTTGCCGGCGTCGATGAAGCCGCGCAGCAACTCCAGCTCGTACTCGTCGCGGATGGGGTCGCTGTCGGTGTGTTCGCGCCAGGGCTTGGCGCCGTAGGTGCTGGCGCAGATGTCGCTGCCACCCTGCAGCACCAGGCCGTCCAGGTTGTCCACGATGTCGTTCAGGGGCGGGCGGCGGCGGATGGTGACCACGCGCTTGTCGATGAAGGGGATCATCAGCGCGGCGACGCCGTGGGACATGATCCACTGCGCCATGTTGCTTTCAAGGAACTGCAGGCGCTTGAGGGGCAGTCCCAGGCCCGGCGGGGGCTGGTGCAGGAGGCGGGCGGAGATGCCGATGCGCAGGCTCATGGACGAAGGGACGCGAAAAGGGCGTGGAAGCTGATTCTGACGCGTCCGCGCCGGTTCGGGTTCCTTCCAATGTGTGAAAGTTCACGCGCCGCGAAACCGCAGGCTGGCCTGGCGGATCACCTCGCTCAGCAGGTCTTCCTCCTGCTGGCGCTCGCGCAGCCAGCGGGCGTCGTTGCGGTTGTCCTGCACCTCGGCGCGCAGCAGGGCGATGGCGTCGCCGGCCTGGCAGGCGTCGGCGAAGGGCGCCAGCCGGTCCATGGTGGCCAGCAGGTGCTCGCGCAGCGGCAGGTGTTCGCCGCCGGCGGGCTGCACGTACACGGCGTCCAGCCCGAAGCGGCAGGCCTGGAAGCGGTTGTAGCCATAGACGAGGTAGTCGTCCTCCACCGGGGCGAAGGGGCGCTCGGCCTGGAACCAGGCCGCCAGGCTCTGCACGTAGCCGGCCAGGGCGGCGGCGCGCTCGATGGTCAGCGGGGTGTCGAACACGCGCACCTCGATGGTGCCGTACTCGGGCTTGGGGCGGATGTCCCAGTAGAAGTCCTTCATGCTCTTGACGACGCCGGTGCGCGTCATCTTGTCGAAGTAGGCCTCGAACTCGGACCAGTTCACCACGCAGGGCGCGCGGCCCGACAGCGGGAAGGCGAACACCGAGTTGAGCCGTGCCGAGTCGAAGGCCGTGTCGTGCCCCTGCACGTAGGGGCTGGAGGCCGCCAGCGCGATGAAGTGCGGGATGTAGCGCGACATGCAATGCAGCGTGTAGAGCGCGGTGTCGGCGTCCGGGCAGCCCACGTGCACGTGCTGGCCGAAGATGGTGAACTGCTTGCTCAGGTAGCCGTAGAGCTGCGACAGCTGCTGGAAGCGCGGCTTGTCGTAGATGCGCTGCTGGTGCCACTGCTGGAACGGGTGCGTGCCGCCGCCGACCACGGCGATGTTCAGCTTGTCGGCGCACTTGACCAGCGCGTCGCGGATCTGCCCCAGTTGCCCCCGGGCCTCGCTCCAGGTGCGGCACACGTCGGTGGAGATCTCGATCATGCCCGCCGTCATCTCCGGCACCACCGAGCCTGGCAGCGCGTGGCCGGCCATCAGGCGCAGCATGTTGTCGGCGTAGTGCGTCAGGTCGTAGTCGACGGTGTTGACCAGTTGCAGCTCCAGCTCCACGCCGAGCGTGAGCGGATCGGACTTGCCGAAGGCTTCCAGCGTCATGGGCGCGTCTCCCCGTCGTCGGCGGCGGCGGGCGCCACCAGGCCGGCGCGGCGCCACGGCCGGCCGGCCTCGCCCGCGCGGTACAGCGCCACGCTGACCAGCACGGCGCCGGCCAGCTCGGTGACCAGGATCACGGGCAGGGCGATCGCCGCCACCTGCGAGCCCACGCTGTGCGAGGCGACCACGAACTGCGAGGTGAGCAGCAGCGCCACCGAGGACATCGGCACCATCGCCGCGCCGACCCACAGCGTCTGGCGCAGCGACATGCCGCTGCCCGCGCTGGTGGCCAGCAAGCTGGCCACCTTGGCGGCCGCGCGCGCCAGGATCAGCGCCAGCCCCGCCCAGGTGATGGCGCCGCCCCAGTCGCCCTGCACCGCCATCGACGACACCAGCACGAACATCAGGATGGTGAGCATCGACGCCGCCGTGCCCAACTGGCGCGGCCACACCCAGGGCCGGGGGTGCGCCTGCTTGAGCGCCAGGCCGCCCAGCATGGCCGCCAGCGGCGCCGAACCGCCCAGCGGCGCGGCGACGGCGGCGCAGGCGGCGATCAGCGCCAGGATCACGATGGCGGTGTCCCGGCTGGTGGGGCGCAGCACGCGCAGCGCGCCAGCCAGCAGCGCAGCCAGCAGCGCGCCGCCCAGCGCCGACACGCCCAGCACCGTGGCCGAGAAGGCGATCGACGCCAGCATCGTGTCCTCGCCGCGGTCGATGGTGCGCAGCATGGCCGTGCCCAGGGTCAGCGCGTACAGCGTGTTCAGCGTCGCCAGGGCGACGGCGCGGTCGGTCACCGGCCCGCTGGCGCGCAGGTCCAGCACCACGCGCATCAGCACCGCCGGCGACGCCGCCACGGCGATGATCGCCAGCGCGCGCACCACCTTCACGTCCAGCCCCAGCGCGCGCAGCACCACGAAGGCGGCGATGAAGGTGAGCAGCGACTCGGCCACGCTCTGCAGCAGCACCATCGGGTTGTGGCGGAACCAGCGCAGCGACAGGCGCGCGCCGGCCTCGAACAGCACCACGGCGATGCCCAGCTCCAGCAGGAACAGGCCCACCCCGTGCAGCGGCCAGGCGGCGCCGGCCAGCCCGGTCAGCCCGGCCAGGGCGCCCACCAGGGCGTAGCCCACGATCTTGGGCAGCCTGGCGAAGCGCTGCACCAGGTGGCCGGCCAGCGCGGCCAGTGCCAGCAGCAAGGCCCACTCGAAGGCGATCAGGCCGGCCGAGATGTGGGTTCCGTCGGCCCATGGGGCCGTCCATCGTTCAGTCAAAAGGCGGTTTCCTTTGCTTGGGCCGGCGCGATCGGGCGAGGAAGCCCGGGTGCGCCGGCCGAGGGGGCACGGCCCGCGGTCAGTGGATGCCGCGGCGCAGGCTCCCAGGTCAGGGAGGGCCCATGCTAACCCGATCGGCGGCCCCGGCTTGCCCGCGCACGCGCACGGGCAGCACGAAGGACAGTGGCTGGCGCAGCAGGCGCCGGCCCAGGGCGGTGTACAGGCGCCGCCGGTCCACGCCGGTGACGTTGTGTGCCGCCAGCGCCAGCCGGAACGCCAGGTAGAAGCTGCAGGCCAGGTTCATCAGCCCCGTGATGGCGATGCCCGCGGCGGCCCACCACAGCGCCGGGCTGTGCAGCACCTGGGCGCCCAGCTGGTGGCTGGCGGCGGCCACCTGCCCGGCCACCAGGGTGACGTGGCGCACCTCGAACGGCAGGCCGAAGAAGCCCAGCACCGGCGGCACCAGCCCCAGCATCAGGCCGAGCGAGATGTTGGCCGTCCAGCTGGAGACGTGCTGGCGCCAGTAGGCACCCCAGCGCCGCGCGCGCTCGGGGCCCAGGCGGCGGGTGAAGCGCGGGTGGTGCGCGATCACCGAGTCGAGCCGGTGGAAGACGAACCAGTTCTCCACCCAGCCCGCGATCACGCTGGAGGCGAACAGCAGCCCGCCCGTGGCGGCGGCGAACAGCGCCGTGGGGCCGAGCAGATGGTGCTCGGCCAGCAGGTGCTGCGCGTGGCGGCGGTCCACCAGCGGGCCCCAGCCCAGCGCGTCGATCACCGCCGCCAGCGCGACCACCCCCGGGATCACGACCCCCACGTTGCCCGTGATGGCGGCGAACTGCGAGCGCAGCAGGTACACCACCTCGGTGACGAAGTGCTCCTCCGCGCCGGGCGAATCGATGCCCTTGAGCCTGGCCGCCATGGCCGGCGCCGTCATGGCCGGCTGCTTGGTGGCCACCGTCCAGTGCAGCAGCATGATGACGACGAAGGACGCGGCGTAGTTCAGCCCCGCCGCCAGCCCGCCCCAGAAGGCCGACAGCCCCAGCGCCACGATCAGCAGCTTGGTGCAGGTGGTGACGGCCAGCACCGCGCCGCCGCCCGAGGCCGCGCCCAGCATGTGCAGGTATTCGCGGCCGTCGCGGGTGATGTAGTGCTCGCCCGTCTCGGCGTTGCGCTCGGTCACCTTGGCCGCCAGCAGCTCGGTGCTGGACGCCAGCAGCGCCCGCACGCTGCGGCTGTCGCGGCCCACGCGCACCAGGTGCGACAGCAGTTGCGCCGTGGCCTGCGCCGGCGCGTCGGTCTCCAGGCACAGCAGCAGCGCCTTCACGCGCAGGATGCGCTGGCGCAACTGCCGCAGCTGGAACTCGATGTGCACCGAGATGCCGTGTTCCTGCAGGTGCGCGTACACGGTGGAGGCGGCGGCGCGGCAGGCGTCGAGCTGCTCGCGCAGATGGCCCAGCGCCACCAGCGCCGGCGCGCTCTGGCGCCCCTGGGTCAGGACGGCCTGGCGCAAGGCCTCGAACACGATCGGCAGGTCGACGAAGGGGCGCTGGCGCTGCGTCTCGGCCGCCATGCGGGTGCGCACGTCTGGCGACTGGCCCACGGCGCTGATCTGGCTGATGGCGTAGGCCAGCGCGTCCAGCAGCGTGCGCAGCGCGTAGGCTGGCGCGCCGGCGGGCGACCCGGTGGACGATTCGGTGCCGAACAGCACCCGCCGCAGCCGCTCCAGCGTGGCGGGGTCCAGCGCGCGCAGCCAGCGGGCATCGAACTCGCCCGGCAGCAGCAGGGGGAACAGCTCGCCCAGGTCGGTGGTCTCCGGCGTCGGCAGCAGCACCTTGCGCCACACGCGGCCCGTCAGCTCGCTCACGAAGGCGTTGCGCGGCGCGAAGCCCAGGTCGGCCAGCAGCGGCGTGGCATCCACCGTGGTCAGGAACTCGGCCCACCAGCGGTGCCACTGCCGCAGCCACTCGGGCCGCACCTCGGCCGCGTCCAGCAGCACGCGCACGCGCGCCACCGCCGCCTCCGGGTCGATGCCCTCGCCGCGCACCCAGTCCAGCAGCCGCATCAGCCACAGATGGCGCTCGGCCAGCGGCGCCTCGGGGTCGAGCGTGCGCAGCAGGTCGATCAGCGCGAGCTGAGAAGTGGCCATGACGCGGGGCCGGTCAGAAGCTGTGAATGAATTCGCCGCGTCCGAGCAGACCGCGCAGGGGTGCGCCATCAAGGCGCAAAGCGCAGACGCAGCTTGAGCCACGGCGAGCATTTGCAACGCCGAGGGCGTGCGCCTGGGCGGGATGAGCGGGCGTGGTGGGTTCGTTCACGGCTTCTTTAGTGCAGCACGCGCGCGCTGCCGCCGCCCGCGCCGCCGGCGTCGAGCACGAACAGGGGGATCGCCACCTCGAAGCGCTCGCCGTCCTCCGCCACGCAGAAGTAGCTGCCGTGCATGGTGCCACTGGGCGTGCGCAGGCGGCAGCCGCTGGTGTACCGGAACGCCTCGCCGGGTTTCAGCAGCGGCTGCTGGCCGACCACGCCCAGGCCCTTGACTTCCTCGGTGCGGCCGCGCGCGTCGTTGATGACCCAGTGGCGCGAGATCAGCTGCGCGGCCACCTCGCCCGTGTTGTGCACGGTGATGGTGTAGGCGAAGCCGTACAGCTCCTGCGCCGGCTCGGACTGCTCGGGCAGGAACGCGGGCTCGACCTCGACGGTGAACTGGTACTTGGGCATGAGGCGATGGTACCTGGGTGCGCCGGCCGGCACGGGTGCAGGGCGGAATCCATGCCATTCTGGCTCTTGGCCAGCGTGGATACTGGATTTATTGCTATCAAATTCTATTAGATCGGCCACCAACAAAGGACGTTGCCGGCGCCCTGCCCGCCGCCACAGCCCACGCCACTGTCGCGGTTCGTGCCGCCGGTGAGGCACACGATGGACGTGCGAGCCATCGCGGATCAGCACATCGCATGGCGATTCATGAAGAACTTGCTTAAGATATTAATTATTACTTATTAAGTATTAATATACATAGAACTTAAGTATTGTAATTGTCGCATGCCTGGAAATCCATCATTCATCTTGTTTCAATAGTTTAAATTTAAATAATACTAAAATATTAGTATTTTCCCGGCGAGCCGAGATCACGATCCCGAGGTCGGAATCCAGGTCCGGCGCGTGGATCGCCGGTAGACATCGCTCCGGCGCGACCTGGCGCCACGCCACGGGCCTGCATCCCCGCCAGGTGGAATTCCCTCATTTCCCCCTTGTTCTCCCCAGAACATCAGGCGGTGCGCCTCACCACGGGCGCTACCCCACCGCCTGGCGGCAGGGCTCTGCCTTCTCCACGCCACGATCCCGAAAACCCAAGTCCTGCCGGCGTTCAGCTTTGTCGAGTGCGAGTATTAAAGTGGTACTTGATACTCAAGCATCAAACTGATACAAACAACCGCGCATTCAGGCGGACACGAGTTTGTGCGGCAATGCGCCGAGAGAGGCGTGGAGCCGGTGGGGGTCGATTGAATGAACACCCAAGGGAGATACATCATGAATATGAGTACATGGAAGAAACGGCTCGGGCGGGCCGCCAGCGCGTGGCTGGGGGCGGGGGGCTTGGCGCTGGGCGCCATGGCGCTGCCGTCGCTGGCGCAGGCACAGGTCACGGAAGCGTTGGACAACACACAATGCGCCGCCGAGCGCTTCGCTGACGCGCTGAATTGCACGGCCAACGATTTCGTCTCCGTGATCACGATCGATACGTCGGGCGAGGTTCCCGCCTGCGACGCTGGCGGCACGGTCACGGTCAACATGAAAGTGCCGCTCCAGTCGGGCTCCGCGACTCGCTACAACGGTGGCATTTTCTTCGGAACAAAGAACCAAACCAACCTCAAGGTGCCTGGCGGTGGCGTCGGCGCGGGGGCGAATTCGTGCGCGTCGGCGGCGTTTCCCACCACGCCCTCGCCATTCTTCAAACCTGGCGGCGCGCCCGCCGGCGCCCAATGCGGCGATTTCGCGGCCAACGGCAGCGTGACATGGACGGTGGAGTCTGTCACCGTGTCGTGCAGCGCCAATGCCGCGGGGCAACTGGTGGTGCCATGGCTCCTGTCCTACGACAACAACAGCAGCGCAAGCAGCAACACCTGCTCTTCCCCCACCCTGGTGCCGGGTACCAAGTCCAAATGCCAGACCGGCAATGCCATCGTGAACGGAGTCCAGGTGATGGGTTGGGTGGACGTCACCAAGACCACCACACCCGCCGGCGCGCCCAACGATACCTTCACCTTCAACGTGACGGGCACCGGCGCAAACCCGTCGCCGACGTTCACCCTGCAAAACGGCCAGACCCAGCGCGTCCAAATTCCCCTCGGGGGCAGCAACCCGCTGGTCATTTCGGAAAGCCTGGCTGACGGGTGGGAGTCGAATGCCGTCATCACCTGCACGGCGCCCGGCGGCGGCTCGACGACCGGCTACGTGACGGTGGACAACACCGCGCGCAGCATCACGGCCAATCTCACCAACGGCAACCCCAGCGCCGCTTGCACCATCACCAACACGAGGAAGCCCACGGCCACGCTGACGCTGCAGAAGCAGATGGGCAATCCGGCCGGCCCGTCGACGGCCAATAGCTTCACGCTGACGGCCAGCGGCCCGACGCCGCTGTCGGGCGCGGGCGGCGTGGCCGCCACGACGGTGGACGTGGGCCAGTACATGCTGAGCGAAACCGGCCCGGCCGGCTACAACGCCAGCGCCTGGAGCTGCTCCGGCGGCACGCTCGCCGGCAGCCAGTTGACGCTCGCCAATAACCAGAACGTCATCTGCACCATCACCAACACGCACCGCGAGGCGGACCTGCGGATCACCAAGACGCCCCCGTCCGGCCAGGCGGTTCCGGGCCAGCAGGTGACGTGGACCATCGTGGCGACGAACGCCGGCCCCGACCCTGTCGTCGGCGCGACGATTTCCGACACCCTGCCCCCGGGCATCGCCAGCGCGACCTGGACGGCCGTGGGCGCCGGCGGCGCCAGCGGCTTCGCCGCCAACGGCAGCGGCAGCATCAGCGCCACGGTGGACATGCCGGTGGGCAGCACCATCACCTACACGGTGTTGGCGAACGTCAGTGCCAGCGCCACCGGCAATCTGGTGAACACGGCGACGATCGGGTCGCCAGGCGATCCGGCCGACCCGAACCTGAGCAACAACAGCGCCACCAGCACCCTGACGCTGGCGCCGTCGGCGGACGTGCAGATCACCAAGTTGCTGGCATCCAGCAACCCGGCGGTGCCTGGCCAGAGCGTGAGCTGGAGCATCACGGTGAAGAACAACGGCCCGTCCGACGCGGTCAACGTCACCACCGCCGACGCCGTGCCCGGCTCGGTCACCGGCCTGTCGCTGGGCGGCGCCAATGCCGGCTCGTGCTCGATCGCCAGTCAGACCGTGAATTGCAACTTCGGCACGCTGGCGCCCAACGCCACCCGCACTTACACCATCAGCGGCACGCTGGGCGACAACGCGACCGGCAGCCTTGTCAACACCGCGACGACGACGACGACCACGCCTGATCCCGACCTGGGCAACAACAGCTCGACATCGACCACGCCGATCGCGCAGTCGAGCCTGACGGTGAGCAAGAGCAACGACACCAGCACGGTGCTGGCGGGCGGCACCACCACCTACACGGTGACCATCCACAACTCGGGCGACGCACCGGCCACCGGCGTGAACTGGACCGACAGCCTGGCGACCGGGCTGTCGATCACAGCCATCACCAAGGTCAACCCGGCCGACATCGGCAGTTGCACCATCGCCGGCTGCACGGGCGTCACGGTGCCCGCGAACGGCAGCGTGCGCTTCACGGTGAACGCCAACGTGACCGGCGAGGCCGGCACCGATGCGGTGAACACGGCCAGCGTGACCAGCGGTGGCGGCTGCACCGTGGGCACCCCCTGCACCTCCACCGACACCGACACCATCGTGGCGCCCAAAGTGACCGTGGCCAAGTCCACACCGGCGATCGCCAGCGTCAACACGCCGCCCAGCGGCAACCAGTACACGGCGACGTACACGGTGACGGTGTCGAACAGCACGGGCACGGCCGATGGCACCTACACCCTGAGCGACACGCCGGCCTTCTCGCCGAACGTCACGCTGAACGCCTGGGCCGTGGTGACCAGCGGCGGCACGGTCAATGGCGCGCTGAACCCCAACAGCCCCTCCGGCCAGATCAGCGCGACGGACGTCGCGATCCCGGTGGGCGCGACGCACACCTACACCGTGACGATCACCTTCACCACCAGCGCGGCGGCCACCAACCTGACGTGCACCGGGGAACCGCGCAACGGCGCGTTCAACACCGCGTCGATCACCGGCAGCGCCAGCGCCAGCGCGAGTGGCTGCGGCCCCGTGCCGGCGGCGCTGAACCTGACGCTGGGCAAGACCGCCAGCGTGGCGCAGGCCGCCAACGGCGACAGCTTCACCTACACGCTCACGGCCAGCAACAGCGGCCCGGTGGCGACCACCAACCCGACCACGGTGGTGGACGTCATCCCGGTGGGCATTGAAGTGCAGTCGATCACAAACGGCTCGGGCTTCACCTGCGCAGCCAGCGCGGGGCCGCCGCTGACAGGTGATGGCAGTACCACGACGGTTTCCTGCACCTCCACCGCGGGCGTGGCGGCCGGGGCGACGGGCGTTCCCGTGGCCACGCTGACGGTGAAGAAGACCAACACGTCCAACATCACCAACACGGCCACCGCCACGGCGGGCGACCCGCGCTGCACGGGAGAACAGAACCCGTGCAAGGCCTCGGTGGAGGTGACCGACAACAGCAAGCCCAACCTGACGGTGCTCAAGGGCGCGCCAGTGATCGCCAGTGTCAACACGCCGCCCAGCGGCAACCAGTACACGGCGACGTACACGGTGACGGTGCGCAACAACGGCACCGCCGACGGCACCTACACCCTGACCGACACCCCCGCGTTTCCGGCCACGGGCATCACGCTGAATGGCTGGGCCGTGGCGGTGGTCGGCAACGCCGACCCCGACAGCGTCGGGACGGCCGTTGACCCGGCGTCAGGGAACGGCAACGTCAGCCAGGTCAGCGCGAGCAATCTCACGCTCAAGCCGGGTAAAACGCACACCTACACCGTGGCGATCACCTTCACCACCAGCGCGGCGGCGGCCGACCTGAGCTGCACCGACCCAGCGACGCCGAACAACGGCGCGTTCAACACCGCCACCATCACGGGCAATCTCACCGGCACCACGCCCCCAGGCAGCAGCGCGGCCACCGCCTGCGGCGACTTGCCGACGGCGCTGAACCTGACGCTGAAAAAGGAGGCCAGCGTGGCGCAGGCCGCCAAGGGCGACAGCTTCACGTACACGCTCAAGGCCAGCAACAGCGGCCCGGCGGCCACCACCGACCCGACCACGGTGGTGGACACCATCCCGGTGGGCGTGAAGGTGACGGCGATCGACAACGGCTCGGGCTTCACCTGCACGCCCAGCCCGGCGCTGCCGCTGACGGGTGACGGCAGCACCACGACGGTGAGCTGCACTTCCGCCACGGGCGTGGCGGCGGGCGCGGCGGACGTCACGGTGGCCACCCTGACGGTGACGAAGACCAACACCGCCGACGTCGTCAACAACGTCAAGGCGACGGCGGGCGACCCGCGCTGCACTGGGGAGGAGAACCCGTGCACGGCCACGGTCACGGTGACCGACAACACGGCGGCGCCGGCGGTGACTCCGGTTCCCACACTGACCCAGTGGGCCTTGATGCTGCTGACCGCGTTGCTGGCGGCGCTCACCTGGCTGATCCGCCGCAACAGTCTGCGGGGTCCCGACTGATCCCATGGGTGACGTCGGTCACTCAGTGAGGGCCTGCCTGAAGGGGCAGGCCTTTTTTTCTGATTCCTCCGGCCGGGCACGCGGGGTAGCGCCAGCGGGCCAGCCTCTGGTGGCGGCGGTAACGGCAACGAGGCCAGCAACGGCAACGGCCAAGGCAATGGGAGCGGAAGCGCCAACGGCCAGGGCAAAGGCCGAGGAACCTGAAGCGCCAGCGGCGCCACGCCCGCCAGCGGCGGCCGCCTGCGCGACAATCGCGCGCCATGAGCACCACCTACCGCATCGCGCCCTCCATCCTCTCGGCTGACTTCGCCCGCCTGGGCGAGGAGGTGCGGAACGTCATCGCCGCCGGCGCCGACTGGATTCACTTCGACGTGATGGACAACCATTACGTGCCCAACCTCACCTTCGGCCCCATGATCTGCCAGGCCATCCAGCCGCACGCCCGCACGCCCGACGGCCGCCCCGTGCCGCTGGACGTGCACATGATGGTGCAGCCGGTGGACGCGCTGGCGCAGGCCTTCGCCCAGGCCGGCGCCGACCTGATCAGCTTCCACCCCGACGCCAGCCCGCACGCGCACCGCAGCGTGCAGGCCATCAAGGCGGCGGGCTGCCAGGCCGGGCTGGTGTTCAACCCGGCCGCGCCGCTGGATGTGCTCGACTGGCTGATCGACGACATCGACCTGATCCTGATCATGAGCGTCAACCCCGGCTTTGGCGGCCAGTCCTTCATCGACGGCGCGCTGCGCAAGATCGAGGCGGCACGCCGGCGCATCGACGCCTCGGGCCGTGACATCCGCCTGGAGGTGGACGGCGGTATCAAGGCGGCCAACATCCGCCGCGTGGCCGACGCCGGGGCCGACACCTTCGTCGCCGGCAGCGCCATCTTCGGTCAGCCCGACTACGCGGCGGTGATTGGCGAGATGCGCCGGGAACTACAAAAATAATAGCTGTCGGCGCAATATCGGCACTGGCTACAGCCTGATTTCATCAGAAAATAACCGTGTCGATCCCCAAGTTTGGCCAGCCCATCGCTGCCTGCATCCTCGATCTCGACGGCACCATGGTCGATACGCTGGGCGACTTCGAGGCCGCGCTCGGCGCCATGCTGCGCGCGCTCGGCCGTCCGCCGCTGGCGCGGGACGCCATCGCGCGCATGGTGGGCAAGGGCTCCGAGCACCTGATAAAATCGGCCCTGGCCGGCGTCCATGCTGTGCCAACCGCTATAGAAAACGAAGTCGGCGACGACCTGCTGCGCACCGCCTGGCAGCACTACCAGGCCGCCTACCGGCGCATCAACGGCCAGCACAGCCGCGTCTACCCCGGCGTGCTGGAGGGCCTGCGGGCGCTGCGGGCGCGTGGCCTGCCGCTGGCCTGCCTGACCAACAAGCCGCTCGCGTTCGCCCGGCCGCTGCTGGCCGCCAAGGGGCTGGACGGCTTCTTCGGCCCCGTGTTCGGCGGCGACAGCTTCGCGCGCAAGAAACCCGACCCGCTGCCGCTGCGCGAAACCTGCCGCGCCCTGGGCGTGGCGCCCGCGCAGGCGCTGATGATCGGCGACTCCAGCAACGACGCCGCCGCCGCCCGCGCCGCCGGCTGCCCGGTGGCGCTGATGCGCTACGGCTACAACCACGGCCGGCCGGTGGACGAGGTGGACGCCGACGGCCATTTCGACAGCCTGGCCGAATTGGCGGCAGGCCTGCCCGCCGCGCGGCACAATGGCATGGCAAAGGAAGCCATGCCCCGATGACCAGCGGCCACGACCTGCTCCACCGCGCCATCGCCAACCCCGAGGTGCTGCACTGGCACACCTGGGCCGCGCTGGCGCCGGGCCCCGCGCTCGTCGTGCTGGGCGCCGTGCACGGCAACGAGGTGTGCGGCCCGCAGGCCATCGCGCGCGCCGCCGACGACCTGGTGCACGGCCGCCTGGCGCTCACGCGCGGGCGTCTGACCCTGGTGCCGGTCGCCAATCCGCTCGCCTTCCGGCAGAACACGCGCGGCGGCGAGCGCAACCTGAACCGCCGCTTCGTCCCGCGCCCCGAGCCGCGGGACTACGAGGACCGCGTCACGCGCCAGTTCGCGCCGCTGCTGGCGGCGCACGACGCGCTGCTGGATCTGCACTCCTTCCACACGCCGGGCGAGCCCTTCGCCATGGTCGGCCCGCGCGACAACGCCGGCCCGCGCGAGCCCTTCGCCCGCGCCGCCGAGGAGATGGCGCTGGCGCGCGCCTTGGGCGCGCGGCAGGTGGTGCAGGGCTGGCTGGAGGTCTACGACCGCGCCGCCCGCGCCCGCGGCGAGCCGCCGGGCGACGACGGCATCGGCACCAACGAGTACATGCGCAGCCAGGGCGGCTACGCCGTCACCATCGAATGCGGCCAGCACGAGGACCCCGAGGCGGTCGAGGTCGCCGGGCGCGCGCTGCTGGGTGCGCTGGCGCATCTGGGGATGGCGCACGTGCCGGCGCCGCCGCGTTTCACCGGCCCGGCGGCACGGCTCACCGGCGTGGTGCTGCGCGCGTCGCCCGGCGACCGGCTGGCGCGCGACTGGCACAGCTTCGACACCGTGCAGGCCGGCGACGTGATCGCCTGGCGGGCCGACGGCCAGCCCCTGAGGGTGGCCGAGGACGGCTGCGTGCTGTTTCCGTACCCCCAGGCGGAGGTGGGGCAGGAGTGGTTCTACGTCGCTGTGCCCGACAGCGCGTGAGCGCTGGGCGCCCTCGCGGCGGCGGCGGCGCCCGCGAGGACGGCTGAGCCCGCGAGCGCGGCGACGTATTCCTCGGCCACCACCTCGAAGCGCAGCGGCACGCAGCGGCCGAAGCTCATGGCGATGGGCACGTCGGCCGCGTCGCAGCCGCGCGCCATCGCCACGCGGCCGATGCGCGGGGTGTTGTGGCGCGCGTCGAAGGTGTGCCAGCGGCCGTCCAGCCAGACCTCGAACCAGGCCGAGAAGTCCATCGGGGACGGCACGGGCGCGATGCCGATGTCGCCCAGGTAGCCAGTCACGTAGCGGGCCGGCATGTTCAGGCAGCGGCACAGCGTCAGCGCCAGGTGCGCGAAGTCGCGGCACACGCCCACGCCTTCGCGCCAGGCGTCCAGCGCGGTGCGGTTGGCGCGCGCCTGCGCGTAGTCGAAGCGCAGGTGGCCGTGCACGTAGTCGCAGACGGCCTGCACACGTGCCCAGCCGGCTGGCACATGGCCGAAGCGCTGCCAGGCGAGGCTCATCAGTTCGCTGTCCACCTCGCCATAGCGGCTGGGCAGCAGGAAGCCCAGCGTTTGCGTGGGCAACTCGCCCAGGGGCGATGCCTGCGCGCTGGCCCAGACCGGATCGGGCAGCCCGCTGTCGCGCACCACGGCGTGGCTGCGCAGGCGCAGGCGCGCCACGCCCGCCGGCACCTCCAGGCGCGTCTTGATGTTGTCGAATTCGTCGCGGAAGGTGCGTGGCACCAGCGGCGGCTCCACGACCAGCTTCTCGGACCGCAGCAGGTCCTGCGCGCGCGAGGGGTGCACGCTGAGCGCGGCGATCAGGGTGGTGGGGCTGTCCAGCGCCCATTCGATGTCGTGGCCAATACGGATGAGCATGCGGGCTCCTCGGAGTGGGGCGGCGCCCCGGAAACAGCGGTTCTGCGAGGAGAAACCCGTTCCAGGCCACCGATAGCGCTATTGCAGCGCGCGCACGGCTGGCGGCGTGCAAGACAAGGGCTCGCGCGGCTGTCGGCCAGGGGCCATGAACGCGTAAGGGGGCGTCCGCCCCACCCCGGCGGTCCGGCCGCATTTGCTACACTCCACGCCATGTTCGCTTCCCGCAACCTCGCATTGCCGCTGGGCCCCGCCGCCCAGGGGGCCTGGCCCTGGCGCAAGCCTGCGCGCTGACTTGTGAGACCAGCGCCCGCAAGGGGCGCGAAGCGCGGCCGAAGCGATACGCACGCCGCACCCCGGAAGCATGAACGGCAGGGCACGCTGCCACCGAGCGACGGAGGCTCGACTCCCGTGATCACCGAACTCGAATTCAAAAGCCTGGCCGGCCAGGGCTACAACCGCATTCCCCTCATGATCGAGGCGTTCGCCGACCTGGAGACGCCGCTGTCGCTGTACCTCAAGCTGGCGGCCACGCAGGGCGGGGGCAGGTACAGCTTCCTGTTCGAATCCGTCATCGGCGGCGAGCGTTTCGGCCGCTACAGCTTCATCGGCCTGCCGGCGCGCACCATCGTGCGGGCCAGCGGCTTCGGCGACGCCGCGCGCACCGAGGTGGTGACCGACGGCCGCGTGGCCGAGACACTCGATGGAAACCCACTGGATGCCGTCGAGGCCTACCAGAAGCGTTTCAAGGTCGCGCTGCGCCCCGGCTTGCCGCGCTTTTGCGGCGGCCTGGCGGGCTACTTCGGCTACGACGTGGTGCGCTACATCGAGAAGAAGCTGGAGGAGACCTGCCCGCCCGACACCCTGGGCACGCCGGACATCCTGCTGATGCACTGCGAGGAGCTGGCCGTCATCGACAACCTGTCCGGCAAGCTGTACCTCATCGTCTACGCCGACCCGGCGCAGCCCGAGGCCTACACCGCCGCCAAGCGGCGCCTGAAGACCCTGCGCGAGCAGTTGCGCTATTCGGTCAGCGCGCCGCAGGTGAAGGCTTCGCAGGGCCACCCGGCCGAGCGCGGTTTTGCCAAGGCCGACTACCTGGCCGCCGTGCAGCGCGCCAAGGACCTGATCGCCGCCGGCGACTTCATGCAGGTGCAGGTGGGCCAGCGCATCAGCAAGCGCTACACCGAATCGCCCCTGTCGCTGTACCGCGCGGTGCGCTCGCTCAACCCGTCGCCGTACATGATCTATTTCGATTTCGGTGACTTCCACGTGGTCAGCGCCAGCCCCGAGATCCTGGTGCGGCAGGAGCACACGCCCGAGGGCGCCAAGGTCACCATTCGTCCGCTGGCCGGCACCCGTCCGCGCGGCGCCACGCCCGAGGCCGACAAGGCCACCGAGCAGGAGCTGATCAACGACCCGAAAGAGCGCGCCGAGCACGTGATGCTGATCGACCTGGCGCGCAATGACATCGGCCGCATCGCCCGGACCGGCAGCGTGAAGGTGACCGAAGCCTTCGCCGTGGAGCGCTACAGCCACGTCATGCACATCGTCAGCAACGTCGAGGGGCTGCTCAAGGACGGCGTGACCGGCATGGACGTGCTCAAGGCCACCTTCCCCGCCGGCACGCTGAGCGGCGCGCCCAAGGTGCACGCCATGGAGCTGATCGACCAGCTGGAGCCCGTCAAGCGCGGCATCTACGGCGGCGCCTGCGGCTACATCAGCTACGCCGGCGACATGGACCTGGCCATCGCCATCCGCACCGCCATCGTCAAGGACCAGACCCTGCACGTGCAGGCCGCCGCCGGCGTGGTGGCCGACAGCGTGCCCGAGATGGAATGGCGCGAGACCGAGCACAAGGCGCGCGCCCTGCTGCGCGCCAGCGAGCTGGTCGAGGAGGGACTGGAATGAGCGCCACGACCGCCCCCATCCAACACTGCGACAGCATGGCCGACGTGCGCCGCCACATCGACGCGCTGGACGCGCGCATCGTGCCGCTGCTGGCCGAGCGCGGCGCCTACGTGGCGCAGGCCGCGCGCATCAAGCAGCGCGCCACCGAAGTGCACGACCAGCCGCGCATCGACGCCATCATCGATCGCGTCAAGGCCATGGCGCGGGCCCACGGCGCGCCCGAGGCCGTGATCGAGGCCACCTATCGCGCCATGATCGACGCCTTCATCGCCTTCGAACACGGCGAGTTCGCGCGCCTGCATCCGGGAGAGCCGTCATGAACGTGCTGATGATCGACAACTACGACAGCTTCACCTACAATATCGTGCAGTACTTCGGCGAACTGGGCGCCGAGGTGACCACGCTGCGCAACGACGAGGTGACGCTGGAGGAGCTGGAGGCCCGGTTCCAGGCCGGCGCCTTAGAGCGCCTGTGCATCTCGCCCGGCCCGTGCTCGCCGGCCGAGGCGGGCGTGTCGGTGGCGGCGATCCGGCACTTCGCCGGCAAGCTGCCCATCCTGGGCGTGTGTCTGGGGCACCAAGCCATCGGCGCGGCCTTCGGCGGCCGGATCGTGCGCGCGCGCGAGCTGATGCACGGCAAGACCAGCCTCATCACCACCACGCGGCAGGGCGTGTTCGCCGGACTGCCGGAACGGTTCACCGTCAAC
Organism: Ottowia sp.; assembly: GCF_016703145.1. GTDB lineage: Bacteria > Pseudomonadota > Gammaproteobacteria > Burkholderiales > Burkholderiaceae_C > Ottowia. Next base: position 140,235 of record NZ_JADJCO010000003.1, on the reverse strand, counting down.
CGCTACCACTCGCTGGCCATCGAGCGCGACGCCTGTCCCGACGCGCTGGCGGTGACGGCCTGGACCGAGGACGGCGAGATCATGGGCGTGCGCCACCGCGAACTGGCCATCGAGGGCGTGCAGTTCCATCCCGAGTCGGTCCTGACCGAGCACGGCCACGCGCTGCTGCGCAACTTCCTGGAGCAGCGCGGCTGAATCCGCCATGGGCATCGACCGCCTGCCGCTGTCCATCGCCGCCGGGCTGCTGCCGGCGTGGTCGGATACTATTAAATTAATAGCTATTGGCGCATATCGGACGCTGGCTTCAGGCCAAAATGACCTGAAAATGGCGTGCCGCCGGGGCTTCCTGGCGAACGCGCTCGACCCCAGGCTGGCGCTGAGCAAGCCGCCTTCACGTTAACCCGGCATCGGAGGGAGCCGCCATGTCCATCACCCCGCAAGAAGCGCTGCAGCGCACCATCGAGCACCGCGAGATCTTTCACGACGAGATGCTGCACCTGATGCGCCTGATCATGCGCGGCGAGATGTCGCCGGTGATGATCGCGGCCATCACCACCGGACTGCGCGTGAAGAAGGAAACCATCGGCGAGATCACCGCCGCCGCGCAGGTGATGCGCGAGCTGTCCACCAAGGTCCACGTGGCCGACAAGACCCACCTGGTGGACGTGGTGGGCACCGGCGGCGACGGCTCGCACACCTTCAACATCAGCACCTGCGCCATGTTCGTCGCCGCGGCGGCCGGCGCGCGCGTGGCCAAGCACGGCGGGCGCAGCGTGTCCAGCAAGTCGGGTAGCGCCGACGTGCTGGAGGCGCTGGGCGTGCGGCTCGACCTGGCGCCCGAGCAGATCGCGCAGAGCATCGCCGAGACGGGCGTGGGCTTCATGTTCGCGCCCAACCACCACCCGGCCATGAAGAACGTGGCGCCGGTGCGCAAGGAGATGGGCGTCAAGACTTTCTTCAACATCCTGGGGCCGCTGACCAACCCGGCCGGCGCGCCCAACATCGTGATGGGCGTGTTCCACCCCGACCTGGTTGGCATCCAGGTGCGCGCGCTGCAGCGCCTGGGCGCCGAGCACGCCGTGGTCGTCTACGGCCGCGACGGCATGGACGAGGTGAGCCTGGGCGCCGCCACGCTGGTGGGCGAGTTGAAGGGCGGCGAGATCAGCGAGTACGAGATCCACCCCGAGGACTTCGGCCTGGCCATGGTGAGCAACCGCGGCCTGCGGGTGGAGACGCCCCAGCAGTCGCTGGCCATGCTGCGGGGCGTGCTGGACAACCAGCCTGGCCCGGCCAAGGACATCGTGGCGCTGAACGCCGGCGTGGCGCTGTACGCGGCGGGCGTGGCCCCGACCATGAAGGCGGGCATCGACCGCGCGCGTGAGGCCATCGAGTCCGGCGCCGCCAAGGCCAAGTTGGCGCAGGTGCTGGCGTTCGCGCCATCGTTGTGAGAGAGGCATCCATGTCGGACATCCTGGACAAGATCGTCGCCGTCAAGCGCGAGGAAGTCGCCGCGGCGCTGAAGAACAAGCCCCTGGCCGCCATGCGTGCCGACGCCGAGAGCCGCGTGCTCACGCGCGACTTCGTCGGCGCGCTGCGCGAACGCATCGCCGGGGGGCAGGCGGCGGTGATCGCCGAAGTCAAGAAGGCCAGCCCGAGCAAGGGCGTGATCCGCGCCGACTTCATGCCTGCCGACATCGCGCAAAGCTACGCGCAGGGCGACGGCACGGTGAGCGCGGCCTGCCTGTCGGTGCTGACCGACCGGCAGTTCTTCCAGGGCAGCGTCGATTACCTGAAACAGGCGCGCGCCAGTTGCACGCTGCCCGTGCTGCGCAAGGACTTCATGATCGACCCCTACCAGGTGTACGAGGCGCGCGCCATCGGCGCCGACTGCATCCTGCTGATCGCCGCCTGCCTGGACGACGCGCGGATGGCCGAACTGGAGGCGGTCGCGCACAGCCTGGACATGGCCGTGCTGGTCGAGGTGCACGACCGCGCCGAGCTGCAGCGCGCGCTCAGGCTGAAGACGCCGCTGGTCGGCATCAACAACCGCAACCTGCGCACCTTCGAGGTCTCGCTGGACACCACCCTGGACCTGCTGACCGACATGCCCGAAGGCCGCCTGCTGGTGACCGAAAGCGGTATCGCCACGCGGGCGGACGTGCAGCGCTTGCGCGACGCCGGCGTGCACGCCTTCCTGGTCGGTGAAACCTTCATGCGCGCGCCCGAGCCGGGCGAGGCGCTGGCCGGGCTGTTCCGCTGATTGCTATATTTTAAATAGCTATTGGCACATATCGGACGCGGGCTGGAGGGCGATTTGATACAGAATCACCTGTTCGAAGCAGCGACTTCGCCCGCCGCCGAGGCGCCCGCGCCGTGGCCGCTCGATCCCGCGCGGCTGGCGGATGGGTGGCGTCCGCTGGTGCAGGCCTTTGACCAGAGCGATACCGGGCGGCGGCTGGTGGCGGTCCTCCATGCGAGGCGGGGTGTCGGCGCCACCGTGTACCCGCAGCGGCCGCTGCGCGCGCTGGAGCTGACGCCGCCCGAGGCAGTCCGCGTGGTGATCCTGGGCCAGGACCCATACCACGGGCCGGGGCAGGCCAACGGCTTGGCCTTCGCCGTCGCGCCCGGGGTCAAGCCGCCGCCCAGCCTGCGCAACATCTTCAAGGAGCTGGCGCGCGAGTTTGGCCGCGCGCCGCAGCCCGAGGGCCTGCTCGACCATTGGGCGCGCCAGGGTGTCCTGCTGCTGAACACCAGCCTGACGGTGGAAGACGGCCAGGCTGGCAGCCATGCCGACATCGGCTGGCAGGCGCTGACCGGCCGAATTTTCGACCATCTCGTCGAAAGTGAGCGTCCGCTTGCATTTCTGCTGTGGGGCGCCCATGCACAGGCGATGCGGCGTTCCGGCGCCGCGCGGCATCTGTGGCTGTGCGCCAACCACCCGTCGCCCCTGTCCGCGCTGCGGCCTCCGGCACCCTTCATCGGCTGCGGGCACTTCCGGCGCGCCAACGAATTCCTGCGGGCGCAGGGCGCTCCGCCCATCGATTGGCTGGGCGAGCGCTGCTGACGCAACCTCGTCGCTTGCCGCGCGCGATCAATTGGTGGCATAATCTGCGGTTTCCTGCCGGAGAGGTGGCCGAGTGGTTAATGGCAGCAGACTGTAAATCTGCCCTCTTACGAGTACGCTGGTTCGAATCCAGCCCTCTCCACCAGCGCGGGAGTAGTTCAATGGTAGAACCTTAGCCTTCCAAGCTAATGACGCGGGTTCGATTCCCGTCTCCCGCTCCAGTCGATCGCGCGGCAGGTGATGGATCAAGTTTTCGCCCTTGTGGCTCAGTGGCAGAGCACTCCCTTGGTAAGGGAGAGGTCGCGGGTCCGATTCCCGCCAAGGGCACCAGACATGCGGTGCGCGCCCCGCGAGGGCGCGTCGCCGCTTATCCAGTGTGTTGAGTTGATTTTTTCGGAGTCGAAGAAATGGCAAAAGAGAAATTCGAGCGTACGAAGCCGCACGTGAACGTTGGGACCATTGGCCACGTGGACCACGGCAAGACCACCCTGACGGCGGCCATCACCACGGTGCTGAGCAAGAAGTTTGGCGGCCAGGCCAAGGCCTACGACCAGATCGACGCCGCCCCTGAGGAAAAGGCGCGCGGCATCACCATCAACACCGCCCACGTCGAATACGAAACCGCCAACCGGCACTACGCCCACGTCGACTGCCCCGGCCACGCCGACTACGTCAAGAACATGATCACCGGCGCCGCCCAGATGGACGGTGCCATCCTGGTGTGCTCCGCCGCCGACGGCCCCATGCCCCAGACCCGCGAGCACATCCTGCTCTCGCGCCAGGTCGGCGTGCCCTACATCATCGTCTTCCTCAACAAGGCCGACATGGTCGACGACGAAGAGCTGCTCGAACTCGTCGAAATGGAAGTGCGCGAGCTCCTCTCCAAATACGAATTCCCCGGCGACGACACCCCCATCATCAAGGGCTCGGCCAAGCTGGCGCTGGAAGGCGACACCGGCGAACTCGGCGAACAAGCCATCATGAAGCTCGCCGACGCCCTCGACAGCTACATCCCCACGCCCGAGCGCGCGGTGGACGGTGCCTTCCTCATGCCCGTCGAAGACGTCTTCTCCATCTCCGGGCGCGGCACCGTCGTCACCGGCCGCATCGAGCGCGGCGTCGTCAAGGTCGGCGAGGAAATCGAAATCGTCGGCATCCGCGCCACGCAGAAAACCACCTGCACCGGCGTCGAGATGTTCAGGAAGCTGCTCGACCAAGGCCAGGCAGGCGACAACGTCGGCATCCTGCTGCGCGGCACCAAGCGCGAAGACGTCGAGCGCGGCCAGGTGCTGTGCAAGCCCGGCTCCATCAAGCCGCACACCCACTTCACCGGCGAGGTGTACGTGCTCTCCAAGGACGAAGGCGGCCGCCACACCCCCTTCTTCAACAACTACCGTCCGCAGTTCTACTTTCGCACCACCGACGTGACCGGCTCCATCGAACTGCCCGAAGGCAAGGAAATGGTCATGCCCGGCGACAACGTGAGCATCACCGTCAAGCTGATCGCGCCGATCGCCATGGAAGAAGGCCTGCGCTTCGCCATCCGCGAGGGCGGACGCACCGTGGGCGCGGGTGTGGTGGCCAAGATCATCGAGTGATCGCTGATCGCAAGGGATTGGCTTTAGGGGTATAGCTCAATTGGCAGAGCGTCGGTCTCCAAAACCGAAGGTTGTAGGTTCGATTCCTACTGCCCCTGCCACCTGAGGTGGCGCGAATCCTTTCGAAAAGCCCGCCAAAGCCTTGGCGGGCTTATGTGTCTAGAGGTTTGGCGTTCGAGGTCCCGTGACTTCGCGCCCCGTGAACTGAAATCAGCCCAACATGGCAAGCACTCAAGTTGAGACCGTGAGCACCGGCGCCGACAAGGCGCGGTTGGTCGTCGCCGGCCTGCTGGTCATTGGCGCGCTGGCGGCGTTCTACCTGTTGTCCGGCCAGGGGGCCGTGGCGCAGTGGGGCGGCCTGGTGGCGGGCCTCGCGCTGGCGGTGATCACGTTCTTCACGTCGGAGTCGGGCAAGCGCCTGATCGCTTTTGGCCGCGATTCGTGGCGCGAAGTGCAGAAGGTCGTCTGGCCGACGCGCAAGGAAACGTTGCAGACCACCGCCTTCGTGTTCGCCTTCGCGGTGTTGATGGCGCTGTTCTTGTGGTTGACCGACAAGACGCTGGAATGGGCGCTGTACGACCTGGTTCTGGGCTGGAGAAGGTGATGAGCGACGCTGTGAACGAGATCCAATCCGGCGCATCGTCGTCCAACCCGGACCTGAAATGGTATGTGGTCCACGCCTATTCGGGCATGGAAAAGGCCGTCGAGCGCAACATCCTGGAGCGCATCAACCGCGCCGGCATGCAGTCCAAGTTCGGCCGCATCCTGGTGCCGACGGAAGAAGTGGTCGAGATCAAGAACGGCCAGAAGCGCACCACCGAGCGCAAGTTCTTTCCCGGCTACGTGCTGGTCGAGATGGTGATGGACGACGAGTCCTGGCATCTGGTCAAGCACACCAACAAGGTGACCGGCTTCGTGGGCGGCGCCAAGAACCGGCCGGCCCCCATCTCGGAAGACGACGTGATGAAGATCGTCAACCAGATGCAGGAGGGCACGGACAAGCCGCGCCACAAGGTCGAGTTCGAGGTGGGCGAGTACGTGCGGGTCAAGGAAGGGCCGTTCACCGATTTCAACGGCACCGTCGAGGAAGTCAACTACGACAAGAGCAAGGTGCGCGTGTCGGTCACGATCTTCGGCCGGGCCACGCCGGTGGAACTGGAGTTCGGCCAGGTCGAGAAGGCCTGAGCTATCGTTTTAGTAGCCGCTGGCGTATGCAGACTCAGCGCCAGCGGTGTTTTTGATCAGAGTCGACCAACCCCGGGGAGCGTGAGTTTCACGCGTCTGTACCCGCAAGGAGCAAAGCATGGCGAAGAAAATCGTCGGCTTCATCAAGCTGCAAGTGCCGGCTGGTAAAGCCAATCCCAGCCCCCCCATCGGCCCTGCCCTGGGCCAGCGCGGCTTGAACATCATGGAGTTCTGCAAGGCGTTCAACGCGCAGACCCAGGGCGTCGAGCCCGGTCTGCCGTTGCCGGTGTTGATCACCGCCTTCGCGGACAAGAGCTTCACCTTCATCATCAAGACGCCGCCGGCGGCGACGCTGATCAAGAAGGCCATCAAGCTGGACAAGGGCTCCGCCAAGCCCAACACCGACAAGGTCGGCAAGATCACGCGGGCGCAGCTCGAGGAAATCGCCAAGACCAAGCTGAAGGACATGACGGCAGCCGACCTGGACGCCGCCGTGCGCACGATTGCCGGCTCGGCCCGTTCGATGGGCGTGACTGTGGAGGGTGTGTAAATGGCCAAGCTGACCAAGAAAGCCAAAGCCCAGCAGGGCAAGGTCGAGACGACCAAACTGTATCCCTTGGGCGAAGCCCTGGCGCTCGTGAAGGAGCATGCCACGGCCAAGTTCGATGAATCCATCGACGTGGCGGTGCAACTCGGCATCGATGCCAAGAAGTCCGACCAGGTGGTGCGTGGCGCCGTGGTGCTGCCCAACGGCACCGGCAAGACCAAGCGCGTGGCCGTGTTCGCCCAGGGTGCCAAGGCCGATGAGGCCAAGGCCGCCGGCGCCGACATCGTCGGCATGGACGACCTGGCCGCCGAGGTGAAGGCGGGCAACATGCCCTTCGACGTGGTGATCGCCGCGCCCGATGCGATGCGCGTGGTCGGTACGCTGGGCCAGATTCTCGGCCCGCGCGGCCTGATGCCGAACCCGAAGGTCGGCACCGTGACGCCTGATGTGGCCACGGCGGTGAAGAACGCCAAGGCCGGCCAGGTGCAGTTCCGCGTCGACAAGGCCGGCATCATCCACGGCACCATCGGCCGCCGCTCGTTCGACGCCGACAAGCTGCAGGGCAACCTGGCCGCGCTGATCGACGCGTTGAACAAGGCCAAGCCGGCCACCAGCAAGGGCGTGTACCTGCGCAAGGTGGCGGTGTCGAGCACGATGGGCGTGGGCGTTCGCGTGGACACGCAGACCATCAGCGCTTGACAGGAAATTCGGGTGCGGTCCGCAAGGGCGGTGCCCGGTGTGTGGTGGGCTGCGGCGGTCGCAAGAGCGCTGCAGGCCATCCAAGACCGTTGGTGCATGGCGCCAGTCATGCTTAATTGCTCCTGATTCAGGAGCTGCCAGCGCAGATGGCGAGCCCGCTGTGAAGGTTTTGTCCTGAAACAGTAGGTCGCTGCAAAGAGACGCGCCAAAGCGGCCGGTCCGAGTCGGTCCGGCCCGCGAGGCGCATTTGAAGGAGTAGACCTTGAGTCTGAATCGCAGTGAGAAAGAAGCGGTCATTTCCGAAGTGACCAGCCTCGCCGCTCAAGCTCAAACGCTCGTGATGGCGGAATACCGCGGCATCACGGTCGCTGACATGACCAAACTGCGCACCGATGCGCGCAGCAAGGGCGTGGCCTTGAGTGTGTTGAAGAACACGCTGGCCCGCCGTGCTGTCGTCGGGAGCAGCTTCGAGGTGGTGTCCGACCAGATGACCGGCCCGCTGATCTATGGGTTCTCCGAGGACGCCGTGGCCGCCGCGAAAGTGGTGGCCGATTTCGCGAAGACCAACGACAAGATGGTGATCCGCGGCGGTGTCTACGGTGGCAAGCCCCTGGATGCGAACGGCGTGAAGGAGTTGGCCAGCATTCCCACCAAGGAAGTGTTGCTGGCGCAACTGTGCGGCTTGCTGATGTCGCCGATCTCCCGCACCGCCATGGTGCTGGGCGCGCTGGCGGCCAAAAAAGGCGAAGGCGAACCTGCCGCGGCCTGATGGCGCGGCGACCCACAACCCTGAACTGTTTTAGGAAACAACATGGCATTCGATAAAGACGCATTTCTGACCGCACTCGACGGCATGACGGTCATGGAGCTCAACGATCTGGTGAAAGCCATCGAAGAGAAATTCGGCGTGAGCGCCGCCGCCATGGCCGCCCCGGCCGCTGGTGGTGGCGGTGCCGCCGCCGCAGTCGAAGAGCAGACCGAGTTCAACGTCGTGCTGCTCGAAACCGGCGCCAACAAGGTGTCGGTCATCAAGGCCGTGCGCGAGCTCACCGGCCTGGGCCTCAAGGAAGCCAAGGATCTGGTGGACGGCGCGCCCAAGAACGTCAAGGAAGGCATCGCCAAGGCCGATGCCGAGGCCGCCAAGAAGAAGCTGGAAGAAGCCGGCGCCAAGGCCGAACTCAAGTAAATCGGCCCGGGCCGCTCGCGGCGGCCCGCATCCGGTTTGCTCCCAGGCTGGTTTTTCGGGCCAGCCTTTTGCGCTTTCAGGGCGCACCTGAAAGCTCCGCCCCGGCGAAGCTTTCAAGTGTCTTCTGAATCCGACTGCAGCAAGACCTCTTGGTCCGGGCCGCGTGCAATGCGCGGCCGTCCGCCATCGGCTGGTAGTGGCCAGCCACCAAGCTTCGTCGCGGCGCCCCGAGCTGCGCGCCCGATGCCCTAGTCGCCAGATGTCCAGGACCTCAACGTCAACGCCCGGAGATTTCATGGCCTACACCTTCACCGAACGCAAGCGCATCCGCAAGAACTTCGGCAACCGCGATAGCGTGCTCGAAGTACCCTACCTGCTGCAGATGCAGAAAGACGCCTACACCGCGTTCCTGCAGGCGGACACCCCACCCAAGAAACGCACCCACGAAGGGCTGCAGGCGGCGTTCGAGTCGGCGTTTCCGATCGTGTCCCACAACGGCTTCGTCGAGATGAAGTTCGTCGAGTACACACTCGCCAAGCCGGCCTTCGACGTGCGCGAGTGCCAGACCCGCGGCCTGACCTTCGCGTCCGCCGTGCGCGCGCGCGTGCAGCTCATCATCTACGACCGCGAGTCCTCCACGTCGCAGTCCAAGGTGGTCAAGGAGGTGAAGGAGCAGGAGGTCTACATGGGCGAGGTGCCGCTCATGACCGACAAGGGCTCGTTCATCGTCAACGGCACCGAGCGCGTCATCGTCAGCCAGCTACACCGTTCGCCTGGTGTGTTCTTCGAGCACGACAAGGGCAAGACGCACAGCTCGGGCAAGCTGCTGTTCTCGGCGCGCATCATTCCTTACCGTGGTTCGTGGCTGGACTTCGAGTTCGACCCGAAGGACGTCCTGTTCTTCCGCGTCGATCGCCGCCGCAAGATGCCGGTGACGATTCTGCTCAAGGCCATCGGCCTGAACCCCGAGCAGATCCTGGCGAATTTCTTCGTCAACGACAACTTCCGCCTGATGGACAGCGGCGCCCAGATGGAGTTCGTGGCCGACCGCCTGAAGGGCGAGGTGGCGCGTTTCGATATCACCGACAAGGCCGGCAAGGTGGTGGTGGCCAAGGACAAGCGCATCACCGCGCGCCACACCCGCGAACTGGAGCAGTCGGAGACCACGCACATCAGCGTTCCGGAAGACTTCCTCGTGGGCCGCGTGGTGGCCAGGAATGTGATCGACCCCGACACGGGCGAGATCCTGGCCAAGGCCAACGACGAGCTGACCGAGGCGCTGCTCAAGAAGCTGCGCGAGGCTGGCGTGCAGGAACTCCAGTGCATCTACACCAATGAACTGGACCAGGGTGCTTACATCAGCCAGACCCTGCGCGCGGATGAGACCGTGGACGAATTCGCCGCGCGCGTGGCCATCTACCGCATGATGCGCCCCGGCGAGCCGCCGACCGAGGACGCGGTGCAGGCTCTGTTCCAGCGCCTGTTCTATAACCCGGACACCTACGACCTGTCGCGCGTCGGCCGCATGAAGTTCAACGCCAAGGTGGGCCGCGAGGAATCCACGGGGCCGATGGTGCTGACCAACGAGGACATCCTGGCCGTGGTCAAGATCCTGGTCGAGCTGCGCAATGGCCGGGGCGAGGTGGACGACATCGACCACCTGGGCAACCGCCGCGTGCGCTGCGTGGGCGAGCTGGCCGAGAACCAGTACCGCACCGGCTTGGCACGTATCGAGAAGGCCGTGAAGGAGCGTCTGGGCCAGGCGGAGCAAGAGCCGCTGATGCCGCACGACCTGATCAACAGCAAGCCGATCTCGGCGGCGCTGAAGGAGTTCTTCGGTGCCTCGCAGCTGTCGCAGTTCATGGACCAGACCAACCCGCTGGCCGAGATCACGCACAAGCGTCGCGTTTCGGCCCTGGGCCCGGGTGGCCTGACGCGCGAGCGCGCCGGCTTCGAGGTGCGCGATGTGCACGTCACGCACTACGGCCGCGTGTGCCCGATCGAAACGCCCGAAGGCCCGAACATCGGCCTGATCAATTCGCTGGCCCTGTACGCCCGACTGAACGAGTACGGCTTCATCGAGACGCCGTACCGCCGCGTGGTGGACGGCAAGGTGACGATGGACATCGACTATCTGTCGGCCATCGAGGAGGGTAAGTACGTCATCGCCCAGGCCAACGCGGCGCTGGACAAGGACGGTCGCCTGACGGGTGACCTGGTGTCGGCGCGGGAAAAAGGCGACTCGATCCTGGTTGGTGCCGAGCGCATCCAGTACATGGACGTGTCGCCGGCGCAGATCGTGTCGGTGGCGGCTTCGCTGGTGCCGTTCCTGGAACACGATGACGCGAACCGCGCGCTGATGGGCGCCAACATGTCGCGCCAGGCCGTGCCCGTGCTGCGCCCGGAAAAGCCGCTCGTGGGAACCGGCATCGAGCGCGTGGCGGCCATCGATTCCGGCACCGTGGTGACCGCCAAACGCGGCGGCGTGGTGGACTATGTCGATGCCACGCGCATCGTCATCCGCGTCAACGACGCCGAGGCCGTGGCGGGTGAAGTGGGTGTGGACATCTACAACCTGATCAAGTATCAGCGCTCGAACCAGAACACCAATATCCATCAGCGCCCCATCGTCAAGCGTGGCGACAAGCTGGCCAAGGGCGACGTGATCGCCGATGGCGCATCGACCGATTTGGGCGAGATCGCGATCGGCCAGAACATGCTGATCGCCTTCATGCCCTGGAACGGCTACAACTTCGAGGATTCGATCCTGATCTCGGAACGCGTGGTGGCCGATGACCGCTACACCAGCATCCACATCGAGGAACTGGTGGTGATGGCGCGCGACACCAAGCTGGGCGCCGAGGAGATCACGCGCGACATTCCCAACCTGTCGGAGCAGCAGCTCAACCGCCTGGACGAGTCCGGCATCATCTACGTGGGCGCCGAGGTGCAGCCTGGAGACACCCTGGTGGGCAAGGTCACGCCCAAGGGCGAGACCACGCTGACGCCGGAGGAGAAACTGCTGCGCGCCATCTTCGGCGAGAAGGCCAGCGATGTGAAAGACACGTCGTTGCGCGTCGATCAGGGCTCGTCGGGTACCGTGATCGATGTGCAGGTGTTCACGCGCGAAGGCATTCAGCGCGACAAGCGTGCGCAGCAGATCATCGACGATGAACTCAAGCGCTACCGCCTGGACTTGAACGACCAATTGCGCATCGTCGAGGCCGATGCCTTCGATCGCATCGAGAAGCTGCTGACGGCCAAGGCCGTCAATGGCGGCCCGAACCGCATCGCGAAGGGCGCGAAGATCGACAAGGCTTATCTCGCGTCGGTGGACAAGTACCACTGGTTCGACATCCGCCCGGCGGAAGACGAGGTGGCCGCGCAGCTGGAGAGCATCAAGGCCTCGATCGAGCAGCAGCGTCACAGCTTCGACCTGGCGTTCGAGGAGAAGCGCAAGAAGCTGACCCAGGGCGACGAGTTGCCCGCAGGCGTGCTCAAGATGGTCAAGGTCTACTTGGCCGTCAAGCGCCGCCTGCAGCCCGGCGACAAGATGGCTGGCCGCCATGGCAACAAGGGTGTGGTGTCGAAGATCGTGCCCGTCGAGGACATGCCCTACATGGCGGACGGTACGCCGGCAGACATCGTGCTCAATCCGCTGGGCGTGCCTTCGCGCATGAACGTGGGCCAAGTGCTCGAGGTGCACCTGGGCTGGGCGGGCAAGGGCATCGGCCAGCGCATCAATGAAATGCTGCAGGTCGAGGAGCGGACAGCCAAGCTGCGCAAGTTCCTGGAGGAGCTGTACAACAGCAGCGGCCGCAAGGAGGATCTGACCAAGATCTCGGATGAGCAGTTGCTGGAGATGGCGGGCAACCTGACGAGCGGCGTGCCGTTCGCCACGCCGGTGTTCGACGGGGCGTCGGAAGAAGAGATCCGGGCCATGCTCAAGCTGGCCTATCCGGAGGAAGTGGTCAAGATCAAGGGCTTGACCGAGACGCGAACGCAGGCCTATCTGCATGACGGACGGACCGGCGAAGCCTTCGAGCGTCCGACGACCATCGGCTACATGCACTTTCTGAAGCTGCACCACCTGGTGGACGACAAGATGCATGCACGCTCCACCGGCCCCTACTCGCTGGTGACGCAGCAGCCTCTGGGCGGCAAGGCGCAGTTCGGCGGCCAACGCTTCGGCGAGATGGAAGTGTGGGCGCTGGAAGCCTACGGCGCGTCCTATACGTTGCAGGAGATGCTGACCGTGAAGTCCGACGACGTGCAAGGGCGCACCAAGGTGTACGAGAGCATCGTCAAGGGCGAGCACTCCATCGAAGCGGGCATGCCGGAATCGTTCAACGTGCTGGTCAAGGAAATCCGCTCGCTCGGTTTGGACATCGAGCTTGAGCGCTCTTAATTTGATAGGGAAAGAGTTCTATGAAATCGCTACTCGACCTGTTCAAGCAATTCACGCCGGACGAGCATTTCGATGCCATCCGCATCGGTCTGGCATCGCCCGAGAAGATCCGTTCCTGGTCTTTCGGCGAGGTGAAGAAGCCGGAAACCATCAACTACCGCACGTTCAAGCCCGAGCGTGACGGGTTGTTCTGCGCCAAGATCTTCGGTCCCATCAAGGACTACGAATGCCTGTGCGGCAAGTACAAGCGCCTGAAGCACCGCGGCGTCATCTGCGAGAAGTGCGGCGTCGAAGTCACGCAGACCAAGGTGCGCCGCGAGCGCATGGGCCACATCGACCTGGCCGCGCCTTGCGCGCACATCTGGTTCCTCAAATCCCTGCCGTCGCGCTTGGGCCTGGTGCTGGACATGACGCTGCGCGACATCGAGCGCGTGCTGTACTTCGAGGCCTACGTGGTGACCGATCCAGGCATGACGCCGCTGAAGAAATTCAGCATCATGAGCGAGGACGACTACGATGCCAAGCGCAAGGAATATGGCGATGAGTTCGTCGCGCGCATGGGCGCCGAAGGCATCAAGGAACTGCTCCAGAACATCGATCTCGACATCGAGATCGAGAGGCTGCGCGGCGATTTGACCGGGTCGGAAGTCAAGGTAAAAAAGAATGCCAAGCGCCTGAAAGTGCTCGAAGCCTTCAGGAAATCCGGCATCAAGCCCGAGTGGATGGTGCTCGACGTGCTGCCCGTGTTGCCACCGGACCTGCGTCCGCTGGTTCCGCTGGACGGCGGCCGCTTCGCGACCTCCGACCTCAACGACCTGTATCGCCGCGTCATCAACCGCAACTCGCGCCTGCGTCGCCTGCTGGAGCTGAAGGCGCCGGAGATCATCGCGCGCAACGAAAAGCGGATGTTGCAGGAAGCGGTCGATTCACTGCTCGATAACGGCCGCCGTGGCAAGGCGATGACGGGCGCCAACAAGCGTGCGCTGAAGTCGCTGGCCGACATGATCAAGGGCAAGAGTGGGCGCTTCCGCCAGAACCTGCTGGGCAAGCGCGTCGATTACTCCGGCCGTTCCGTCATCACCGTGGGTCCCACCCTCAAGCTGCACCAGTGCGGTCTGCCGAAGCTGATGGCGCTGGAACTGTTCAAGCCTTTCATCTTCGCCCGCCTGGAAGCCATGGGGATCGCCACGACGATCAAGGCAGCCAAGAAAGAGGTGGAAGCCGGTACGCCCGTGGTGTGGGATATCCTGGAAGAGGTCATCACCGAACATCCGGTGCTGCTCAACCGCGCGCCCACGCTGCACCGCCTGGGCATCCAGGCTTTCGAGCCGATCCTGATCGAGGGCAAGGCGATCCAGCTGCACCCGTTGGTGTGCGCGGCCTTCAACGCCGACTTCGACGGCGACCAAATGGCCGTGCACGTGCCGCTGTCGGTGGAAGCGCAGATGGAAGCCCGCACGCTGATGCTGGCTTCCAACAACGTGCTCTTTCCGGCCTCGGGCGAGCCCTCCATCGTGCCTTCGCAGGACGTGGTGCTGGGCCTGTACTACACCACGCGAGAGCGCATCAACGGCAAGGGCGAAGGCCTGATCTTTTCCGACATCGGAGAGGTGCAGCGCGCCTTGGACGCCGCTGTGGTGGAACTCACGGCGAAGATCAGCGTGCGCCTGACCGAATGGAACAAGGACAAGGTCACCGGCGAGTTGACGTCTTCGACGAGCTTGGTCGATACCACTGTCGGCCGCGCGCTGCTGTCCGAAATCCTTCCCAAGGGCCTGCCGTTCTCGCTGATGAACAAGGCGCTCAAGAAAAAGGAAATCTCGCGCCTGATCAACGCTTCGTTCCGCAAGTGCGGCCTGAAGGAAACCGTGGTGTTCGCAGACAAACTGCTGCAAAACGGTTTCCGGTTGGCCACGCGTGCGGGCATCTCGATCGCCATTGACGACATGCTGGTGCCCAAGGAAAAGCACAGCATCATCGAGCGCGCTGAGAAAGAGGTGAAGGAGATCGAGCAGCAGTATGTCTCGGGCCTTGTTACCGCGGGCGAGCGCTACAACAAAGTGGTGGACATCTGGGGCAAGGCTGGCGACGAGGTTTCCAAGGTGATGATGGCTCAACTGGCCAAGCAGAAGACCACCGATCGCCATGGGCGGGAAGTCGATCAAGAGTCGTTCAACTCCATTTACATGATGGCCGATTCGGGGGCGCGCGGCTCGGCGGCACAAATCCGCCAGTTGGCTGGTATGCGCGGCTTGATGGCCAAGCCGGATGGCTCCATCATCGAAACGCCGATCACGGCCAATTTCCGTGAAGGCTTGAACGTTTTGCAGTACTTCATTTCGACTCACGGCGCACGCAAGGGCCTGGCCGACACAGCGCTGAAGACCGCGAACTCGGGTTACCTGACGCGCCGCCTGGTGGACGTGACGCAGGATCTGGTGGTGACCGAAGACGATTGCGGCACCAGCGATGGATCATTGATGCGTGCGATCGTCGAAGGCGGTGAAGTGATCGAGTCGCTGCGCGAACGCATCCTAGGTCGAACCGCAGCGGAAGATCTGGTGGCTCCCGAAACGCAGGAAGTCGTGGTCAAGGCCGGCCAGATGCTGGACGAGGACGCCATTGATGAGCTCGAGAACGCGGGCATCGACGAGGTGCGCGTGCGCACGGCGCTGACCTGCGAGACCAGGTTCGGCATCTGCGCCCGATGCTACGGCCGGGATCTGGGCCGTGGCGGGCTGGTGAACATGGGCGAGGCCGTCGGGGTGATCGCGGCGCAGTCGATCGGCGAGCCCGGCACGCAGTTGACGATGCGCACGTTCCACATCGGCGGCGCAGCCTCGCGTGCGGCGGTGGCGTCCAGCGTCGAGGCCAAGTCCAACGGTGTCATCGGTTTCAATGCGACCATGCGCTATGTGACCAATAGCAAGGGCGAGTTGGTCGTGATTTCTCGTTCGGGTGAAATCGTGGTGCATGACGAGCATGGCCGGGAGCGCGAGCGTCACAAGGTGCCTTATGGCGCGACGCTGACAGTGAAATCCGACCAGCCGATCAAGGCGGGCACGATTCTGGCCAACTGGGACCCGCTGACCCGCCCGATCATCACGGAATTCGCGGGTTGCGTGAAGTTCGAGAACGTGGAGGAAGGCCTCACGGTGGCCAAGCAGGTGGACGAGGTCACGGGCCTGTCCACCCTGGTGGTGATCGACCCCAAACGCCGGGGCTCGGCCAAGATCGTGCGGCCGCAGGTCAAGCTCGTCGACGCCAACGGCAACGAGGTGAAGATTCCCGGCACCGATCACTCGGTGACCATCGGCTTCCAGGTCGGCGCACTGATCCAGGTGCGCGACGGCCAGGACGTGGGCCCCGGCGAGGTGCTGGCACGGATTCCGGTCGAAGGTCAGAAGACGCGCGACATCACGGGCGGTCTGCCGCGCGTGGCCGAACTGTTCGAGGCCCGCTCGCCCAAGGACAAGGGCGTGCTGGCTGAACTGACCGGGACCGTCTCGTTCGGCAAGGAGACCAAGGGCAAGATTCGCCTGCAGATCACCGACCCGGACGGCAAGGTATGGGAAGAACTGATTCCCAAGGAGAAGAACATCCTCGTGCACGAAGGCCAGGTGGTGAACAAGGGCGAAAGCATCGTCGATGGACCTGCTGATCCGCAGGACATCCTGCGTCTGCTGGGCATCGAAGAGCTGTCCCGCTACATCGTCGATGAGGTGCAGGACGTTTACCGCCTGCAAGGCGTGAAGATCAACGACAAGCACATCGAGGTGATCGTTCGCCAGATGCTGCGCCGCGTCGTGGTCGACAACCCGGGCGATTCCAGCTACATCGCCGGTGAGCAGGTCGAGCGCAGCGAGATGCTGGACACCCACGATGCCCTGCGTGCCGAGGGCAAGGTGCCCGCAACCTACAACAACCTGCTCCTCGGCATCACCAAGGCCTCGCTGTCCACGGATTCGTTCATTTCCGCGGCATCCTTCCAGGAAACCACCCGCGTGCTGACCGAGGCGGCGATCATGGGCAAGCGCGACGAACTGCGCGGGCTGAAGGAAAACGTGATCGTCGGTCGTTTGATTCCGGCCGGAACCGGTTTGGCCTACCATCAGGCGCGCAAGGTCAAGGATCAGATGGACGAAGCCGAGCGTCGTGCCATTGCCGAGGCCGAAGCGGCCGAACTGGCGGGCGTGGCCGAGGGTGTCGAGGCTGGCGATGTCGCGGGCGCCGACCACGGAGCCGCAGCGGACTGATCGCTGCTCGTGCCATGAAGGCGCCCTGCACTTGCTAGGAAAGCGGTGAGGGCGCCTTTTCTACGCCCGGCCACTCCAAAAAAAGTGTTCCCTCGGCGGGTCGTGCAGTAAGCGAAGCAGCCGAGCGTGGCGATATTTCTGGTGATCCCGTCTATGCTGAGTTTATCGCTATTGGTTTTTCTGGCTGCGGCGTTGCTGTTTTTCTGGGCGGTGGGCGCCCACAATCGCTTGGTGCGCTTGCACGCGGCGGTCGGCAAGGCCTTTGCTGCGCTGGACCAGTTGCTGGTGCGCCAGTTGGTGTGGGTGCAGAGTTGCCTGCCGGAATCCATGCGAGGTGGTCCGCAGACCACGCCCGGTGAATTGCAGGACGAGGTGATGGCTTCCTGGGCGCGCCTCAGTGCGGCCAGCGAGCAGTTTGCGCTTGCCTTGGCACAAGCACGCACGCAACCAGTCGATGGCGCTGCCATGGACAGTTTGGTGCTGGCCCAAGACGCACTCGACACTGCCTGGCAAAGTGCCATGCGAGACGCTGTACCACCAGATACCCATCCCTCGGCAGAACGTTTGCAGGCCAAGTGGATGCAGTTGCTGCACCAGACGCTTCCCTTGAACACTGCCTTCAATGAGGCCGTGGAAATCTACAACGCGGCCATTGCCCAGTTTCCAGCCTGGTTGCTGGCGAAGATGTTTGGTTTTCGCATGGCCGGATCACTCAACCGCTGGAGCAAGGATCGTTGAGTCGTGAAATCAGATCATTTGCACGTACCCGTTGATGCGCAGACAGCACCGCCCCTGTGGCGCCTGCTTCTACCTGTGGCCTGGATGATCCAAGGGGTGCGTGGCGGACGATCAATGACTTCGTTGCTCGAGACCGTGGTACCCGATCTGCGCGCTGGGGTCCAGGCGTTGTCGTTTCATGCACTGCGGCGGCTGGGGTTGGCCGAGGCCGTGCGGGATCGGGTGGTGCAGCGCCGCCCATCCCCGGCCGCTGACGCCTTGTTGTGTACTTCCTTGGCGCTCATGGCGTCTGATGGCGGAACGCTGTACCCCGCTTTCACCTTGGTCGATCAGACGGTAGAAGCGGCCAAACGCCATGCCAGTCTGCGCTCATCCGCGGCATTTCTGAATGCCTGCCTGCGCCGCTTTCTGCGCGAGCGAGAGGAACTGCTGGGGCCGCTCTTGAGCAATACCGTGGCGCGATGGAATCATCCGAACTGGTGGGTGGAGCGCCTGCAGCGCGATCATCCAGCGCACTGGAGATCGATCCTGGGGATAGCACAGAGCCCAGCTCCGATGGTGTTGCGCGTCAATACACGCCGCATTTCAGTACAAGCGTTTTGCGACCGGTTGGCCAGTGCAGGTATCCCTGCCCAGGTGATCGATGGGGCCGCTGTCCAACTCGATCGGTCACGACCGGTGCGCGACATCCCTGGCCACGCCGCAGGATGGGTTTCGGTGCAATCGGCTGCGGCCCAGCGCGCCGCGCCGTTGCTGCTCTCTGGAATGGATGTGACGACGCCGAGAGTGCTGGATGCCTGCGCCGCGCCAGGCGGAAAAACGGCGCATCTGCTCGAGCATTGCCCCGAAGCAAGAGTGACGGCGATCGATGTGGATGCCGAGCGCAGCAGGCGTGTCGTCGACAACCTGTCTCGTCTGGGCCTGGACGCCGATGTCCTCGTGGCGAACGCAGCCCATGTCGAGAGTTGGTGGAATGGTGAGCCCTTTGACGCCATCCTGCTGGACGCGCCATGCAGCGCGTCAGGCATCGTGCGCCGCCATCCGGATGTGCGCTGGCTGCGGCGTGAATCGGATATCGCGCAACTCGCTGCTCAGCAGGATCGGCTGCTGGCTGCGTTGTGGCCGTTGGTCGTGCCAGGGGGACGGCTGCTTTTCTGTACCTGCTCCGTTTTCAGGCAAGAGGGGGCGGAACGCATCGCGGCGTTCCTTGCGCGCAACACCGATGCGGTGCCGCTGGGTGCGCCAGGGCATCTGTTGCCCTTGGCTGATGGCGAAACGTGCCCGGTTGGAGACAATGGAAATCGTGACGAAGACGGTTTCTTCTATGCGCTGCTGCAAAAGCGTCCACGCTAGCCGCCGGCTTAGGTGGGCTATCCTGGCGTGGATGTTGGGCGCCGCTATCGCCGCGCGCGCTGATGCAAGGGCGGATTTGACGACGCTGCGCGTCGAGCGTACTGACGAAGGACTGTTTCTTTCGGCCCAGGTGCGCTTCGATCTGACCTCAGCGGTGCAGGATGCGCTCCTCAAGGGCATTCCCGTCCATTTCGTCGCCGACGTCAGCGTGATGCGTGAGCGCTGGTACTGGTATGACCAAGAGGTGGCATCGGCCCAGCGCTACATGCGCGTGGCCTACCAGCCGCTCACGCGGCGCTGGCGATTGAATACCTCCGCCGAGCCGCTGGTGAATGCGGGTCTGGGTGTGAGCCTGACGCAGCACTACGACTCCCTTGCTGAAACCATGGCGGCCGTGCAGCGCCTTCAACGCTGGAAGATTGCCAATCCTTCGGAGCTGGAAAGCGGAGGGCGGCAGATGCTGAATTTCAGATTTCGCCTGGATTCCACGCAACTGCCGCGCACGTTTCAGATCGGCGCCGTTGGGCAGTCCGATTGGCATCTTTCAGTGGAGCGACGCATCGATCTGACCCAGGAGGCCAGTCGGTGACCGAGCCAAGCCGCGTTGATGGGGCAGAGTATCCGCAGCGCAGGAGGCTGGCGCGATGGGCCTTGCGGCTGTCGGTCGCCGCAATGGTCGGCATTGGCTTGGTGCTCATCTTTCTGCTCGCGCAGGCCACCAACAATCGACTGCTCTATGAGCACTACTACGCGCGCCTGTTTGTCATCAACGTCGTGGTGGCGGTGGTCTTGGCCCTGGTCATCCTTTGGGGCATCTATCGCCTGTTGTCGCGATTGCGAAGAGGCAAGTTCGGCAGCAGGCTGTTAATCAAGCTGGCGGCCATCTTCGGCTTGGTCGGCGTGTTGCCTGGACTGTTGATCTACGTGGTGTCCTACCAGTTCGTGTCGCGCTCCATCGAGTCTTGGTTTGATGTCAAAGTCGAGGGCGCACTCGATTCGGGTTTGACACTGGCGCGAACCTCCTTGGAAACGCAGGCGCGTGAATTTGGTAGCCAGTTGCGCATGGCATCGGCGCAGCTGGCGGACACGCCCGACGCGCTCGCGGCGTTGTCCTTGGAACGTTTACGTGCCCAGGTCGGTGCCACCGATGCAAGCCTTTGGACCAGTTCAGGCCGGTTGATTGCCAGTACCGGTCAATCCCGCTTCGAGCTTGCCCCTGATCGACCGACCGCTCAGTTGCTGCGCAATGTCCGCATCCAGGGCGTGGTGACGCAGATCGAGGGCATTGATGACATTTCGTCTTCGACAGCGGGAACGCGCGCGCCGGCGGCGCACATCCGCGCGCTGGCGGCCGTCAGTGGCCGATCGATCGGTTTGTTGGACGAGCAGCGCCTGGTATTGGCCGTGCAACCTTTGCCGACAGCGCTGGTGGCGCACGCGTTGGCTGTGCAGGATGCCAACCGGGAGTACCAAGAGCGTGCCTTGAGTCGGGCTGGCTTGCGCCGCATGTACATCGGGACATTAACATTGAGCCTGTTCCTGGCTGTGTTCGGTGCTGTCCTGCTGGCCGTCGTGCTGGGCAAGCAGTTGGCCACGCCGCTGCTCATGCTGGCCGATGGCGTACGCCAGGTCGCTGCAGGGGACCTGCGGCCCAAAGTCGTGTTGCCCGGACGTGACGAACTGGTGGGGCTCACGCGCTCGTTCGCCGACATGACCCAGCAGCTGGCCGATGCCCGTGCTGCCGTCGATTCGAGCATGCGTGAAGTCGATGCCGCGCGTGCCAACCTGCAGACCATCCTGGACAACCTGACCGCAGGCGTGATCGTGCTGGACCGCCGGGGCATCATCCAATCATCCAACCCGGGAGCCACCCGCATCCTGCGTTCGCCGCTGGCGGCCAGCACGGGCCGGCCGCTGGCGGCGCTGTCAGGACTCGAGGCCTTTGCCAGCGATGTGCAGCGCCAGTTCGCCGAGTTCGAAGGTGAGCGCGCGGAACACGGACTGGACCACTGGCAGGAGTCGTTCGAGCTCTACGGCAATGCCGGCGGATCGAATACCGACACCGTCTCCGTGGTCGCCAGAGGGGCCGGGCTGCCCGGGGGATTGCGCTTGCTGGTCTTCGATGACATTTCGGAGATCGTGTCAGCTCAGCGCGCACAGGCCTGGGGTGAAGTGGCGCGGCGCTTGGCGCACGAAATCAAGAATCCGCTGACACCGATCCAGCTCTCCGCCGAGAGGCTGGAGCACAAGCTGGCCGACAAACTGCCGGACCAGGATCGAGCGATGCTGGTCAAATCCGTGCGGACCATCGTCGATCAAGTGGACGCCATGAAGCGCCTGGTCAACGAATTTCGTGACTATGCGCGCCTGCCTGCAGCCCAACTGAAATCGCTCGACCTCAACGAACTCATCAGTGAGGTATTGCATCTGTATGGGGCGACCGGCGACCGCGTGACGCAGGACGGATCGGTGCCGCTGCGCTTCGAGCGCGACAGCACTTGTCCGTCCATCCTGGGTGACGCCCAGCAGTTGCGACAGGTGATCCACAACCTGGTGCAGAACGCGCTCGATGCGTCGGGTGCCGCCGAGATGCCGGGTTCTGGGCCCAGCAGCGGTGCTTGCGGTGTCAGCGGAGTCGTCATTCGCACGCAGTGGCTGGAGACTTCGCATCGCGTACGCATGAGCGTGATCGATCATGGACATGGGTTTCCGGATGCCATTCTCAAGCGAGCCTTCGAACCCTATGTCACTACCAAGGCCAAGGGAACAGGACTGGGGCTGGCTGTCGTCAAGAAGATCGCGGAAGAACACGCCGCGCGCATCGATGTATCCAATCGCATCAGCGATGGGCGAATTGCCGGTGCGCAAGTATCGTTATCATTCGAGCCAGCGCCCGGCCGTGGTCGATGATCGACGGGCCCGCATCAAGAAAAGGAAACTCACTCCAACATGGCCAACATTCTGGTGGTTGACGACGAGTTGGGCATCCGGGATCTCCTGTCGGAGATCCTGAATGACGAAGGCCATGCCGTCGAACTTGCCGAGAACGCTGCCCAGGCGCGCGCCGCGCGCCAGCGGGCGCGGCCTGATCTGGTGCTGCTCGATATCTGGATGCCGGACACCGATGGCGTGACGTTGCTGAAGGAGTGGCGAGGCACCGGCCAATTGACCATGCCAGTCATCATGATGAGTGGCCACGCCACCATCGATACCGCTGTCGAAGCCACGCGCATTGGTGCGTATTCCTTTCTGGAAAAACCCATCACCCTGCAGAAGTTGCTGAAAGCCGTGGAGCAGGCCATTGCGCGGGACATGACTGCGGCGCGCCGGCCAGTGGCCGAAGCGATAGACCCCGGTGATCTGACCGTCTCCGCAGCTGACCTGACGGTGGAAGCCGCCATGACAGGGGGGCAGTCCCTTCCCGCCACCGTCGACCTGACGCCACAGGGGCAACGGATTTTCGAGCTCGACAGACCCCTGCGTGACGCACGGGACGCGTTCGAAAAAGCCTACTTCGAGTTCCATCTCGCCAAAGAGGGCGGTTCCATGACGCGCGTGGCCGAGAAGACCGGGTTGGAGCGCACGCACCTCTACCGCAAGCTCAAGCAACTGGGCGTCGATCTGTCTCGCGGGCGCCGGAGCGGAGCCGTCGCGACCTGAGAAAACGCTGGGAGCATTGCTATAATAAGCAGCTTGTTGGCCCGGTAGCTCAGTTGGTAGAGCAGCGGATTGAAAATCCGCGTGTCGATGGTTCGATTCCGTCCCAGGCCACCATCCCTTCTACGCCTAGTCCCAATACTGTTCAGATACGCAGTACTGGCGTGGGCTGATGTCGCTGGTGGAGCAACGCGCCGCGATGGCGGACGGTGAAGCTGCTCATCTTGCGCTTGACTCCGCGCGGGTTGAGGCGTCCGCGGCTACTAACGCAGCGACCACGGGCAATCTCGGCCAGCAGGGACTCACGCCAGCTTTCGAGGCGCTCAGGGGGGAACAGCCGCTGCTTGCGGCATCTTGCGTTTGATCACGCGCGCCGCGTGGCTGAAGCTCAGGCGATCCGGGTCGAGTGCGCGCTGCCAAGCCGCTTGTGCCATGAGTTGGCGGATGGCGAAGTGCGCCAGCAGCAGCCCCCACGGTTCCTGCTTCACCAGATCGGGCGTCTTGCTGCGCAGCACGGTGCTGCTGGCGCGCAGGTGCGTCTTGAACTCATCGAACACACCCTCGATCTCCCAGCGCTCGTGGTACAGCGCCGCCAATTCTTGGCCGGGCGCCTGCTCGGGGTCGAGCAAAGTGGTCACCAGGCGGTAGCTGTCCTTTGTGGGGACGGCCAAGTCGCGCAGCGTGTACTCGATGACGCGCACCGTGCGGCCATGCCGCCGGGCGCTGTCTTCACTGTCGAAGACGGTGCTCAGGTACGAGCCATCGGGCAGGACCTGCTGCGCCGCCAGCTTGATGTTGGAACTCACGCGCCACAGCAGCGTGGCGCCGCTGTCGCAAGCGAGCGCCCAGAGCTTGAAGCTGTAGAAGCCCCGGTCGGCCATTACCAACATGTCCTTGCGCAGCCAGCCCGGCAGCAGTTCCGTGGCCATCGCCTTCTCGCTGCGTGCGTACGCGGCGATGCCGGCGGCCACGATGGCGTGCGTGCCGCACTCGACCAGGCCGAGCAGGCGCGCCTGCGGGAAGGCGCTCTGGCCGCGTACGGCTGTGGGGTAGCCGATTGCGCTGACTGCCTCGCCCTGTCTCGGCCAGCACCTCGTCGATCAGAGGCCTCGAACACACGCTTGCCAGTACACCTGTGCTGATCAGGTGGGCGACATCGACCTGGTGCGGCAGTACCTTGCGCGTTCTTGCCATCGGCTCCGTCCTCCATGGATTGGATGGAGCCGAATTATGCTGGCCATTTGTCTATCTGAACAGTATTGCGTCCTAGGAGCGTGGGCGGCAGAAGTTTGCCGCCCCCGCGTAATTGATCGAATTGCGGCGCGGAGCGCCGATTCGCGCGAGTGCACCCGTCGATGCGGTGATCTTGAGCGTCATAGGCACCACCGTGCCACTCTGAGGCACTGCGCTTGGGTCGGATCGACTCATCGCGCTTGCCTCATGCCACCTGCATGGCAGCCATGCGCCGCAGATTCAGCGCCAGGCACACAAGCTTGAACTCGGCTTGCACGCGATGCAGTCCTCGCAGGCTGAACTGACGAAACCCCAGCACGCTCTTGATCCAGCCGTTGGGCGGCTCGGCGATCCACTTGCGTCTGCGGTAGGCCGCACGGCCCTGGTCGGTTTGCAGCCTGGTGGCCATCGCCACCGTGTACGGATGGGTGTTGGGATCGATCTGCGCGTGCTGCTTGCCTTCGCGACCCAGTGCCACCACCACCTCGATGGGCAGGCTCGCCAGCCGCTTGAAGTTGTCTTCGCTGCGATAGCCCGCATCGGCCAGGCCTTGCCGTGGGAGCTCACCGGTGTTGGCCTGTACCGCCTGCAGCATCGGCACCAACTGGTGCGTGTCGGCCGCGTTGTTGCTCAGCTCGGCGGCCACGATGATGTGCGCCGTGTCGTCCACCGCCGTCTGCGCGTTGTAGCTGGCATCGAAGCCACCACCGGCGCGCTTCATGATGCGGCTGTCGGGGTCGGTGAAGTTGTCCTGTGCCTTCGCCTCGGGCACGCCGAACTCGCGCTTGTAGCGCCCGCCCTTGGGGTTGCCTCTGTCGTCGCGGGGCTTGCGATCATCGTCTTGGCTACGGCCGCGCTCGATGTCGGCATCGCGTTGGCGCTGCTCCAGGCGCTCGCGGGCGGCGGTGATGGCCTTCAGGCGGGCCTCGCGTCGTTCGATCTCGGCCGGGATGTCCAACTCGGGCTCGTCAGCCCCTGCGGCGTCGATGGTCTTGGCACGCTCGAGCAAGGCGTCGATCCGTGCCTTGAGTTCGGTCTCGGCCTGCTGCATGCGCTCGTGGCTCATGGCATTGTGGCGACTGGCGTTGGCCTTGATCTTGGTGCCGTCGATGGCCACTGTGCCCAACTTGAGCAGCCCCATCTCACGGGCCAGCTTGACCACCTGCACGAACAAGTCCGACAACTCCTTCAAGTGCAGCGCACGGAAGTCCCGGATGGTGCGGTGCCTGGGGAAGTTGCCCGCGCCCAGCATCCGAAACGCCAGGTCCTCGTGCAGCCGGCGCTCGATCTTGCGCGAGCTGAACACGCCCGTGGCGTAGCCGTAGACCAGCACCTTGACCATCATGGCCGGGTGAAAGGGCTGGTTGCGCGCGCCGCCTCCGGCGTAGCGGGCATAGAACGCCTGGAGGTCCAGCGCGTCGACCGTGTCGCTGATGAAGTACGCCAGATGCCCTTGGGGCAGCCAGTCCTGAAGCGACGCAGGCAGCAGCATCTCCTGCTGCGGTTCGTAGGGGCGGTAGCTGATGGCCATGCTCGTTCAACGTTCAAGCAGCGCTCGGGTTGGCAGGGACTTCCCTTCTGCCGACCACGCTCCTAGGTGCGCTCGCGGTAGCCGTTGCGGCTGTTGAGGCGTTCGGTAGGATTCTTCTGGTCGTAGGCGGCGCCGCAGCGGCCTTCGACATCGAACTCTAGCAGGCGCTGGGCCATGAATTGCACCATCTGGCGCAGGACGTCGACATCGGCTCCCTTCTCGGCGAGCTCGGCTAATGCCATAGTGGCGGTGGTCATTGTGATTTCCTTTATGGACAGGTTTGGTGGGTCGCACCTCAAACCTTATCCGGACTCACGATGACCTCCCCCGAACAGGAGAGCGGCCGCTGCGCGGCAAGGCGCTTCGGGCTACGCCCTACGCGCCTTGCCGCGCAGCGAGTGAAAGAAGACTTACACCACTTGCTGGGACTTCAACCTTTTCCATCGCGCCCATTCCATCAAGCAAGGAGCAACACATGCAGCGTGATCCCGAAGCGTTCGAGCAATTTCTGAGCAGCCTGCGCAGCTACGTGCGCGAGCGGCTGGTGCCGAACGAGGTACGCGTGGCCGAGGCCGACGAGGTGCCCGCCGATCTGGTGGCCGACATGGCGGCGCAGGGCCTGTTCGGCTATTCGATCCCCGAGGCCTATGGCGGCGCAGGAATGACCACCGAAGAACTGGTGCTGGCGGCCATGGAGCTGTCGCAATGCTCAGTGGCATTCCGGGCCCGTGTCGGCACCAACACCGGCATCGGCTCCGAGGCCCTGGTAGCCGATGGCACCGAAGAACAGAAGCGGCGCTACCTGCCCAGGCTCGCCAGCGGCGAACTGACCGGTGCGTTTGCGCTGACCGAGCCCGAAGCCGGTTCGGACGCGGCGTCGCTGCGCACCTCGGCGCGGCGCGACGGCGACCACTACGTGCTCGACGGCACCAAGTGCTTCATCACCAACGCACCGATCGCGGGCCTGTTCACGGTGATGGCGCGCACCGACCCCGACGACCTGTCGGCGCGCGGCGTCACGGCCTTTTTGGTGGAGCGCGGCATGCCCGGGCTCAGCACCGGCCCGGCCTACCGGAAGATGGGCCAGGCCGGCTCGCCGGTGTCCGAGGTGCACATGGCCGACTGCATCGTGCCGGCGGAGAACGTCATCGGCGGCCGCGAAGGCCAGGGCTTCAAGACGGCGATGAAGGTGTTGAACAAGCAACGCATCCATCTGGCGGCCTTGTGCATCGGGCCGGCGATCCGCATGCTGGAGGACGCCGTGACTTTTGTGGCCACACGCAAGCAGTTCGGCCAGACGCTCTCGAGCTTCCAGCTGATCCAGGCCTTGATCGCCGACAGCCAGACCGAGATCCACGCGGCCCGGGCGCTGGTGCTGGACACCGCGCGCAAGCGCGACGAGGGGATCGACGTGACGATGGAGGCGTCGATGTGCAAGTACTTCGCGTCCGAGATGTGCGGCCGGGTGGCCGACCGCAGCGTGCAGATGCTGGGCGGCTACGGCTACATCGCCGATCACGGCATGGAGCGCTTCTACCGCGACGTGCGGCTGTTCCGGCTCTACGAAGGCACGAGCCAGATTCACCAGCTCAATATCGCGAAGCGCACGCTGGCGCGGGCTGGGTACGGCGTTTGACACGCCGGAATGTTCGGCGACAGCGACCGACTTCCGGCTCTGCGCGAAGCGGTTCGGCGCTCCGAAGGCGCTCGTTCGGGCAGTTGCAGCAGGTGCAGGCGATGGTGGCGGACTCACGACCTGTGCGCCGCACGCCTGATGACATGGCACGCGGCCGCGAAGCTCGATGCCCACGAAAGCATCAAGCATGAATCGGCCATGGTCAAGGTGTTCGTGTCGGAAGCGGTGGGTTGGCGCGTCGGCGCCCCGCCGATCCGTTGCGCAGGCCGCTGATCAAGGGCCTGGTCCTCCGCAGCGGCCCTGCGGCGCCGGCGGACCAAGCCGGGCTCCTCTGGGCGGCCTCGGGATACAGGCTCAACATCATGCGGTGATACGCCCATGCCACCGCTGGGAAGTTGCGCCCATGCGGCGAATGGCAGCTGAAACGCAGGACGCGTTACTTCTTCGGCTCGACGATCGGGAACATCTGCTCGAAGGTGTCGAGCATGCCGAGCAGTTCGCCGATCTTGGCGCGGTCGCCTTCGAGCTTGATCTGACCGGACTGGATCGCCTCGGGGAAGGTGGTCTGGCGCAAGGTGATGGCGTCCAGCGTGGCGCGGCTCAGGGTGAGCGTGGCGTCGGCGTTGCGCGCCTGGCCAGGGGCGTGGGTCAGGGCCGAGTTCTCCAGCGTCAGCGCAAGCTGTTGCTTCGAATCGGTGAAGTTCCAGTTGATCACCACCTTCTTGCCCTCGGCCTTGGCCGCGTTCAGGCGCACGGCCATGTAGTCGAAGTACAGCTCGTTGCTCGTCGCCTTGAGCGTGTCGGGGTTGCTGCTGCTGCGCGCGGGGATTTTCGGCACGCCGCCGCGCAGCTCCATCGCGCCGGCCAGGTAGGCGTTGCGCCAGGTGGCGGCCTCCGACTGGTAGCCCAGCTGCTCCAGCGCGTCGGCGCCCAGCTCGCGCGCGGCGCTGTTGGCCGGATCGGCAAAGACCAGCTGGTTCATCGCGCTGGCCACCCATCGGTACTCGCCCTTCTTGAAGTCTTCGCGGGCGCGGGCCAGCACGGCGTCGGCGCCGCCCATGTACTCGACCGTCTTCTTCGCGTAGGGCACGGGCGGCAGCGGGTCCAGGTTGGCCGGGTTGGCGTCGTACCAGCCCAGGTACTTCTGGTAGACCGCCTTGGCGTTGTGGCGCAGGGTGCCGTAGTAGCCGCGTGCCGACCATTCGCGCTCCAGGCTGGCGGGCATGCGCAGTTGCTCGGCGATGTCCTGCGGGCCCAGGCCGTGGTTGAGCAGGCGCAGCGTCTGGTCGTTGATGAACTTGTACATGTCGCGCTGCTTGGCCAGCAGATCGACGACGCGCTCGCGCCCCGTCACCGGCCAATGGTGCTGCGTGATCATCATGTCGCTCTTGTCGCCGAAGTCCAGGCGCGCCTGGTCGATGTATTTGGCCCACAGGTTGCCGTCGCGCACCTCGGCGCCGCGGATGGTGTAGAGGTTGTGCATGGTGTGCGCCACGTCCTCGGCCATGTTGAGCACGCGCTGCTGCGGCAGGTGGATCAGCATCTCCGACGGCGCCTCCGAGCTCGGCACCAGCCGGAACACGAAGGGCACGCCGTCGATGGTGCGCTCTTCGGTGGTCTTCTCGATGGTGCTGGTGGGCGCGATCAGCGTGGTGGTGCCGCCCGCCAGCCGCTTGCCCAGGCCGCCATCGACCTGGCCGCGCGGGCCCGAGGGCAGCAGCACGCCGAACTGGTAGTGCGCGCGCCGGCTCATGGCGGTGCCGGCCAGGATGTTCTCGGCCACGGCCGCCTCCATGAAGCCCGAAGGCGCGATCACCTGCACCTTGCCGGCCGCGACATCGGCCTCGCTGATCACGCCCTTGACGCCGCCGAAGTGGTCAGAGTGACTGTGGGTGTAGATGACGGCGCCCACCGGCTTCTTCGGCCGGTGCTGGTAGTACAGATCGAGCGCGGCGCGGGAGGTCTCAACGGCCAGCAGTGGGTCGATCAGGATCAGGCTGTTGTCGCCTTCGATGATGGTCATGTTCGCCAGGTCGAAGCCGCGCACCTGGTAGACGCGGTCGGTCACCTTGAAGAGGCCGTGGATGAGGTTGAGCTGCGCCTGGCGCCACAGGCTCGGGTTGACGCTGTCGATCGGCGTGTCGGCTTTCAGGAAGTCGTAGGGCTTGAGGTTCCAGGCCGGGCGCGTGCTGGGGCCGGGCACCAGCGCATCGGGCACCGTGCCGACGAAGCCGCGCATCGCGTCCTCGAAATCCTGGCGATCGGCGAAGGGCAGCGACTTCACCATTTCGGCATTGGCTTTCAGCGTGGCGGGCTCGGGCGCCTTGGGCGCGGTTTGCGCCAAGGCTGGTGCAGCGGCCAGTATGCAGGCTCCGGCGACGAGGGCGAGGCGGAAGGGGGAAGAACGGGTCATGGTTGTCTCTTTGTGATGGGGGAACGGAAGAAGGGTCGATTCTCTGGAGTATCCAAATCATTGGCAAATGCACTGCTTGTGCGGTGGCATCCGGCCATCATGGCTCCACGATGTTGAACAGGGGATTGAAGCTGTCCAGCCCGCCCAGGAACGCGCTGACGCGGCTGACGTCACCTTGCACTCGCACGTCTCCTTGTTGGATTGCCTGAGGAAAGCCGGACAGCGCCTTCAGCAGCCCTGCACGGTTGGTGCGCAGCACGGCATCGGCATGCGGCCCGTGCGAGCCGGGGCGGTGCGTCAGCGCGCCGTTGCCCAGCGTCAGCTTGTGGGTGGTGTTGTCGTCTTCCATCACCCAGTCGAAGCGCAGCGTCTGGTCGCCCACCTTGTCGCCCACCACGCGGATGGCCAGGAAGTCGAACAGCAGCGGCATGGGCAGTTGCGCCACCACGGAGGGGCTGATCGTGTTGCCATCCTGCGGGCGTTGCTTGATGCCGTGCCGCAATTCGCGCGCCCCATAGAGGTAGGCGTTGCGCCAGGTGCCCGATTCGCTCTGGTAGCCCAGTTGCTCGAAGGCGTCGGCGCACAGTTCGCGGGCCTGGGTGTTGGCGGGGTCGGCAAAGACGGCCTGGTTCATGATCTGCGCCACCCAGCGGAATTCGCCGCGCTCGAAGTCGGCCTTGGCCCGCTCGATGGCTTTGTCCGTGCCGATGTACTCCATGTACTTCTTCGACATCTCGGCGGGCGGCAGCGGGTTCAGGTGGATGGGGTTGCCGTCGTAGGGGCCCATGTAGAAGGTGTAGATGGCCTCCACGTTGTGGACGATGGCGCCGTAGTAGCCGCGCGTGTGCCATTTTTTCGCCAGCGTGCTCGGCATCATCAGTTGCTCGGCGATCTCGCGCGACGTGAGGCCGTGGCTCATCAGGCGCAGCGTCTGGTCGTGCAGGTAGCGGTACATGTCGCGGTGCTCGCTCAGGTACTGCACCACGTTCTCGGTGCCCCAGCAAGGCCAGTGGTGCTGGGCAAAGCAGACGTCGGCCTGGCCCGCGAACATGTCCACGCTTTCATCCATGTAGCTGGCCCAGGCCAGCGCGTCGCGCACCTTGGCGCCCCGGATGGGGCACAGGTTGTGCATGGTATGGCCGGCGTTTTCGGCCATGTTCAGCGCGCGCATCTGCGGAAAGTAGAAGTTCATCTCCGCGGGCGCTTCGGTGCCGGGCGTCATCTGGAAGATGATTTCGACGCCGTCGATGACGCGCTTTTCACCGGTTTCATAGATCAACTGCGTGGGCGGGACGAGGCCCGAGGTGCCACGCCCCATGCCCTTGCCCAGGCCGCTGTCGACGTGCGAGCGCTCGCCCGGCTCCAGGTAGGTGCCGAACTGGAACTCGGCGCGGCGGCGCGACGGCACGCCTGCCAGCAGCGCCTCCGACATGACTTCTTCCATGAAGCCGTCGGGCGCGATGATTTGCACGCGGCCCGCGTCGACGTCCTGGGGGTTGGCGACACCCCGGGCGCCGCCGTAGTGGTCGCGGTGGCTGTGGCTGTACATCACCGCATGGACGGGGCGCTGGCCGCGGTGCTGCCAGTACAGCTCGAGCGCGGCCTTGGCGGATTCCTCGAAAGTCAGTGGATCGATGACGATCAGGCCGGTGTCGCCTTCGATGAAGGTGATGTTCGCCAGGTCGAAGCCGCGCACCTGGTAGATGCGCTCGCACACCTTGAACAGGCCGTGCACCGCGTTCAGGCGGCCCATGCGCCACAGGCTGGCGTTGACGGTGAGCGGCGCTTCTTCCTTGCCCAGGAAGTCGTACTCCTCCATGCTCCAGACCACGCGTCCATTTGCGTCCTTGATGGTCGCGTTCTCCAGCGTGCCGACAAAGCCGCGCCGGACGTCGTCGAAATCACGGGTGTCCGCGAAGTTCAAGGTGCCGGCCAGCGCACGGTTCTTTTGTACCGTCGTGGAATGCGCGGCCTTGCGGCCGCTGGGATCTTGGTCTTGGGGGGTGATTGTCATGAATGTTGTCTCCGGTCAATTCTCGAATGTCTTCAATCCGCCGTGGCGCCGCTTTGCTTCACCAGGCGCGCCCAGGTCACCATGTCGGCGCGCCATTCCTTGTCGAAGCCGGCGCGCGTGATGGGGTCGGCCTCCATCCCCAGCTCCTTGATGCGCGCGGTCACCTCGGGCTTGCGCAGCGCGCGCTCGGCGGCCTGAGCGATCTTTTGCGCCTCGGCCTCGGGCAAGCGCCCGGGGGCGAACAGGCCGAACCAGATTTCGGTGTCGAAAGCGATTCCGGCTTCTTTCAATGTGGGTACCTGCGGCAGCACGGACGACCGCTTGCGCCCCGTCACGGCCAGCACCTTGATCTTGCCCGCGCGCACCTGCGCCAGGGCGCCCGCCACATCCACCATGCCCACCTGGATCTGCCCGCCGATCAGGTCCTGCAGCAGCGGGGCCACACCCTTGTAGGGCACGTGCTCCATCTTGACGCCGGTGGACGCACGGATGCCTTCGGCGGCCAGATGGCCGCCCGAGCCGTTGCCCCACGACCCGTACATCACCGGCTCGCCCGTGCGCTTGGCCAGCGCCACCATCTCGGCCGCCGTGTTGGCCGGGTACTTGGGGTTGGCCACCAGAAGGTTGCCGCCATGGCAGATGCGGGCCAGGGCGGTGAAATCCTTCTCGGTGTTGTACCGCAGACCCTTGAGCAGCGCCGGGGCAATGGCCATGTTGCCCGTGACGCCCAGCAGCAGCGTGCGCCCATCCGGCGCGGCGCGTGCGACCTGGGCCGTGCCGATGGTGCCAGTGGCGCCGGCCACGTTGTCCACGATCACCGTGGTGCCCAGTTCCTTGCCCAGTCCCTGGGCCAGCAGGCGGCCCATCACGTCGGTGCCGCCTCCGGCGGGGAAGGGCACGATCAGGCGGATGGGTTGGTCAGCCGCGCGGGCCAATTGCCACGGAGCGGCGGCCAGCAAGGCCGCGCCCGCGAGCACGCTGCGGCGCGATGTGTGAGTGTTGTGTTGCATATTGCTTGTCTCCATTGGTGAAAAAGCCTATCGATTCTCAGCCAACCGCCGCACACCTCGTCGCCCTGCACGCCGCGCTGCGCCAGCGGCGCACGGGAAGCGGGGACGGCAGGCCCGGCGCACACAGGAAGCCCTGAGACTGATGGCATTCCAGCGCTTCCGGAGCGGCGCGCTGCTCTTCCGTCTCTACCTCTTCGGCCGGCAGGCTCAAATAAAGTCGGTCGCCAGCTCGCAGCGCTGCACCAGTTCCACCAACCGAGGGCCGATGGAGGCGAGCAGTTCTTTGGGCCGCGTTCGCGTGGGGGAGATGGAGCAGTTGAGGATCAGCGACCGTGTGCCGTGGCGGATGCGCGAGCACAGCCCCACGCCGTATTCGCCGTAGCACGCATCGCCGTAGTTCACGGCGAAACCCAGGCGAGCCTGGGTCTCCAGCGATTCCGCGATGCCCGGCGCACAGCGCGCCATCTCGTCGGGACGCGCGGTTGCCATCTGCCGCAGCACCTCGGCGCGTTCATCGGGGCTGAGCGTGTACAGCCAGGCGCGGCCCAGGTCGCAGCGACCAGATCGGCGATCACCATGAAGGTGGCCTCATCGACACGGCCCAAGCCAGGCAGGACAGCAGCATCCCGATGCTTCATGTTCAGCAGTTGGCTTTGCAGCCCGATGACTGCCGGGCTGGACGCTGGAACGCCAAGTTGGGGCCGCCAGGCGCCACAGCGGCGGCAGCGAACCATAAACGTCTGTATTGTTCGTGGCTTCGCACTGCGCTCGCGCTTGGCTTGCGAACTCGCGTAGAGTTTTCCAGAAAGGAAGAACGAAAACATGCCCCTCGACTTCCGCCGCTCCTGGATGGACGAAGAGTTGGAACTGTTCCGCGACAACGTGGTGCGCTTCCTCGAAGCCGAGATGCTTCCGCACGACGAGGCGGCGCGCAAGAGCGGCAACGTCGGCCACGCCCTGTGGCGCAAGGCCGGCGAACTGGGCCTGCTGTGCGTGGACATTCCCGAGGCCTACGGCGGCGGGGGCGGCGACTTCCGCCACGAAGCAGTGATCCACGAAGAGATGGCGCGCCGCGCGCTCAGCGGCATGAGTGTGGGCGTGCATTCCATCGTGGCGCACTACTTCCTGAACCACGGCACCGAAGAACAGAAGCGCAAGTACCTCCCGCGGCTCGCGCGCGGCGAACTCGTGGGCGCCATCGCCATGACCGAGCCGGGCGCCGGCTCCGACCTGCAGGGCGTGCGCGCGCGCGCCGAGAAGAACGCGGGCGGCTACGCCATCCACGGCTCCAAGACCTTCATCTCCAACGGCTACCTGGCCGGCGTGGTGCTGGTGGTGGCCAAGACCGACCTCACGAAGGGCGCCAAGGGCACGTCGATCCTGATCGTCGAGACCGAAGGCCGCGAGGGCTACCGCGTGGGCCGCGTGCTCGACAAGATCGGCCTGAAGGCGCAGGACACCGCCGAACTGTTCTTCGACGGCGTGCAGGTGCCGGCCGATGCGCTGCTGGGCGGCCAGGAAGGGCAGGGCTTCTTCCAGCTCATGGGCGATCTGCCCTACGAGCGCCTGATCATCGGCGTGAGCGCGCTGGCCGCGATGGAAGGCGCCTACGCCGCCACGCTGGACTACGTGCGCGAGCGCAAGGCCTTCGGCCAGCCGATCGCCGAGTTCCAGAACACCAAGTTCAAGCTGGCCGAGATCGCCACGCAAATCAAGGTGGGCCGTGCCTTCATCGACCGCTGCGTCGAGGACCTGGTGGCCGGCCGGCTGGACACCGCCACGGCCTCGATGGCCAAGCTGTGGGGCACCGACACGCAAGGGCGGGTGGTCGACGAGTGCCTGCAATTGTTCGGCGGCTACGGCTACATGAACGAATACCTGGTGGCGCGCATGTACACCGACGCACGCATCCAGCGCATCTTCGGTGGCACCAACGAGATCATGAAAGAGGTCATCTCGCGCGCGCTGTGACGCTGCCTCCAGGGGCGCGCCAGCGCCGCACCGGCTTCCCGTTTCCCCCACTCCTCCAAGGATCACCCGACATGCAACTCAATTCCAGCATTGCCGCCGTCGTCACGGGCGGCGCCTCGGGCCTGGGCGCCGCCACCGCGCGCCGCCTGGCCGGCCACGGCGTGAAGGTGGCGCTGTTCGACCTCAATCCTGAATTGGGCGAAGCCCTGGCCCGTGAGATCGGCGGCGTGTTCTGCCGGGTCGACGTCACCTCCGAGGATCAGGTCGATGCCGCATTCGCCAAGGCGCGCGCCGCGCACGGGCAGGAGCGCGTGCTGGTCAACTGCGCGGGCACCGGCAGCGCCGTCAAGACCGCCAGCCGCGACAAGGCCACGGGCGAGATCCGGCACCACCCGCTGGCCAACTTCGAGCAGATCATCCAGATCAACCTGATCGGCAGCTTCCGCTGCATCGCCAAGTCGGCTGCCGGCATGCTGGCGCTCGACGCGCTGAAGGACGGCGAGCGCGGCGCCATCGTCAACACCGCCTCGGTGGCGGCACAGGACGGGCAGATGGGCCAAGTGGCCTACAGCGCCTCCAAGGCCGGTGTCGCCGGCATGACGCTGCCGATCGCGCGCGACCTCATGGCCGAAGGCATCCGCGTCAACACCATCCTGCCCGGCATCTTCGGCACGCCGCTGCTGCAGAGCCTGCCCGACAACGTCAAGCAGGCCCTGGCCGCCTCGGTGCCCTTTCCCAAGCGCCTGGGCGACCCGGACGAGTACGCGCAACTGGCCGAGACGATGATCACCAACGGCTACTTCAACGGCGAGTGCGTGCGCCTCGACGGTGCGATCCGCATGGCGCCGCGCTGAGCCGCGCGCCTGAACGAACAACGCCCCGATCGAATTCCATGGAGTCCTTCATGTCCGAAGCCTATATCGTCGCCGCCGCCCGCACCGCCGGCGGCCGCCGCCATGGCCGCCTGTCCGGCTGGCACCCCGCCGACCTCGCCGCGCAGGTGCTCGACGCCCTCGTGGCGCGCACCGGCGCCGACCCCGCGCTGGTCGAGGACGTCATCATGGGCTGCGTCGGCCAGGTCGGCGAGCAGGCCATGAACATCGCGCGCAACGCGGTCCTGGCCTCGACGCTGCCCGAATCGGTGCCCGCCACCTCCATCGACCGCCAGTGCGGCTCCTCGCAGCAGGCGCTGCACTTCGCGGCGCAGGCCGTGATGTCGGGCACCATGGACGTGGTGATCGCCGCCGGCGTCGAGAGCATGACGCGCGTGCCCATGGGCACCCCGATCGTGCTGCCCTTCAAGAACGGCCTGGGCACTTACATGAGCCCGGCCATGCAGCAGCGCTATCCCGGCATCGAGTTCAGCCAGTTCACCGGCGCCGAGATGATGGCGAAGAAGTACGGGCTCGAAAAAGCCCAGCTTGACGCCTATGCGCTGGGCAGCCACCAGCGCGCGATCGCCGCCACCCTGGCCGGCCTGTTCGATGCGGAGATCGTGCCCGTGCGTGCACGCATGAACGACGGCACCGAACCCGGCGACCTGCACACGCGCGACGAAGGCATCCGCTACGACGCCACGCTGGAGAGCATCGCCGGTGTCAAGCTCATCGCCGAGGGCGGGCGCTGCACGGCGGCCACCGCCAGCCAGATCTGCGACGGCGCGGCCG
Source organism: Ottowia sp. (assembly GCF_016703145.1). Taxonomy (GTDB): domain Bacteria; phylum Pseudomonadota; class Gammaproteobacteria; order Burkholderiales; family Burkholderiaceae_C; genus Ottowia. The sequence goes on along the minus strand of NZ_JADJCO010000003.1, from coordinate 104,069 downwards.
GCCTGATGGTGGTCAGCGAGCGTGGCCTGAAGACGCTGGGCGTGAAGCCGCTGGCGCGCATCCACCACATGAGCGTGCTGGGGCACGATCCGGTGATCATGCTCGAAGCACCGCTGCCGGCCACGCAGCGCGCGCTGCAGAAAGCCGGCATGAAGATCGAGGACATCGACCTGTACGAGGTCAACGAAGCCTTCGCGCCCGTGCCGCTGGCCTGGCTGCAGGCGCTGGGCGCCGACCCCGATCGCTTGAACGTCAACGGCGGCGCCATCGCGCTGGGCCATCCGCTGGGCGGCTCCGGCGCCAAGCTGATGACCACGCTGGTCCATGCGCTGGGCCAGCGCGGCAAGCGCTACGGCCTGCAGACCATGTGCGAGGGCGGCGGCATGGCCAACGTCACGATCATCGAACGGATTTGAGCGTTGCGCGCATGAGTCCGGGCGGGGGGGGCCGGGCCGCCAGCGCTTCCTCGGCGGGCAGCATGCGGCGCGCGGCGCGCCGCCCGGATTCAGGGAACCATGGGATGGACGCTGGCTTTGCCCTGCTGGCCGCGCGTGGCGGAGCCTTTCCCTAGAATCTTCGCTCCCTTCCCATCCCCCTTCCCCATGACCCGAGGCCTCATCCGCATTCGCGGCGCGCGCCAGCACAACCTGAAGAATCTGGACCTCGACATCCGCACTGGCGAGCTGACGGTGGTGACAGGGCCCAGCGGCTCGGGCAAGTCGAGCCTGGTGTTCGACACGCTGTACGCCGAGGGGCAGCGGCGCTACGTGGAGACCTTCAGCGCCTACGCGCGGCAGTTCCTCGACCGCATGGACAAGCCGGCGGTGGACAAGGTCGAGGGCGTGCCGCCGGCCATCGCCATCGACCAGACCAACCCGGTGCGCAGCTCGCGCTCCACCGTGGGCACGATGACGGAGCTGAACGACCACCTGAAGCTGCTGTTCGCCCGCGCGGGCCGGTTGTTCGACCGCCGGACCGCGCAGCCGGTGCGGCACGACACGCCCGAGAGCATCTTTGCCGAGCTTGTCGACCGCGCCCGCCAGATGGAGGATCCGCGCCTCGCGGTCACCTTTCCGGTCGAGCTGCCCGGCAGCACCACGGCCGACGAGGTGGCCCAGTGGCTGTCGGTCAGCGGCTTCACGCGCGTGCAGGCCGAGCGCGAGGCGGCGGGCCGGAAGCTGCTGGACGTGGTGGCCGACCGCTTCAGGATGAGCGGCGCCGAGAAGGCGCGCGTGATCGAGGCCATCGAGGTGGCGCTGCACCGCGGCGCCGGGCGACTCAACGTGTACGTGCTCGGCGACGTGGAGGCGGACAACGCGGTCTGGCGCTTCTCCACCGGCCTGCACTGCCCCGACAGCGACCTGCGCTACCGCGAGCCGATGCCGTCCATGTTCTCCTTCAACTCGGCCGTGGGCGCGTGCGAGACCTGCCGCGGCTTCGGGCGCGTGATCGGGGTGGACTGGGGGCTGGTGATCCCCGACGAGCGGCTCACGCTGCGCGCGGGCGCCGTCAAGCCGATCCAGACCCCCGCCTGGCGCGAGTGCCAGGACGACCTGATGCGCCATGCCGAGGGCGCCGGCATCCCGCGCGACACGCCCTGGGGCAAGCTCACGCCCGAGCAGCGCCACTGGGTCATCGAGGGCGCGCCGGGCTACAAGGAGGGCAACTGGAGCAAGCAGTGGTACGGCATCCGGCGCTTCTTCAAGTACCTGGAGAGCAAGGCGTACAAGATGCACATCCGCGTGCTGCTGTCCAAATACCGCAGCTACACCGAGTGCCCCGACTGCGGCGGCGCGCGGCTGAAGACCGAGTCGCTGCTGTGGCGCGTGGGCAGCCAGGACGACGCCGACGCGGTGCTCGACCCCGCGCGCCGCTTCATGCCCCGGGGCGTGGACTGGACGCGCGCGCAGCTCGAAGCCCTGCCCGGCCTCAGCCTGCACGACCTGATGCTGCTGCCCATCGAGCGGCTGCGGCGCTTCTTCGGCAGGATGGCGCAACCTGCCACGGATGCTCCTGAATCAGTAGCTGTTGGCGAATATTCCACGCCGGCTGGAGCCGATTTTGACTTGAAATCCCCGCCAGCGGCCAGGCCGACCGCCACGCACGACGGCGCCGACGCCAAGGCCCTGGCGCTCATCCTCGACGAGATCACCACGCGCCTGCGCTACCTGTGCGATGTCGGCATCGGCTACCTCACGCTCGACCGGCAAAGCCGCACCCTGTCCGGCGGCGAGGTCCAGCGCATCAACCTGACCACGGCGCTGGGCACCTCCTCGTCAACACCCCTGTTCGTGCTCGACGAGCCCAGCATCGGCCTGCACCCGCGCGACATGGACCGCATCACCGAGGCCATGCAGCGCCTCAAGCGCGCCGGCAACACGCTGGTCGTGGTGGAGCACGACCCCGCCGTCATGCTGGCGGCCGACCGCGTGCTCGACTTCGGTCCCGGCCCCGGTGCGGCGGGTGGGCGCATCGTCTTCGACGGCACGCCCGATGAGCTGCGCCAGGCCGACACGCTGACCGGCGCCTACCTCAGCGGACGCCGCACCATCGGCCTGGGCCTGGCGCGGCCGGTGACCGACGGCACGCCGCGCCTCGTCCTGGAGGGCGCGCGCCAGCACAACCTGAAGGACGTGTCGGTCGAATTCCCGCTGCAGCGCCTCGTCACTGTCACCGGCGTGTCCGGCTCGGGCAAGTCCACGCTGATCCAGGACGTGCTGGCGCCCGCCCTCAAGCGCCACTTCGGCCAGGCCACCGAGCCGCCCGGCGCGCACGACCGGCTGCTGGGCGCCGAGCAGCTCGGCGGCGTGGTCTTCGTCGACCAGTCGCCCATCGGCAAGACCGCGCGTTCCAACCCCGTCAGCTACGTCGGCGCATGGGACGCCATCCGCGCCCTGTTCGCCGCCGCGCCGCTGGCCGCGCAGCGCGGCTACACGGCGTCCAAGTTCAGCTTCAACTCGGGCGACGGGCGCTGCCCCACCTGCGGCGGCTCGGGCTTCGAGCACGTGGAGATGCAGTTCCTCAGCGACATCTACCTGCGCTGCCCCGACTGCGACGGCCGGCGCTACCGGCCCGAGATCCTCGAAGTCACCATCGAGCGCCCAACCCAAAAATTGGGGTCAGAGTCCCATTTGCAGCACGCGGTGGACGCATTGGCCAGCCTCGAATCCGGCAAATTCGAATCTGACCCCAATTCAAGATCGCGGCACCTGAACGTGGCCGACGTGCTGGACCTCACCGTGGCCGAGGCCGTCCAGCTCTTCGGCGGGCCGGCGCAGGGCCGCTCCCAAGCCGGCTCAGCCCACTCGGGGGGCAGCGACCCGCGCAGCGGCGGAGCGTGGGGGTCCTCCAATCGCGAGGTGGTCCGTGCCCTGCAGCCCATCGTGGACGTGGGGCTCGACTACGTGAAGCTCGGCCAGCCCGTGCCCACGCTGAGCGGCGGCGAGGCGCAGCGCCTGAAGCTGGCGGGCTTCCTGGCCGATGCCGCGCGCGGGCCGCCAGCCAGCCCGCCGCGCGCAAGGGCACGCTGTTCCTGTTCGACGAGCCCACCACCGGCCTGCACTTCGACGACATTGCCAAGCTGATGCGCGCCTTCCGCAAGCTGCTTCATGCCGGCCACTCGCTCGTCGTCATCGAGCACAACCTGGACGTGATCGCGGCCTCCGACTGGCTGATCGACCTGGGCCCCGAAGGCGGTGACGCCGGCGGCCGCGTCGTCGCCGAAGGTGCGCCGGCCGACATGGCGCGGCATCTCGCCTCGCACACCGGCGCCGCGCTGCGCGCCTACGGCCAGACCCTCGGCCGGCCCGGCGAGGGTGCCGTGCGCGACGTGGAGGTGCTATATAAATATGAGCTGCCAGCGAAAGAGGGGAGCGGGCTTGAGGCCGAAATTGTTCAAAACCAGTCCAACGACATCGAGATCCTGAACGCGCGCGAGCACAACCTCAAGAACCTCAGCGTGCACATCCCGCGCGGCAAGTTCAACGTCATCACCGGCGTCAGCGGCTCGGGCAAGTCCACGCTGGCGTTCGACATCCTGTTCAACGAAGGGCAGCGCCGCTACCTCGAAAGCCTGAACGCCTACGCGCGCAGCATCGTGCAGCCGGCCGGCCGGCCCGAGGTGGACGCGGTGTACGGCATCCCGCCCACCGTGGCCATCGAGCAGCGCCTGTCGCGCGGCGGCCGCAAGAGCACCGTGGGCACCACCACCGAGGTGTGGCACTTCCTGCGCCTGCTGTTCGTCAAGCTGGGCGTGCAGCACTGCGTGCACGACGGCGCCGCCGTGCAGCCGCAGACGCCCGAGCGCATCGCCGCGCAGATCCTCACGCGCTACCGCGACCAGACCATCGGCCTGCTGGCGCCGCTGGTGGTGGGCCGCAAGGGCGTGTACACCGAGTTGGCCGACTGGGCGCGCCCGCGCGGCTTCACGCACCTGCGGGTGGACGGCGAGTTCCTGCCCACCACGGGCTTCCCGCGCATCGACCGCTTCAGGGAGCACACCATCGAGCTGCCGGTGATGAGCCTGCCCGCCACCCCCGGCAACGAGGCGCAGTTGCGCGAGTCGCTGGCCCGCGCGCTGGAGCACGGCAAGGGCGTGGTGCACGTGCTGAGCGACCTGGCCGGCCTGCGCGCGGCGATGATGGCAGGCTCCCCGACGGCGGGCATCGGCCGCGTCGAGGTGTTCTCCACCAAGCGCGCCTGCCCGGTCTGCGCCACCAGCTACGCCGAACTCGACCCGCGCCTGTTCTCGTACAACAGCAAGCATGGCTGGTGCCCCGACTGCGTGGGCACCGGCGTCCGGCTGACGGCGGCGCAGCGCAAGGCGCTGGACGACTCGGTGCTGGCCAGCGACCAGAAGGGCCGCGAGCAGACCTTCGCCGAACCCGAGGTGGAGGACGTGGGCGGCGCCGCCTGCCCCGCCTGCGACGGCACGCGGCTGAACGCGACGGCGCAGGCCGTGCGGCTGGAGGGCGCGGGCATCGACGGCGCGGGCCTCCAGGGCGGGGTGGGCATCGCCCAGCTCGCCCGCCTGAGCGTCGCCGACCTGCGCCGCTGGTTCGACGGCCTCCCGCTGCAGGGGCGCGACGCCGACATCGCGCGCGACCTGCTGCCCGAGATCAGGAGCCGCCTCGAATTTCTCGAACAGGTCGGCCTGGGCTACCTCACGCTCGACCGCGGCGCGCCCACCCCTCAGCGGCGGTGAGGCGCAGCGCATCCGGCTGGCGGCGCAACTGGGCAGCAACCTGCAGGGCGTGTGCTACGTGCTGGACGAGCCCACCATCGGCCTGCACGCGCGCGACAACCAGATCCTGCTGGACGCGCTGCACAGCCTCAGCAGCAAGGGCAACACCCTGGTCGTGGTCGAGCACGACGAGGACACCATCCGCCGCGCCGACCACCTCATCGACATCGGCCCCGGCGCCGGCGTGCGCGGCGGCCGGCTGGTGGCCGAAGGCCGTGCCGCCGACCTGGAGGCCGCGCCCGATTCGGCGACCGGCCGCTACCTGCGCCACGCCATGCGCCACCCGCTGCACGCGCGCCGGCCGGTGGTGCAGGACAGCGCGTGGCTGGCGCTGAAAGGCGCCTACCTGCACAACCTGAAAAATGTCGATGTGAACGTGCCGCTCAAGCGCCTTGTGGCGGTCACGGGTGTTTCCGGCTCCGGCAAATCCACGCTGGCGCGCGACGTGCTGCTGGCCAGCGTGCAGCGCTTCGTGCGCCACGATTTCAAAGCAAAAAAGGCTTCTAGCGCCGACGCAGAAATCGCGAGCAGCTATGAAATCAATAGTCATGGATTGGTCGGCTGCACCGCCCTGGCCGGCTTCGGCCAGATCGACCGCGTGCTGGAGGTGGACCAGACGCCCATCGGCAAGACGCCGCGCTCCTGCCCCGCCACCTACATCGGCTTCTGGGACACGGTGCGCCGGCTGTTCGCCGACACGCTGGAGGCCAAGGCGCGCGGCTACGGCCCCGGGCGCTTCAGCTTCAACACCGGCGAAGGCCGCTGCCCGGCCTGCGAGGGGCAGGGCGTGCGCACCATCGAGATGAGCTTTTTGCCCGACGTGAAGGTGCCCTGCGAGGTCTGCCACGGCGCGCGCTTCAACCCCGAGACGCTGGCCGTCACCTGGCGCGGCAAGAACATCGGCGACGTGCTGCGCATGGAGGTGGACGAGGCGGTCGAATTCTTCGCCAGCATGCCCGCCATCAGCCACCCGCTGCAACTGCTGAAGGACGTCGGCCTGGGCTACCTCACGCTCGGCCAGCCCAGCCCCACGCTGTCCGGCGGCGAGGCGCAGCGCATCAAGCTGGTCACCGAGCTGAGCAAGGTCAGGGACGACGTGGGACGACGTGGCCAGAAAGCGCCGCACACCCTGTACGTGCTGGACGAGCCTACCGTCGGCCTGCACATGCAGGACGTGGAAAAACTCATCCACGTGCTGCACCGCCTGGTGAACGGCGGCCACAGCGTGGTGGTGATCGAGCACGACCTGGACCTGATCGCCGACGCCGACTGGATCATCGACCTCGGCCCCGAGGGCGGCGACGGCGGTGGCCGGCTGGTGGCCGCCGGCACGCCCGAGGACGTGGTGCGCGCCGGCACGCACACCGGCCAGGCGCTCGGCAAGGTGCTGGCGCGCGGATAGGAGCAGGTTCCACCGGGGTACGCGGTGGGCGCGGCTCTTCCCGCACCGCGGAATATCCCGATGGCACGGCGCGGGTGGGTGGGGTTCAATGCGCTCTACACCACAAGCGGAGACCGCCATGCAACGACGTCATTTCACCCGCCTGGCCACCGCCGGCGCGGCCTGCCTGGCCATCGCCGCTCCCGTGCTGGCGCAGCAGAAATTTCCCATCAAGCCCATCAAGATGATCATCGCCTTCCCCGCCGGCGGGCCGACCGACATCACCTGCGCGCGCTGGCCGACAAGCGCCTGCGCGACGCCTTCAAGCACGCGATGGAACAGCCGGCCTACGTGGACGCGCTCAAGCGCTACGACATGGTGCCGATCTACATGGACTCGGCGCAGTACCGCAAGTTCGCCGAGGAGACCTTCGTGCGCGAGAAGGCCCTGATCGAGAAAATGGGGTTGGCCAAGGCGAAGTGACGGTGGTGATCGCGCCGTCGGTGGTCAGTCCTCGATATCGGTGAGGACGCCAACGATGTGGATGTGCGCAGCAAGGGTCAATTCTCGCGACGAAGCGCTGATCCGGGAGTACATCAAGAACCAGGAAAAAGGGGGCGAGTGCCTCGAATGCCCCTGCCTTTGCCGGGGGATGGTTACCGCTTGGCCAACTCGATGATGGCGCGGTAGAACTTGTCCGAACCTTCCTGCGGGTTGTTGGGCCTGAGTTCCATGCGCTTGATCGAATTGTCCTGGGCATGCTTGAACTTGTCGGGGATCACGGAAAAATAGAAGGGACTGATGAAGCGCGCGCCGCCGTCGTAATGCGATTGCATGGCCGCCAGATGCGCTCCGTCACGCTTCCATTGCTGGGGATTGAACTCCGGCACGCCATAGTCGCTGATCTTGCGGCGCGCCAGGAAGGCGCGCATCCATGCGCTGTCGGTGGCCCCGCCATACATGTTCAGGCCCTGCTTCCAGGGTGCGCTGCCCTCCAGCGTCCGGCCAGCCGCGAAGAGCTGCGGGTTCCATGAGGAGTTGACGTCCGGCACGATCTGGTGCGAGTACAGCTTGCCCGCCGGCAGGCCGGCCTTGAGAGCGCGCGCATGGAAGTCCTTCAGAAAATCGTACACCTGTGATTCCCGGTACAGGTTCCAGTCGCGGGCCAGCGGGTTGTAGTACACATCCTGCAACTGCTGCGGCATGTCGAGCCAATAGCGCACGCCGGACAGGTGCTTGGCGTCCTTGAGCCCGGGCAGCGCCATGGCGGGGGCCGCCGCCACGCGCGACTGGTCGCGCGGCACCACGACGAACTCCACCTCGCCCACCTTGTGGCGCTCGCCGCCCGACTCGGCGACGACCTGGGCCACGTGGCGGCCCGGCGGCATCGCGCTGTGGTCGAGGTCGTGGCGAAAGCCGGTGTTGGGCGTGGTGATGGAAGGTTCGGCGCGGTACACGTCGAGCCGATTCAGTCCCCGTGGGACAGGGCCCACCAACTTGCCGTTGACGTACAGGTCCAACCGTCCGACAGCGTGGCCAGGGTCCCACAACCAGCCGGCGATCGGCAGCGTGCCGCCGGCAAAGGCGTCGTAGTGTTCACCGTACGACGTGAGCCGCTCCTTGCGGATGTCCTTGGCCGGCACCGGCACGGCGTCGAACGTGGGGTAGTCGAAGCCGTTGCGCGCGTTGAACTGCGCGATGCCGCCGTACTTGTCACGCAACCACTGGCGAAATCCAGCCACCGAATGGGGGCTGTAGTCGGTCACCTCAATGCCCTGGTAGGCGCCCGTGCCGTTCTCGAAATCGGGAAACATGTGGTGCAGCTCGCCCGCCAGCGTGTAGGCCACGATGCGGTCTTGCACGGCCTTGGGCAGGGCCTTCATCCGCTGGGCCACGTAGTCCAGCGCCTCGAACCGGAATTTGTTCACCGGGATCGCCGGGTCCGTGGACAGGGTGTAGGGAATGATGGGGTAGTCGAAGTAGCCCAGCTCCAGCGGCTTGCCGTCGCGCAACTGCAACAGGTTGCGCGGGTCCTGGCGCAGCGCCTTCGCCAGTGGGTTGATGCTGTCGAAGTGGTCCGCCGCGAAATACACCACCACGGGCCGCTGCACCTGGCTGATCACGTTGACGAAGTCGTCCACGCGCGCCGGATCGATGGTCCAGCCGTCCTGGACGGTGTGCCGGTAGAGGGCCAGCAGTTGCAGGGTGGCCAGAAAGCCGACCTGCACGTCGCCCTTGGGGCCGCCAGGCTCCAGGGTGTCGAGCAGGCGCGTGACGGCGGCGGCGCCGGTGAGCTTGCGCTGGCGGCAATAGGCGTAGGCGGCGTCGATGTCCTTCACGCTGGGGTCTGCCACGGCTTCGTCGCAGAGGTACATGCCCTCGAGATTGGGGGCGATGATCAGCGGGGCGCGCTGGCGCTGCGCCGGCTGGGCGTGCGCCAGCACCGCCGCCAGCGAGAGGTCGGCCAATGCGGCGGCTCGCAGGGAAAACCAGTTCATGGTCATGTCGTGCTGTCTTTCTTGTGCCGCGCCGGCGCCAGGCCTGGCGGTCCGGCATCTTCTCAGGGCGGGGAGTTTCGTCGAAGTTTCGTCCTCGGCACGGCGATGCCGGCCTTGAACACGAAATGCTTGTCGAGATGGTATTTGGTGACGTAGCCGATGACCAAACCGATTACGCCGCCCAAGTAGCGCATCCGCGCCGTGCCAAAGGCCAGCCAGAACCCGTACTCGAAGCCCCAGAAGATCGCCGTGGTGGCCACCCCCATCGAGGTGTAGAGCACGAAGGTTTTGCCGTTGTGGACCGCGCTTTGCGGGGTGAAGCAAAAGATGAAGCGCTTGTCGAGAATGTACTTGATCACCAAGCCCGTGGCGGTCCCTGCGACGATGGACAGGAGGATGCCGGAAGGCCAGAGCCACACCACCACATCCTGCGTGCCGATGTTCACCGCAATGGCCACGATACAGAAGAGCGCATAAAGCAGGGTGGTGCGCATGGGCGCGGCTAGGCCTATATGTTGAGCTTGTGAAGCACGGCTCGCGGCAGGCCGCGGATGATCAGCATGATCAAGGCCCATTTGCCCGGCGCATAGACCACGGGGCGCCCTGCCGCGATGGCCTTGACGATCTCCCGCGCGACTGCCTCGGCGCTGGCCAGCTTCGCGCCTTCCTGCTTGAGATGGGCCGTCATCGGCGTGTCCGTGGGGCCGGGTTTGGCCAACGTCACCTTGATGCGGGTGCCCGCCAGGCGATGCTGCAGGCCTTGGGCGTACCGCTCCACCAGCCCCCTTGGCTGCGCCATAGACGTAGTTGGACTTGCGGCCGCGATCGCCTGCCACGGAGCCAATGAGGCACAGATGGCCTCGATCGGCGCCCTGCATCACTCCGATGAAGGCTTCGGCGAACAGTGCGGGCGACAGGCCATTGGTCACCAGCGCATCCTTGGTGGCGCACAGATCGTCTTGGCAGTCCTGCTGGCGCGGCAGCGAGCCGTGCGCGATCAGAACGATGTCGATCGGTCCTCCGTTCGCGGCATCGCGAGCCAGCGCGGCGATGGCATCCGCGTCATCGAAACCCATGGCGACGGTGCCGGCGGTATTGTCCACGCCGCGGGCGCGCAGGTCGGCCGCCAAGGGCTCGGAACGCCCTGCATCGCGGCTGACGAGCAGAAAGTCGCAGCCGCCTTCCTGCGCCCAAAGGCGGCTGCACTGGTGAGCAATGGCGGAGGTCGCGCCGATGACGACGATTCTTTTTCGGGTGTTCATGCCATATGTATGGGGAGGCGGTCAACTGCCCATCAGGCGGCGCGACATGGCCGAGCTGATGCCGGGGTCGCGGTAAGGCAGCAACTGTGCCCACTGGGGATAGCCGGATTGGAACAAATGGGCCGGCATGCGCGCATCCTTGGCCGGGTAGATACGCCCGCCCGCCGCGCCGACGATGTCGTCCAGCGCGTCGAAAAGGCGCAAAGTCTTCTCCTCCTTGTTGGGAAAGTCGAGTGCCAGCGTGATGCCAGGCCGGGCAAAACTCAGCAGGCCGGGCGACGGTCGGTGGCCAAACGTCTTGAGCACGGCCAGAAAGGAGCCTTGCCCGCTGCTGGCGATGCGCGCCAGCATGGCCTCGATGGCCTGCGCGCCGTCCTCGAAAGGTACAGCGCATTGGTATTGGTAGAAGCCGCGCGGCCCGTACATGCGGTTCCAGTGCGCGATGCCATCGAGCGGGTAGAAGAACGGCAGGTAGTGACTGCTGGCCTTGCCGCCGCGCAGACGGTGCAAATGGTAGTAAAGCGTGTTGAAGGGACGCAGGCTCGCCCTGTTGACCAGCGACAGCGGTGGCGTGACGGGCATGGCGAGGCGCCGCCGCCGGGGGGGCGCGGCGGGAGCACCCGGCGCTGCGTTTCCGTGGTTGGCCCGCATGAAGATGCCGCGCCCCCGCTTGTCGAGGCAATCGATCCATGCGACGGTGTATTCCCAGCCGGCCTCCGAATCGGCCGCCAGCTCGTGGAAGCGGGCGAGGTGATCGAAGGCAATGGTTTCCGTCGCCAGCCAGGGGCCAGCCACCCGGCGCAACTGAAGGGTGGCCTGCGTGACCAGGCCCGTCAGGCCCAGGCCGCCCACCGTGGCGCGGAACCAGTCGTCCTGGTGCTCAGGTCCGCAAACGATGGTGCTGCCATCGGTGCGCCATAGCGTCAGGCCGCGCACGTGGTCGCCAAACGAGCCCGCCCTGTGGTGGTTCTTGCCGTGCACGTCGTTGGCGATGGCGCCGCCCACGGTCACGAACTGGGTGCCGGGGGTGACGGGCAGCATCCAGCCGCGCGGCGCCATCAGCCGCTGGATGTCGCCCAGCAGTGCGCCAGCCTGGCAGGTGAGCAGGCCCCCTTCGGTGTCGAAGTGCAGCCAATGGTCCATCGCGCGCGTCATCCACAGCAGGCCACCGGGGTTGAGGCACACGTCCCCATAGCTGCGTCCCATGCCATGGGGCAGGGCGCTTGGGCTGCCATCGAGCGCGGGCAACCCCGCCGCTGCCGTGCCGTCGAGCGCCAGCGTTTGGTGAGGCTCGGCGCTCAAGCGACCCCATGAGCTGACGCGCGTCACCACGGCAAGCCGAACGTGCCCAGTGCCAGCGAAGCGGCGAAAGCCGCCCGCAGCACAGGCTCGTCTTGTCCTTGATCGCGAAGAACACCGGATCGTCGTGCATCTCGCCCCGGTGGGCCTGCAGCCACATCCAGCTGATCCAGTACACCAGCACGGCCACCGTCAGCAGAATGGCCTCTGGGAACCGATACAGGGCCTGCACCGTGTCGCCATGCAAATACAAGGCGAGCACCACCGCCGAAGCGTAGCCGGCGGCCACGCCCAGGGCCATCATCAGTCCGGCATCCCGCGTCGTGTATCCGCGCCCGTGCACCACGGCGGGTTCGCCATGACGGGCGAGCACCAGCAACTCGGTGTAGCGCTTGAGAAACGAGAGCGAAAGAAACACGAACCCCGACACGGCAAGCAGCCAGTCCGAAGGCGTCAACCCCGTGGCGCTGGCGCCCGCGACGATGCGCAGGACATATAAGCTGGCCAGGGTCATGCAGTCGAGCAGCGCGAGGCGCTTGAGACGCAGTGAGTACCCGCACGTCAGCACCAGGTACACGGCCAGCCAACCCAGGAAAGCCGGTCCCACGGCCAGCGCCAGCGCCAGGCTGGCCAATGACAACAGCGGCGCCAGCAGCACGCCCCACGTCACCGGAATGCGTCCGCTGGCAAAGGGGCGCAGGCGCTTGCGCGGATGCCGGCGGTCGCTTTCCAGGTCCAGCAGGTCGTTGCCGATGTACACCGCCGAGGCGCACAGGCTGAAGGCAAGAGCCGCCAGCAGCACAGTTCCCAGCGCGTCCGCGTGGCCGAGCTGGTGCGCCGCCAGCAAAGGCACGAACAACAGCAGATTCTTCAGCCATTGATGCAGGCGCAGCATTCCTGCGATGTCACGCCCGTCCACGGCACGCGCGGAGTCGGCCCCTGCCACATTGCCGCCGCGCTGAGCCGCCTTCAGCACCGATGGTGGTGCATTGACGACGATGGCATGGCGGGCCTCCCGCCAGACCGGCACGTCATCGTGAGAATTGCCGACATAGTCGAACCCTCCAGGGCCATGGTGCTCCACCAGACAGGCCGCCTTCTTGTCCGCGGCCAGGTTGGTCTGGCCGTTGCTGGCCAGCACCTTGCTGAAGATCCCCAGATGCTGCGCGATCGCCTGCGCCACCCGTTCGTCCGCTGCCGTGCACAGTACCAATTCCCGCCCTGCTTCATGCTCGGCAACCAGCCATTCCAGCAAGGCCTGGTTGTACGGCAGCGTGCTGGCGTCCAGCCCGACGCGGCGCGCCAGTTGCTGCTTGAGGTGGGCCTTGCCGCGCAGCAGCCAGGCCGGCAGGCACAGCGCCTGCATCGGGTGTTTTCTGACCAAGGCCAGCGCCAGTTCGTGCAGGGTATCGGTGCGAACCAGGGTGCCGTCCAGATCGACGACCAGCGGGCGGGGTGCGGCTTGCGCCATGTCAAGGGGAGTGTGAGGAAAGTGTTCGCGGCCAGGGGGCATGCATGTCAGATTATCCAGGCCCGATGATCATTGACGCTGCTCCCAGATTTCTGTGTCTATTCTATAGGACTCGAATCGTCGTATTTGATATTCACCTCCGCACGCTTGCTTCAACCCGTCTGACAGCTCGCTGAGCGTGTGAATTCGTATGAACGCAAATCGCGGACGTCCGCGCACCGCTTCGCAGACCTGGGTGAGCTGACCAAGACCATGATAGGGCTGGCGAATCAGCTTCTTGGGAGTTTTGCGTTTCAAGTAGTATTCGTGTCCGCTCGGGTTGAGCATGAAGCTGGTCAGTACCACATCGCCATCGCTCAGATGGTCGAATGCGATGGACGCGGCAGCCCTGTAATCGGATCGTTGAATGGACTGGTAGTATTCAAGACGTGGCCACTGCGTCAAGGTGCCAGCTATCAAGAATAGCCAACCCAGCCAGTGCATATTTTTCCAGATTCGCGAGATGGCAATGGCAATCAGCACATGAATGATTGGTAACAGGAAAAGATAGTGCCGCAAATGAAAGATTCCACTTTCTTTCATGATCAAGGTCACGGCCATGAAATACGAAGCGGCCAGCAGGAATAGCGCCAGCGTGGCATTCATCCATTTTTCGCGAGGTACAGCCGCGGCGTCGGAGGATTCTGCTTGGCCGCGCAAGCGCGGATGCATGGTGAACAGGACCGCGGTGATGAGTGCCATGATGACGACGGCCGTCGTGGGCCAGCCCAGCGCATCACGGCCAATGCCTCGTAATCCGACCCAGAAGGCCTCGCCGTAGCCGAGCTTGACCCAGCCGAAGTAGCCCTGCGATGCCAGCAGGAAGGAGTGGTAGCTCAGCGCCAGCCAAGCCAGCAGCGCCAGCGGTACCAAGGACATGCGCAGCAGGGCAGGCCAGTCCCTGCGGCGCCAGGCTTCAGCCGAGTAGGCGGCCAGAATCAGAGCAGACAACACCGTCAGGTTGTAGTGCGTCATGGCGGCCGCGACCAGAAGCCCTGTCTCTGGCCAGCCGGGCAGGGGGGCCTGACGCCAGCCTCGCAGTGCCCGTTCGAGGAACAGGACCGCCATCATGCCTGCAAGGGCTGCCCCCAGACTGTAGGCACGTGCTTCCCGCGCATAGAACGTCATGAATCCAGAGGCCGCGCACATGGCCAGGGTGGACAGATAGACCATGCCCAATGTCGTGCCTCGATGCTTGCAGGCACGCCACCCTAGCCATGCGAGAAAGACCAGGGCAGCAATGGCACTCACTGCCCTGATGCTGGTTTCGCCATCACCCAGAAAGACGACGGAGACCTTGCTCAGCAGCTCATAAAAAGGAGGGGACTGATCCGCGGCCTTGATGGTCCAGAACGACTCGTCGGAACCCACCTCACGCAGATTGATGCGCTCGAAGAATGGAACGCCATGCCGCGGGAGCAGTGTGCGATTCAGGGTGATATCGGCGGAAAAAAGCTCGTCTTCCCAGAGCGATTGATCTCCGAGGCCGTGCAACCGCGGCAGTGAAGCCACCAGCAGGATCAGCAGGATCAAGGCGCTCCATGGCCAGAGGGGACGCCGTGTCTTGGGCATCTCTTGCATGATGTGGGCTGACTGAGCGGCGACGCTAGGAGAGACCTGTCAGGGCTGCGCAGCCCTGGTGCTTGGCAACGGTGATGGGGCCCGCTTTTGCGGTTGCCTGGACGTAACCAAAGAAAGCCGTACTTGCTTGCGACGATGAGCCGCTGCCGAGCACGAAGGGGCGTTCGAGCAACGCATGACCCACGATCCGGTTGTCTTGCATGAGGCGAACGAAGCGGTGTGCCTGGTCCATCGGCTCGGAGGTGATCCAGCCCTCCACACGCCAGGAATCCGGGTTTTGCTCGACAGGCTGATGGTGGGTGATCTTGCCGTCGCAGGGCGGGTGTGGCGTGGTGGGAGCATCCGAGCCGATGAGAGAGTAGGGTGGATACCCGAAAATACCCAGTCCATCGTCGAGGAAGCGCCGCGCCAGGACGGGGCCGCGCACGGCGTTGTAGTACACCAGCGACGTCAAGGATTTGTCCGGAATGTCCAATGCCATCGCCAAGGCAGCCCATTCCTTCGATTTGCGTGCCCAAGCGGTTGTCTTGTCCTGGCAGGCGCGGATCTGGTAGTTCAGCAGGAGTCCCGCAGCCACGAAAACCGGCAGCGCGAACGCCCAACGCGCCCATGGCGGATGAGCGGCCGATGCGCGTACGCCAGCAACAGCAAGGAGCGAGCCATCCAGCAACGTGGACGTGGCGTAGCGCGAAGCGAATGCTTCCGGGAGACCGATATGGGCGCGGATTCAGCGCAGCAGCTAAATTGGATGCGCAGACATGGACCAGAAAGAACGCGATTGCCACCAACATCGGATCGCTGGCCGTCGCAGCCGCACGGACCGAGCAATGGTTCCGATCACGCCGATGGCCGACGTCATGACGAAAAAAACACCTGTCCCGACGGCCAGATTCACGCTGCCGGTCAGGTGAAAGAAAGGGTGCGCCAAAGTAGGACGAACAAGGGTGGATGACGTCGACAGGGCGCTCAGAAGCCAATATGTGAGTGGACTGCGCGCCCAATGCGGGCTCGTGTAGCCATGGAAATATGCCCAGATAGCCAGCGCTGGAAACGAAGCCTGTGGTAGGATTTGTCGTGCCGGCAACCGGTACAGCAGCAGGGGCCCCTGGAAGCCAGCATCGGGAGAGTAGCCACCCCGTTGGCCATGGTCGCTATCGAAGAAGCCGCCGACCAGCGCGGCCTTGAAAACTCCACCTGACCGGTTTGCCTGTACCGTACCATCAGTAAAACGCCAGCGGCGGCAGAAAGGTGCGCCAGGTAGAGTCTGGCTTGCAACCTCCATCGCAGTTTTCCTGCTGCATCCATGAAAAGCCGCGCCCGCGATGAACGGCGTCAGGGCCTGGGGAGACCGCGCCTTCTTGCGCCATCCGGAGCGGCGGCTATCAGCTGAGGAGAACACACCGCCTGATCGCAGACAGCAACGCACCACGTTCATGGCCAGCAGAAACTTGGTCGCCGAAGAAGTGAAATTCCACCCAGAACAGGATGCGCGAGGCAAAAGCGGTGTTCGTTGCCTTACTCACCATGGCGCCCAGCATTCGGCTGGCAATCCTGACCTTAGAACCAGCCCGCCCTTCCCAGCCGTCCATTGCGGTACGCCGGTATGGAAATGGGCCAGTAACGATCCGCGCACCGCAAAACATTGCGCTGAAGAACAGCAGTCTCGCCGCGGCCAGCGTCAGCCGTCGTCGCGCCAGTTGGTGACCAGAGCGGTGTCTCGGTCGTCATGGCGGCCGTTGCGGATCAGCGTCAGGCGACGTGAATCACGCTAGGCATTCAGGGTGAGACTGCTGGAAACTGCTGTTCACCGCATCGAGATCGCCCCGCCAGCGGCTCCGTGGGCACACTGCTCATCGTGGTGCAGAAAGGCGATGAGACTGCTGGATGCCGATCAGCAACAGCGCCGCCAGCATCACCGTGCCGCTGGGCAGGCTGCCCAGTGGCCGCGCTGTGCGCCCACTGCCGCGCCAAACACCGGGCTCGCCGTACTCAGCAGCGCGAACAGGCTGTAGAGGCTGCCCAGATTGAAATCGCGCACCAGGTACACGTCGGTGCTGGCGGCGGAAGAAGCGCTGCACGTGGCGAGCATGAACTCCGGCGGCACGCGCGGACCTTCAGGTTCGACTCCTCGTCGGCGTACACCGCGTCCATCAGCGTCGTGCACCACAACGCGGATGATGCTCAGGTGTTGGGGCATATAGCTCTCGAAGAAGTAGCGGCGCTCCGGTTTGTCCGGCAGCGACTCGCACCTTCCGCCGTGGATAGCGGTGTAGCCGTTGGTCGGAGTCCGCGTATTCAATGATGGCGGTGCTGAACTGGTGATGAAGGATAGCGCCGCATTGCCGAACGAACGGATCGGCGGCATGCCTTTGAGCGACTCGGAGCGGAAACGGCGGTTGCGCCTGGTGTAGTCGGCCTTGCAGCGGACGATATGGCGCGCACGAAGTGGGGATCAGCGCCGGGTTCATCCGTCCGTCGCCGTCGATCTTGACCACGATGTCCATGTCGTCGGCCAGCGCCGCCTGGTAGGCCGTGACTGCAGCACCGCCCCCGCCATGGTTTCTTGGGGTGGTAGAGCACGCGCACGCGCTCATCGTGGTTGTACTCTTCGATGAACACCCCACTGCCATCAGGGCAGGCGTCGTCCACCGCGTAGATCCGCTCGACTGCCGGGCCCGATGGCGGCGATCCCGCCCAGCACGTGCCGGTAACCGCACTTCCAGCAGGATGGCGACGGCGGTGCGCATGGCCATCCCGTCGTGGTCGAGGCCGGTGTGACGTAGACCATGATCGGCGCGCCGCCAGCCAGCCGCCGACCCAGCGGCTCGCCGAGGAAGGCCCAAACCAGTGTCGGCACGATCAAAAGAGGCTAAGCCCGCCGAAGGGTAAGCCAAATGCAGCGGCGCGTGACGGAGGATCAGACCCAGCCGAGGGTGGCTGACGCCGTAGAAGCACGAGCAGGGGCGATCAATATTCCAACCGTTATGCAGCAGAACGGTGACAACACGTCGGAGGCATCGCTTGCGCGTAGCACCTGGAACATCAGTTGCCCGGTACTTGATGGCCCAGCACACACACGAGCGTTAGGGTAATGACGAGACTAGACATTGGACGATGAAGGATCCAGATGCGGCGAATATTGGAAGCTTAACTTCAAGGTGCGACGAAAACGCCAACAAACCGCGGTGTTCCCCGCGATCCGAGGCGTGAAGACGGCAAAAGTTGGAAAACCAAAATATCGGCGCAAACGAGAGCATGCCACAGGACGGTCGCGGCACCGCCGTAATACGTCCGCCTGCCAACATCATCGGTATCAGGCCGGCCCACGGTAATGGACAGTATCGCACGATATTTGAACGTGACATCCAGCCAATCCACCTGCCAACGGTGAATGACATAATGACGAAACCGGATTCAGAATTTGAGTAAGGTCTGGGGCAGGATGTGCTCCGCGTTTATTGACCCTGCGAATCCGCCGTCCGCTAGACGCAGAATAAAGAAAATGTTGATGCGGCTCGCTGCAAACATAGAAATTGTGCCAAAGATTATGTAAGAAATTCGCGCAAAAATAGTGTTTTTGGCGATCACTTGGACAAACCTAACAATGCCAAAGGCGCGAGAAAAAAAATGAAGCGGATCCCAATAGTAGTGGTCATGAAATTGAAGAATTTTCTCTAGACTGTTGCCCGATGACGTCAACAGGTGAACGGTTTGCTGCTGTTTAACTCTGGGCTCACCGCGCTCACAGGCCCATGGTCAGCGTTCCAGAAATCCGACGGTTTCGTATAGTGCCAATGGAAAGATGGAGCCAATTGGATTGCGTTTGCTTGAATTCAAAGTGTGCGAATGCTGCCAATACGCACCACGGCACGATGACTGCAACAAGTCGCCACCGATGCACCCGGGGCAGTGCAATCACGAGCAAGAATGGCAATGACATTCAGAATTCCATTGGGGCGAGAGAAAAGTGCGAATGGCGTGTGGTTGTCAGCATCCAGCATGCGGTCATAGCCAACGCGATAGCGTAAATACCGTCAGAATACAGGCTGCTCGCATAGTACAGCACGCTGGGTGCCAGTGCCACCCCCAGCAGGCCGTAAAAAAAGCTCTTGTAAAGCCGATTTGTCCACATCCAACTCAAGATGCGGGTGCACACCAGTGTGCAAATCAACAGTTGACAAAGCGATCCAGGATTTCTGTAAGCGCCAAGGACCATAGAGCGCGGGTTAAAGACATGCTGGAAATGGCGGCTTGTTTGATTAAGTCGGGGTGGATTAGACTTCGAGAATGATCGCCAAACTGTCTTGGCCCAGGATTCCAGAGCCAGCATGCTACCAACCATAGGCTATAGATCAGTGCAAGTGCACAGAACAGCAAGCCGGGTGGTAGGCGTGAATCGCGGTGTTGAGCGGTGTTCATCGCTTCCGGGGTTTGAGTTTCAGCGCCTGCTTTTCAATGCGGTGCCATTAGGCGTAGGCCAGTACCAACCAGATTCCTGTCGAAATAGCCAACGTGCCAACAAAGCCCAGGTGCGTGACGAAAGAAGGATCACAGTCTGCTGAACTGGAAACGCAATCAGGTAGGTGCCATATGACGGGTCGCCCCAGCGTCCGGCGCGCCTGTACCAGGTGGCACGCGTTCCGACGTGAACCAGCACGAGCAGCAGGACAGCGATCAGTACGGCGGTGTAGTGCCAGCCAGCCGACCAGTTGAAAACCGCCCCGATGCTTGGCTGATATCAAAACGCCAGGCGTCGCTCCCAGTGGAAGCAGGTGGAGCAAAAAGGGCTGATCCAGCGAGGGAAAATGCGCTCGGCTCACTGCCGTAAGTGAACAGTTCCGGAGACGTCGGCGCTGGTTTTGGACAAGAACCAGATTGCATATAAGCGCCACGAAGCATAGCCACATGAATCGCACACGCATCACGCTGAGCAAGCCGGCCAGCGCCATGACCACGTAAGCAGCGAACTTCCAAGGGGATCGTCCACAACGAGCCATTGACGCCACGTGCATAAGGGTTTTCCTCAAACACTCCCGGCAACACGAAGTGAACCTGCATGGCGAGCGTGCCGGAAATGGGCGGCAGTGGCCCCGTCGGAAGTCGAAATAGTAACCATACTAATGGCAGCGTGGTCACATCGACGCCAGAACGTAGGCGGTACAGATGACCACGACCATGAGAGCCGGCCAGATTCTCTCAGGAACCGACGCAGGCTAAAAGCGCAAAACGATTGGATCGTTGTACCAAGCTGCTTGTCACCAGATATCCGCTGATGACAAAAATACGATGACTGCCGCTCCGCCCCAGCTATACAGACCAGGGCAGGGGTTCGGCCTGACTCGTCAGTGCGAAGTGGTGGCTGTAGAGCACCGTCAACGCTGCCATCATGCGGATCGCATCGAAGTTGTTGCCATGCTGCCGATCGAGAGGAGCCGCATTCGCCATGTTCAGCTAGCTTGCAATTCCATCGCATGCTCGCGCAACTGGGTGGAAATGTGGATTTTCGGGAAGCGCTCTTGCGCCAGGCGCACGTCATGCGGAGAGGCTGGTGCGGGAAAGATTAGGCCAAGGCGTTGGCGCCGTCGCGGGCCATGCGTCCGGGTAGGCGTTCTCAGGGCGCTCAGCTCGTCGGGCGTGTCGGCACTGATCAGCGCGCCGGTGTAGCAGCCTCACTCAGACCGCGTCGCAGTCGTATTCGGTCTGCAGGCGTTGTTGCACTGCCTTCAACTGCGGGTGGTCTACGGCGCCCAGCAGCATGTTGCCGCCGGCGTCGGGCTTGAAGACCTGAATCGCACCTTCTTCGCCCGGATTGCGTCAGACCTTGCTGCGGCTGGCCGGGGTGCCTAGGGTTCTTCAGCACCACGGTCATGAACATCTCGGGCGCAAGAAAGGCAGCCCTGTGTGGATTCGCAGGCTGGCCCCGTCAGTGATAATTGTCACCCAGCTCCACGCCGCCGTGGGTGGTAAAGCCGATGATGTCGCCGGCGTAGGCTTCATCGACGGCTTCGCGGCGCTCGCTCAAAAGTGACGACGCTGGTGGGGCGCAGTTCTTTGCCGGTGCGTTGCACGCATCTTCGCCTGCCCGGTGTGTTTGCCACGCTACGCGCACGAAGGCGATGCGGTCGCGGTGGTTGGCGTCCATGTTGGCTCTGCACTTTAGCCACGCCGGCAAAGTCCGGGTCTTCGGGCCGCACGGTGCCTTCCTCGCGTTGGCGGTTGACTTCCGGGTCAGGCCGCGCCTGGGCCGAGCGCAGGGGCGACATCTCCACCAGTGCGTCCAGCACTTCCATCACGCCGAAGTTGTTTACGCCCGAGCCGAAGAACGCGGGCGTTTAGCCTGGCGGCCAGAACGCGTCGTGGCTCCAATTGGTGGCCTGTAGTTCTCATGCTTTCCATTGCCGTGGTCGAAGTCGGCGCCGAAGCATTGCTTGCGGGGCTAGCGGTCTCGAGCAAGCGGGATGTTCTCGAACTCTTGCGCGCGGCGCTTGTCGTTGCCGGCCTCGAACACCGTCATGGTTTGCGTGCGCAAGTCGATGGTCGCCGCAAAGGGTTTCGCGCCTGGCCCACGAGTCAGGTCATGGGGCAACGCAGGGCATTCCCAGCTACGCGCTCCACCTCGTCGAGAATGTCGGCGGCTCGCGTACTTCGCGGTCCATCTTGTTCACGAAGGTGATGATGGAGTGTATCGCGCTGGCGGCAGAACTCGATCAGGCGGCAGGTTTGCGTCTTCTACACCGTTGGTGCGTCAATCACCATCAGGGCCCTATCCACGGCCGTGAGCACGCGCTATGGGTGTCTTCGGGAAGTCTTTGTGGCCGGGCGTGTCAAGCGGGTTAATCACGTGCTCGCGGTAACACGTCTGCATCACGCTCGAGGCCACCGAGATGCCGCGTTGCTTTCGATCTCATCCAGTCGCTGGTGGCGTGGCGGCTATTGCTTTGCGGCCTGGCTGCGCGTGCAGTCTGAATACGCCGGAGAACAGCAGCGGTTTTTCAGTCAGCGTGGTTTTGCCGGCGTCAGGGTGGGGAGATGATAGCAAACGTCCTTCGCCTGACTTCATCAGTGAACCAGAGCGTTAGCCATTGATCACTTTCTTGTCCTATGTACACAAATATACGCGTTTTAAAGCCACAGCTCCTCTGAGGCGAGTTTGCATAATAACCTAAGAACGGCCAGACATCAAACCTAAAACTCGTACAATAAACCTAAGTGTCGCAAGGCAGGAATTCCTAAAAATGGCAACGCCCGCAGACAAGCTCGCCCAATCCTCGCCGTGACTCTTCCAGGGCTGAAAGGCAGTCGCCATTCGGGCGTCCGACCTTACGCGTGTCCATCGTGAGCGCCTGCTCAAGAATGGCTTTATCCGTGGCAAGTGATGAAGGGCTGGTACATCGGTCAGCCCGACGGCCAGACAGGAGAGCACGGACTGGTATGCCTCGTTCTGGCCCTTCTGTACGGCGTATCTGACGGAGCGATTCGGAGAGGACTGGTGTCTCGGGGCGAAGTATTCCATTGCTCTGCATACCGGTAACTGGAACGTCCCCCGTCAGCTTCTCTCATGCGCGGCACACCGGTGGCAACAAAGCCAACCGGCCTACTGCACGACACGTCGATGTCGACCTGCGCCTTGAAGTACCTGATCACCAAATTATCCAGGTTAATGGACGGCCTGCGCCTCATGCGCTTGCCCGCGGCACTCGTTGCGCCTGCGCGCCCGGACACTTCGCGGCACACGCGGTCGAGATGCAGGCACTCGCCATGATTGCCGATGTGTTGATTTATTTCCAAAGCTGGGCCATTTCGGGACGCATTCACGTTGAAATCTGAGCCACGTTGCCGCTCTATCCTGCTGATTTTTTCAGCACGGGGAGCAGGAGGATCAACGAGCACATTGAGTAAGTTACGCCGCCTCGTGCTGAGGCAGGACATGTCGGTGCGCGCGAGGCCAGCAGGCGCCTGGGCATCTTCGAAACACAGCCACCAAGTGGCTCAAGGACGGGGAGATGGCCGAACCCAGATACCCGCAGCGGGTGTCGGGCCCCAGCATCCTGGATCCGTACAAGGACCAGTTGAGCCAATGATCAAGGCCGATAGCCATCGCAGCAAACGCGATCGGCGCGGGATCAAGGCGATGTTTGAAGCTCTGCGGGCGCAGGGCTACAGCGGCAGCCGAGGGCCGGTCTACGCCTTTGCCCAGCGCTGGCAGCAAGAGCAAGGGCAACGCTGCGCGTGGTGCGGGGTTCGTGCCGCTGAGCTTCGGGTTGGGCGAGGCGTTCCAGTTCGACTGGAGCTGCGAGTACCTCTTCATCGGCGGGTTGCGCCGCCGCCTGAGGTGGCACACCAAGCTGGCGTCCAGCCGCGCCTTCTGCCTGGTGGCGTACTACAGCCAGGCGCACGAGATGCTGTTCGACGCGCACGCACGGGCGTTCGCCCTCTTCGGTGGTGTGCCCCGGCGGGGCATCTACGACAACATGAAGACCGCAGTGGACAAGGTCGGCCAAGGCAAGCAACGCAGCGTCAATGCGCGCTTCGAAGCGATGACCGGACACTACCTGTTCAGGCCGGAGTTCTGCAACCGTGCCGCCGGCTGGGAGAAGGGAGTCGTAGAGAAGAATGTTCAGGACCGGCGCAAGGACATCTGGCGCGAGGCCAACGAGCGGCGCTGGGGATCGCTTGGCGAGCTTCAACGGACTGGCTGGAGCAGGCCTGTGTGAAGGTCTGGGCTGAGATGAGTCACCCGAATGGACGCAGCTCATGGTGGGCGATGTCTGCCAGGACGAACGTGTTCGCCTCATGCCCAACCCCGTGCGTTTGATGGCTACGTGGAGCAGCCGGTGCGAGTCTCTGCGACCGCACTCATCCACTTCCAGCGCAACCGCTACAGCGTGCCGTGGTGAATGGATTCATGCGGTGGTCAGTCTGCGGGCCTACGCGGATGGCCTGCTGGTGGTCGGGCCCGATGGGCGACAGGTGCGCCTGGCGCGCAGCTTCGAACGTGATCAGACGCTCTACGACTGGATGCATTACATCGCGCTCATCGAGCGAAAGCCCGGCGCGCTGCGCAACGGCGCGCCCTTCAAGACCATGCCCGAACCCCTGCAGGAACTGCAGCGCCAGTTGCTGCGCCACAGCGGTGGCGACAGGGTGATGGCGCAGGTGCTCGCGGGTGTGAGCCTGCAAGGGCTGGAGGCTGTGCTGGTGGCGGTGGAGCTGGCCCTGCAGTCTGGGCGGGTGAGTGCCGAGCACGTGCTCAATGTGCTCTCGCGCCTGAAGGAACAGCGCTTGCCCGAGTCGCCAGCGGCCACCCGGTTGACGCTCAATACACCTCCACTGGCCAACCTGCAACGCTATGACGCACTGCTCAACGTCCAGCCTCATGAGGCGTCACCGGAGTCCGACCATGCATGACGTCATTGATGCGCCTTCTCAAGGCGCTGGGCCTTCACGGCATGGCCAAAACCTGGCCTGGAGAGCAGGGCACCGCCGCATGAAGTCGCTTGATCATGAGGCCGTGTTGCACCAGCTCATCAAGGCCGAGACCGGCTCAAGCGAGGTGCGCTCCATGGCCTACCAGATGCGCGCTGGCGCGGTTCCCATCGCACCGCGATCTCGCCGGCTTTGACTTCGCCCACACGCAACTCGATGAAGCGCTGGTGCGCCAGCCGCACACCCTTCGCTTCGTGGAGTCAGCCCACAACGTGGTGCTGGTCGGTGGCCCCGGCAGGAAGACCCACCTGGCCACGAGTCTGGGGATCGAGGCGATCCGCATGCAGTACGTGGCAAGCGGTGCGTTTCTCCTCCACAAGTAGAGCTGGTCAATGCTCTGGAGCTTGAGGAGCAGATAACAAAGGCCGGTCAGTTGTCACACCGCCTGATGTAGTCGATCTGGTGATCCTGGATGAATCAGCTACTTGCCGTTCACGCAGTCGGGTGGCGCAATGCTGGTCCACCTGCTCTCCAAACTCTACGAGCGAACGAGCGTGGTGATCACCACCAACCTCACCTTCTCCGGAATGGAGCAGCGTCTTTGTCGATGCCAAGATGACCACGGCCTTGCTCGACCATCCACGCACCACTGCACATCGTGGAGACGGGCAACGAGAGCTGGCGATTCAACCATTCCAGTGCCGCTGGCGCGGCACCGCCAGAACACCGCCGCAAGCTCAGCAAGGAGATCGAGTCAGCAGACCCGATGACTTATCCGCAATCGAGTAAACGTGAATCCATCAACCCCGGTGGCTCAAGCTTCGACGTGATCACTGGCTCCGATTGTTGATGAATCAACAGCGTGCGGCCGAACGTCCACCTGAAAGTGCTTTCCAGCGACCGCGATCTGCTCACACATCGAGACGAAGCGGTTCTCCAAGACCCATTTCCGGAAGACCTTGCAGTTGTCGATTGGAATGCTGGCGTGGCTGGAAAGCCGTTTGTAGTGCTCTGCCTCAAAGCGAGCGCACAACCAATCCGTCATGTGCCAAGCAGTCATTGCGGCGTTCAACGCCAAGTACGAGCGCTCAATCCCCGAGTCGTGGAGGCTCACTGCACGCATGCGGTCCCACTCCCACTCCAGCTTGCGGAAAAGATCGAGTACATCAACGACTTCGAAGGTCTTTCCGGACGGTGGCGGCGCCATGAAGTTGCTCCTGAAGTGGAGCGCCAAGTATGACTCGGACAGCGCGGCTTGGGCTGCTGCCGGTTCCGTGGACACCGACCTAAGCTTTGTGGACTTACGGCATAAACCAGTCCAAGTTTCTGCCGCACCCCAAGCTGAATCGACCCCCAGAAGTTGGACAAACTTCAGGGTTTCATGAAGAAGTACAAAACTGAGTTCAAGCTTGAGGTCGTTCAGCAAATCGAACCGAGGTCCGCCCAGAGCAGCGGCACGCTCGAAACAGTCCAGGGCCCTGGCCTGCTCCATGCCTAGATTGATAGTTGTTTTAACAAGTGGACCTTCTCAGAAGGCCCAGCACTGCAGAATCCAGGCAGCCGGCGCTGGTTGCGCCCAAATTCACTACTTAAATCGTAATCAGCGGTTGTGCGCAGATTTTCGGCAATTTTTAAGGAAATGCATTCCAACTATGTCGAAGCCTGCTTTTGACTGTTCAAAGTTGCGCGCGTAGATCGTTGATAGAACAGATAGGACGCACGCAATAACTACAGATCCCTACACTGTATGGGGGATGGCTAGGAGTGGCGCCGATGCTCGCCCAAGTCGTTCCATACGTCCTGGCGGTGCAGCAGCCCGTCTTGCACCTCGAACCGGTCGATGAACCGGATGCCGGCAAAGGCCTGCCCGTCCGGCCATTCACCAGACAAGGTGCCGTGGCAATGCACCACGCTGGTGGTGCCGCTCCAGGCCTCGTCGAAGGTCTCAAAGGTCTTGCCCACCGAGCGGTAACGCTGACGCCCCCAGTCCACCAGCTGCTGCAGGGTGGTGAACCGCACGCCGCCGGGGAACTGCATCTGGAAGCCTGGCGCGAGAAACGCCTGGGCGCGGTCCAGTTCGCGCGCCTGCATGGCCGCCAGGAAGGCCTTCACCACCTCGGTGGCCACCGGGTGGGCGTGGTTGCCGGCGACGAACACCCGGGCGTCGCGCTGGTAGGTTGCGGCCTCGTTGATGAAAGTGGTGATGCCCGCCGGGGGCGCGGCGATCACCGACGCCACCGCGTGCGACACGCGCGCCACGAGCCGCTCTCGCACCTCGGGGCTGTAACCGGGCAACAGGGTGATCTGGGTCACGGGCATGGGGGTCTCTTCAGGGTTGACGGTCGGCATCGTAGCGGGCGCCCTGCTCCAGCAGCGCCGGCGTGCCGATCAGGGCGTTGAGCTGGTCGAAGTCGAGCATGTCCGCCTGCCAGGGGGCGGTGGTCTGGTGGGCCTTGAGACTGGCGAAATAGCCCTGCAAGGTGCGCGCGATGGCGCGCACCGTGCCGCCAGGAAAGATGACGATGCGGTAGCCCAGGCGCCCCAGCTCGTCGGCCGGCGTCACCGGCGTCTTGCCGCCTTCGACCATGTTGGCCAGCAGCGCAATGCGCCCGGCGAAGCGGGCCGCAGCATCGGCCAGCTGCGCCGGGCTGCGCAGGGCTTCGATGAACAGCGCATCCACCCCGCAGGCCAGGTAGGCCTCGGCCCGTTCCATGGTGCGGTCCCAGCCTTCGATGGCCAGGGCGTCGGTGCGCGCCATCACCAGGGTGTCGGCACTGTGGCGAGCGTCCAGCGCCGCCTTGAGCTTGCCGACCATCTCGGCCTGTGGCACTACCGTCTTGCCGTCCAGGTGGCCGCAACGCTTGGGAAAGCCCTGGTCCTCCAGCTGCACCATCGCCGCGCCCGCGCGCTCGAAACCGCGCACGGTGCGCTGCACGTTCAGCGCGTTGCCAAAACCCGTGTCCGCGTCCACGATGACCGGGCAGTCCACCCGCTCGGTGATGCGCGCGAGCGCGTCCTGCACCTCGCTGAAGGTGGTCAGGCCAATGTCGGAGCGGCCCAGGCGCGTGTAGGCCAGCGAAGCACCCGAGAGGTACAGCCCCTCGAACCCTGCCTGCTGCGCCAGCAAGGCGCTGAACGCATCGAACACACCCGGGCACAACAAGGGCGTGGGCGCCTGCAGGCGCTGACGCAGCGAAGGGGTGCTCATCGGGAGGTCTCCGGTTGCAGCTGGCGGGCCAGGCTGTCGGCCGCGATGAAGCCACCGGCCACCGCGCTGAGCAGGCCATTGCCCGAGAGGTAGCCACTGACATCGTGGCCCGACACGCCTCGCGCCGCACCGCCGGCGGCCCACAGGTTGGGCAGCGGCTGCCCGGTCCCGTCGAGCACCCGGCATTGCGCGTCCACGTCCAGCCCGCCCTGGGTGTGGAACAGGGCACCGGTCACCCGCACCGCGTGGAACGGCGCCTGGAGCGCGCGCTTGAAGCAGCGACCAAAGGAATTGGGGGTGTCCGGTGCCACCGCGGCCAGCGTGGCCTGCAGCGTGGACGGGTCGCAGCCGATCAGCGCAGCCAGCGCATCTACATCGGCACAGGTGCGCACGGCACCGGCCTGTTGCGCCTGGACAAAGTCCGGAAAACCCTGCGCCAGCGCCAGCACCGGGTCGTCGAACACGTTCCAGGCCTGTCCGCCGGGCTGCGCCACGACGTGCAGCGCTGCTTCGGAATAGCCCTGCGATTCGTCATGAAAGCGTTCTCCCCGGGCGTTGATCTGCACGCCGCCTTCGACCATCAGGGCCCAGGTGATCAGCACGGCGTGCGGCACCGCCCACGAACCGTGCCCCTGGTAGGCCCGCAGGTCGGCCAGGCGCGCGCCCAGGGCTTCGCCCCAGCGCACCGCCGTGCCGTCGTTGCCCGGGTGCCCGGCAAAGGTGGCGGCCACCATCTCGGGCACGAAGCGTTGCAACAGATCCGGCGCGCCGCCATAGCCGTTGCAGGCCAGCAGCAGCGCGTCGCAGGCCACCGCCTCCAGGCTGCCGTCGGGCCGCTGCAGCCGCACGCCCAACACGCGCTGCGCCTCGTCCACCACGAGCTCGCTGGCGCGGGCCTGGGTCAGCAACGGGATCCCGCAGCGCTGCTGCGCCTGCGCCAGCGCCTGGACGAGGGCCTCGCCGGTGCGCTCGCGCAAGGTGTGCATGCGGTGGCGCGTGTGGCCGGGGTACAGGAAGCCGTCGAGCACTTCCCATTGCAGGCCGTGGCGGTCGGCCAGGAAATCCAGCGCCGGCGCGATGGCTTCGGTGTAGGCCTGCACCAGGTGCGGCGCCGCTGTGCCGTGGGCCTTGTGCTGGATGTCCTGGGCAAAGCGCCCGGGCGAATCGTCCACCCCCAGCGCCCGCTGCACCCGGGTGCCTGCGGCGGGGATGAAGCCGGACGACAGGCTGGTCGACCCCGCCGGACGTTCGTCGCGTTCGGCCACCACGCACTCGATGCCCCGGTCCGCCAGCCGCAGCGCCGCGGTCAGGCCGCAAGCCCCGGCCCCGAGCACCAGCACCGCAACCTGCACCGGCGCGGTGAAGCCCGGCTCCACCACCACGCGGGTCGGCGCCGTCATGCCAGCCCCTCTTGCACGAAGGTGGCGGCGTCCACCACCCGGGCCACGCTGGCCATGTCGCTGAGCGCGGTGGCGTGGGCGTCGGCCTTGAATGCGGCGCAGCCGTCGGCGATCACCCAGGTGTCGTAGTCCCGCATGTGGGCGTCGCGCACGGAGCTGGCCACGCCGCCGTTGGTGACGATGCCGCACACCGCCACGCGGCCCACGCCGGCCTTGCGCAGCAGCCAGTCGAGCTGGGTGTTGAAGAAGGCCGAATAGGCGACCTTCTGCACGCACACATCGATCACCGGCTGCAACTCGTCCACACACGCCTGGCCGCGGCTGCCGGGGGCAAAGTCGCCCCGGCGCAGGAAGGGTCGCAGCCGCTGCAGGTGGGGCGAGATCATGGGTTCGCCGCTGGCGTCGGGCCACAGCGTGAACTGGCTGGCCACCACCATGCCCCCGGCGGCCTTGACCGCCCGCGCCACCGGCAGCACCCGTGCGGGAAGGCGCAGCGCCTCTGGGTTGGCGCAGCCACCCCGGGCGTACGCCCCGTCGCTGGCGAGGAAATCGTTCTGCAGGTCGATGATGACAAGAGCCGTTTTCATAGCGGGCGCAGGATGAGGTTGCCAAGCCGGTCGACACTGGCTTCAAAGCCGGGGTCCAGCCAGACGGTGGTGTCGGCCTGCTCGAAGATGGCCGGACCCGTGATGCGGTGCCCCACGGGCAACCGCAGCCGGTCATAGCGCAGGGCCTGCACCCACTGGCCTTTGACGTACACCGGCTGTTCGCCCAAGGGTTCGGTGCGGCCCTCCCCCTGGGGGGCGAGCAGCGTCAGGTCGAACTTGGGCCGCACGCCCACCAGGGCGTAGCGCAGGTTCATGACCCGGATCGGGATGC
Source organism: Ottowia sp. (assembly GCF_016703145.1). GTDB lineage: Bacteria > Pseudomonadota > Gammaproteobacteria > Burkholderiales > Burkholderiaceae_C > Ottowia. Next base: position 74,383 of record NZ_JADJCO010000003.1, on the reverse strand, counting down.
CGTCGAGCACGCGGCCGAACTCGGCGCGGTAGGTGGCCTCGAACGCGGCCTGCGTCGCAGCGGCGTCCAGCGCCTGCGCCTGCAGCGGCACGGCCACGGTGTGGGTCTGGCCCTGGTAGAGCATGTCCAGCGCGATCTCTTCGCGCACGCCCTCGAAACGCACGCCGGCGGAATCCAGCCGCTGGCGGCAGCGGCCGGCCAGGTCGCTGCGCAGCGCACGCAGCTGCGCGAAGTCCAGCGCCGCCAGGGGCTGGTTCAGCGTCTGCACCGCATCGTGGCGCATGTCGGCCATGACGCAACCCAGGGCCGAGGTCACGCCCGGGTAGCGCGGCACGATGCCGGTGGCGACGCCAACCTCACGCATCATGTCGCACACGTGCAGGCCGCCACCACCGCCGAACGGCATGTAGGCGAACTGCCGCGGATCGTGGCCTTTTTCGATCGAGACCAGCCGCATCGCACCGGCCATCTTGGCGTTGGCCACCGTGAGGATGGCCTCGGCCGCCTGCAGCACATCCATGCCCAGCGGCTCGGCCACGAAGCGACGGATGGCTTCGCGGGCCTTCTGCACATCCAGCGCGCCGAGCAAACCGCCGCCCAGCGGCCGTTCGGCGGCGATGCGGCCCAGCAGCACGTTGGCATCGGTGACGGTCGGGCGCTGATTGCCGCGTCCGTAGCAGGCCGGTCCCGGCACGCTGCCGGCCGACTCGGGGCCCACCTGCAGCATGCCCCCCACGTCCACGCTGGCGATGGAGCCGCCGCCGGCGCCGATGGTCTCGATCTGGATCATGGGCGAGCGCACCACCATGCCGAAGGCGATGCTGGTCTGCGCCGCCAGCGCGGCCCGCCCGCCGGCGATCAGGGAAACGTCGAACGAGGTGCCGCCGATGTCGCCGGTGATCACGTCCGGATAGCCAGCCGCCGTGGCCATGGCCGCGCAGGCGATCACACCGGCTGCGGGGCCCGACAGCGCGGTTTTCACCGGCAGCTCGCAAGCGGTCTGGCGCGACATCACGCCCCCGTTGCTCTGCACAATCAGCAACTCGCCGTCAAAGCCATGGTCGCGCAGATCGCCGTCCAGGCGTTCCAGGTAGCGGCCCACCACCGGCTGCAGGGCCGCGTTCAGGCTGGCCGTGGAGGCACGCTCGAACTCGCGGATCTCGGGCAGCACCTCGGCTGCGGACGTGACGTGCGCGTTCGGCCAGACCGCACGCACCGCTGCCACCGCCGCCCGCTCGTTGGCGGGATTGGCATAGGTGTTGATGAAGAACACGCAGACGGCTTCACACCCCTGCGTCAGCAGCGCGGCCGCGGCCTTGCGCACCTGCTCCAGGTCCACCGGCGTGTGCACGCTGCCGTCGGCCAGCACACGTTCGTCCACCTCCAGCCGTGCATCGCGCGGGATCAGCGGGTCAAAGCCGCCCCGCAAGCCCCAGGTCTGGGGCCGGTCGCGGCGGCGCATCTCCAGCACGTCGCGAAAACCGCGGGTGGTGATCAGCCCCGTGCGGGCAACCTTGCGCTCCAGCAGCGCGTTGGTGCCCACCGTGGTGCCGTGAATGATGGTGGCGAGGCTGGAAGCGTCCGACGCGTTGGCGCCGTCGGCGGCCAGCACGCGGGCAATGCCGTTCATGAAGCCCACCGACTCTTCGCCCCGCGTGGACGGCACCTTGACGATGTCGACCCGCGAGCTGGTTTCGTCAAGCACGAAAAGGTCAGTGAAGGTGCCACCGACGTCCACGCCTACCACGCGGCGGGCGCCCTGGTTGTCCGGGGCCTGGCTCATGACAGCTCCCCGCCCAAACGGCTCACGTAGCCCTGGGCCACATCGGCCTCGCGCGCCTGCGCCGGCCTGGCCGACGGCGGTCCGTAGCCGCCGCCGCCCGGGGTCTCCAAACGCACGCGGTCGCCGCGCTGCAGCTGGATGCCCAGCATCTTCGACGCCATGGGCGGGCGGTGCCACTGCCCTGCGCTGTGGAAGCTGAACACGTTGACAGCAGCGGGCTGGCCGCCTGCAATGCCCTTGGGCGCGGCGCGCCCGCGCTCACCGAAGATGAAACCCTGCGCCGACTGCTCCAGCAGCTCGATCTCGTAGATTGCACCCAGGCCACCGCGGTGCTCGCCGTCGCCACCCGAATCGGGCCGCAGCGACCATTGCGTGAAGCGCACCGGGTACGCGGCCTCCAGGATCTCCAGCGGCGGGATGGTCGCGGTGGAGATGGGCGCGTTGCCGTGGTTCAGGCCGTCACCGCCCGCATGGGCACCGTGGCCGCCGCCGAAGAAGCTGAACATGACCCAGCGCTGCCCCTGGCGCGCCGCGTCGCTGCGGTGGCCGGCGATGGACAGCGCGTTGATGGTGCCGTAGGCCTGGGCTACCGAGCGCCGGGGATCGGCCAGCGCGGCCGCGCTGAACACCACGTCGATCATGCGCAGGATGGTTTCGGTGTAGCCCCCCACCGGTCGCGGGCGCTGGGCGGTGATGACCAGCCCCTCGGGCATCACGAAGTCGACCGCATCGAGCACGCCCGCATTGGCCGGCACGTCCGGGAACAGGTGCTTGAGCGCCACGTAGCAGGCGGCCACGGCGGTCGCGCGGGAGATGTTGACTGGCCCCGCACACTGGGGCGAGCTGCGCGAGAAGTCGAGCGTGAGCCGCTCGCCGGCCACCGTCATGTCCAGCGCGATGGTCAGCGGCACATCGGTCACGCCGTCGTTGTCCAGCGTGTCCTCGAAGGCGTAGGCGCCATCGGGCAGGGACGCGATCTCGGCCCTCATCAGCCGGCGCGCACGCTCGCGCAGCGCCTGCAGGGCCTGCAGCACCAGGGGTTCGCCGTAGGCGTCCAGCAGGTCGGCCAGGCGGCGCTCGCCCAGTTCCAGGGCGGCCAGCTGGCCGTTGAGGTCGCCCCACAGGCTGTCGGGCAGGCGGGTGTTGGCCATCAGGATGGCGAGCACGTCCGGGTTGAGCTGGCCGCCCTGCACGATGCGTACCGGCGGGATCTGCACCGCCTCCTGCCAGCATTCGGTGGCCGCCGGGTTGTAGTTGCCGGGCACGGCGCCGCCCACGTCGTGCCAGTGTGCGGCCGACGCGATAAAGCACACCAGCTGGCCGTCGCGGAAGATGGGGCGCACCAGCTTGAAGTCGTTGGCGTGGGTTCCGCCCTCGTACGGGTCGTTGAACAGCCAGGTGTCGCCGGGCTGCATGCCACCGTGGCGCCCGGCGGCGCGGATGGCGGCGCGCACCGCGAAGGCCATGGCGCCCACAAACACCGGCAGGCCGGACTTGCCCTGCACCAGCGTGTCGCCGCTGCGCGCGTCGTACAGCCCGTGGCAGGCGTCGTGGGCCTCGGCGATGATGGGGTTGAAGGCGCTGCGGTACAGGGTCGCGTCCATCTCGTCGGCGATCTGCTCCAGGCGCCCCTTGAGCACCGCAAGGGTGACGGGATCGATCGGGACAACAGCGGTCATGGGGTTCCTCGGGCAAGTCGTTGTTTCAGCTCGTTGAGCAGGCCGCCGCAGCGCACCCGCTCCACAAGAAAAGGCGGCACGGGGTCGCAGGTCAGGCGCTCGCCACCGGCGCGCAGCAGGCCCGCGGCCAGCGGGTCGGCGTGGTCCAGGCCCACCCGTTCGCCCTCCTCCAGCCGCTCGGCCTGGGCGCAGGTCAGCAGCAGCAGGCCGACGTTGAAAGCGTTACGGAAAAACAGGCCGCTGTAGCTGGGCGCCACCACCGCCTGCACCCCCAGCGCGACCAGCACCGCCGCGGCCTGTTCGCGCGAGGAGCCGATACCGAAATTGGGCCCGGCCACCAGCAGGTCGCCGGGGCGCACGCCGCCGGCGAAATCCGGCCGCAGCGATTCGAGACAGTGGCGGGCGATCACGTCCATGCCGTGTTTCATGGCGTGGCCCGGGGCCAGCGCATCGGTGTCGACATCGGCGCCCAGGCGCCAGACGCGGTGCAGGGGTGCGCTCATGCCAGCACCTCGCGGGGGTCGGTGATGCAGCCCCGCAGGGCCGACGCGGCCACGGTGTAGGGCGAGGCCAGAAACACCTCGGCCTCGGCCGAGCCCATGCGCCCCTTGAAGTTGCGCGCCGTGGTGGCGATCACGCGTGTCGCCCCTTGCACCGCCTGGCCGTAGCCGGCGCAGGCGCCGCAGGCGCTGGGCAGGAACTCGGCGCCGCACTGGCGTAAGGCGTCGGCAATGCCTTCGCGTTCGGCTCGCTGCTGGTCGTGCACGCTGGCAGGCGCCACCAGCAGGCGCACGCCGGGGGCCACACGGCGCCCGCGCAGCACCCGGGCTGCGGCCCGAAGGTCTTCCAGCTTGGCCCCGGTGCAGGCGCCGATGTAGGCCAGCTGCACCGCCTCGCCCGCGGTGTGGCCCACCGGTTGGCTGTTGGCCGGGCTGTGCGGCGAGGCCACCATGGGCGGCAGGCTTGCCGCATCGAACGCGTGTTCAGTCACGGCGGCGCCTTCATCGGTCTGCCACTGCGCCAGGTCGGCCGCGGCCATGCCCTGCTTGACACCGGCCTCGTGCAGCCAGGCGGCGGTGGTGGCATCGGGCGCGATCAGCCCGGCCTGCGCCCCGAGCTCGGCGCTCATGTTGGACAGCGTCATGCGCTCGGCCATGCCCAGGCCCCGCACCGTGCTGCCGGCGAATTCCACCGCCTGGTAGCCGCCGCCGTTCATGCCGAAGCGGCCGATCATGTGCAGCATCATGTCCTTGGCGCAGACGCCATCGGCCAGCGCACCTTCCCAGCGCATGCGCAGGGTGTGGGGCACGCGCAGCCAGATCTCGCCGGTGACCACCACCCCCAGCATTTCGGTGCTTCCGATGCCGAACATGTAGCAGCCGAACGCGCCGCCGGTGGGCGAATGCGAATCGCCACCGACGCAGAAAAGCCCCGGCCGCAGGTGGCCTTTTTGCGGCAGCACCACGTGGCAGATGCCCTGGCTGTCGTGCACGTGCGGCAGCGCCTGGTCGCGCGCCCAGTCGCGGGCGATGCGCACGATGCGCCGCGCGTCTTCGTCGGCTTCGGGCACAAAGTGGTCCATCACCAGTACCACCCGGGATTTGTCCCAGATCGGCGCACCGAGCTCTTCGAGCATGGGCTTGAGCCGCCGCGGGCCCGAAGAGTCGTGGAACATGGCCAGGTCGACCCGGCAGTTGACGATGTCGCCTTCGCGCACCACCGGGACGCCGGCGGCGCGGGCGATCAGTTTCTGGGCCAGGGTCTGTGGCGTTGGTGCCGTGGCGTCGGGTGTGCGCATGGTCACAGCCCCAGGTAGGCCTTGCGCAGCTCGTCGGAGCCCATGAGTTCGCCGGGCAATCCGCTGAAGCGCAGGGCGCCGTTTTCCATCACGTACACCCGGTCGGCCAGCTCCAGCGATTGCGCCACGTTCTGCTCCACCAGCAGGATCGACAGGCCCTCGGCGTTCAGGCGCCGGATGAGCGCGAACATCTCCTCCACCAGCAGCGGCGACAGGCCGAACGAGGGCTCGTCGAGGATCAGCAGCTTGGGCTCGGCCATCAGCCCACGGCCGATGGCCAGCATCTGCTGCTCGCCGCCGCTCATGGTGCCGGCCAGCTGCGCCGTGCGTTCCTTCAGGCGCGGGAATATCGCAAACACCCGCTCCAGATTGGCGGCCCGCTGGCCGCGGGCCCGCGTGAACGACCCCAGTTCCAGGTTCTCCAGCACGCTCAGGTTGGGGAATATCTTGCGGCCCTCGGGCACCTGGATCAGACCGGCTGTGACCACCGTACGGTAGTGGGCGCCGGACAGGTCGGCTCCGTTGAACTGCACACGCCCCGCCCAGGCGGGGTTGATGCCACAGAGGGTGTTGTTGAAGGTGGTCTTGCCCGCACCGTTGCTGCCCAGCAGCGCCACGGTTTCGCCACGACGCACGCTCAGATCGATGCCGCGCAGCACCTCGGTGCGGCCGTAACCGCCGGTGAGCCCGTGCACATCGAGCAAGGGGGTGGTCGGATCAGTCATGGGGGCCTCCGGCGGCGCGCAAACGGGCAGCGGTGCCCACCCCCAGGTAGGCCTCGATGACCCGGTCGTTGCGGGTCACGGCCTGGGGCGTGCCCTGGGCGATCAGTTCGCCCTGGGCCAGCACCCAGACGTGTTCTGCCAGGTTCATCACGGCCTGCATCACGTGCTCGATCATCAGCACCGTCACGCCGCCGTCGGCAATGGAGCGGACCACCGGGATCATGTCGCCGATTTCCTGCGGGTTCAGGCCAGCGAGCACCTCGTCCAGCAGCAGCAGGCGCGGCTCGGTGGCCAGGGCGCGGGCCAGCTCCAGGCGCTTGCGGCCCGCCACGGTGAGGTCGGACGCTGGCTTGTCCAGCTGCGGCCCCAGGCCGACCCGGTGGGCCACCGCCTCGGCCTGCGCCAGCGCGTCGGCACGTTGGTGGTGGCGCAGGTGCGCCCCCACCGCGATGTTCTCGCGCACCGTCTGCGCGGCAAACGGTTGCACGATCTGGAAGGTGCGGGCCATGCCCAGCCGGGCGTTGAGGTGCGGGGCCTGCCCCGTGATGTCCTGACCCGCCAGTTCGATCTGGCCCTCGTCGGCGGCGATGAAGCCCGACATGAGGGCAAAAAGGGTGGTTTTCCCAGCCCCGTTCGGTCCGATCAGGGCGGTGAGCGAGCCCTCTGGCACGTCGAGCGACACCCGGCTGACGGCCTTGAGACCGCCGAAGGTCTTGGACACACCGGCCACGCGCAGCAGTGTTTCAGCCACGGTCTTGCCCTTTCCAGAGGCGGGTCACGGACTGCCCGATACCGGCGATACCGCGGGGAAAGAACATCACGATCAGCACCAGCACGCTGCCGTAGATCACCATGTTGATGCCCGGGAACTCGCCGAAAAGGTTGCGCGTGAGGTCGGCCAGCAGGTGCAGGGCGAACGCGCCGAGCAAGGGCCCCCACAGCGTGCCGATGCCGCCCACGATCGCCGCCACCAGCGCCTCCACCGAGGTGTGCGATCCGAAGGCGATGGCGGGGTCGATGTACTGGAACACCTGCACGTAGAACGCGCCGGCCAGCCCCATGAAACCGCCCGACAGCGCGATCGCACCCAGCTTGACACGGAAGGGGTCCACGCCAATGGCACGGGCCGCGTCCTCGTTGTCGCGCACGGCTTGCAGGTAGGCCCCGAAGCGCGAATGCTGCAGCCAGCGGGTGACCAGCAAGGCCACCACCACCAGCACCAGCATCAGGTAAAGGTAACCCGCGCGGGACCCGAATTGCAGGTTGGCCGCCGACTCCCTGAGCGGGATCATGAGCCCCACGCCGGCACCGGTGAACGGCACCGACAGGGCCAGGATGCGGCAGACCTCGGCGAACGCCAGCGTGACCAGCGCGAAGTAGGACCCTTTGAGTCCGTAGCGGAAACTCAACGCCCCAACGAGCACGCCGACCATGGCACCGGTCAGCCCGGCGAGCACAAGGGCCACCCAGGGGTTCAGGCCGCCTTGCAGCTGGCCGATGGCCTGCACATAGGCGCCGAAGCCGAAAAACAGGGCGTGCCCGAACGAGAACTGGCCGCCAAACCCGCCGAGCAGGTTCCAGGCCTGTGCCAACAGGCTGGCGTACAGCGCCATCATGACGAAGTTCAGCAAGGCACCGGAGTCGGTGACCAGGGGCACCGCGGCCATGGCGAGCGCAAACAGCGCGATGTGGAGCAGCGATTTCATGCCTTGGCTCCAAACAAGCCCTGGGGCCGGAACAGCAGCACCCCGATGAAGATGAGGAAGATGCCGATCTGGCCGAGCGATTCGCCCAGGAAGAGGCCACCCAGCGACTCGACCACACCGATCACCAGCCCGCCCAGCAGGGCGCCGCCAAAGCTGCCCATTCCGCCAAAGACCACGATGGTGAAGGCCACCAGCACGAACCCGTTGCCCACCTGCGGGTTGACGTAATAGGCCGGGAGCAGGAAGCAGGCCGCAGCCCCCAGGCAGGCCAGCCCGATGCCGAAGCTCATGGCGTAGATGTGGTCCACGTCGATGCCCATGAGCCGGGCGCCCTGCTTCTCTTTGGACACAGCCCGGATCGCCCGGCCCAGATCGGTCCGGTTGATCATGAACAGCAGCAGCGCAGACACCACCAGCGCACCCCCGAATGCGATGAGTTTGGGCAGCGCAATGAAGGCCGGGCCGATCTGGACGGTGCTCAGGGTGTAGGCCGTGTCGATGGTCCGGGTGTCCGACTGGAAAGCCAGCAGCGCGAGGTTCTCCATCACGATGGAAATGCCCAGCGTGACCAGCAGGATGTTCTCGTCCTTGCCATGGCTGGCGCGGTTGATCACGACGCGCTGCAGCACATAGCCCAGCACAAACATGCCGGCCACCATCACCGGCAGGGCCATGTAGGGATCGATACCCAGGTGCTGCTTGAGCAGGTACACGCCGTACAGCGCCATCATCAACGACGCCCCGTGGGCGAAGTTGATGATGTGCAACACGCCGTAGATCAGCGTCAGCCCCAGGGCAATGAGGGCGTACACCGCCCCGGTGGTCATTCCGTTGAGCACGGACGGGACCACGATCGCGAGATCGAACATGGTGGAAAACCCGGGCGGTGGGGATCAGGCCTTGAGCGGGAACAGCGGCTCGGCCTGGCGGTAGTCGCGCGGAATGATGACCTTGATGTCCTTGTCCAGCACCTGGGTCATCAGGGGTCGCCCGCCGGTGTTCTGGCCGTCGACGAACTGGGTCGGGCCGTACGGCATGAAGTGGTTGGAGAAGGTGCTTTTCTCCAGCGCCGCGATGATGGCCGCGCGGTCGGTGGACCTGGCACGCTCCAGGGCATCGGCCAGCAGCATCATGGCCGTGTAGGTCATGAACAGCTCATAGCTGAAGAACAGCTTCTGCGCTTCGGCGCGCTTCTTGAGCGCCTGGGCCCGCGGGTCCTTGGGGTTGAACCAGTGGTTGCAGTCGATGATGCCGTTCGGCGGCGTCGGGGAACTCCTTGACGAACTTGTAGCTCGACGCCGCGCCGCCGAGCACCGAATAGATCGCCTTCGGCACTACCTTTTGCTGCTGCATCGTGCGCACCAGCAGCGCGTACTCGTTGTAGTAGTTGGCCGGGATCAGGATGTCGGGGTTGACCGCCTTCATGCGCAGCACGATGTTGTTGAAGTCGCGCGTGGGGTTGGCGTGCTTGATGACCTCCTTCACCTCGAAGCCGAAGCCCGGCAGCTCGCGCGCCAGCAGGTTGGCGGTGCCGGTGCCGAACAGCGACTCTTCGTGGATGATCATCACCGTTCTGGCCGGGCTTTTCGCGATTGCGTTGAGCACCTTCAGATTGACCATCGCAAGGTCGGCCACGGCCTTGTAGCCCGGGCCGAACCGGAAGGTGTTCTTCAGGCCGCGCTGCACGATCTGGTCGGCCACCCCCACATCCACGATGTGCGGCAGGTTGTACTTTGCCGCGGCCTGGGTGGTCGCCAGACAGATGGTCGAGGCAAAGGCCCCGACCACCGCGCTGACGCCCGCCTCGTTGAGTTTTTCCACTTCAGCCGCGCCGGCCTGCGGCTGGGACTGCGCGTCGGCCAGCAGCGCCTCGATCCTGGCGCCTCCCAGCGACTTGATGCCCCCGGCCTTGTTGATGTCCTCGATGGCCATCAGCGCTCCCGCCCGGCACTGCTGGCCGGAATACGCCAGCGCGCCGGTGACCGGGTGCAACACCCCGACCTTCACGGGCGCGGGCTGCGCGCCCGCCACCAGCGGGAATGCCAGCGTCGACGCGGCGGCTGCGGATTGGACGACAAATTCACGACGGTTACTCATGGCAATCTCCTGAACAGAAAAAGGCCGTCCGACGCATCACGCGTGGCGGGTGGAACACACCAGCGCGCAACGCGCTGGCAACAAAACCCATCAGTGGGCCCCTTGCAGGTGGCCCACTGGCGGATGCGATCACCGACTCGCTGGCGCATTCAATGGAACTGCGCCGACAACTCGCTGCTGACCCACACGCGCGCATCGATATCGCCCACGCGGGACAGCTTCATCTCATATTCGTAACGATCGGGCCGGTACAGCCCGTGCAGCCACTGGATCGGCCGGTCTTCCGAATCGAACACCAGGCGGCGCACCGCCAACAGCGCCGACCCCACCGGCACTTCCAGCAGCTTGGCCGTGCTGGCATCGGCCAGGCGGGCCGAAATGTGCTGCTCCGCACGCCCCAGGTTCACACCGCTTTTCTCCAGCAGCACCAGGATGGGTTCGCGCGCCAGCTCGGCACGCCCGAAATGCGAGGTGAGCCGCGCCGGCACGTAAGTGGTGATGTGGGACACCGGCCCGTTGCGCGTGCTGCGCACGCGGACTGCCTTTTGCACGGCATCACCCACGGGGATGTCCAGGGCCTGGGCGACCGCCTGCGAGGCCTGTATCTGCGATAGATCCACCACCTTGATGCGGGTGCCCATGCTGATACTCACCAGGTTGTCGAGCAGACCCGTGCGTCCGCTGCGTCGCGCGCCTGCGTCGGCGACCGCGGGGCTGGACAGCGCCGCCGGCTTGACGACCGTGCCGCGGCCCCGCTGCCGGGTGATCAGGCCCTCGGACGACAACAGCTCCAGGGCCTTGCGAACCGTGACACGGGCCACGCCGAACTGCTGCACAAGGCTGATCTCGCCGGGCATTCCCTGCGCGAACTTGCCCTCCAGCAAACCCTCCTTGAGCACCAGGTAGATCTGGTGGTACTTGGGAAGGGGCATGTCCGCTTGCATGCAGGGATATTGAATGAAGTCCTATTGTTCTGTCAATAGGACTTTTCATGTCTGCACGCCCCCCGGTTGCGATTCGATGCCGCGACGACCACGCAGATGCCCGCTCAGGGGAGAGAGCAACAACTACGAATCCTCACACTGGCAGCGCCGCTCTTCAGACCCCTGTTGGCCCCCGCCGCACGCCAGAAACCCTGGGCCGCCGGCGTACCCGCCGCCGCGTCGCGGTACAGCCGCAGCTCCAGCGGCACCTGCCAGGCGGGCGCCCCCGCCAGCACCAGCCGGCCCGCGTCCAGGTCGTCCTGCACCAGCGTGGCGGGCAACCAGGCCACACCGCGACCATCCACCGCCATGGTCTTGAGTACCGTCGCCAGATGGGCCGTGACCACGGGTCGCGCACCCAGGGCCTGCAGCGCGGCGCCGTGCACGGCTTGCACCACGCGGCCTATGCCGGATTCAGCGCTGTAGGCCAGCAGCGGAACGCCGCCTGCGGCTTTGCCGTCCAGCTTGTGCAGCGGCTTGCCCCCGCGCGCCGGTGCAGTTACGGGCAACAGCGCATCCTGGCCCACCCGCAACCACGGGAAACCCGCCGCATCCAGGGCGCCGGGCGCGGCTGCGTGCGCATGGCACAGCAAAAACTGCACGCGGCCTTGTTGCAACAGGGCCTCGCACTGCTGCAGCACATCAGACACCAGCCGCACCGGGCCCAGCGTGGTGTGGGTCTCCAGCCCGCGCAGCCAGCCGGGCAGGAAGGTGAACGACAGCGCATGGGTGGCGGCCAGGCGCAGCGTGGCCGACGTGGATTCGGCCAGCGCCTGCGCGTCAGCGGGCAGGCGGGCGGTGCGCGCCAGCAACTCGTGCGCCACGCCCAGAAACCATTCGCCGGTGGCCGTCAGCCGCGCGGGTTGCGAGCTGCGGTCAAACAACGCCACGCCCAGCCAGTCCTCCAGCGCGCGGATGCGCCGGCTGAATGCGGGCTGCGTCATGTGGCGCGCATCGGCCGCGCGAGAGAAATTGCCTGTCTCGGCCAGAGCCAGGAAGTCATGGAGCCAGGACAGGTTCATGGTTGGTGTAATGCGCGGTTATTCCAGGGCATCAAAGCAGAGAAAACGGGCATTGGCGCCAATGGCGCAACCCCGCCATCATCGCACCCTGACCCTTTGGAGCCCACCCATGAAAATCGTTGAAATCCGCGAAAAGACCTGCCCTATCAGTTCCCCCATCCGCAACGCCTACATCGACTTCAGCAAGATGACGCTGAGCCTGGTGGCCGTGGTGACCGACGTGGTGCGCAACGGCAAGCCGGTGATCGGCTACGGCTTCAACTCCAACGGCCGCTACGGCCAGGGCATGCTGATGCGCGAGCGATTCATCCCCCGCATCCTGGAAGCCGAACCAGACAGCCTGCTGGATGAGTCAGGCCACAACATCGACCCGCACAAGGTCTGGGCCACGATGTTCACCAACGAAAAGCCCGGCGGCCACGGTGAACGGTCCGTCGCCATTGGCACCATCGACATGGCCATCTGGGACGCTGTGGCCAAGATCGAAGGCAAGCCCCTGTTCCAGCTGCTGGCCGACCGCTATGGCAACGGCACGGCCAACCGCCGGGTGTTCGTTTACGCAGCCGGCGGCTACTACTACCCGGGCAAGGACGACGCCAAGCTCAAGGACGAGATGCGCAGCTACCTGGACCGCGGCTACAACGTGGTCAAGATGAAGATCGGAGGCGCGAGCCTGGGCGACGACCTGCGCCGCATTGATTCGGTGCTGTCCATCCTGCAGGACGGCCAGCGCCTGGCGGTGGACGCCAACGGCCGCTTCGACCTGGACACCGCCATTGCCTATGCCAAGGCGCTGTCGCCATACAACCTGTTCTGGTACGAAGAAGCCGGCGACCCGCTGGACTACGAGCTGCAGGCCACATTGCGCAACTACTACGCCAACCCCATGGCCACGGGCGAAAACCTGTTCTCGATGCAGGACGCGCGCAACCTCATCCGCCACGGCGGCATGCGCGCTGACCGCGACTGGTTGCAGTTTGACTGCGCCCTGAGCTACGGCCTGGTGGAATACCTGCGCACGCTGGACATGCTGCGCCAGCACGGCTGGTCGCCCAGCCGCTGCATCCCGCACGGCGGCCACCAGATGTCGCTGGCCATTGCGGCCGGCCTGGGCCTGGGCGGCAACGAGTCCTACCCCGACCTGTTCCAGCCCTTCGGCGGCTTCCCCGACGGCGTGAAGGTGGACGGCGGCCATGTGATGCTGCCCGAGCTGCCGGGCATCGGCTTTGAAGGCAAGGCCGACCTGCACCGCGAGATGAGCGCGCTGGCGTCGTAGTCGGCGATTCGGGGGGCGCCAAAAGAGGGGGCGCGGTAGACTTTGCGGTCGCATCCCGCAACACCCCTCGAAACCCCGGAAGCACTCTCCATGGCCGCAGAAGCAGGCACCGAACTCGTCAAGGTCGTCGTCCTGCTGGCCGCGGGCGTCATTGCGGTGCCGCTGTTCAAGCGGCTGGGGCTGGGCTCGGTGCTGGGTTACCTGGCCGCGGGCCTGGCCATCGGGCCCTTTGGCCTGGCCTTTTTCAGCGAGGCGCAGACCATCCTGCATGTGGCCGAGCTGGGCGTGGTGATGTTCCTGTTTGTCATCGGGCTGGAGATGCAGCCCACCAAGCTGTGGTCCATGCGCCGCCAGATCTTTGGCCTGGGGCTTATGCAAGTGGCGGTGTGCACGGCGCTGCTTTCGGGCCTGGGCATGCTGGGCGGCCTGTCGGGCAAGGTGGCGTTCATTGCGGCGGCGGGTTTTGTGCTGTCGTCCACCGCCATCGTCATGCAGCTGCTGGATGAGCGCGGCGACACCTCCACCCCGCGCGGCCAGCGCATCGTGTCCATCCTGCTGCTGGAAGACCTGGCCATCGTGCCGCTGCTGGCCATTGTGGCCTTCATGGCGCCCGCGCCGGCCGAGGCAGAGGTCTCGCGCTGGGTCACGGTGGGCGTGGCCGTGGCGGCCGTGGTGGGGCTGATTGGCGTCAGCCGCTGGCTGCTGAACCCGTTGTTCCGCGTGCTGGCGCATGCCAATGCGCGCGAGGTCATGACGGCCGCCGCACTGCTGGTGGTGCTGGGTGCCGCCCTGGCCATGCAGTGGGGCGGGCTGTCCATGGCCATGGGCGCGTTTGCAGCCGGCGTGATGCTGTCCGAGTCCACTTTTCGCCACCAGCTGGAGGCGGATATCGAGCCGTTTCGCGGCATTCTGCTGGGCCTGTTCTTCATGAGCGTGGGCATGTCGCTGGACATCAAGCTGGTGCTAGCCGACTGGAAGCTGCTGCTGGGCGCCGTGTTGGCGTACATGGCGCTCAAAAGCGCGGGCATCTACGCAGTGGCGCGTGCCACCAAAGCCAGCCACGCCGACGCATTGCAACGTGCTGCGCTGATGGCGCAGGGCGGCGAATTTGCCTTTGTGCTGTATTCCGCGGCCACTACAGCGGGCATCGTGGAAGGCAACGTGAATGCGCTGCTGACGGCAGCCATCATCCTGTCCATGGCGCTCACCCCGCTGGCCGTGCTGTCGCTGCGCTGGGTCATGCCGGCGCCGCCCCCGCCCAGCATGGACGGGATAGAGGACGTGATGGCGGGCGACGCGCAGTCGGGCAGCGTGCTGGTGATCGGCTTCGGCCGATTCGGCCAGATCGCCAGCCAGGCGCTGCTGGCGCGCGGCATTGATGTGGTGATCATTGAAAACGACACCGACATGATCCGCGCTGCGGCGCAGTTCGGCTTCAAGGTGTTTTACGGCGATGGCACGCGGCTGGACGTGTTGCACGCCAGCGGCGCCAGCCACGCCAAGGCCATTTTGGTGTGCGTGGACCAAAAGGAAGTCACCAGCAAAATTGTCGGCCTGCTCAAACATGAATGCCCGCTGACGCCGGTGCTGGCGCGCGCCTACGACCGCCAGCATGCCATCGAGCTGATCCGCCACGGCGTGGACTACCAGATACGCGAGACGTTTGAATCCGCCCTGGCCTTTGGCGCCCAGGCGCTGCGTGTGTTTGGCGTGCAGGAGGTTGACATCACCGAAGTGGCCGAAGACATCCGCCGCCGCGACGCGCAGCGGCTGCAGCTGCAGATGGCTGGCACGCCGGTCAGTGGTGTTGACCTGATGCACGGCCAGCGCTGGCAGCCCACGCCGCTGACCCAGCCGCAGCGCGAGGGCCGCGCGCTGAACGAAGAGGCGGCGGATGCGATGGAGCAGGCAGCCGAGCCTGTGTCGCCCGTTTCGCCGTCATAGACAACGCACTGCGCGGAGCTATCATCCGCAAACCTTTCTACCAGCCGGAGGATTCGCCATGGGCCTGATGGACTTCATCAAGAAACAGTTCATTGACATCATCCAGTGGACCGAGGAGGGCGACGGCACGCTGGCCTGGCGCTTCCCCATGCGCGACATGGAAATCCAGTACGGCGCGTCGCTGACGGTGCGTGAATCACAAATGGCGGTGTTTGTGAACGAGGGCAAGGTGGCCGATGTGTTTGGCCCCGGCATGTACAAGCTCACGACGCAGACCATTCCGGTGCTGACCTACCTGAAGAACTGGGACAAGCTGTTTGAGTCCCCGTTCAAGAGCGAGGTGTATTTCTTCAGCACGCGCCAGCAGGTGGACCAGAAATGGGGCACCTCGCAGCCCGTGACCATCCGCGACAAGGATTTTGGCGCCGTGCGCCTGCGCGCATTTGGCAATTACAGCTTTCGCATCGCCGACCCCAAGCTGTTCCACACCGAAATTTCGGGCACGCGTGAAAGTTATGGCACGCAAGATCTGGACGGCCAGCTGCGCGGGTTGGTGCTGCAGCATCTGTCTGACGCCATCGCGCAAAGCGGCATCCCTTTCCTGGACCTGGCTGCCAACCAGATCGAGTTTGCCAAGGCGCTGAGTACGGAGCTGACTCCGGCGTTTGCGGCCATCGGCCTCAAGTTGGAAGGCATGACGGTGCAGAACGTGTCGCTGCCCGAAGAGCTGCAGAAGATCCTGGACCAGAAGATCGGCATGGGCATGGTCGGCAACGACATGGGCAAGTTCATGCAGTACCAGACGGCGCAGGCCATCCCGAAATTTGCCGAAGGCGGTGGCGGCAGTGGCATTGCCGGCGACGCCATGGGCCTGGGTGCCGGTCTGGCGCTGGGCCAGGTGCTGGCGCAGAACCTGCAGCAGGGCCTGCAGGGTGGTGCTAATGCTGCTGCAGCCGCAGCTGGCGCGGCCATCAAGCCCGAGGACATCATGGCCACCCTGGAAAAGCTGGGCGAGCTCAAGGCCAAGGGCATCCTGACGGACGAAGAGTTCAGCGCCAAGAAGGCCGAGCTGCTGAAGAAGCTGGTGTAGCAAAGAAGGCGGGTCATCCCGGACTTGATCCGGGATCCATGTTGGCGCGCCAACGTCTGGATTGCGGGTCAAGCCCGCAATGACCACGCTCCCCATGGCCACTCCACCTACCCCCCTTCGCGCCTACCGCGCACCCTGCCCTGGCTGCGGCGCGCCGGTTGAATTCCGCAGCGCGCAGTCCACCCACGCGGTGTGCGGTTATTGCCGCAGCACCGTGGTGCGCAGTGGCGACGTGCTCACGCGCGTGGGCAAGATGGCCGAGCTGTTTGACGACCACAGCCCGTTGCAGCTGCAGGCCAGCGGCCACTGGCAGGGCCGTGCCTTCACGCTGGTGGGCCGGCTGCAATACAAGTCGCCCGCAGGCACCTGGACCGAGTGGGAGGCGCTGCTGGACGATGGCAGCATGGCGACGCTGGCCGAAGACAACGGCGCGTATGTATTCAGCGTGCCGGCAAAAATGCAGCGCGAGCTGCCCCTGGCCGACAAATTCCGCGTGGGGGCCATCACGGCGGTCGCCGGCAAGCCGTTCAGCATCGCCAGCAACGACCAGGCCGCGCTGGTGGCCGCACAAGGCGAGCTGCCGCACCTGCCGCCGCTGGGCCAGCCGTTTGCATTTGTGGAGCTGCGCAGCGCCGAGGGCGAGGTACTCAGCATCGACTACAGCGCGCAGCCGCCCTCGGTGTCGCGCGGTCGGGCGGTGCTGCTGGAGGAGCTCAAGCTCAGCGGCTTGCGCGACGAGATGGTCAAGCAGGAGCGCGGCCGCCAGTTCGACTGCCCCAACTGCGGCGCGGCGGTAGAGGTGACGCTGGCCAACAGCAAGGCCATCACCTGCCGTTCGTGCAACAGCCTGATCGATCTGAGCTCGGGTGTGGGCGCACAACTGAGCCACGCCATCCAGCACGAGCCCGTGCAGCCGATCATCCCGCTGGGCAGCACGGGGCTGCTGCAGGGCGTGCAGTGGCAGGTGGTGGGCTTTCAGCACCGGCTGGGCCATGACCCGCAGGAAGAAGACGCAGAGCACTTTGGCTGGGACGAGTATTTGCTGTACCACCCCAAGCGCGGCTTCAGCTTCCTGGTGGACAGCGAAGAGGGCTGGAGCATGGTCAAGCCCACCACGGGCGCGCCGCAGCTGTCGCGCAACGCGCAGACCGCCAGCTACCTGGGCAGCAGCTACCAGCTGGCGTACAGCTACGAGGCCGAGACGACCTATGTGGCGGGCGAGTTTTACTGGCAGGTCGCGCGAGGGCAAAAGACCTTCAACCGCGACTTCGCCAAAGGCAAAGCCCTGCTGTCCATGGAGCAGACGCCGGCCGAGATCACCTGGTCCAGCGGCAGCCGCATGGAGGCCGACGCTGTCATCAAGGCCTTTGGCCTGCAGGGCAAGGAAGACCTGCTCAAGCGCACCGACGCTGCGCCCGTCAGCGCATCATCGGGCGTGGGCTGCATGTCGGTGATCGTCATGTTTGTCATCCTTGTCATCTTCCTGGCGTTGCTGCGCGGGTGCATGCAGTCATGTGACCCGCAGCGCGAGAACTGCAGCAGCTCGGGCAGCACCTGGCGCTCGGGCGGCGGCTCGTACGGCGGGTATTCCAGTGGCGGCAGCCACAAGTAGCAACAGGTTCATGGTCATGTATCTAACCGGAGGTCGTCATGGGTTTTGAATGGCTGAAAGCAGGGGCCTTCTTCGGCTCCATCGTGTATGCGCTGGTCGGCGTGGTGGTGTTCTGGCTGAGTTTCGTCGTCATCGACAAGATCACGCCCTACAACCTGTGGGAAGAGATCGTGGAGAAACAGAACGTTGCGTTGGGCATCGTTGTGGGCTCGATGAGCCTGGGCATTTCGATCATCGTGGCTGCGGCAGTGCACGGCTGATGTTCTGGCTTGTGTTCTGCCGCGCTGGTTGCACTGCGCGGCAAAGGCGTGCGCGGACCCCCGTCAACGCTTCACTAAAGCGGTCGCCTGCGGCGACTGCCCTGCGCTGCTCGGTCAATCGGCCCACCGCAGAACTCGCTACGCGCTGCGCGCTGCGCTCGGACAGCCGCGGTGAGTCAGTCAACGAGCGCGCTAAAGCGCGTGGCCGCATGCCCTGCGCTGCTCGGCGCTTTAGAGGCGCATTGCCGGGTGTCCGCGCACGCCTTTGCAGAGGCAGACTTGGCGCACCCCCCGCCCCCACCGCCTGACGCCCAAAAACGTGAGCGAAAACCCCCCGCCCAGTAGAGGTAGCCCTGCTGGCCAGCGTCTTCGTAGTAGCCGCCTGCGGACTCGTCTACGAGCTGGCAGCAGCAGCACTGGCCTCCTACGTGCTGGGCGATTCGGTGCTGCAGTTCTCCACCATCATTGGTGCGTACCTGTTTGCCATGGGCGTGGGCTCATACCTGTCACGTTTCTTTGACCGGCAACTGCCCGCGCACTTCCTGCGCATTGAATTGCTGGTGGCGCTGATCGGCGGCGCGCTGCCAGCCCTGCTGTTCATTGCCAATGCGTGGGCGCCCGGTGCATTCCGCCTGCTGCTGTACGGGCTGGTGCTGGTGGTGGGCACACTGGTGGGGCTGGAGATACCGCTGGTCATGCGCATCCTCAAGCGCAATGTGGCGCTGCGCGACCTGGTGTCGCAGGTGCTGACGTTTGACTACCTGGGGGCGCTGGCCGTGTCGGTGGCGTTCCCGCTGGTGCTGGTGCCGCAGCTGGGGCTGATCCGCACCGGGCTGCTGTTTGGCCTGATGAATGCGGCCGTGGCACTGTGGGCGCTGTGGTTGTTTCGCCATGAGCTGCGCCAGTGGCGCGCACACGCCGCCGCCTGCGTGGGTGTGCTGGCCTTGCTGGGCGCGGGCTTTGCCGGGGCTGATCACATCACCACGCTGGCCGAAGACCGCTTCTATCAAGACCGCATCGTCGCCAGTGAACGGTCCCCCTGGCAGCGCATCGTGGTCACGCAGGGGCGCAACGGCCATCGCCTGTTCCTCAACGGCAACCTGCAGTTTGCGCAGCGTGACGAATACCGTTACCACGAGGCCCTGGTCCACCCCGCCATGGCCGCGCACGGCGCGCCGAAGAAAGTGGCCGTGCTGGGCGGCGGCGACGGTTTGGCCGTGCGCGAGGTGCTCAAGTACCCGTCAGTGCAAAGTGTGACGCTGGTGGAGCTGGACCCGGCCATGACGCGGCTGTTTGCACAGCAACCCGCGCTGGCGCAGCTGAACGCCAATGCGCTGGCGTCGCCCAAGGTCAGCATTGTCAATACCGACGCCTTCAAATGGCTGGAGCACGACAAAGGCAGCTACGACGTGATCGTGGTGGACTTCCCCGACCCGACCAACTTTGCCATCGGCAAGCTGTACACCAACTCGTTCTATGCGCTGCTGGACCAGCGGCTTTCCGCGGGCGGCTATGCCGTGGTGCAGACCACGTCGCCGCTGGTGGCGCGCAAAAGCTTCTGGACGGTGGTGACCACGATTGAATCGGTGGGCCTGCGCGCGGCGCCCTACCACGCCCATGTGCCCAGCTTTGGCGAATGGGGCTTTGTCCTCGCCAGCCGCAGGCCCTGGCGCATGCCCGATGCATTGCCCGCGGGCCTGCGCTTTCTGGACCTGCCGGCGCTGGCGCCGATGTTTGACTTTCCGCGCGACATGGCCCGCGTACCGGCAGACGTCAACCGCCTGTCCAACCAGGCGCTGGTGACCACCTACGAGCGCGAATGGGGCAAGGTGCACGAATGATCGGCCGCCGTGCTGTGCTGGCTGCCACAGGCGCAGGGGCCGTGCTGCCGCTGCTGGGCTGCGAACGCGCGGCAGACATCACGGGCGGCTTCACCGGCATCAGCCACGAGCGCGGCCACCTCCTGCACGAGCCGCCGCGCAACCTGACGCCTGGCGTCACCCGTCGCGTGCACACGCTCATCGCAGGCGGTGGCGTGGCCGGGCTGGCGGCAGCGCGCGCGCTGCGGCTGCAGGGCCGCGACGACTTTGCCTTGCTGGAGCTGGAAGACACAGCTGGCGGCAACAGCCGCGCAGGCAGTGTGCAGGGCATGGCCTGCCCGCTGGGCGCGCATTACCTGCCCGTGCCGGGCGACGATGCGCGCGAGGTGCAGGACCTGCTGGAAGAACTGGGCCTGCGCCGCCGCGTGGCCGGGCGCTGGGTGTACGACGAACGCCACCTGTGCCACAGCCCGCAGGAGCGCCTGTTTTTTAACGGCAGTTGGCAAGAAGGCTTGCTGCCCTTGCAGGGGGTGGGCGCGGTCACGCTGGGCCAGTACACGCGGTTCGCGCAACGAATTGCAGCTATCCAGCGCACGTCGCGCTTTGCGTTGCCGTCGTTTCGCGCACCCTTCACACCGCAACACGCTGCGCTTGACAGCATGACGTTTGCCCGCTGGCTGGACGAAGAGAAGCTGGACGACCCGCACCTGCGCTGGTACCTGGACTACTGCTGCCGCGACGACTACGGCGCAGGCATCGCCACCGTGTCGGCCTGGGCGGGCGTGCATTATTTCGCCAGCCGACACGGCTTTCAGGCGCCGGGCGGTGACGATGGACCCCGAGACGCCGTGTTGACCTGGCCCGAAGGCAACGGCTGGCTCACGCAGCGCCTGGCCGCGCCGCTGGGCAAGCGCCTGCATGCGGGGCGCACCGTGCTGCGCATTGCCCAGGTGCGACAGGGTGTAGAGGTGGATGCGTTTGACCACGCCACCCGCACGCTGGAGCGCTGGCAGGCGCGCGAGTGCATCGTGGCGCTGCCGGTGTTGGTGGCCGCGCGCGTGGTGCACGACCCGCCCCCCATGCTGCGCGCAGCCGCGGCCCGCATACAGTACGCCCCCTGGCTGGTGGCCAACATTCACCTGCGCTCGCCGCTGCACGACCGCCCCGGCGCGCCGCCTAGTTGGGACAACGTGCTGTACGGCTCCACCGGCCTGGGCTATGTGGATGCGCGCCACCAGGCGCTGGACCCGCGCCCCGGCCCCACGGTTCTCACCTGGTACCACGCGCCGGGTCTGTCGCCCACCGCGCGGGCGCACTTGCTGGATGCGCCCTGGACCCATTGGCGCGATATGGTGCTGGGCGAGCTGTCGCAGGCCCATGCCGATCTGCCGGAAGTAGCCACGCAGGTGGACATCACGCGCTACGGCCATGCCATGGCGGTGCCGCTGCCCGGTGCACGCAGCGCAGCTGCAGCCAGGGTATCCAACGGCGGCCCGCTGCGCTTTGCCCACAGCGACTGGTCAGGCTACTCTGTATTTGAAGAAGCCTTCACACGCGGTCATCTCGCCGGCATGGCGCGTTATGGCGCATAATGCGCCAAAAAGGAGGACGCCGTGGCCGAGAACCCCGCATTCGTTTCCGTCAAGCTGCCGGCAGAGCTGGTCAAACACGCACGCGAAGCCTCGCAGACCATGCGCCGCTCCGTGGCCAGCCAGGTTGAATACTGGGCCACGCTGGGCCGGGCGCTGGAGCACGCCGGCCTGACCACCAGCGACAGCCACGCGCTGATCGCCCGCCAGGAACGCGCCCCCTACACCCTGTCACCGCCCACCAGCGGCCTGTCGCCCGACCTGGACGACCTGCACGGCCATGTGGTGGCGCTGGCCAAATCCGGCGCGCTGGCCGACCGCACCCAGCAAGCCGTGGCCACCAACCGGGGCAAGCGCGGCAAGGACCCCAAAGCAGCCTGACGGCGCATGCCGGTTCTGCACCTGATCGCCGGGCCCAATGGCGCCGGCAAGTCCACGCTTTACCGCTGCCTGCTTGCGCCGCGCTACCCGGCCCTGCCTTTCGTCAACCCGCAGGCCTACGAACAGGAGCACCTCCAACACCTGCCCACCCCGGAGGCCCGGGCGCTGGCCGCGCGCGAATGGGCCGACGCCCAGCGTCAGGCGCTGCTGCGCGCCAGCCGCCCGTTTGTGACGGAAACGGCGCTGTCCCACCCATCGCGCCTGGCCCTCATTGCGCAGGCCCGCGCGCTGGGCTACGAGGTGGTGCTGTACGCCATGTGCCTGGACGAGCCGCGCCGCCTGCTGCAGCGCGTGAGCCAGCGCCAGCGCGAAGGCGGCCACGGCGTGCCGTCGCACAAGGTGCTGGAGCGCTACCCGCGCAGCGTGGACAACCTGCGCCGCGCCGTGCACATGGCCGACCTGGCGCTGCTGATGGACGCCAGCGAAGCCAGCCAGGGCGGCCCGCGGCTGATTGCCACGATCGCCGCAGGGCAGATGCAGCTGCACGCGGTGCTGCGCCCCCGCCGCCGCGCTCCAGCGCATCAGCGCCTCGATCTCGTCCGCTTCACCGGCACCCCGCGCGAGATCAGCTCGCAGCCCGACGGCGTCACGATCGCATCGTCTTCGATGCGAATGCCAATGTTGTGAAACTGCTCCGGCACCCCCTCACCCGGGCGCACATAAATGCCGGGCTCGATGGTCAGCACCATGCCGGGCTGCAGCACGCGGCTGGGGCGGTTCTTGATGAGCTCGTTGCTCAGCGGGTCGCGCCGCTCGCTCACCTCACCGACCTGGACGGGCTCGACATAGCTGCCGCAGTCGTGCACGTCCATGCCCAGCCAGTGGCCGGTGCGGTGCATGTAAAACTTGAAGTACGCACGGCTGTCGATCACGTCGTCCACCGTGCCCACCTTGTTCTTGTCCAGCAGGCCCACGTCCAGCATGCCCTGGGCCAGCACGCGCACCGTGGCGTCGTGCGGGTCGTTGAAGCGGTTGCCGGGCTTGGTGGCGGCCACGGCCGCTTCTTGTGACGCCAGCACCAGGTCGTACAGCACGCGCTGCGGGCCTGTGAATTGGCCGTTGGCGGGGAAGGTGCGCGTGATGTCGCTGGCATAGCCGTCCAGCTCGCAGCCTGCGTCAATCAGCACCAGCTCGCCGGTGCGCACCGGCGCGGCGTCGGCGCGGTAATGCAGCACGCAGGCGTTGGCGCCCGCCGCCACGATGGAGCCGTACGCCGGGTACTGCGAGCCGCCCAGGCGGAATTCATGCAGCAGCTCGGCGTCCAGGTGGTATTCGCGCACGTCTTTGCCTTCGCGCAGCATGCGGGCGCTCAGTTGCATGGCGCGGATGTGCGCGCGTGCGCTGATGGCTGCCGCGCGGCGCATCACGTCTTGCTCATGGGCGTCCTTGATCAGGCGCATTTCGTCCCGCACGCCGCACAGGTCGCGCTGCTGCTCCGGGCAGAGCGCGCCGTAGCGCACGCGCGCGCGCACCTGGTTCAGCCAGCCGGCCACGCGCTGTTCCAGCCCGCTGTGGATGGCGAACGGGTACCACACGGCGTCGCGGTTCTCCATGAGTTTGGGCAGCTGTGCGTCCAGCTCGCCCACGGCATGGGCGGCGTCCACACCCAACGTGGCGAGCGCGGCGTCGGGGCCCAGGCGAAAGCCGTCCCAGATCTCGCGCTCCAGGTCCTTGGGCTGGCAAAACAGCGTGCTGCGTCCGTCACCCGTGATCACCAGCCAGGCGTTGGGCTCGGTAAAGCCGCTCAGGTAATAAAAGTAGCTGTCGTGCCGGTACAGAAAGTCGCTGTCGCGGTTGCGCGGGTGTTCGGCCGCGGTGGGGATGATGGCAATGCCGTCGCGGCCGATGGCGGCGGCCACGCGGGCGCGGCGCTGGGCGTACAGGGTGGTGGTCATGGCGTGGTCACTTGTGGGGTGTTCAGTTGGGCCAGCCGCTCGGGCGTGCCTACGTCGGTCCAGGGCCCGGTGTACAGCTCGGCGGTGATCTGCCCATTGTCCATCGCGGCGCGCAGCAACGGGGCCAGCGGGGCTTTGATGCCGGCCGGGTTGCCGGCAGGGATGCTGCAGTACGGCGGTTCAAACAGCGCGCGCCGGTACAGGCCGATGGTGGAGAAGGTGTATTTCAGTTCCGCCTGGTTCAGCGCCAGCCCGTCAGATGACAGGCCAAAGTCGCCCTTGAGGTTGTGCGGCGGGTTGGGCACCAGCCAGATGTGGCCCAGCTTGCCGCTGGCGGCAAAGCGGTCCATCGCGGCCTGGTTAAACGCAAAGCCCGGCACATACACGTCGCCGGCCAGCACCCAGAACACGTCGTCCAGCTGCGGCAGCGCACGAACAATGCCGCCGGCTGTTTCCAGCGCACCGCCAAAGTCGCGACCTTCGTGGGAATAGACCAGACGGTCGCCATAGCGCTGCTCGATCTGTTCCCCCAGCCACGCGGTGTTGGCCAGTTGACGGGTAAAGCCGCCCGCAGCCAGGGCCTCCATGGGCCACTGCATCAGCGGCTTGCCCTGCACTTGCAGCAGGGGTTTGGGCGCCACATCCGTTAAGGGGCGCATGCGTTCGCCGCGCCCCGCGGCCAAAATCATCGCCTGCGCCGTCATGCGGCCCATCACGCGGCATCCCCCCGGTCCAGCGACCGTTGCTCGGTCCATTCGGGCGCAAACCGGTCCACCAGCGCGTCCATCAGCGCGCGCGCCTTGGCCGAATGGTCGGCGCCAAAGTTGCACACGTACACGTCCAGCGTCACGGCGCGGTCCTCGGGCCAGGTGTGCACGCACAGGTGCGATTCGGCCAGCAGCACCGTGGCGGTGATGCCACCGGGGCCCCGCGGCGTGGCGGGAAAGGTATGGAACAGCTGGTTGACCGGCTGCAGCCCCGCGGCCTGCACCGCCTGCACGCACCAGGGTCCCAGGCGGGCCGCGTCGGTCAGCCAGGCCGCGTCGCAGCGGCACTGGTAAAGGTCGGCGGTCAAATGGAGGCCATGCATGGGCGTCACTGTAGAGCATTGGCCGTCC
The DNA here is from genome assembly GCF_016703145.1 of Ottowia sp. Taxonomy (GTDB): domain Bacteria; phylum Pseudomonadota; class Gammaproteobacteria; order Burkholderiales; family Burkholderiaceae_C; genus Ottowia. The sequence continues at coordinate 49,545 of NZ_JADJCO010000003.1, read as the reverse complement.
GTAACCCGGACAACCCCGCCTCCCGGAACAGCCCGGTAAAATGCCGGGTTTCCCCCCAGTCTTTCCCTCCCGGAGCCCCCCTGATGGCCAATACCCCAATGATGGCAAACGCGATCCGCGCGCTCGCCATGGACGCCGTGCAACAAGCCAATTCCGGGCACCCCGGCGCCCCCATGGGCATGGCCGACATGGCCACAGCCCTGTGGGGCCGGCACCTGCGCCACAACCCCACCAACCCCCAGTGGGCCGACCGCGACCGCTTTGTGCTGTCCAACGGCCACGGCTCCATGCTGATCTATGCGCTGCTGCACCTCACGGGCTACAAGCTGCCGATCGGCGAACTGAAGAACTTCCGCCAGCTGCACAGCAAGACCGCCGGCCACCCCGAGGTCGGCATCACCCCCGGCGTGGAGACCACCACCGGCCCGCTGGGCCAGGGCATCACCAACGCGGTGGGCATGGCGCTGGCCGAAAAGCTGCTGGCCAAAGAGTTCAACCGCGACGGCCATGCCATCGTGGACCACCACACCTATGTGTTCATGGGCGACGGCTGCCTGATGGAAGGCATCAGCCACGAAGCCTGCGCGCTGGCCGGCGCCTGGAAGCTCAACAAGCTGATCGCGCTGTACGACGACAACGGCATCTCCATCGACGGCCAGGTCCAGCCCTGGTTCATCGACAACACCGCTTTGCGCTTTGCGGCCTACGGCTGGAACGTGATCGGCCCCATCGACGGCCACGACGTGGACGCGGTGGACCGCGCCATTGCGGACGCCAAGAACAAGGCCGATGCGCCCACGCTGGTCATCTGCAAGACGCACATCGGCAAGGGCAGCCCCAACCGCGCCAACACGGCCAAGGCCCACGGCGAGCCGCTGGGCGCGGAGGAAATAAAGCTCACCCGCGAATCTCTGGGCTGGAGCCATGCCCCGTTTGAAGTGCCGAGCAGCGTGTACGCCGACTGGGACGCCAAGGCCGCGGGCCAGAAGGCCGAAGCCGCGTGGGACGCCAAATTTGCCGCTTACAAGGCAGCGCACCCCGAGCTGGCCGCTGAATTTGTGCGCCGCATGAAGGGCGACCTGCCCAAGACCTTTGCCCAGGTGGCGGTGGACACGGCCGTGGGCGCGCATGCCAAGGCTGAAACGGTGGCCTCGCGCAAGGCGTCGCAGCTGGCGCTGGAATCCTTTACCGCAGCATTGCCCGAGATGCTGGGCGGCAGCGCCGACCTGACGGGCTCCAACCTGACCAACACCAAGGCCACGCCGGCCTTGCGCGTAGACCTGGCCGGTGAAGTCAAGCTGAATGAGGAAGGCAAGATCGGCCGCCACATCAACTACGGCGTGCGCGAATTCGGCATGGCCGCCATCATGAACGGCGTGGCGCTGCACGGCGGCTTCATCCCCTACGGCGGCACCTTCCTGACCTTCAGCGACTACAGCCGCAACGCGCTCCGCATGGCGGCGCTGATGAAGCTGCGCGTGGTGCATGTGTTCACGCACGACTCCATCGGCCTGGGCGAAGACGGCCCCACGCACCAGTCCATCGAGCACGCGGCCAGCCTGCGCCTGATCCCCAACCTGGACGTCTGGCGCCCCGGTGACACGGCCGAGACCGCCGTGGCCTGGGCCGTGGCCCTGCAGAACAAGGCCAAGCCCACTGCGCTGCTGCTCAGCCGCCAGAACCTGCCCTACGCGCCCAAGCGCGACCTGGGCGACATCAGCCGCGGCGCCTATGTGCTGTCCGAGCCCGCCGACCTGGGCCTGAAGAAGAAAACCCAGGCCGTGATCATTGCCACCGGCTCTGAAGTGCAGCTGGCCCTGAAAGCACAAGAGCTGCTGGCCGCGCAAAAGATCGCGGTGCGCGTCGTGTCCATGCCCTCCACCACCACGTTCGACAAACAGACCGTGGCCTACAAGGCCAGCGTGCTGCCCGCAGGCGTGCCGCGCGTGGCGGTGGAAATGGGCGTGACCGACGGCTGGTGGAAATACGGCTGCGCGGCCGTGGTGGGCATCGACACCTACGGCGAATCGGCCCCCGCGCCGGTGCTGTTCAAGCACTTCGGCTTCACGCCCGAGAACGTGGCCGACACGGTGCGTGCCGCGCTGCGCAAATAAACAAGAGACCCGGTTTCATCATCCCCCTGAGAAAGCAAATCATGACGATCAAGATTGGCATCAACGGCTTCGGCCGCATCGGCCGCAACGTGCTGCGCTCGGCGCTGCAGAACTTCCCCGACATTGAAATCGTGGGCATCAACGACCTGCTGGAGCCCGACTACCTGGCCTACATGCTGCAATACGACAGCGTGCACGGCCGCTTCAAGGGTCAAGTCAGCGTGGAAGGCAACACCCTGATCGTCAATGGCAAGAAGATCCGCCTGACGCAGGAGCGCGACCCCGCCAACCTGAAGTGGGGCGACGTGGGCGCCGACGTGGTGATCGAGTCCACCGGCCTGTTCCTGGACAAAGTCACCGCGCAAAAGCACCTGGACGCCGGCGCCAAAAAGGTGATCCTGTCAGCCCCGTCGAAAGACGACACGCCCATGTTCGTGTTCGGCGTGAACGACAAGACCTACAAGGGTGAAGCCATCATCTCCAACGCCTCGTGCACCACCAACTGCCTGGCCCCGCTGGCCAAGGTGCTCAACGACAAGTGGGGCATCAAGCGCGGCCTGATGACCACCGTGCACGCCGCCACCGCCACGCAAAAGACCGTGGACGGCCCCAGCAACAAGGACTGGCGCGGCGGCCGCGGCATCCTGGAAAACATCATCCCGTCCAGCACCGGTGCGGCCAAGGCCGTGGGCGTGGTGATCCCCGAGCTGAACAAGAAGCTCACGGGCATGTCGTTCCGCGTGCCCACCAGCGACGTGTCGGTGGTGGACCTGACGGTGGAGCTGCTCAAGGAAGCCACCTACAAGGAAATCTGCGCCGAATTCAAGGCGCAATCCGAAGGCGCCCTCAAGGGCGTGCTGGGCTACACCGAAGACAAGGTGGTTGCCACCGACTTCCGCGGCGACACCCGCACCAGCATTTTTGACGCCGACGCCGGCATCGCGCTGGACGGCACCTTCGTCAAGCTGGTGAGCTGGTACGACAACGAGTGGGGTTATTCCAACAAGTGCCTGGAGATGGTGCGCGTCGTCGCCAAGTAGGTTGCGCCCCCCCCCCCTCGGAACGCGCCTTCGCGCGTTTTTTATTGCCCGCACAACCCTATACTCCCAAAGTACACAAAGACACCAGGGAGGTGACGATGCAGGAATGGGCATTCCGTGAATGGCTTGCGGCCCGCAGCTGGGGCCTGGCCGTGCGCTACTGCCGGGCCGTGGCCTGGCTTTTGCCGCCGGCGGCGCTGGCGGCCAATGCGCCCTACTTTCAGGGTGATGGCTGGCCCGACGACCCGGGCTTTCTCTGGTTGCTGGCCTGGCAGGTCACGGCCGAGGCGGTCTGCATCGCCACCGTGCTCGCGAACCGCTGGCTGCCCCAGCTGCGCGGGCGCGAATGGCCGCTGTACCTGTTTTGCGCTGTGTTCATGGCCATGACCACCTGGATCGGCCTGGCCGACGGCGCGCTGCGCGGCGACCTGTCGCTGTACGCCACGGGCAGCACCTTCATCGCCGCGGTCATTTGCACACCCCGGCCCATGCGCCGGCCCTTGTATGCACTGAGTTTTGCCGCGCTGTGCGTGGCAGCGTGGCTGGGCGCCCACGGCAGCGTGGCGACCACGGTGGCCATGCTGGTCAACCCGTTTTGCGTGGTGGTGCTGTGCATGGAGCTGGACCGGCTCACGCTGTCACGCGCCCGGGCCCTGTACGGCGAAACCCGCCGGGCCGAAGCCGAGCGCGAGCGCGCCGACAGCGTGCTGTACGACCTGCTGCCGGTGCATGTGGCCGAGCAGCTCAAGCAGGACGGCCGCGCCCCCGCGGTGAAGTACGCCAACATGGGCGTGCTGTTTGCCGACATCGTCGGCTTCACACGCTACGCACGCCGCCTGCCGCCCGATGCGCTGGTGATGATGCTCAACCAGGTGTTCAGCGGCTTTGACGGCCTGGTGCGCGAGCATGGCGTGGAAAAGATCAAGACCCTGGGCGACGGCTACATGGCGGTGGCGCACGAAGGCGCCAGCAGCCTGTGTGGCCTGGCACTGGCCATGCACAACGCCATGGCGGCCTACAACCAGGCCAACGGCACCGACCTGCATCTGCGCATCGGTATCCATGCCGGGCCGGCCGTGGCCGGTGTCATTGGCACGCAGCGCCCGCTGTACGACGTCTGGGGCGAGACCGTCAATGTGGCCAGCCGGCTGGAATCGGCCGCGCCGTCGGGTGCCACCCTGGTCAGCGCCGCGGTGTACGCGCAGGCTGCCGCCAGCTTTGCGTTTGAGGTGGTGCCCTGCGTGCCGCTGCGCGACTGCGGCAGCGTCAAGGGGTGGCTGTTGCAGGCCAGTGCCGCAGCAGCAGCACCAGCGCCTGTGGCTGCACGAGCTTGACCTGGTGCGTGCGCGCAAAGCGCTGGGCGTTGTCGCTCAGCGTGCCCAGCGTGACGTACTGGCATTCGCTGGCGCCGCGCGCCTGCATCGCGGCGTGCAATTCCTGCAGCGCGTCAACCCCCGGCTTGGCTGCCTTCCAGCGCTTGGCGGCAACCACTGCCGTTTTGCCCTGGCGCGTGAGCACGAAGTCGGCCGCGCCTTCGATTCGCTGCACCGCGTAACCATCGCGCTGCCAGGCCTGCTCCAGCGCAAGGGCAAAGTCGCGCCACGACATGGCCGATACAGCGGCAAGGATGGCGTCGGTCTTTTTGGCACTGGGCGCCTGCAGCTGCTGCCACAGCGCAATGCAGCCAATGGCCAGCATCGGAAAGCCGCCCATCGCGCCAAAGATCCAGTAGTCGTCGGGTAGCAGGGCTTTGGACGCACCGGCGAACACGATGGCAATCAGGATGCTGATCCACCACGGCGAACGCAGCAGCACGGCGAACAGGGAATTGGGGGCCATTCGGAATTTCATGAGACCGCGATGTTACCGGGTGATGGGCTGTGGCCCGCCGGCCGGGCCTACTGCGTCAAACAATGTCACAAGTGCTGCGAGCATGGCGGTGCCCGCCGCAGGCGGCTTCACTAAGGTAACCCCCATGCAAGACTTCAAGCATGGAAGACAGCACCGCTCTTCCACCGCATCGGTTGCCGTCCGCCGCACGTCTGCGCGGCGGCTGGGCTGACGTGACCGGCCTGCTGGCGCCCTGGCCGCACGCTGCCGGGCTGCGCCACAGGCGCGGGCCCGCTGGGCTTCAAGGCGTGCCGGCTCCACCGCCGACGCGATGCCTGCCAGGCTACATCGCCAAGTGATCGCCGCCTGGGGCGAACCCGTGGGGCTGTCGGGCGAGATGCCCGCCTTCAAGGACGACGCTGCCAACACGGCCGCCGACCAGGAAGCCCAGATGGGCATGCACCATGACGGCATCCACTTTTTTGCCCAGGACGGCAGCAAGTCCGGCCTGCTGGTGATGAACCACGAGTATGTGGACGACGGCCTGCTGCACACCGATGGCCTGAAGACCTGGACGGCCGAGAAAGTGCGCAAGGCCCAGGCCGCGCACGGTGTGGCTGTGATCGAGGTGGAGCAAAAAGACGGCAAGTGGCAGATGGTGCGCCCCTCGCCCTGGGCCCCATACCGCGCCCCTGTCGGGCCCCCCGCCCCACCCGACCCCGCTGAACAACTGCGGCAGCGGGTCCCCTGGGGCACCTACCTGACCTGTGAAGAAAACTCATCTTCTACTTCAAGGGCCCACGGCCCAACGCCCACCCGGCAGGGGACCCGCTCCTCAGAGCATGATGCGCTGCGCCCCCCCGCGGTCAGACACCCCGACCCCCCCCCTGGCCCCCCCAGGGGCCCCCCTCCTGGTATTCGGGCGAAGACGCGCGCTGAATACATCTACAAGTTCGTCAGCCGCGACGCCATTCAGCCCGGCGGTGCGCGCGCCAACACCGAGCTGCTGGACCACGCCACGCTGTACGTGGCGAAGCTTGACGCCGACGGCAAAGGCCGCTGGCTGGCACTGACGCACGGCCAGGGCCCGCTGACGGCGGCCAACGGTTTTGCCGACCAGGGCGAGGTGCTGATCAAGACCCGCCAGGCCAGCGACCTGCTGGGCGCCACCAAGATGGACCGCCCCGAGTGGATCGACATCGACAAGCAGGGCTGGGTCTATTGCACGCTGACCAACAACAGCAACCGTGGCGCAGACAAGCAGCCCGGCGTGGACGCCATGAACCCGCGCGCCAACAACACCATGGGCAACATCATCCGCTGGAAGGAAGACGGCGACTTTGACGGCGCCACCTTCCAGTGGAACCATTTCGTTCTGGCCGGCGACCCGGCCAACGAACGCGCCGACGCCAAAGGCAATGTCAAGGGCGATGCATTCGGCTGCCCCGACGGCCTGTGGACCGATGCGCCGCGGTGTGTTGTGGATCCAGACCGACATGTCCACCTCGGCCATGGGCAAGGGCGATTTGAAGGGCCTGGGCAACAACCGCTGCCCAGAGCGGCGCTCCCCGGTGGGGCCGGCGTGAAGGACGGGCGCACGGCGCCGGCCCGTATCGCACCCGGGAAGCCCGTCAGCGCAGCGACCCGGCGGCGTCCAACTGGCCGACCAGCGCCCCCGGCCCGCGGCCACGTGGTGATCCGCAAGGCCGACGGCGGTGTGATCGGTACCTGATCAGTGGTGATGCCCGCCCGTGCCATGCACGTGGCGGTGCGCAATCTCTTCAGCCGTGCCGGCACGTGTGCCCACCACCTTGAGCGTGAAGCGCAGTGCCTTGCCGGCCAGCGGGTGGTTGCCGTCCAGGTGCACTTCGGCGCCCTTGATCTTCATCACGGTAAAGGCTACAGCTGAGCCGTCTTCGCCCCGGCCCTCCAGCTGGCCGCCGACCTTCACGCCCGGGGGGAACTGGGTTTTGGGGATGACCTGCACCAGTGATTCATCGCGCAGGCCAAAGGCGTCTTCGGGCCCCAGGTCCAGCACGACCTGGTAGCCCGGCTCCTGGCCGTCCAGGGCTTCTTCAATCTTCGGCAGCGTGTTTTCATAGCCGCCGTGCAGGTAAACCATGGGTTCCTTGCTCTCTTCGATCAGTTTGCCCGTGGGCTCGGCGATCTTGAACTGGAGGGACACAACCGTGTCTTTGGTGATTTTCATGCCCCCGATTTTGCCGTGACTTGCATCCCCATTTGGGCAGTACAGTCTGGGGTCCCCGTTTTGACAGCCCCTGATGACCGACACTGAAGCCTCTACCAGCGCCCCACAGCCCCAAGCCGAAGCCAGCAAGCCCCAGGGCTTGCGTGCCGGCAAGCCAGCCCGCAAGCCCGAGGGCAAGCCCGCAGGCGCCCGGCCGCAACGCAAGCCCAGCCCTGTGCTGGAGCAGCTGTTTGCGCTGTACCCCAAAATGTTCGGCGCGCGCTTTTTGCCGCTGAAGCTGGGGGTGTACCAGGAGCTGTTGGCCCTGCACCCAGACGAATTCAAGAAGGAAGACCTCAAGATCGCGCTGGGCCAGCATGCGCGCTCCACCCGCTACCTGGAGGCCGTGGCCATGGGCGAGCAGCGCCATGACCTGAACGCCCAGCCCGTGGAGCCCGTGGCACCCGAGCATGTGCACCACGCCATCCTGGAAGTGTTCCGCCGCCGCCAGGCGCGTGGGCCGCAGGCCGCGGCGATCTGGTTGCGCGCGCGCTTTGTGGCGGCCATTGAATCGTCAGGCCTGGCGCGCGACGCCTACATGGAACGCATGCCCACGCCCGACCCGGTGGCCGCCGCGGTGCTGGACGAAGCCTTTGCCCAACTGGGTGAGCGCGCCGCCAAAACCGAAGCCTTGCGCCGCGCTTATGCGGCCAGTGGCAAGACCGTGGAAGAGTTCGCCGAGATGTACGGCATGGACGAGGCCGCCGTGAAAGCAGCGGTCGAAGGTTAGAGCTGAACCTGCGCTTCGCCCACACCGGCAAAGCGCGCCGTCACCACATCGCCCGCCTGGGCTTTCAGCATGCCGCACCAGGTGCCGGTGGTGACCACAGTGCCCGCGGGCACGGTCTGGCCGTCGCGGGTGGCATGGCTCAGCCAGATGGGCAGCAGCCAGGCCGGGTCGCGCAGCGAATGCGTGCCGGCAAAGTGCTGCGGGGCCTGCGTGCCAATCGTGACCTCACAGGTTTGCGCCGCCCAGTCGCGTGCCACAAACGGCACCCAGGCGCCCAGCGCCAGCGCGCCATGGACCTGCATGTCGGCCAGCTTGAGCAGGGCTGGTACCTGGGGCAGGTCTTGCCAGCGCGAATCCACCACTTCAATCGACACCGTCATGCCGTCCAGCAGGTTGCTGGCTGCCTCGGGCGTCAGCGTGGCGGCCTGCGCGGGCGTGACGTCCTGGCCCAGCCGCAGGGCCACCTCGGCTTCGATCAGGCGCAGGTTGAAGTGCAGGTCGCGCATGTCGGCGGGGCTGGCGTGCACGCCGGCGGATGGCAGCGGTGCGTGCGTCAAGGTGGCTTCGCGCGAGGGGCCGCCGGATTTCCAGTGGCGGGCGATGACGGGGCCGGCGCCGTCCAGCACTTGGACCACGGCAGCCTGTACGGCGTAGGCTTCCTGTGAGGTTTGCAGCGTGTCGGCAAAGGGCTGTGCGTTGCAGGGGGTGCGGTCGCGGCGCGCGGTGATCAACGCACCGGCGACGGTCTGGATGGCGGCTGTATTCATTGAAATCAGGGTTGTGGCCAGCGGTCATGCAGTGTGACAGCAACGCGCTGACCCCACAGCTCGATATGGGCGGGTGTGCCCGCATGGGGCTGGTTGGCGCCCGCGCCGCGCACATAACCCAGCGCTACACAAGCCCCGGCCAGCGGGCTCCAGCCGATGGACGAAATCTCGCCCACCGTTTCGCCATTCAGCACGATGGGCTCGCCGCCCCAGCCAAAGGCCTGCGCGTCGTCAAACACCAGCGTCACCAGCTTCTTGCGCAGCGGTTGGCCTTGCGCCGCCAGCAGCGCCTCCTTGCCGATGAAGTGCGCGGGCTTGTCCAGCTTGACGCTGAATGCCAGGCCGGCCTCCCACGGCGTTTCGTCGGGCCCCAGTTCGGCCCCCCAGGCCCGGCGACCCTGCTCGATGCGCAGGGCGTCCAGCGCGTAGTAGCCGGCGTCTTTCAGGCCCAGCTCGCGGCCTGCCTCGTGCAGCGCGAGGTAGACATGGCGCGTCATCTCGACCGGCACGTAGAGCTCGAAGCCCGGCCCGCCGACATAGCTCATGCGCGCCGCGCGCACGCGCGCATGGCCGACGTCGATCTCCTTGGTCCAAGAGAACTTCAGGCCTTCGGGCGACAGGTCATCCGGGCTCACACGGGCCAGCAGCTCGCGCGCCTTCGGGCCCATGACGGACAGCACGCTGTACAGGGCCGATACATCGGTCAGCACCGCATGGTCATCGGGCTGGATGTGGCGGCTGATCCAGTCAAAGTCGCGCACGGTCTGGGCCGAGCCGGTGATGATCAGGAACTTGTCTTGCGCCTGGCGCATCACGGTCAGGTCGCTTTCAATGCCGCCGCGCGTATTGAGCATGGGCGTGTAGACCATCTTGCCCGCGGGCACGTCCATCTCGTTGGCGCACAGGCGTTGCAGCAGCGCCAGTGCATCGCGGCCCTGCAGCAAAAGCTTGCTGAACGAGGTCTGGTCGTAGATCGCCACGGCTTCGCGTGTGGCCTGTTGCTCCGCCTGCATCCAGGGGAGCCAGCCGGGGCTACCCAGCGTGTAGTCCGGCCGCGATACGCCCGCAGGCTTGAAATAATTGGCGCGCTCCCAGCCATTCTTGCTGCCGAACTCCGCGCCCTTGCCCAGCAGCGTGTCGTACAGCGGCGACGTGCGCAGCGGCCGCGCTGTTTCCAGCTCCTGGCGGGGCCAGCGCATGGCGTAGTGCAGGCCCAGTGTTTCGCCGGTGCGCTCTGACAAGGCGCGCCGGTTGCCGGTGAAGGCGCCAAAGCGGCGGATGTCCACCTCCCACAAGTCCATGCTCGGCTCGCCGCCCACAATCCACTCGGCCATCAGGCGGCCCGCGCCGCCGCTGTTGGCAATGCCGGCGGAATTGAAGCCGGCGCAGACGAAGTAGTTGCGCAGCTCGGGCGCTTCACCCAGGATGAAGTTGCCGTCAGGCGTGAAGCTCTCGGGCCCGTTGAGCAGCATCTTGATTTCTGCGGTCTCCAGGCACGGTGTGCGGTGCATGGCGTTCGTCATCAGTATTTCAAACTGGTCCCAGTCTTCACCCAGCAGCTCAAACTGGAAGGTGCTGGGGATCGGGTCCATGGCCCAGGGTTTGGCCTGGGGCTCAAAGCCGCCCATCACCAGGCCGCCCACTTCTTCCTTGTAGTAGATGTAGCCGTCGGGGTCGCGCATGACCGGCAGCATGGGGTGCACGCCGGGGATCTTGCCGGTGACGATGTAGAAATGCTCGGCCGAATACAGCGGCACGTTCACGCCCGCCAGCCGGCCAAACTGCCGCGCCCACTGGCCGGCGCAGTTGACCAGGGTTTCGCAACGCACATCGCCCTGGGCGGTGCGCACGCCCACGGCGCGGTCGTTCTCGGTGATCACGCCCGTGACTTCCACGCCTTCGACGATCTTCACGCCGCGGTTGCGCGCGCCCTTGGCCAGCGACATGCACAGGTCGGCCGGATTGGCCTTGCCGTCGCCCGGCAGCCAGATGGCGCCGGCCAGGTCGTCGGTGCGCATCACGGGGTATTTGTCGCCGGCTTCGGCGGGCGTGATCTCGTGGCATTCCACGCCAAAGCTGTGGGCCAGCGCCACCTGTTTTTTCAGCACCTTCAGGCGCTCGGGCGTGCGCGCCACGTTGACGCTGCCGCATTGCTTCCAGCCGGTGGCCAGCCCTGTTTCCTGTTCCAGCGTGGAGTACAGCTCGATGCCGTACTTGCTCATGGCCGTCATGCTGCGGTTGGGCCGCATCTGGCCCACCAGGCCGGCCGCGTGCCAGGTGGTGCCGCTGGTCAGCTTGCCCTGCTCCAGCAGCAGCACGTCGGTGATACCGAGTTTGGCCAGGTGGTATGCCACCGAGCAGCCGGCAATGCCGCCGCCGACGATGACGACTTGTGCATGTGAAGGAAGTGTCATGGTTTCATCCCAGTCTCAAGGCCATCACGCCGCAGACGATGACGGCCGTGCCAATGGCGCGGCGCAAGGTGAAGGCCTCTTTCAAAAACCAGCTGCCAAGCAATGCCGCGAACAGCACCGATGTTTCGCGCAAAGCGGCTACTGTCGCTACCGGCGCACGCGTCATGGCCCACAGCGCAATGCCGTACGAGCCAAACGACGCCAGCGCGCCGCCCATGGCCAGTGGCCAGCGCTTTTGGGCATAGGGCCACACGGCACCGCGCCGTTGCGCCAGCACGATCAGCGCAAACGGCCAGCCGTCCAGCACGAACAGCGTCACCACGTACTGCAGCGCATTGCCCGACAGGCGCGCGCCGATCGCGTCCACCACGGTGTAGATCGCAATGATCACGGCATTGGTCAGCGCAAAGCGCACGGCGCGTGGCGACTCCATGGCATGGCGGCTCAGCCCCAGCGTCAGCACGCCGCAGCTCACGCCCAGCACACCGGCCCAGGCGATGGGCGACAGGCTTTCGCCCACCGTGAAGGTGGCAGACAGGGCCACCAGCAGCGGCGCCGTGCCGCGCATCAGCGGGTAAGTCAGGCCCAGATCGCCATGCTTGTAGGCACCGGTCAACGCGATGTAATACCCGATGTGGATGACCGTGGACGCAAGGATGTACGGCCACGCCGCCGCCGGCGGCCAGCCCATGACCATGACGGCCGGCACGGCCAACAGGGAGCCGATCAGGTGGATCAGCGCCGTGTCCATGGCCTTGTCGGTGCTGGACTTGACAAGCGCGTTCCAGCTGGCGTGCAGCAGGGCGCCGAACAGCACAAGCCCCACCACACCCCAGGTCAGGGTCATGGCGCGATGGCGCAGCGGCGTGCACGCTCCATGAAATGCGCCAGGGGCGGTGTCGCGAGCCCATCGGCCTTGGCCAGGTCGTCCCAGATGCGCAGGCGCACAGCGGCTTCGGCCCCCGGCTGACGGATGAAGACATCGGCCTGGCCGGGGCTGAAGATGCCGCCCTGCAAGGCAAGGGACCGCTTGGAGTCGTCCGACAGTGCTGCGAAGTACTCCGCACGCGTCGCACACAGGTAGCGCTTGGCGTCCACATGCAGCTTGATGGGGTCCAGCACATCGTCGCCATACAGCCCGCGCAGGAACGGCAGCGCGCGGTACTGGTGCACGTCGTCCACGCCCTGCAGCGTGGGTGTGGCACCCAGGTCGTGCAACAAATGTCCAAGGTCGTGCAGCAGCGCGGCGGTCACCAGCGCGTCGCTGGCGCCTTCGTCTTCGGCCAGCATGGCACTTTGCAATGCATGCTCCAGCTGAGTCACCGGCTCGCCCGTGTACTGTTCGCCGCCTTTGGTGGCAAACAGCTGTTCGATGTCGCTCAGGCTCAGACCCATGGCAGCGAGTAGGTCTTCAAATTAGTGAAGCTCTTGATGGCCTCCTGCACACCCTCTTTGTACCCAAGTCCGGAATCCTTGATGCCGCCAAACGGCGTCAGCTCCAGACGGTAGCCCGGCACCTCGCGCACATTGACCGAGCCCACATGCAGCTCGTTCACAAAACGCGTGATGTAGTCCAGCCGGTTGGTGCACACCGAGCTGCTCAGACCATAAGCCGTGCCGTTGGAAATGCGGATGGCGTCGTCAATGTCCTTGAAGCGGATGATGGGCGACACCGGGCCAAAGGTTTCTTCCAGCGCCACCGTCATGCGCGGATCCACGTTGTCCAGCACCGTGGGAGCGTACAGCGCGCCTTGGCGCTGGTTGCCCACCAGCAGCTTCGCGCCCTGGGCCACGGCCTCGTTCACGCGCGACTCAAACAACATGGCCGCTTGCTCGTCAATCACAGTGCCCATGTCGTTGGCCTTGTCCATGGGGTCGCCGTATTTCCAGGCGCGGGTCTTCTCGGCCACCTGCTCCACAAAACGCGCCGCCACCGCTTCATGCACCAGCATGCGCTTGATGGCGGTGCAGCGCTGGCCCGAATTCTTGTAGCTGCCCTGCACCGCCAGGGTGGAGGCTTCGTCAAGGTCGGCGTCTTCCATCACGATGATCGGGTCGTTGCCGCCCAGCTCCAGCACCATGCGGCGGTAGCCCGCCTTGTGGGCGATGTACTTGCCGATGGACACGCCGCCGGTGAAGGTGACCAGGTCCACGTGCTCGTTGGTGATCAGCTCGTCGGCGATCTCGCGCGGGTCGCCTGTGATGACGCTGAGCATCTCGGGCGGCAAGCCGGCTTCATACAGGATGTCGGCGAACAGGATGGCCGAGAACGGCACCTTCTCGGACGGCTTGAGCACCATGCGGTTGTTGGTGGCAATGCTGGGCACCACCTTGTGCGCCACCTGGTTCATCGGGTGGTTGAAGGGCGTGATGGCGGTGATCACGCCCAAAAGCGGTGCGCGCTGCGTGTACACGCGCCGCTTCTTGCCGTGGTGCGTCAGGTCGCAGCTGAAGATCTGGCCGTCGTCTTTCAAAACCTCATTGGCGCCGAACAGCAGCACGTCGCTCACGCGGCCGGCTTCGTAGATGGCGTCTTTCTGGCACAGGCCCGCTTCGGCGGTGATCAGGTTGGCAATCTCGGCAATGCGCGTGCTGATGATGGCTGCCGCTTTGTTCAGGATGGCGGCGCGCTCAAAGCGCGTGAGTTTGGGCTGACAGGCATGGGCGGTGGCAAATACCGCGCGCACCTCTTCCAGCGTGGCTTTGGGCACCGTGCCGATGGGTTGGCCGGTGTAGGGGTTGCTCACCACGATGTGGCGCTCGCGCCCGGCGCCCACCTTGGCGCCGGCGATGCGCATGGCGTCCAGTGCGTGGTCGCGGATGTATTGCTGGATGCTCATTGGGCGTAGTTCAGCGCCAGGTCAAAGGCGTCGAAGTTGCGCAGGCGGCGGTTGGCGTCCAGCCCCGGCAGCTTGCGGTTGATGATGAGCGGTACGCGCTGCTCGCTGATGCCGCCGTGCGAACGCAGCGGCGCATCCAGCCCCGACAGGTCGTGCCGGCTGGCAGAGGTGCCTATGACGGTAAAGCGTTCTGACACACACACGATGTCGCCAATGCGGTCGGCCGGCAGCTCAAAGCGTTCTGCAGCCTGCTCACGCGTGAGCACGGCCTCCATGCCCTGGCGTTGCGCCAGCGTGGCGCACAGGCCTGCCACGTCGCTGCCCGCCGGCAGGTACACCGTGGCAAAAGAACCCAGCGCGCCGTGGTGCACCACATACGGATCGGTGATGGGCAGGATCACGCGCGCCACACCGGTGCCCAGCTGCGCGTCAAACCAGTCCTGCAAATAGATCACATCGGGCATGCCGTCCATCGCCACCTTGGCGTTCATGCCGTGGTCGGCCGTGAGCGCGATCACGCAACCCATGGCGTCCAGCTGCGCCAGGTAGCCATCCATCATGGTGTAGAACCGGTTGGCGCCGTCGGTGCCCGGTGCGTGCTTGTGCTGCACGTAGTCGGTGGTGGACAGGTACATCACGTCAGGCCGGCGTGTTTCCATCAGCTTCACGCCGGCGGCGAACACAAACTCCGACAGGTCGGCGCTGTACACGCTGGGCACCGGTTTGCCCACCAGGCCCAGCACGTCGGTGATGCCGTTTTCTTCCAGAGTGACCTGGTCGGCTTTTTCAGATGAGAAGCAGATGCCTCTCATCTTGTGGCCCAGCAGGCGGCGCAGCTTGTCCTTGGCCGTGATCACCGCCACGGTTTTGCCCGCGTCCGCCAGCGCGGCCAGCAGCGTGGGCGCACGCAGCCACTTGGGGTCGTTCATCATGACCTCGGTGTTGGTGGCCATGTCGTATAGGTAATTGCCGCAGATGCCGTGCACGCTGGGCGGTGCGCCCGTCACGATGGACAGGTTGTTGGGGTTGGTGAAGCTGGGCACCACGCAATCAGCCACCAGGCCTTGGCCCAGCGCCAGCGCCTGCTTGAGCCAGGGCATCTTGCCGGTGGCCACGGCCTGGGCCAGGTAGTCGGGCTCGCAGCCGTCCACGCACACCACCACGGTGGGGGCGGTGGGCAGCTTGTAGGTTCGGGCGTTAACGGTGAGGGTTGCGGTGGGTTCAGCGTTCGGCACGGGAAGACTTTCCTTGTTTGGTGGGGGCGGCCTGCTCCTGCAGGCGGGCCTGGCGGCGCAGGTCGTTGGCGATCGTGCGGTCCTTGCTTTCCATCACATGGTCAGACATGGCGCGGCCTGCGGCGTCGGGGTCGCCTGAGGCAATGGCCTTGACGATCTGGCGGTGCTCGCTGGCCGAGATGGGCATGAGCCAGCCGTCGGCCAGGTTGAGCCGGCGAAACAGCGACAGCTCCTTGATGAGCTTGCGGTAGATGGCGGTGAGCTTGCGGTTGCCCGCCATCTCCACCAGCCGGTCATGAAACTTGAGGTTCTGCAGGTGGTAGTTGTAGGTGTCGCCGGCCTTGACGGTCTTTTCCATCAGGTCCACCAGGCCCTTGATTTCCTTCAACTGCGCGGGCGTGATGTTTTGCGCCAGCTGGCGGCCCACCAGCTCGTCCATGGCGGCGCGCAGGTCAAAGATCTCAACCGCCTCGTCAATCGGGATGTCGCGCACAAACACGCCGCGGTTCTTTCTCGTTGCGCACCAGGCCGGCTTCTTCCAGCATGCGAAAGGCTTCACGCACCGGCCCGCGCGACACACCCAGCTTGTCGGCCAGTGTGGCCTCGATCAGCTTGCTGCCCGGCGCGTATTCACCCACCAGGATGGCGCGCTCGATTTCCTGCTGCACCACGTTGGTGAGCGAGCTGCTTTGCAGCAGCGCGATGGTGGGGTGCATCAGCGCGTTCATAACGGGCATTGGAGCATAAACACGTAGATTGTCAACAATCTACAAATAACAATTGACAACATATTTGGACCGAAGTTAAATGAAGACAAGGTGCGGGGTGCAGGGGAATGAAGTTTGCTTGTCTGTCATCACGCCGTCACCGTCGGGTCACAGCATTGCAACCTTTTGCCTTCAGAGGAGTTCACATGCGTCTTTCCAGCGTCTTCAAATCCCTTGCCGTCACCGGCCTTGTCGCGTTCGCCGCGGCGGCCTCGGCCCAGAAAACCCAGCTGCTTGTCTATACGGCCCTGGAGACCGACCAGCTCAAGGCCTATCAAGAGGGCTTCAACCGCGTCAACCCCGACATTGAAATCAAGTGGGTGCGCGACAGCACGGGCGTCATCACCGCCAAGCTGCTGGCTGAAAAGGGCAACCCCCAGGCTGACGCCGTGATGGGCGTAGCCGCATCCAGCCTGGCGCTGCTCGACAAGAACGGCATGCTGGTGCCGTATGCCCCGCTGAACCTGGACGCCATCATGAGCCAGTACCGCGACAAGAAAAAGGTGCCGGCCTGGTTTGGCATGGACGTGTGGGGCGCCACCGTGTGCTTCAATACCGTGGAAGCGAAAAAGCGCAACATCCCCAAGCCCGAGACCTGGAAAGACCTGACCAAGCCCGCCTACAAGGGCCAGATGGTCATGCCCAACCCCGCGTCCAGCGGCACCGGCTTCTTTGATGTGACCGCTTGGCTCACGCTGTGGGGCGACGACAACGGCAAAGGGCGGCGGCTGGAAGTACATGGACGCCCTGCACGAAAACATTGCGCAGTACACGCACTCGGGTTCCAAGCCCTGCAACATGGCCGCGTCCGGCGAATTTGTGGTGGGCATTTCGTTTGAATACCGTGCCAACGCCAACAAGGCCAAGGGCGCGCCGATTGACCTGGTGTTCCCGAAAGAAGGCCTGGGCTGGGACCTGGAAGCTTTTGCCATCCACAAGGGCACCAAGAAGCTGGACGCCGCCAAGAAGCTGGCCGACTGGGCATCGAGCAAGGACGCCATGCTGCTGTACGGCAAGAACTTCGCCATCACCGCGCAGCCGGGCGTGGCCGCACCGCTGGCCAACGTGCCCAAGGACTACGAGGCACGCCTGGTGAAGATGGACTTTGCCACCACGGCCGCGAATCGCGAGCGCGTGTTCGCTGAATGGACCAAACGCTACAACAGCAAGACCGAGAAAGCGCTGATCCCCGCCAAACCGGGCCGCATGGTGGACACACCCTGCGGCCCTTTTTGATTCGCCCATGACCCACGATCTGTTTCTTGAGCTGCGCAACATCCGCAAGGCGTTTGGTGGATTCACCGCGCTGCACGACATCAACCTGCAGATCCGCAAGGGCGAATTCGTCTGCTTTCTGGGCCCGTCGGGATGCGGCAAGACCACGCTCTTGCGCATCATCGCGGGTCTGGAGGTGCAGACCTCGGGCGAGGTGTTCCAGGCCGGGCGCGACATTTCGCGGCTGCCGCCCGCGCAGCGCGACTACGGCATCGTGTTCCAGAGCTATGCGCTGTTTCCCAACCTGAGCGTGGCCGACAACGTGGCCTATGGCCTGGTCAACCGCAAGGCGCCACGTGCCGAGATCAACCAGCGCGTGAGCGAGCTGGTCAAGCTCGTGGGCCTGCCGGGCAGCGAGGGCAAGTACCCCAGCCAGCTCTCGGGCGGGCAGCAGCAACGCATTGCACTGGCGCGGGCGCTGGCCACACGCCCGGGCCTGCTGCTGCTGGACGAGCCGCTGTCGGCGCTGGACGCGCTGGAGCGCGTGCGCCTGCGCTCGGAAATCCGCGCGCTGCAGCAGCAGCTGGGTGTGACCACCATCATGGTCACGCACGACCAGGAAGAAGCCCTGAGCGTGGCCGACCGCATCGTGGTCATGAACCATGGCGTGATCGAGCAGGTGGGCACGCCGTATGACATCTACCGCGAACCGGCGTCGCCCTTCGTGGCCGACTTTGTGGGCAAGGTCAATGTGCTGCCCGTGCGTGTGACCGCCGGCGAGCTGCGCGTGGGCGAGCTGTGCATCCCCTGCGGCGGTGCCGACCGCGACGCACGCATCTACCTGCGCCCCGAAGACGTGCTGGCACGCCCCATCAGTGAGGGCGACGCGCACGTGTTTGACGCCGTCATCGAGAAGATTGAATTCCTGGGCTCTTACTGCCACGTGCATGTGGCTTCGCCCGCGCTGCAGCCGCACAAGCTCACGGTGTACCTGTCGCTGAATTTCCTGTCCGAGCAATCGATGGTGGTTGGTTCTACCGTCAAGCTGCGGCTGCTGCCCGAGCGGCTCAAGGTGTTCTGATCATGACTGCCGCTGCAGCCGCCACCGGCGCGCCCGTCGCGCAAAAGGCGCACTGGACCGACCGCATCGCCCACGCTGCGCTGGCCGTCGTGGCGCTGGCGCTCATTGCGTTCCTGGCGTTTCCGCTGCTGGCCATCCTGCAGCAGGCGGTGGAAGGCAAAGAGGGTGAATTTGTCGGCCTGTCCAACTTCATTGCCTACGCGCAGACGCCCGCCTTGCTGGAAAGTTTGTGGAACAGCATCTGGGTGTCGGCCCTGGTCACGGCCATCACCATTCCGCTGGCGTTTGGTTTTGCCTATGCGCTCACGCGCTCGTGCATGGCGTACAAGCCGCTGTTTCGCGGCATCACGCTGGTGCCGCTGCTGGCGCCGTCGCTGCTGGCCGCCATCTCGCTGATCTACTGGTTTGGTAACCAGGGCGTGTTGAAAGCGTGGCTCACCAGCATTGGCATATCTGAAATCTATGGCGCACCGGGCATCGTGGTGGCGGAATGTTTTGCGGTGTTCCCGCATGCGCTGATGATTCTGGTGACGGCGCTGAGCCTGTCGGACGCGCGTCTGTATGAAGCTGCCGACGCCATGGGCACCACGGCCGCGCGCAAGTTCTTCACCATCACGCTGCCGGGCGCCAAGTACGGCCTGATCTCGGCCGCGCTCGTGACCTTCACGCTCGTCATCACCGACTTCGGCATCCCCAAGGTGATCGGCGGCAACTTCAACGTGCTGGCCACCGATGTGTTCAAGCTGGTGATCGGCCAGCAGGACTTTGCCCGTGGCGCGGTCGTGGCCATTCTGCTTCTGGCGCCTGCTGTGCTGACCTTTGGCGTGGACAGCTATGTGAGCCGCCGCCAGACCGCCATGCTCACGGCGCGTGCCGTGCCCTACCGGCCCAAGCCGTCGCGCGGCTATGACATCGTGATGACGCTGTACTGCTGCGTGATCGCCTTCCTGGTGCTGGCCATGCTGGGCATGGCGGTGTTCGCGTCGTTTGCCAGCTTCTGGCCCTACAACCTGTCGCCCAGCCTGCGCCACTACACCATGGGACTGGTGGACGCCGAGGTGGGCGTGGGCTTTGTCAACAGCCTGAAGATGGCGGCGGGCACGGCGGTGTTTGGCACGGCGCTGGTGTTCTGCGGCGCCTACCTGCTGGAGAAAACCAAGGGCATGGACGGCCTGCGCGGGCTGGTGCGCCTGCTGGCCATGCTGCCCATGGCCGTGCCGGGGCTGGTGCTGGGCCTGGGCTACATCTTCTTCTTCAACGAGCCCAAGAACCCGCTCAACGGCCTGTACCACACGCTCACGCTGCTGACGCTGTGCACCATCGTGCACTTCTACACCACGGGCCACCTCACGGCGGTGACGGCGCTCAAGAGCCTGGACGGCGAATTTGAAGCGGTGAGCGCGTCGCTCAAGGTGCCGTTCTTCAAGACCTTCTGGCGCGTCACGCTGCCCATCTGCACGCCCGCGCTGGTGGACATTGCGCGCTACTTCTTCATCAACGCCATGACCACGATCTCGGCCGTGGTGTTTTTGTATTCGCCTGAAACCAAGGTAGCGTCGATTGCCATCCTGAACCTGGATGAAGCGGGCGAGATGGGCGCCGCCGCCGCCATGGCGGTGCTGATCGGGCTGGTGTCCACGGCAGCAACCTTGCTGTTCATGGCACTGGCTTGGTGGGTCAACCGCCGCACCCAGGCCTGGCGCACCACAGACAGATAACGACGAGAGACACACACATGGACCGCGACAAGATCCTGCTGACCCCCGGCCCGCTGACCACCACGCTGCGCACCAAGCTGGCCATGCTGCGCGACTGGGGCTCGTGGGACAGCGACTTCAACGCCGTGACGGCGCGTGTGCGCAAAAGCCTGCTGGCCATCGTGCACGGGCAAGACAGCCACGTGGTGGTGCCCCTGCAGGGCAGCGGCACCTTCAGCGTGGAGGCGGCAGTGGCCACCGTGGTGCCGCGCGATGGCCATGTGCTGGTGCTGGACAACGGTGCCTACTGCAAGCGCGCGGCCAAGCTGACGAGCCTGATGGGGCGGCGCTGCACCGTGCTGGACTTTGGCGACCATGAACAGGTCGCGCCCATCGAGCTGGACAGCAAGCTCAAGGCCGACCCCAGCATCACCCATGTGATCGTCATCCACTGCGAAACCGGCGCCGGCGTGCTCAACCCGCTGCAAGAGATAGCGGATATCTGTGCGGTGCACGGCAAGGGCCTGATCGTGGACGCCATGAGCTCATTTGCCGCGCTGCCGATTGATGCGCGCAAGATCCGCTTTGACGCGCTGATCGCTGCCAGCGGCAAATGCCTGGAAGGCGTGCCCGGCATGGGCTTTGTGTTCATCCGCAAAGCCATTCTGGACGGCTGCGCGGGCCGCAGCCAGAGCCTGGCCATGGACCTGCACGACCAGTACACCTACATGGAAAAGACCAGCCAGTGGCGCTTCACGCCGCCCACGCACGTGGTGGTGGCGCTGGCCGAGGCCATTGAACAATTCGAAGCCGAAGGCGGGCAACCCGCACGCCTGGCGCGCTACACGGAAAACTACCGCACGCTGATCGACGGCATGGGCCGACTGGGCTTCATGCCCTTTCTGGACCCCGCCATCCAGGCGCCCATCATCGTGACCTTTCATGCGCCTGGGGACCCGCGTTACGACTTCAAGGCGTTCTACAACGCGGCGCGCCCCATGGCTTCATCCTGTATCCGGGCAAGCTCACGCAGGTGGAGACATTTCGCGTAGGCTGCATTGGTGCCATCGGCCCGGATGAAATCAGCCAGGCCGTGCACGCGGTGGAGCTTGCCCTGCAGGATCTGGGTATTGCTTCTGGAGAACCCGCAATCCAAGGAGATTGACACATGGCCAAAGTCCATCCGGCAGTCGCCGCCGTGCAGAAATCCGGCGCACAAAAGGTCAAGGTCGCCGTCAGCGACATCGACGGCATCCTGCGCGGCAAGTACTTGCATGTGAACAAGTTCCTGGGCGCGGCCGAGCCTTACCCCGACGGCGGCTTTGGCTTTTGCGACGTGGTGCTGGGCTGGGACATGATGGACACCTGCTACGACAACACCACGGTCACCGGGTGGCAGCACGGATTCCCGGATGCGCTGGCGCGGCTGGACCTGGACACGGCGCGCCATGTGCCTTGGGACAGCAACGTTCCGTTTTTCCTGGGCGAGTTCGTCAATGCCGACGGCACGCCGCACCTGGCCTGTCCGCGCCAGACCTTGAAGCGCGTGCTCCAGCGTGCCGAGAAGCTGGGCTTCAAGGTCATGACGGGCATGGAGTTTGAGTGGTACAACTTTCTGGAGACGCCGCAGAGCTGGGCCGCCAAGAAGGGCGTGGCACCTGAGGTGCTGACGCCCGGCATGTTTGGCTATTCGCTGCTGCGCGCCAACCAGAACGGTGAATTCTTCAACGCCATCATGGACCAGATGCTGGCGTTCAATGTGCCGGTCGAAGGCCTGCACACCGAGACAGGCCCCGGTGTGTATGAGGCCGCCATCGGCTTCAGCGAAGCACTGGAGCAGGCCGACCGCGCCATCCTGTTCAAGACCGGCACCAAGGAAATCGGCGCGCGCTTTGGCATCATGCCCAGCTTCATGGCCAAGCCGCACCAGCCGCTGCCGGGTTGCTCGGGCCATATCCACCAAAGCCTGAGTGACGGCAAGAAGAACCTGTTCTTCGACGCGAAGTCGCCGCGCAAGATGAGCAAGCTGTTCGAGAGCTATCTGGCCGGCCAGGTAGCCTGCCTGATGGAGTTCGGCCCCATGATCTGGCCCACCATCAACAGCTACAAGCGCCTGGTGGACGGCTTCTGGGCACCCGTCAAACCCACCTGGGGCATGGACAACCGCACGGCCAGCTTCCGCGTGATTGCGGGCTCACCCAAGGCGACGCGTCTGGAGACGCGCTGCCCGGGGGCGGACGTCAACCCGTACCTGGCGCATGCAGCCCTGATCGCGGCCGGTATGTACGGTGTGGAAAAGGGCCTGAAGCTCACCACGCCGCCCATCACCGGCACCAATGGTGGTGCTGAGAACATTCCCCGCGCGCCGCGTACGTTGATCGAGACGACGCGCATCTTCCGAGAATCCAAGGTCGCGCGTGACATGCTGGGGGACACCTTCGTCGATCACTTTGCAGCGACCCGTGAATGGGAATGGCGCCAGTGGCTGGATGCGGTGACGGACTGGGAAATGAAGCGGTATTTCGAGATCATCTGAAATGTGTTCTGCTCTTGCGCTTCTTCTCTCGCGGCTTCGCGGCAGGCGGTGCCCGGCGGGGGCTCACACTTCGGCGGTCTGCGCGTTGCGCAGACTCCGCTGTGGTGCTCGTCGCAGGGTCGCGCCGCAGAACTCGCTACGCGCTGCGCGCTGCGCTCGAACAGCCGCGGCGAGCTAGAAACGAAGCGCGCTGCGCGCGCCGACCCTGCGCCTGCGCTCCTCGCCGCCACAGAGATCGCCCCCGCCGGGCACCGCCTGCCGCGAAGCCGGGTGCAGGTACGCCACCGGTGGCGCGCCAACATCGGTTCTGCAAAGCCTGCCTGCCGGGCACACCGCCCTGGGGGCGCCTCTGGGACGCCGAGCAGCGCAAGGGTGAGTGTCGGCGCGCGCAGCGCGCGTGCCTGACTCGCCGGGCTGTCTGAGCGGGCGCGCAGCGCGCGCAGCGAGTTCTTCGGCGCGACCGAACCCTGAGCAGGACAGGGAAGTCGCCGCAGGCGACCGTTCCAGTGAAGCCCCAGGCGGTGTGCCCGGCAGGTAGGCTTTGCCGCGAGGTACATCGAACGAAACACAAAGCAAGCAAAAACATATGACCATCACAGGCTTCTCCTTCCCCACAGCCATCAAGTTCGGCGCCGGCGCGCGCAAGCTCGTTGCGGACCATTTGAAAGAACAAGGTCTCAAGCGCCCGCTGATCGTGACCGACAAGGCGCTGGCCGCACTGCCCGTGCTGGCCGAATTCAAAACACATCTCAATGGGCTGGACGTTGCCGTATTCAACGGCGTGTTCGGCAACCCCACCTGCAGCCAGGTCATGGACGGCGCAGCCGCGTACAAGGCCCACAACGCCGACTGCGTGGTCGGCTTTGGCGGCGGTGCGGCGCTGGATGTGGCCAAGGTCGTGGGCATTGCCGCCACGCATGAAGGCGACATCCTGGAATACGTGTGGGACCACCCCAATGTGCGCCCCATCGTCAATCCGCTGCCTTACTTTGTCGCCTTGCCCACCACCTCGGGCACGGGCTCGGAAGTGGGGCGGTCTTCGGTGGTGAGCGAGAACGACACCCACCTCAAGCGCGTGGTGTTCAGCCCCAAGATTCTGGCCAAGTGTGTATTTGCCGATCCCGAGCTGACGCTGGGCCTGCCCCCGCACGTGACGGCCGCCACCGGCATGGACGCGCTCACGCACAACATCGAAAGCTACCTGTCGCCGGCCTACCACCCGCTGTGCGACGGCATTGCGCTGGAGGGCACGCGCATTGCCGCCGCCGCGCTGCTGACGGCGGTGAACGAGCCGTCCAACCTCAAGGCGCGCAGCGACATGATGATGTCGTCCATGATGGGCGCCATTGCCTTCCAGAAAGACCTGGGCGCGGTGCACTCGTGCGCGCATGCGCTGGGGGCCGTGTGCGACCTGCACCACGGTCTGGCCAACGCGCTGATGATCGACACCGTGATGGCGTGGAACTACGAAGCCGCGCCTGCGAAGTTTGACGAGCTGGCCCATGTGTGTGGCGTGTCGGGCGGCGGCAGTGAATTTGTGCCCTGGCTGCGCGCGCTCAAAGCGCGTGTGGGCATCACCGGGCCGCTGTCTGCGCACGGCGTGAAGGCAGAACACATCCCGCGCCTGGTGGAGATTGCCACGGCCGACATCTGCCACCAGACCAACCCGCGGCCCTGCACGGCAGCGGACTTCAAGGCGCTGTTCGAGGCTGCGCTCTGATCGTATGGACCGCCTGAAGATCGGCATCAGCGCCTGCTTCTTTCACCCCGACCCTTACCGCAAGGTCGCGGCCAGCAAGACGCTGCAGTTCATTGAACAGTCCACCGCGCACTGGGTCATGTCGCTGGGCGCGCTGCCTTTC
Organism: Ottowia sp.; assembly: GCF_016703145.1. GTDB lineage: Bacteria > Pseudomonadota > Gammaproteobacteria > Burkholderiales > Burkholderiaceae_C > Ottowia. Next base: position 25,169 of record NZ_JADJCO010000003.1, on the reverse strand, counting down.
ATGGTGCCCGCGCCCAGCGGCGATACATTCCGGGGCGACGTGGCGGTGGCGGACTATGCCCGCGCGCTGGACGGCATCGTCATGCACGGCGGCGCGGATGTGTGGCCCGGCAGCTATGGCGAAGAACCCCTGCGCCCCGAATGGACCGGCGACCGCGTGCGCGACGAGTACGAGATGGCGCTGGTGCGTGCCTTCAGTGCCGCAGGCAAGCCGGTGTTCGGCATCTGCCGCGGGCTGCAGCTCATCAACGTGGCGCACGGCGGCACGCTGTACCAGGACATCGCCACACAAAAGCCCGGGTCGCGCACGCACCGCGACGCTGATACGTATGACCTGAACTTTCACGACGTCAACGTCCTGCCCGGCACGCGCCTGGCCGACCTGCTGGGCGGCTCAGGAAACCACACCATCAACAGCGTGCATCACCAGGGCATCAAGGACCTGGCGCCGGGCTTCAAGATCGAGGCGACCTCGCCCGATGACGGCGTGATCGAGGCCATCCGCGCCACGGGCAGCGCCTGGATCCATGCGGTGCAGTGGCACCCCGAATTCCACCGCGCAGGGCTGGGCGTGGTGGACGACACGCCCTTGCTGCAAGACTTTCTGGACGCCGCACAAGCGGCACGCCGTACTTCGTAAACACCATGACCACCCTAGCCATCCACAACCCCGCCACCGGCGACAAGATCGCTGACCTCCCCGTCGACACGGCACAAAGCGTGGCCACCAAAGCCGCTGCCGCACGCGCCGCGCAACCCGTCTGGGCCGCCACGCCGTTGACAACGCGCAAGGCCTGCATCGAAAAATTCCGCGCAGGTGTGGTGCGCGACCTGGCGTCATTGGCCGCCACCATGACGCGCGAGACGGGCAAGCCCATCAAGATGTCGCGCAATGAGCTGAACGGCCTGCTGGGCCGCATCGACTTCTTCCTGGAGGAAATCGAGCTGTCGGTCGCCACCGAAACCGTCTACGACGAAGGCGGCATGACCGAGCAGATCCAGCACACGCCGCTGGGCGTGGTGGCCAACATCTCGGCCTGGAACTACCCCTGGTTCGTGGGCTGCAACGTGATTGTTCCCGCGCTGCTCACGGGCAACGCGGTGCTGTACAAGCCGTCGGAATACGCGGCCATGACGGGCCTGGAGATCGCCCGCCTGCTGCACGAGGCCGGCGTGCCGCGTGACGTGATGGTGTGCCTGGTGGGTGCGGGCGAGGTGGGCACGGCGCTTTTGGCGCAGCAGATCGATGGTGTGTTCTTCACCGGGTCTGTGGCCACAGGCCAGCGCATCGCGCAGGCTGTGGGGGGAAGGTTCATCAAGCTGCAGCTGGAACTGGGCGGCAAGGACCCGACCTATGTGGCTGATGATGCAGACCGCAAAGCCGCGGCCGAATCGCTGGCCGACGGCGCCATGTACAACACCGGCCAAAGCTGCTGCAGCGTGGAGCGCATCTACGTGCACGAAAAAATCCACGACGACTTCGTCAAGCACTTTGTCGAGACGGTCAAGGGCTTCAAGGCCGGCGATCCCATGAGCGACGACACCTACATTGGCGCCATCACCCGCGCGCCGCAGCTGGACGTGCTGGACGCGCAAGTGGCCGATGCCCAGGGCCAAGGGCGCCACGTTGCTGGCCGGTGGTGCGCGCAAGCCCGGCCCCGGCAACTGGTACCAACCCACGGTGTTCAGCAACGTGAACCACACCATGGAGCTGATGCGCGAAGAAAGCTTCGGCCCCATCATCGGCATCCAGAAAGTGTCGGGCGACGCAGAAGGCCGTCAAGCTGATGAACGACACGCGCTACGGCCTGACGGCCGGTGTCTACACACGCAACGAGGCGCGTGCACAGCGCCTGCTGGAGCAGGTGAACGCCGGCAGCGTCTACTGGAACTGCTGCGACCGCGTGAGCCCGCGCCTGCCCTGGAGCGGTGTGGGCGACAGCGGCGTGGGCCTGACGCTGTCCACCTACGGCATCGACACCTTCACGCGGACCAAGGCGTGGCATTTGAAGCAGGCGTGAAGAAGCTCAAGACGAAACTGACGTTGTTCGACCTGGACCACACGCTGCTGTCGGGCGACAGCGACGTGCTGTGGGTCGACTTCCTGATGGACCGGGGCGTGGTGGACCGCGCGGCATTTGCGGCGCGCAACGCTGATGTGGAGGCGCGCTACAAGGCCGGTACCGTCAATGCGCAGGAGTTTGCTGATTTTTACGTGGGCACGCTGGGCGGGCGCGCGCCGGCCCAATGGGAGCCGTTGCGCCAGGAATTCCTGGCCACACAGATCGTGCCGCGCATCCCGCCGGCGGCCATCGCGCTGGTCAACCAGCACCTGGACGCGGGCGACCTGGTGGTGCTGACCACGGCCACCAACCGCTTCATCACCGAATTGACCGCGCTGTACCTGGACATAGAGCACCTGATCGCCACGGATTGCGAGCTGGCAGACGGCAGCTTCACCGGCCGCACGCAGGGCACGCTCAACATGCGCGAAGGCAAGGTCACGCGCCTGCATGAATGGCTGCGCGCGCGCGGCCATGCGCTGGACCAGTTTGACAGCACGGCTTACAGCGACAGCATCAATGATTTGCCGCTGCTGTCGGTGGCGAACCACCCGGTGGCGGTGGACCCGGACCCCCGGCTGGCCGAACAAGCGCGCGAGCGCGGGTGGCCAGTGGTAACGCTGGACCGCTGACCTCGGCAGCGTTCAAGCGGTGCCGTCCGACACACGCGCCGCGCTACCCGGCCCACAATGGCCGTACACATGCCCGATAACCGCCTCAAGATCGGCCTGTCCGCCTGCTTTTCGCATGCGGACCCCACGCGCTCGCTGTTCACCAACAAGACGCTGCAGTACGTGGAGCAGTCCATCGCGCACTGGCTCATGTCGGCCGGCGCCATGGTGGTCATGGTGCCCTGCCCCACGGGCGAGACGGCGCGCGGGGACGTGAAGCTGTCGCACTACGCGGGCTGGCTGGACGGCGTGGTGATGCACGGCGGCGCCGATGTGGCCCGGCAGCTATGGCGAAGAGCCCCTGAAGGACGCCTGGATCGGCGACCGCATCCGCGACCTGTACGACATGGCGCTGGTAGAGGCCTTCGAGCAGGCGGGCAAACCCATCTTTGGCGTGTGCCGCGGCCTGCAGCTGATCAACGTGGCCTTTGGCGGCACGCTGTACCAGGACATTGAAACCCAGCACGACCACCCCGCAACGCTGCGCCACCGTGACCCGGTCACCTACGACCAGAACTTTCATGAGATCGAGCTGGTGCAAGCGTCGCGCCTGGCCGGCCTGTACCCCGGCGTGCTGCGGGCGCGGGTCAACAGCATCCACCACCAGGCGGTCAAGGACCTGGCGCCCAATTTCGTGGTGGAAGCCTGGAGCGCGCCGGACCGCATACCCGAGGCGATCCGCCGCCCGGCTACCGGCAGCCGGGGCTACATTGCCGCCACCCAGTGGCACCCCGAATTCCACAAGCTCGGCGGCAGCACGCTGGACGACACACCCATCCTGATGGACTTCCTTTCGGCCTGTGCGAACGCGCGCGAGCGCAGGCGGGCGCCCCCGCGCAGCCTGCCTGGCCACATCCGCGACCGGGCGGCGCGCATGCTGCGCCAGGCGCTGTTGTCGCGCGGCGAATAGCCCTCAGCGCAAAAAGGCGTGCCTGCGCGTCTGGTTGCGCTCCAGGTGGCGCGAGATGTTGCCGCACACCAGGTCGCACAGCGCATACACGGCGGGGTCTGCAATGCGGTAGTAAACATTGGCGCCGCGGCCTTCGCGGTCCACCAGGCCGTGCTTGCTCAGCAGCGCCAGGTGGCGCGACACATTGGCCACGCTGCACTCGCAGGTGGTAGCCAGCTCCCCCACATTGGCTTCGCCTTCACGCAGGCGGTTCAGGATCTGCAGCCGGGTGGGCTCGGACAGCGTCTGGAAATACGCCGCCACGTCGCGCAGGGCTTCCAGCGGCATGGAGTGCATTTCGGGTGCAGGTGGCTTGGGCATGGCGTCGTCGCAGGCAATGGGCGCGAGTGGCGCGGTGCGCAGATGGTAAGGTATATCAATCATTTGCGCAATTGCGCAAATGATGGAATAATCCGCTTCATTCCATTTCCAGCTGCTTGTTGCCATGAACGCCCTTCCCATTGTTTTCAAGCCTGCCCTGGTGGCCCTGGCCCTGGCCACGGCTACGGCCTTTGCCCAGCAGCCAGCCCCGGCGGCCCCTGCGCCCGCGCTGTCCTTCATGACCGTGCGGGTGTCGGACGGCCCGCGATCGGTGGCGCTGGACGCCGTGGTGGAGGCGGTGCGCCAGACCACGCTGTCGGCCCAGGTCAGCGGCGCCATCGTGGCGCTGTCGGTCAAGGCCGGCGACACGGTGCGCGCGGGCCAGCCGCTGCTGCGCATTGACGCGCAATCGGCCCAGCAGGGCGTGGCGGCCAGCGTGGCCCAGGTGGAGGCTGCCCAGGCCCAGCTGAACATCGCCGTGCGCGAGCTGGACCGGCAAAAGCAGCTGTTTGCCCAGCAATACATCAGCCAGGCCGCGCTGGACCGCACCGCCGCCCAGGTGGACGCAGCGCAGGCGCAGGTTCGCGCGCTACAGGCACAGACCCGCGCCAGCCAGGCGCAAACCGGCTTTTTACCGTGAGCGCGCCCTATGCCGGGGTGGTGAGCGAAGTGCCGGTCACGCAGGGCGACATGGTCATGCCCGGGCGCCCGCTGGTGGTGCTGCATGACCCCGCCGCGCTGCGTGTGAGCGCCGCCGTGCCGCAGGCGCTGATGGGCGCCGCGGCCAACCCCGCCGCTGTGCAATACGAAGTGCCCGGCGTGGCCGAAGGCGCGCGCAAGCGGCCCACCACGGTGCAGGTGCTGCCCGCGGTGGACGCCGCCACCCACACGGCCCAGCTGCGTGTGCCCTTGCCCCTGGGCACCCAGGGCGCCGTGCCCGGCATGTTTGCCCGCATCTGGCTGGACGCACCGGCCGCGGCCGGCGCGCCTGGCCGCGTGTTCGTGCCGCGCACCGCCGTGGTCCGGCGCAGCGAACTGGTGGCCGTGTACGTAATTGACGCCGCCGGCCTGGCGCGCCTGCGCCAGGTGCGCCTGGGCGCGGTGGCGGGCGACCAGGTAGAGGTGCTGGCCGGCCTGATGGACGGTGAGCGCGTGGCGCTGGACCCGCAGCAGGCCGCGCGCACGCGCTGAAGGCAAAGGAAGCGACCATGAGCCAACCCGATACCGCAGCCCCCAACCTGGGTGTGTCCGGCCGCATCGCGGCGCTGTTCCAGTCGGCGCAGATCACGCCGCTGCTGGCGCTGGTAGCCATGCTGCTGGGCCTGTTTGCCGTGCTGGTCACGCCGCGCGAGGAAGAGCCGCAGATTGACGTGACCATGGCCAACGTGATCGTGCCGTTCCCCGGCGCGTCGGTGCAGGACGTGGAGCAGATGGTGGCCACGCCGGCCGAGCAGGTGCTGTCACAGATGGCCGGCATCGAGCATGTGATGTCGGTCTCGCGCCCCGGCATGGCGGTGCTCACGGTGCAGTTCAAGGTGGGTGTGCCGCAGGCGCTGGCCCTGGTGCGGCTGCACGACACCTTGCGCGACAACACCGACTGGCTGCCGCGCAACCTGGGCGTGCTGGAGCCCATCGTCAAGCCCAAGGGCATTGACGACGTGCCCATCGTCAGCCTGACGCTGTTCAACCGCAGCCGCGAGGCTAGCGCGCAGGACCTGGAGCGTGTGGCCCACAGCATGGAAGTCGAACTCAAGCGCGTGCGCGGCACCAAGGAGGTCCGCACCATCGGCGGCCCCGGCCGCGCCATCCTGGTGCAGCTGGACCCGGCCCGCATGGCGGGTGCCGGCGTGGCCGCCGCCGACGTGGGCCGCATGCTGGCCGGCGCCAACGCGGGCGGCGTGGCGGGCGACATCATCACCGGCAACCGCGCCATCCAGGTGGAGGCCGGGCCGTACCTGGCGGACGCGCAGGACGTGGGCGGCGTGGTGGTGGCCGTGCGCGGCGGCCGCCCAGTCTACCTGCGCGACATCGCCGGCGTGAGCGACGGCACGCCGCCTGCGCAGACCTATGTCTGGCATGGCCTGTCGGCGCGCGATGGGGCGGGTGAATTCCCGGCGGTGACGCTGACTGTTACCAAGAAAGCCGGCGAAAACGCCATTGATGTGGCCAACGCGGTGGGCGCGCGGGTGCAGGCTTTGCGCAATACCGTGATCCCCGCCGACACTGAAGTGGCCACCACGCGCAATTACGGCGCCACGGCCAACGACAAGGCACAGAAGCTGATCCAGAAGCTGCTGTTTGCCACCGTCTCCGTCGTGGCCCTGGTGTACCTGGCCCTGGGCCGGCGCGAGGCCGCCATCGTGGGCAGTGCGGTGCTGCTCACGCTCACGGTCACGCTGTTTGCCTCCTGGGCCTGGGGCTTCACGCTCAACCGCGTGTCGCTGTTCGCGCTGATCTTCTCCATCGGCATCCTGGTGGACGACGCCATCGTGGTGGTGGAAAACATCCACCGCCACCAGGCCCTGTACCCGGGGCGCACGCTGGCGCAGATCATCCCGGCGGCCGTGGACGAAGTAGGCGGCCCCACCATCCTGGCCACGCTCACGGTGATCGCCGCGCTGCTGCCCATGGCCTTTGTCTCGGGGCTGATGGGACCCTACATGAGCCCCATCCCCATCAATGCGAGCATGGGCATGGTGCTGTCGCTGGCCATTGCCTTCGTGGTCACGCCCTGGCTGGCGCGCCTGTGGATGAAGCCGGTGCCCGCCCATGGCGCTGTCCCTGCCCAGGCCCACGGCATGGCCGCCCGGCTGGAGCCGCTGTTTCGCCGCATCTACGGCCCGCTGCTGCACACGAGCCGCGGTGCGCGCAACCGGCTCAAGCTGGCCGCGGCCATCCTGGCGCTGATCGGGCTGTCGGTGCTGCTGCCTGTGCTGGGCCTGGTGCAGCTGAAGATGCTGCCGTTTGACAACAAGTCCGAGCTGCAGGTGATCGTGGACATGCCCGCGGGCACGCCGCTGGAAAAAACCGCCGCCGTGCTGCGCTAGCTGGGCGCACACCTGCAGCAGGTGCCCGAGGTGCAGGACTACCAGGCCTATGCGGGCACGGCCTCGCCGATCAACTTCAATGGCCTGGTGCGCCAGTACTACCTGCGCAGCGGGGGTGAATACGGCGACCTGCAGGTCAACCTGGCGGGCCAGGCCCACCGCAGCGACAAGAGCCATGTGATCGCCATGCGGCTGCGCCCTGCGCTGCAGCGCATCGGCGCGCGCCATGGCGCCAACGTCAAGGTGGTGGAGGTGCCGCCTGGCCCGCCGGTGCTGGCCCCCATCGTGGCCGAGATCTATGGGCCCGACGCTGACGGGCGCCGCACAGTGGCGCGCCAGGTGCGCGAAGCCCTGGCGGCCACCGAGGGCGTGGTGGACACGGACGACAGCGCCATTGCCGATGCGCCGCGCAAGCTGCTGCTGGTCGAGCGGGGCAAGGCCGCCGCCGCCGGCGTGGCCCAGGCTGATATCGTGGCGGCGCTGCGCGCCGGCCTGTCGGGCGAGTCCGTCACCTGGTTGCGCGACGCCAGCAAATACCCCACGCCGGTGATCATGCAGCTGCCGCCCGAGCGCCTGGGCGAGCTGGACACGCTGCTGCAGATGCCGGTGCGCTCGGCCTCGGGCAAGCTGGTGGCCGTGCGCGAGCTCACCCGCGTGAGTGATTCGCTGCGCGAGCAGCCGATCTATCACAAGGACCTGCTGCCCGTGAACTTCGTGGTGGCCGACATGGCCGGCAAGCTGGACAGCCCGCTGTACGGCATGTTTGCCGCGCGCGCCGCCGTGCAGCGCATTGCCCCGCCCAATGGCGCCGCGCTGCAGGAATATTTCATCTCGCAGCCGCAGGACACGCTGCGCGCCTACGCCATCAAGTGGGACGGCGAGTGGCAGATCACCTACGAAACCTTCCGCGACATGGGCACGGCCTATGCGGTGGGTCTGGTGCTGATCTATCTGCTGGTGGTGGCGCAGTTCGGCTCGTATCTCACGCCGCTGATCATCATGGCGCCGATCCGCTGACCATCATCGGCGTCATGCCAGGCCATGCCTTGCTGGGCGCCCAGTTCACCGCCACCAGCATGATCGGCATGATCGCGCTGGCCGGCATCATCGTGCGCAACTCCATCCTGCTGGTGGACTACATCCGCCTGCGCGTGGCCCAGGGCGTGCCGCTGGCCGAGGCCGTGGTGCAGTCGGCCATCACGCGGGCGCAGCCCATCGTGCTGACCGGGGCGGCGGCCATGGCGGGCGCCTTCTTCATCCTGGACGACCCGATCTTCAATGGCCTGGCCATTGCGCTGATCTTCGGCATCCTGGTGTCCACCGTGCTCACGCTGGTGGTGATCCCCACGCTGTACTACGCGGCCTACCGGCGCCAGCACGAGCGCGCGGGCACCGCATAGCCCGCCAAACCAGTTCCCCGTTTTTTTTCAACCTCGCCAACCTCAAGGAGAACCTTCATGACCACCTGGCAAATCGTGCGTGTCGTCGCCGGCACCTTCATCCTGCTGTCCCTCGCCCTGGGCGTGCCCGGCAGCCCGCTGTTCGTCAGCCCGTGGTGGCTGGCGTTCACGGCCTCGTGGGCGCCAACCTGCTGCAAAGCGGCCTGACGCGCTGGTGCCTGATGGAAACCATCCTGCGCAAGCTGGGCATCCAGCCCGGCGCCTGATACCCGCACCCGGACCCGTCATGCGAGCCGCGACCCTGAAACCCACCACCGTTGCCCGCTCCACGCTTCACGCCCTTGCGGCGGCGGCGCTGGCGCTGGCCGCGGGGGCAGCCCATGCCACCGGCCTGCTGGAGGCCTGGCAGGCGGCCAGCCGCCACGACCCCCAGGGTCAGGTGCTGGACGCCACCCGCGATGCGGGCGCCGCCCGGCGCGAACAGGCCGCGGCGCTGTGGCGGCCCAGCGTGGGCCTGGGCGTGACGGCCGGCGTGGGCAACGCCGTGAGCGATGTGCGCGGTGCCCAGTTCGCCGCGCCTGGCTTTGGCCAGTCTGGGGGCGTGTCGTTCAGCACATCGCAGCACGGTGGCGCGGCCACCCGGCTGAGCCTGCTGGCCCGCCAGCCGCTGCTCAACCCCGAGCGCGCGGCGCAGCAGCGCCAGCTGGAGCTGTCGGGCGACGCCGCGCAGCTGGAATGGCAGGCCGCGCGCCAGGACTGGATGCTGCAGCTGGGCCAGCGCTACTTTGACCTGATGCTGGCCGCGCAGCGCCTGGACCTGGCGCAGCGCCAGCATACGGCAGTGCAGCGCGCGCTGGCCGAGGTGCGCGAGCGCTTCGCGCTGGGCGACGCGCCCATCACCGACACCCACGAAGCCACGGCGCACGAGCGTGCGCTGGCCGCGCGGGTGACGGCGCTGCGCCATGAGCTGGAACAGGCGCGCCTGGTGCTGGCCGACAGCACCGGCGCGGACGCCGCCACGCTGTCGCCCCGGTCGCCGCATACGGATCCGGCCCCGGTGCAGGGTACGTTGCAGGACTGGCTGGCGCGCGCCGGTCGCGACAACCCCGCCTTGCGGCTGCAGCAAACGCAGGCCGACATGGCCGCGCAGGAGGTGCGCAAACAGGCCGCTGCCGGCGCGCCCACGCTGGACCTGGTGGCCCAGGCCCAGCAGGACCGCCTGAACGGCGGCGGTGACCATGGCGCGGCCGGCAATGTGCAGCGCCAGCAGATGATTGGCATCAGCCTGCAGCTGCCGCTGTACACCGGCGGCATGCACCAGGCGCGCGAAACCGAAGCCGCGCGCATGCACGACCGTGCGCTTGCCGCGCTGTCGCTGGCCCGGGTGCAACTGGCCCAGCGCACCCGCGCGGCCTGGCAGGCCCAGCAGTCCGCAGCCGCGCGCCTGGCCGCGCTCGGTGATGCGCGCACGGCCGCCCTGGCCCGCCTGGACGCCACGCGCCTGGGCCGCCAGGTGGGCGACCGCACCACGCTGGACCTGCTGCGCGCCGAAAAGCCGCCGACAGCGCGCAGCTGTCGCTGCTGCAGGCCCGCGTGGACTGGTTGCTGGGCACGCTGGCGCTGCACGCGCTGGCCGGCGCGCTGGACGAGGCGCAACTCGCGGCGGTGGACCGCCTGCTGGCACCATGAACGCGCCCGCCCTGCCAAGCCCGTCCCGCCAGCGCCGCGCGGCCTGCCTCGCGTTGTTGCTGGGCGCCGCCCCCTTCGCCGCCCTTGCCCAGGGCCTGCACGGCGCCGACGCCGTGAGCCTGGACGAAGCGCGCGCCGCCCATGAAGCGGGCCGTGTGATCCTGATTGACATCCGCGAGCCTGACGAGCATGCGCGCGGCGTCGCCGCCGGTGCGCGGCTGCTGCCCATGTCACAGCTGCCGGCGGCTGGCGGAAATCCCGCTGGACACCGGGCGGCCCGTGCTGCTCATCTGCAACACGCAAAACCGCTCTTCGGCCACCTTGCGCGCCCTGCGCCAGCACGGCTACGGGCATGTGCGCTACGTCCATGGCGGCATGTCGGAGGGGGCGCGCCGCGGCTGGCCGGTCGTTGCGCCGCAAAGTCCCTGAACTTTTCCTGGAGACATTGACATGAAACATTCACCGGGTCGCCGCACGCTGCTGGGCGTGGCCGCGCTGAGCTGTGTGGCGGGCGCATCCGCGCCGGTGCAGGCAAGCGTGCGCACGGGCGCGCGCATTGTCATTGCCGGCGCCGGCCTGGGCGGCATCGCCGTGGCCAACCGCCTGGCCCGCGCGCTGGACGGCGCGAAGATCATCATCGTGGACAGCAAGGAGGAGCACAACTACCAGCCCGGCTACACCCTGGTGGCCACGGGTGTGTGGCCGGTGGACAAGGTGCGCGACCGCAACGCCGACTTCATGCCGCCGGGCATTGAATGGATCAAGGACAGCGTGAGCGGCTTTGAACCGGCGGCCAACACCGTGGTCACCACGCTCGGCCAACGCATCCGCTACGACTACCTGGTGGTCGCCACCGGCGTGCACCTGGACTTCGCGCAAGATCCAGGGCATGGACGTGTCGGCCATCGGCACGGCCCGCGCGCCGGGCCTGGCCAGCGTCTACCCCGGGCCGCAGGCCGCGCAGGCCACCTGGAAGGTCATGAGCGAGTTTGCCGCGCGGGCGGCAACGCCGTCATGACGCTGCCGGCCACGCCGCTCAAATGCGCGGGCGCGCCGCTGAAGATGACCTTCATGTTGCGCGACCGCCTGCAGCAGGCCGGCACGCTGGCACGCAGCAAGGTGCAGTTCATGTCGGCCCTGGGCAATGTTTTTGGCGTGCCGGTGGTCAATGCCAACGTGCTGCAGCGCTGGCAGGACCTGGGCATCGCGGTGGAGTTCACCCACAAGCTGGCGGCCGTGGACATCGGCGCGCGCCGGGCCACCTTTGTCACGCCCGAGGGCGAGCGGATTGAAAAGCCGTATGACTTCCTGCATGTGGTGCCGCCCATGCGCGCACCCGACGCGGTGAAGAACAGCGATCTGGCCTGGAAGGACGGCCCGTTTGCCGCCGGGGGCTGGCTGGAAGTGGACAAGGCCACGCTGCAGCACCGGCGCTTTCCCAATGTGTTCGGCATTGGCGACATCAACGGCACACCGCGCGGCAAGACTGCGGCCACCATCAAGAAAAGCGCGCCCATCGTGGCGGGCAACCTGGTCGCGCTGATCGCGGGCCAGGCCCTGCCCGGGCAGTTTGACGGCTACACGTCCTGCCCGCTGATCACGCGCGAAGGCTCGGCCATGCTTATCGAGTTTGACTACGAAGGCCGGCTCACGCCCAGCCTGCCCATGGTGCAGCCGCTGCAGGACAGCTACTTTGCCTGGCTCATGAAATACCGCATGCTCAAGCCCGCCTACCAGGCGGTGCTCAAGGGCCGCGTGTGAACGGAGGAACCTGACATGTATGAAATCTGGCTGGTGCTGAATATCGTCTGGGAGATCGCGCTGGGCATCTGGCCCTGGCTGGCGGCGGCCGCGCTGCTGTGGGCCGCGCTGCTGGCCCGCAGCCTGCGACAGCGCGGCGCCCGCTGGCGCGCCACGCTGCCGGTGGCCGCTGCGCTGGCCGGCGCGGCGGCGGTGGCGGCGTTCGTGGCCCTTCCCGGGCTGACGCTGTCGTCGCTGTCCCAGCTGGACTACTGGGTGGACTGGGCGAATGTGGCCGCCATTGCCGCGGCTGCGGGTGGCGCTGTGCTGGCATTCACCTGGCCCGTGCTGGCTGCGCGCAGGAGCGCACCATGATCGGCACCCCTGTACAACCCGTGCAGACCGTCGCCTGCCCGCAATGCCACACCTTGAACCGGGTGGCGGATGCCGACCGGCCCAACGCCCATTGCGGCAAGTGCGCCACGCTGCTGTTTGGCGGCCAGCCGGTTGAGCTGGATGAGGCGTCATTTGACCGCCACCTGCGCGCAGACACGCCGCTGCTCGTGGACTTCTGGGCACCCTGGTGCGGGCCCTGCCGCATGATGGCGCCGGCCTATGCGCGCGCGGCCGCCGTGCTGGAGCCGCAGATGCGCGTGGCCAAGGTTGACACCGACGCGCAGCAGGCGCTGGCCGTGCGCTACAACATCCGCAGCATCCCCACCCTGGCACTGTTCAAGGGCGGGCGTGAAGTGGCAAGGCACAGCGGGGCGATGGATCTGGCGCGCCTGACGGCCTGGGTGCGCGCCCAGTTCTGAATCAACCCAGCCGCGCCAATGTGTCGCGCGCAGCCGTCTGGTGCCGCGCCAGCGCTGCAGACCGGGCGCAAAGCGCCGGCTGAAGCCGCGCTCGGCCTGTGCCCGTGCCAGAAAGCGTGCCGCCAGCGCATCGGCTTGCCGCCAGGTGCCATGGGCGATGGCCGGGTGCAGGTTCGCCGGGCTCAGTGTGTCGGGCAGGCCGCCGCCTGACCGCGGGGCAAAGCCCATGGGGCTCATGTCATAGGCCGGCGCCAGCGCCCAGGGGCTGCCTTGCTCCGTCATGAACGACAGGTTGCCGCCATGCATGTCGGTGTTGCCTGTCAGCGTGCCAAAGGCCCACAGCAGCGCAGCGCCCTGCACAGCGTCGAAGCGCACATGGCCGGCATCGGCCAGGCGCTGCACCACCACCGGCCAGGGCACGGGCCCGGCGCCAACGAACTCGGCGTCCATGGCCGCCAGCGACACGATGCCCCGGCGGCCCAGCGGGCCCTCGCGGTCAAACCGCTGCACCTCCAGAAAGCGTTGCGCGCCAGCGTCCAGCACGCCGGTGCGGGTGGCGCTCACGCCGGCTTCGGCCAGCGTTTGCAGTGCCAGGTGCTCGGCCAGCAGCAGGTCGCGCCAGCGCTGTGACACGGGCCCGGGCTCGGCCTCGCTGAATTTCACGAGCACATGGCGCGGGCCATCCGCTGTGGCGGCCCAGGCGCTGAACTTGGGTTGCTCGCCGCCGGCGGATGAGCCGGGCGACTCGCCCCGCGCTGCTTCACGCGCCAGGCGGGCATAGGTGGCGGGCTTGCCGGCCATGGGGATGGGTGCGCCAGCCGCCATGGCCAGGAACTGGCCGCGCGCCGTGTCACCCAGCAGCAGGTTGCCCACGGCGTCGTGCCCATGGACCAGCAGCGCCTGCAATGCGTGGGTGTCAGACCAGTCGCCCAGGCGCGCGGGCAGCCCCAGCGCCGCGCCGTGGCGCGCCACATAGGCCCGGCCCAGGTAGCCCTGGGGCCGCATGTCCAGCAGCCACCAGGGCAGGCCGGGGCTGTACAGGGTGTCGCCTGCTTCAGCATGCATCACAAAACCATCGGACCGTACCGGCACCAGCAGGCCCAGGCGGCTTAACTGGCCGGCGGTGTCTACACGATAAACCGGTATATCAGGCAGACCGCGCAGCGTGTCACGCAGCGCATACTGAATGGATCGCGCCGCACCCAGGCGCACCACCTGGGGCCCCAAGGCGGCCAGCCGGCGCGACAGCGTGGGCTGGCTCAGGCCCAGCGCTTCCATCAGGGCCCGCGCGGGTTGCGGCCCGCCAGCCAGGCGCAAGCGCAATAGGTCCAGGTCGGCATTCATGGCGGATTTTGAATGGATTTGTGAATAGATAAATGAATGGATATTCTAGACGCTATCCATGCACGCCGCGCGAATCGCTGGGCGCTGACTAGGGGGTAGTGGGCAATCCATTGAACGTGCCGTTCACCAGCTCGCAGAACGTGCGCTCTTCACGCAGGATGAAGCGCAGGCGTTGCGCCATCAGGAAATTCTCGCGCCCCTGGGCATCGGTCTTCAGCCTCGCCCGGTAGGCCTCATATGCAGCCAGGCTGTCAAAGCTGATCAGGCCCCAGGCCACGTCGTTTGTGCCTTCATGCGGCAAAAAGTAACCCAGCAGGTGCCCCCCGCAACGCGGGATGATGCGCCCCCAGTTTTCGGCATAGGTTTTGAACGCGTCGCGCTGGAACGGATCGATCTGGTAGCGGATGAAGCAGGTGACCGTCATAGTGTGTGTCATGGGGTTCTCCTTGCAAAGTGCGCCCATCTTGAGCCGCCGGAGTGCCAGAATGCTTTGCTCCAGAACGAAGCATGGGCCGCGCCCACGGCTGTACCGTCACGCTCGCGAACACCAACCAGATTGCCCACGTCGCGTCCCTTGTCGGCGAGCCGGCGCGCACCGCCATGCTGCTGGCGTTGATGGACGGCCGCGCGCTGACGGCCCATGAGCTGGCCGCTGTGGGCAACATCGGCGCGGCCACGGCCAGCCGGCACCTGGCCTTGTTGATAGAAGCCGGCCTGTTGGCCATGGAGCGCCAGGGTCGCCACCGTTACCACCGCCTCGCGTCGCCCGAGGTCGCCCGCGTGCTGGAGGGCATCACCCAACTGGCCGCGCAGCGCTCTTGAAAGGACTGGGTGTGAACGCAGCCGCATTGCCGGGCGCCGAAGGCAAGCGAGCGCATTGCCGCCCTTGCCTGGACTGGAGCGAGCGGCGCGCCCATGTGGCCGGCCGCCTGGGCGCGCTGATCTGCAGCCAGTGCCTGGACAGCGGCTGGCTCGTGCGGCGCAAGGATTCGCGCGCGCTGGAGGTTACGCCCAAAGGCGCCGTGGCCCTGCGCAACGGGCTGGGTCATGCACGCTGGAACGCGCTGACCCAGGACGCCTGAAGCTCAATCGAAGTCGAACAGCTCGCCCAGAAAGCCTTCGCGCTTTTTCTTGCGGTAGTAGCCGCGCTCGTCGTAGTGGGGCGGGGGTGGCTGGCGGTAAGCCTGTTGGGGTTGCTGCACAGGTGCCGCTTGCGGCGCAGGTTGCTGAGCGGCGGCAGGCGCGGCCCGCTCGATGATCTTGTCCAGCTCGCCGCGGTCCAGCCAGACACCGCGGCATTGCGGGCAGTAGTCAATCTCGATGCCGCTGCGCTCGGACATCACCAGGTTCACACCATCACAGGTCGGGCACTTCATGGTTGGGAGCTTTCAAGGGTTGCAAGCGGGTATTGTTCAGCGTTCTGATGCGCGGCAGTGCAGGAAGTTTCCGATGCAAATTCAAGACCTCAGCTTTGCCTGGCCCGGCCAGCCACCGTTGTTCAGCGGCCTGTCATTCACCGTGCCTTCCGGCGTCACCTGGCTGGGTGGCGACGAGGGCACTGGCAAGACCACGCTGCTGCGCCTGATGGCCGGCGAACTCCAGCCGCAGGCAGGCACCCTGCGCACGAGCGGCACTGTGTTCTGGGTCAACCCCCGCGCAGACGGCTGCGACGCCTTGACACCCGGCCAGTGCTTTGACCGCGTGGCGCAGCAGCACCCGGCGCTGGACCGGGCTGTGCTGGACGATCTGGTGCATGAGCTGGACCTCGCGCAGCACATGGCCAAGCGGCTGGACATGCTGTCCACCGGCTCGCGGCGAAAGGTCTGGCTGGCGGCGGCCTTTGCGTCAGGCGCCGCGCTGACATTGCTGGACCAGCCGTTTGCCGCGCTGGACAAGGCGTCCATGGGCGTCATCACCGAGCAGCTGCAAGAGGCTGCGGGCCATCCAGAGCGGGCATGGGTCGTGGCGGACTATGTGGCGCCACCGGGTGTGCCGCTGGCGGGTCAGGCGGAACTGGGCGGCTGACGGACAAGCTGGCGGCCAGCCATGAGTCGTATTTCGAAAAATGCGGCTCATAACGTGAGCCGTAGAGGGCGGCACAAGGTGGCACAGTCTTTGCATCTCATCTTGGATACAAGATTGGATGCTCAGATATGGTGCACACCGTCCTTCCTGCTGAAACTGCTGCCGCCGCCCCCGTGGGCGCTGCGCCGGCCAGTGCGCCGCAGGCCTGGATTTCCCGATTCGACACGCCGCTTGCTCTAACTGACAGGGGGCCGCTGGCCGGCCTGCGCTTTGCGGCCAAGGACAACATCGACGCCGCCGGGCTGCCCACCACGGCCGCCTGCGCGCCCTTTGCCTATGACCCCACCGCGCACGCCACGGTGGTGGCCAGGCTGCTCAATGCTGGTGCATCGCTGGTCGGCAAAACCAATCTGGACCAGTTTGCCTGCGGGCTGAACGGCACGCGCTCGCCGTATGGCGCGGTGCCCAATGCTTTCAACGCTGCCTATGTGTCAGGCGGCTCCAGTTCGGGCTCCGCCCATGTGGTGGCCTCAGGCGAGGTGGACTTTTCACTGGGCACCGACACCGCCGGTTCGGGCAGGGTGCCTGCGGGGCTGAACAACATCGTGGGCTTGAAGCCCAGCAAGGGGCTGATCAGCGCACGTGGCGTGGTGCCTGCAGCGCAGAGCGTGGACTGTGTGTCCATCTTTGCTCGCACGGTGGGCCTTGCCGCGCAGGTGTTGCACGCAGCCATGGGGCATGACGCGCTGGATCCGTTCTCGCGCAAGCTGCACATGGCCGGTGCACCGCTGCCTGCCGCCTTTCGCTTTGGTGTGCCGACCGAGCTGCCCTTTTTTGGGGATGCCGCCGCCGAAGCTGCATTCGGCCAGGCCGTCACGCGGCTGCGTGCACTGGGCGGCACACCGGTGGCGGTGGACTTCACACCGCTGGCGCAGGCCGCCGCGCTGCTTTATGAAAGCGCCCTGGTGGCCGAGCGTTATGCGGCCATCCGTCCCTTCTTCGATGCGCATGAAGCCGATGTGATGGAGCCGGTGCGCGGCATCATCGCCAGCGGCCGCGCCTACAGCGCGGCCGACCTGGTGGATGCGCAGGTGCAGTTGCGCGCTTTGGGCCAGCGCGCTGCCGCCATGTGGGGCGACATTGACGTGCTGCTGGTGCCCACGGCCCCACGCACTACACCATCGCCGCGATGCAGGCCGATCCGGTGGCGCTTAACCGCAACCTGGGCGCGTACACCAATTTTGTGAACCTGCTGGACTACGCCGCGCTGTCGGTGCCCAGCAGTATCCGCGCCGGACGGCCTGCCGTTTGGCATCACGCTCATCGGCCCCTGCGCCAGCGACTGGCAGCTGGCCGAGCTGGGCCAGCGCTTTCACCACAGCACGGGGTTGACGCAGGGCGCCACGGGGCAGCCGCTGCCCCCGCCCATCGCCATCCCCGGCCTGCAGGCGCAAGCCATGGTCAAGCTGGCCGTGGTGGGTGCGCATTTGTCGGGCATGCCGCTGAACAGCCAACTGACTGAGCGTGGCGCTTGCCTGGTCGGTACCGCCAGCACCGCACCGCACTACCGCTTTTTCGCACTGCCCGGCACCACGCCGCCCAAGCCCGGCTTGCTGCGCGTGGCCGACGGCACGGGGGGTGCCATTGCGCTGGAAATCTGGGAAATACCCGTGGCGCATTACGGCAGCTTTGTCGCGCTGATTCCGGCGCCGCTGGGCATCGGCACGCTCACATTGACCGACGGTACCAGCGTGCAGGGCTTTGTGTGCGAAGCCCTGGCAACGCAGGGTGCGCAGGACATCACCCACCTGGGCGGCTGGCGCGCGTACATCGCATCGCTGAAGGCTGCCGCCTGATCTTCAACCCCTTCATTCATCCAACCCAGCAGGAGCATTCCATGAGCCAACACCGTCAAGCCAACCGCCGTACCCTGATCAAGGCCGGCGTCGCCTCCGCAGCCCTGGGCCTGCTGGGCGCACCCGCCATCGTGCGGGCACAAGCCGGCCCCAAGATCCGCATCGGCTACTGGCCCATTGCGGCCGGGCTGCCGTTCTATTCAGCCATCGAGCTGGGCTACTTCAAGGAAGCCGGCCTGGACGTGGAGCCGCTGAAATTTGCAGGCGCCCAACAGGTGATGGAAGCCGTGCTGTCAGGCCGCGCTGACGGCACCGCCAACGGCACGGGCTCGGCCAACATCGCCATCGGCGAAATCGCCGCGCCGGGTACCTTCAAGATTTTCTGTTCCAACCCCAGCAACGTGAAGAACGTGCTGGACGAAGTGATCGTGCCCGTGGCCAGCCCCGCCAAGGTCATGGCCGACCTGAAGGGCAAGCGCGTCGCCTCGGGCCCCGGTATCCAGAACGTGACGTTGGCCAAGACCGTGCTGGAGCGCGGCGGCGCCACCGGAGCCACTGTGGTGGAACTGCCCATCGGCCAGCATGTGGCCGCGCTGGCCGCGGGGCAGATCGACGCCGCTTACACGCTGGAGCCCACCGGCACCATCGGCCGCATGAACGGCACCACCCGTGTGCTGGAGCCGGGCGTGATCGCCAGGTACGTGCTGGGCGACCCCATGGCACCGTGGTTCGGCGGATCGGCGTCGCTGGCATCGGCTTTCATCCAGAAGAACCCCGACGTGGCCAAGAAGTTCATCGCGGCCTATGGCAAGGGCGTGAACTATGTGCGAACCAAGCCGGTGGAAGCGCGCCAGTACATGAAGGGTTACACCGCCATCGAAGGCCCGCTGACCAGCGAGGTGCCGCTGGCCGCCTACACCATGTACAACGAGTTCACACCGGCCGACGTGGCGCACTTTCAGAAGTTCTTCGACCTGTTCAGCGAGAAGGGCATTTTCACCAAGCGGCTGATGGTCGACAGCATGCTCTACAAGGGGTAAAACCATGCGCGCCACCCCAGACGCCATGCCCGGTGCGCCGGTGCCGCCCGCCGCGGCGGCCACGCCCAAACCCTGGACACCGCCGGCCGCCAACGCACCGGCCGCCCCGCCGCGCGCGCCGCAGTGGGAACGGTTGCTGCCTTTCATCGGCCCCATCGTGCTGTTCATCCTCTGGGACCTGGCGGTGCGCACCGGCTTCATCAAGGCCATCTTGCTGCCGCCGCCCATGGACGCCCTGGGCACGCTGATCAGCGGCCTGTGGGGCGGCCCGCTTCTGAAAGACTTTGGCGTCACGGTCATGCGCACGGTGCAGGCGTTTCTGATTGCCGCAGCCGTGGGCATGCCGCTGGGTGTGCTGCTGGGCAGCAACGAGCGGGCCTATCGCAGCGTGGAGTTTTTGATTGATTTCTTCCGCTCTACGCCGTCGTCGGCGCTGATCCCGCTGTTTCTCATGATCTTTGGCGTGTCAGACGTCAACAAGGTGGCGATTGCCGCGTTTGGCGCGTTCCTGATCGTGGTGTTCAACAGTGCCTACGGCGTGATCAACGCGCGCAAGCAGCGCGTGATGGCAGCCAAGGTGATGGGTGCCACGCGCTGGCAGATCTTCAAGGACGTTCTGGTCTGGGAAAGCCTGCAACCCAGCTTTGTGGGGCTGCGCTCGGCCGTGTCCATGGCTCTGGTGATCGTGATCGTGGCCGAGATGTTCATTGGCGCTGACAGCGGCCTGGGCAACCGGATCATCAATTCGCAACAGGTCATGAATGTGCGCGACATGTACGCGTCCATCCTGGCGGCCGGTGCTTTGGGATATGCCCTGAACATCCTTTTCCTCATCGCCGAACGCAAGATTGTTCACTGGAGCGGAAGATGAGCACCGTATTGAATGCACCGGTCTATGCAGACGTCCCCGTGCCGGAGTTCAAGCCCGGCCCGGCCGGCACGCACATCACCATCCGTGGCCTGACCAAGTACTTCGCGGGTTGGCCGCTGTACGAAAACTTCGACCTGGACATACCGAAACACAAGATTGTTTCGGTCTTCGGCCCCAACGGCTGCGGCAAGAGCACGCTGATCAACATGATCGCGGGGCTCATCCCCATCGACAGCGGCGAGATCCTGTTTGACGGCAAGAGCCTGAAGGACACCAAGATCGGCTACGTGTTCCAGAACTACCGCGAGGCCATGTTCCCGTGGATGCGCACCATCGACAACATCGCCTACCCGCTCAAGCTGGAAGGCAAGTCCAAGGCCGAGGTGGACCGCCGCATGGCCGAGCTGGTGGCGTCGTTTGACGTCAAGTTCGACCTCAACCGCTACCCCTACGAGCTGTCGGGCGGCCAGCAGCAGACGGCGTCCATCATGCGGGCGCTGGCCAACAACCCAGAGGTGCTGTTCCTGGACGAACCGTTCTCTGCGCTGGACTTCGAGATGACGCTGTTCATCCGCGAAAAGCTGCAGGAGGTGTTCGTGAAAACTGGCACCACCATGCTGCTGGTGTCGCACGACCTGGAAGAAGCTGTGTACCTTGCCGACCAGGTGCTGCTCTTGACCAAGCGGCCGACCAAGGTGGCGGAAATCCTGGCGTATGACGACGCGCGGCCGCGCACGGTGGATACGCTGAGCGAGCCCAGCTTCATCGCCACCAAGAAACTCAGCCTGGAGATTTTCCAGCGCGAGGTACGCCGGTGAACGAGGTTGAAACGCTCGCCTACGTGAAGGCCAGCGCTGCGGCTTTGGGCGTGCCCCTGGACGCCGCGCGCGCGCGCCGTGGCGGGCCACCTCGAGCGCACCGCCGCCATGGCTGCGCTGCTGGAGCGCGTGCCGCTGGCGCCCGAAGACGAGCTGGCCGACATTTTCAACCCCTGCCCCCGGGACCGCGCACCCACATGAACGCCACAGAAGCCCTGGAAGCCTGCATCGCCCGCATCGAGGCGACCGATGGGCAAGTGAATGCCTTCACCGGCAAGAGCTATGCGCGGGCGCGCGCCGAAGCGGCTGACATCGACGCGCGCCGCGCGCGCGGCGAGGCGCTGGGCCCATTGGCCGGTGTGCCCTATGCGGTCAAGAACCTGTTTGACATCGAAGGAGAGGTCACGCTGGCAGGCTCCAAAGTCAACCGGGGCCATCCGGCGGCAAGCGCAGACGCCTTTTTGGTCCAGCGCATGAAAGCAGCTGGTGCGGTGCTGATCGGCTCGCTGAACATGGACGAATACGCCTATGGCTTCACAACGGAGAACACCCATTACGGCCCCTGCCACAACCCGCACGACCTGACGCGCATTGCAGGCGGATCGTCGGGCGGCTCGGGCGCGGCGGTGGCCGCCGGCCAGGTGCCCGTCACGCTGGGCTCAGACACCAACGGATCCATCCGTGTGCCGTCGTCGCTGTGCGGTGTGTGGGGCCTCAAGCCCACGTTTGGGCGCCTGTCGCGCCGCGGCAGCTATCCGTTTGTGCACAGCGTGGACCATCTGGGCCCGTTTGCGGATTCGGTGGAACGGCTGGCGGCCACCTACGATGTGCTGCAGTCGCCCGACCCGCTGGATGCGGGCTGCCACACGACGCAGATCGAGCCGGTGATGCCGTCGCTGGTGCAGGGCGTCGGCGGCCTTCGCATTGGTCTTCTGGGCGGCTACTTTCATGACAACGCCACGCCACCCGCACGTGAAGTGGCCCGCACGGCGGCGCGCGCGCTGGACGTGATCGAAATGGTGGAGTGGCCGGACCCGGCCATGGCCCGCGCGGCGGCCTTCATCACCAGCGCCAGCGAAGGCGGCGCGTTGCACCTGGACGATTTGCGCACGCGCGCAGATGACTTCGAGCCACTGTCGGTGGACCGGTTCATCTCGGGCGCGCTGCAGCCGGCCGCCTGGTACCTGCGCGCGCAGCGCTTTCGCCGCGTGTACCGCGACCGCGTCAACGCGCTGTTCCAGCACTGGGACGTGCTGATCGCACCCGCCACGCCCGTGGCGCCGCCAGTGATCGGCACCGGTGGCTGGACATCAGCGGCCAGCGCCAGCCCTGCGCCCGTCGCCGCCTGCTGACGCGCAACCCATCTCGTTTGCCGGCTGCCCCCGTGGTGGCGGCGCCGATGTCAGCCGTCGGGCACCGACGGCTTGCCCATAGGCGTGCAAGTGATTGCCGCGCCCTGGCGCAGACCTGGCGCTGCGCGCCCGCCAGTAGTGCTGCAGCAAATGGGCGTGGCGCACCTCAAACCGGCGGTCATCTGATGGACATCAACCTGCCTGACATCGTGGCTGAAGTCACAGCCGCCTTCGGCGCGCCGCGAAAAGGCGCTTGTCACCAACGACGTGGCTGTGCTGGACGAGCTGTTCTGGGACAGCCCGCACACGCTGCGCTACGGCGGCACCGAAAACCTGTACGGCTACGACGCCATCCGCGCTTTCCGCGCGGGCCGCTCATCGCAGGGCCTGGCGCGTGAGCTCATGCACATGGTGATCACCACTTACGGCCGCGACTTTGCTACCGCCAACACCGAGTTCCGCCGCACCGGCGCCGCGCGCACCGGCCGCCAAAGCCAGACCTGGCTGCGCACACCGGCGGGCTGGCGTGTGGTGAGCGCGCACGTGAGCCTGCTGGACGCGCCGCCACCGCTTTCCTGACCGTCTTTCACCAACCCCTTGCACGAATCCTGCTATTAACCCCCTTTCAACCCTGGAGAAGACCGAGGACCGCAACACACCAACCGGTGACTCCTCAAAACCTGGCCGCTTTGGGCGCCGTGGCTTGCCAGCCCGCTGGCCTTTGCGCAAAGCCGCTGACCGTGGGCGTGATTTACGTCGCCCGCGCGACGACTTTGGCTACCAGGCGCAGGCTTCCCGGGCTGCCGCCGAGCTGAAGAAGATGCCCGGCATCAAGGTGGTGGAAGAAGAAAATGTGCCCGGGGACCGCCGCCGTGCAAAGACCATGACCGTGCATGATTAGGCAGGACGGCGCCAGCGTATTGTTCCCCACGTCGTTCGGCTACTTTGACCCGCACATGCTGGCGGCCGCCTGGTACCCCGACGTGCGCTTTTCCCCATTGCGGCATGTGGACCGAAGCCAGGCACCCCAAGAACACGACAGTCACTTTGGCTACATCGACGAATGCCAGTACCGAACGGCGTGGTGGCCGCCGGCACATGAGCAAGAGCGGCAAGATCTGCTACGTCGCGTCCGCCATCCCTGTAAGTTAAGACATCAGTGCGTTCTGATGGGCGCGCGTTCGGTCAAGCCCGCCACACCTGCAGCGTGATCTTCACCGGCGACTGGTCCCTGGCCGCGAAGGAGGCCGAAGCCACCAACAGCCTGGCCGACCGGGGCGTGGACGTGTTCACCATGCACGTGGACGTCCCCAAGGTCGTTGTGGAGACCGCCGCCAAGCGGGGCAAGATGGTCTGCGGCTACCACGCGTCCCGGGCCAAGCCGGCACCGCAGGCCTACCTGACAGGCGCCGAATTGGAACTGGCTGACTGCGTACCAGACCGTCATTGACGGCTGCCAAGGCCGGCAAGCCGCACCCCAACTTCATCCGCGGCGGCCTGAAAGACGGCTACGTGAAGATGTCCGCCTACGGCCCGGCCGTGACCGACGCGGCCAAGAAAAACGCCGACGACATCAAGGGCAAGATGATCGCTGGCACGTTCGACATCTTCAAGGGTCCGCTGAAGGACAACAAGGGCAACACGATCATTGCAGCGGGCAAGACGCTGAAGCAGACGGACCTGGAGCTGGAGAAGATGAACTACCTGGTTGAAGGGGTTGTGGGCTCCATCTGACAACCCCCCGTCATTCCCGCGGAGGCGGGAATCCAGCGCGTCCGTACCCAAAGCCGGATGCCCTGGATCCCCGCCTTCGCGGGGATGACCACCCCAAGAAGCCAGCATGAAAGACACCCTCACCGACATCGCCCTGCCCGTTGCCGCCATCGCGGCGGCGCTGTTGTTGTTCGGCGTGTTCGTGTGGTTTGCGGGTGTGAGCCCACTGGAGGTGTGGTTCCTGCTGTTCAAGGGTTGATCCCGGTGGCCATCCTGTTCGGAGGCTTTGGCGCGGCCGGCAGCCTGTTGCAGCGCCGCCTGGGGCTGCCTGATGCATCGGTCATGGTGCTGCAGGGCATTGCGTTTGTGCTGATCCTGGCGAGCGAGGCGCTGCGGGATGTGGACTGGAAGGCCTTGCGGGCGGTGGCAAGGCTGCGGGCCCAGCGGTGCGCAGGCGGTCGATGGGGGGGGAGCAGCCGCAGATCGCATGACAGCAGATGACTAACTTCTGACTTTCTTCGCAGGCATCCTGGGCGGTACTTGCGCGTGGGCGTTCCGTTTCTGTTCGTCAGCCTGCAGTGAATGCCTGACCGAAAAATCCGGCCGCATCAACCTGGGGCTGGAGGGCGTGGTATTTTTATCAGCCGGCGGCGTTTGGCGGCGCGTACCTCAACTGGCTCGGCCTGGACGGGGCGTGCTGATGAGCGCCGCCGCGGGCTAGTTCGCCGCGACGCTGCGCATGGCGTGCTCCGCTCGCTGCCGCGTGTGAACGAGCGTGGCCCACGGGTATTGCGCTCGTGCTGCTGGGCACGGGCCTGGCGTTCTGTCTGGGTGACCGCTGAAATCCGGCCACGGGCGCCGCGGATCCCGGCCATTGCCCTGAGCAACTGGAGCCGACAACGCCTCCCTGCGCAACGCGCTGCGGGTCAACGCTGCTGTTGCCGGTGGGGCTGGTGATTGCCGGGGGGCACTGTGGTGGGCCCGGGCGCGCACGCGCATGGGCCTCCTGGTGCGCATGGCAGGCGGTCCAGCCAATGCCACGCGAGCGCTTGGCTATTCGGTGTCGGGCATCCGCATCGCGGCCACGGCAGCAGGCAGCGCCATTGCCGGGCTGGGCGGTGCATCGCTCACGCTATTTTACCCCGGCAGCTGGAACCCGAGGGCATCTCCAGCGGCCGGGGCCTGATTGCCGTAGCGCTGATGATCTTTGCGCGCTGGAGCCCGCTGCGCTGCATTGGCGCAGCGGCGCTGTTCGGCGGCATGGGCGCCATCGGCCCGGCGTTGCAGTCCATCGGTATCAGCTGGGGACACCTGCCTGGCTTCAACACATTGCCCTATGTGCTGACGCTGCTGATCCTGGTATGATCACCTGCAAGCCCAGCGGTGTGGCCGCCGGGCAGCCCAGGGTGAACTCTCACCAACACGTTAAGGGACTGCGCATGTCTCTGGACTCGGC
>NZ_JADJCO010000002.1 GCF_016703145.1 Ottowia sp. | reverse complement strand
CGCGTTGGTGACCGTCTCCGGCACCACCGGCGCCCGCCCCGCCCGGAAGCCACCGAACAGTACACGGCCATCTCCAGCGAGATCAGGCACCGATCGCCAGCGCCAACGGAAAGTGGCGCTATAAGCTCCGCCGCAGGCTGTCGATGTGGATGTCGAGCATCATCACGACGAACAGGAACAGCACCATCACCGCGCCCAGGTAGACCAGCACCAGACCGCAAGAACCTTGGCCTTGAGCAGCAGCCAGATCCCAGCAGCCTGCGAGAAGGCCAGCATGAGGAACAGGACCGCATGCATCGGTTGCGTTGCCGTGATCACCCTGAATGCCGCGAACAGCATCACCAGGGAGAACACGTAGAAGAAGCCGGTCTGACGTCCATGAATCTTTATCGGTAGTGCAAGCCCGCGTTCAGCGGTTTTGGCGTCCGCCGCCTTGGCTGCGGCGATTTCGGGTTCGTAGCGGTCGCCCACGGCCAGCAGCATGTCCTTGGAAGTACAGATCGCCGCGCTTCGCCGTGGTATTCGAGGATGTGGTCCGACGATGGGAGTCCACCGGGCAGCTTTCCTCGCAGAAGCCGCAGAAGATGCACTTGGTCAGGTCGATGTCGTAGCGCGTGGTGGCGGCGGGAGCCGTCGGCTCGCCCTGCCGGCCTCGATGGTGATGGCCAAAGCCGGACACACGGCTTCGCACAACTTGCAGGCAATGCAGCGCCCTCGCCATTCTCATAGCGGCGCAGGGCGTGCAGGCCGCGAAAGCGCGCGACAAGGGCGTTTTCTCCTCCGGGAACTGAATCGTGACCTTGCGGCTGAACGCGTAACGGCCAGTCAGGGCCATGCCTTGAACAGTTCCACGAGCATGAAGCTCT
This sequence comes from Ottowia sp., assembly GCF_016703145.1. Lineage (GTDB taxonomy): Bacteria > Pseudomonadota > Gammaproteobacteria > Burkholderiales > Burkholderiaceae_C > Ottowia. Next base: position 719,552 of record NZ_JADJCO010000002.1, on the reverse strand, counting down.
TGAAGAAATCGCGGATCGAAAAAGGTGAAGCAGCAACGGAAGCCATGACTTGTCCTGCCCTTCAATGCCAGATGTTCCAGGGGCTGAGCAGCCAGCCCCCGACGATGACCAGCCAGACCAGCGTGACCGGAATGAATATCTTCCAGCCGAGGCGCATGATCTGGTCGTAGCGAAAGCGGGAAGGTGGCGCGGATCCAGATGAACATGGACACCACCACGAAGGTCTTCAGGCCCAGCCAGATCCACCCCGGGATGAAGCCCAGCGCCTCGAAGGGCGGCAAACCAGCCGCCGAGGAACATCAGCACCGCCAGAATGGACACCAGCCACATGCTGGCGTACTCCGCCAGGAAGAAGATGGCGAAACCCATGCCCGAGTACTCGACCGTGGCCGGCCACGATCTCGGCCTCGCCCTCGACCACGTCGAAGGGATGGCGGTTGGTCTCCGCCACGCCGGAAATCAGGTAGACCAGAAAGATCGGCAGCAGCGGCAGCCAGTTCCAGGAAAGGAAAGCGAGGCCCTTGCCCGGCCATGCCCTTGGCCTGCCCCATCACGATGTCAGGTGAGGTTCATGCTCCCGGACACCATCAGCACCACCAGGAAGCAGAAGCCCATGGCGATCTCGTAGCTCACCATCTGCGCCGAGGCGCGCAGCGCGCCGAGGAAGGCGTATTTCGAGTTGGATGCCCAGCCGGCGATGATGACGCCGTACACCTCGATCGAAGTGATTGCCATCACCACCAGCAGACCGGCATTGACGTTGGACAGCGCCGGTCTCGGGCCCGAACGGAATCACCACCCAGGCAGCCAGCGCCGGCATGATGGCCATGAGCGGCCCCAGGAAGAACAGGCCCTTGGCCGCCGCCGTGGGCTGGATGATCTCCTTTGGTCAGGAGCTTGACCGCATCGGCGATCGGCTGCAGCAGGCCCCAGGGACCGGTGCGGTTGGGGCCATGGCGCACCTGCATGAAGCCCAGCAGCTTGCGCTCCCAGAGCGTCAGGTAAGCCACCGCGCCCATCAGAGGCAGCAGCACCACCACGATCTTGATCAGGTTCCAGACCACCGGCCAAACGATGCCTGACCACCACGTGCCCGCGAACAGGTGCAATCCGAAGTTGTAGATCGCGTCGATCATGCCCCGGCTCCCTGGCGCGCATCGGCCGTCATCTGCAGCGAGAGCGCGCGGCGCACGATGCCATCGAGCTGATAGATGCCCACCGGCTGCAGCGCCACCGGCTGCGGCCGGACTTCGATGGGCGCGGAAGTGCGGTTGCTCAGGCGCTCGCCAGCGATCGACCCCATGGCCGCGCCTTCCATCGCCTGCGCCAGCACTTCCTGCGAGGTCTGGTACGCAGGCTGGACCACGCCCAGCATGTCGCCGAGGACTCGCAGCACCTTCCACCCCGGACGGGTTTCACCCAGCGGACGGACGACCGCGTGGAAGCCCTGGGCCCGGCCTTCCGCGTTGACGAAGGTGCCCGATGTCTCCGGTGAACGGCGCAATCGGCAGCAGCACGTCGCTGACGTCCAGGTTGGCCTTGAACGGACTGAGCGTGACGACCATGTCGCAGCCGCTCAGCTCCACGCCCCGGCTGTCGGGTCCGGGCTCGCAGTGGAGCAGCAATGCCGCCTTCAGGCCGCCCGCCAGCATCTGGCCGGCATTCAGGCCGCCAGCGCTCGGTAGCGCCCACCGCCTGGGCGCCGACCGTGTTGGCCGCCTCGGTCAGGTAGCCCACGGTGGCGCCGGTCTGCTCGCCGATCCATTGGCACAGCGCCAGCAGGCTGGACGCCGCTGGATGCTGCGCCGCCGCGTTGCCCAGGAGGATGGCCTTGCGTTCGCCCGACAGCAAGGCCTCGGCGATCGCCTGCGCCTCTTCGGTCGCCTGGCCCGGCACGGGCGCCACGTCGCCTTTGCCGCCCGCGACGGCAGCCGCCACGTCGGCCAGCAACTGAACCCACTCGCCGGGCTCGCCGATGGAGGCCGCCGCCAGGGGCATGGCCCAGGCCCCGGACTGGCCGAGAAGTGCTACCGAAGTAATAGCCGCCACCGCTGCACCGTTGCGGGCTGCCTGCCGAATTCGCCCTGCAAACAGCGGATGGTCCTTGCGCAGGTTGGACCGACGATCAGGGCCGCCTGCAGTTGCGACAGCGAGGCGATCGACGTGCCCAGCCAGCGCACGCCCTCGGCCGGCGCGAACTCCGTGTGCCGCAGGCGATGGTCGATGTTCTGGCTGCCCAGGCCGCGCACCAGCGCGCCGGCGAGGTAGAGCTCCTCCAGCGTGCTGTGCGGGCTGACGAGGGCGCCGATGCGCTCCGCGCCATGCTCCGACTTGATCTGATTCAGGCCGTTGGCGACGTACTCCAGCGCAGTCTGCCAATCAACCTCCTTCCACTCGCCGCCCTGCTTGAGCATGGGCCTGGTCAAGCGGTCCTCGCCGTTCAGCGCCTCGTACGAGAAGCGGTCGCGGTCGGCGATCCAGCACTCGTTGACGTCCTCGTTTTCCAGCGGCACCACGCGCATGACCTGGTGGTTCTTGACCTGCACGATCAGGTTGGCACCCGTGGAGTCGTGCGGGCTGATGCTCTTGCGACGCGACAGTTCCCAGGTGCGGGCGCTGTAGCGGAACGGCTTGCTCGTCAGCGCTCCGACCGGACAGATGTCGATCATGTTGCCGGACAGCTCGGAATCCACCGAATTGCCCACGAACGTCGTGATCTCGGAATGCTCGCCGCGGTGGGCCATGCCCAGTTCCATCACCCCGGCGATCTCCTGGCCGAAGCGCACGCAGCGCGTGCAGTGGATGCAGCGGTTCATCTCTTTCATCGAGATCAGCGGCCCCACGTCCTTGGGGAACACCACGCGCTTCTCTTCCTCGTAGCGCGAACCGGAATCACCGTAGCCCACCGCCAGATCCTGCAGTTGGCACTCGCCACCCTGGTCGCAGATCGGGCAGTCCAGCGGGTGGTTGATGAGCAGGAACTCCATGACCGATTTCTGCGCCTTGAGCGCCTTGCCGGTTTGGGTGCGCACGATCATGCCCTGCGTGACTGGCGTGGCACAGGCGGGCATCGGCTTGGGAGCCTTCTCAACGTCCACCAAGCACATGCGGCAGTTGGCGGCGATGGACAGCTTCTTGTGATAGCAAAAGTGCGGGATGTAGGTGCCGGCTTTCTCGGCCGCATGCATGACCATGCTGCCTTCGAGCACCTCCACCTTCTTGCCGTCGATTTCGATTTCAACCATGGGCTTAGAGTCCGGTTCCGTTCGCTCAGGCGGGGTGCTTCTGCGCGGCTTCGATCTTGGCCGCGAACTCGTGGCGGAAGTGCTTGAGCATCGCGCGCACCGGCATGGCCGCGGCGTCGCCGAGCGCGCAAATCGTGCGACCCATGATGTTCTCCGCCACGTTGTCGAGCTTGGCCAGATCCTCCGGCTGCCCTGACCATGCTGGATGCGATCGACCATGCGCCACAGCCAGCCCGTGCCTTCCCGGCAGGGCGCACTGGCCGCAGGATTCGTGCATATAAAAATACGATAGGCGCAGCAGCGTCTCCACCATGTCGCGCGAATCGTCCATCACCATGACCGCGCCGGAGCCCAGCATGGAGCCCGCCTTCGCGATGGAGTCGTAGTCCATCGTGCACTGCATGATGAGTTCAGCCGGCAGCACCGGTGACGAGGAACCGCCGGGAATCACCGCCTTCAGCGGTTTGCCACCGCGCATACCGCCAGCCAGTTCCAGCAGCTTGGCGAACGGCGTGCCCATCGGGATTTCGTAGTTGCCAGGACGCTCGACATCGCCCTGGATCGAGAAAATCTTGGTCCCGCCGTTGTTCGGCTTGCCGCACTCCAGGTACGCCGGGCCGCCATGGCGAATGATCCATGGCGTCGCGGCAAACGTCTCGGTGTTGTTGATCGTGGTCGGCTTGCCGTACAAGCCAAAGCTGGCAGGGAACGGCGGCTTGAACCGAGGCTGCCCTTTCTTGCCTTCGATCGATTCGAGCAGCGCAGTTTCTTCGCCACAGATGTAGGCACCGAAGCCATGGTGCGCTTGCAACTGGAAGCTGAACGCGCTGCCCATGAGGCCCTGGCCCAGGAACCCTGCCTCGCGCGCCTGCTCGATCGCGGCCTCGAAGCGCTCGTAGACCTGGAAAACCTCGCCGTGGATGTAGTTGTAGCCCACGCTGGCGCCCATGGCGTAGCCCGCGATGGCCATGCCCTCGATCACCGCATGCGGGTTGTACATGAGGATGTCGCGATCCTTGAAGGTACCGGGTTCGCCCTCGTCAGAGTTGCACACCACGTATTTCTGCCCGGGGAAGTTGCGCGGCATGAAGCTCCACTTCAACCCCGTCGGAAAGCCCGCGCCGCCGCGCCCGCGCAGGCTCGAAGCCTTGAGTTCGGCAATGACCTCGTCCTGCGTCATCCCGGCTCCGCCGTCCCGGCCCAGAATCTTGCGCAAGGCCGCGTAGCCGCCGCGCGCCTCGTAGTCCTTCAGCCCCCAGTTGCTGCCGTTCAGATCGGCGCAAATCTGCGGGTTGATGTGACGGCCATGGAAGCAGGTCTCAACGCCCTTGGCCTGGAACTGCGCGAGGATGTCATTTACACGCGCCATGGCTCAGTCCTCCGCCTCGCGCAAGCCCTCGACCAACTGGTCGAGTTTGTCGTTGGACATGAAGCTGCACATGTGCCGGTCGTTGACCAGCATCACGGGCGCATCGCCGCAGGCACCCAGGCACTCGCTGGGCTGCACGGTAAACACGCCGTCGGCGGTGGTGCCATAGGGCTCCACGCCCAGCTTGCCGCAGAGATGCTCCAGCGCCTGCGGGCCACCGGCGAACATGCACGGTGCATTGGTGCACACGTTCAGCTTGAAGCGGCCCACCGGCTTCTGGTTGTACATGTTGTAAAACGTGGTCACTTCCTGCACGGCCATGGGCGCCATGCCCAGATAGTCGGCAATCGCCTCCTCGCTCTCAGGGGTGACCCAGCCCTGCTCCTGCTGCACGATGGCCAAGCACGCCATCACGGCGGACTGCTTGCGCTCCGGCGGGTACTTGGCGACCTCGCGCGCAAAACGTGCGCGCGTGGCCTCCGACAAGGGCATTGAAGCCACGGAAACGGCGGATGCGCTCATCGATCGATCTCTCCAAACACGATGTCCAGCGTGCCGATGATGGCCACGGCGTCAGCCAGCATGTGGCCCTTGGCCAATTCGTCCAACGCAGCCAAGTGGGCAAAGCCGGGGGGCCGGATCTTCAAGCGATAGGGCTTGTTCGCGCCGTCGCTGATCAGGTAGATGCCGAACTCACCCTTGGGGTGCTCCACCGCCGCATAGGCTTCGCCCTCGGGCACATGCATGCCTTCGGTGAAGAGCTTGAAGTGGTGGATCAACTCTTCCATGCTGGTCTTCATCGCCTCACGGGAGGGCGGCGCGACCTTGTGGTTGTCCACGATCACGGGGCCGGGATGGGCGCGCAGCCAATCCACGCATTGCTTGATGATGCGGTTGGACTCGCGCATCTCCTGCACGCGCACGAGGTAGCGGTCGTAGCTGTCACCGGTCTTGCCGATGGGAACGTCGAAATCGACCTGATCGTAGACGTCGTACGGCTGCTTCTTGCGCAAGTCCCAGGCGATGCCCGAACCCCGCAGCATGGGGCCGGTCAATCCCAGATTGAGCGCGCGCTCGGCCGTCACGACGCCGATGCCCACGGTGCGCTGCTTCCAGATGCGGTTGTCGGTGAGCAGGGTCTCGTACTCGTCCACGCACTTGGGGAAGCGCCGGGTGAAATCCTCGATGAAGTCGAGCAGTGAACCCTGGCGATTGACGTTCAGATCGTCGATCACCCTGGCATTGCGGATCTTGCTGGCCTTGTATTGCGGCATCGTGTCCGGCAGGTCGCGGTAGACGCCGCCCGGACGGAAATAGGCCGCATGCATGCGCGCGCCCGACACCGCCTCGTAGACATCGAACAGATCCTCGCGCTCGCGGAAGGTGTAGATCAGGATGGTGGACGAGCCGCAGTCGTTGCCATGCGAGCCCAGCCACATCAGGTGGTTGAGGATGCGCGTGATCTCCGAGAACATCACGCGGATGTACTGCGCCCGGATCGGCACCTGGATGCCCAGCAGTTTCTCGATGGCCAGGCAGTAGGCGTGCTCGTTGCACATCATGGACACGTAGTCGAGACGGTCCATGTAGGGCAGCGACTGGATGAAGGTCTTGTACTCGGCCAGCTTCTCGGTCGCGCGATGCAGCAGGCCGATGTGCGGGTCGGCGCGCTGCACGACCTCGCCGTCCAGTTCCAGCACCAGGCGCAGCACGCCGTGCGCGGCCGGGTGCTGCGGTCCGAAGTTCAGGGTGTAGTTTTTGATCTCGGCCATGGAAATGTGACTCGCCTGCGGCTCAGTGCAATCCGCCGTAGTTGTCCTCGCGGATCACGCGGGGCGTGATTTCGCGCGGCTCGATCGACACCGGCTCGTAGATCACGCGCTGGCGCTCGGGGTCGTAGCGCATCTCGACGTGGCCCGAAAGCGGGAAGTCCTTGCGGAAGGGGTGGCCGATGAAGCCGTAGTCGGTCAGGATTCGGCGCAGGTCGGTGTGCCCCTCGAACATGATGCCGTACAGATCGAAGGCCTCGCGCTCGAACCAACTGGCCGAGTTCCAGAGGTCGGCGACCGAAGACACGGCCGGAAACTCGTCGTCGGCGCAGAACACGCGCACCCGCAGACGCTGATTCAGGCTGACGGACAGCAGGTGGGACACCACGGCGAACCGGGCGCCCTCCCAGCGGCCATCGCCGTAAGCCGAATAGTCCACCCCGCACAAGTCGAGCAATTGCTCGAACCGGCAGCCTGCCGCGTCGCGCAGCGTCTTCATGGCAGCGGGGTAGCGGTCGGGCGCGACGGTCACCGTCACCTCGCCCAGCGCCACGGTCACGTGCAGCGCCTGGTCGCCCAGTGCGGCAGCGACCGTGTCCTTCAGGGTGTCGGGGGCAATGGCGTAGTCGGTCATGCTCACACCCTGGCGATCGTGTTGGTGCGGCGCACCTTCTGCTGCAACTGGATGATGCCGTAGAGCAGCGCCTCCGCCGTGGGCGGACAGCCCGGCACATACACGTCCACCGGCACGATGCGGTCGCAACCGCGCACCACCGAGTAGCTGTAGTGGTAGTAGCCGCCACCATTGGCGCAGGACCCCATGGACAGCACCCAGCGCGGCTCGGCCATCTGGTCGTACACCCTGCGCAGCGCCGGCGCCATCTTGTTGCACAGCGTGCCGGCAACGATCATCAGGTCGGACTGGCGCGGGCTGGCACGAAACACCTCGGCGCCGAAGCGCGCGATGTCGTAGCGGGCGGCGGCCGCGTGCATCATCTCCACCGCGCAGCAGGCCAGGCCGAAGGTGACCGGCCACAGCGAACCGGTCTTGGCCCAGTTCACCGCCGTGTCGATGCCGGTGAGCAGAAAGCCTTTTTGCTGAAGCTGATCATTCATGTGCGAGGTTCCGGTGACTGGCTTCAAAGAGGCGCATCACTCCCAATCCAGGGCGCCCTTCTTCCATTCGTAGACGAAGCCCACGACCAGAATGGTCAGGAAGATGAGAACGGCGACGAATCCGGTCATGCCCACCTCCTGGAGCGCCACGGCCCATGGAAACAGGAAGGCGATCTCCAGATCGAACAGGATGAACAGGATGGCGACGAGGTAATAGCGCACGTCGAACTTCATGCGCGCGTCCTCGAACGCCTCGAAGCCGCACTCGTAAGGAGAATTCTTGGCCGCGTCGGCCTTGTGGGGCTTCAGGAACGCCCCCATGCCCAGACACAGCGCGCCGACGCCCAGGCCCACCAGGATGAAGAGCAGAACAGGAAGGTACTCGGCGAGATTCATCGTGCGCTCTGATTCGGTTACCTCGGTGGCATTGAGCCCCTTGGCGTCTTGTATTTCTGGTGCCGTCGGCGAGACTCGAACTCGCACAGCTTTCGCCACTACCCCCTCAAGATAGCGTGTCTACCAATTTCACCACGACGGCTTTTGTACCCCGGGCGAAGACCCACTTGAAGTTGGCCTTGCAAGTGCCCTGAGCGTGGCGGAGTTTACCCGGAAAACCGCCGGTTACAGCCGATGGCAGCGGTTTTCGGATCACCTTGATGACAGCTCATTTCGTCGGGATCTGCGCGGCGCCCGATGCCGGGACGGCGGGCACGGCCGCGCTGGTGCCGACCGCGGGCGGCGCACCCGACGGAATGGCCGCCGCGGCGGCGGCCGACGCCGCCGGCGAAGCGCCGGACGCCTCCCCTGCGGGCGCGCTGACCGCGGCGCGATCCAGCACGCTGCCGCCCGACGGCTCGGTGCGGATGCTGAAGCCGAAGTAGGCCAGGGCCAGCGTGCAGACGAAGAACACCACCGCCAGCCCTGCAGTGGCGCGCGACAGGAAGTTGGCGCTGCCGCTGGCGCCGAACAGGCTGCCGGACGCGCCGCTGCCGAAGGCCGCGCCCATGTCGGCGCCCTTGCCGTGCTGCATCAGGATCAAGCCGACCATGCACAGCGCCGACAGGATCTGCAGCACCAGCACCAGGTTCAACACGAAATTCATTCGATTACTCCAAAATCAATAGCACTTGGCGCACGCCCTCAGCCGGCGGCGGCCACGATCTTCAGAAAGTCCGGCGCCTTCAGCGAGGCGCCGCCGATCAGCCCGCCGTCGATGTCGGGCTGGGCCAGCAGTTCGGCCGCGTTGGCCGCGTTCATGCTGCCGCCGTAGAGGATGCGCACGCGCTCGGCATGCTCGGTGGCGGCCTTGAGCTGCGCGCGCAGCACGGCGTGCACCTGCTGGGCCTGGCTGGGCGTGGCGGTCTGGCCGGTGCCGATGGCCCACACCGGCTCGTAGGCCACCACGATCTCGCTGATGCAATGGCCGTTGAGGTGGACCACCGCCGAAAGCTGGCGCTTGACGATGAACTCGGTCATGCCCTCCTCGCGCTCGCGCAGCGTCTCGCCCACGCACACGATGGGCGTGATGCCGGCGGCCAGCGCGCGCTGGACCTTGAGCGCCACATGCACGTCGCTCTCAGCCTGGTGCTGGCGGCGCTCGCTGTGGCCGACGATGCAGTAGCGCACGCCGAAGTCCTTCAGCATCGCCGCCGACACGTCGCCCGTGTAGGCGCCGCTCGTGCCGAGACACGTCCTGCGCGCCCAGTTCGACCGCCTTGGAGCCCGCCAGCAGCAGTTGCACCTGGCCCAGGTAGGGCGCCGGCGGGCAGACCGCCACGTCGCACGCGGGCTGGCCGATACCGGCCAGCAATTCCAGCACCAGCGCCTGGTTGGCATCCAGGCCACCGTTCATCTTCCAGTTGCCCGCGATCAGTTTTTTGGTCATGACGAACCCCAGGTCAATACGATCTTGCCCACGTGCTGGTTGCTCTGCATCAGCGCGTGCGCGCGCGCCGCCCCGCTGGGCAGCCCGCCTTCCGCCTGCAAGGCGGGAAACGTGCTGTGAATGACGGGCCGGATGCGTCCTTCGGCCAGCCAGGGCCACACGTGCTGGCGCAGCGCCTGCGCGATGGCGCCCTTGAACGCAATGGGGCGCGGGCGCAGCGTGGAGCCGGTGATGACCAGGCGCCGGCGCAGCACCAGCCCGGCGTCGAAGCCGGACTTCACGCCGCCCTGGACGGCGATGATGACCAGGCGGCCATCCTCGGCCAGGCACTCGACCTCGCGCTTCACGTAGTCGCCCGCCACCATATCGAGGATCACGTCCACGCCGCGGCCGCCGGTCAGCCGGCGGGCTTCCTCGGCGAAATCGGCTTCGCGGTAGTTGATGGCGTGGTCGGCGCCCAGCTTCAGGCAGGCGGCGCACTTGTCTTCGCTGCCCGCCGTGGCGATGACGATGGCGCCCGCCGCCTTGGCCATCTGGATGGCCGTCACGCCGATGCCGCTGGTGCCGCCCTGCACCAGCAGGGTTTCGCCGGCCTGCAGGCGACCGCGGTCGAAGACGTTGCTCCAGACGGTGAAGCAGGTTTCGGGCAGCGACGCGGCCTCGGCGTCGGTGAAGCCCCGCGGCACCGGCAGACACTGCGCCACCGGCGCCACGCACAACTCGGCGTAGCCGCCGCCGGCCACCAGCGCGCAGACGCGGTCGCCCACGGCCAGGCCCGCCGCGCGCAGCGCGGCCTCGTCGCCGGACGCGATCACACCGGCCACTTCCAGCCCCGGCAGATCCGACGCACCGGGCGGCACCGGGTAGTGACCCATGCGCCGCAGCACGTCCGGCCGGTTCACGCCCGAGGCCATGACGCGGATCAGCGCCTCGCCGGCGCCGGCCACCGGCGCGGCGCGTTCGGCGAGCACCAGCACCTCGGGGGCGCCGTATTCACGGATCTCGATGCATTTCATGGTCTTTTTGGCCTCTAGCCCGCATCCAATCTACGCCACCAGCTATTCAAACAATAGCGATCATTGCTGCTGATGGCCGGCGTCGACGCTCTCGGCGGCCACCGCGCGCTCCTCGCGCTCAGCGCGCGGCGGACGCTCGCCGCGCTCTTCGCGCGCGGGGCGGTCGAGCAGCGCCTTCATCGACAGCTTGATGCGGCCTTTTTCGTCCGTCTCCAACACCTTCACGCGCACGACCTGGCCTTCCTGCAGATAGTCGGTCACCTTCTCGACGCGCTCGTGCGCGATCTGGCTGATGTGCAGCAGGCCGTCCTTGCCGGGCAGGATGTTGATGAGCGCGCCGAAGTCCAGGATCTTGACCACCGGGCCCTCGTACACCTTGCCCACCTCGGCCTCGGCCGTGATCTGCTCGATGCGGCGCTTGGCGTCGTCGGCCCTGGCGGCATCGGTGCTGGCGATGGTGATGGTGCCGTCTTCCTCGATGTTGATCTGGCAGCCGGTCTCCTCGGTCAGCGCGCGGATCACCGCGCCGCCCTTGCCGATCACGTCGCGGATTTTCTCGGGGTTGATCTTCATCGTGTAGAGCTTGGGCGCGAAGCTGCTGATCTCGGTCTTGGCCTCGCCCATGGCCTCCTGCATCTTGCCCAGGATGTGCATGCGCGCTTCCTTGGCCTGGGCCAGGGCGACCTGCATGATCTCCTTGGTGATGCCCTGGATCTTGATGTCCATCTGCAGCGCGGTGATGCCGTTGGTGGTGCCGGCCACCTTGAAGTCCATGTCGCCCAGGTGATCCTCGTCGCCCAGGATGTCGGTCAGCACGGCGAAGCGGTTGCCCTCTTTGATGAGGCCCATGGCGATGCCCGCCACATGCGCCTTCATGGGCACGCCGGCGTCCATCAGCGACAGGCAGCCGCCGCACACCGAGGCCATCGACGAGGAGCCGTTGGATTCGGTGATCTCGCTGACCACGCGGATGGTGTAGGGGAACTCGTCCTTGGGCGGCAGCAGCGGGATCAGCGCGCGCTTGGCCAGGCGGCCGTGACCCACCTCGCGGCGCTTGGCCGAGCCCATGCGGCCCACCTCGCCGGTGGCGAAGGGCGGCATGTTGTAGTGGAACAGGAAACGGTCCTCGAACTCGCCGGCCAGCGCGTCAATGCGCTGCGCATCGCGCTCGGTGCCCAGGGTGGTGACCACCAGCGCCTGCGTCTCGCCGCGCGTGAACAGCGCCGAGCCGTGGGTGCGCGGCAGCACGCCGTTGCGGATCTCGATCGGGCGCACGGTGCGCGTGTCGCGGCCGTCGATGCGCGGCTCGCCGGCCAGGATCTGGCTGCGCACGATGCCTGCCTCGATGGTGAACAGCAGGTCTCTGACCTTGCCGGTGTCGAACTCGGCGCCTTCGGCCTTCAGCGCCTCGAACACGCTGGCGTTGGCCTCGCGCAGCGCCTGGGTGCGGGCCTGCTTGCTGCGGATCTGGTACACGGCGCGCAGCTTGTCCTCGGCCAGCGCGCTGATCCTGGCGATGAAGGCCTCGTCCTTGGCCTCGGGCGCCCAGGTGCCGGTCTCGGTCCACAGCGGCTTGCCGGCCTCGCGCGCCAGCTCGTGGATGGCGTTGATGGCGACCCGACCCTGTTCGTGGCCGAACACGACGGCGCCCAGCATCACGTCCTCGGAGAGCTGGTAGGCCTCGGACTCGACCATCAGCACGGCGGCCTCGGTGCCGGCCACCACCAGGTCGAGCTGGCTGCTCTTGCGCGCGGTCGGGCCGGGGTTGAGCATGTACTCGCCGTTGATGTACCCCACGCGCGCGGCGCCGATGGGGCCGTTGAACGGGATGCCGGAGATGGTGAGCGCGGCGCTGACGCCGATCATGGCGGCGATGTCGGCGTCCACCTCGGGGTTCAGCGACACGGTGTGGATCACCACGTGCACTTCGTTCAGGAAGCCTTCGGGGAACAGCGGGCGGATCGGGCGGTCGATCAGGCGGCTGGTCAGCGTCTCCAGCTCGCTGGGCTTGGCCTCGCGCTTGAAGAAGCTGCCGGGGATCTTGCCGGCGGCGTACGTCTTCTCGATGTAGTCCACGGTCAGCGGGAAGAAATCCTGGCCCGGCTTGGCGGTCTTGGAGGCCACCACGGTGGCCAGCACCACGGTGCCGTCGATGTCCACCAGCACGGCGCCGCTGGCCTGGCGGGCGATCTCGCCGGTTTCCATGACGACAGTCTTGTCGCCCCACTGGAAGGACTTGGTGACTTTGTTGAACATGCTCATGAGATTACTCCTTGTTTTATAGCTGCAGACGTAATATCCGCGCTGGCTGGAGCCCGATTCATCTCAGAACACGATGCCATTCCGACAGGTGGCCACCGTGGCGGCGCGCCTCTTGGAATGACATAGCTTCGATCTGAAAAACCGCAGCCCCCGGGGTTGAAAAAGACAAAAACGCCTGAGCCTCGCGCGGCGTCAGGCGTTTGCGGCCAGCATGGCGCTTACTTGCGCAGGCCCAGCTTGGCAATCAGGGCCAGGTAGCGGTCGGCGTCCTTGGCCTTCAGGTAGTCCAGCAGCTTGCGGCGGCGGCTGACCATGCGCAGCAGGCCGCGGCGGCCGTGGTGGTCCTTGGCGTGCGTCTTGAAGTGCGGGGTCAGCTCGTTGATGCGGGCCGTGAGGATGGCCACTTGCACTTCGGGGCTGCCGGTGTCGTTGGCGGCGCGGGCGTTGCCCTGCACCACGGCGGCCTTGTTCTCTTTGGAGATCATTGCTCGAATCCTTGCGTTCCAAATGATTTGACTTGCGTGGCGCGCCGGAACTGCATACCACGTGCGTTTCGCGAAATGCAAAACCTGTGGATTATAGCCGGGTGCGCGGCGGCACGGCGACGGCCAGCACCGCCAGCAACACCAGGGCGCAGCCGCCCACCTGCCAGGCCGACACCCGCTCGCCCAGCACCAGGACGGCCAGCGCCAGTGCCGACACCGGCATCACCGCCGTCATCAGCGACGCCTGCGCGCCCGCCAGTCGCTGGCTGCCTGCGAACCACAGCCAGAAGCCCAGCACGCCGGGCACCAGCGCGTAGTACACCGCCGCCCACACCGCCGCCGGCACCGGCCGGGCCCAGGCGCGCTCCAGCAGCGCCGGCGGCAGGCAGACCAGCAGCCCCAGCGCGCTCATCACGGCCGACAGCGCCAGCGGCGGCACCGGCACCCGCAGCCGCTTGCTGACCAGGATGAAGGTCGCCTCGCACGCCACCGCGCCCAGCACCAGCGCGTGGCCGATCAACACCCGGGCGCCCTCCCCGCGCGCGGCGCCCAGCGCCTCGGGCAGCGCGATGGCCAGCACGCCGGCGCTGGCCAGGGCGCTGCTGGCCAGCAGCGCTCGGGACGGCCGCTCGCCCAGCGCCAGCACGGCGAACAGCGACGCCACCGCCGGCAGCGTGCCGGCCACCACACCGGCATCGGCCGCCGGCGCGTGGCGCGTGGCGCGTGCCCGATCAGCAGCACCGTGTAGCCCACGCTGCCGGCCGCCGCCTGCACCAGCAGCAGCGCGCCGTCGCGCCGGCCGGGGCGCGGCCAGGCGCTGCGCGTGAGCCGCATCAGCCCCCACAGCACGGGCGCGGCGACGGCGAAGCGCAGCGCGGTGGCGGTGGCGGTGGCGGTGAAGGGTGGCAGGCCGCCGGCGATCAGGCGGCTGGCCACCACCGTGCTGCCGATGGTGGCCATGGCTGCCGCGCACAGTGCCATGCCGAGCCAGCGCTGCTGGCGCGCGTCGTGTGTCATGAGGTCGGATTGCGGGAATGGAGGATGCGTCGAGCATCCCGCCCCGCGCCGGCACCGTCTTGAACGGTATTGCGGGTTCAGCGCCCTCGGGCCGCGTACTGCCCGGGCGTGTAGCCGCGAAAGCGGCGGAACGCCCGCGTCATGTGGCTCTGGTCGGCAAAGCCGCTGGCCGCGGCGGCATCCGCCAGCGCGGCGCCGCGGGCCAGCAGCGCCTCGGCGCGGGCCAGGCGCTGCTGCTGCGCCCAGGCGTGCGGCGGCAGCCCGAACGCGGCGGCGAAGGCGCGCAGGAAGGCGTAGCGGCCCAGGCCCGCGCCGCGCGCCAGCTCGGCCAGGCTGGGCGGCGGGGCGCCGTCGGCCAGCCGCTCGCGCGCCCGCAGCAGCGCGCGGGACGCAGCGCCGCCCGCCACGCGCGGCGCGGGCCGGGCCGCCGTGCTGGGCGCGTGGTGCAGCAGTGCGGCCAGGTGTTCTTCCAGCGCCAGCGCGTCGCCGCCGCGCGCCGCGCAGGCGAAGGCGGCTTCGAGCAGCGCCGCGAGGCGCGCATCGCGCAGCACGGGCAGCGTCCATTCGGGTGCCGGACGCTCCTGATTCCAGAGCGAACTCTCCAGGTTCAGCATACGCCATTGCCGTTTTTTGCCCTGCATCGGCACGCCGTCGTGCACTTCGCCCGGGTTGACGGTGATGACCTCGCCGCGCAGCGCCTGCACCGGCCCGCGCCCGCTGGCCGAGGTCTGGTCGCCGGCGTCGATCAGCCCGATGCCGTGCACGGCGTGGGTGTGGCGCGCGAAGCGCCAGCTGGTGTGCGCCGCCACCAGCGTCAGCCCCGCCAGCGCGGATGGCCGGACGGTGAACTCGGGCAGCGCGGACGCCATCAGCCCAGCCAACGGCGCAGCCGCGCCACGCCCTCACCCAGCCGCGCCACGTCTTTCGAGGCGAAGCACCAGCGCAGCCAGCCCTCGGCCTCGGGGCCGAAGGCCACGCCGGGCGCCAGGCCGAGGCTCGCCTCGGCCACCAGCCGCTTGGCCAGGTGCAGCGAGTCATCGAAGCCTGCGATGCGCAAAAAAGGCGTACATGCCACCCGGCGCGGCGCAGGCGGCGACACCGGGCACGGCCCGCAAGAGCGGCACCAGCGTGTCGCGGCAAGTCCGAAGGTGCGCCACGATGCGCGGCGTGATCGCCTCGGTCCGCGCCAGGGCGACCAGCGCGGCGCGCTGCACGAACACCGGCGCGCAGGAGGTGTTGAACTCCAGCAGCTTGCCCATATGCGGCGTCATGCCGGGCGGCATGGCCAGCCAGCCCAGCCGCCAGCCGGTCACCAGGAAAGACTTGGAGAAGCTCTGCGCCACCACCAGCCGGTCCTCCGGTTGGGCAATGTCCAGGAACGAGGGCGCGGCGCCGCTGGCGGTGTCGCCGGCGTAGTACAGACGCTCATACACCTCGTCGGACAGGATCCACGTGCCCGTCTCGCGGCAGCGCGCCAGAATGGTTTGCTGCTCGGTGCGCGCCAGCGTCCAGCCCGTGGGGTTGTTGGGCGAGTTGACCACCAGCAGCCTGGTGCCCGGCGTGATGGCTGCCAGCAGCGCGGGCAGGTCCAGCGCCCAGGCGCCGTTGGCGTCGGGCCGCAGCACCACGCAGCGCAGGCGCGCGCCCAGGATGCGCGGCTGCGCGGTGAGGTTGGGCCACACGGGGGTGACGACCACCACCTCGTCACCGGCGTCGAGCAGCGCCTGCATGGCCAGCATGAGGGCGTTGACGCCGCCGGAGGTGATGGCGATGCGCCCGGCGGCCAGCGGGCCGTGCAGCCGGCCGGCGCAATCGGCCACGGCCTGGCGCAGTTCGGGCAGGCCGAGGTTGTGCGAATAAAAGGTCTCGCCCGCCTGCAGCGAGGCGATGGCCGCCAGGCGCACCGCCTCGGGCGTGGGCTCATCGCTCTCGCCGAACCAGAACGGCAGCACGTCGCCGCGCCCCAGGCCGGCGTTGGCGACTTCGCGGATCCTGGATTCCTCCAGGTCGAGGATGGCTTGACGCATGGGGCCCGGCGCCTTTGTAATGAGGTGTGAACGAACAGCCTCGCATCGTAGCGGGGCCAGCCCGAGGAGCCTTTGCATGCCACACCGCCGCCGCCCGCACCTGATCGCCTGCGCCCTGGGCGCGCTGCTCGCCGCCAGCCTGCTGGTCCCCGCGCCGGCCGAGGCGGCGCGCAAGGGCAAGAAGGCCGGCCCCGCCACCGTGGCCGACGCGCCGCGCAAGGCTCAGCGCAGCAAGAAGATGGTGTTCAACGGCAGCGCCGAGACCACCGCCGACCGCGACCGCCGCCTGCGCCGCGAATGCCGGGGCCGCCCCAACTCGGGAGCCTGCCTGGGCTACGCGTACTGACGGGCCGCGCGGGGCGCCGTTTGCTCATCTATTAATAGCAAATAACACAATACCCACGCCAACTATAGGCATTTTTTACCTGAAATTCTCCCTCCCCCGCCGCCCACGCCAGCGGCGGCCATCAGGAGGGCGCCAGAGCGAGGGTGAAGGCAGGCGCAGGCTCGCGCCGGCACTCTTGTTTTTGTAGCTGACGAGCAATGCCCCGCGCGGACTACACGTCTTTTGTTCACTGATATAGTTGAGCATCCGCGTCCCGGGGGCTGACCCGCCCGAGGCGCCCGCGACCTGACCGCCAGCCTGCAGCCCGCAGCGCCGGCCACCCCTTGGACTCACGACTGGATGGACCTGGTTTACCTGCTTCTCCTGCCCTTCGCCGGCAGCCTGGTGGCGGCGCTGATGCCGACGCACGCGCGCACGGCCGCGGCCCTGTGGACAGCGCTGGTGGCCGCCGCGGCGCTGGCCTGGGTGGCGCTGCTGACGCCGCAGCTGCAGAACGGCCTGGTGCTGCGCGAGGAGTACCGCTGGATCCCGTCGGCGGGCCTCAACTTCGTCATCCGCATCGACGGCTTCGCCTGGATGTTCGCCCTGCTGGTGACGGGCATCGGCATGCTGGTGGCGGTGTACGCGCGCTACTACATGTCCAAGGACGACCCGGTGCCGCGCTTCTTCTCGTTCTTCCTGGCGTTCATGGGCGCCATGCTGGGCGTGGTGCTGTCGGGCAACCTGGTGCAGATCGTCTTCTTCTGGGAGTTGACCAGCCTGTTCAGCTTCCTGCTGATCGGCTACTGGCATCACCGCAAGGACGCGCGGCGCGGCGCGCGCATGGCGCTGACGGTGACCGGCGCCGGCGGCCTGGCGCTGCTGGCGGGCATGCTGATGCTGGGCCACATCGTCGGCAGCTACGACCTGGACGCGGTGCTGGCCGCCGGCGAGCGCATCCACCTGCACCCGCTGTACACCACCATGCTGGTGCTGGTGCTGCTGGGCGCGCTGACCAAGAGCGCGCAGTTTCCCTTCCACTTCTGGCTGCCGCACGCCATGGCGGCGCCCACGCCGGTGTCGTCCTACCTGCACTCGGCCACCATGGTGAAGGCCGGCGTGTTCCTGCTGGCGCGCCTGTGGCCGGCGCTGTCGGGCACACCCGAATGGTTCTGGCTGGTCACCGGCGCGGGCGTCATCACCCTGGTGCTGGGCGCGGGCGCGGCCATGTTCCAGAACGACCTGAAGGGGCTGCTGGCCTACTCGACCATCAGCCACCTGGGCCTGATCACCCTGCTGCTGGGCCTGAACCGCGACCTGGCGGCGGTGGCGGCGGTGTTCCACATCATGAACCACGCGACCTTCAAGGCCTCGCTGTTCATGGCCGCGGGCATCATCGACCACGAAACCGGCACGCGCGACGTGCGGCGCCTGTCGGGGCTGTTCAAGGCGATGCCGATCACGGCCACGCTGGCCTTCGTGGCCAGCGCCGCCATGGCCGGCGTGCCGCTGCTCAACGGCTTCCTGTCCAAGGAAATGTTCTTCGCCGAGACGGTGGATCTCAGCAGCATCCCGTGGCTGGACTACGGCCTGCCGGTGGCGGCCACGGTGGCCGGCATCTTCGCGGTGGTGTATTCGCTGCGCTTCTCGGTCGACGTGTTCCTGGGGCCGCTGGCCAAGAACCTGCCGCTGGTGCCGCACGAGCCCGCGCGCTGGATGCGCGTGCCGATCGAGGTGCTGGTGCTGCTGTGCCTGACGGTGGGCATCTTCCCGCAGTGGTCGATCGGTCCGGCGCTGGACCTGGCGGCGCAGCCCGTGGTGGGCGGCGCCCTGCCCAGCTTCAGCCTGGCGATCTGGCACGGCGTGAGCAAGCCGCTGGTGATGAGCCTGATCGCCCTGGCCGGCGGCATCGCGCTGTACCTGGCGATGCGCCAGGCACGCGCGCATGGCCACTTCCGGCGCCCGCCGCTGGGACGCCTGCTGGACGGGCAGCGCCTGTTCCACGGCGCGCTGTACGGGCTGGACCGCGCCAGCCGCGCCGGCGTGCGCTGGCTGTCCACCTATCGGCTGCAGCCGCAGGTGCTGCTGCTGGTGTTGGCGGCGCTGGCGCTGGCGGCGGCCTCGCTGTGGCGCGGCGGCGTGAGCTGGGGCGACCGCACGCGCGTGCCGGCCAGCCTGGAGTTCGCCCTGCTGTGGCTGATGGGCTGCGTGTGCGCGCTGGCGGCGGCCAACCAGGCCAAGTTCCACCGCCTGGCGGCGCTCATCATGCTGGGCGCCGTGGGGCTGGCGGTGAGCCTGACCTTTTTGTGGTTTTCGGCGCCCGACCTGGCGCTGACGCAGTTGACGGTGGAGGTGGTGACCACCATCTTGTTCCTGCTCGGCATGCGCTGGCTGCCCAAGCGGCTGCAGGACGAATCGCCGCACCTGGGCCCACGCGTGCGCGCCCGCCGCGCGCGCGACCTGCTGGTGTCCGTGGCCGCCGGCGGCGGCATGGCGGTGCTGGCCTACGCCATGATGACGCGGCCGGCGCCGCAGAGCATCTCGCCCTTCTACATCGACCGCGCGCTGCCCGAGGGCGGCGGCACCAACGTCGTCAACGTGATGCTGGTGGACTTCCGCGGTTTCGACACCATGGGCGAGATCACCGTGCTGGGCATCGTGGCGCTGACGGTGTACGCGCTGCTGCGGCGCTTCCGCCCGCCGCGCGAGGTGGTGGAGCTGCCGCCGCAGCAGCTGGCGGTGCCACCCGACCTGATGTCGGACCTGATCAACCCGCGCACCGCGCAGGACACGGCGCTGGGCTACATGATGGTGCCCGCCGTGCTGGTGCGCCTGCTGATGCCCATCGCCATCGTGATCGCGGCGTACTTCTTCATGCGCGGGCACAACGAGCCGGGCGGCGGCTTCGTCGCCGGGCTGGTGGTGGCCATCGCCTTCCTGACGCAGTACATCGTGGCCGGCACCCACTGGGTGGAGGCGCACCTGCAACTGCGGGTGATCCGCTGGATCGCCACCGGCCTGCTGCTGGCGCTGGCCACCGGCCTGGGCTCGCTGTGGTTCGGCTACCCGTTCCTGACCACGCACACCGCCCACCTCACGCTGCCGGTGGTGGGCGAGATCCACGTGGCCAGCGCGCTGTTCTTCGACGCGGGCGTGTTCAGCGTGGTCGTGGGCTCGACGCTGCTGATCCTGATCGCGCTGGCGCACCAGTCGGTGCGAAGCCACCGCAAGGCCCCCGAGAAAACGGTGACGCCCAGCACCGGACCGAGGGAGGTGGGCTGATGGAAGTCATCCTGGCGCTCGCCATCGGCATCCTGGGCGGCTCCGGCGTGTGGTTGGTGCTGCGCCCGCGCACCTTCCAGGTGCTGATGGGCCTGTCGCTGCTGTCCTACGCGGTCAACCTGTTCATTTTCGCCATGGGCAGCCTGCAGCTCGACCGCGAACCCATCGTGCAGCCCGGCCTCGCGCCCAGCCTGGACAACTACACCGACCCGCTGCCGCAAGCGCTGGTGCTGACGGCGATCGTCATCGGCTTCGCCACCTCGGCGCTGTTCCTGGTGATGCTGCTGGCCTCGCGCGGGCTGTCCGGCACCGACCACGTGGACGGCGAGGAGCCCGACGACGGCACGGCGCAGTTGCCGCGCTCCGGCGGCGCCGGCACCACCGCCGAAATCCACAACCAGGAGGAGCGCTGATGAGTCTGGCGGCCCCCCTGATCGAGCGGTTGATGCCGCACCTGATCGTCCTGCCGATCCTGCTGCCCATGGCCACGGCGGCGCTGATGCTGATGCTGGGCGACACGCGGCGCCCGCTCAAGGCGCTGATCAACGTGCTGTCGTGCCTGACGGGCGTGGGCCTGTCCATCGCCCTGGTGTACTGGGTGCTGCGCATGGGCGGCCCGCAGGCGGTGGGCGTGTACCTGCCTTCCAACTGGCCCGTGCCCTATGGCATCGTGCTGGTGGTGGACCGCCTCTCGGCCATGATGCTGCTGCTGACCAGCGTGATCGCGCTGGCCTCCGTGCTGTACGCCATCGCGCGCTGGGACAAGGCGGGCGTGCACTTTCATCCGCTGTTTCAACTGCAGTTGATGGGCTTGGCCGGCGCGTTCCTGACGGCCGACCTGTTCAACCTGTTCGTGTTCTTCGAGATCATGCTGACGGCCTCCTACGGGCTACTGCTGCACGGCTCGGGCTGGGCGCGGGTGCACTCCGGGCTGCACTACGTCGCCATGAACCTGATGGCCTCCACGCTGTTCCTGATCGGCGTGGCCATCCTGTACGGCGTGACCGGCACGCTCAACATGGCCGACATGGCCATCATGGTGCCCACCATCCCGCAGGACGACCGCGGCCTGCTGCACGCCGGCGCGGCGGTGCTGGCGGTGGCCTTCCTGGTCAAGGCGGCGGCATGGCCGCTGGACTTCTGGCTGCCCTCCACCTACGCCAGCGCCTCGGCGCCGGTGGCCGCGCTGTTCGCCATCATGACCAAGCTGGGCGCCTACGCGGTGCTGCGCGTGTGGACGCTGCTGTTCCCGCAGGACGCGGGCGTGTCAGCGCTGTTCGGCGGGCCGGTGCTGATCGGCCTGGGACTGGCGACGCTGGCCTTCGGCGCCATCGGCGTCCTGGCCACGCAGCATCTCGGGCGCATGGTGGCGTTCTGCGCCATCCTGTCGTCGGGCACGCTGCTGGCGGCGCTGGGCTTCGGACAGCCGGCAGTCACCGGCGGGGCGCTCTACACGCTGGGCTCGACGCTGGCCATCAGCGCCTTCTTCCTGCTGGCCGAGCTGATCGAGCGCGCGCGCGAGGTCGAGGAGCAACCGCTCTACGTCAGCGACACCGAGCCCGACGACGCCTTCGCCTACCCGGTGGACCTGATGCCCACGCGCGACGTCAACCTGGACGACGACGAGCAGGCACTGATCGGCCGCGCCATTCCCGCCGCCATGGCCTTCATGGGCCTGGCGTTCATCGTCTGCGGGCTGACCATCGCCGGCCTGCCGCCGTTCGCCGGCTTCGTCGGCAAGGTGGTGATGCTGTCGGCGCTGCTGAACCCGGCCGGCTTCGGGCAGGACGCGCAGGTGTCCCTGGCCGCCTGGGCGCTGCTGGCGCTGCTGGTGGCCGGCGGGCTGCTGACCACCATCGCCCTGTCGCGCGCCGGCGTGCGCTACTTCTGGGCACCGGCCGGCCGCCCAGTGCCGCGCCTGCGCTTCATCGAGACGCTGCCCATCGGCGTGCTGCTGCTGCTGGTGGGGGTGCTGGTGTGGCAGGCCGACGCGGTGCTGCGCTACGTCAACGCCACCGCGCGCGGCCTGCACGACCCGAAGGAATACATCGGCACGGTGGTCTCGACCCGCCCCGTGCCCTCGCCCACCGCCACCGGCGAAGGAGGACTGCGCCGATGATCAAGCGCTTGCTGCCCTCCCCGCTGCTCACCGCCGCGCTGATCGCGATGTGGCTGGTGCTCAACCGCTCGCTCAGCCCGGGACAGATCATCCTGGCGGTGGTGCTGGGCGTGGCCGCGCCCGCGCTGCTGGCGCCGCTGCGGCCGGCGCGCCCGCGCATCCGCCACCCGCTCACGCTGGCGCGGCTGATCCTGCGGGTCGGCCGCGACGTGATCGAGTCGAACCTGGACGTCTTCCGCACCCTGCTCGCCAGCCGCGTGCGGCCGCCGCACAGCCGCTTCGTGCTGGTCCCCCTGCAACTGCGCGACCCGAACGCGCTGGCCGCCCTGGCCGTCATCACCACCGTGGTGCCCGGCACCGTGTGGTGCGAGCTGGCGCGCGACGGCAGCGCGCTGCTGCTGCACGCCTGGAACGTGCCGGACGAGCAAGCCTTCGTCACCCACTTCAAGCAGTGCTACGAGCGCCCCCTGATGGAGATCTTCGAGTCATGAGCCCCGTGCTCTCGGGTGTCATCACCCTCACCCTGAGCGCCTACGGCGTCGCCGCGCTGCTGGCGCTGTGGCGCGTGCTGCGCGGGCCGGCGGCGCAGGACCGCGTGCTGGCGCTGGACCTGATCTACGCCATCGGCATGCTGACCGCGCTGGTGGTGGGCATCCGCTATGCCAGCAGCATGTACTTCGAGGCGGCGCTGCTGATCGCGTTGTTCGGCTTCGTCAGCTCCGCCGCCATGGCCAAGTTCCTGTTGCGCGGCGAGGTCATTGAATGACCGGCGAACCACTTCCCTTGTGGATCGAGATCCTGGTGGCCGCGCTGCTGCTGCTGAGCGCGCTGTTCACCCTCGTCGCCGCCTGGGGCGTGGTGCGGCTGAAGGATTTCTTCCAGCGCATGCACCCGCCGGCGCTGGTCTACACCTGGAGCGCGTGGTGCGTGACCTTCGCCTCCATCGCCTACTTCTCGGCGCAAAGCCACGGGCTGCAACTGCACGTCTGGCTGATCATCATCCTGCTGTCGATCACCGTGCCCGTGACCACGGTGCTGCTCAGCCGTGCCGCGCTGTTCCGCGGCCGGCGCCACGAGGGCAGAGAGGCGCTGCCGCCGGCGCTGCAGCCCAGGCAGCCCACGCCATCCGATTCGACCGATTTTCAAGCCAAATAGGTCGATAGCCTGCGCCGGTATTTCGCCAGTTGCTATCAAATCAGGACCTTCTCGCACCGGCGGAAGGCATCGGGATGCACACCTGCCGGCGTTGTGGCACGAGCCGCGGCAGGCGCTGGCATGGCGCCTAGCGCCGCCGTGGTGGGAGCCCGGTGTGCTGGGTCAGAACGGCGCCCCGCGCAGGCTGGGTGCGCGCCGGCCGCTTCTGATT
The DNA here is from genome assembly GCF_016703145.1 of Ottowia sp. Classification (GTDB taxonomy): domain Bacteria; phylum Pseudomonadota; class Gammaproteobacteria; order Burkholderiales; family Burkholderiaceae_C; genus Ottowia. The sequence goes on along the minus strand of NZ_JADJCO010000002.1, from coordinate 696,269 downwards.
CGATAGCGTGCGCGCGGATGCGGCGGTGGGCGTGGAGTTCTTGCGCCGCGCGCTCTGGTAGCCGCTGTCGGTGGCCGGCTGCCAGGTGGGGATCAGATGCTGCTTGCCGTTGCCGATGAGGTCGGCGCGGCCCATGTCCTTCAGCGCCTCGCGCAGGAGCGGCCAGTTGCCGGGGTCGTGCCAGCGCAGAAAGGCCTTGTGCAGGCGCCGGCGGCGCTCGCCCTTGACGGTGTCGACCTTCTCGCCGCGGTCGTCGCGGTGAATGCCCTTGAGCGGGTTCAGCCCCGTGTGGTACATGGCCGTGGCGGTGGCCATGGGCGACGGGTAGAAGGCCTGCACCTGGTCGGCGCGAAAGCCGTTCTTCTTCAGCCACAGCGCCAGGTGGAGCATGTCCTCGTCCGTCGTGCCGGGGTGCGCGGCAATGAAGTACGGGATCAGGAACTGCTGCTTGCCGGCCTCGGCGCTGTACTGCTCGAACAGCTGCTTGAAGCGGTCGTAGCTGCCGATGCCGGGCTTCATCATCTTGGACAGCGGGCCGTCCTCGGTGTGCTCGGGCGCGATCTTCAGGTAGCCGCCGACGTGGTGCTGCACCAGTTCCTTGACGTAGGCGGGCGACTGCACCGCCAGGTCGTAGCGCAGGCCGGAGCCGATCAGCACCTTCTTGACGCCGCGCAACTGGCGCACGCGGCGGTAGATCTTGATGAGCGGGTCGTGGCTGGTGGTGAGGTTGGGGCAGATGCCGGGGTAGACGCAGCTCGGCTTGCGGCAGGCGGCCTCGATCTCGGGCGTGCGGCAGCCCAGGCGGTACATGTTGGCCGTCGGCCCGCCCAGGTCGCTGACGACGCCGGTGAAGCCGGCCACCTTGTCGCGCATGTCCTCGACCTCGCGCACGATCGAGTCCTCGCTGCGGCTCTGGATGATGCGGCCCTCGTGCTCGGTGATGGAGCAGAAGGTGCAGCCGCCGAAGCAGCCGCGCATGATGTTGACGCTGAAGCGGATCATCTCCCACGCGGGGATCTTGGTGGCGCCGTCGTGGCGCCCGCGCTCGTCGGCGTAGCGCGGGTGCGGGCCGCGCGCGTAGGGCAGGCCGAACACCCAGTCCATCTCGGCGGTGGTGAGCGGGATGGGCGGCGGGTTCAGCCACACGTCGCGCGCGACCGAACCCTCGCCGTGCGCCTGCACCAGGGCGCGGGCGTTGCCGGGGTTGGTCTCCAGGTGCAGCACGCGGTTGGCGTGGGCGTACAGCACGGGGTCGCGCTTGACCTGCTCGTAGCTGGGCAGGCGGATGACGGTGCGCTCGCGCGCAGCGCGCGGGGCGCCGCCGGAGCGCGGCGCCGGGTTGGGGACGAAGCGCAGCGGCTGGACCGGGGATGCGGCGGATTTCAAGCCTTTTTGGCCTTCATCCAGCATGGAATCTGCGCCGACAGCTATTGAAAAAGGAGCATCCTTGCGCTCGCAGCTCGCGCCCCGGGCGGCCGCCTGCTCGCCGGTGGTCTGGTAGGGGTTCAGGTGCGCGTCCACGCGGCCGGGGATATCGACCTCGGTGGAGTCGATCTCGAACCAGCCCGGCTCCGACGCGCGGCGCACGAAGGCGGTGCCGCGCACGTCGGTGATCCGCTCAACGGGCTCGCGCCGCGCCAGGCGGTGCGCCACCTCGACCAGGGCGCGCTCGGCGTTGCCGTACAGCAGCAGGTCGCACTTGCTGTCCACCACGATGGAGCGGCGCACCTTATCGCTCCAGTAGTCGTAGTGGGCGATGCGGCGCAGGCTGCCCTCGATGCCGCCCAGCACGATGGGCACATCCTTGTACGCTTCGCGGCAGCGCTGGCTGTAGACGATGGCGGCGCGGTCGGGCCGCTGGCCGCCCACGTCGCCGGGGGTGTAGGCGTCGTCGCTGCGGATCTTCCGGTCGGCGGTGTACCGGTTGATCATCGAATCCATGTTGCCCGCCGTCACGCCCCAGAACAGGTTGGGCCGGCCGAGCAGCCGGAAGGGCTCGGCGCTCTGCCAGTCGGGCTGGGCGATGATGCCGACGCGAAAGCCCTGCGCCTCCAGCACGCGGCCGATCACGGCCATGCCGAAGCTGGGGTGGTCCACGTAGGCGTCGCCTGTGACGAGAATGACGTCGCACGAATCCCAGCCGAGCGCCTCCATCTCCGCCCGGCTCGTGGGCAGGAAGGGCGCGGTGCCGAAGCGCTGGGCCCAGTAGGGCTTGTAGCCGGTCAGCGGCTTGGCGGCGCGCGGGAAGAAGGAGACGTCGATAGGGGCGTTCATGGGATGGCCGCGCACAGGGGCGGCCGGCAGGATGCGGCCGCGAACGCGCCAAAGGGGGGAGTGAGCCCTGGATTCTAGTTTTTTGGCGCCCGGCGCGCAGCCGCCGCGGATTCGGCGGCGCTCGGTCAGCGGCGCTCGATGAGCTGCCCGCGCAGCTCGCCCCGCGGGTAGCGCGTCGTGGGCAGGTTCACATACCACTGCCCGGCCAGCAGGTTGGCGCGCTGGGCGGACGTCAGCATGGCGCGGCCTTCGTAGGGGCTGACGATGCCGCGGCCCAGCGGCAGCACGGCGGGGGCCACCTCGCCGTCCATGCCGGGGCTGTGGAAATGGCCGCCCCGCACCGGGCCGCTGAGCTGGCTGAAGCTCAGCTTCCAGCGCAGCAGGCCGGTGTTGCGGTTGAGCACGGCCACCAACTCGCCCTGGGCCGCGCTGTCGTTGGACGGCACGGCATCGCGGCCGCTCAGCCGCGCACTGAAGGCAGCCAGCTCGGGCAGAGGGGTGCGCTCCGTCGGTGCCGGCGCGGAGCGGGGCTCGGGGGCACTGGCGCAGGCCGCCAGCACGACCGCCAGGGCGAGCGCGCCCCAGACGCGCCGCGCCGCAGGATGGGAAGGCAGTTGATGATGCATGCCCCGACCTTGGCAAAGCGACCGGGGGCAGCGGTCAGTTCACCACCCGCAACTGGCCGCGCATCTCGCCCTGCGAGTAGTTGCCGGTGTACACGTTGACATACCACAGTCCGTCCAGCAGGTCCGTCGCCTGCTGCGGCGTCAGCGTGGCCCGGCCCTCGTAGCGCGCGCCGAAGGGGCCGGGCCAGACCATGGCTGGCGGCCCGTTCTGGCCCATGTCGGCCGGGCCGTGGAACTGGATGGAGGTGATGGCGCCCGACAGCCCGGACCAGGACGCCTTCCAGCGCAGCAGGCGGCGGCTGGCGTCGTACAGCGCGTCGAGCTGGCCGGCGGCGGGGCTGCGCGCGGGCGGCAGCACGCTGGCACCGTCCATGCGCGTGGTCAGGGTCACCAGGTGGGCGCTGGGGCTGGCCGGATCGACCGGGGGCAGCGGCTGCGGCACGGGCTGCACCGGCGGCACCGGCTGCGCCTGCGCCCCGGACGGCAGTGGTGCCGGCACGGGAGGCAGCGGCTCGGGCAGGCGCACCGGCGGCGGGTCGTAGCGCGGCCCGAGATCCACCGAGGCGCAGGCGCTGGCCAGACAGGCCGCGGCCAGCACGGCGAGCGAGGGGCGCGAAGGGATCCAGGCGGACGTGGGCATGGCGGGACTCCTTGTGATGAGGCGGGCGGTCACGGCCCCGACTGTAGCGGTCGGCGCGCGCGCAAATTGTAGGCAGACGCCGTGCCCGCCCGGCATGGCCCTGACCGGACCGCCGTCCGCTCCTTGATCGATAGCGGCCGGCGCAATACAGGTGCCGGCAAATGACCAATTTTCATTCAAAGGAGCATACCCACGGCAATTCCCTCGCCCTGCTATGCTGGCCCGTCGTCACGTCCCAGGAGACCCCGCCATGCTCGATCTGCCCGCTCTGCAACACCTGCTCGACCCGCTGCTGCCCGGCCTGATGGGCGTGCGCCTGCTGGAGGCCGCGCCCGAGCGGGTGCGCGCCGAAATGACGGTGCGGCCCGACCTGTGCACGGCCGGCGGCATCCTGCACGGCGGCGCCTACATGGCCTTCGCCGACACGCTGGGCGCCGTCGGCACGGTGGTGAACCTGCGGCGCGGCCAGACCACGACCACCACCGACTCCAGCACCAAGTTCATGGCCGGTGCCCGCGCCGGCACGGTGGTCACCGGCGAATCGGTGGCCCTGCACCGCGGGCGCACCACCCAGGTGTGGCAGACCAGCATCCGCAACGCCGACGGCAAGCTGTGCGCCGTGGTGACGCAGACGCAGTTGGTGAGGGAGGCCAGCCCCACTCCGGGCGTCCCGAATCAATAAAACAAGCTCTGTTAAATTTTCCGTCTCAGGCGGCGAGATCGCGCTCGGGTGCGTGGCGCACTCGGCAGCCGGTGGCACGCCTATGGCGGGGTGGCTGCGGCGCGCGGGACGCAATGGTTTCCTATCTGGCCCAGCCGGGGCCAGCGGGATTCGCGTGGATTTCTTGATCGAGCGTGGCGCACCCACTCCAGGGCAGCGAGGCATCCGTCCTGGGCAGGTGGCCGTGCCCGTGCTGCATTGCGCTCACTGGCCCGCAGGCTGTCTGGAGGCGCCGCCGGCCTGCGGTATGGTTGGTGGCAGCCTGGCGCCGGACGCCGCCAGTGGACTTTTCACAGGAGGGTGATTTCCATCATGGCGATTCGTGTGTGCGATCCCGCGCAGGGCTGGTGGGGGCTGCGCGAGGCGCTGACCGCGGCGCGGCGCGGCGACACCGTGCGCGTGCCGGCGGGTGAGTACGCGGGCGAGGGTACGCTGGAACTGCCCGCCGGGGTGGCGCTGGAGGGGGCACGAGGCGCTTGCCTGTGCAGTACCGGCCTCGGGCCGGTACTCTCCATCGGGGCCGGCGGCTGCCGCGTGTCCGGCCTGCGCTTTCTGCCCGCGGGGCACGACGGCCAGGTGTTCGTCCACATCCGGGGCACCGAGGGCGTGTTGGTGTCGCGCTGCCGCTTCGACGGCGGTGGCCGGGCCGGCGCCGCGGTGCTGGTGGAGGATGCGCGGGAGGTCGATGTCTCGAAGTGCTTGGCCGTCCGCTGCGGCGGCGTCGGCAGTGACGATAACGCCATCGAATTTCGGCGATCACAGGGACGGGTGCTGGGCAACCGCTGCGGGAAGGGAGGCAACGACGGCATCGCCATCGCCTCCAGCGCCGTGGAGGTGCAAGACAACAAATGCTGGGGGAATGGGAGGAGCGGCATTGTTGTGGCGCGAGACCCGTTGTGTCCCAGTCGCCCCTCCAAGGTCTCGGTCAAGGGCAACCGATGTCATGGCAACGAGGGGGACGGCATTACCTTTTCCTCCAGTGTCGGCGAGGCCTGGGGCAACGAGAGTTGGGGAAATGGGGCGAACGGCATTGCCGTGCAGCGAGACAAGGTCTCGCCCCGCCGACCCTCCAAGGTCTCGGTCAAGGGCAACCGCTGTCATGGCAACAAGGGGGGCGGCATTGCCTTCGTTTCCAGTGTCGGCGTGGCCCGGGGCAACGAGTGCTGGGGGAACGGGTTTTTCGGCATCCTCGTCAAGCGGGACGAGGAATTCACCGATCAGCCCTTGAAGGCGACAGTCGAGGGCAACCGTTGCCATGGCAACAAGCACAGCGGCGTTGCCTTCGGCTCCATCGAAGGCGAGGCCCGGGGCAACGAGTGCTGGGGCAATGAGACGGAGGGAATATTATTTGTTAGCAGCCAGGGTTTGGCGGTAAATAACCGTTGCCATGACAACGGGTTGAGTGGGATTACTTTTCTATACGTCGAAGGACAAGCCCGGGGCAACGAATGCTGGGGCAACAAAGAGGCGGGGATACTTTTCGACGGCAGCCGGGGCTTGGCCGAGAACAACGATTGCTGGCTGAGCAAGACCCGGTCGGGCATCTGTGTCCAGAGCGGCTCGACCGGCGTCCTGCTGCGTGGGAACCGCTGCCACGACAACAAGCACAGTGGCATTGCCTTTTCTTCCAGCGAAGGCGAGGCGCGAGGCAACCAGTGCTGGGGGAATGGGCTGCACGGCATTGACGTGCAACGAAACCAGGAATCCCCTGGCCGCCCGTCGAAGGTGACGCTCGAGGGCAACCGCTGCTATGGCAACACGGAGGTCGGCATCGTTTTTTCCTCCAGTGCCGGGGAAGCCCGAGGCAACACGTGCTGGGGAAACGGCCTAGGCAGCGGCGTTCACAGGGAAGGCCCCTCGGCCGTACTTGTCGAAGATCATCGCCAAGACCCCGATCTGGCGGCTGACATTGCCGGTCGGACGCGCCAACGCGCCGCGCATCCGCTGCAGGCCTGGCTGTCGGCGTGCGCGGGCAACGAAGCCAGGGCGCGTGCCTTGGCCGACTGCGTGTATTCCGGCGGCTGTGCCGACTGCTTTGCGCGCTTCTGGTCAGGCGGCGTCTCGGCGCTGGCAGTTGGCGAGTCAGAGCGGCGGAGCGGCAGCCGGCCGGCACAGGGCCGCGGCTCCGACGGGCTGCTTGTCCTCACCTACGACGTTGTAGTTGAGCAAAAGGGGCCGACCCATGAAACGCACATCGTTCGCAAGGCACCTTCGGGCCTGCAGACGATCGGGCGGGCGCTGTCATCGCAATGGCAGGATTTCAGTCGACGCGCAGGCAACGCAGCCGCCAGGCGCAGGCCCTGGAAACTGCTGAAGGCTTGGTGGAAGGGCGACAACAGGTTGCGCGCCGCGAGTGCGGCGCCGAAATGGACCGTGGCCCTGGTGTCGACCGACGAGGAGGCTTTCCGCCAATGGGTGAACCTGGGCCAGGGCGACAAGGCAGACTGGAAAAGCCGGCGGCTAGTGCTGGGGCCTTCGGCCGTGGCTCGGCGGAGCGGGGAGCGCGGCTTTCTAGAGCATGAACTGCTGGGCCAGCACGCCGGACACGGGTGGCGGCTCTGGCTGGCGCGGGTAGAGGCGCTACTGCTCGCGCCCGCCGGGCCAGCGAGCGCGCGTTTCCTCCTGTTTGCCGTGGTGCTGGGTCTGCTGGTGGCGTGGTTGATCGAGGTTCCTGGCGCGATCATTCACCAACCGGACCTGCTGATCAGCCATTGGCGGACGCAGACCGCCAATGCGTGGTGGGCAAAGTTGGCACTCTTCTATGGCGTTCTGGTGCCACTCGTTTTTGCAATGTTGGTGTGGAACCCGCTCCTGCCCCGCTGCTTGAAGCTGTCTCATCGCTTTCTTCTTGATGTTGTGGATTTGCCGGGCGCGGGGTTGGTGAAGACATTGTTCGAAGAAAAAGCTTGGCTGCGGCACTCGGAGCCTGGCCGGCGTTTCTGGCTGCGCCGCAAGCTGTACGGCTACCGCCTGTTCGGTGGCCTGTTCCGCGCGCCGCTTCCTGCCGTCGTGGCGGTGGAGCGTATCGACGAGCCTGGTAGCGATGACACCGACGACTTACGGGCGATCCTGGCGGTGGCGCCGCGCAACCAGCCGGTGTTTCTGGTCACCCGGATGCCGGGCCTGTCGATGCTGGTTGATGGGTATCTGGATGTCTGGTTCACGTCGTTGCCGGACGAAGGCGTTGCCTACCCGGGTCGCATGGTGCACGACTCCGCATCGATCGCGCTGCGTCCTGCGGATGAGGACCAGGGCGGCATGAAGGCTGAAGCGCAGTTGGAGCGTCTGCTGGGCCTGAGCGCCCCTGAGCAAGCGCAGGCCCTGGCCGTCCCCGACAAATGGGTGCTGCACGAGGTGTTGCCGGCCTTGGTGCTGGGCTCCACGCCCCACATGCACGTGCAGGTGCGCCGCTGGCCGGGAGAGTTCGATCAGAACGAGGAATTCTTGGCAAAGGAGCTGGCGTTTTTCCTGCGCGTTCCACCTCTGCTGGAAGCGAACCACCTCGGACTGGATAAGAGCGGTGTCGACAACTTGAATGAATTCACCAAGCGTGGCGTGGCGCTGCTGAACGCGAAAGACTCCGAGGAAGGAACGCAGTGGATCGGCCAAGTGGGCCACCGGCTGCAGGTGGTTGGCGTTTTGCGTGCGTTGTACCGTGAGTACGCGGGCAAGAAGAAGCAGATGCGCCCGGACAGGCCGCCCATCGAGCCGCACAACGCGGAAACATATCTGTCCGAACTGCTGACTTGTGGCGAGTTGTACCACTTGGCCAAGGCGCAGGCATTGCTTGAAGCCAGGGACGACGACCTGAAGGCGGCGCAGCGGGTTCCCTTGCATCTGGAGGCGGCGCTGTTCTTGCTCGAAGACCAAAGGACGCTGAATTCGCAGCCGGCGAAGTTGCGCGAGACCGTGGCGGAGGAGTGGGAAAAATTGGCCGGGGCGGTTCTTCGATCGAACAAGGTGTTGCTCGAGCGCAGCGAGGCATGGGGCGAGCGCGTCTGTCTGCCCGTGCTGCTGGCCATGCAGCGACTCGGCGGCCGGCCCGCGTTGGCCAAGTCGCTGCAAAAGGCCATCGAACAACCGTGGTTCGGTGAGGCGCGGGACGGCGAGCCTGACAGCCTTTGGCGGCGATTTCTGTGCGGAGTGTCCCGGTATCTGGGCACAACGCTGGCGCGGCTCGATGAGGCGGAGGCCGGGAAGTGGTTGGACGCCCGGCTGGCACAGGACTGGCATCTGCTGCCCGACGCGCACAAGACCCTGTTGCGTGAGCAGTTGCCGAGCCTGGGCTGGCGGTATGCCAGCCATCTCGCCCGACACGTGGATTCGGCTGCGGCGCTGAAGCGGGGCATCGCCAGCCTGCGCCTGCGGCCAGCTTTGGCCGTGCTGCTGTTCGTGCACCTGGGGGCGGCCGAGGCGCGTTCGCGCGCGCGGGCTGGTGGAGAGGGCGAGGCCTCGAAGGAGGCAATGGCCGATCTGGAACTGGTGGCGCAGACCGCTTTTCGTCTCGGCGGGAGCGCCGGCTATCGCGGTCTGATCCATCTGGAGCCGGGACCGATGCCTGTGTTTTCCCCTGGTCCGCAGGCCTTGGCCGCCGCGCTCGATCTGGCGAGGGACAAGGGGTTGCTCAGGGAGTTGTGCGCCGACCTCGTTGCCGCAGAGGAAGAGGCGCAGCGCATGGAAGCAGCGTCCGCGCAGCTTGCGGGCGAGATCGAGGGCGTCGCGCTGGGCCGCCACAGCGGTCAGCGATCGCTGGAGGAATATGCACTGATCGCTGCTGCTCCATCCGAGGGTGGCGCTGGTTGAAGGCTGGTTCTAGAGTTTTTCGGGCTTTTCGGCCTTGAGGGCGCTGGAGCCATCCGAGACAATTTCAGCCGAACCACACAGAGCCTGAACCGATGAGCCGCTTCGTTCCCGTAGACCGACACCGCCTACCTGCGCGAAGTCTTCAGCGGCGAAGACCGCCAACGTCGCCACGAGCAGGCGGTGCGGGTCATCGATTACACGCCGCAAGAGTTGGCCACACCGGCGCAGGACAGTTACCGGCTGGTGATTCGTATCTGAACAGTATTGACGCTAAAGCAGCTCCGCCGCCTGCACCGTGACCACCACCGTCTGCGGTGCGCCGTCGCGCTCGCGGCGGCGCAGCCACCACACGGCGCCCTTCTTCACCGCGCAGTCGCCGCCGGGCAGGCCCAGCAGCTGCGCCACCGTCTGGCCCAGCGCGGGCTGATGGCCGACGACCAGCACCGGCGCCCGGGCCGTGGGCCAGCCGGCCAGCCGCAGCAGTTGATCGGCCGTGGCGCCGGGCCGCAGTTCGTCGTGCAGCCGGTACTTGCGGCCCAGCGCGCCCACGGTCTGCTCGGTGCGCACGGCGGGGCTGGCGAGCACGCGCGCGCCCTCGGGCAACTGGCGGTCGAGCCAGGCGGCCATGCGCGCGGCCTGCTTCTCGCCGCGCCGCGTCAGCGGGCGGGCCAGGTCGCTCATGCCCTCGCCGGGGTCTTGCGCCTCGGCATGGCGCCACAGGATCAGGTCCATGCTTGCTTGCTGTTGATGCGTGCTGAAACGCAGCTTACGCCGATGATCGCCGCAAGGCTCAAGCGCCGAGGAAGTGCCAGCGGTAGCGTGGCGGCAGGTCGGCGATGCGCATCAGCATCGGCAGGTCGGCGGTGTTGAAGTCGGGGTCCCACGCCGGTGCGCCCAGCACCCGCGCGCCCAGGCGCAGGTAGCCCCGGATCAGCGCCGGCGGCTCCACCGGCAGCGTGCCGTCCAGGCGCTCCACCGGCAGCGGCAGACGCGGGCGCACGCGGTATTCGACCGGGGCCATGTGCGTGCGCTCCAGCTGGCGCCAGATGCTGGCCGCCGCGTCGCCGCCGACCACGCCGCCGTGCAGCATGGGGATGCTGGCGCAGCCGATCATCGTGTCGAGCTGGTTGCGCACCATGAACTCGGCCAGCGCGCCCCACAGCGCCATGATGACGCCGCCGTGGCGGTGCGCGGGGTGCACGCAGCTGCGGCCCAGCTCCACCATGCGGGGGCGCAGCGCACGCAGGCGGGTCAGGTCGAACTCGGTGTCACTGTAGGCGCCGCCCACGCGCCGGGCCTGGGCCGGGGTCAGCACGCGGTAGGTACCGATCACCTCGCGCGTGGCGGCGTCGCGCACCAGCAGGTGCTCGCAGAAATCGTCGAACAGGTCGATGTCGTGGCCGGGCTCGGGGGTGGACAGGCGCGCGCCCATCTCGCCCGCGAAGACCGCGTGGCGCAAGCGCTGCGCCGCCCTCACTTCGTCCTGGTGGCGCGCCCAGGCCACCTCGATGCCCTGGGTGCCCGGCCCTTCAGCAAGGCCCTGACCGCGGCGATGAAGAGCCCCCCGGGGCGGGCGGGCGGGCGGCGCCATCGGCGACAGCGCGAAGGTGGGCGTGGGCAGTTCTTTCACGGGCGGCGCTCCTGTGCACGGGATTCCATGCGGCCATGGTCGGCCCCGCGCGTGACGGCGCCATGTCGAACGGATGAAGGATTCATGACGCAGTGCCCTTGCCCGCCACACCGCTGAGACAATACGCGCCACCATGACGGACCAGCCCGCCGCCCACGCGCTTTCGCCCCACCCCGGCACGCCCTGCGCCGCCGTCCAGCGCCTGGAGGTGACGCTGGCCAACGCCGCCTCGGGGCAAGCATGGCACCTGCGCTACGAGCTGACGGGCGACCTGGACCGGCTACGCGTGCCGCCCGCGTCCGGCCAGCCGTCGCCCAAGGACGGCCTGTGGCGCCACACCTGCTTCGAGGTCTTCGTCGGTTCGGCGGGGAGCGCGGCGTACCGTGAATTCAACTTCAGCCCCTCGGGCGACTGGGCGGCCTACGCCTTCAGCGTGCCGCGCGTGCGCGACGCCGCCGCCGAGCCCTTGCCCGCGCCGCGCTCTGGCCTGCACGCGCGCGCCGCGCCGCCTGACGCTGGAGGCCTGGCTGCCCTGGTCCGCCCTGCCCCCGCCCGGCGACGGTGGCGCGCTGGTCGGCCTCAGCGCCGTCATCGAGACCCTGGACGGCGGCCTCGCCTATTGGGCGCTGCGCCACCCCGCCGCCCGCCCCGACTTCCACGACCGCGCCGGCTGGACCGCGCGCGGACCGCACCCTCACCCGCTCACCCCATGAAAACCGGCCTCGAACGCTTCCTCGACGACCCCGCCCTGCACGCCCCGCTGCAAGGCCGCCGCGTGGCGCTGCTGGCGCACCCCGCCTCCGTCACGCGCGGCCTCGCGCATTCGCTCGACGCGCTGGCCGCGCTGCCGGACCTCCAGCTCACGGCCGCCTTCGGCCCGCAGCACGGCCTGCGCGGCGACAAACAGGACAACATGGTCGAGTCGCCCGACTACACCGACCCGCGCCTTGGCATCCCCGTGTTCAGCCTGTACGGCGACGTGCGCCGCCCCACCGAGGCCATGCTGGACAGCTTCGACGTGCTGCTGGTCGACCTGCAGGACCTGGGCTGCCGCATCTACACCTTCATCACCACCCTGCGCTACGTGCTGGAGGCCGCCGCCCGCACCGGCAAGGCCGTGTGGGTGCTCGACCGCCCCAACCCCGCCGGCCGGCCGGTGGAGGGGCTGACGCTGCACCCCGGCTGGGAGAGTTTCGTCGGCGCCGGCCCCATGCCCATGCGCCACGGCATGACGATGGGCGAACTGGGCCACTGGTTCATCGCCCACCTGGGCCTGCGACTGGAGTACCGCGTCATCCCGATGGAAGGCTGGCGGCCCGACGCCGCCCCGGGCTTCGGCTGGCCGCCCGAGCGCACCTGGGTCAACCCCAGCCCCAACGCCGCCAACCTGAGCATGGCGCGCGCCTACGCCGGCACCGTGATGCTGGAAGGCACCACGCTGAGCGAGGGGCGCGGCACCACGCGCCCGCTGGAGCTGTTCGGCGCGCCCGGCCTCGACACCGGCCGCCTGCTGGCCGGCATGCGCGCGCTGGCGCCCGAATGGCTGCGCGGCTGCGTGCTGCGCGCCTGTTGGTTCGAGCCCACCTTCCACAAACACGCGGGCCAGCTCTGCGCCGGCATGCAGATCCACGTCGAAGACCCCGCGCACTACGACCACGCCGCCTTCCGGCCCTGGCGGCTGCAGGCGCTGGCCTTCAAGGCGCTGCGCGCGCAGGCGCCCAGCTACCCGCTGTGGCGCGACGTCGCCTACGAGTATGAGCACGGCCGGCTGGCTATCGACCTCATCAACGGTAGCCCGCTGCTGCGCGAATGGGTGGACGACCCGGCCGCCGCGCCGGCCGACCTGGACGCGCTGGCGCGCGCCGACGAATCGGCCTGGATCGAGGAGCGCCGCCCGTTCCTGCTGTACTGACCGAAAGCCACGCCATGAGCGACATCACGATCTTCCACAACCCCCAGTGCGGCACCTCGCGCAGCGTGCTGGCCCTGATCCGCGCCAGCGGCGCCGAGCCGCGCATCGTCGAGTACCTGAAGACCCCGCCCTCCGCCGCCGAACTGCGGGCCCTGGCCCGGGCCACCGGCGAGCCGCTGCGCGCCCTGCTGCGCACCAAGCAGCCCGAGGTCCTGGCGCAGGGCCTGGACGACCTCGCGCTCACCGACGGCCAGCTCGCCGCCGCCATGGCGGCCACGCCCGTGCTCATCGAGCGCCCGATCGTGGTGGCGCCGCGCGGCACGCGGCTGTGTCGCCCGGCCGACCGCGTGCGGGACTTGCTGCCGCGCCAGGAGAGCGGCTCCGGGCCGGCCGCAATTTGAATCAAATTGTCTTCAATCCCGCGTCCATATTGCGCTAACAGCTATTTTTTAAATAGCACTTCGCCATGCCTGCCTCCGACCCGCCCCTCGGCGCCCCGCGCTCGCGCGCCGACCTGTTCTGGTCCTTCACCACGCTGGCGCTGCAGGGCTTCGGCGGCGTGGTGGCGGTGGTGCAGCGCGAACTGGTCGAGAAGAAGCGCTGGCTCTCGCGCGAGCAGTTCCTCGAGGACTGGGCGGTGGCGCAGATCATGCCCGGCCCCAACGTCGTCAACCTGTCGATGATGATCGGCGGCCGGCACTTCGGCGTCGCCGGCGCGCTGGCGGCGCTGGCCGGCATGCTGGCCGTACCCACCGTTCTGGTGCTGGCGCTGGCGGCGCTGTTCGCCACCGTGGCCGACGCCGAGGTCGCGCAGCGTGCGCTGCGCGGCATGGGCGCCGTCGCCGCCGGGCTGGTGCTGGCCACCGGCATCAAGCTGGTCGGCGCGCTGCGCGCCAACGTCATGGGCCTGCCGGTCTGCGCGGCCGCCGCCATCGCCGCCTTCGTCGCCGTGGCCCTGCTGCGGGTGCCGCTGGGCTGGGTGCTGGCCGTCGTCGGCGGCGGCTGCTGCCTGTGGGCCTGGCGCTGCCTGGGCCGCGCGTCGCCGGCGCCCGGCGACGCCCATCCGGCCAACCCCTCATGACCATCAGCCTCGCCCCCGCCGACTGGCTGGACCTGCTGGCGCACTTCCTGTCGCTGTCGCTGCTGGCGGTGGGCGGCGCCATTTCGACCGCGCCGGACATGCACCGCTACCTGGTCGATGCGCGCCACTGGCTGAGCGAGGGGCAGTTCACCTCCTCCATCGCCCTGGCCCAGGCAGCGCCGGGGCCCAACGTGCTGTTCGTCGCCCTGATGGGCTGGAACGTGGGGCTGAACGCCGGCGGCGGCCCGGCGGGCGGCTGGCCGGCTTACGGCCTGGCGCTGCTGGGCGTGGCCATCACCCTGGCGGGCATGCTGCTGCCCTCGTGCGTGCTGACCTACGCCGCCACGCGCTGGGCGCACAAGAACCGCGAGCTGCGCGCCGTGCGCGCCTTCAAGGCCGGCATGTCGCCCATCGTGGTGGCACTGCTGATCGCCACCGGCTGGCTGCTGACCGGCGCGCACGACCAGCCGGCGCGCGACTGGCGGCTGTGGGCGCTGACCGCCATGGCCACGGTGCTGGTGTGGCGCACCCGGCTGCACCTGCTGTGGATCATCGGCGCCGGAGCGATGCTGGGGGCGCTGGGCTGGGTGTAGCGCCTGTTTCAGATCGAATCGGCCTATAGCCCGCGCCCATCAACAGCAGACAGCTACTATTTCAGGAGCATTCATCACAACCCCGCCTCGACCATGCGCAGCAGCCGACCGCCCAGCACCAGTCGCACGGCGGGCGGCGCGCGGCGCAGCGGCCCATCGATGATGAGCAGCGCCATGCCGTGCACCGACGACCACGCCAGGAACTCGGCGCCGGGCCGCCGCTCGGCGGGCAGCACGCCAGCCTGCACCATCGCATCCAGCGCGTAGCCCAGCAGCTCGAAAGGGTTGAGGCCCTTGGCGGCGGTGCGCGCCGGGTCGGTGGGCACCTCGACGTCGTGCGCGCCGAAGGCGAACGCGGTGCGAAACCACCCCGTCTCCGCCTGCGCGAAGCCCAGGTAGCCGCGCCCCACGGCGGCGAGCATGCCGCGCGCGCGGGTGGCCGCATCGGGCAGCGCCTCGGCCTGCCGCAGTTCGGCCTCGATGGCCTGCGCCAGCGCCCCCACGGCCGCCGCGCGCACGGCGTCGAACAAGGCCTGGTGGCTGGAGAAGTGACGGTACGCCGCGTTCGGCGCCACGCCGGCGCGGCGCGTGGTCTCGCGCAGCACCACGGCCTCCGGCCCGCCCTCGCGCGCCAGCGCCAGGCCCGCCTCGACCAAGGCGGCGCGCAGGTCGCCATGGTGGTAGGTCGCGCGTGCGCCGAGGATCGATTGCGAATCAGTGGCCATGAGCGGTTAGAGCAAAGGAACGAAGGATTACAACCACGTGAACCCTTCATGTGGACAGCGTCCATTTTAATGCCTAGGATATGTGTACGCCGTCCACAAATCAAAGGAGTCCCATGGCTCGCCTCACCCCACGCATCCAGCCCTGCCTCTGGTTCGACACCCAGGCCGAAGAGGCCGCGAACTTCTACACCGGCCTCTTTCCCGACTCGCGCATCCTCAGCGTCACGCACTACAGCGAGGCCGGGCAGGAGGAGCACGGCAAGCCCCCCGGCTCGGTGATGACCGTGTCCTTCACGCTGGACGGCCAGGAGATGCTGGCCCTCAACGGCGGGCCGCACTTCCAATTCACCCCCGCCGTGTCGCTGATGATCAACTGCGACAGCCAGGCCGAGATCGACCACTACTGGAGCCGCCTGGGCGAAGGGGCGATCCCGCCGCCCAGCAGTGCGGCTGGCTGGCGGACCGCTACGGCCTGTCGTGGCAGGTGACGCCACGCGACTGGGAGCGTCTGATGAACGCGCCCGACCAGGCCGCCTCGCGGCGCGCCATGCAAGCCATGATGAAGATGAAGAAGCTCGACATCGCCGCCCTGCAAGCGGCCTTCGACGGGCGCTGATCCAGCGCCCTGTAACCCCGCCACCCGGAGACCCACCATGCAATTCATTCCTTACCTCAACTTCGACGGCAACTGCGCCGAGGCCATGGCGTTCTATGCCAAGTTGTTTGGCGGTCAGATCGTGCACCAGATGACGTTTGGCGAGATGCCAGCGAGCGAAGGCATGCCGCCGTTGCCCGACGCCCTCAAATCGTGCCTCATGCACGCCCATTTGCAGATCGGCGCGCAGACCCTCATGGGCTCGGATGCCCTGCCCGCCATGCCGGGCCAAAGCGACGCCTGCGGGGGCGGCTACCAAAAACCGCAAGGCCTCTGGGTGTCGATCAGCGTGGACACCGTCGCCGAAGGCCAGCGCGTGTTCGATGGGCTGGCCGAGGGCGGCCAGGCGACCATGCCCTTCACCCAGACCTTCTGGTCGCCGGGCTTCGGCATGGTGACCGACCGCTTCGGCACGCCGTGGATGGTCAACGTCGCGACGCAGGGTTGAGGTTCGCATGGGCAGCGTGATCGTGGAACAGATCATCAGCCTCGACGGCTATGCCGAGGACTCGGACGGAGGCATCGGTTTTTTCGCCAACGCGGACTGGATCAACCAAGCCGATACCGAACAACTGCGGGTTCTGTCGGGCGTCGCGGCCATCGTCTTCGGCGCCAAGACCTACCGCATGTTCGCCGACTATTGGCCTACCGCGAATCCGGCGGTGGAGCCGGTCGCGACGCCGATCCGGGAGCGCCCCAAGTTCGTCGTTTCCTCCACCCTCGCATCGGCCCCCTGGGGAGCGGACGATTCGGCCGAGATCCTCAGAGGTGACGGCGTGGCTGCGGTCCGCGGCTTGCGCCGACGTTTTGCCGGCAACCTGATGATCTGGGGCAGCCTGACGTTGACCGATGCGCTGCTGCGCGCCAACGAGGTCGATGTGCTGCGTCTGCGTGTGCTCCCCCTGCTGCTTGGCCGCGGCCGATCCTTCACGCCGCCGGACCTGGGCTTGTGTCCGTTGTCCTTCGCTTCGGCGCAATCGTTCGCGGGAGGCTTGGTCGTGCTCGAATACCGCCGCCACCCGAGTCAAACCCCAGCCGCCTGATGACGATGGATGTCACTCGCGGAATCCTAGGAGTGTCTGATGAACATCACCATCGAAACCCTGGTCCAGGCACCCGTGGCCCAAGTCTGGGCGGCGTGGAACGACCCGCGTGCCATCGAGCGGTGGAACACCGCCTCGCCCGACTGGCACACGCCGCGCGCCAGTGTCGACCTGCGCGAGGGCGGGCGCTTCAACACGCGCATGGAAGCACGCGACGGCAGCGCCGGCTTCGACTTTGAAGGCACCTACACGCGCATCGACCCGCAGCGCCTGATCGAATACACGATGAGCGACCAGCGCCGGGTGCGCGTGGAATTCGCGGAATCGGCCGGCGGCACCACCGTGCGCGAGACCTTCGACGCCGAGAACACCCACACCGCCGAACAGCAGCGCGAAGGCTGGCAAGCCATCCTCGACAGCTTCGCGCGCTACGTCGAAACCCGGACCTGAAGAACGCTTTTCACTCACACAGGAGATTGCCATGAAGCCCAACCCCATCGTCTGGTTCGAGCTCTACGTGCAGGACATGACGCGTGCGCGCAAGTTTTACGAAGCCGTGTTCCAGCACAAGCTGGAGCCGCTGGCCGCGCCCGAGGGGGAAGCCAGTGGCATGGAGATGCTGAGCTTCCCCATGGAAATGAACGCCCCCGGCGCGGGCGGCATGCTGGTGCGCATGGAGGGCGTGGCGCCCGGCGGCGGAGGCACGCTGGTGTACTTCGGTTGCGAGAACTGCGCCGTGGAGCAGTCCCGGGTCGAGGCAGCGGGCGGCCAGGTGCGCAAGCCCAAGTTCTCCATTGGCCAATACGGCTTCTGCGCGCTGGTGGTGGACACCGAGGGCAACTGCATCGGCCTGCATTCCATGCAGTGACCAGGAAGGCGCCTGTCCTGGCAATTGAACCTTCGCTGACTTTCGAGGAGAAACCCCATGCGTTACCAAGCCAGTTGCCACTGCGGCCAGAACCGGCTCAGCTTCGAAGGCGACATCAATGAAGTGCTGGCCTGCAATTGCTCGATGTGCCAGCGGCGCGGCTCGCTGCTGTGGTTCACACCGCGCGAGGGCCTCCAACTGCAAACGCCCGAGGACGCCAGCCGCAGCTACACCTTCCACAAGCACGCCATCCGCCACCGCTTCTGCCCCACCTGCGGCATCCACCTGTACGGCGAGGCCCCCAGCCCGCAGGGCGTGCCGATGGCGGCCATCAACGTGCGCTGCGTGGAAGACATCGACCTGGCCGCCATTCCCGTGCGCCACTTTGATGGGCGAGCCGTGTGACCGCACCCCCCATTTCCCCATTTTTCCCAAGGAGACCCCGTCATGCCCACCGGAACCGTCCACCTTCACCGCGTCCTTCGCACCACGCCCGACAAGGTCTACCGCGCCTTCACGCATGGCCCGGCGCTGGCCAAATGGCTGCCGCCCTATGGCTTCATGTGCCACGTCCACCAGTTCGATGGCCAGGTCGGCGGCAGCTTCAGGATGTCGTTCGAGAACTTCTCGACCGGCCACAGCCATTCATTCGGCGGCGAGTACCTCAAGCTGACTCCCGGCGAACGCGTCGAGTACACCGACCGCTTCGACGACCCCAACCTGCCCGGCGAGATGCACGTGACCGTGACGCTGCGCGCGGTGTCGTGCGGCACCGAAGTCCACATCGAGCAGGCCGGCATCCCGGAACTCATTCCGGTCGAAATGTGCTACCTGGGCTGGCAAGAGTCGCTGGTGCAGCTTGCCCACCTCGTCGAGCCCGAGATTCCGAACTGAGGATCAACCCAGGCACGGCGTGATCCGGCACGCCGCCGACGATGGCAAACACATGCACCGGAAATTTTCACAGGAGAACCTCATGCACTACATCGATGGATTCGTCGTCCCCGTACCCCGCGCCAAGCTGGACGCCTACCACGCACTCGCGCAGAAGGCGGGGGCGGTGTGGATGGAATACGGCGCCCTGCAATATTTCGAATGCGTGGGCGACGATGTGCAGCCCGGCAAGCTCACCTCGTTCCCGCAGGCCGTGCAGCTCAAGGACGACGAGGTGGCCGTGTTCTCGTGGATCGTCTACGCCTCGCGCGCCGAGCGCGACCGCATCAACGCGCTGGTGATGAAGGACCCGCGCATCGACTGCAAGCCCGAGGACATGCCCTTCGACGGCATGCGCATGTTCTGGGGCGGCTTCACCGGGCTGGTGGAAATGGGCTGGGGCGCCGCGCCGGACGCCTGAGCGCGACGGCATTCGTCAAGGACTGTCGGACTCCGCGATGACGGCCACGCATTCCAGGCGCCATATCGCCGCTCCCCCTGAGCGGGTGTACCGCCTGCTGACGGATCGGGACGCCGTGCAGCGCTGGCGGGTTCCCGATGGCATGACCAGCCGCGTCCATGAATTCGACCCGCGTGAAGGCGGTTCATTCCGCGTTTCGCTGACCTACGCTTCTGCCGAACCCGCCGGCAAGACCAGCGCGCACACCGACACCTACCACGGCCGCTTCGTCTCGCTGCTTCCTCACGCTTGCGTCGTCGAGCGCATGGCGTTCGAGACGGACGATCCGGCCATGGCCGGCGAGATGACCATCACCTACACGCTGCTTCCCTCGGGCAGCGGCACGGATCTGCTGGCTGTCCATGAAGGGCTGCCGGCTGGCGTGTCGGCCGCGGACAACGAACTGGGGTGGCGCATGGCGCTGGACAAGCTTGCGGCACTTGCGGAAGGCCAGGCGGGCACGGCCGGCGCGGGGACCAAGGCATGCCATGAACCACCCCTACCGCTGGGTCATCGTCGCGGCCGGCAGCCTGCTGGGCTGTGTCGCGATGGGCGCGATGTTCTCGCTGCCCGTCTTCCTGCGGCCGATGGCGCAGGGACACCGGCTGGTCGGTCACCGGCATCTCCGCCGCGATGACCTTCGGCTTCCTCGCCATGGGCGCGGCCAGCCTGGCGTGGGGCACGCCTGTCGGACCGCTTCGGCCCGCGCCCGGTGGTGCTGGCGGGCTCGATCGTGCTGGCGGCCAGCTTGGCGCTGGCCAGCCGGGCCGAGTCGCTGGCGGAGTTCCAGCGGCTGTTCGGCCTGCTGGTCGGCGCGGCGACCGCCGCGATCTTCGCGCCGATGATGGCCTGCGTCACCGGCTGGTTCGACACGCAGCGCGGGCTGGCCGTGTCGCTGGTCTCGGCCGGCATGGCCGGCCGCATCGGTTTCGGCTTGGCGGGCGACCGCTTCGGCGCGCAGCGCGTGCTGGTCATCGGCCTGCTGGCGCAAGCCTTCGCCGTGCTGGCCTACGCATCGGTCAGCCGGCTCGGCGGCTTCTATACCGTGGCGGTGGCGGTCGGCTTCATCTATGCCGGCACGATGCCGCTTTACGCGGTGATCATCCGCGAGAACTTCCCGCTCAGGATGATGGGCACCATCATCGGCGGCACGGCGCTGGCCGGCAGCCTGGGCATGTCCACCGGGCCGCTGCTGGGCGGCCTGGTTTATGACCGCATGAACAGCTACACGCTGATGTACGTCGCCTCGTGGGGCATGGGGCTGGCGGCGATGGCGGTGCTGATGGCGTTCCGGCCGTTCCCGGCGCGGCGGGCCGGGCTGGCGCCGGCTTAAGCGCCCTGCCCGCGCTGGCGCAGCGCCTCGTACAGGCACACGCCGCTGGCCACCGACACGTTCAGGCTCTCGACCGCGCCGCGCATGGGGATGCGCGCCAGCACGTCGCAGGTCTTGCGGGTGAGCTGACGCATGCCGTCGCCTTCGGCGCCCAGCACCAGCGCGGTGGGCACCTTCAGGTCCATGTCGTACACCGTCTGCTCGGCCTCGCCGGCGGTGCCGACGATCCAGATGCTGCGCTCCTTCAACTCGCCCAGCGTGCGCGCCAGGTTGGTGACCATGAAGTACGGCACCGTCTCGGCCGCGCCGCTGGCCACCTTGGCCACGGTGGCGTTGATGCCGACGGCGTGGTCCTTGGGCGCGATCACCGCGTGCGCGCCGGCGCCGTCGGCCACGCGCAGGCAGGCGCCCAGGTTGTGCGGGTCGGTCACGCCGTCGAGCACCAGCAGCAGCGGTGCCGTGCCCGCGGCCTCCACGCCGTCGAGCAGGTCGTCGAGCGAGCGCGCCAGTTCGACGGGGTGCACGCGCGCGGCCAGCCCCTGGTGGCCGGCGCTGCCGGCCAGCCGGGCCAGACGCTGGGCGTCGGCCTCGATCACGCGCACGCCGGCCTCGGCGGCGCGCTGCAGGAACTGCCGCATGCGCGCGTCGCGCCGCGTGGGGTCGGCATAGACCTCGATGATGGAGGCGGGCGCGACCTTCAGTCGCACGCCGACGGCGTGGAAGCCGAAGATCACTTTGGGTAGGGTTGACATGGCGTGGGGATTATCGGCCGCGCTTGCCCGACCGCCCCGGCAACTCACGCGGCATCATCGGAGGACGCTCTGATTGCTATCTATTAGATAGCGCATGGCGCTTATTCCACGCTGGTCATCGGGCAAAAAATCTCAAAACACAGGCCGACCAGGGAGTTGCCGGTCGGCCTATTGAGAGCGACGACGATGGCGTTGGCCTCAAGCCGTCTGCACGGGAGGCAGCACGTAGCTGCCCGAAAGCAGCGCCGGCTTCGGCAGGTAGGCGCGCAGGATCAGCACGAAGTTGCCCTCGGCTGGCGCCGGCAACCAGTTGGCGTTCGCATCGGCGGGCGCGGTGCGCGACATGCGGATGTCGAGCGCGCCGTCGGCGCCCCGCTTCAGGCCCGCCGTGCGGTCGCCGATGGTGTAGCGATCGATGGGGTTGTCGGCAAAGAAGAGCTGGCCGTCGGACGTGAGGCGGTACATGGACAGCGACCAGAACGAATCCACCGGCGGCAGTTGATCGGCCGCGAAAGTCAGCTTCCAGGATTTCGCACCATCGAATCCGCGCCCTTCCGGCCCACCCACGCGCAGGTACATCGCCTCGACCGGCGGCAGCGCCGCCAGGCCGCCGACGGCGACGGCCGCGCGGTAATCGTAGTCTTGGCCAAAGTTGCCGATGGTGTCGCGCGGCAGGCTCCAGCCATTGCGCACCGGCAAGGTTCTGCGGATCTGCAGGAAGAGGCTGGCCGCGTCGGCCACGCCGGCCTTGATCTCGTCCACCTGGTCAAGCGAATACCGCGCGGAGTCGAAGGCTTTGCCGAATTGAATCAGCGGCGCCATGCTGTCCAGCATGCGCGCATCGGTCATCGGCGGCGGGCTTTCGTTCATCAGGGACTGGACGGACGCGAAATACTGGTCCCACGGCGCCGTTCGTTTCGCAAAGCTCCTGGGCGCGCCGGCCGCCGGGCCCTTGATCGACCAGCCGTCCTGGAAGGCGTGCGCCTTGGGCAGGTCCGCATCGCCATCGACGAGGGTGCGGCCCAGGATCCACGCCGAATTGGTCGGGGCGCGGATGGCCAGCGGGTCCGTCCGCTTGGCGTTGGGCCCGATGACGGTGAAGGTTCGCGCGGCGGCGCCGGACGTGCGGGTGCCCACGATGGCGAAGTTGTTGGTGTACATGTCCATCAACGGCACGCAGTAATAGCGCTCGCCCGACGCTGGCACGCTGATCGTCACCGGCCCTTTCTCCAGGTTCAGCCAGGCTTGCGAATACAGGGTGTCGTTGTTGGGGGTGGTGACGAACTGCCCCTTGGCCGTGACCAATGCGCGATCGTGCCGGAAGCTGTTGGGCTTGAGCCCTTCAGCAAAGCGCGCCGCGCGCTGCTCGGCGTTTTCAATCAGGGGCAGGCCCCAGATCCACGCATTGCGTGCGGCCACCCGCAGGCTGGCGGGAGCGGCGGCCTGGGATGCGACTTGGGCCAATGCCTGCGCGTAAATGCCAGTCGAAGCCAGTGCGCCTGCCGTGGCGGAAACGAATTGTCTGCGGTCCATGTTTGTCCCCTGGAGGGTAGGTATCAGGTATCGCTGGATATTGGGTTCAGGGGTTGGCGAGCCCGCAAGAAGCGCCTCAGTTCACCGGCTGCGCTTCCGGGAACTTCCAGGCGCCGCTGGCGGCTTCCGGGCGCGGCTGGTACAGGCGCACCAGGTAATTCCAGCCCGGCATGATCGGCAGGCAGTTGGGCGTCTTACCATCCTCGCAGCCGCCGAACTGGACGGTGACGTTGCCATCGCCGCCTCGCTTGGCCGTGATGTTGTTGACGGTGTAGGCGCCTTCGGGGTTCTTGTCGAAATAGCCCGCCGCGTTATAGACGCTGACCGACCAGAAGGCGTCCACAGGCACATCCTTGACGCTGAACCGATAGACCGTCTTGCCGTCGTTCTTCGGCGGGGTGACATTCAGGTAGATGGTTTCTTTCTCGGGCAAGCCGCCCCAGGCGGACGCAGCCCCGACGACGTGGCGGACGGGGTTGACCGTGGCCTTGGTGCCGAAGGCCTGCGTCAGGTCGGGCATGGTCGATGCCAGCACGATCAGCGCATCGCGCACCTTCTTGTGGCTGGCGGCATCCCAGGCTGGCAGTTCCAGCTTGCCAGCGTCTTTCTGGCTGACCTGCATCGCGTCTTGCAGCGCGTGGGCCTGCTTGAGGTCATCGGCGCTGGCGGGATCGACGAAGGTGCGGATGATGATGTAGGCGTAGCGCGTGCCAACGCTGTCCCGGGTCAGCGTGTAGGAACCGGCGCCGTGGAAGATGTTCGCCGTGTAGTGGTCCTGGTTGATGACGTGCAGCGACAGGTAGCGCTTGCCCGCGTCGGGCAGGGTGATGGTCGCCGGCCCGGCATCAAGGTCGAACACGACGCTGGAGTACAGCGTGTCCCGGTTCATGCGGATGACCCGCTGTTGGTCGATGGACGTCAGAGCGCGCCCGTGCCGCAGCTTGCCGAGCCCGGCGAGCTTGGACATCATGGTGAGGTAGGCGTCGGTTTCCACGCGCGGAAAATTGTCAACGCTCACGGGCACGGCAGCGGGTGCCGCCGTTTGCGCGTGGGCCTGGAACGCGGTGGTGCACGCTGCCAGTGCGGCAGCGGCGATGAAGGTGGTGGTTTTCATGGAGTCTCCTCTTGGTGGTGTGAATTCTGTGTATGTGCGCGGCCACGGTGATCGGTTGCCGCAGCCGTCGAGTTCTTGTCGCGATCTGCCTTCGCTGAATCGGCACAAGCCGATCGCCTCACTCGCCCTGGACGCCGACAACGCGGATCACCTCGCTCCAGCGCGTCATTTCCTGTCCGATATCGCTGGAGCCGCCCGCACCGTGGGGCGGCTCCACGCGCACGATTTCGTCGGGCCAGGCGGTGGCCTGTGCGGGCACGCCGACCAGGAGGCAGCTGGGCACGGTTGCATCCCTCTTTCATTCCAGCCGTGTGACCGGCGGATAGGTGAAGGTGAAATCCAGGTGCGCCTGGCGCGGCTGGTACAGGCGCAGGGCCACGTAGAACGGCTCGCGCGGCGCCGGCAGCCAGTTGGCGCGCGCAGCGGGATCGGCGGGCTCGTCATGCTGGATCGCGATGCGCAGGCCGCCATCCGCGTCCCAGCGCAGGCCGGGCGTGCGGTCGCCGATCGAGTAGCGGTCGATGGGGTTGTCCACCAGCAGGCAGTCGGACTTGCGGTACATCGTCAGCGACCAGAAGGCATCGACCTGCGGCGCCGCGCCCGGCGCGAAGCGCAGTTCGTAGCGGTGCGCGCCGTCGAGTGCCTGGCCTTGCGCATCGACCTCGGCCACGGGGTACATGGCCTCCTCGATGCCCAGCGCGCCGATCAAGTTGCGGGCCACGCGCGCGCGCAGCGCGATCTGCTCGCCCCAGTGGGTGCGGATGGTGACGGGCACGTTCCAGCCGCCGCCCAGGTCGGAGGCCTGCGCGCTCTGGCGCAGTTCGTCGCACACGTCGGCCAGCGCCTGTTGCAAGGCCGCATCGCCCGCCGCCACGGCCTCGCGCCACAAGGGCTGGGCGGCGGTGTCGTCCCGCGGCGCGGGGTTGCGCGCCCAGGCCGCTTCGACGACGGCACGGTATTCGGCGGCGTCGGGCGTGTCGGTCTTGCGGCCGTTCATCGCCGCGTCGACCTTGCTGGCGGCGGGCTGCATCGTGTCGGCGCGCAGGATGGCGAACTGCTGCTGCAGCGCGGCGACGCGGGCCAGGTCCTCGTCGTTGGGATCGACCAGCACGCGGCCGATGATCCACAGGTCCATGCCCGGCGCGGCGATTTCCACCATGCCTTCGGGCACCGTGCCTTGCCACCGCGGCCCGTGCACGAACAGGCGCTGCGCACGGTTGCCCGTGGTGCGGCGGCCTGCGTAGGCGAAGGGGTTGGTCCACATGTCGAGGAAGCCCAGCGTCCAGTAGCGCTCGCCCATGTCGGGCGCTTCGATGACCAACGGGCCATCGGACAGGTCGAGCCAGGTGTTGAGGTAGACCGTGTCGTTGTTGGGCGAGACAACGGCGCGGTCGGCCGGCGTGAGCAGGCGCTTGGAGTGGGTGAAGGTGTTGGCCCAGCGCAGGTTGGAGGCCTCATCGGCCCCCGCGAAGCCGAGCTGCGGGTGCTTGCGCGGCGCGGTGGCGGCGCGCATGCGCATCATCTCGAACAGCGGCAGGGTGTGGACGATGGCTTGGTGGGTGCGTGAGGTCGAGGTGTTCATGCGACGTGCTCCAGCGGCGGCATGCGGTAGCTGCCATCCAGGAAGGCGGGCTGCGGGTGGTAGAGCCGCAGGATGAGGTAGAAGCCGCCCGCGGGCGCGGGCAGCCAGTTCTCGCGCGGGCCGGGGGGCGGCTGCTGCGAGACGTACAGCGTCAGGCTGCCGTCGGCGTTGCGCTGGAGCGGGCTGCGGTTGCCCAGCGCGTAGCGGCCGATGGGGTTGGGCGCAAGGTAGCGGTCCTCGCCATACAGGGTGACCGACCAGAACGCGCCGGCAGGCACCTGGCCGCCGTCGGCGAAGTGCAGGCGGTACAGGCGCTGGCCGTCGAGCAGTTCGCCCTGATCGTCGTAGTCGGTCACGGCGTAGATGGCCTCGTCGGCGGCCAGCGCGCCCAGGCCCTTCCAGGCGGTGGCGGCGCGCAGCATCAGGTCGTCGCCGTAGCGGCCCAGGCGTGTGGAGTAGCGCCACGGGGCCTTGGAGGCGGCGCGCGTCATGCCTTCGATCGTCTGCATGGCCGTGGCGTAGGCGGCGCGCAGCCCTTCCAGCGTGGCGGGGCGCAGGTCGCCCAGCTTGCCATCCGGGCTCAGCCGCAGGTGCGCGCCGCGCAGCAGGTCGAACACCCCGCGCTGCGAGGGCGGTGGCGGAAAGTCGTGCAGCGCACGGGCCAGGTTGGCGAAGAAGTCCAGCACCTCGTCGCCGCCCTGCTGCCACTGCGCCACGCTGGGCGGCGGCGCGGGGGTGGCAGGCCCGTCGATGCGGAAACCGGCCTGAAAGCCGCGCGCGGCCTCCTCGTCCGCGTCGCCGTCCACCAGCACGCGGCCCAGCACCCAGACCAGGGCCGTGGGGCTGTGGATGGGCGTGGTTCCCTCGGGGACGGTAGCGTCGCTGCCGGGGCCGATGAGCGCAAAACGCTCGCCGCCCGGCGCCGTGTTGCGCGTGCCGATGTTGTGGAAGTTGTTGGTGTAGGCGTCCATCAACTCCAGCACGAAGTAGCGCCCGGTCTGCGGCGGCACGGTGATGACCACCGGCCCCTGGCGCAGGTCAAGCCAGGCGTTGCTGTAGAGCAGATCGTTGGCGGGGGTAACGATGTCTCGGTCGCGGTCGGTCCAGCGTTCGCGGCTGTGGCCGAAGGTGTTGAAGGGCGCGCGGCCGTAGGCCGACGCGCCAGGCGAGGTCTGCACATGGCAGGTGCGGATGGATTCCAGCAGCGGGTAGCCCGCGACGACGGCGGGCGCGGCGCTGTGGGCCATCCAGGCCGCCTGCGGGCTGTGGAATGCCTGGCTCAGGAAGGGCTGTGTGCTCATCTGCTCAACCCACCTTGGCGCCGCTTTGCTGCACCAGGCGCCCCCAGGTCACTATGTCGGCACGCCATTGTTTATCGAAGTCGGCGCGCCCGATGGGGTCGGCTTCCACACCCAGTTCCTTGATGCGCGCGATGACTTCGGGGTTGCGCAGCGCGCGCTCGGCAGCCCCGGCGATCTTTTGCGCCTCGGCCTCGGGCAAGCGCGCGGGGGCGAACAGGCCGAACCAGCTTTCGGTGTCGAAGGCGATGCCACCTTCCTTCAGCGTGGGCGTCTGCGGCAGGGCAGAGGAGCGCTTGCTCCCGGTCATGGCCAGTGCCTTGATCTTGCCCGCGCGGATTTGCGGCAGCGCGCCCGCGACGTCCACCATGCCCACCTGGACCTGCCCGCCGATCAGATCCTGCATCAGCGGGGCCACGCCTTTGTAGGGCACATGCTCCATCTTGATGCCGGTGAGCGTGCGGATGCTCTCCGCCGCCAAGTGACCGCCCGAGCCGTTGCCCCAGGAGGCGTAGACCACCGGTTCGCCCGTGCGCTTGGCCAGCGCCACCATCTCGGCAGCGGTGTTGGCCGGGTACTTGGGGTTGGCCGCCAGCACGTTGCCGGTATGGGCGACGCGGGCCAGGGCGATGAAGTCCTTGGCCGTGTCGTAGCGCAGGCCCTTGAACAGCGCCGGGGCGATGGCCATCGTGGCGCTGATGCCCAGCAGCAAGGTGCGCCCGTCCGGCGCGGCGCGCGCCACCTGGGCTGCGCCGATGGTGCCGGTGGCGCCGGCCACGTTGTCCACGATCACCGTGACGCCCAGTTCCTTGCCCAGCCCCTGGGCCAGCAGGCGGCCCATCACGTCGGCGCCACCCCCGGCGGGGAAAGGCACGATCAGCCGGATCGGCTGGTCAGCCGCCCGGACGGCCTGCCACGGCGCGGCGGCCAGCAGGGCTGCGCTTGCCAGCATGCGGCGGCGCGAGGGGATCATGTTGTTCGTCATGTCGCTTGTCTCCTTTTGGTTGGGAATGGAATTCAGGGGGCCGCGAAGCTCACCACGGCATCCACCGCGGCCACGCCGTCGGCGGTCATCTTCTGGGCGTTCTGCGAGGCGCCGACAGCTGCGCCGCAGGGGAAAAGAGGAAGTCCAGAATCATGCATTTTGCCTCCGGCAGGAACGTCTCGGGCATCAGGACGTCACGCGAAGCCTGCCGTGCGCTCGCAGTGCTGCACCAGCTCCACCAGCTGCGGGCCGACGGTGTTGCGCAGCTCGCGGGGCCGCATACGCGTGGGCGAGATGGCGCAGTTGAAGACCAACGGGCGCGTGCCGTGGCGAATGCGCGAACACAGCCCCACGCCGTATTCCCCGTACTCCGCGTCGCCGTAGTTCACCGCGAAGCCCAGGCGCGCCTGCGTGGCGAGCGAGTCCTCGATGCCCGCCGCGCAGCGCGCCATCTCGTCGGGGCGCTGGGCCTGAATCTGCCGCAGCACCTCGGCGCGCTTGTCGGCATCCAGCGTGTAGAGCCAGGCGCGGCCCATCGCCATTTCAGCCAGACCGCGCACCGCGCCCATGTCCGGCCGCGCCAGCGTGCCACGCTGCCAGGCGCAGCTCTCGACGTAGATCACGTCCAGCCCCAGCACGACCCCCATGGACACCGCCCCGCGCACCTGGTTGGCCAGTGCCTGCATGGCGGGCCGGGCCTGCGCGCGCAGGTCGATCGAGACGATGTACGGGTAACCCAGCGCCACCGCCGCCGGGCCGATGAGGTAGCGGTCGATGCGTTCGTCGTGGTCCAGGTAGCCCAGCGCCGTCAGCGTGCGGCACAGCCGCGACACCGTGGGCCGCGACAGCCCCAGCAGCGCGGCCAGTTCGCTGTTGGCATAGGGCCGGGGCTCGCGCACGAAGGCTTGCAGAATCATCAGGCCCTTGGCCAGCGTGCCCGCGAAATGGGGATCCTCCGCGCGGACGACAGCCAAGTCGGACTGGTGCTGGAGTTCGCGGATCATGGGGCGAGAATGTAGGGATAGGCCCTGCGTTCTCAAACCAGAGTTTCAATATTCAAAACACCTAGCGGGCAACCCGGCCAGCGGGGGGGCTGCGCACAAGCCGCCGCCTGATTGCTATGTTTTATGTAGCAACAAAGCCATGATGCACATGGGAAAATGACATAAATCTCAAGAAAATTCGGCCATGGCACCGTCCTGCACGATCCTGCCCGCCTCCACCGTCAGCCTCCGCTGGCACAGCGCGGCGATGGCGGGGTCGTGCGTGACCAGCACCAGCGTGGTGCCCTGCTCGCGGTTCAGGTCGAACATCAGCGCCATCACCTTCTCACCGGTGGCGAAGTCCAGGCTGCCGGTGGGCTCGTCTGCCAGCAGCACCGCCGGGCGCACGACGAAGGCGCGCGCCAGCGCCACGCGCTGCTGCTCGCCGCCGGACAGCAGGCGCGGGTAGTGGCCCAGGCGCTGGCTCAGGCCCACGCGCGCCAGCATCTCGGTGGCGGCGCGGCGCGCGTCCCGACGGCCGGCCAGCTCCAGCGGCAGCATCACGTTCTCCAGGGCGGTGAGGTTGCCCATGAGCTGGAAACTCTGGAACACGAAGCCGACCTGGCGCGCCCGCAGCCGCGCGCGCTCGTCCTCGTCCACGGCGAACAGGTCGTCGCCGCCCAGCCGCACCGTGCCGCGCGTGGGCGTGTCCAGCCCGGCGATGATCGACAGCAACGTGCTCTTGCCCGAACCCGAGGCGCCGACGATGGCCACTGTCTCGCGCGCGGCGAGGCTGAAGTGGACATCGCGCAAAATATCCAGCGTGCCGGAGGAGTCGGTGACCGACTTGGACACGTGCTCCACCGCGATGACGGGGGAGCGAGAAGCGTCGGGCCGAGGGCCGAGCGTTGCATCTGTCATGAAAAGGCCATCCGTTTGAACCGACGACACTTTATCCGCTGCACCCTGGCCGCGGCGCCGCTGGGCGCCCGCGCCGCCGCCGAGCCGCCCGTGGTCCTGGTGCTGGGCGATTCGCTCAGCGCCGAATACGGCATCGCGCGCGGCGCCGGCTGGGTGGCGCTGCTGGACCGCAAGCTCTCCGCCGAGAAGATCGCCGCCAGGGTGGTCAACGCCAGCATTTCGGGCGACACCACCTCGGGCGGGCGCGCGCGTCTGCCCGCGCTCCTGCGGACGCATCGCCCCGCCGTGGTGGTGATCGCGCTCGGCGGCAACGACGCGCTGCGCGGCCTGCCGCTGGACATGACGCAGGCCAACCTGGCGGCCATGGCGCAGGCCGCGGGTCAGGCCGGCGCCAAGGTGCTGCTGGCCGGCATGCAGGTGCCGCCCAACTACGGCGGGGACTACGGGCGGCGCTTCGCCGCCGTGTTCCCCAAGGTGGCGCGGGCGCAGCAGGCGGCCCTGGTGCCCTTCCTGCTGAAGGGCGTGGCCGACCGGCCCGACGCGGCGGCGCTGTTCCAGGCCGACCGCATCCACCCCACGGCCGAGGCGCACCCCGCCATCCTGGCCAACGTCTGGCCAGAACTGCGAAAACTGCTGAGATGAGCCTGCACCCGATTCCCGCCGCCGACGCCCTGGCGCGTCTGCACGAGTTCAGCGCCGTCATCGACGCGCGCAGCGAGAGCGAGTACGCGCTCGACCGCCTGCCCGGCGCCGTCAACTGGCCCAGCCTGCACGACGAGGAGCGCGTGCGCGTGGGCACGCTGTACCGGCAGGTCAATCCGTTCGAGGCGCGCAAGCTGGGCGCCGCGCTGGTGGCGCGCAACATCGCCGCCCACATCGAGCGCGAGGCCATGGACAAGCCCAAGCATTGGCAGCCCCTGCTGTACTGCTGGCGCGGCGGGCAGCGCAGCGGCGCGCTGGCGCTGGTGCTGGGACAGATCGGCTTTCGCGCGCACCTGATCGAGGGCGGCTACAAGGCCTTCCGCAACGCCATGCGGGCCGATTTGCCGGACCAGGCCCAGCGCCTGGGCTACCGCGTGGTCTGCGGCCCCACCGGCTCGGGCAAGACGCGCCTCTTGCACGCGCTGGCGCGCGCCGGCGCCCAGGTGCTGGACCTGGAGGCGCTGGCCAGCCACCGCGCCTCGGTGCTGGGGCTGATCCCGGGGCAGCCGCAGCCGTCGCAGAAGCACTTCGAGATGCGCGTGTGGGAGGCGCTGCGCGCGCTCGACCCGGCGCGGCCGGTGTTCGTCGAAGCCGAGAGCAAGAAGATCGGCAACGTCGCCCTGCCCGACGCGCTGGTCGAGGCCATGCGCGCCAGCCCCTGCCTGCGGGTGGACCTGCCGGAGGACGAGCGCGTGGCGCTGTTGCTGGAGGACTACCCGTTCTTCGTCAGCGACCCGGATTTCTTCTGCCGGCGGCTGGACACGCTGGCGGCGCTGCGCGGGCGCGCCGTCGTCGACGCGTGGAAGACCCAGGTGGCCGCCGGGCAAACCGAAGCCGTGGTGCGCGAGCTGCTCGAGAAGCACTACGACCCCGGCTACGCCGCGTCCACGCGCCGCCACTTCGCGCAGTTCGACCAGGCCGTGCCGGTGCTGCTGGCCGACCGCTCCGACGCCACCTTGGCGCGCGCCAGCAGGGACATCCTGGCGCGGAGCTAGATCCGGGCGCCCTGCTTCGGCGCCGCTACCTGCCGGATCCGATCCAGCAGCCAGGCCAGGGCAGGGTCGAACTCGAAGCGTGCGTGCCATGCATGGAAGAGTGTGAACGGCGGGAGGTCGACGGGCGGCTGATGCACGCTGAGGTCGAACAGTTCGGCGAATCGGTTGCCAATCTGGTCCGGGACATTACAGATGTATCCGGTTTTTTCTGCGATCGCCGGCATGGCCAGAAAGGTCTGGACGATGGCACCCACGTGGCGCTTGTGCCCCTGTGCGGCCAACGCCTGATCAACGATGCTGCCGACATTGTTGCGCAGTTGGAACACAACGTGCGGCCGTTGAAGATAGAGCGTCAGCGGAAATTTCCTGCGCCGCAGTTCTTCACGCTTCCAGATGAGCGTGACGAGTTTCACTTGGCTCAGCGGCTTGCTGCGAACACTCATGCCCATGAGCGGCTGCCCGCCAATGACGACGTCGATATCGCCGGACTCCAGCAGGTCGGAAACTGAACCGGGCTCCGGCACCGGAACGATGCGGATCACGACGCCGGGCGCTTCCTTGCTGACCGTCTCCACCAGGGCCGGCAGAAGCCAGAACTCGACCAGATCGTGTGCGGCAATGCGGAACTCGCGATGCGCTTCGGCGGGCTCGAAGGGCGGCGCATCCTCCAGCGCCTGCTCGATATGCGTCAGTGCTTTGCGCACCGGGTTGATCAGTTCGGTGGCACGCGCCGTCGGCACCAAGCCCTGACGGCCCGGCACGAACAGGGCATCGTCCAATCGCTCGCGCAGCCGCTTGAGGGCATGGCTCACCGCAGGCTGCGTCAGCGCCAACCGGTCGCTGCGGCTCACGCTGCGCGTGTCCCACAGGATCACGAACACCGACAGCAGGTTGAGGTCGAGTGACCTGATATTAAATCGGCTCATAGGGTTGATTCCAACACTTCATTATCTTTATACGACAAGCCGCCCTAAATTTGATGTCGATCAACGGCCAACACGGAGACATCACATATGGCGACTCAGCATCCCCTCTCAATGGGGTGGTTCATTCCCACCATCGGCGACACCAGCGCCTTCAGCGACCCTGAAAAGGCCATCCCGCAGTCGCTGGCGCACTTCGAGCGCGTCGCGCTGGCGGCCGAGAACGCCGGCTTCGACTACGTACTGGTGCCGGTGTCCCCGTTTTGTTGGGACGCCTGGATCACCGCCTCGTTCATCGCCGCACGCACCACGAAGCTGAAGGCGCTGCTCGCGATCAAGCCCGGCTTCATCCACCCAGTGGCGCAGGCCAAGATGGTCGCGAGCTTCGACCAGATGTCGGGCGGGCGCATTTACGTCAACCTGATCGCCGGGTTGAGCGAGAAGGACGCCTACGCCGAGGGCCAGGTCATGTCCAAGGAGGGCCGCTACGAGCAGCTCGAAGAAGAAGTCGTGCTGCTCAAGCGCCTCTGGACCGAAGAGAAGGTCGAGCACGAGGGCAAGTACTACCAGGTCCACGGTCCGACGATCATCCCCAAGTGCGTGCAGCAGCCGCATCCGCCGTTCTTCCTGGGCGGTGGTTCCGAGCAGGCGGCGGAAATCTCGGCCAAGCATTCGGCGATCCACCTCTTCTGGGGCGACTACCCCGAGCGCATTGGCGAGCAGATCAAGGAGTTGCGCGCGCGTGCCGCCAAGTACGGCCGTGCCGACGAGCTTCGCTTCGCGATGCGGCTGCAGATCATCTGCCGCGAGACCGAGGACGAGGCATGGGCCTTTGCTGACCAGTTGATCGCCGGCGCCGACGAGGGCTGGAAGGATCAGGTCAAGACCATGATGGCCGAGTCGGTGGCTAGTCAGCGCCAGAAGGAGCTGTCCAAGACGGTGGGCCGCAAGCTGACGCCGCATCTGTGGACCGGCATCACCGAGGTGCGCGCCGGTGCCGGGGTCGCCGTCGTCGGCAACCCGAAGCAGGTTGCCGCGCAACTGCAGGAATTCATCGACGTTGGCTGCTCGGGCTTCTGTCTCTCGGGCTATCCGCACCACGAGGAAGCGGAACGCTTCGGCCGCCTCGTGATGCCGCTGCTTCAAAACCGTGCCTGAGGAGGAAGACATGACCCACTCTTCGAACGTCGATGCCAAGCAGTTCCGCCAGGCCCTGGGCTCGTTCACCACCGGCGTCACGGTGGTCACCACGCGTGGCACGGAAGGCGAGGATGTCGGCCTGACGGCCAACAGCTTCAATTCGGTGTCGCTCGATCCGCCGATGGTGCTGTGGAGCCTGGACCGCAAGTCGTCGAGCGCTGCCGCATTCATGGCTGCCGAGCATTTCGCGGTTCACATCCTGGCGTCGGACCAGGAGCACGTCTCGAACCAGTTCGCCAAGCGCGGCGTTGATCGTTTCGCCGGGCTCGCCGTCGAACGCGGCCATGGCGAGGTGCCGCTGCTCGACGGTTGTTCGGCGCGATTCGAGTGCCGCACATCGTACCGCCATGACGGCGGCGACCACGTGATCTTCGTCGGCGAGGTGGTGTCGTTCGACAGCTTCGGCCGCGCACCGCTGGTTTTCCATGGCGGCAACTACGGGCTGCTGATGAAGAAGAAGACCGCAGACGTCGAGGACGCGAGCTCCAGCTTCGGCGACGACTGGCTCGGCTTCCTGCTCGGCCGCGCCTACTACCAGATGCTGATGCCGTTGCGTGCCAAGGTGGAACGGCAAGGGCTCGGCGACGTTCACTACAACCTTCTGTCGGCCTTGAGCATGGGCGACGACCGCAGCGTGGCGGAGTTGAGCCGCCTGGTCGAGATCACCGGCCACCGCGTCACCGACGAGCACTTCGAGGCCCTCGCTACGTGCGAGCTGATCGTCGTCGAAGACGGCGAGCGGGTCCGCTTCACCGAGGCCGGCCGTCGCTACGCGATCGAGCTGATGGCGGCCGGCAAGGCCGCCGAGGGAGACGCCGAGCGCGAGCTCGACTACAACGAAGCGCGCCTGCTCAAGCTGCTGCTCAAGCGCGTGATTCGGGCCACCGGGCAGACCTTGCCGGACCAATGGCGCAAGGAGAACTTCTGGCGCGAGAACAACGTATGGGGCCAGGCTGCGGCTGCGCCGAACGCGGCGGCCTCACCCTCGCCTGAATCGCCTCGCTCATGACGCGTCACGAAAACAAACAGGAGACAAACATGCATGAAGTCAAAGGTGGATGCTTGTGCGGCAGCATCCGTTACGAAAGCGCCGATCATCCCGCCTTGATCGCAGCGTGCCACTGCACGCACTGCCAGAAGCAATCCGGCGGTGCTTTCTCAGTCAATCTGGTCATGCCCTTGGCTGGCGTCAAGCTGACAGGCTCGACGCTGGCGACCTTCAACGACGTGGGCGGCAGCGGTATGCCAGTGAAACGTCATTTCTGCAGCAGCTGCGGCTCGCCGATCTTCAGCGAGCTGGATGCGATGCCGGGCGTCGCCGCAGTCAAGGCGGGCACCCTCGACGATCCGGCCTGGGCCAGCCCGCAAGTGAACCTGTGGTGCCAGTCGGCTCTGCCCTGGGTTCCGATGGCTGAGGGGAGTGCGCAGTTCGACCAGAACCCGCCCGCCTAGACACCCCGTCCGCCTAGACATCCCCGCCTGGTGATCGGCTCAGCCGAGCCGTGGCATCGCCATGCCCGTGGGCGGCCAGGCAGGTCGCGCCCGCCCACGTCCCTCTTTGACCCCAAGAACCAAATGACCGGAGACATTGAAATGAAACTCTTGAATTTTTTGCGCGCTGCGGTGCTGGCCGTGAGTGGCTGTGCCTTGAGCGCCGGAGCCCAAACATTTCCGGGCAAGACGGTGTCCCTGGCCGTTCCCTACCCCCCGGGAGGCTCGGGTGACTACATGGCTCGCTTGATACAGCCTGGTTATCAAAAGCAACTGGGTCAGACCGTGATCGTCGAAAACGTCAGCGGTGCCAGCGGTGCCCTGGCCGCGCAGAAGGTGTTGACGGCGCCGCCGGATGGCCACACTCAGTTGCTGGGCACGCCGATGGACCTGATGCTGGGGCCGCTGGCGCTCTCCGCCGTCAAGCACAAGCCCGAGGACTTTCGCCTGGCGGGCATGATCTCCACGGGTTCCCTGGTGCTGCTGATTCCCGGCGGCATTCCCGCCCACAACATCGACGAGTTCATCGCATGGGCCAAAGGGCGCAAAAGCATTTCCTATGGATCCACGGGGCATGGGTCGCTGTTCCATCTGGTGGGCGAGAAATTCGCATCGGTCACAGGCCTTCAGATGGTCAACGTCCCGTACAAGGGTGGCAGCCAGTTCTTCGCGGACATCGTTGGCGGGCAGGTCGACATGGCCTTCTGGACGCTGTCCGGCCCGGTGCTTGGTTTGGTGAAGCAAGGACGTTTGCGTGCCATCGGAATCACTGCACGCGAGGCGCACCCGGATCTTCCTGACGTCCTTCCGATGCACAAGCACGCGTTGCTGAAGGATTTCACGTTCGACCTGTGGATGGGCGCCCTGGTGACGAAATCAACGCCTGAGCCCATCGTGGCGGCGATCCATCGGGCGATGGCCGAAGTCGTTCAACTGCCCAACGTGAAGAAAGGCATTGTCGAGACCGGCGCGCAGACCGTCAAACCCATGAACCAGGCCCAACTCGACAAGTTCTACGCTGATGAAAACGACCGCTACCGCGAACTGGCGCGGTCGATCAACCTGCAGCGGCAATGACGCCGTGACGCACGCGGCGCAATCCGCGCGTGCCCATCTTTCTCGCAACCAGCCACCACGGAGACATTCATGACCATCGAACACAACGCATTCTTCATCGGAGGCGACTGGGTATCGCCCTCGTCGTCGAAACGCTTCACCCTCATCAACGCCAGCACCGAAGAGGCCATTGGCAGCGTGCCCGAAGGGGTCGAGGCTGACATTGATCGCGCCGTCGCGGCGGCACGCAAAGCCTTCGACGGCTCCGGCTGGTCCGACATCGCCCCGGCGGAGCGGGCGGCAGCGATGCTCCGCTTTGCCGACGCGATCGAGAAGCGCAGCGCGACGCTGGCGCAAACCGTCACGCTGCAAAACGGCATGCCCATCGCGCTGAGTCAGGCGTTCGAGGGTGGATTCGCGGTCGGCATGCTGCGTTACTACGCGGACCTTGCCAACTCCCTGCCGGTCGAGGACCAGCGGCCGTCGCAGCTGGGCAAGGAAACGCGGGTCAGGCGCAGCCCCATCGGCGTGGTCGGCGCGATCGTGCCGTGGAACTACCCGGTCGTGCTGGCGATGAGCAAGATCGCGCCAGCGCTCGCCGCCGGCTGCACGCTGGTGATGAAGCCTTCGCCGAACACGGTGCTCGACAGCTATATCCTGGCCGAAGCCGCACTGGAAGCGGGGCTTCCTCCCGGGGTCATCAACTGGGTGGCCGCCGATCGCACGGCCGGTGCGCATCTGGTTGCCCATCCAGATGTGGACAAGGTCAGCTTCACCGGGTCGACCGCCGCAGGCCGCGCCATCGGCCGCGTGTGCGGCGAGTTGCTCAGGCCCGTGTCGCTGGAACTCGGCGGCAAGTCGGCGGCCATCGTGCTTGACGACGTGGACCTCGGCGCCATCATGCCGAGCCTGCAATTCGTCAACTTCATGAACCAGGGCCAGACCTGCGTCACCTGCAGCCGCCTGCTCGCGCCGCAAAGCCGCTACAAGGAGGTGGTGGAGGCAGTGGCAGCGATGGCATCGTCGATGAAGGTCGGCAACCCGCTGGAGGCCAGCACCGAGATCGGGCCGATGGCGACGGCCGAGCACCGCAGCAAGGTCGAAGGCTACATCGCCAAGGGCAAGGCAGAGGCGACACTGGTTGCCGGCGGCGGCCGGCCCAAGGGGCTTGAGCGTGGCTGGTTCGTCGAGCCCACTGTGTTTGCCGACATGAGCAACTCGGCGACGATTGCACGGGAAGAGATCTTCGGCCCGGTGTTGTCGGTGATCCCGTACAAGGATGACGCCGATGCGGTGCGCATGGCCAACGACTCGATCTACGGCCTGGGAGGCTCGGTCTTCAGCGCGGACCCCGAGCGAGCCATGGCGGTCGCGCGGCGGGTTCATACCGGCACGATCGGCATCAACGGCTATCCGGTCGCCATCGGCTCGCCATTCGGCGGTGTCAAGGCCAGTGGCATCGGCCGCGAGTTCGGCCCCGAAGCGATGCAGGGCTATCAGCAACTGAAGTCGATCTACGTCGCCGGCTGACATCGGCCAAGGTGTCCCAGACGCGGATTTCCACCGTGGCGCTTCTGCGCCACGGTGGCACGCGTCACCGGGAGCTGGCAACCAGCAAAGGGCGGCCGTGCGCCGCAGCCACCAGAACGACCATCACGATGACTCTCCATTCCTTCGGCCTCCGCGCGGCGGCCTGCCAAGCCCGGCTGCCGGGACTGCTGACCGCGGTCACGCTCGCACTGGCAGCGAGCTTCATTGCCGAGCATCACGGCGGCCCGGCACTGTTGTATGCGCTGCTTTTCGGGATGGTGTTCAACTTCGCCGCAGAGGGTCCCAAGGTCAAGGAGGGCCTGGAATTTACCGCGCGCCACGTGCTGCGCCTGGGCATCGCACTACTGGGGGCGCGCATCACGCTGGACCAGATTGTCAGTCTCGGGCCCTGGCCGGTTGCGCTGGTGCTCGGCGCAATGGCGTTGACCATGGCGCTCGGCGCCTGGTTCGGACGCCGCCTCGGACACACCGGCGCCGAAGGGCTGCTCGCCGGTGGTGCCGTCGCCATTTGCGGCGCGTCCGCGGCGCTCGCGTTGTCGGCGGTCCTGCCTCGCTCGGCTTCGTCGCAGCGCTTCACGTTGCTCACCGTCGTCGGCGTCACCACGCTGTCGACCATCGCCATGGTCGTCTACCCGCTGCTGGGCAAAGCGATCGGACTCGACACCCGTGCGATGGGCACCTTCCTCGGCGGCACGATCCACGACGTGGCGCAGGTCGTCGCATCGGGCTACATGGTGTCCGCTCAGGTTGGAGATGTGGCGACCGTCGTCAAACTGATGCGCGTGTCCATGTTGGTGCCAGTCGTGCTGCTGATGTCCATGATCTATCGCGGCACCGGGACAGACCCGAGCTCGCGACCACCTCTTCTGCCAGGGTTCCTGGTCGTGTTCGTCGTCTTGGCAATTTGCAACAGCCTCGGATGGATTCCTGTGGCCGCCGGTCACGCAGCGGGTGAACTGTCGCGCTGGTGCCTCATCGTTGCGATCGCCGCACTGGGCGTGAAGACTTCGTTCAAGCAACTGGCCGAGCTCGGCTGGCGCCCCGTATGGCTGTTGGTCATCGAAACGACCCTGCTCGCGGCCATCGTGCTCGGGGGCATGCTGGCAGTCGGCTGAACGGGCTCGATGATACAAAGCGTCGTTGGCAGGCTCCCTCCATGCCAGCGTCAAACGTGCATGTTCTCGGGTTGCGTTCCATCTGGAGCGGAGTCAGAGCATCTGGTCCGGCGCCAGTCACAGCGCCAGGCAGCCTTCGCGCAGGCTGCGCGCGATCAGTTCGGTGGCCCGCGCCGACAATTGACGGCTGCGGATTAGCAGCGCGACTTCGGTGTTCTGCAACTGCGAGCGCAGGTCCAGATTCATGAAGCAGACCACCAGCAGCCAGCTATGTAAGTGGGCTAAAGGAACTTCACCCTCAGCCTCTCGCAGACCCGGACGTGAGCCTCCCGCTCATCCGGCTCCGATCATCCAATCTTGTCCATCATGCGCCAATGCTCGAACATTCCGGGGTACGCGCGCTCTATCCTGCAAAGCCACTCGACACTGCTTGGCTTGTAACCCTACAGGAATTCGTGTTTGCGCCGCATCCAGCGTTCTAGTACATCAACACGCAAATTTCGGAACGAAATGCGTAGCGAGTTTCTGATCCGCATCCTGTCGAGTGAACCGCCATTCGATGGTTCGTCGCTGGTCGTTGCGCGCCTGCTGCCAAGCATCAACCTCGGATCGCAGCAGGTCGCGGTTGGGGATTCGCCGGTCCAGGCATTGACGACTCAAGATGCCGATCTCGATCTCCGCCATGTTCAGCCAACTCGCGTGCTTGGGTGTGTGGTGGAACTGCACGCGACGCAAGAGCCTTGCGGCCGCGCGCCGGCCCAGCACATCGTCGAAGCACTTTCTGAAGTGAGTGTTCAGGTTGTCCAGCACCAGATGAACACGGCGTGCCTGGGCGTATGCGCC
Organism: Ottowia sp.; assembly: GCF_016703145.1. Classification (GTDB taxonomy): domain Bacteria; phylum Pseudomonadota; class Gammaproteobacteria; order Burkholderiales; family Burkholderiaceae_C; genus Ottowia. Next base: position 656,928 of record NZ_JADJCO010000002.1, on the reverse strand, counting down.
GGTGAGAAGCTCGCCGATGAAGGCCACGAAGTCAACCTTGCCCCGGTGCGCGGTGACCGAGACGATGCGCTGGCCGGCCTTGGGTTCCACGGCCACGAACAGATTGGTGGTGCCGTGGCGCTTGTACTCGTAGTCCTGTTTGAGCGGGCTGTGCGAGGCCATGGGCAGCGCCTCGCGACCGTGACCGAGGAGTTGCAAGCTCTTCTCGTCGATGCAGATCACGGGTTCGGCCTTGGACACCGGCCGCGCATACAGCTCGAGCAGGTTGTACATGCGCGCGCGGTACTCCTCGGTCAACGCCCCGATGCACCACATCAGTCGGCGCCAGGGCTTGAGGTCGTTTTTTTGAGCATGCGTCGCACGGTTTCCCGACTCACCGTGCCCAGACCGGGCTCCTGGCGGGCAGCACGTTCGAGTTCGACCATCGTCCAGCGCTGCCGGCCCTTGGGAGGCGCCGAGCAGGCCAGTGCCGTCACCCGCGCTTGGGCGTCGGTGTCATACCGCGGAGGTCGACCCGAGCGCGCCACGTCGAACACCGCCAGGTCGACCCCACCTTGCAGATACGCCGCGCGGGTGCGCCACACGGCGGTGCGACCGATGCCCAGCACGGCCATGATCCGGGCCTCCGGGATGCCCCGATCCAGGCATGACAGCACATGAGCGCGATTGACCTCCCGCGAAGAATGAACACCCTTGCTGCGAATTTCCTCGATGACCGAGCGATCCTCCTCGCTCAAGTGCAGTTCGGTCTGGCGCATGACAACTCCTTCGTGAGCCAAGTGGCAACGAATGGAGTCTATTCATGTTTCGTTAATTACGTGTCAATGTACTAGTTCACTCCCTCGCCTTCCTGCAAACGCTGCCGCAGCGCCAGGCAGAAGCGCCTGACGCGCTCGTCGAAAGCCAGTTGCACGTGCGCCACGTCGGTCAGGGACTGTTCGGCGCTGTGCGGCAGCGTCGCCACCGGCCAGGGAAAGACGATGTTGTCGCAGGCGCTCCACCAGCAGGTGAAGGGCACCTCGGCGGGCGCGCCCGCCAGTTGCCGCAGCCAATCGCTGTCCTGGCGCATCTCGTGCCCCGGCAGGCTCCGCGAAAAGCGCGCCAGCCAGGTGCCGCGGTGCGGCGTGCCCAAGGTCACCACGTGGGCCGCCAGCGCACGCCGCTCCTGCGGTGCCAGTTGACGCAGCCAGGCACGCGCCGCCAAGCCGCCCATGCTGTGGGCCACGATCAGCGGCGGCCGCCCCGTGGCCTGCGCCATGCGGCGCGCGCAGGCGTCCAGGCTGGGCACCATGGCATCGATGGACGCGCCCTGCGCCGGCTCCAGCGTCATGGCCGCGCAGGCGATGCCCTGCGCCTTGAGCGCGCGCAGCCACGGCGCCCAGAACCCGCGGTTGCAGAAGTACCCATGCACCAGCACCACGCCGACCTGTCCGCCGCCGTGCCCGGCCTGCGGCCAGCCGTCGGGCTCGGCCTGCTCGCGAAACGGCACGCGCCAGCCGAACACGCGCAGCATCAGCCAGCCTTCGGCCCGCCAGGCGGCCACCGCCACGCGCCAGGGCGGCATGGGCGCCCCGGCCGCGCGGGCGACGCGGCGCATCAGCGCCATCTGCAGGCCCAATTGCAGGCCCGGCGCGATCAGCCCGAGCGCCAGGCCCGCCGCCGCCACGGCCGGCGAGCGCGGCCACCAGAACCCCAGCCAAGCCAGCGCCGACGCCAGCGCGCCCAGCACCACCCATTGCAAGATACGTGCGTTCACGAAATCAGGCTCCCTTCATGGCTTTCAGGTTCATGCCAGGCCGTGGCATCGTCCGCATGCCGCCGCGCAGGTCAATGACGTGCATGGGCCAGAGTCAGTCGCCGTCGCCGCTGCCGCCCGCGCTGCCCGCATCGCCGCCGGCGGCATCGGGGGCGTCGCCGTCCTGCTCGGGCGCGTCATCCCCGTGCACGGGGTCCGTCTTGCGCGCGGCTTTGGCCTGCGCCTTTTCTGCCTTCTTGCGCTTCTTCTCCAGTTCGCGCTGGCGCTTCTCGTAGCCGTAGTTGGGGGTGGCCAAGGGGATGTTCTCCGGTTCGTTTCAGTCGGCGGGGGTGCCGGCGGGTTCCTGCCAGCGCACGGCGCCGCGGTAGGCGTGCCAGGTGGCATGCCCCAGGACGGGCCCGGCGATCACCAGGCCCGCGCCCCAGGGCAGCAGGGCCAGCACGATCAGCAGCGTGATCAGCAGGCCCCACCACAGCATGGTAACGGGGTTGGCGGCCACCACGCGGATGCTGGTGATGGCGGCCGAGATGGCGTCGGTGTCGCGGTCCAGGATCATCGGGATCGACACCACGGCGGTCGAGTACACCAACAGCGCGAAGATGCCGCCGACCATCAGGTAGACCAGCACGAATTCCAGGTTGTCGGGGTTGAAAATGGCCTGCAGCACGCCCGTGGTGGAAGGCATGCCGGTGTTGAAGAACACGGCGAACACCACCAGCGACGCGCGGCCCCACAGCAGTTCCAGCACGATCAGCACCAGCACGAGCATGCTCATGCTGCGCAAGTGCCGGTCCCAGCAGGTGAGCGAGGCCGCCAGTTCGGGCGCCACGCCCTGCTCGCGCCGGCGGCTGACCTCGTACAGGCCCATGGCCATGAACGGCCCCACCAGCAGGCAGCCCGAGGCGATGGACATCACGTACTCGGGCTGGCGGCTGAACACCAGCGCCAGCACCGCCGCCATGGCCCAGAAGCACAAGCCATAGAACAGGCCGATGCCCGGCGCGGCGCGGAAGTCCGCCCAGCCCGCGCGCAGCCAGCGCAGCGGATCGACCAGCCCCAGCGGCGCCATGACGGCCTGGGGCACGGTGGACGGCGGGGGCACGTAGGGCTGGTAGGCGCCCCCCGGCGGCGCAGGCGGGTCGGAAGGGGCGGCGGCGGGACGGTCGGACATCGTTGGGAGCGTGGCGGTGCGGGAAGCGGCTTGCGGCGCGCAGCATAGCCGCTGGGGGCGGCGGCGGCAACCGCCGGGCTAGGAGCCGACGGCCGGCTCGTGCCAGATGCGCCGCCAGATGGCGCGCCATGCGGGCGCCAGGCCGCCGGGCGACAGGATGCCGCCCTCCCCGGCTGGCACGGCCTGCGGGGCGATGGGCCGCCAGCGCCCGCCCGCGCGCGCGGCGACGGCGAAGTTGAAGGTGTAAGCCGGCTCCAGGCCCATGCGCAGGTCGCTCAGCACCAGGGCGTCGCCCCGCGCCTGCGCGCGCATGAACCCGTGGTTGAACCAATTCAGGCGCCGCACGGCGGGCGCGCCGGCCACCTCGGCCAGCGCCGCCGTGTCGGAGGCATGGTGGGTGAAGCGCATCGGCGCGCGGTCCACCAGCACCGAGCGGTCGCCGACGACGTAGCCGTCGGGCGTCATCGCCACCACGCGCCACAGCAGGGTGTTGAAAGGCATCGGCACCGAGAAGCGCGGCGCCCCGGCCAGCCCCAGCGGCGCCAGCGCCGCGTCGGCGGCGCGCTCGACCATCGCCTTGGCCGCCACCGACCAGGCCAGGTAGCCGCACGACAGCGCCAGCCCCGCCAGCAGCGCGCCGCGGGCCAGCGGGCGCCGGGGCACGGCCCACGCGACGATGCAGGCCAGCAGCAGCCAGACGGTGTAGAGCGGGTCGATGATGAACACGCTGGACCCCATGGCCGGCCGCACGGGCAGCGGCCACCACAGCTGCGTGCCGTAGACGGTGAAGGCGTCCAGCATCGGATGGGTGATGAGCGCCAGGAAGATGGCCCAGAACCACGCGCGCGGCGCCTGCGCCACGCGAGCGCCCCGGCGGCGATGCCAGGCCCAGATCGCCCAGGCCGCGAAGGGCAGCACCAGCAGCGAGTGGGACGGGCCGCGGTGCCAGGTCATGCGCAGCACCGGATCGGCGGTGAGCAACGCGACCGGCAGGCCGTCCAGGTCGGGCAAGGTGCCCAGCGCGGCGCCGGCCAGTAGCGCGGCGCGGCGGTGCGGCGCGGGCACGCAGGCCGCCGCCACGGCCCCGCCCAGAACGATTTGCGACAGGGAGTCCATGCAGAGCCGTAGCAAACGCTGTTGATGAAAGAAAAGGCCGATTTCCCGCGTGGATCAAGCGCCAGCAGCTATTAAGAAATGAGCATCCAAATAGCCGCCGTCACACCGGCAGCGCCCGCGCCAGGGCCTGCGCCAGATCGGCCTGCAGGTCGGCCGGGGCCTCCAGCCCGATCGAGAAGCGCACCAGCGTGCCGCGCGCCAGGTGCGCTGGCCAGGCGGCGCGCATGGCGGCCAGGTCGTAGGGCACGGCCAGGCTGACGGGCCCGCCCCAGCTGTAGCCCAGCCGGAACAGGCGCAGCGCGTCGCAGAAGGCATCGACCTGGGCCGGCGCATGGCGCTCGTGCACCAGCACGCCGAACAGGCCAGCCGCCGCGCCGCCGCCGCGGTCGTCGGCCGCGCCGCACACCTGCCGCCAGTGCGCGTGGCCGGGCGCGCCAGGCAGCGCCGGGTGCAGCACCTGGGCGATCTGCGGCTGGGCCGCGCACCAATGCGCCAGCGCGCGGCCGGCCTGGTCCTGCGCGCGGTAGCGCAGCCCGATGCTGGGCAGCGCGCGCAGCACGGCCTCGGCGTCGTTGGCGCCCACGCCCAGGCCCAGGCGCATGTGCGTCAGCTTGATCCTGCGGTGCAGCGCCTCGTCGCGGGTGACCACGCTGCCCATCAGCACGTCGCCGCCGCCGCTGGGGTATTTGGTGAGCGCGTGCGCCGTGGCATCGACGCCCAGGCCCTGGCCGTCGAGGTCGAAAGCGTTGAAGGCCAGGCCCGCGCCCCAGGTGTTGTCGAGCACGCAGGCCACGCCGCGCGCGCGACACGCCCGCACCTGCGCGATCAGGTCGGGAAACTCCATGGTCACCGAACCGGCGGCCTCCAGCCACACCAGCCGGGTGCGCGGGCCGATGCGCGCGGCCAGGTCGGCCACGTCCATCGGGTCGTAGAACTGATGGGCGATGCCGAAGGCCGCCAGCTCGCCCTCGGCCAGCGCCTTGTTGGGGCCGTAGGCGTTGTCGGGGATCAGCACCTCGTCGCCCGTGCGCAACAGCGCCAGCGCCACGTGGGCGATGGCCGCCAGGCCGCTGGGCACCAGCACGCAGTGCAGGCCGCCCTCCAGGGTGGCGATGCGCTCCTCCAGCATGAAAGTGGTGGGCGTGCCGTGCAGGCCGTAGGTGTAGCCGCTCTTGTGCTTCCAGTCGCGCGCGCGCATGGCGGCGACGTTGGGGAAGATGACGGTGGAGGCCTTGAACACGCCCGGCTGCGGCGCTTCGAAGCCGGCGGGCGGCTGGTAGGGATGGTGGATGAGCTGGGTGATGGCGTCGGTCATGGGCCGATGGTAGGGCAGCGCCGGGCTCAGGCGCTCCGAGGCGCTTGAGCCGCCTCGGCCATGCACACCAGCACCAGCAGGGCGCGGTTGACGGGCGTGGCCACGCCCAGGGCCGCGCCGCGCCGCGCCGCGTAGCCGTTCAGGTGCTCGATCTCGGTCGGCTTGCCGCGGGCCAGGTCCTGCGCGGTGGACGAGCGCTGGTCCGGCATGGTCTGCGCGATGCCGCGCACGGCGGCGTGGATGTCGCCGGGGATGCGCACCCCGTCCGCCCGCGCCACGGCCAGGCACTCGGCCACCAGGTCGTCGATCACCTCGGTGGCGCCGCTTTGCCGCACCAGCCAGCCGTAGGGACGCTGCGCGAGGGCGGACAGCGCGTTGTAGGCGCAGTTGACGACCAGCTTGGCCCAGAGCGCGCCGCGCACGTCGCCGGACACCTGCGTGGCGATGCCGGCTTCACTGAACTCGCGGGCCAGGCGCTCGCCGAGGGGAGACGGCGCCACGATCAGCTCGCCGCGCCCGAAATGCCGCACGTGGCCGGGCCCGGCCATGGCCGTGGCCACGTAGACGACAGCGGCGGCCACGGGGTGGCCGGGGCCGAGCACGACGCGCACGCGCTCGTCGTTGTCCACGCCGTTCTGCAGCGTGAGAACCAGCGCGCCGGGCGCCAGGTGCGGCCCGATCTGCCGCACGGCGGCCTCGGTGTCGGTGGACTTGACGCACAGCAGCACCACGTCGGCGCCGCGCACGGCGCTGGCCTCGATGCTGGCGGCCAGCGGCACGTGACTGTCCTGCGCCGCCGTCTGCAGCCGCAGGCCGCGCGCGGCGATGGCCTCCACGTGGGCGGGCCGGCCGATGAGGGTGACGGCGTGCCCCGCCCGCGCCAGCAGGGCGCCGAAGTAACAGCCCACGGCGCCCGCGCCCATGACGGCCACGCGCAGGCGGGCGGAAGACGGGCTCAGGCCTTCAGGGCTCAGACTTTCCATTTGGCCAGCAGCTTGTCCGGCGTGAGGCTGTCGTAGCCCTCGAAGGGCTGGTGGATCCAGGGGTTGGTGGGCAGGTCCTCGACCGAATAGTCGGCCTGGAAGGTGGAGCAGCCCTTGGTCCAGATGACGGCGGTGCGCAGCTCGGCGATGGGCTGATAGCTGCGCCGCAGCAGATCGACCACGGCCTGCTGCGTCACGCCGGTGTCGGCCAGGTCGTCCACCAGCAGCACGCGGCCGGCGATCTGGCCCTTGGGCGTGGTGATGTAGTGGGCGATGTCCAGGTGGCCCTGCACCGTGCCATCCTCGGCGCGGTAGGAACTGGTGGACATGATGGCCAGCGGCACGTTGAAGATGCGGCTGAGGATGTCGCCCGGCCGCATGCCGCCGCGCGCCAGGCACAGGATGGTGTCGAACGCCCAACCCGACTGGTGCACCTTGATGGCCAGCTTCTCGATCAGGTTGTGGTACTCGTCGTAGCTCACGTACAGGTGCCTGCCGTCTTCGGTCAACATGGGTCGTTCACTCCTGATTTAATAGCTTTCATCGTAATGCGGACGCGGGCTAGTGGCTGATTTTTCTTGAAACCCGGCGCATCAGTCGGCCAGGTACGGGTGCCGCATCATGATGGTGTGGTCGCGATCCGGGCTGGTGGAGATCAGATCGATGGGCACGCCCGTCACCTGCTCGATGCGCTGCAGGTACAGGCGCGCGTTGATGGGCAGGCGGTCGAACTGCGTGACACCCACGGTGCTCTCGCTCCAGCCCTGCATGGTCTCGTAGATGGGCTGGCAGCGCTCGATCTCGTCGGCGCCCAGGGGCAGGATGTCGATGGTCTCGCCGTCCAGCTCGTAGCCGATGCACAGCTTCAGTTCCTCCAGGCCGTCCAGCACGTCCAGCTTGGTGATGCACAGGCCCGACAGGCCGTTGACCTGCGCCGAGCGCTTGAGCAGCGCGGCGTCGAACCAACCGCAGCGGCGGCTGCGCCCGGTGGTCACGCCCTTCTCGGCGCCGACGGTGGAGAGGTGGTGGCCGACGGTACCCGGCGTCTCCCAGTCCAGCTCGGTCGGGAACGGGCCGCCGCCCACGCGGGTGCAATAGGCCTTGGTGATGCCCAGGATGTAGTGCAACAGGCCCGGCCCCACGCCCGCGCCGGCGGCGGCGTTGCCGGCCACGCAGTTGCTCGACGTCACGTAGGGGTAGGTGCCGTGGTCCACGTCCAGCAGCGTGCCCTGGGCGCCCTCGAACAGCAGGTTGGCGCCGTTGCGGTGCGCCTCGTTCAGCTCGCGCGAGACGTCGGCGATCATGGGCCGGATGATCTGCGCATAGCGCATAGCGTCGTCGTACACCGGCTGGTAGTCGATCGCCTCGGCGCCCAGCACCTGCGTCAGCACGTGGTTGTGCAGCTCCAGCAGCACCTTCAGCTTCTCGGCGAAGCGCGCCGGGTGCTTCAGGTCTTGCACGCGCAGGGCGCGGCGGGCGATCTTGTCCTCGTAGGCCGGGCCGATGCCGCGGCCGGTGGTGCCGATCTTGGCGATGCCGCCTTTCTCGCGGTAGGCCTCGCGCGCGATGTCCAGCGCGGCGTGGAAGGGCAGGATCAGCGGGCAGGCCTCGCTGATGCGCAGGCGCTCGCGCACCTCCACGCCAGCCTTCTCCAGCCCCTCGATCTCTTCCAGCAGCTTGGGCACGGACAGCACCACGCCGTTGCCGATGTAGCACTTCACGCCGGGGCGCATGATGCCGCTGGGAATGAGGTGCAGGGCCGTCTTCACGCCGTTGATGACCAGCGTGTGGCCGGCGTTGTGGCCGCCCTGGAAGCGGACCACGCCCTGGGCGCTCTCCGTCAGCCAGTCCACCAGCTTGCCCTTGCCCTCGTCGCCCCACTGGGTGCCGACGACGACGACGTTGCGTCCAGTTGTCACGCTTTGGCTCCTATCGCTCGAAAAATGGAAGAAAGGTCAGAGCGCGATCACGACCCAGCGCTCGCCATGCCGGACCAGCTCGCGGTCGCAGTGGAACTCGTCGATCTCGCTCTCGTGGCCCGGCAGCACGCACACCACGGTCTCGCCCTGGCGGCGCAGCCCGGCCACCGCCGCCGGCAGGCCCGGCGCGTCGCTCCAAGGCGCGCGGATGGCCGCGCGCAGCGGGCGCGACGCGGCCACGCGCACCAACTGCTTGACGTCCAGGCTGAAACCCACGGCCGGCCGCTCACGGTCGAGCTTGTGGCCGAACACCGCGCCCACGCCGTCGTAGCGCCCACCGCGCAGCAACGCATCGCCCGCGCCCTCGGCATAGATGGCGAAGCGCGCGCCGCTGTAGTAGCCCCAGCCGCGCGCGTCGGCCAGGTCGAAGCTGACGCGAACGCCCTCCAGGCGAGACGCCAGCCACTTCAAATCCGATAGCGCCTGGCGCAATTCCGGCGCGGGCTGGAGGACTTTTTCGGCCTTATCCAGCACCTCGGCGCCGCCGTACAGGCCGACCAGCGCCCGCAGGCCCTCGCGCGTGGCCGCCGGCAGGCCGCGGCTGACGCGCGCCAGTTCGCTGGCGTCCTTGGTGGCCAGGGCGCGGTGGATGTCGGCCCGCACGGTCTCGTCGGCCGGCACGTCCGCCAGCAGCGCGCGCACGATGCGCGCGTCGGCCAGGTCCACGCTCAGGCCCTCCACGGGCGCGGCGCGCAGGCAGTCGAGCGCCAGCGAGAGGATCTCGAGGTCGGCCTCGCGCCCCGGGTGGCCGTAGATCTCGGCGCCGAACTGCAGCGGCTCGCGCGTGGCGTGCGGGCGTTCGGGGCGGGTGTGCAGCACCGGACCGCAGTAGCACAGGCGCGTGACGGCGCCGCGGCCCAGCAAGTGGGCGTCGATGCGCGCCACCTGGGGCGTGGTGTCGGCGCGCAGGCCGAGGGTGCGGCCGGAGAGCTGGTCCACCAGCTTGAAAGTCTGCAGGCCCAGCGCCTCGCCGGTACCGGTGAGCAGGGATTCGAGGTGCTCGATGAGCGGCGGGATCACCAACTCATAACCGTACCCGCGGGCGGTGTCGAGCAGTTGACGGCGGAGTTCCTCGATGTGCCGGGCCTCGGAGGGCAATACATCGGCGATGTGATCCGGCAGGAGCCAGGCGGACATGGCTTGTCAGCTTTCGCGGGGCTGTTAAAAACGTGATTCTACCGGCCAGGTGGATGTGGCCCCCACGCTTCCCCGCTGCGCGTGGTCCGCTGCCCCCCGAGGGGGCTCCGGCCGCCTTGGGGCGGCCCGGCAGCGGCCGGCGGCCCCCAACGCTTCCCCGCTGCACGGGGCTCGCTGCCCCCGAGGGGCCTCAGCTCAGCCAGAGCAGGATCAGCCCGCCCAGCACCCCGGCCAGGCCGAAGAAGCGGATCTGCCCGTCGTGCAGTTGCAGCATCTGGGTGAAGACCCGGCGCCAGGCGCCGGGGGCCAGGAGGGGCAGCAGGCCCTCGATGAGGAAGACCAGGCCCAGGGCGGCCAGCAGGACGTCGCTGTTCATGCGGCGCGTCCTGCCCGCGGGTCTACCGACGCGCTGGCGCGCCGCGCAGGTTCTTGAAGAAGTCCGACGAGGCGGGGTCGATGACCAGCACGTCGCCCTTCTGGCCGATGCTGGCCTTGTAGGCGTCGAGGCTGCGGTAGAACTCGGCGAACTGCGGGTCCTTGCCGAAGGCTTCGCCGTAGGTGCGGGTGGCCGCGGCGTCGCCCTCGCCGCGCACCTTCTCGGCGTCGCGGTAGGCATTGGCCACGGTGATCTCGCGCTGGCGGTCGGCGCTGGCGCGGATCTGCTCGCCCTCGGCGGCGCCGGTGGAGCGCAACTCGTTGGCGACGCGCTGGCGCTCGGCCTGCATGCGGCGGTACACCGATTCGGTGATGGACTCGACGTAGTCGGCGCGGGTGATGCGCACGTCGACGATGTCGATGCCCCAGGGCTTCTCGCCCTTGACGGATTCGGTCACCTCTCGCTTGACGTCGGCCATCAGGGTCTCGCGCCGGGTGGAGATCAGCTCGCGCACGGTGCGGCGGTTGATCTCCTCCTGGAAGGCGTTGCGCACGACGCGGTTGAGCTGCATGGCGCCGGCGTTCTCGTCCAGGCCGACGTTGCGGATGTAGGCCTGCGGATCGGTGATGCGCCAGCGCACGTACCAGTCGATGACGACACGCTGCTTCTCGGCCGTGAGCACCGGTTCGGTGTCCATGCTGTCGAGGGTGAGCAGGCGCTTGTCGATGTAGTTGACGTTCTGGAACGGCGGTGGCAGTTTGAAGTTAAGGCCCGGCTGGACGATGACTTCCTTGATCTGGCCGAGCTGGTAGACCACGCCGAACTGGCGCTGGTCAACGACGAACATGGTCGAGGCCAGCAGGGCCAGGGCGATGAGGACGGTGGTGCCGATGAAGCCGACTTTATTCATGGTGTGCAGCCTCCTGATCAGCGGGATTCGCGCTCGCGGCCGCGAGCGTCGCCCCGGGCGCGCGCGTCGGGCGCGGTCTGCGCGGCGGGCGCGGGCGCCGGTGACGGCGCGGCGGCCGCCGGCGTGGCGGCGCCGGCCGACTGCAGGATCTTGTCGAGCGGCAGGTACATCAGGTTGCCGCCGGCGCGGCTGTCGATGATGATCTTGTTGACGCCGCCGTATATCTGCTGCATGGCGTCGACGTACATGCGGTCGCGGGTGACCTGCGGTGCCTTCTGGTATTCGGCCAGCACGGACGAGAAGCGCTGCGAATCGCCCTGCGCTTGCGCGACGATGCGGGCCTTGTAGCCCTCGGCCTCCTGCGTCAGGCGGGCGGCGGTGCCGACGGCGCGCGGCACCACGTCGTTGGCGTAAGCCTGGGCCTCGTTCTTCACGCGCTCGCGCTCCTGGCCGGCCTTGAGCACATCGTCGAAGGCGGCCTGCACCTGCTCGGGCGGACGCACGCCGCCCTGCTGCATGTTGACGGCCACCACCTCGACGCCGACCTTGTAGCGGTCCAGGATGGTCTGCATCAGGTCGCGCACGCGCGGGGCGATCTGGTCGCGTTCCTCGGCCATGGCGGTGTCCATGGTCATCTTGCCGACGACCTCGCGCACGGCGCTCTCGGCGGCCTGCACCACGGCGTCGTCGGGGCTCTTGCTCTCGAACAGGTAGGCGCGCGCGTCGTTCAGGCGGTACTGCACGGCGAACTTGATCTCGACGATGTTCTCGTCCTGCGTCAGCATGGCCGACTCGCGCAGGCCGGTGGACTTGATGACGTTGTCGCGGCCCACGTCGACCGAGCGGATCTGCGTCACGCGCACGGTCTCGTGGCGCTGGATGGGGTACGGCAGGCGCCAGTTGAAGCCGGCGCCCACGGTGGACTGGTAGCGCCCGAACTGGGTGATGACGGCCTGTTGGCCTTCCTGCACGATGAAGAAGCCCGTGCCCAGCCAGATCAGCACGGCGACGGCGCCGATCAGGCCCATGCCGAGGCCGGCGCTCTTCATGTCGGGATGGAAGTTGCCGCCCCCCCCGCCACCGGGACGGCGGCCGTTGCCGCCCCTGCCGAACAGACCGTTCAGCTTGCGGGTAAGGTCGCGCCACAGCTCGTCCAGGTCGGGCGGGCCCTGGCTGGGGCCGCGGCCGCGCAGGGGCTGCGACGGCGGCGAGGGAGGCTGCGGGCGCGGCGGCTCGGCGGGACGCTGGTCGTCCGGGCGCGGCTCGTCCGGGCCGCCGGCATCGCCGCCACGCCCCCACTGCGGGTCATTCAGGTTGAACATGCCCCGGAGGCGACCAGGCCAGGCGGCCAGGCGCGGGGAGCTGAAGCGGTCTTTCATTCGTCGAGGTCTCGGCTGTGCAACCCATGATTGTGCCCAATCGGGGTGGCGGGACCGGAAGTCGGGTTGTTCAGCGGCGGCGCGGCCTGGGCGCGACGCGCCAGTTCGGCGCGCAGCAGCGGCAGGCCCTCGCCGGTGCGCGCGCTCACGAACACGCGGCCCACCGAGCGGCCTTCCACGTCCATCGTGTCCTGCAAGGCGTGGGGACGGCGCGACTCGTCCAGCGCGTCGAGCTTGTTAAACACCGCCAGTTGCGGCACGCCGCCGGCGCCGATGTCGTGCAGCACCCGCTGCACCTCGGCCATCTGCTCGGGAAAGCCGGGGTTGGCGGCATCGACGACGTGCAGCAGCAGGTCGGCGTCGGCGGCCTCCTGCAGCGTGGCCTGGAAAGCCTCGACCAGGCCGTGCGGCAGGTCGCGGATGAAGCCCACGGTGTCTGACAACGAGACCGAGCGCCCGGCGCTGCCGTCCTCGGCGGCGCCGGCGTGGGCGAGGTAGAGCTGGCGCGTGGTGGTGTCCAGCGTGGCGAAGAGCTGGTCTGCCGCGTAGGCGCGCGCCTTGACCAGAGCGTTGAACAGCGTGGACTTGCCGGCGTTGGTGTAGCCGACCAGGGAGATGTTGAAGGTCTCGCGCCGCTCGCGCTGGCGGCGCTGGGTGCGGCGCTGGCGCTTGACCTTGATCAGGCGCTCCTTGGTGCGCTTGATGGACTCGCCGATCATGCGACGATCCAACTCGATCTGGGTCTCGCCGGGACCGCCGCGCCCGCCGATGCCGCCCTGCTGGCGCTCCAGGTGCGACCAGCGGCGCACCAGGCGGGTGCTGAGGTACTGCAGGCGCGCCAGCTCGACCTGCAGCTTGCCCTCGTGGCTGCGCGCGCGCTGGGCGAAGATTTCCAGGATGAGCAGGGTGCGGTCGTTGACCGGCAGGCCGATGGCGCGCTCCAGGTTGCGCTGCTGCGCCGGGCTGAGGGCCTGGTCGAACAGCACTTCCTGCGCACCCTCGGCCTCGGCCAGCAGGCGGATCTCGTCGGCCTTGCCGCTGCCGACGAACAGCGCCGCATCGGGCGCCTTGCGGCGGCAGGTCAAGCGCGCCACCGGGTCCATGCCGGCGGTCTCGGCCAGCAGGCCGAGCTCCTGCAGCTCACCGTCGAAATGCGGCGCGCCAAGGTCCACCCCCACCAGCACGGCGGCGGCGCGTTGAGGAGGTGCGGTGGCGGGCAACGTGGAAGGGCGGCTGGTTCGCCGATCCACGCGTTTGCTCCTTTTTTAGGAGCTGTTGGCGCAGATGTGGCGCGGGCTGCAGGCTTATTTGGCTTCGGATTCAGGGTTGTCGGCGCTGGCCGAGAAATTGACGGGGCGTCCCGGCACGATGGTCGAGATGGCGTGCTTGTAGACCATTTGCGTGACGGTGTTGCGCAGCAGCACGACGTATTGGTCGAAGGATTCGATCTGACCCTGGAGCTTGATGCCGTTCACCAGATAGATGGAAACCGGGATGTGCTCGCGCCGCAGGGTGTTCAGAAACGGGTCTTGTAGGAGTTGCCCTTTGTTGCTCACGATATTCTCCGTGTTCAAAATGGAGGTGTTGAAGAGGAATGAACTTACCACATGGGGATGGTCAAGCCCATCACAAGAGGCGCGATCAGGGCCATGGACGCCGAATTGGCGATATCGGCCTACAAAGGCGCTTCATCGGGAGTTAGGAGTCTTTTTCGGCGTAGGGGTTCCGCGCCGTTTTCATCTCGACGCGCAGCGGCGTGCCGGTCAGATCGAACGCCTTGCGGAAGCGCCCTTCCAGGAAGCGCTTGTAGGCATCGGTCACGCCTTCGAGCGAGTTGCCGTGCACCACGATCACCGGCGGGTTCATGCCGCCCTGGTGGGCGTAGCGCAGCTTGGGCCGGTACATGCCCGAGCGCTTGGGCGCCTGGAACTGCACCGCCTCCTGCAGCAGGCGGGTGAGCTGCGGCGTCGGCATCTTGCGCATGGCCGCCTGGTGCGCCTTGGCGATGGAGCGCCACAGCGGGCCCAGGCCCTGGCGCTTCCTGGCCGAGATGAAATGCAGCTCGGCGAACTTCAGGAACGCCAGCCGCGTCTCGATGGAGCGCTGGACCAGCTCGCGCTGGTAGGCATCCACCGCGTCCCACTTGTTGATGGCCAGCACCACGGCGCGGCCGGCGTCCAGGATGAAGCCGGCGATGTGCGCGTCCTGGTCGGTCACGCCCTGCGTGGCGTCCAGCAGCAGCAGCACGACGTTGGCCGACTCGATGGCCTGCAGTGTCTTGACGACGGAGAACTTCTCGATCGCCTCGAACACCTTGCCCTTGCGGCGCAGGCCAGCGGTGTCGATCAGCGCGAACTTCTGGCCGTCGCGCTCGAACGGCACCGTGATGGCGTCGCGCGTGGTGCCCGGCAGGTCGAAGGCGACCAGCCGCTCCTCGCCCAGCCAGGTGTTGATGAGGGTGGATTTGCCGACGTTGGGGCGCCCGGCCACGGCCAAACGGATGGTGCCGTCGTCCTCGGCCGCCGCATCCTCCTCGGGCTCGGACAGGCCGATGGCGTCCAGCGCGGCTTCCACCAGGTCGCGCACGCCCTGGCCGTGCGCGGCCGACACGGGGATGACCTCGCCCAGGCCCAGCTCGTAGAACTCGGCCAGTTGCGCGCCCTCGCGCATGCCCTCGGCCTTGTTGGCCACCAGCAGGCAGTGCTTGCCCAGGCGGCGCAGGTAGACCGCGATGTCGTGGTCCTGCGCCGACAAGCCGGCGCGCGCGTCGACGACGAAGAGCACCACGTCCGCCTCGGCCACGGCCTGCTGGGTCTGGCGGGCCATCTCCTTGACGATGCCGGACTCGGCGTCCGGCTCGAAGCCGCCGGTGTCGATGACGATGTACTCGCGCCGGCCCAGGTGGCCCTGGCCGTAGTGGCGGTCGCGCGTGAGGCCGGCGAAGTCGGCCACGATGGCGTCGCGGCTCTTGGTGAGCCGGTTGAACAGCGTGGACTTGCCGACGTTGGGGCGGCCGACGAGAGCCAGGACAGGTTTCACGCAGGGGCCTTGGGAGTCAGTCCGGCACGTAGCCGAACACGCCGCCGGCGCGCGTGACGACCACCAGCGTGTTGCCCGCCGCCACGGGGGTGGCGGCGATGCCGGAGCCGTCGGTGCTGAAGCGGTTGAGCGGGCTGCCGCCCTCGCGCGAGAGCATGTGCACCAGGCCCGTGCTGTCGCCGACGATGACGGAGCGGCCGAGCACCAGCGGCCCGGTGAGGTGGCGCCACTGCAGGCGCTCGCTGGCCCAGGCGCGCTCACCGGTGTCGGCGCGCCAGGCCAGCACGCGACCGTCGGATTCGGCGCCGTACAGGCGCTGGTCGTCGCCGTGCACGCCGGTGGCGCCGTTGGCCGGGCGCGCCCAGCGCAAGTTGCCGTTGCTGGCGTCCACGCAACCCACGGCGGCCTGGAAGGCGCGCACGCAGACCGTGTCGCCCTGGCGGCTGAAGCCGCCCACCAGATCGACCAGGCGCTCCACGTCGTTGGTGCCGCGCGCCGAGGCCACGGGCGCTTCCCAGCGCACGCCGCCGTCGTCGGGGTCGATGCCGATCAGGCGGCCCGCCATGCCGGCCACCAGGGTGTTGCCCACCGGCAGCAGCACGCCGGCCTGGCGCAGCACCAGCGGCTCGGCCGGGCGCTGCAGTTTCCACAGGCGCGCGCCGCTGCGGCCGTCGAGCGCGGTCAACGAGCGGTCGGCCCCCAGCACGAACACGCGTCCGCCGGCCACCAGCGGCGCGGTGTAGCTCTGCGTCGGCAGCCGCTGGCGCCAC
Organism: Ottowia sp.; assembly: GCF_016703145.1. Classification (GTDB taxonomy): domain Bacteria; phylum Pseudomonadota; class Gammaproteobacteria; order Burkholderiales; family Burkholderiaceae_C; genus Ottowia. Next base: position 640,997 of record NZ_JADJCO010000002.1, on the reverse strand, counting down.
AGCTCGCGGCCGCCTTCCAGCGCCACGACCTGGTTGGCGCGCGTGACCACGGCGGTGATCCGGCCGTCGCTGCCGACCCCGGCCGACAGCTCGGCGCCGGCGCTGGCGCGGCCCAACTCGCGGCCGCTGACCGCGTCGAGCGTGACCACCGTGCCGTCGCTGGCGGCCACCACCACCTGCGTGCCCTGGGCGTGGACCTGCAGCGGGAAGCTCACCGCCGGCAGCCTGACGGCCCAGGCCTGGCGCACGGCGACCAGCGCCACGTTAGGCGGCAGTTCGGCGGGCGTGGGCCGCGCCGAGCCGCCGGCGCAGCCGGCCAGCACGGCGGCCATCGCCAGGGCCAGCACGGCAGGGCGAGAAGGGAAGGCGCGCCGCATCATGATGCCGCTCCGGTCTTGCCGGCCTCGGGGTCGATGCCCAGCGCGTTGAGCTTGATGCCCACCAGGCGCCGGTAGTCGCCGCTCTCGGCGGCGAGGCCCTGGTAGGCCTTGCCGAACTCGGCCCCCGCCTCGCTGCGCTTGCCCTGCAGCAGCAGCACGTCGCCGCGGCGGTCGGCGGCCAGCGCCACGTACTGCGGCGGGAAGCTGGCCGAGAGGGTCTTCAGCGCCTCGTCGTAGGCTTTCTCGCCGGTCTGCAGCGAGGCCAGGCGCAGGCGCGCCACGGCGCGCAGCCCGTCGTCGGGCGCCTTGTCGGCGACCCAGGCCAGCGCGGCCTTGGCCTCGGCGGGCTTGGCCTTGTCCTGCAGCACCTTGGCGGCCAGCAGCGCGCCGTGCGCGGCGTAGGCGGTGCCGCCGTACTTGTCCTTCATGTCGACCAGGGCGCGCTCCAGGCGGGCCACGTCGCCGGCCTCGGCGCTGCGGTCGATCTCCTCGTACAGGGCCGAGGACAGCGCGCCTTGCCGGCGCTCCCAGTATTGCCAACCGTTCCAGGCGGCGTAGGCGCCCAGCGCGACGATCAGCACCCAGGTGATGAGGTTGCCCCAACGGTTCCAGAAGTGCTTGAGCGCGTCAAGCTGCTCCTGTTCTTCGAGGTCGAGATGTTTCGCCATGTGTGTTCAGTCTGCGGTCAAGCGGGGGATTTTAGGCTGTCGGCCCAGGTGGCCGGATCGGCCAGCGGCCGGCGCGCCTGCGCGCCCGCGCCGTCACGCAGCGCCTTGACGGTGACTTCGCCCGCGGCCACCTCGTCGGCGCCGAAGATCAGGGCGAAGCGCGCGCCGGAGCCGTCGGCCTTCTTGAACTGGCTCTTCATGCTGCCCAGGCCAGCCTCGCCGCCAGCGTGCATCTGCACCGCCACGCCGCGCGCGCGCAGCGCCCGCAGGCAGCGCATGGCCTGGGGCACGCCGCCGGCGTCGGGGATGACGGCGTAGGCGTCAGGCACGGGGTCGGGCACGGCCACGCCCTCCTCCTTGAGCAGCTCCAGCACGCGCTCCACGCCCAAGGCCCAGCCGACGGCCGGGGCCGGCTTGCCGCCGATCTGCTCGATGAGGTAGTCGTAGCGTCCGCCGCCGCAGAGGGTGCCCTGCGCGCCCAGGTGCTCGGTGATGAACTCGAACACCGTCAGGTTGTAGTAGTCGAGCCCGCGCACCAGGCGCGGGTTGATGGCGAAAGCGATGCCGTTGGCGGCGAGCACGTCCTGCACGGCCTGGAAGTGCGCGCGCGAGGCCTCGCCCAGGTGGTCGATCAGCTTCGGCGCGCCCTCCACCAGCGCCTGCATGGCGGGGTTCTTGGTGTCGAGGATGCGCAGCGGGTTGCTGTGCAGGCGCCGGCGCGCGTCTTCGTCGAGCTGGCCCTGGTGTGCCTCGAAGTAGGCGATCAGCGCCGCGCGGTGCCCGCGCCGCTCGTCGGGCTGGCCCAGGCAGTTGAGCTCCAGCCGCCAGTGGCGAATGCCCAACTCGGCCCACAGGTGGGCGGCCAGCAGGATCAGCTCGGCATCGACTTCCGGCCCGCCGAAGCCCAGCGCCTCGGCGCCGATCTGGTGGAACTGGCGGTAGCGGCCGCGCTGCGGGCGCTCGCGCCGGAACATGGGGCCCATGTAGTACAGCCGCTTGCCGCCGTCGTACAGCAGGTTGTGCTCGGCGGCGGCGCGCACCACGCCGGCGGTGTTCTCGGGGCGCAGGCTCAGGTGGTCGGCGTGGCCGTGTTGGTCCTGCCGGTCTTCGAAGGAGTACATCTCCTTCTCGACGATGTCCGTCACCTCGCCCAGCCCGCGCGTGAACAGCTGCGTGTGCTCCATGATCGGCGTGCGCACGTTGCGGAAGGCGTGCGCGGCCATGGCGCGGCGCACCACGGCCTCCAGCCATTCCCAGCGCGCCGACTCGGGCGGCAGGATGTCGTTCATGCCCTTGACGGCGGTGATGCGGAGCGGCTTGGACATTCGATGGAAACTATGATTTTTATAGCTAATGGCGCTTGTTCCGCGCCGGCTGGAGGCCGATTTGTCTTGAAATCCCGGGTTCAGGCCGCTGCCTCGCCGAAGCGCTGCTCGATGTAGCGCTCGACGATGGCGTGGAACTCGCGCGCGATGTGCTCGCCGCGCAGCGTCAGGGCCTTCTCGCCGTCGATGAACACCGGCGCGGCCGGCGCCTCGCCGGTGCCGGGCAGGCTGATGCCGATGTCGGCGTGCTTGCTCTCGCCCGGGCCGTTGACGATGCAGCCCATCACCGCCACCTTGAGCGACTCCACGCCGGGGTAGCGCGCGCGCCACACCGGCATCTGCGCGCGCAGGTGGTCGTCGATCTGCTTGGCCAGTTCCTGGAACGTGGTGCTGGTGGTGCGCCCGCAGCCGGGGCAGGCGGTGACGCTGGGCACGAACACGCGCAGGCCCAGCGACTGCAGTATCTCGGACGCCACCACCACCTCCTGCGTGCGCGCCTCGCCCGGCTGCGGCGTCAGGCTGACGCGGATGGTGTCGCCGATGCCCTCCTGCAGCAGGATGGCCAGCGCGGTGCTGGAGGCCACGGTGCCCTTGGTGGCCATGCCGGCCTCGGTCAGGCCCAGGTGCAGCGGGTAGTCGCAGCGGCGCGCCAGCGCGCGGTACACGGCGATCAGATCCTGCACGCCGCTGACCTTGCAGCTCAGGATGACCTGCGCCGGGTCCATGCCCAGTTCCACCGCCTGCGCGGCCGAGCCGACGGCGGACTGGATCAGCGCCTCGTACATCACCTGGCGCGCCTCCCACGGCTCGCGCCGCCGGGCGTTCTCGTCCATCAGGCCGGCCAGCAGCTCCTGGTCCAGGCTGCCCCAGTTGACGCCGATGCGCACCGGCTTGTCCCATTTCAGCGCGGCCTCCACCATCTGGCCGAACTGCGCGTCGCGCTTGGCGCCCTTGCCGACGTTGCCGGGGTTGATGCGGTACTTGCTCAAAGCCTCGGCGCAGGCCGGATGATCGGTCAGCAGCCGGTGGCCGTTGTAGTGGAAGTCGCCGATCAGCGGCACGTCCACGCCCATGCGGTCGAGCTGCTCGCGGACGTAGGGCACCTGCGCCGCCGCCTCGGGCGTGTTGACGGTGATGCGCACCAGTTCGCTGCCGGCCAGCGCGAGTTCCTTCACCTGAATGGCGGTGGCGATGGCGTCCTGCGTGTCGGTGTTGGTCATCGACTGCACGCGCACCGGCGCGTCGCCGCCCACCGTGACCACGCGCGCGCCCCAGGCCACGCGCGCCTGGCGCGTGCGGCGCGGCGCGGGCCCGGCCACGGCGATCGGCTGCGGGGAAGCCAGCGGCGCGTCCATCAGTTCACCTCGAAGCGGGACACGGTGGTTCTGCTCAGGGACTTGTGGTCGAACGGCTGGCCGCGCACCGTCACCGTGACGGCGTCCTTGCGGCCGACGGTGACCGCCAGCGGCAGCACGCCGGTCACGCCCACGATCTGGCCGCTGGCCAGGGTGCGGTTGAGCAGTTGCCGGCCCGCCGCGTCGCGCACCGCAACCCAAGTCTCGCCCGTCGCGGTGAAGACCAGCAGGTCACCGGCGGTGGCGGAGCCGGGCTGGGACGCCGCCGCGGTCGCGGGCGCTCCCTGTTCGGCCGACGCGGCGCCCTCCGGCATCTCGGCCGGCGCCGAGGGCTCGGGCGCTGCCACGGAGGGCGTCACGCTCTCGCGCACCGTGCCGTCGCCCGACGGCGTGACCGCCGGCTCCGGCGCGCCCAACCGGATTGGCAGCGTGGGCAGCAACCACAACAGGGCCGCGCCCGCCAGCAGCAGCGCCACGGCGATCAGCAGCGGCCGCGAGAAGCTGCCGGACAGCATCGACGCCGGCCCATCGCTGGCGCGGCGGAAGGGCTGGTTGATGCTGGGGCCGGACGACGGCAGGCCCGGCGCGACCACCGGCATGCGCTCCAGCACCGGCGCCGGGTCGGCGCCGAAGGAGCGGCAGATGGACGAGGCCAGACCGCGCGCGAACGTCACGTCGGGCAGCAGTTCCAGCCGGTCGGCCTCCAGCGCCTCCAGCTTCTGCACCGACACCTTCATGGCGCTGGCCAGCACGGCCGCGTTCACGCCGGCCGACTCGCGCAGCTGGCGCAGCATGGCGCCGGCCGAGGGCTGGTCCGCGGAAGGCGGCGCGACGTGCGCGCCGGCCGGGCCCTGCTCCTGCTCACTCATCGAAATTTCCTTGTTCATAGGCCAGCAGCTCGCGCGACTGCGGGAAGCGCCGGCGCAACTGCACCCCCAACTGCTCCATGGCGCGGCGGTCGTTCAGGCGCCGCTCGACCCGGATACCCAGCCACAGGGACTCGGCGTTGGCCAGCTCACTGTTGTTCAGGCGCCGGATATAGAACTGCGCACGGGCGTTGTCGCCGCGCCGGAACAGCAACTGGGCCAGGGTGTAGCCGGTGACGGGGTTGCCGGCGTCCAGCTCGTAGGAGCGCATCAGCGTCGCCTCGGCCTGGGACGCGTCGCCGCCACGCGCCTCGCAGATGCCCTGCGCCATCAGCGTTTTGGCGCGGCCGGGGTAGGTCGGCACCGCCACGGCGCGCTGGAACTGCTGCACGGCCTGCGGATACTGCCCTTGCTGGCACTGCAGCCAGCCCAGATTGTGCAGGGCGTCGGCGTCGCGCGGGTTGAGCGCGATGGCGCGCTGGAAGTGCGAGCCGGCCAACGCCATGTCGCCCAGCGCCATGTAGACCAGGCCGCCCAGGTTGTAGGCGTCGGCGAAGGACGGGTCGGCCTGCAGCGCCTTCTTCTGCTCGTCCAGCGCGATGGTGTACTGGCCGTTCTCGTAGTAGCCCGTGGCCAGGGCCAGCCGGGTGCGGGCGCGCTTGCGCGCGTCGGTGTCGTCGGAGGCCGTGTGCCACTCGGCCGGCGCGTCGCCGCCGACGGGCTGCGTGCCGCAGCCGGCCAGCAGCCCGACCCAGCCCAGGGCCAGCAGCGCCAGGAGCTTGCGTGAACGGAGGGAAGCAAGGGTCATGAAACGGCCTTTCCGGGCAGTGCATCGGCCGTGTCCGCCACGCGCAGCATCACCGTGCGCTGGCGCGCCATGCGTTGGTGGACCCGGGTGCGGTCCTGCACGTCGCCGGCCAACTGGCCGCAGGCGGCGTCGATGTCGTCGCCGCGCGTCTTGCGCACGGTGGTGACGATACCAGCCTCGTTCAGCACCTGGGCGAAGGCCTGCACGCGCGGCGCGGGCGAGCGCACCAGGCCCGAGGCCGGGAACGGGTTGAAGGGAATCAGGTTGAACTTGCAGCGCAGGCCACCGGCGGCGTGCGCGCGCACCAGATCGACCAGGTCGCGCGCCTGCTCGGGCGCGTCGTTCACGCCGTCGAGCATGCAGTACTCGAAGGTGATGAAGTCGCGCGGCGCGCTGGCCAGGTAGCGCGTGCAGGTCCGCAGCAGCTCATCGAGCGGGTACTTGCGGTTGAGCGGCACCAGGTGGTCGCGCAGCGCATCATCCGGCGCGTGAAGCGACACCGCCAGCGCCACCGGGCAGTCGTGCGCCAGGCGGTCGATCATGGGCACCACGCCGGAGGTGGAGACCGTGACGCGCCGGCGCGACAGGCCGTAGCCGTGGTCGTCGAGCATGGTGCGCAGCGCGGGCACCAGGCGGTCGTAGTTCTGCAGCGGCTCGCCCATGCCCATCATCACCACGTTGGAGATGACGCGCTCGTCCGTAGCGAGGTGCCGGCGCAGGAAGTGCTCGGCGAACCAAAGCTGGGCGACGATCTCGCCCGTCGTCAGGTTGCGGCTGAAGCCCTGGTGCCCGGTGGAGCAGAAGCGGCAGCCGACGGCGCAGCCGGCCTGCGACGAGATGCACAGCGTGCCGCGGTCAAGCGCTGACAGCCCCCGGCCGCCTGCGGCAGCCGCGCCCCGAGGGGGCGGTACGGCGTCGCCGTACTCGGGGATGAACACCGACTCGACCGCGTTGCCCCCGCCGACGTCGAACAACCACTTGATGGTGCCGTCCTTCGACTCGTGCTGGCTGATGACAGACAGCGCGGCCACGTGGGCGCGGCCGGCCAGCTTTTCGCGCAACGACTTGGCCAAGTCGCTCATCTGGCCGAAGTCGGCGACGCCGCGCTGGTGAACCCAGCGGAACAGCTGCGTGGCGCGGAACCGCTTCTCGCCCAGCCCCTCGCAGAACGCGGCGAGGCCGTCCAGATCGAAATCGAGCAGGTTGACGGGAGCGGTGGTCATGCCAGCGGGGCCGGGCCGCGCAGCGGCCTCAGCGGCTGTAGATCGCGAGGCCGGGGAAGAAGAACGCCACTTCGGCGGCGGCCGTCTCGGGCGCGTCGGAGCCGTGCACGGCGTTGGCGTCGATGCTGTCGGCGAAGTCGGCGCGGATGGTGCCCTTGTCGGCCTTCTTGGGGTCGGTGGCGCCCATCAGGTCGCGGTTCTTGGCGATGGCGCCCTCGCCTTCCAGCGCCTGGATCATCACCGGGCCGGAGATCATGAAGTCCACCAGGTCCTTGAAGAACGGGCGCTCCTTGTGCACGGCGTAGAACTGCTCGGCCTCGCGGCGCGACAGGTGCTGCATGCGGGCGGCGGCGACCTTCAGGCCGGCGGCCTCGAAGCGGGCGTAGATCTGGCCGATGACGTTCTTGGCGACGGCGTCGGGCTTGATGATGGACAGGGTGCGTTCGGTGGCCATGTGCTTGGTTTTCCTGATGGATTGAAAGGGACTTCCGCCCGTTGGGCAAAGCCTATGATTTTAACCGGGGCTGGTCATCCGCGGCGCTTGCCGCCGCCTTGCCCGCGGCGCGGGCCGGCCGGCCCGCCCGCGGCCTTGCTGGCGCGCTGGCGGGTGAAGCTGTCGGCGCCGATGTAGCCCAGCGAGGTCTTCATCGGATCGGGCTGCGGACTGTCGCCGCCCGCGCCGAGATTGCCGCCGCCGCGACGCTTACCGCCGCCCGGCCCCTGGCGCGGCGGCTGCTCGCGCGGGCCGCCGGCGCCCGCGCCCGCGCCGGCCATGTTGGGGCGCGGTCCGCTGCCGCGCGAGCGGTCGCCCCGCCCGCGGCGCGGCTTGTCGGGCACTGCCGCGTCCGGATCGCGCCCGCCGCGCAGCACCCGGTCGGGCGTGCCGGAGGCCTCGCCCAGCGCGCGGATGTCGCGCTCGCCCAGCTCCATCCACATGCCGCGCCGCAAGCCGCGCGGCAGCAGCATGGCGCCGTAGCGGATGCGGATCAGGCGGCTGACGGCGTGGCCGACGGATTCGATCATGCGCCGCACCTCGCGGTTGCGGCCCTCGGAGATGGTCACGCGGTACCACTGGTTGGCGCCCTCGCCCAGGCCCTCTTCCTGGATCGAGCTGAACTGCGCCGGGCCGTCGTCCAGCGGCACGCCGTCCAGCAGGCGCTGCTTCTCGCCGTCGGTGAGCGCGCCCAGCACCCGCACGGCGTACTCTCGCTCCAGGCCGAAGCGGGGGTGCATCAGCCGGTTGGCCAGCTCGCCCGAGTTGGTGAACAGCAGCAGCCCCTCGGTGTTCAGGTCCAGCCGGCCGACCGACTGCCACTTGCCCTGCGGCAGACGCGGCAGCCGGCGGAAGACGGTGGGTCGGTTCTGCGGGTCGTCGTGGGTGACGACCTCGCCCACCGGCTTGTGGTAGGCCAGCACGCGCGCGGGCGGCGGCGCGATGCGCAGCGTGATCGGCCTACCGTTGATCTTGACCTGATCGCCGAACTGGATGCGCTGGCCGATGTGCGCCGGCTGGTTGTTGACCGAGATGCGGCCCTCCACGATGAGCTGCTCCATCTCCAGCCGCGAGCCCAGGCCCGCCTGCGCCAGCACCTTGTGCAGCTTGGGCTGCTCGGGCTGGGGCAGCAGCACGCGCTTGGGCGCGGCCGCCGGCGCGGCGGCGGCGTCCTCGTCGAAGCGGCCTGAAACCAGGTCGTCGAAGGCCACGGGCTGATCGTCGGCGGCGGACGGCACGGCGCTGTCCGGCATGTCGATTGCTATATTTTCAATAGCTTCCGGCGCTTCATCCATGCTGGCTGGAGTCACTTTTTTCTCCAGATTCTCAGGATGCCCGGAGGGCTCGCCGGCGTCGCCGGACTGCGGTGCGGAAGGCTCGTCGGGGCTCATGGCGTGGTGGGGTCTGGAACGGGGGATTCGGAAACGGCGGCGGCCTGCGGATCGGCGTCCGCGTCGGCGGCAACGGCTGCGGGAGGTTCGGGTATCGGGGTTTCGCCGGAGAGCGTCGCGGTGGCCAGCGCGTCTTGCGCGGCCGGGCCGAGGGCGTCGAACATGCTGGCCGCCTGGTCGGAGGCGGCTTCCAGCAGCGGCAACTGGTCCAGCGACGCCAGGCCCAGGTCGTCCAGGAACTGCCGGGTGGTGGCGTACAGCGCCGGCCGGCCCACGGTTTCGCGGTGGCCGATGACCTCGACCCAGCCGCGGTCCTCCAGTTGCCTGAGCAGCAGGGAGTTGATGGTGACGCCGCGGATGTCTTCCATGTCGCCGCGCGTCACCGGCTGGCGGTAGGCGATGATGGCCAGCGTCTCCAGCGTCGCGCGGGTGTAGCGGGGCGGCTTCTCGGGGTGCAGGCGGTCCAGGTATTCGCGCATCTCGGGCCGGCTCTGGAAACGCCAGCCGCTGGCCACCTGCACCAGTTCGACGCCGCGCTGCGCCCACTCGTCCTGCAGCTCCAGCAACAGGGTCTTGAGGGTGTCGGCGCCGACCTCGTCGGCGAACAGCACGCGCAGCTCGCGCATCGGCAGGGGCTGCTGCGCGCAGATCAGCGCGGTTTCGAGGATGCGCTTGGCGTCCGCGGAAGTCAAGGCTTGAGTCTCTTTGCTGGGAAAGGGCGCGCCTGGGACGCGCGGTTCGGGCCCGGGGCCCGGGACTGGAATGACGGGGCCGCTGGCGCGGCGCCCACGACGAAACGGTCAATCAACCTAGCTGTCCGGCGGCCGCGTCGTCAGCGCCAATTGTAAGGCCCCAGGCCGCCAGCGCCGCCGCCAGGTCGCCGGGCAGCGGCGCGGCGAAGGCCAGCGGCGCGCCAGTGACCGGGTGCGCGAAGGCCAGCCGCCGCGCGTGCAGCGCCTGCCGCGCCATCCCGGCGGCCGGCAAGCCGCCGTACAGCGCATCGCCCACCAGCGGATGCCCCAGGCTGGCCAGGTGCACGCGGATCTGGTGCGTGCGGCCGGTGCGCAGCAGGCAGCGCACGAGGCAGCCCTGCTCCGCATTCTGGAGCAGCTCGCACAAAGTCTGCGCGGGCTTGCCGGCGTTCCGGTCCGGATCCACCACGGCCATGCGCAGGCGGTTGCGGGGATCGCGCCCAATGGGGGCGTCCACCTCGCGCCGGGCCGGGCCGGCCCAGGGCCGGTGCGCCAGGGCCAGGTATTCGCGCCGCACCTCGCGCGCGGCGATGCGCGCGACCAGGGCGTCCATGGTCGGGCGCGAGCGCGCCACCATCATCAGGCCGCTGGTGTCCTTGTCCAGCCGGTGCACGATACCGGCGCGCGGCAGCAGCGCCGCCCGGGGGTCGCGCGCCAGCAGGGCGTTGAGCAGGGTGCCGCTCCAGTTTCCCGGCGCGGGGTGCACCACCAGGCCGGCGGGCTTGTTGATCACGGCCAGGTGCTCGTCCTCGTACACCACGTCCAGCGGCAGAGCCTGCGGCACGAAGGCCTGGCTCATGGGCGTGGGGCGCAGCTCGATGGTCAGCGCGTCGCCGGCCTTGACCTTCTGCGCCGGCTTGGCGGCGGCGGCGCCGTTCAGGCGCGCGGCGTCCTGCTCGATGAGCTGACTCAGGTAGCTGCGCGAGAACTCGGGCACCAGCGCGGCCAGCGCGCGGTCCAACCGCTGGCCGTGCAGCCCGGCCGGGACGGCCAATTGGCGCTTCTCGGCCGCGCCGCCGGGGTCGGCCGCGTCGTCCTCGGGGTCTTCGAAGGGGGGCGCCGATATAATCGACCGAGCTTGTTTCAAGAGGAATGCCACCGATGCAACGTGCCCGATTATCGGCGGCAGGCGCTGCGGCGCTGACCGCCGCCGCGCTGCTGGCGGCCTGCTCGTCCACGCCGACCGACCGCACCGCCGGCTGGAGCCCCAACCGCATCCACGCCGAGGCCAAGGACGAACTCAATTCCGGCGGCTACGACAAGGCCATCCCGCTGTACGAGAAGCTGGAAGGCCGCGCCGCCGGCACGCCGCTGGCGCAACAGGCGCAGCTGGACAAGGCCTACGCGCAGTTCAAGAACGGCGAAAAGGCCGAGGCCGTGGCCACCCTGGACCGCTTCATGCGGCTGCACCCGGCCAGCCCGGCGATCGACTACGCGCTCTACCTGAAGGGCGTGATCAACTTCAACGACGAGTTGGGGCTGTTCTCGTTCCTGTCGCGGCAGGACTTGTCCGAGCGCGACCAGAAGGCGGCCAAGGAAGCGTTCGAGTCGTTCAACGACCTGGTCACGCGCTTCCCCGACTCGCGCTATGCCCCCGACGCGCGGGCACGCATGCGCTACACCGTGAACGCGCTGGCGCAGTACGAAGTGCACGTGGCGCGCTACTACTACACGCGCGGCGCCTACGTGGCGGCGGTCAACCGAGCGCAGCAGGCCCTGGCCGACTACCGCGACGCGCCGGCGCTGGAAGAAGCGCTCTACATCCTGGTGCAGTCCTACGACAAGCTGAACCTGGCGCAGTTGCGCGACGACAGCAAGCGCGTGCTGGAGCAGAACTACCCCAACAGCGAATACGTGGCGCGCGGCTTCAAGCCCAAGTCGTCGGCGTGGTGGCAGTTGTGGTGAGGCCCTGCCCTTGCTGATGCCCCGCGCCTTGCCCGTGATCCCAGTGCCTTCTTCGTGACCGCCGCCCTCACCCATCAGGAAATCTACGAGCGCATCTACTCGGCCATCAGCGAGCGCCGGCTGCTGCCCGGCATGAAGCTGAGCGAGGAGCGCCTGGCACAGACCTTCCGCACCCACCGCGCTCGCATCCGGGAAGTGCTGATGCGGTTGAACCAGGAGATGGTGATCGAATTGCGTGCCAACCGGGGCGCGTTCGTGGCCTGCCCGACGCCGCGCGATTTGCAGGACGTGTTCGACATGCGGCGCGCGCTGGAGCGGGCGATCGTGATCCAGCTTGCCGAGCGCCATGGCGGCCAGCCGGTCGTCGCGCTGCGCAGCCACGTGCAGAGCGAGGACGAGGCGCGCGCCAGCGGCGACCGCGCCCGGCTGGCGCAACTGACGGGCGAGTTCCACGTGCAGTTGGCGCTGATCACCGAGAACCGGATGTTCAGCGACACGCTGCGCCGGCTGTCGGCGCTGACCAGCCTGGCGATCGCCCAGTACGACGCGCTGGCGGCCGGCGCCTGCCCGCCGCACGAACACGCGGAACTGGTGGCCGCGATCGAGCAGGGCGACGTCAAGCGCGCCGAGCGCTTGATGCTGGACCACCTGGACCACGTGGAGCAGGGCATCCAGCACCCCACGTCCGAGCCGGCTGAACTCGACTTCGAGCAAATTTTCCAGTTGCCCTCCCACCGGCCCGGCCCGGCGGCCAAGCCCGCCCGCAAGCGGGGCTGAGCGGCCCGCGTTACGCGGGCCGACGCGGCGGCGCCCCGCGCCCCATTTCATCGCCCAGAGCCCCCTGTCAGAACCGAATGCCGTCTCCTGGTGCGGTGAATTGGCGTAAATGGGGCATTGCGCCTGACGACAACCCGTGAGCCAGGATGGTCGAACACCTGCGCAGCGCACGCTCTCGGCCGCCCCCGCGCACGTGAAAAATTCAACCGAATCAATTACTTGACGACAATCTTAATCCGGCCAGAGAACAAGATATCAAATATTTTGTCGTCTTTGGCCCGCTTCTTGCATCACGAGAGAGACGGCCAGGATCGGGGCCGTCAAAGCCCGGGCCGTGCGGTGGCAGCCGCCGGACCACTTTCGAGCTCCCGATGCTCTTTCCATCGACACGCAAGGAGTAAGTCATGTCTCACAGTGATCGCAAGGGCGATGACATCGAAGTCATCCCCAACGCCTCGCCCAGTCTGTACAACCACGAGTTGGCGCCCCTCAAAAACCAGACTTGGTCCCGCTTCAACATTTTTTGTTACTGGATGAGCGACGTTCACAGCGTCGGCGGCTACATCTTTGCCGGCAGCCTGTTCGCGCTGGGCCTGACGAGCTGGCAGGTGCTGGTCTCGCTGCTGGCGGGCATCCTGATCGTGCAGTTCTTCTGCAACCTGATCGCCAACCCGAGCCAGACGCACGGCGTGCCCTATCCAGTGATGTGCCGCTCGCCCTTCGGTGTGCGCGGCGCGCAGATTCCGGCGCTGATTCGCGGGCTGATCGCGGTCGGCTGGTACGGCATCCAGACCTACCTGGCCTCGCATGCGCTGGTCGTGCTGGCGCTCAAATTCTTCCCCGAAGTGGCGCCCTACGCGCAGCTTGAGCTGCACGGCTTTGCCGGCCTCTCGACGGTGGGCTGGGCGGCGTTCATGACGATGTGGGTGCTGCAGGCCCTGGTCTTCTGGAACGGCATGGAGGCGATCAAGAAGTTCATCGACATCGCCGGCCCCGCCGTCTATGTCGTGATGTTCGTGCTGGCGGGCTGGATGCTGTGGAAATCGGGCGGCGACCTGAGCCTGAAGCTGGGCGACAAGCAGCTCGAAGGCTGGGGTGTGGTCACCACGATGATCACCTCCATCGCGCTGGTGGCGGGCTACTTCGCCGGGCCGGTGCTGAACTTTGGCGATTTTTCGCGCTACGCCAAGAGCTTCGACGAAGTGAAGAAGGGCAACTTCCTGGGTCTGCCGATCAACTACCTGGCCTTCTCCATCGTCACCGTGGTGACGACGGCGGCCACGGTGCCGGTGTTCGGCGCACTGATCACCGACCCGGTCGAGATGGTCGGCCGGATGGATTCGCCCACCGTGGTGCTGCTGGGCGCCGTGACCTTCGTGCTGGCCACCATCGGCATCAACATCGTCGCCAACTTCGTGCCTTCGGCCTTCGACTTCACGAACCTCGCGCCGAACAAGATCAGTTGGCGCATGGGCGGCATGATGGCCGCAGTGGGCTCGATCTTCGTGACGCCGTGGAACCTGTTCAAGAACCCCGAGATGATCCACTACACGATCGACATGCTGGCCTGCGCCATCGGCCCGCTGTACGGCATCCTGCTGGTGGACTACTACCTGGTGAAGAAGCGCTCGGTCACGGTGCCCGACCTGTACACGATGAACCCGAATGGGCGCTACTGGTACCAGAACGGCGTCAACATGAAGGCGGTCTACGCGCTGATTCCGGCCTCGCTGATCGGCTTCGCGACGGCGATGCTGCCGGCACTCTCGGCCTTCTCCCACTTCTCGATCTTCGTCGCGGGCGCCGTGGCGGCCGTGATCTATTGGGCACTCAACCACCAGGCCATCAGCGCAGCGGTCCCGGGCGCCTACGCGCCGAAGCGCACCGCCACGTGAGGTTCTGAAGCCATCCGCGCACGCGAATCGGGCCCCCTGGCTGGGGCAGGCTCGACTCCCCGTGCGGACCAACCAGTGCCCGCCCGGCCTCAAGCCCAGCGGGCACTGGCGCCACCACGAGGGCGTGGCGAGAACACGATCCGACCCGGACCCCGCCTTGGAGATGACATCCCATGCCCATCCGCATCAAAGCCTCCTTCATGCAGCCGCTGATCTGCGCGACCGCTTCCGCCGCCATGGCCAGACTCCAACCGCTGCTGCATGACCTTCACGCCGCGGGCGGCCTGCATTCAGGCGACGTCATCGTGTGCGCGAACATGCACTTTCGCATTGCCCAGCGCATCTGGCACGGCGGCCCCGACGGACTGGCGCTGGAGATCGTTCTGCAGCACGAGTCGTGGCATGGCCACGCCACCAAGCTCGCCGCCCGCGATTGAGCTTTGCCGACGGGCGCTGCACGCACGGAAGACCTTTCGCAGGCATAGATGACTTGAAATAGAAGACAATTCAAGTATTTTTTGAAGACAATCCAAGTTGTCGCCATTGAACGAGCCCGGAACACCAGCAATGCGCATCAAGGTCATCAACCCCAACACCAGCCAGTCCATGACCGGGCTGATCCGCGTCGCGGCGCAGGCCGTCGCGTGGCCAGGCACCGTGATCGAGGCCGTCTGCCCGCGGCACGGCCCGGCGTCGATCGAAGGGCATTACGACGAGGCGCTGGCCTGCGTCGGCCTGCTCGAAGAAGTTCGCCGTGGCGAGCTGGAGGGCGTGGATGCCTATGTCATCGCCTGCTTCGGCGACCCGGGCCTGGACGCCGCGCGGGAGTTGGCCCGCGGCCCGGTGATCGGCATCGCCGAAGCGGCCATGCGCAGCGCCAGCTACCTGGCCACCGGGTTCTCGGTCGTCACGACGCTCAAACGCACCAACGTGATCACCCAGCACCTGGTCGACAAGTACGGCGTGCGCCGCCACTGCCGGCGCGTACGCGCCACCGAGATCGCGGTGCTCGATCTGGAGAACCCGGCCACCGATGCCTACCGCACGATCCTGGCTGAATGCCGGCGTGCGCTGGCCGAGGACGATTGCGGCGCCATCGTGCTGGGCTGCGCCGGCATGGCCGATCTGTGCCAGCGGCTCGGCGACGAACTCGGCGTGCCGGTGATCGACGGCGTGGCCGCCGCCATCGTCACCGCCGAGGGACTGGTGCGCGCCCGGCTGGCCACCAGCAAGCGGGGCGACTATGCGCCGCCGCTGCCGAAGGCCTACGACGGCCTCGTGGCCGCGTTGGCGCCGGCAGGCTGAATCCAGGCGCGGTCACCCGACGCCCGGGAGCAGCCAGGTGCTGGACGGGCCCCCAACCACTTCTACTATCATAACGATAGCTTTTACCGCAGTATTGGCGCGGGCTATGGGCTGATTTTCCTTGAAATTCTAGCAACAAGCATTGCCACCGCTGACAACCCCGCCGACAGCGTCAAGGCCACCTACGGGTTCGGCGCGCTGGCGTCGGCGCACGACGGCGCCATGCTGTCCGGTGGGCCTGCCGCCAGCGCATTCAGCGCCGCGGCCCATGCCGGCTCGTCGAGCAGGCGGCGCATCGGCGGCAGGGCCGCCAGCAGGCGCCGGCCGTAGCCCATGGTGACCAGGCGGGTGTCGCAGATGACCAGCAGGCCGGTGTCGGTCTCGCGCCGGATCAGGCGCCCTGCCCCCTGCTTGAGCGCCACCGCCGCCTCGGGCACCGAATGGTCGGCGAAGGCGCTGCGTCCCTCGGCTTCGATGCGGCGGCAGCGCGCCTCCACCAGCGGGTCGCCCGGCGGCGGGAAGGGCAGTTTGTCGATCACCACCAGTTGCAGCGCCTCGCCCGGCATGTCCACGCCCTCCCAGAACGAGCTGGACGCGACCAGCACGCAGCCCGGCCGGCCCTGCGCGCCGCCCTCGCGGAAGCGCTCCATCAGCACGCGCTTGGGCAGCTCGCCCTGCGCCAGCACCTCGATGCCGGCGCCGGGGCCAAAGCGCTGCGACAGCGCCTCGGCGATGCCGCGCAGCGCCCGCAGCGTGGTGGTGAGCACCATCGTGCGCCCGCCCAGCCGCGCCGCCGCGTCGCCGGCCAGCCGCGCCACCTGGGCGCTGTGCGCCGGATCGCCGGGGCGCACGAGGTGCGCGGGCACATACAGCGCGGCCTGGCGCGTGTAGTCGAACGGGCTGCCGACGCGCAACACCTCGGCGTCCTGCAGGCCGCAGGGGCCGGTGAACCAGCTCAGCCGGTCGTCGTCGCCCAGGGTGGCGGAGACGAACACCCAGGCGCGCCCGCGCGCCTCCTGCCCGTCCTGCGGGTCGTCCGGCGTGGCCAGCAGGCGCGTGCGCACGGCCTCGGCGATGTCCAGCGGCGACTCGACCAGCCGCAGCGCCAGCCCGGCGTCGACCCAGCGCACCAGCGCCGGATCGCACGGGGCGGCGAAGCCCGCCGCGCGGGCGGCCAGCAGCGCCGCGCGCTCGTGCAGGCGCGGGAAGTCGGGGGCCAGCTCGCTCACGGTGTCCAGCGCCTCGGCGGCCTGCGCCAGCGCCTGGCCCACGCGCGCCAGGGCGGCCTGCCATTCATCGGCATCAACGCCTTCGGGCGCGCCGTCGATCCAGCGCAGGCGGGTGCCGCCGCGCACGCTGCCGGCCGCCAGCCGCAACTGGCGCGCCGCCATCTCCACGCCGCCGGCCAGTGCCGTCCAGTCCACCAGCCCGCGCGCGTGCCGCAGCCCGGTGGCCAGCAGGTCGCGCGCCAGGTCGAGCAACTGGCCGGTGCCGAGTTGCCGGCCGAGGAACTGGATGCCTGTCTCGTTGAGCTGGTGCGCCTCGTCGAAGACCACCACGCGCGCCGTGGGCAGCAGCTCGGCCATGCCCGATTCGCGGATCGCCAGGTCGGCGAAGAACAGGTGGTGGTTGATGACCACCACGTCGGCCGCCATCGCCTCGCGCCGCGCCAGGTTGACGTGGCAGGCGCGGAACTTGGGGCAGTCGGCGCCCAGGCAGTTCTCGCGGGAGGAGGTGACCAGCGGGATGACGGGCGAGCGCTCGTCCAGGCCCGGCAGCTCGGCCAGGTCGCCGGTGCGCGTGGTGGCCGCCCATCGCTCCACTTTCGATAGCGAATGGCGCAGTCTGGGCGCCGACTGATCGATGCTTTGGCCCGCAAAACCGAGCCGGTGCAAGCACACGTAGCTGCCGCGCCCCTTGAGCAGCGCCATGCGCACCGGCAGGCCCAGCGCCTGCGCCAGCCGGGGCAGGTCGCGCCCGAAGAGCTGGTCCTGCAGCGCCTTGGTGGCGGTGGACAGCAGCACCCGCTCGCCCGACAGCAGCGCGGGCACGAGATAGGCGAAGGTCTTGCCCACCCCGGTGGCGGCCTCGGCCACCAGCACGCCGCCCTGCTCCAGCACGCGCGCCACGGCCAGCGCCAGGCGCGTCTGCCCCTCGCGCGCGCGAAAGCCCTCGGCCGCGCGGACCAGCGGGCCGTGGGGCTCGAACATCGCCTGCACGGCCTGCTGCAGGGACGTGGGCAGGCCGGTCCCGGGGCTCTCCACGGCGCGTGGTTCGCCGCTCATGCCGGCTCTTTGGGGTCCAGCGCCGCCTCCAGCCGCGCGATGGCGTCGCGCAGGGCCAGGCGCCGCTTCTTCAGGCGCTGCAGCATCAATTGATCGGCGGGCGGGGGCTCGTGGACGAGGCGGTCGATCCAGGCGTCGAGGTCGGCGTGCTCGATGCACAGCTCGATCAGCCGGCGATCGGGCGAATGCAGGTTGGATGTCACGTTCGGCGAGGGGAAGCGGGCGGCGGCGTGGTCACTTCGCTCGATGATACGGCGTCACCAGCCAGCGGCTGCCATGGACACGCGCGGCCGGCGTTCAGTCGGCGGCCTTCCGCTTGCCCTCGAGCTGGCGGCGGCGCGCCTCGGTGCGGCGCTGGCGCTCCAGCTCGTTCAGCGCCAGGTCCTGCGCGCGCAATTCATCGGCCGCGGCACGGCGCCGCGCGCGCGCCTCGCGCACGCAGTCGTTGACGGCAAAGCGCCGCCAGCAGGCGGATTCGTCGTCCTGGAAGCGCTGCTGCACGCCGGCGCGCGCGCTGGCGAGGCGCGCGCGCTCGGCCTGCAGCCACGGCTCGAACTGCGCGTCGGCGGTTGGCGGGACCAGCGCCGGCGGCACGGTGACCGCATCGGACACGGGTACCCGCGCGCACGCCGTGACGAGCGCCAGCGCCGAAAGAAGGACAGGCAGGCTTCTCATGTGATGTGGGTATCGACGGTGCGGTGTTCCTGCGCCAGGTACTCGGCCGACTGCATCTCGTTCAGGCGCGAAACGGTGCGGGGAAACTCGTGCGCCAGCGGCCCTTCGGTGTAGAGCAGCTCGGGCGCCACCTCGGCCGACAGGATGAACTTGACGCGCCGGTCGTACAGCACGTCCACCAGCCAGGTAAAGCGCCGCGCCTCGGAGGCCATGCGCACCGGCATGTGCGGTACGCCGGACAGCAGCACGGTGTGGAACTGGCTGGCGATCTCCAGGTAGTCGTTCTGCGAGCGCGGTCCGCCGCACAGCGTGCGGAAGTCGAACCACACGACGCCGCCGGCGCGGCGCCGGGCGCGGATCTGGCGCGCCTCGATGTGCAGCGTGGGATCCTCGTCGGGCGAGGCCACCAGTTGGCTGAACGCGGCGTCCATCGCGGCGTCGGCCTCGAGGCCCAGGGGCGTGTGGTAGAGCCGCACCTGCTGCAGCGTGCGGTGGCGGTAGTCGGTGCCGTTGTCGACGCTGAGGACCTCCATGCGCGCGTTCAGCAGCGCGATGGCGGGCAGGATGCGGTCGCGGTGCAGGCCGTCGGGGTACAGGCCGTCGGGCTTGAAGTTCGACGTGGTGACGAAACCCACGCCGTTGTCGAACAGCGCCGCCAGCAGGCGATGCAGGATCATGGCGTCGGTGATGTCGGCGACGTGGAACTCGTCGAAGCAGATCAGCTTGAACCGCGCCGCCATGCGCCGGCCCAGCTCGTCCAGCGGGTTGACGGTGCCCTGCAGGCCGGCCAGCTCGCGGTGCACCTCGCGCATGAATTCGTGAAAGTGCAGCCGCGTCTTGCGCCGGATCGGCACGGCGTTGAAGAAGCAGTCCATCAGGAAGCTCTTGCCCCGCCCGACGCCGCCGTGCATGTACACGCCCTTGGGGACGTCGGGGCGGTTGAAGATCTTCTTGAGGGCGTTGGAGCGCTGGATCTTGTACGCGGCCCAGTCGTCGGCGCAGCGCTGCAGCGCCTCGACGGCGCGCAGCTGCGCCGGGTCGCTCTGGTAGCCGCGCGCTGCCAGCTCGGCCTCGTAGGTGGCGCGCACGCTGGTCATGCGACAGCTTCGATTACTATTATTTTCATAGCTAATGGCGCAATACCCGTGCAGGTCAGCGCCTATTTTTGCTTGAAAACCGCCGGTCAGAAGTTCAGCGTGCGCTTGTCCACCGCCAACGCGGCTTCCTTGGTCGCCTCGGACAGCGAGGGGTGGGCGTGGCAGATGCGCGCGATGTCCTCGCTGCTGGCCTTGAACTCCATCGCCACCACGGCCTCGGCGATCAGCTCGCTGGCCATCGGGCCGACGATGTGCACGCTCAGGATCTCGTCCGTGGCCGCGTCGGCCAGCATCTTGACCATGCCGGTGGTGTCGCCCAGCGCGCGCGCGCGGCCATTGGCCAGGAAGGGGAAGGTGCCAGCCTTGTACTTCACGCCATCGGCTTTGAGCTGCTGCTCGGTGCGGCCGACCCACGCGATCTCGGGGCTGGTGTAGATCACCCACGGGATGGTGTTGAAGTTGACGTGCCCGTGCTGGCCGGCGATGCGCTCGGCCACCGCCACGCCCTCCTCCTCGGCCTTGTGCGCCAGCATCGGGCCACGCACCACGTCGCCGACGGCCCACACGCCCGGCAGGTTGGTCTTGCACTCGTCATCCACCACGATGGCGCCGCGCTCGTCGAGCTTCAGGCCCACGGCCTCGGGGTTCAGGCCGATGGTGTTGGGCACGCGGCCGATGGAGACGATGAGCTTGTCCACCTCCAGCGTCTGGTCCTCGCCCTTGGCATTGGTCCAGGCGATGGAGACGCCCTTCTTGGACGGCTTGATCTCGCCCACCTTGACGCCCAGCTCGATCTTCAGGCCCTGCTTGTCGAAGGCCTTCTTGGCCTCCTTGGCGATCTGCTCGTCCACCGCGCCCAGGAAGGTGGGCAGGGCTTCGAGCACCGTCACTTCAGCGCCCAGGCGGCGCCACACGCTGCCCATCTCCAGGCCGATCACGCCAGAGCCGATCAGCGCCAGCTTCTTCGGCACGGCGCCGATGCGCAGCGCGCCGTCGTTGCTGAGGACGTTCTCTTCGTCAAAAGGCACGCCCGGCAGCGCGCGCGCGTTCGAGCCGGTGGCGACGATGATCTGCTGGCCCACGAGGGTGTCCTCGGCGCTGCCGGCCACCGTGATCTCGTAGCCGCCCTGGACGGCGCGCGCGAACGCGCCGCGGCCATGGAAGAACGTGACCTTGTTCTTCTTGAACAGGTACAGGATGCCGTCGTTGTTCTGCTTGACCACCGCGTCCTTGCGGCCGACGAGCTTGGCCAGGTCCAGCCCGAGGCCCTTGACGGTGATGCCGTGCTCGCCGAAGTGCTTGGCGGCGTGCTCGTAGTGCTCCGAGCTTTGCAGCAGCGCCTTGGAGGGGATGCAGCCCACGTTGGTGCAGGTGCCGCCGGGCGCGGGGCCACCCTGGGCGTTCTTCCACTCGTCGATGCAGGCGACGGTGTAGCCCAGTTGCGCGGCGCGGATGGCGGCGACGTAGCCGCCGGGGCCGCCGCCGATGACGATGACGTCGAATTGCTTGTTGCTCATGATGGATCGTTTCGAACCGGGCGAAGCCCGCCACAAGGACACGGCCCCACGAAGGGGGCCGTGTTTTTTCCGTTTAAATGTCGAACAGCAGGCGCGACGGATCCTCCAGCGCCTCCTTCATGGCCACCAGCCCCAGCACGGCCTCGCGGCCGTCGATGATGCGGTGGTCGTAGCTCATCGCCAGGTAGTTCATCGGGCGCACCACGACCTGGCCGTTCTCGACCATGGCGCGGTCCTTGGTGGCGTGCACGCCCAGAATGGCCGACTGCGGCGGGTTGATGATGGGCGTGGACATCATGGAGCCGAACACGCCGCCGTTGCTGATGGAGAAGGTGCCGCCGGTCATCTCCTCGATGCCCAGCTTGCCGTCGCGCGCCTTGGCGCCGAATTCGGCGATCTTCTTCTCGATGTCGGCGAAGCTCATTTGGTCGGCGTTGCGCAGGATCGGCACCACCAGCCCGCGCGGCGAGCCGACGGCGATGCCGACGTCGAAGTAGCCGTGGTAGACGATGTCGTTGCCATCGACCGAGGCGTTGAGCACCGGGAACTTCTTGAGCGCGTGCACGGCGGCCTTCACGAAGAAGCTCATGAAGCCGATCTTGACGCCGTGCTCCTTCTCGAACTTGTCCTGGAAGCGCTTGCGCATGTCCATCACCGGCTGCATGTTCACTTCGTTGAACGTGGTCAGGATGGCGTTGGTGGCCTGCGACTGCAGCAGGCGCTCGGCCACGCGGGCACGCAGGCGCGTCATGGGCACGCGCTGCTCAGGCCGGTCGCCCAGGTGGGGGACGGCGGGGCCGGCCACCTGCGGCAGGCTGGCGGCGGGCACGCCGGTGGGGATCTGGGCAGCCTTTTGGCCTCCAGTCCCCGCCGATGCTGCGCCAGATGCTCCTGATTGAATAGCACCCAGCACATCGCCCTTGGTCACTCGGCCGTCCTTGCCGGTGCCGGACACCGAGCCCGCGCCAAGGTTGTTGTCGGCCATCAGCTTGGCGGCGGCCGGCATGGCGATGCCGGACTTGTCGCCACCCGCGGGCGCCGCGGCGGCTGCAGGTGCGGCGGCGGCGGGGGCCGCGGCCGGCGCGGCAGTCCCGGCGACGGCGGCGGTGTCGATGCGGGCCAGCAGCTGGTCGGCCACCACGGTGGCGCCGTCGGCCTCGACGATCTCGGTCAGCACGCCGGCGGCGGGCGCGGGCACCTCCAGCACGACCTTGTCGGTTTCGACCTCGATCAGTATTTCATCGGCCTTGACGGCCTCGCCCGGCTGCTTTTTCCACTGCAGCAGCGTGGCCTCGGCCACGGATTCGGACAGTTGGGGGACTTTGACTTCGACGATAGCCATTTCGTTGTTTCCTGGTTCTTATGGGTGCGGTGAGACGCCCGGACGCTCGACGTGCTTCATGCTCGACGCCGAATGCCCAGGGCCCGGTGCGTGTTCACTTGTTCAGCACGAAGCCCTTGAGCCGCCCGAACGCCGCATCGACCAGCGCCTTCTGCTGCTCTTGGTGCAGATGCGCGTAGCCGGCGGCGGGCGAGGCCGACGCGGCGCGGCCGGCGTAGCCCAGCTTCTGGCCCGCGAGCATGTTCTCGTGCACGTAGTGCTGCACGAAGAACCAGGCGCCCTGGTTCTGCGGCTCGTCCTGGCACCACACGATATCGGTCGCGTTGGGGTACTTCTTGATCTCGGCCCCGAAGGCCTTGTGCGGGAAGGGGTAGAGCTGCTCGACGCGGATGATGGCCACATCGTCAGCGCCCTTGCTTTCGCGCCTCTTGACCAGGTCGTAATACACCTTGCCGGAGCAGGCGATGATGCGCTTGACTTTGTCGGCCTTGAGTTCGCCCCGGTCGGTGATGACGGTCTGGAAGCCGCCCTTGGTGAACTCGGACAGCGGCGAAGTGGCGTCCTTGTTGCGCAGCAGGCTCTTGGGCGTCATGATGACCAGCGGCTTGCGCAGCGGGCGGATCATCTGGCGGCGCAGCACGTGGAAGATCTGGCTGGCGGTGGTGGGCTGCACGATCTGCATGTTGGTGTCGGCGGCGAGTTGCATGAAGCGCTCCAGGCGCGCCGAGCTGTGCTCCGGCCCTTGCCCCTCGTAGCCGTGCGGCAGCATCAGCGTGAGGCCGTTGACGCGGCCCCACTTGACCTCGCCCGAGGCGATGAACTGGTCGATCAGCACCTGCGCGCCGTTGACGAAGTCGCCGAACTGAGCCTCCCAGATCACCAGCGTGTTGGGATCGTTGGAGGCGTAGCCGTACTCGAAGCCCAGCACCGCCTCCTCGGACAGGATGGAGTCGATGACGACGAAGGGCGCCTGATTGTCGGCGACGTTCTGCAGCGGGATGTAGATGCCCTCGTCAAACTTCTCGCGCTTCTGGTCGTGCAGCACGGCATGGCGGTGCACGAAGGTGCCGCGGCCGCAGTCCTCGCCCGACAGGCGCACCGGGTAGCCGCTGGCCACCAGCGAGGCGAAGGCCATGTGCTCGCCCATGCCCCAATCGACGTTGACCTCGCCGCGACCCATGGCGGCGCGGTCCTCCAGCACCTTCTTCACCAGGTTGTGGACGGTGAAGCCCTCGGGCACGGTGGTGATGCGCTCGGCCAGGCGCTTCCACTCGGTCATCGGGATGGCGGTCTCGGCGGCGTCGGTCCACTTGGTGTGCAGGAAAGGCTGCCAATCGACGGCGTACTTGCTCTTGAAGTTGGTCAGCACCGGATCGACGGTGTGGCGGCCGGCGTCCATGGCGGCGCGGTAGGCGGCGACCATGCCGTCGGGCCCGTCGTCGGCCAGCAGCTTCTGGGTGATCAGCCTGTCGCCGTAGAGCTTGCGCGTGCCGGGGTGCTGGCCGATCTTCCTGTACATCAGCGGCTGCGTCAGCATGGGCGTGTCCTGCTCGTTGTGGCCGAGCTTTCGGAAGCACACGATGTCGACCACCACGTCCTGGTTGAACTCCTGGCGGTACTCCAGCGCCAGTTGCGTGCACAGCACCACGGCCTCGGGGTCGTCGCCGTTCACGTGCAGCACGGGCGCCTCGATCATCTTGACGATGTCGGTGCAGTACAGCGTGGAGCGGCTGTCACGCGGGTCGCTGGTGGTGAAGCCGATCTGGTTGTTGATGACGATGTGCACCGTGCCGCCGGTGTAGTAGCCGCGCGTCTGCGCCAACGCCAGCGTCTCCATCACCACGCCCTGTCCGGCGAAGGCCGCGTCGCCGTGCACCTGCACGGGCAGCACGGTGTCGCCCTCGGCGTCGCCGCGGCGGTCCAGGCGGGCGCGTACGCTGCCCTCGACCACCGGGTTGACGATTTCCAGGTGCGAGGGATTGAACGCCAACGTCAGGTGCACCGGGCCGCCGGGCGTGGCCACGTCGCTGGAGAAGCCCTGGTGGTACTTCACGTCGCCGGAGGCCAGTTCTTCCGGCGCCGTGTGGTCGAACTCGGCGAACAGCATCGAGGGCATCTTGCCCAGCGTGTTGACCAGCACGTTCAGGCGGCCGCGGTGGGCCATGCCAATCACGATCTCCTGCACGCCCGCCTTGCCGGCCTGGGTGACGAGTTCGTCCATGGCGACGATGAAGCTCTCGCCGCCTTCGAGCGAGAAGCGCTTCTGGCCGACGTACTTGGTGTGCAGGAAGCGCTCCAGCCCTTCGGCGGCGGTCAGGCGCCCCAGGATGTGGGTCTTCTCCTCGGCGTTCAACTGCGGCTTGGCGCGCACACTCTCCAGCTTCTGCTGCCACCAGCGCTTCTGGCCCTGGTCGGTGATGTACATGTACTCGGTGCCGATGGTGCCACAGTAGGTCTCGCGCAGCGCGTTGACCAGTTCGCGCAGCGACATGGCCTCCTTGCCGAAGAAGGTGTTGCTGGTGTTGAACACCGTCTCCATGTCCGCATCGGTGAAGCCGTAGAACGAGGGTTCCAGCTCGGGGATGGAGGGGCGCTCGGTGCGCTTGAGCGGATCGAGGTCGGCCCAGCGGGCGCCGACGTTGCGGTAGGCCGCGATCAGCTGCTGGACGGAGGTGCGCTTGCGCCCCAGGTCGGAGTCGGCGCTGGTGGCACCCACGACCCGGGTGCCGCCCTGCTTGGCGCGCTCGGCAAAGGCGTTGATGACCGGCAGGTGCGGCACGTCGCGGGCGCTGCCGCCATCGGCGGCCGGCACGTGCTGCAGGGCGTCGAAGTAGTCCCGCCAGGAGTCGGGCACGCTGCCCGGGTTGGCCAGGTAGTTCTCGTACATCTCCTCGACGTACGGCGCATTGCCGCCGAAGAGGTAGGTGTTCCCCTGGTAGGTTTGGTATACGGACTTTGTCTCACTCATTGTTGCGCTGACCTTCACACCCCTTGAGGGTGCTCAAGATGGTAAAGAAACCTTCCGCGTCACGGCTGAACCGGATGGCGGACGCGACTGGCTAGGAAGGGCCGGGGGTACTTCGCAAAGCTTGGATTCTGCCACCGAACGGTGCGGGCGACGCGTCGCGTCAGGGCGCCCGCACCCGCAGCGGGCATCCGCGCCGGCGCGCATCAGGCCTGGCCGGCCACGATGTCCTTGATCTGCTGCAGTGCCGTCGGGTCTTCCATCGTGGTCAGGTCGCCCGGATCGCGCCCCTCGCACACCGCCTGTACGGCCCGGCGCAGCAGCTTGCCCGAGCGCGTTTTGGGCAGCAAGTGGACGAAGCGCACGCGCGCCGGGCGCGCCACGGCGCCCAGCGACGCATCCGCGGCCTTCATCACCTCGCCCTCCAGCCTGAGCAGGGCCGGGCCGTCGCCCAGCAAGCCGGCGTCCCGGAGCACGGCGAAGGCCATCGCCACCTGCCCCTTGAGCTGATCGGCCACGCCCACCACCGCCACCTCGGATGGCGGGGTGGCCGGCGATGGCCTCTTCGATCTCGCGCGTGCCCAGGCGGTGGCCGGCGACGTTGATGACGTCGTCGGTGCGCCCCAGGATGAAGTAGTAGCCGTCGGCGTCGCGGATGCCCCAGTCGAAGGTGCTGTAGACCTGCCGGCCCGGCACGCTGGACCAGTAGGTGTCCACGAAGCGCGCGTCGTCGCGCCAGACGGTCTGCATGCAGCCGGGCGGCAGCGGGCCCTCGATGGCGACCACGCCCTTCTGGCCCGGGCCGGTCAGCTCGGCGCCGGTCTGGTCGTCCAGCAGCTTGACGTCGTAGCCGTACACCGCCTTGCCGGGCGAGCCGAATCTGGACGCCTGCTTCTCGACGCCGTTGCAGACGGTGAGGATCGGCCAGCCGGTCTCGGTCTGCCAGTAGTTGTCGATGATGGGCTTGCCCTTCAGGCCCTCGCTGATCCACTGGGCCGTGGGCTCGTCCAGTGGCTCGCCGGCCAGGAACAGCGCGCGCAGGCTGGACAGGTCGTACCGGGTCAGGAAGGCCGGGTCCTGCTTCTTCAGCACCCGCACCGCAGTGGGCGCGCTGAACATCACGGTGACCTTGTACCTCTCGACCAGTTGCCACCAGATGCCGCCGTCGGGCCGCGTCGGCAGGCCCTCGTACAGGACGGTCGCCATGCCGGCGATCAGCGGGCCGTAGATGATGTAGCTGTGCCCCACCACCCAGCCGATGTCGCTGGTGGAAAAGAAGGTTTCGCCCGCCTGCCCGCGGAAGATGTGCTTCATCGACGCGGCCAGCGCCACCGCGTAGCCGCCCGTGTCGCGCTGCACGCCCTTGGGCTTGCCCGTGGTGCCGCTGGTGTAGAGCGTGTAGCTGGGATGCGTGGCATCGACCCAGGCGCAGGGCACCTGGGCCCGCAGGTGTTTCTCGCGCAGCGGCGCCCACAGGTGGTCGCGGCCGGCGGCCAGGTCCATCGGCACCAGGCCGCGGTCGACCAGCACCACGGCGCCGGGCTTGTGGCGGGACAGGCGGAGCGCCTCGCCCAGCAGCGGCTTGTAGGCCACGGCCTTGCCCCCGCGCGAGCCGGCGTCGGCACTGACGATGACCTTCGGCTCGGCATCCTCGATGCGGCTGGCCAGCGAGCCCGAGGCAAAGCCGCCGAACACCACCGAATGCAGCGCCCCGATGCGCGCGCAGGCCAGCATGGCGAAGCAGGCTTCGGCGATCATGGGCATGTAGATCAGCACGCGGTCGCCCTGCCCCACGCCCAGCTCCAGCAGCGCCGCCGCCATGCGCTGCACCTCGGCGTGCAGTTCACGGAAGCTGTACACGCGCTCCTGGTCGGTTTCGGTGGACACCCAGACCAGCGCCGACTGGTCGGCCCGCTCGCCCAGGTGCCGGTCCACGGCGTTGTGGCACAGGTTGGTGGTGCCGCCGGCGAACCAGCGTGCGAACGGCGGGTGGCTGTAGTCGCACACCACCTGCGGCGGCGTGTGCCAGTCGATCAGCCGGGCCTGCTCGGCCCAGAAGGCGTCGCGGTCCTCGATGGAACGGCGGTAGAACTCGGCGTAGCTCGTCATGCGGGTCTCCTCGGCCTCGTGCGGCGGCGAGCGCACGCCGGCCGCACCTCGCGACCCGCCTGGCCAGCCCGTCACCCGATTGCTGAATTTTTAATTATGGCGAGCGGGGACTTGCGCCAGGCTGACGCAGCGCAAGATCACCAAAGCAAACCGCCGCCGCGCTGCCCCGGCGCGCGCCGCGTCAGGGGCCCGAGCGATTCAGCCGGCGCGCATTGGCCACCGCGCGCCGGTGCACGGGCGCCATGCCGCGCGCCGTCATGTCCAGCACCGCGCCAGCCCACTGCCGGCCGGCGCCGAAGAAGAGCTGGCTGACCGCGGGCGGATTCATCCACCCGCCCGGCGCCATCTGCCACCAGGCGCGCCACCACCACAACATGAACTGCTGCTGCGCCGCGAACGCCTGCGACGACATGGCCAGCCACGACTCCTGGAACGCCGCCACCTTCTCGGCCCCCATGCGGTAGAACTCCTGCTGGTCGCGTGCGCCCGGCAGGGGGCCGGCGGCCATCATGCGGCCCACGCGGTGCGCGACGACCTGCGGCACCGCCGCCGCCAGCTCGCCGGTATGGCGCGACAGCCGCAGTTGCTTGGATGCGATCATGGTTGCGATTCCTTCATGCAGGTGTTTGCTATATTAATGAGAGCTTATGGCACAATGACCATGCGGGCCAGGGCACGAAATGATTCATGATCATGCCCTGGCGCCACCGGGTCACCTGACCAGCGCTTGCAGCGCCTTGAAGCGCGGGTGCTCGCAGTCGCGCAGCCATTCGAAGCCGACCATCTCGGTCGTCACCAGCTCGCAGCCCGCGCCGGCCAGCCGGTCGTAGGCGGCGTCGCGGTTGCGCTCGGTGCGCGAGCCGCAGGCGTCGGTCACCACGCACACGTCCCACTCGGCCTCCAGCAGCATCAGCGCGGTCTGCAGCAGGCACACGTGCGCCTCGCAGCCAGCGATGACGACCGTGCCGCGCGCCGGCTCGGCCGCGGCCGGGGCGCGCAGATGCTTGGGCAGGCTGCGCACGTTGCCGCGCGGCGCGGCAACGGGTGGCGCCAGCAGCGGCTGCAGTTCCTCGGCGCCGCTGAACGCCATCTTGGGCACGATGCGGTCGCACAGCGCCGCCAGGCTCTCGTCGGTGCCGCCCAATTTTTCGGGGTACTGTTCCGTGGCCCACACCGGCACCTGCATCAGCCGGGCCATCTGCGCCAGCCGGCGCGCGTTGGCCAGCACGGCCGGCGCGTCGTGGATGGCGGGCATCAGGCGTGCCTGGTAGTCGATCAGCACGAGTTGGCAATCGTCGGCGTCGAGCAGCATGGGTTTCCTTCGCGGCGGGCAGTCCGTGCGCCCCGCCAGAAAGCACAAAGGCCGCTGGAAGCGGCCTTGGGCGTTGGAATCGGTGGTGGGTGATGCAGGGTTTGAACCTGCGACCCCTGCCGTGTGAAGGCAGTGCTCTACCGCTGAGCTAATCACCCGCTTCGCCGAGGTCATCAGCGAAAGATGGAATTATATACCGGCCCGGCCCACCTCGTCCGGCGCGCGGCGCCACACGGTCTTGCCGCCGCTGGCCTTGTCGAGCTGCGCTAGCACCTCGTCGTGCGCGGCGGCCTCCTGCGCATTGGCGCACAGCACGGGCAGATCGAACCCGCTGAGGTCGATGCGCTGGGCGCCCTCGCCCGGGCCGCCGACGTCGCCCAGGTCGATCAGCAGCGCCTCCTGGCCGCGCGTGAGGTTGATGTAGACGTCGGCCAGCAGCTCGGCGTCGAGCAGCGCGCCGTGCAGCGTGCGGCCAGAGTTGTCCACGCCGAGGCGGTCGCACAGCGCGTCGAGCGAGTTGCGCTTGCCGGGGTAGAGCTCCTTGGCCATCGCCAAGGTGTCGGTCACGCCGCCGACGAAGGTGCGAAACGGGAGGTGGCCCAAGCGCTCCAGCTCCTTGTCGAGAAAGCCGACGTCGAAGGCGGCGTTGTGGATGATGATCTCGGCGCCTTCGAGGTAGCGCAGGATGTCGGCGGCCACCTCGGCGAACTTGGGCTTGTCGCGCAGGAACTCGTTGCTGATGCCGTGCACCTTGAGCGCGTCCTCGTGGCTGTCGCGCTCGGGGTTCAGGTAGAAGTGCAGGTTGTTGCCGGTCAGCTTGCGGTGCAGCAGCTCGACGCAGCCGATCTCGATGATGCGGTCGCCGCCTTCGGCCGACAGGCCCGTCGTCTCGGTGTCCAGGACGATCTGGCGCATCAGTGTTTTTCCTTGGCGTGGTTGATGGAGTAGCGCGGGATCTCGATCGTCAGATCGTCCTTGGCCACGATGGCCTGGCACGACAGGCGCGACTGCGGCTCCAGGCCCCAGGCGCGGTCGAGCAGGTCCTCCTCCTCCTCCTCGGGCTCCTCCAGCGAGTTGTAGCCCTGGCGCACGACGACGTGGCAGGTGGTGCAGGCGCGGCTCATCTCGCAGGCGTGCTCGATGGGGATGTCGTGGTCCAGCAGCGCCTCGCAGATCGAATCACCCACGCTGGCCTGGATCTCGGCGCCCCGCGGGCAGTACTCGGGGTGAGGAAGGATCTTGATGGTGGGCATGGTCAGAAGTTCTCGACGTTCTTGCCGGCCAGGGCCTTCTGGATGCCGGCGTTCATGCGCGCGGCGGCGAAGGCCTCGGTGCCATCGGCCAGGGCCTGGGTGGCCGCCTCGATCGCGGCCGCGTCCACGCTGTTGGCGGCGATGCCGCGCAGCGACAGCATCAGGGCCTCGATCTGGGCGTGCTCCCCGGGCGACAGCAGGGCGCCGTCGGCCTGCAGCGCGCTGTGCGTGGCCAGCAGCATGCGGTCGGCCTCGACCTTGGCCTCGGCCAGGGCGCGCGCCTTCACGTCGGCCTCGGCGGTGGTGAAGGATTCCTGCAGCATGCGGGCGATCTGCTCATCGCTGAGGCCGTAGGAGGGCTTGACGTCGATCCGCGCCTCCACGCCGCTGCCCTGCTCGCGCGCGGCGACGTGCAGCAGCCCGTCGGCATCGACAGTGAAGGTGACGCGGATGCGCGCCGCGCCCGCCGCCATGGGCGGGATGCCGCGCAGCTCGAAGCGCGCCAGGCTGCGGCAGTCCTGCACCAGGTCGCGCTCGCCCTGCACCACGTGCAGCGCCAGGGCGGTCTGGCCGTCCTGGTAGGTGGTGAAGTCCTGCGCCATCGCGGTGGGGATGGTCTGGTTGCGCGGCACGATGCGCTCGACCAGCCCGCCCATGGTCTCCAACCCCAGCGACAGCGGGATCACGTCCAGCAGCAGCAGGTCGCCCGCCGGGTTGTTGCCAGCCAGTTGGTTGGCCTGGATGGCGGCGCCCAGGGCGACCACCTCGTCCGGGTTCAGGTCGGTGAGCGGCGCGCGCCCGAACAGATCGGCCACGGCGCGGCGGATGACAGGCATGCGGGTGGAGCCGCCGACCAGGACGACGCCCTGCACGTCCGCGGGCGCCAACCGGGCGTCGCGCAGCACGCGGCGCACGGCGGCCAGGCAGCGGGCGGTCAACTCGGCCGTGGCCTTCTCGAAATCGGCCTGTTTCAGGTCAAAAGTGATGGAAGCCCGCTCCAGCTCTGCGCTGAACGCTACTTTATCTGCAGCACTCAAGTGCTCCTTGGCGGCGCGCGCGGCGATGCGCAGCAGCGCCTTGTCGGTGGGGCTGACGGCCTGCGCACCGGTGCGCGCCAGCACCCAGTCGGCCAGCGCGCGGTCGTAGTCGTCGCCGCCCAGGGCCGAGTCGCCGCCGGTGGCGATGACCTCGAACACGCCCCGCGCCAGGCGCAGAATCGAGACGTCGAAGGTGCCCCCGCCGAGGTCGAACACGGCGTACACGCCCTCGCTGCCGTTGTCCAGCCCGTAGGCGATGGCGGCGGCCGTGGGCTCGTTGATGAGGCGCAGCACGTTCAGGCCGGCGAGCTGCGCCGCGTCCTTGGTGGCCTGGCGCTGCGCGTCGTCGAAGTACGCGGGCACGGTGATGACGGCGCCGTGCAGGTCGGCATCGAAGCTGTCCTCGGCGCGCTGGCGCAGCGTGGCCAGGATCTCGGCGCTGACCTCGACCGGCGACTTGGCGCCCTGCGCGGTCTGCACCGCCACCATGCCGGGCTGGTCGATCAGTTGGTAGGGCAAGTGGCCCTGCCCGGCGATGTCGGCCAGGCCGCGCCCCATCAGGCGCTTGGCCGAGGCGATGGTGTTCTCGGGGTCGCGCGCGGCGTGGGCCAGCGCGTCGTGGCCGATCTGGCGGCCGCCTTCGACCAGGTAGCGCACCACCGAAGGCAGCAGCACGCGCCCTTCGGCGTCGGGCAGGGATTCGGCCACGCCGTGGCGCACGGCGGCGACCAGCGAATGCGTGGTGCCCAGGTCGATGCCGACCGCCACGCGCCGCTGGTGCGGGTCGGGCGAGTGACCGGGTTCGGAGATTTGGAGCAGGGCCATGGGAGCTGACGTTGACGTGGTGGGAGCGGCGCCGGGCGCCTCGTTCTTTTTTGGATTCTCAGGGCTGCAGCGCCTCGGCCCTGGCCTCGATGTCGTCGGCGAAGCGCTCGATGAACATCAGCGCCCGCACCTGCCGGGCCGCGGCGGCGTGGTCGCCCTGCTCGTCGAGGAGCCCGCCGAGCGCGGACACGGCCCGCGCCCGCGCGGCCTGCACCTCGGCGCGCAGGGCATCCAGGCCGGCGGCGTCCCGCACCTCGTCCAGCGACTCGCGCCAGGCCATCTGCTGCATCAGGAAGTCGGCCGGCATGGCGGTGTTGTTCTCGGCCTGGATGGGCGCGCCGTGCAGCTCGCACAGGTAGGCGGCGCGCCGCAGGGGATCCTTCAGGCGGCGGTAGGCCTCGTTGATGCGCGCCGACCACTGCATGGCCACGCGCTGCGCGGCGGCGCCCTGGGCGGCGAAGCGGTCGGGGTGCACCTCGCGCTGCAGCCCCTTCCAGCGCGCGTCGAGGGCGCCCGCGTCCTGCGCGAAGCGCGCGGGCACGGC
The DNA here is from genome assembly GCF_016703145.1 of Ottowia sp. Lineage (GTDB taxonomy): Bacteria > Pseudomonadota > Gammaproteobacteria > Burkholderiales > Burkholderiaceae_C > Ottowia. The sequence continues at coordinate 608,893 of NZ_JADJCO010000002.1, read as the reverse complement.
GAACAGCTCGAAATCGGTGGACTGCAGGTTCATGCTGGGGCGGACGGGAGGGGGGCGACCATGTCGGCGGGCAGCTCGCTGAAGGCTTCGGGCGGCGCCTCGACGCGCCAGACGTCCATGCAGCAGCCGCAGCCCTGGTTGTCGGAACAGCGGATGCGCGGGCCCCAGCGGCGCAGCCAGGCGTTGAGGGCGGCGATGTCGCGCTCGTTGTCGATGGTGACGGTGACCGTCGCGCGGGCGCGCGCGTCGCCGGCGGGCGCCATCAGACGCGGAACGATTCGCCGCAGCCGCAGCGGTCGCGCTCGTTCGGGTTGTTGAAGCGGAAGCCCTCGTTCAGGCCCTCGCGCACGTAGTCCAGCTCGGTGCCGTCGATGTAGGCCAGGCTCTTGGGATCGATCATGAGCTTGACGCCGTGCTGCTCGAACAGCGCGTCCTCGGGCGCCACCTCGTCCACGTACTCGAGCTTGTAGGCCAGACCCGAGCAGCCGGTGGTCTTGACGCCCAGGCGCACGCCCACGCCCTTGCCGCGCCGGGCAAGGTATTTGTTGACGTGCCGCGCGGCGGCTTCGGTGAGTGAGACGGCCATCGTGCGGGCGATCAGGCGTGCTTTTTCTTGTAGTCCTCGACCGCCGCCTTGATGGCGTCCTCGGCCAGGATCGAGCAGTGGATCTTCACCGGCGGCAGCGCCAGCTCCTCGGCGATCTGACTGTTCTTCAGCTCGGCGGCCTGGTCCAGCGTCTTGCCCTTGACCCATTCGGTCACGAGCGAGCTGGAGGCGATGGCCGAGCCACAACCGTAGGTCTTGAAGCGCGCGTCCTCGATCACGCCCGTGCTGGGGTTGACCCGGATCTGCAGCTTCATCACGTCGCCGCAGGCCGGCGCGCCGACCATGCCGGTGCCCACCGCGTCGTCGCCCTTGTCGAACGAGCCGACGTTGCGGGGGTTTTCATAGTGGTCGATGACTTTGTCGGAATAGGCCATGATTTACTCCTTTTATGATAGCTGCCTGCGCAATGTCCATGCGGGATTCAGGCAGTTTTCATTCAAAAAAACTCAGTGGGCCGCCCACTGGATGGTGGACAGGTCGATCCCGTCCTGGTGCATCTCCCACAGCGGCGACAGCTCGCGCAGCTTGGCCACGTTCTCGCGGATGACCTGGACGGCGTAGTCGATGTCCGCCTCGGTGGTGAAGCGGCCGATGGTGATGCGCAGGCTGCTGTGCGCCAGTTCGTCGCTGCGGCCCAGGGCGCGCAGCACGTAGCTGGGCTCCAGGCTGGCCGAGGTGCAGGCCGAGCCGGACGACACCGCCAGCCCCTTGATGCCCATGATGAGCGACTCGCCCTCGACGTAGTTGAAGCTCATGTTGATGTTTTGCGGCACGCGCTGCGTGGCGTGGCCGTTGAGGAACACCTCCTCGAGGCCCTGCATGCCGTCGATGAAGCGCTGGTGCAGCGCATGGGCCTTGGCGTTGTCCTGCGCCATCTCGGCCTTGGCGATGGCAAAGGCCTCGCCCATGCCCACGATCTGGTGCGTGGGCAGCGTGCCCGAGCGCATGCCGCGCTCGTGGCCGCCGCCGTGCATCTGCGCCTCCAGGCGCACGCGCGGCTTGCGACGCACGTACAGCGCGCCGATGCCCTTGGGCCCGTAGGTCTTGTGGCTGGCCAGGCTCATCAGGTCGATGGGCTGGCGCGCCAGGTCGATGGCGACCTTGCCGGTGGCCTGCGCGGCATCGACGTGGAAGATCACGCCCTTTTCGCGGCAGATGGCGCCCAACGCGTCCACGTCCTGGATGACGCCGGTCTCGTTGTTGACCAGCATCACGCTGGCCAGGATGGTGTCGGGGCGGATGGCGGCCTTGAACTGCTCGATGTCCAGCAGGCCGTCTTCCTTCACGTCGAGGTAGGTCACCTCGAAGCCCTGGCGCTCCAGCTCGCGCATGGTGTCCAGCACGGCCTTGTGCTCGGTCTTGACGGTGATGAGGTGCCGGCCCTTGCCCTTGTAGAACTGGGCCGCGCCCTTGATGGCCAAGTTGTCGGACTCGGTGGCGCCGCTGGTCCACACGATCTCGCGCGGGTCGGCGCCCACCAGGTCGGCCACCTGCTGGCGCGCGGCCTCGACGGCCTTCTCGGCCTCCCAGCCCCAGGCGTGGCTGCGGCTGGCCGGGTTGCCGAAATGCTCGCGCAGCCAGGGGATCATGGCATCGACCACACGCGGATCGACCGGCGTGGTGGCGCCGTAATCCATGTAGATGGGGAAATGCGGGGTCTGGCTCATGGCGGTTCGGTTCGTGGGTAAAACAATGATTTTTTAACGATTTCAGGCGCCAGCCAGCGTCCAGCTTGCGCCGTCAGCTCTCTATTTCGTAGTCATCCCGCCCAGCGCGAAGACCGAGTTGGGTGCGTTCACGCGGATCGGCTTGACCACCGGGCTGCTGGAGATGGCGCGCTTGGTGGCGGGCTTGTCCTCGACCTCGACGCCGTTGGCGTGCTGGTCGTCCACCAGCTTCTGCAGCGTGACCGACTCCAGGAACTCCAGCATGCGGGCGTTCAGCGTGGTCCAGAGGTCGTGCGTCATGCAGCGGCCGCCGTCGCCCCGGCAGTTTTCCTTGCCGCCGCAGTGGGTGGCGTCCAGCGGCTCGTCCACCGAGACGATGATGTCGGCCACGGTGATGTCGCTGGCCTTGCGCCCCAGCGAATAGCCGCCGCCGGGGCCGCGGGTGGATTCGACCAGCTCGTGCCGGCGCAGCTTGCCGAACAGCTGCTCCAGGTACGACAGCGAGATCTGCTGGCGCTGGCTGATGGCCGCCAGGGTCACGGGGCCGCTTTCCTGCCGCAGGGCAAGATCGATCATCGCGGTGACGGCGAATCGTCCCTTGGTGGTCAGGCGCATGGCTCACTCCTTGATCGGTCGATGAACATCGGCGGCGCTGCGCGCCCCGCCGTCAAAACTGCCCGGACCGCCGCCCCGGCGCCGCGCCAGCAGGCGCCGCCGCCAAGGTTCGGCCATTTCCGAGTATTTTTATCAAGTATACATCAAAGTTGACTGCGGCGCGGGGGCATCGGTTCCCCTGGCCCGCTCTGGCGCCTTGTGGACGGCCCTTTCGGCGGCACCGGCGTGGTGCGATTTCCTACATGCATTTCATCCCTGGACGACGCGGGCGCCGCCGCCAGGCGCCTATTGTCGAACCCAGGCGCCTCGCTGCCCGAGGCCCATCCAAACCCAAAAGGAGCCCTTCCCATGTCCGCACCCCATGCATCCCTGCGCCGCCACACCATGGTGGCCGCCGCCCTGATGGCGGCCCTCGGCCTGGCCGCCTGCAACAAGCAGGACGACCGCACGGCCAGCCAGAAGCTCGATTCGGCCATCACCCAAGGCCAGGAAGCGGCCCGCGAAGCCGGCCAGGAGATCAAGCAGGCCGGCCAGAACGCGGCGGCCGACATCCGTGAAAGCACGGCGGAGATGCGCGCCGACGCCAGCGCGGCCCTGTCCAAGGCCGAGGAGGCGGTGAGCGACGTCAGCATCACCGCCGCCGTCTCGGCGGGGCTGGCCAAGGACCCGGACCTGAGCGCCCTGAAGATCAACGTGGACACGCGCGATGGCGTGGTGTCGCTGAACGGCCCCGCCCCGTCGGCCGCCGCCAAGGCGCGGGCCGAGAGCATCGCCCAGGCGGTCAAGGGCGTGAAGTCGGTCCACAACAACCTCAGCGCGCCAGGCTGAAGAACGCCGCCGCCCCCCTCAGGCCGCCGCCGGAGCGCTCTCGCCCGACGCGCCGAAGGTGCGGGCCTTGAGCGCGGCCAGCTGGTCGCGCACGCGCGCGGCCTGCTCGAACTCGAGGTTGCTCGCATGGTCGAGCATGAGCTTTTCCAGTCGCCGCAGCTCCTTCGATAAATCCTTTTCTGACATTTCGATGGGCGCCGCGCCCACGGGCAGGCGCTCGGCGTCGCGCCCGCTCTTGTCGCTGTAGACGCCGTCGATCAGGTCGCGCACCTGCTTGACGATGCCGCGCGGCGTGATGCCGTGCTCGGCGTTGTACGCGGTCTGCCGGGCGCGGCGGCGGCTGGTTTCGTCCATCGCCCGCTTCATCGAGTCGGTGACGCGGTCGGCGTACAGGATGGCCTTGCCGCGCACGTTGCGCGCGGCGCGGCCGATGGTCTGCACCAGGCTGCGCTCGGCGCGCAGAAAACCTTCCTTGTCGGCGTCGAGGATGGCGACCAGCGACACCTCGGGAATGTCCAGGCCTTCCCGCAGCAGGTTGATGCCCACCAGCACGTCGAAGGCGCCCAGGCGCAGGTCGCGGATGATCTCCACGCGCTCCACCGTCTCGACGTCGCTGTGCAGGTAGCGCACCTTCACACCGTTGTCGCTCAGGTATTCGGTGAGCTGCTCGGCCATGCGCTTGGTCAGCGTGGTGATGAGCACGCGCTCGCGCAGCTTCACGCGCTCGTGGATTTCCTGCAGCACGTCGTCCACCTGGTGGGTGGCGGGGCGCACCTCCACCTCGGGGTCCACCAGGCCGGTGGGGCGCACCACCTGCTCCACCACCTGGCCGGCGTGCGTCTTCTCGTAGTCGGCCGGGGTGGCGCTGACGAAGATGCACTGGCGCATGCGGCGCTCGAACTCGGCGAACTTGAGCGGCCGGTTGTCCAGCGCCGACGGCAGGCGAAAGCCGTACTCGACCAGCGTGGTCTTGCGCGAGCGGTCGCCGTTGTACATGGCGTTGAGCTGGCCGATCATCTGGTGGCTCTCGTCCAGGAACATCAGCGCGTCCTTGGGCAGGTAGTCGGTCAGCGTGGCCGGCGGGTCGCCCGGCGCGGCGCCGGAGAGGTGGCGCGTGTAGTTCTCGATGCCCTTGCAGTGGCCCAGCTCGGCCAGCATCTCCAGGTCGAACCGGGTGCGCTGCTCCAGGCGCTGGGCCTCCACCAGCTTGCCCTCGTCCACGAACTGCTTCAGCCGCCCGGCCAGCTCCAGCTTGATGGTTTCCACGGCGGCCAGCGTCTTCTCGCGCGGGGTGACGTAGTGGCTGCTGGGGTAGATGACGAAGCGCGGCACCTTCTGCTGCACGCGGCCGGTGAGCGGGTCGAAGAGGGAAATGGCCTCGACCTCGTCGTCGAACAGCTCGATGCGCACCGCCAGCTCGCTGTGTTCGGCCGGGAACACGTCGATGGTGTCGCCGCGCACGCGGAAGCACCCGCGCGCGAAGTCGGTGTCGTTGCGCTGGTACTGCATGCGCACCAGCTGCGCGATGGCGTCGCGCTGGCCCTGCTTGCCGCCCACCTTCAGGATCATCCGCATCTGCAGGTAGTCGTCGGGCGCGCCGATGCCGTAGATGGCGCTGACGGTGGCCACGATCACCACGTCGCGCCGCTCCAGCACGCTCTTGGTGGCCGACAGGCGCATCTGCTCGATGTGCTCGTTGATGGCGCTGTCCTTCTCGATGAACAGGTCGCGCTGCGGCACGTAGGCCTCGGGCTGGTAGTAGTCGTAATAGCTGACGAAATATTCCACCGCGTTCTTCGGGAAGAACTCGCGGAACTCGCTGTACAGCTGCGCCGCCAGCGTCTTGTTGGGCGCGAACACGATCGCCGGCCGGCCCAGCTGCGCGATGACGTTGGCCATGGTGAAGGTCTTGCCCGAGCCGGTGACGCCCAGCAGCGTCTGGAACGCTTCGCCGTCCCGCACGCCCTCCACCAACTGCGCGATGGCCGTCGGCTGGTCGCCGGCCGGCGGGTAGGGCTGGTAGAGCTGGAAGGGCGAGTCGGGAAAGCTGATGAACTGGCCGCTTTCACCGGATGCGGCAGGCGGCGCGGCGGAGACTTCTTGCAGGGGCATGGCGCGATTGTCGTCGTCGGGGCGGGCCCGTGCCGGCGTGGCAGAAATCGCGCGATGGATGTCATTGCCGCCACGTCCGGGCGCTGCGATAGTGCCCGCCATGCCCCGCCCGTCGCCCTCCAGCCCGCGTCCCCCGCCGCACCGCGTCGTCTGCCTGGCCTTTCCTGGCGTGATGAGCCTGGACGTGCTCGGCCCCTTGCAGGTCTTTGCCACCGCCAACGACCTGCGCCGCAAACACGGGCAGGCGCCGCGCTACCGGGTGGAAGTGGCCGGGCCGCAGGCGGGCGTGGTGCTCACGTCGGCAGGCATCGGGCTGATGGCCACCCGCGCCTGGGCCGCGGTGCGCGGCGGCGCCGATTGCACGGTGCTGGTGCCGGGCGGCGATGGCATCGACGCGGCCGTGCGCGAGACGCCGCTGCTGGCCGTGCTGCAGCGGCTGGCGCCGCGCGTGGGGCGGCTGGGCTCGGTGTGCTCGGGCGCGCTGGCGCTGGGGCAGGCGGGGGCTGCTCGACGGGGTGCTGGCGACCACGCACTGGTCGCGCGCCGAGCAACTGCGCCAGTGCGCGCCGCGCGCCACCCTCGACGCCGACCGGCTGCACACCTTTGACGCCGCGCACCCGGTGCGGTCGCGCCGCTTCACCTCGGCCGGCGTCACGGCCGGCATCGACCTGGCGCTGGCGCTGGTCGAAGCGGACTGCGGCCGCCCGCTGGCGCTGGCCGTGGCGCGGCAACTGGTGATGTTCATGCGCCGACCCGGCGGGCAGCCGCAGTTCAGCCCGCTGCTGGCGCCGGAGCCGGTGCGCGCGCCCCGGCTGGCGCGGCTGCTGGACTGGATTCCTGGCCAGATCGGCAGCAACCTGACGGTGGACGCGCTGGCCGCCCAGGCCCGCCTGGCGCCGCGCACGCTGGCCCGCGCCTTTGCGCAGGAGCTGGGCACCACGCCGGGCCGCTACGTGGAGCAGGTGCGGCTGGAGGCGGCCACCGCCCTGCTCGGCCAGCGGCAGGCCTCCATCGCCACCGTGGCGCGGCTGTGCGGCTTTGGACACCCGGACACGCTGCGGCGCAGCTTTCAGCGGCGCATGGCGATCAGCCCGCGCGCGTTTGCCGAGCGCTTCGGGCTGGGGTGAGCCCTGACCCGTCCGCCGCAGCACCAGATACTCCTGTTTTCATAGCTACAGGTCGTTTTAAATCAACGGCTGGTGCCACTTTTTATTCATAATTTTTCATCTTCCATGCCCGCACCCAGAACGCCCTTGCAAGACCTCGTCGTGCTCGCCATCGGGCAGGCGCTCACCAGCACGGTGACGGCGCTGCTCACCGCCGTCTCCAGCCTGTCGGGTGAGCGGTTGGCGCCCTCGCCCGCGCTGAGCACGCTGCCCGTCACCGCCACGGTGCTGGGCGCGCTGGCGATGGTGTACCCGGCCTCGGCGCTGATGGCGCGGCTGGGGCGGCGCAGCGGCTTCATGCTCAAGGCGGTGGTGGGCATCGCGGGCGGGCTGCTCGCCTGCGTGGCGCTGTGGGCGGGCAGCTTTGCGCTGCTGGTGCTGGGCACCTTCCTGCTGGGCGTGTTCAGCGCCTTCGGGCAGTACTACCGCTTTGCCGCCATCGACGCCGCGCGCGATGAAGGGGAGCGCACCCGCGCCGTCTCGCTGGTGATGGGCGCCGGCGTGGCGGGCGGCATCGCCGGGCCGTGGCTGGGCGAGCGCTTCAGCGCGTGGTGGCCCGGCGTGCCCTACGCGGGCGCCTTTGCCGCGTTGGCGGGGGTGTGCGTGGCGCTGGCGGTGTCGCAGCTTTTTCTATCGGCGCAGCTGGGGCGGCAAGACCATGCACCGCACACACGGGTGGCAACAGCGAGCCCTGCCCCGCTCGGCGCGGCCTTCTACGCCGCCGCCGCCCTGTGCGCCATCGGCTTCGCGGTGATGACGCTGGTGATGAACGCCGCGCCGCTGGCCATGCACCACGACGGCCATTCGATGCACGCCTCGTCGGTGGTGCTGCAGGCGCACTTCGCGCTGATGTACCTGCCGGCCTTCATCCAACCCTGGCTGGCGGCCCGGCTGGGCCTGCGCGGACTGGTGGCGGCGGGCGTCGCGGCCGGTGGGGTGGGCACGCTGCTGGCGCAGTGGCCGCAGCAGAACTTTGCGCTGTACCTGGTCGAACTGGGCCTGGCGGGCATGGCCTGGAGCTTCATCTTCAACGGCGGCACGCTGCTCTCGGCCCGCACCTACGCCCCGGCGCAGCGGGCGCGGGCGCAGGGCCTCAATTCCACGCTGGTCTACCTGGCCAACGTGGCCGCCGCCTTCGCCGCCGGCGGGCTGCTGCATTGGCAGGGCTGGGCGGTCGTCAACCTGGCGTGCCTGCCGCTGCTGGCGGCGGCGGGGTGGTTGCTGCTTCGGATGCGGCGAGCGGGGTAGCGGGCTGGTTGCGGCGCAGGGGTGGCGACCGCCGCGCTACGGCGCGACGACCGCCAAGCGTGGAAAGTAGTTTCGGTACGGCACGGGATCGCGCGTGAGCACCGCCAGATTCGCCACCGCCGCGTGGGCGCCGATGTAGAAGTCCGGCAAAGGCTTGGCTCTGTGGCCGCCTCGGCTGCGGTACCGCGCAAAGGCGGCGGCGGTCAATGCGGCGCAGGCCCAGGGCAGGGGGCTGCGCACGGTGTCGTACACATCGAGCAGCGCATCCAGCGCCTCTGGGTCGGGGCCGGGAACCAGCAGTTCGGTATAGACCACCAGGTTGATGTGCAGCGCAGCGCGCTCGCTGCGCGACTGAAGCTGCGTCACGGCCCATTCATGCCAGGGGCTGGTCGCGTCGATGCAGTCGATCCAGATGTTGGTATCGACCAGGGTTCCGGCGCTGCCGTCGTAGCTGGCGAGCCTAGCGGTGCGCATTGCGCACCGCGCCTGGCGTGGCCGGAGCGCCCTCGTCGTCGCGCAGAAAGGCCATGATCTCGTCAGCCCCGAGTTGCCTGAACTCGGGCTGGAGGCTGCCTCGCACGCGCGCGGCGGCGGCACGCAATTTCGCGCGCCGGTCTTCCTTGACGCCGGTGCCCACCAGGGTGATGACGATCTTGCCGCCTTCCAGGCTGAAGGCCACTTCGCTGCCCGGCGCAACACCCGCGGCCATGCGAATGGGCTTGGGAATGGTGACCTGGCCTTTTTCAGTGACTTGCATAGGGCCTAAAGTTGGAATTGAAAGTAGGAATCTTACTACTACGGATGCCAACCCGCGAGTTGCCCAAACGCCGGGCTGGCCGCATCAGCGCCGATGACGCTTTGAGGCCGCAGCGCCCTAGAATTCAGGGTTTCCCCTTCATCCACCCCCCACTGGCAGGCCCGCCCATGTCTCTTTTCACCGCCGTCGAAATGGCCCCCCGCGACCCGATCCTGGGTCTGAACGAACAATTCGCGGCCGACCCCAACCCCAACAAGGTCAACCTGGGCGTGGGCGTGTACTACGACGACAACGGCAAGCTCCCGCTGCTGGCGTGCGTGCGGGCAGCCGAGGCCGACATGATGAAGGCGCCCAGCGCGCGCGGCTACCTGCCCATCGACGGCATCGCCGCCTACGACGCGGCCGTCAAGGCGCTGGTATTCGGCGAAGACAGCGAGCCGGTCACGTCCGGCCGCGTCGCCACCGTGCAAGGCCTGGGCGGCACCGGTGGCCTGAAGATCGGCGCCGACTTTCTCAAGAAGCTGACCCCTGGCGCCACGGTGCTGATCAGCGACCCGAGCTGGGAGAACCACCGTGCCCTGTTCACCCAGGCCGGCTTCCCGGTCGAGAGCTACCCGTACTACGACGCGGCCAAGCGCGGCGTGAACTTCGACGGCATGCTGGCCGCGCTGAACGCCGCCGCCGCCGGCACCATCGTCGTGCTGCACGCCTGCTGCCACAACCCGACCGGCTACGACATCACCGCCGCGCAGTGGGACCAGGTGGTCGCCGCCGTCAAGACGCGGAACCTCACGCCCTTCCTCGACATGGCCTACCAGGGCTTCGGCCACGGCATCCAGGAGGACGGTGCCGTCATCGGCAAGTTCGTCGCCGCGGGCATGGACTTCTTCGTCTCCACCTCGTTTTCCAAGAGCTTCAGCCTGTATGGCGAGCGCGTGGGCGCCCTGTCGGTGCTGTGCGAAAGCAAGGAAGAAGCCGCGCGCGTGCTGTCGCAGCTCAAGATCATGATCCGCACCAACTACAGCAACCCGCCCACGCACGGCGGCGCGGTGGTGGCGGCCGTGCTGGGCAACCCCGAATTGCGCGCTCTGTGGGAGAAGGAACTGGGCGAGATGCGCGTGCGCATCAAGGCCATGCGCCAGAAGCTGGTCGACGGCCTGAAGGCCGCCGGCGTGCAGCAGGACATGGGCTTCATCACCGAGCAGATCGGCATGTTCAGCTACTCGGGCCTCTCCAAGGACCAGATGGTGCGCCTGCGCGGCGAGTTCGGCGTCTACGGCACCGACACCGGCCGCATGTGCGTGGCGGCGCTGAACAGCAAGAACATCGACCACGTGTGCCAGAGCATCGCCAAGGTCGTTGGCTGAACAGGCGGGCGCTTTGACCGAGCCGGGCCGCGCCGATGCGCCGGCCCGGCTTTTTGTCGACCAGGCGCTGGCCAACCCGGCCAACCGCGCCATCCTGCAGCGGCTGCCGGCCCTCGGCCTGCCCGACGCCTGGCTGGTGGCCGGGTGCCTGTTCCAGACGGTGTGGAACCTGCGCGGCGGCCGTCCGCCGGCCGAGGGCATCCGCGACCACGACCTCTTCTACTTCGACGCCTCGGACCTGTCACTCGAAGCCGAGGTCGCCATCGGCCGCCGCGTGCAGGCCGCCTGCGCCGACCTGGGCGTGACACTGGAGGTAAAGAACCAGGCCCGCGTCCACACCTGGTACGAGGCGTACTTCGGCGCGCCCTACAGCCCGCTGCGCAGTTCGATGGAAGGCATCGACCGCTTCCTGGTGGACGGCACCTGCGTCGGCCTGCAGCCGCGGCCGGGCGGCCTGACGCTCTACGCACCGGACGGCCTGGGCGGGCTGATGCACGGCGTGCTGCGCCCGAACCCGCGCAGCCCGGACGCCCGGCTGTACGCGGCCAAGGCGCGCGACTACCAGCGCCGCTGGCCCGGGCTCCAGGTGCTGGACGACGTGGCGACGCAACGTGCCGGGGCCCTTCTCGTGCACGGGATCGCTGCGGCGCAGGGTTGATTGGTCACCCGCCCCATTTCGGCCACGCCCTTCAAGCTATCTTATTAATAGCTATTAGCGTAATAGGTATGCGGGCCATCGCCCGTTTTGTTCAAAGAAAGCCACCGGTCGCTGCTGAACGTTTTCAGGCATTGCCTCCACCCTCATGACCATCCTGGAGACTGACCATGCAAGCCGCACAGAACATCGCCGCCGCGCCCGCCCTGGGGCTGATCGGCAAAGCCCGGCGCATGGCCGAGGGCATTGCCCAGCCGTGGCTCGCGCAATTCGTGCTGCGCATCGCGCTGGCCGTGCCGTTCTGGAAATCCGGCATCCTGAAATGGGATGGCTTCCTGCAACTCAATGACACGGCGGTCTACCTGTTTTCCGACGAGTTCCAGCTGCACCTGCCGGGCGGGCCCTACCCCTTCCCCGCGCCCGCCGTGGTCGCTTTCCTCTCGGGCTGCGGCGAAGTGCTGCTGCCGGTGCTGCTGGTGCTGGGCATCGGCACGCGCTTTGCCGCCCTGGGCCTGCTGGCGATGACCTGCGTGATCGAACTGACGGTGCCGGAGGGCTGGCCCGTGCACCTCACCTGGGCCGCGATGGCGCTGGCGATCGCCGCCTGGGGGCCGGGCCGCCTCTCGATCGACCATGCGCTGGGAGACCGCGCGCCCCGGTCGTGAGCGGCGGGAGGGCAGCGCTCCCTACAATCGCCCGCATGCCGCAAACGCCCGCCCCTCGCGCCGCCCAGGTTCACCACATCACCCACCCCCTGGTGCAGCACAAGCTCACGCTGATGCGCGACAGGGAGGCCAGCAGCACCACCTTCCGCACCCTGTTGGGCGAGCTGGCGATGCTGATGGCCTACGAGGTGACGCGCGACATGCCGACCCAGATGGTCGAGATCGAGACCCCGCTGGAGAAGATGGCCAGCCCCATGATCGACGGCAAGAAGCTGGTGTTCGCCTCCATCCTGCGCGCCGGCAACGGCATGCTCGACGGCTTGCTGCGCGTGGTGCCCAACGCCCGCGTCGGGCACGTCGGCCTGTACCGCGATCCGAAGACGCTGGAAGCGGTGGAGTACTACTCAAGATGCCCACCGACATGGCCGAGCGCGACGTGATCGCGGTGGACCCGATGCTGGCCACCGGCCACTCGGCGGCGGCGGCGCTGGCGCGGCTGAAGGCCCTGCGGCCGCGCTCGCTCAAGTTCCTGTGCCTGCTGGCGGCGCCGGAGGGCATCCGCACCTTGCACGCCGAGCACCCCGACGTGCCCATCTACACCGCCGCCATCGACCGCGAGCTGAACGACCACGGCTACATCCTGCCCGGCCTGGGCGATGCGGGCGACCGCATCTTCGGCACCAAGTAGCGGCGCGCGGCGGGCAGCATGTTTGCTGCGTTTTAAATAGCGGGTTACGCAAGACTGGCGCTGGATAGAGGCCGAATTGATTCAAATTTCGGTGTGCGAATGCGGAATTGACTTCCCGGCAATAGCGCTGCGGATCTAGCTCCAATACTGTTCAGATAGACAAATGGCCAGCATAATTCGGCTCCATCTAATCCATGGAGGACGGAGCCGATGGCAAGAACGCGCAAGGTACTGCCGCACCAGGTCGATGTCGCCCACCTGATCAGCACAGGTGTACTGGCAAGCGTGTGTTCGAGGCCTCTGATCGACGAGGTGCTGGCCGAGACAGGGCGAGGCAGTCAGCGCAATCGGCTACCCCACAGCCGTACGCGGCCAGAGCGCCTTCCCGCAGGCGCGCCTGCTCGGCCTGGTCGAGTGCGGCACGCACGCCATCGTGGCCGCCGGCATCGCCGCGTACGCACGCAGCGAGAAGGCGATGGCCACGGAACTGCTGCCGGGCTGGCTGCGCAAGGACATGTTGGTAATGGCCGACCGGGGCTTCTACAGCTTCAAGCTCTGGGCGCTCGCTTGCGACAGCGGCGCCACGCTGCTGTGGCGCGTGAGTTCCAACATCAAGCTGGCGGCGCAGCAGGTCCCGCCCGATGGCTCGTACCTGAGCACCGTCTTCGACAGTGAAGACAGCGCCCGGCGGCATGGCCGCACGGTGCGCGTCATCGAGTACACGCTGCGCGACTTGGCCGTCCCCACAAAGGACAGCTACCGCCTGGTGACCACTTTGCTCGACCCCGAGCAGGCGCCCGGCCAAGAATTGGCGGCGCTGTACCACGAGCGCTGGGAGATCGAGGGTGTGTTCGATGAGTTCAAGACGCACCTGCGCGCCAGCAGCACCGTGCTGCGCAGCAAGACGCCCGATCTGGTGAAGCAGGAACCGTGGGGGCTGCTGCTGGCGCACTTCGCCATCCGCCAACTCATGGCACAAGCGGCTTGGCAGCGCGCACTCGACCCGGATCGCCTGAGCTTCAGCCACGCGGCGCGCGTGATCAAACGCAAGATGCCGCAAGCCGCGGCCGTTCCCCCTGAGCGCCTCGAAAGCTGGCGTGAGTCCCTGCTGGCCGAGATTGCCCGTGGTCGCTGCGTTAGTAGCCGCGGACGCCTCAACCCGCGCGGAGTCAAGCGCAAGATGAGCAGCTTCACCGTCCGCCATCGCGGCGCGTTGCTCCACCAGCGACATCAGCCCACGCCAGTACTGCGTATCTGAACAGTATTGGATTTAGCCCACAACTGCGTCCACGCCCAGCCATGCCCCAAACAGTCAACGTCCGCGACGCCAAGACCCACTTCTCGCGCCTGCTTGAACAGGCGCACGCGGGTGAAGAAATCATCCTGGCCAAAGCCGGCAAGCCCTACGCACGTCTGATGCCGCTGGCGCCCGACACCCCCGAGCGCCGCCCCGGCCGGATCAACGGCAAGGTGGATGCGGCCTTCTTCGCCCCCCTGACCGACGAAGAACTGGCCGGCTGGGAACCACGGTGAAACTGCTGCTGGACACCCATGCCCTTCTGTGGTGGTGGACCGACGACCAACGCCTGTCACCCAACGCCCGCGCGGCCATCCTCGACCCTGGCCACACGATCCTCGTGAGTGCCGCCAGCGCGTGGGAAATTGCCACCAAGCACCGCTTGGGCAAGCTGAGCCTGGCAGACGAGATCGTTCCGCGGATGGACGAACTGGTGCGCGCCGACGGTTTTCGAACTGCTGCCTATCCTGCACACCCACGCACTGCGCGCTGGCAGCTACCCACAACACCATCGCGACCCTTTCGATCGCATGCTGGCCGCGCAAAGCGAGACCGAAGCCGCCACCTTGCTCACCGCCGACCCCGCTTTCGAGCTGTTTGGCACGCGAACGCTCTGGTAGCGCCGGAAGACGCAGCCCTCGTCACAGTGGGCCGTGCGTGGCGATCTTGATGAGACCCAGTATTCTTTGTGTGGAAATTTTGATCTGACCCCAGTTCTCACCAGTTCTCAGACCCCAGTTCTCAGCATTGAAATTGAGCTTAGACACTCGCCGCAACAATTACCTATTTTTCATCTATATTTCGGTCCAGCCACTCAGATACCGCCGCGTTAGTAATGCTGGCTGGAATGCCTACGCTACTGACATACGTCGGCAAAGCCAAATTGCATTTAGCACAAATGGTAGCTACATGCATCATTATAGACTCGCCGCATCCTGGGCAATTTCTCCCTGGCATCGCCTCTTGACCCTCATAATTCAGTACCCTCAAAGTTCTCGCCGAATTGATCACACACAACGCCAACAGCATACGATAATCCCAATCAGATATTTTTCCCTTAAATTCATACACTTCGTCATATCCAGGAGCCCGGAATTGACTCGGAAAGTACGTTGGCAAATCATCCTCAATTCCCCTTCTCAAGGAAAATTCGAGGGCCATCATTTGATTCGGGCCGATTAATTTTACTCTATACTTCAAAATATCGCACAATATTTGTGTCAGCGCATCGAAATCAATGTAACCCTCATTTGAATCAATGAGTTGAACGACTTGTTGATGGCAATATTGCATCGCAACGTTATTTGAAATAATACTCATATTGGTGTTCTCAATTTTAATACTGCACCCTCTCAATAGGATGTGGCGCTTTTCTATGAACTATTGCATCCATGGCGGGCGCAACCAGCTCGGTCAATCGTGAGCCATTGCATCCCGGCCAGTTCTCCAGAATTGCGAAAAAACGCAATCGGTGGGCCCGTTCGATCGGTGTGAACGCATTCCACGCGTCGGCGGAGTAGCGACCATTCAGCCATCCGCTATATGGTTCAACGTCCATTGGCAATGAGGTTGTCGGCTCGACTTCAAGTGTCTTGGATTCCTCCAGATATTCCTGCAACCCCTTGCGCCGCCACGTGCCATGCTGCTGGCGCTCGCGGCTGGTGATTTGTAGTGCCTGCTGGAATTTCTGAAAGTCACTGGCGGACAACGCGGCCAATGCGGTAACGATATCGTCTGATTTGACATCAGCAATCAGCAGGCGCCACGCCTGATCCGTCTTCAGGCATTCATAGCGGAAGGGGTCATAGAATGGGCTTTCCACGAACCGACGCAAGGCTGAATAGATCGTCAACGCCACGTCGAGTCCTGGCGCGCGCACGGTGCGCCGATATTCCTTCCCGTCCTCTTGGTGCCACTCGATAGCCAAGGCGACCAAGAATTTGTCGCTTGACTCTGCGTATCGAGATAATTCCCTGCGCCATTCGAGTTTTCCCCATGCGCCATCACATTCCCATCCGTGGCTTCCGCCCGGTTTCCCCTCTGCCATGGCATCGCACTGCGCAAGCACCCATTTGATATCACAGGTCGTTTGCACAGAAAAGGCAACCGTGAGATCGAACGGCTCAGCTGAGTTGGGCAGAGTGCGCTGCGGCTCCTCTGGCGCGAACTGGCGCAGTCTCAATTCCACGACATGCGGGCGTGGCGAGGCTGAAAAATGAGCGTCGAAGTTTTGCTGGGCACCTGACTTCCAGGCCACGACTTCGGGAAGCAGGTTGTTGTAAAGATGAAAAACCGGCGCGCCCTTGATTACTCGGTCATCGCGCTCGGTGCGCATGGCACGCAACACGCCGTTTTTTATTTCTAGATAAACGTTGTCGCGATAGAGGACGCCATACGTCGTTCCGCGTGATGTCCGGACGCGGGCACCAGTGCCAAGGTGCAGTTCACCGCTGAACCACTCTGCAAAGATGGGTGGCTGGGCGTTCGGAAGCAGTTCGTCGAGCGCGAGAAGCTCTTCGCGGCCCTCAACATGGCCTTGAAGTTTGTCCAAATACAAGCGGCCGTCCTTGATCTTCCATGTACCGTGATAGCCGCGCCAGTTGGCGGTCATGGTGGCTCGGAAAGCAGGAAAACCTACTGGCCACAGTTTGCAGCCGTTCAATGGCGTGCTGTAAAGCGGGAATCTCCAACCGTTCCAGTACAGTGTCTCACTAGCTTGCACAGTCATACGTGGGTCACCTTTGAAACTTTTCAGTTTAGCATTTTTCGGTGGCCGATACAAAAATACAATGAAATGACCGATAATTCGGCAAAACTCCCCTGTATTTCGTCTTGTTTATAGATTTTCTCTATTGATTCGATGCCCTGGCACCCTGACCCATCAGAACTCACTGCACCTGCTGCTCCGGCCCCGCGTGCAGGTTCCGCACCAGCCACGCCAGCACCGAATCGACGGTGACCGTTTCGATGCGGTCGGCAAAGCGCTGCGCATTGGGATGGTCGTCAAACGCCACGTTGGCCGAGGTGAGGCGACCGCCCAGCCGGATGAGCGCGCCAAGGAATTAATGGAGGAATTAATGGGGTCAGATGACAATTTACACGCTGGCACCTTCGTCGACCGCACCGATGGAGAACGTCGGGTGGCTGTGCGGCCGGTAGCAGGCCCGGCTGCGGCAGGCGCGCCGACTTTCAGCGCAGGGCATCGCGGGGTCGCTCCAGAACTGGACGGTGCTTTTCATGCCCGCTGTCTACTATGTTTTCAATAGCTTCTCGCGCTTGCTGGACGCCGGCCAGCAGCCGATTTAGCTTAAATTTCTGATGTTCAGGTCGGACCCGCGCCGTAGTCCTCGTGCAGCCCGCGCCCGGTCTTGGCGCCCAGGTTCCCTTCGGCCACCAGTTTGCGCAGCAGGGCGCGCGGCGCTTCGGGCAGGCCGGTGCGCTTCTCGGCGTAGTGCTCCTCGATGCTCAGCACCACGTCCAGGCCCACCGCGTCCATCAGCCGGCACGGGCCGTAGGTCATGCCGGTCGCCTGGACGTAGATGGCGTCCACCTCCTGCGGCGTGGCCACGCCCTCGGCCACCACGGCCAGCGTCTCGCGCTTGATGGCGGCCCAGATGCGGTTGAAGATGAAGCCCATGCTTTCGCGCCGCACCACGTAGGGCGTCAGGCCGTAGCCGGGCAGCACCCGCGCCAGCAACCCGATCACCGCCGGGTCAGTATGGCCGCAGGACATCAGCTCCACCGGAATCATGTCCGGCGGCATCAGGAAGTGCGTGTTCAAAAGCCGCGCGGGGTTCTTCACGCTCGCCGCGAATTCGCTGGACGCGTAGGACGAGGAGTTGCTGGCCAGGATGGCGTCAGGCTCGGCCAGCGCATCGACCTGGGTGAAGAGGTCCTGCTTCAGCGCCAGCTGTTCGGGCACCGACTCGATCACCAGCCAAGCGTCTTTCACCGCGTCGGTCAGGTTGTCCACGGCCACGATGGTGCCGGCGGTGCTGCCGGGCAGCTTGGCCAGCAGGGCGGGCAACTGCTCTTGCGCATAGGTCACGCCCGCATCGCGCGTAGCGGCGCTGCGCGCGTACAGGCGCACCTCGGCGCCGCGCGTGGCCAGCATCAGCGCGATGCGGCGGCCCAGCGTGCCGGCGCCCAGCACGGCGATGGGGCGGGTGTCGATGCGGTCGGGAAGGGTGAAGCTCATGGGGTCTCCTGCTGTTGTTCGGGGATTGTCGCAGGCTGCGCAGGCGGGTGTCAGCCCGCGAGGACTCCTGTTTTCATAGCTTCAGGCGCATATTCCGCGCCGGCTAGCGGCTCAAAAAGCTCAGTAGTCGTCGCTGGAGCCCATGGCCAGGCTCTCGAAGCGCGTGAGCGGCTTGAGGAAGGCGAGCTTGACCGTGCCCGTGGGCCCGTTGCGCTGCTTGCCGATGATGATCTCGGCCACGCCGGGCTCGCGCGAGTCCTTGTTGTAATAGTCGTCGCGGTAGATGAACATGATGATGTCGGCGTCCTGCTCGATGGCGCCAGACTCGCGCAGGTCGCTCATCATGGGGCGCTTGTCGGTGCGCTGCTCGACGCTGCGGTTGAGCTGCGACAGCGCGATGACGGGGCACTGCAGCTCCTTGGCCAGGGCCTTCAGCCCGCGCGAGATCTCGCCCAGTTCGGTGGCGCGGTTCTCGTCGGCTGAGTTGCTGCCGCTCATCAACTGCAGGTAGTCCACCACGATCAGGCCCAGCTTGCCGCACTGGCGCGCCAGGCGCCGCGCGTTGGCGCGCAGCTCGCTCGGGGTCAGGCCCGGCGTCTCGTCGATGTGCAGGCTGACGTTGCGCAGGCGTTCGATGGCCTCGGTCAGGCGCGGCCATTCTTCGTCGGTCAGCTTGCCGGTGCGCAGGTGGCCCTGGTCGATGCGGCCGATGGAGCCGACGATGCGCACCGCCAGTTGCGAGGCGCCCATCTCCATCGAGAACACCGCCACCGGCAGGCCCTCGTTCAGCGCCACGTGCTCGGCAATGTTGATGGCGAAGGCGGTCTTGCCCATCGACGGGCGCGCGGCCAGCACCACCAGGTCGCCCGCCTGCAGGCCGGCGGTCATGCGGTCCATGTCGACGAAGCCGGTGGGCACGCCGGTGACGTCGTTGGGGTTGTCGGCCATCTCCTGCACGCGGTCGAGCAGTTGCACCACCAGCGAGTCCATGGCCTGGAAGCCCTGCTTCATGCGCGAGCTCTGCTCGCCGATCTTGAAGATCTTGGCCTCGGCGTCGTCCAGGATCTTGGCGACCGGCTTGCCCTGGGTGCTGAAGGCGCTGGTGGCGATCTCGTCGCTGGCGCTGACCAGCTGGCGCAGGATCGAGCGCTCGCGCACGATCTCGGCGTAGCGGCGGATGTTGCTGGCGCTGGGCACGTACTGCGCCAGCGAGTTCAGGTAGGCCAGCCCCCCGATCTCGTCGGCCTTGCCCTGGCGCTGCAGCTCCTCGTGCACCGTGATCACGTCGGCGGGCTTGGTCTCGTTGATGAGCTTGCCGACGACGGCGTAGACCAGGCGGTGCTCATAGCGGTAGAAGTCCGCGTCGATCAGCACGTCGCCCACGCGATCCCAGGCGCCGTTGTCCAACAGCAGCCCGCCCAGCACGCTGGACTCGGCCTCGATGGAATGCGGCGGGATGCGCAACTGCGCGACCTGGCGGTCGGGCGGCGCGTCGTCGCCGAGGTCGGCGTAGCCGGGTTGGAAAACGGAGGACATGGGCGGTGGAAGGAAACAGCTCATCCGATGCTACGCCGCGCGCCTAGCCCTGTCATCGGACAAGCCTGTGGACAAGGTGTGGGTCGGCGGTGCATGCGGGCAACGAAGCTGTGATTAAAAACGGCTGGCCAAGAAAAGCAAAAAGCCGCCCGAAGGCGGCCTGGCCAGCGCGGGGGCCGGGGATCAGGCGCTTTCGCCGTAGACCGAGACGGTGATCTCGGCGTCCACGTCGGTGTGCAGGGACACGGCCACCGTGGTGTCGCCCACGGTCTTGATCGGGCCGTTGGGCAGGCGCACCTGCGACTTGTGCACGTCGAAGCCCTGCTTCTTCAGCTCGTCGGCGACGTCGTGGTTGGTGACCGAGCCGAACAGGCGGCCATCGACGCCGGCCTTCTGCGTCAGCTTGATGGTCTGGCCGTTCAGCTTCTCGCCCAGGCCCTGGGCCTGGGCCAGCTTGTCGGCGGCCTGCTTCTCCAGCTCGGCGCGGCGGGCCTCGAACTCGGCCTTGGCCGCGGCGGTGGCGCGACGGGCGCGGCCGGAGGGAATCAGGAAGTTGCGGGCGTAACCGTCCTTGACCTTGACGATTTCACCCAGGCTGCCCAGGTTGAGGACTTTGTCCAGAAGAATGACTTGCATGGGGGCGGCTCCTTCAGACCTTGTGCTGGTCGGTGTAGGGCACCAGCGCCAGGAAGCGCGCGCGCTTGATGGCGGTGTTGAGCTGGCGCTGGTAGATGGCGCGCGTGCCGGTCAGGCGCGCGGGCACGATCTTGCCGTTCTCGCCGATGAAGTCGCGCAGGATATCGACATCCTTGTAGTCGATCTCTTCCACGCCGGCCACGGTGAAGCGGCAGAAACGCTTGCGCTTGAACAGCAGCGACTGGGTATTGCGCTTGGGGCGCTTGTCCTTGTTGAATTTCTTGAACGTGGCCATGAGGCCTCCTTGAAACTAATCTTGCTGAAAATCCTGGATGTGCAGGGCAACGTGCCTGCCGTGCCGCGGACTGGCCAGGAAGCCGGTGAAGCACCAGCGCGATCCGACCGCCTGCCGCCCGAGCCGCTCGGCCACCGCGCCCAGCGCGATGGCCTTGAGCACCGCCTTGACCTGCCGCTGCTGGCCCGCTTCCTCGACGCTGGACTCGTGTTCGAGCCGCAGATCGAGCGCGGGCACGCCAGCGGGTGTGTGACGCGCGGCGCCCACTTCGGCGATGCAGGCGGTCAGACGGGTCTGGTTCACCACCGGCTCGCCGCGCGGCCGCGTGTCAGTTGCTGGTCTCCGCCTGCTGAGCCTTGCGGGCCTCTTCGCGCTCGACGGTCTTCATCATGGACGAAGGGCCGGTATCGGCTTTCTTCTTCTGCACCGTCAGGTGGCGCAGCACGGCGTCGTTGAACTTGAAGGCGTGTTCCAACTCGCCCATCACGGCCTGATCGGCCTCGATGTTGACGCACAGGTAGTGGGCCTTGCCCAGCTTGTTGATCTGGTAGGCCAGTTGGCGGCGGCCCCAGTCTTCCACGCGGTGGATCTTGCCGCCGCCGGCGGTGATCATGCCCTTGTAGCGCTCCAGCATGGCCGGAACCTGCTCGCTCTGATCCGGGTGGATCAGCAGAATGATTTCATAGTGACGCATCGACTCTCCTTGTGGATGGCGGCCTCGCTGTCCGCGAAGCCCAGTGCAAAAGCCGCCCCTGGCGTCGATCAGGGTGCGGCAAGGGAACCAAGGATTATAGCGACTGGCGAAAACCCGGCCTGGCTACTTCAGTCGCGCCAACCGCTCGCGCCCGGCCTGCGCGGCCTCGGACTGCGGGTAGGTCTTGGTCAGCGACTCCAGCGTGGCGCGGGCGGCGCGCGCGTCCTTCAACTCGATCTGACAGTTGGCGATGGACAGCAGGGCCTCGGGCGCCTTGGCGTGGTTGGGCGCGGCCGTCAGCAGGGAGCGGAAGTTGGTGACGGCTTCCTTATAGTCGCGCGTGGCGTACTGCGCGTTGCCCAGCCAGAACAGCGCCGAGGGCGCCAGGCTGCTGCGCGGATGGCGCTTGATGAAGTTGGCGAAGCTGGTCTGCGCGGCGTTGAAATCGCCGGAGCGGAACACGGCCAGCGCCGCGTCGTATTCGGCCTTGTCGCCGCCCTCGCCCGTGCTGGCCGCCGCGCCGCTGGCCGGATCGGTGGCCGCCGGCGCACCGGATTCGAGCTTGCGCAGGCGCTCCTCCAGGGGCTCCAGCGTGGCCGCCTGGCGCTTTTGCAGCTCGGCGATGTCGCGCGTGAGCTGCTCTTCCTGGCCGCGCGAGCGGGCCAGTTCGCCGCGCAGCGACTCGATCTGCTGCTGCAGGTCGAGCATGCTGCGGCGCATCTGGGTGTTCTCGTCCACCAGGCGGTTCTGCGCCGCCACGGCCTGATCGAAGCGCTGGCGCAGATCCAGGATGGCCTGGCGCGCCTGGTCGTCACCGAAAAGCTGCGCGTGCGCGCCCTGCCCGGCCAGACAGGCCACGGCCAGCACGGCGGCGCGGAAATAAGGCGTCGGCATGCGGCTCATGCTCAGCGGTAGCGCAGCTCGACGCGGCGGTTCTGCGAGTAGGCGTCCTCGGAGCTGCCCGACACGGCGGGTTTTTCCTCGCCCAGGCTGACGGCTTCGATCTGGCCGTCGCTGGCGCCCACCAGCGTCAGCGCTCGGCGCACGGCCTCGGCGCGCTTCTGGCCCAGGGCCAGGTTGTACTCGCGGCTGCCGCGCTCGTCGGTGTGGCCTTCCAGAATCACGTTGCGACCGCGGTTGGCCTGCAGGAAGCGGGCATGCTGGTCCACCACGGGCTGGTAATCAGCCTTGACCGAGAAGCTGTCGTAGTCGAAGTAGATCACGCGCCCCACCCCGGCCGGCCCGGCCGCGTCAGCGCCCGCGCCGCCCGCCTGCACCTGCGTCACCGAGCTTTGGCCCGCGCCCTGGCCGGCCGCGCCGGAGCCCTCCGTGCCCGTGGTGGCGCTCGCGTCGCCCTGCACCGGCGGATCGAGCTTGACGTTGGAGCCGCAGCCGGCCAGCGCCAGGGCCAGAGCGGCCAGCAAGACATGACGTTTGATCATTCGTGTACTCCTGAAGTGGATGTCAAAGCAAGTAAATCAGCGCTGGAACGGGCCCCACGAGGGTTCGCGGATGTCGCCGCCCTGGCCTGCCAGGCGCGCCTTGATCTTGCCGTCCAGCGTGGTGGTCATCAGCGCCTCGCGCCCGCCCTGGCGGGTGGCGTAGACGATGAGCCTGCTGTTGGGCGCGAAGCTGGGGTTCTCGTCCTCGGCGGTGTCGGTGAGGGAGGTGACGTTGCCGGACGCCACCTCCATCACCTGCAGCTTGTAGCCGCCGCCATTGCGCGACACGTAGGCCATCCAGCGGCCGTCGGGGCTGATGGCGGGCGACACGTTGTAGCCGCCGCTGAAGCTGACGCGTTGCGCCGCGCCGCCGCCGGCCGGCATGCGGTAGATCTGCGGCGCGCCGCCGCGGTCGCTGACGAAGTAGATCGATGCGCCGTCGGGCGAGAACACCGGCTCGGTGTCGATGCTCTGCGATTGGGTCAGCCGGCGCGGCTCGCCGCCGCTGGCGCTGATCAGGTAGAGCTGCGAACCGCCGTCGCGCGACAGGGTGACGGCCAGCGAGCGGCCGTCGGGCGACCACGCCGGCGCGCTGTTGGAGCCGCGGAAGTTTGCCAGCAGGCGCCGGCGCCCAGTGGCCACGTCGTGCACGTAGATCACCGGCTTGCGCGACTCGAAGGACACGTACGCCAATTGGCTGCCGTTGGGCGACCAGGTGGGCGAGATGATGGATTCGGGACTGGAAAGCGCGGCCTGCGCGTTCTCGCCGTCCGAATCCGCCACCCACAGCGTGTAGCGGCTGCCGCCCTTGGTCACGTAGGCCAGGCGGG
Source organism: Ottowia sp. (assembly GCF_016703145.1). Classification (GTDB taxonomy): domain Bacteria; phylum Pseudomonadota; class Gammaproteobacteria; order Burkholderiales; family Burkholderiaceae_C; genus Ottowia. The sequence continues at coordinate 585,590 of NZ_JADJCO010000002.1, read as the reverse complement.
TGGAGAACACGCCCTTCTCGCCCGTGAGTTTCTCGTAGATGTAGTCGGCGATCTTGTGCGCCGCCAGCCGCAGGTCGGCCTGCGGCACCACGTAGCCCTGGCCGCCCAGGTCCTGGCCGCGCACCACGTCCCACAGGCGAAAGCGCACGTCCCAGCGGCCGTCGGGCAGGCGCGTGACGCTGCCGCCGGCCAGCGAATCGGCGTTGCGCTGGCGCCAGACCGACATGTCCGGCCGCGTGGTTTCGTCCATGGCCTCGCCGCCGGGTTCGACGGCGCGGAACCGGCCGGTGCGCTCCAGGTCGGCGCGGATGATGGCGCTGATCTTCTGCGGCGCGCCGGACTCGCCGCGAAACGGCACCAGCGCGATGGGCAGCTGCGTCAGGCCGACGCCGGACACCTCGACGCGGAACTGCGCCAGCGCCGGCAGGGAAGGCGCCGTCATGAGCGCGGCGATCAAGCCGCGGCGGCGGAAGTCGGGGGAGAGGCTGGGGATATTGTCAGAGGTCATGCGATGCGGTTTCGATGCCGGCGGATCCGGCTGCGCACGGGCGTGCATGTTACACATTCGGGGCGGTGGCACGTCACAAACTGTAGAGCGCGCGCAGCGGTCCGGGCTCGCCGTGGGAGCGCGCCGCGCGGCGATTGGTTCCCGCCGCGCCGGGCCGCCATCCTAGAATCGCCGGTCACCTGACACGCCCTTCATGCCCCCCGCTCCCGACCCAGCCTCCGCCGCCGCCAGCCTGTCCCTGACGCAGCGCCTGCGCCGGCTGTGGCCATATTTCCGCCAGTACAAGGCCGGCTGGGCGCTGGCCGTGGCCGCCACGCTCACCAGCGCGCTGACCGAACCGGCGATCCCCGCCCTGCTGCAGCCGCTGCTCGACCAGGGCTTCACGCAGGGCAACCTGCGGATCTGGATGGTGCCCGTGGCCATCATCGGCCTGTTCGCCATTCGCGGGCTGGCGCAGTTCGCCAGCCAGTACGCCCTCTCGCGCATCGCGGGCGACGGCATGGTGGTGCTGCGGCGCCGGTTGTTCGAGCGCCTGCTCACGGCCGACCTGTCGCTGTTCACGCGCCAGTCGGCCAGCCAATTGGCCAACACCATCGTGTACGAGGTACAGACCGGCGCGGCGCAGCTCGTGCAGGCGCTGCTCAACCTGGCGCGCGACGGCTTCACCGTGGTCGCCCTGCTGTCCTATCTGGTCTACCTGAACTGGCGGCTGACGCTGATCGTGCTGGTGCTGGTGCCCTGCGTGGCCTGGATCCTGAAGACCCTGTCGCGGCGCCTGTACCGGGTGACGCGCGAGAGCCAGACGGCCACCGACGAACTGGCCTACGTGGTCGAGGAGAACGTGCTGGCCCACCGCATGGTGCGCCTGCACGGAGCGCAGGCGCGGCAGGCCGAGCGCTTCGACGCCCTGAGCCGCCACCTGCGCGGCCTGGCCCTCAAGGCCACGCGCGCCTCGGCCGCCACCACGCCGCTGACGCAGCTGGTGGCCGCCGTGGCCCTGTCCTCGGTCATCGCCATCGCGTTGTCGCAGGGCCAGGGCGCCCCCGGCCAGGGCGTGACGGTGGGCGGCTTCGTCGCCTTCATCGGCGCCATGCTGATGCTGGTGGCGCCCACGCGCCGGCTGGCCGACGTGGTCAACCCCATCACGCGCGGGCTGGCGGCGCTCGAGCGCGGGCTGGAGCTGATGGACGGCGTGCGGCCCGAGACCGACGCGCCCCAGCCCGCCGCCGCCGTGCCCGAGCGCGCGCGCGGCGACCTCGTGCTGGACGCCGTGCGCATGGTCTACCGCGACGACGCCGCGCCCGCGCTCGACGGCGTGAGCCTGCACGTGCGCGCGGGCGAGACGGTGGCCCTGGTCGGCCCCTCCGGCTCCGGCAAGACCACGCTGGTCAGCCTGCTGCCGCGCTTCGTGGCGCCCACCGGCGGCCAAGTGAGGCTGGACGGCATCGACATCGCGCGCTGGCCCCTGGCGCTGCTGCGCCGGCAGTTCGCGCTGGTGAGTCAGGACGTGACCATGCTCAACGACAGCGTCGCCGCCAACGTGGCCCTGGGCGCCGCCGCCATCGACCGCGAGCGCGTGCAGCGCTGCCTGGAGGACGCCAACCTGGCCGCCCACGTCGCCGCGCTGCCGCGGGGCATGGACACCGTGCTGGGCCACAACGCCACGCAGTTGTCGGGCGGGCAGCGCCAGCGCCTGGCCATCGCCCGCGCCCTCTACCGCGACGCGCCGGTGCTGCTGCTGGACGAGGCCACGTCGGCCCTCGACACCGAGAGCGAACGCCTGGTGCAGCAGGCCGTGGCCCGCGCCATGGCCGGGCGCACCACCGTCGTGATCGCGCACCGGCTCTCGACCATCGAGCACGCCGACCGCATCGTCGTCATGGAGCGCGGCCGCATCGCCGAGCAAGGCACCCACGCCGAGTTGGTGGCCGCCGGCGGCCTGTACGCGCGGCTGCACAGCCACCCGGCGGCATCGCCCTCGGCACCTGCCTGACACTATCTTTTTGATAGCTTCTGGCGCAATACCAGCACCGGCATTCGGCCTTCTTATTTCAAATCTCGGACTGCGGGGGCGGCTCGGTCAGCACCCTCAGGACGTCCGCGTACCAGACGCAGTTGAGTCCCAGGGACTCATCTTCCGTCAGGTGGCGCGTGCTCATGTCCATGCGCGTGGAATGCACGCCGAGCAACTGCCAGGGCAGCGGCGCGCCGTCCCCGCGCGGCCCGCTCCTGCGCCGCAGCACGGGGGCGCCGCTGCTGCCGCGGTGCGTCCTGGCGTCGGACAGGAAATAGCCCTGCTGCTGGAAGCGCACGCCATAGGCCGACGCGATCGAGGCGGCGCGCGCGACGGCCAGGTGGTGCACCGTGTCGTGGAACCCCAGCGGAAAGCCGATGACCGTCAAGGCATCGCCGATGGCGACGTCCTCGCCTCGCGGGTCGAGATGCGCGTCATCGAACGCCTGCAGCACCGCGTCCGCTGGCAAGCGGTCGACCTCGATCTCGATCACCGCGACGTCCACGGTCCCGGCGCTGTCGGCGGCCTGACGCCACAGCCCCAGCCCATGGCGGTACAGCGGTATCGAAAAGGCCGTGTACCGCGTCAGATCGCGCGCATCGGTGTGCACCTCGATCTCGATGCGGTCCGGGACATGGCCGCTCGGCTCGTCGACGAGGACATGGCGATTGGTCACCAGGAACAATCGCCCGTCGCGGCGAAAGAAGAAACCGCTGGCCCCGGTCAGGCTTTGCGCCCCCACGAAGGTGCTGATGCGCGTGGTGGTCAGCAGCACCGCCTCGACGGCGCCGCGGGGCGCCGGGACCTGCTCCGCCGGGATGAGTCCGGCCAGCACCGCGCGGGTCCGGGCGATGTCGCGCTCGAAGGCGACCAGCACGTGTTCGGAGATGTCGGTGTTCAGCATGACCGTGCGCGCCGCTTCGGCATGCGCCTCGAAGGAGCGCACCAGGGCGGCGTGGGCGGCCGGCGGTACCGTTTCCAGCAAGGCCGGAAGCAGTGCGTCCATCGCGATCAGGCTGCCCTTGAGGTCACAGATGCGTTCGGTGGCTTCCTGCAGATTCTTCATTGCGAGAGCCCTCCAAAAATGAAAAAAGCGCGGACAAGCCGCGCTTCAGGTCAGGGTCGGGGCGGCTGCGAGGCCGCCGGAGCCCTGCACGGTTCAGCCCAAGACACGAATGTTGGAAGCCTGGGGACCCTTGGCCCCTTGGGTGACTTCGAACTCCACGCGCTGGTTCTCGGTCAGCGTCTTGAAGCCGCCGGCCTGGATTTCACGGAAGTGGGCGAACAGATCCTTGCCGCCATCGTCGGGGGCGATGAAGCCGAAGCCCTTGCCATCGTTGAACCATTTCACGGTTCCGGTTTGAGTTGTCATAGCGATTCCTTTCAAAGTTGCCAGGGCGCAAAAACCGCGCCTGGCGAAGAGACGCCAAGAAAATCATCAAGAGGGGGATTCGACAGATCCGCCAGCAGAACGCCGGGGAGAGAGCAGAAAAAGCCTAAGAGGTGACGGTCTTGCACATATCAACAAGCCGATGGTACACCGCTTAAGAGATGCATGCCGCTTTGCGCGCGAATATAAGCTCTTGCGTCCGCTACAGCAGCACGATGTCGTACTGGTCCGGCCCCAGCGCGCGCTCGGCCTGCAGCGAGATCGGCTTGCCGATGAAATCCGACAGCCCCGCCAGGTGCTGGCTTTCCTCGTCCAGCAGCATCTCGATCACGGCCGGCGCGGCCACGATGCGGAACTCCTTGGGGTTGAACTGCCGCGCCTCGCGCAGGATCTCGCGCAGGACGTCGTAGGCCACGGTGCGCGCGGTGCGCACGCGGCCGGCGCCCTGGCATTGCTCGCAGGGCTCGCACAGCAGTTGCGCCAGCGATTCGCGCGTGCGCTTGCGCGTCATCTCCACCAGGCCCAGCGTGGAGAAGCCGCCCACCTGCGTCTTCACGCGGTCGCGCGCCAGCTGCTTGCGAAACTCCGACAGCACGGCCTGCTGGTGCTCGGGCTGCGTCATGTCGATGAAGTCCACGATCACGATGCCGCCCAGGTTGCGCAGCCGCAACTGCCGCGCGATGGCCTGCGCGGCTTCCAGGTTGGTCTTGAACACCGTGTCGTCGAAGCTGCGCGCGCCGACGTAACCGCCGGTGTTGACGTCGATGATGGTCAGCGCCTCGGTCTGGTCGACGATCAGGTAGCCGCCGGACTTGAGGTCCACGCGCCGGCCCAGCGCCTTGGTGATCTCCTCGTCCACCGAGTACAGGTCGAAGATCGGTCGCTCGCCCGCGTAGTGCTGCAGGCGCGCGGCGGCGGCGGGCATGAACTCGCGCCCGAAGGCCATCAGCACCTGGAACTGCTCGGCCGAGTCGATGCGGATCGACTGCGTGTGCTCGCCCGTCAGGTCGCGCAGCACGCGCTGCAGCAGGCTCAGGTCCTCGTGCAGCAGCGAGCCCGGCGGCAGGCGCGTGCTGCCCTCGCGGATGCGCGCCCAGGTCTTGCGCAGGTAGGCAATGTCCTCGGCCAGCTCGGCGTCGCTGGCGTCCTCGCCGTTGGTGCGCAGGATGAACCCGCCGGTCTTGCCGCCAGCGACGCCCTCGCTGGCCAGTTGCTGCACGCGCCCGCGCAGCAGCTCGCGCTGGCCGGCGGGGATGCGCTGCGACACGCCGACGTGGTCGTCCTGCGGCAGGAACACGAGCAGGCGCCCGGCGATGCTGATCTGCGTGGACAGGCGCGCGCCCTTGGTGCCGATGGGGTCCTTGATGACCTGCACCATCAGCGTCTGGCCCTCGTACACCTGCTTCTCGATGGGGCGCGGCGGCGCGCCGTGGCGGTGCGCCGGCAGGCTCTCGCCCTCCAGCGGGAGCTGCCACAGGTCGGCCACGTGCAGGAAGGCCGAGCGCTCCAGCCCGATGTCGATAAAGGCCGACTGCATGCCCGGCAGCACGCGCGCCACCTTGCCCAGGTACACGTTGCCGACCAGGCCGCGCTCCAGCGCGCGCTCGACGTGCAGCTCCTGCACCGCGCCGTGTTCCACGATGGCCACGCGCGTCTCCTGCGGCGACCAGTTGATGAGGATGTCTTGCTGCATTTTGAATAGCGGGGTTTCAAGTCTTCACGCCGGCCTGCCGCAGCAAGGCAGCCGTCTCGTGCAGCGGCAGCCCCATGATGCCGCTGTAGCTGCCGCTGATGTGTTCGATGAACGCCGCGGCGCGGCCCTGGATGGCGTAGGCGCCGGCCTTGCCCTGCCACTCGCCGCTGGCGACGTAGGCGTCGATGGCGGCCTCGGGCAGCGGGGCGAAGCGCACGCGCGAGTCGCTCAGCGCCTCGCCGCGCCAGTCGCCCTGCTGCAAGGCCACGGCGGTGATGACGCGGTGCGTGCCGCCCGACAGCGCGCGCAGCATGCCGGCGGCCTCCTGCGCATCGCGCGGCTTGCCCAGGATGCGGCGGCCCACCGCCACCGTGGTGTCGGCGCACAGCACCGGCGCGGGCGGCCGCTGCTGCTGCTGCTGCGCGAGCCGCCGCGCGGCGTCGCCCAGCTTCAGGCGCGTGACGCGCCGCACGTAGGCCGCAGGCGCCTCGCCCGGACGCACCGCCTCCAGCGCCTCGGCGGCCTCGGCGTCGTCGGGCAGCAGCAGGCTGACGGCAACGCCCAACTGGTCGAGCAGTTGGCGCCGGCGCGGGCTCTGGGAGGCGAGGTAGATAAAGGTCACGTTGAGCGTTTGGCGTTGAGCGAGGATTAGCGCGCGCTGAATGCTGGGCGCCGAACGTTCGACCTCATTATTCCCGGTGGTACGGATGCCCCGCGTTCACCGACCACGCGCGGTAGAGCTGCTCGACGAGCAGCACGCGCACCATGGCGTGCGGCAAGGTCAGGTCGGACAGGCGCAGGCGCTCGTGCGCCGCCTGGCGCAGGCCCGGCTCCAGCCCGTCCGGGCCGCCGATGAGCAGGGCCACGTCGCCGCCCAGCCCTTGCCACTCGGCCAGCCGCGCGGCCAAGGCGTGCGTGGTCAGCGCGGCGCCGTGCTCGTCCAGCGCCACCACGTGGGCGCCCTTGGGCACGGCGGCCTCGATGCGATGGCGCTCGGCCGCCATGGCCTGGGCGGCGGTCTTGCCGCCGGCGCGCGGTTCGGTCTTGATCGCCTTCAGCTCCACCTTCAGCTCGGGCGGAAAGCGCTTGGCGTAGTCGTCCCAGGCCGTTTGCGCCCAACCGGGCACGCGCTGGCCGACGGCGACCACGACGAGCTTCATCGCGCCGTGCGAGGCGCGGCTTTCTTGGCGGCGGCGGCGGTGCGGGCCGTGGCCGCCTTCTTGGCCGTGGCGGGCTTGCCGACGACCATCACTTTCGGCGCCGCCGCTTTCCGGGCGGGGGTCTTGCGAGGCGCGGCCTTTCCGGCGACCGCTTTCTTGGCCGCCGCCTTCCTGGCCACGGCCGGCTTGCCGGCGGCGGCCTTGCGGGCCGGGGCGGGCTGGGCGGGTGTTTTCTTGGCCGCTACCTTTTTAGTAGCTGCAGGCGCAGTATCGGCGCTGGCTTCAGATGCTTTTTTCTTGGAATCGGCGGCTTTCCGCTCGGCCGGCGCGGCCGAGCGCAGCCGCACGGGCTTGTCGCCCCAGATTTCTTCCAGGTTGTAGTACTGGCGAATGGCGGGCTGCATCACGTGGACCACGGCAGCGCCGCAGTCGACGACGATCCATTCACCGTTCTCCTCGCCCTCCATGCGCGGCTTGGCGAAGCCAGCGTCGCGCACCTTGTCGCGCACGCTGGAGGCCAGGGCCTTGGTCTGCCGGTTGGAGGTGCCGCTGGCGACGATCACGCGCTCGAACAGCGGCGAGAGGTGCTCGGTGTTGAAGACGCGGATGTCCTGGGCTTTGACGTCCTCCAGGCCATCGACGATGGCGCGCTGGAGTTTCTGGACATCTTTCTTGGCGGCGGTTTCGCTCATCTAGGCAGTGGTGTAGAGGTGGTGGTCGGCAATATACCCCGCGACGGCCGCGGGAACCAGGTGATCGATGGGCCGTCCCGCCGCGGCGCGCGCGCGCACGTCGGTGGCGCTGTGCGGCAACACGGGCAGGCCGAGCAGGCGCACGCCGCGTTCCCCCAACCCCAGGCCAGGCAACGGATTTTTTGGATCAAATTGGCATTCAGCCCGCTCCGGATAAGAGCGAATAGCTATTGAAATAGTAGCAATCTCGATGATGTCCCGCGCCCGCCGCCAGCCGTGGAACGCCAGCGCCTGGTCGGCACCGATCAGCAGGAACAGCTCGGCGCCAGGGTAATCGGCGCGCAGCGCGGTCAGCGTGTCGATGGTGTAGGTGGGGCCGGCGCGGCGCAGTTCGCGGTCGTCCACCACCACGCCGGGCAGGTCGGCGAAGGCCAGGCGGCACATCGCCAGGCGATCGGCGGCGGGGCTCAGGGGGCGCGACTTGTGCCACGCGTCGCCGGTGGGCATGACGTGCAGGCGGTCCAGCGCCAGCTCGTCGAGCGCGGCGCGCGCCAGCGTCACGTGGGCGTCGTGCGGCGGGTCGAACGCGCCGCCGAACAGGCCCACCCGACGAATCTGGCGCACGCCGGCCGTCAGACCCATGCGCGCGGCACCAGGTAGCGCGCGGTCAGCTCGGCCTCGGGCGAGCCCACGGGCGGCTGGTGCTGGTAGGCCCACGCGGCCTTCGGCGGCATGGACAGCAGGATGGATTCGGTGCGCCCGCCCGACTGCAGGCCGAAGTGCGTGCCGCGGTCCCACACGAGGTTGAACTCGACGTAGCGGCCGCGCCGCACCAGTTGGTGCTCGCGCTCGCGCTCGCCCCAGGGCAGGCCGTGGCGTCGCAGCACGATGGGCTGGTACGCGGGCAGGAAGGCGTCGCCCACGGCGCGGATGAGGTCGAAGCCCTGCCCGGCCCCGTCCTCGTTGAAGTCGTCGAAGAAGATGCCGCCGATGCCGCGCGGCTCATGGCGGTGCTTGTTGACGAAGTACTCGTCGCACCACTGCTTGAAGCGCGGGTACTTGTCGGCGCCGAAGGGCGCCAGCGCGTCGCGGCAGGTGGCGTGGAAGTGGCGGGCGTCTTCGTCGAAGCCGTAGTACGGCGTGAGGTCCATGCCGCCGCCGAACCAGCACACGGGTGGCTGGCCCGGATGGCCTGCAGCGATCATGCGCACGTTCATGTGCACCGTGGGCACGTAGGGGTTGCGCGGGTGGAACACCAGCGACACGCCCATGGCCTCGAACGGCGCGCCCGCCAGCTCGGGCCGGTGCTGCGTGGCCGAGGGCGGCAGCCGGGGGCCGCGCACGTGCGAGAAGCCGACGCCGGCGCGCTCGAACACGGCGCCGCCTTCCAGGATCTTCGTGATGCCGTCGCCTTGCAGCGGCTCGCCGGGCGCCTTCCGCCAGCGGTCCTCGAGAAACCGGGCCTGGCCGTCGATCGATTCGATGGCGCTGGTGATGCGGTCTTGCAGGCCGGCCAGCCACACGCGCACCGCGCCGGTGTCGATAGTCAACATCTCAGTCATTCATGGCGCCGACGCACGCTTCGCAGCGCACCGCCCCGAAAGAGCCTGATGGTCGCGGAGCAGGCCATGCCAGTGCACTCGTGGCCGGGGTCTCCCCGGCCACGGGTGCGCCCCCTTGAGGGGGGGATGCCGGAACATCGCGCAGCGAGTGGAGCAACGGGGGGTGGTCATTTGATCGCGCGGTGGCCGATGTCGCGGCGGTATTGCATGCCGTCGAAGTGGATGCCGCGCGCCACGTCGTAGGCACGCGCCTGGGCCTGCTTGACCGAATCGGCCAGCACGGTGACGCACAGCACGCGCCCGCCGGAGGTGGTGACCCTGTCGCCCTCGGCCTGCGTGCCGGCGTGGAACACCATGGCATCGTCCGCGGGCCGGGGCAGACCGGCGACCAGGTCGCCCTTCTTGGGATTCAGCGGGTAGCCGCCGGCCGCCATCACCACGCCCAGGGCGGCGCGGCGGTCCCATTGCAGATCGACCTCGTCCAGGCGGCCAGCGGTGGCGGCCAGCAGCACGTCCACCAGGTCGGACTTCAGCCGCATCAGGATGGGCTGGGTCTCGGGATCGCCCATGCGGGTGTTGAACTCCAGCGTCCTGGGCCGGCCCTCGGCGTCGATCATCAGGCCGGCGTACAGGAAGCCGGTGAACGGGATGCCGTCCTGGTCCATGCCGCGGATGGTGGGCAGGATGACGTCGTGCATCACGCGCGCATGCACCCTCGGCGTGACGATGGGCGCCGGCGAGTACGCGCCCATGCCGCCGGTGTTGGGGCCCTCGTCGCGGTCCTTCAGGCGCTTGTGGTCCTGGCTGGTGGCCAGCGCGGCGACGTTCTTGCCGTCGCACAGCACGATGAAGCTGGCCTCCTCGCCGGCCAGGAACTCCTCGATGACGACGCGCGCACCGCCTTCGTTGTGCGCCACGCCCAGCGTGTTGCCACCCAGCATGTCGTCGATGGCGGCGTGCGCCTCGTCCGCGGTGGCGGCCACCACCACGCCCTTGCCGGCCGCCAGCCCGTCGGCCTTGACGACGATGGGCGCGCCCAGGCGCTCGACGTAGGCGTGCGCGGCCGCCGGGTCGCTGAAGGTCTCGTAGGCCGCGGTGGGGATGCCGTGGCGCTTCATGAAGTCCTTGCTGAAGGCCTTGGAGCTTTCGAGCTGCGCGGCGGCCTTGGTCGGGCCGAAGATGCGCAGGCCGTGCGCGCGGAAGTCGTCCACCACGCCGGCGGCCAGCGGCTGCTCGGGACCGACCACGGTGAGCGCGATCTTTTCCTTCAGCGCCCAGTCGCGCAGCGCGGCCAGGTCGGTGATGGGCACGTTCTTGAGATGGGGCGCCAGCGCCGTGCCGCCGTTGCCGGGCGCCACGTACACCTGCTGCACCTTGGGCGATGCGCTGAGCTTCCAGGCCAGCGCGTGCTCGCGGCCGCCGCCGCCGATGACGAGGACTTTCATGTCACAGCGCCGCGTTGTGGAAGACTTCCTGCACGTCGTCCAGGTCTTCCAGCATGTCCAGCAGTTTCTGCATGCGGGTGGCGTCGTCGCCGGCCAGGTCGACGGTGTTCTCGGCGCGCATCGTCACCTCGGCCACCTCGGGCGCCAGGCCGGCGGCCTCCAGCGCGTTCTTCACGGCCTCGAACCGGGCCGGGTCGGTCAGCACCTCGATGGCGCCCTCGTCGTCGGCGATGACGTCGTCGGCGCCGGCTTCGAGCGCCAGCTCCATCACCTGGTCCTCGCTGGTGCCGGGCGCGAAGATGATCTGCCCGCAATGCTTGAACTGAAACGCCACCGAACCCTCGGTGCCCATGTTGCCGCCGTGCTTGCTGAAGGCGTGGCGCACTTCGGCCACGGTGCGCACGCGGTTGTCGGTCATGGTGTCGACGATGATCGCCGCGCCGCCGATGCCGTAGCCCTCGTAGCGGATTTCCTCGTAGCTCACGCCTTCGAGGTTGCCGGTGGCCTTGTCGATGTTGCGCTTGACGGTGTCGGCGGGCATGTTGGCCGCCTTGGCCTTTTCAATCGCCAGGCGCAGGCGCGGGTTGGCCGTCGGGTCGCCGCCGCCGGTGCGCGCGGCCACCATGATCTCGCGCACCACGCGCGTCCAGACGCGCTGGCGCTTTTCGTCCTGGCGCCCCTTGCGGTGCTGAATGTTTGCCCATTTGCTGTGGCCGGCCATGACGAGTCGCTTTCTCGGGAAGTCGCTTGATAATCGGGCGATTTTACTTTTCAAAGGCGCCGCACCATGGCCGACCCCTTGCTGATCGCCAAGCACGGCGACATCGAAGCCCTTCTCCTGCCCGGCTTGGCCAACCGCCACGGCCTCGTCACCGGCGCCACCGGCACCGGCAAGACGGTGACGCTGCAGAAGATGGCCGAGGCCTTCAGCCGCATCGGCGTGCCGGTGTTCATGAGCGACGTCAAGGGCGATCTCTCCGGCATCAGCCAACCCGGCAGCGTGCAGGGCAAGATGGCCGAAATTCTGAAGGAGCGCGGCCTGCCCGCGCCCGAGCCGCTGGCCTGTCCGGCCACCTTCTGGGACGTGTTCGGCGAGAAAGGGCACCCGGTGCGCGCCACCATCTCCGACATGGGGCCGCTGCTGCTGGCGCGCATGCTGGATTTGAACGACACGCAGGCCGGCGTGCTGAACCTCGTCTTCAAGATCGCCGACGACAGCGGCATGCTGCTGCTGGACCTGAAGGACCTGCGCGCCATGCTCATCCACGTGGGCGAGAACGCCAAGGACTTCACCACCAAGTACGGCAACGTCAGCACCGCCAGCGTCGGCGCCATCCAGCGCGGCCTCATGCAACTGGAGAGCCAGGGCGCCGACCGGTTCTTCGGCGAGCCCATGCTCGACATCGCCGACCTGATGCAGACCGTCCACGGCCAGGGCGTGATCAACATCCTCTCGGCCGACAAGCTGATGACCGCGCCGCGCCTGTACGCCAGCTTCCTGCTGTGGCTGCTGTCCGAGCTGTTCGAGCACCTGCCCGAGGTCGGCGACCCGGAGAAGCCCAAATTCGTCTTCTTCTTCGACGAGGCGCACCTGCTGTTCGCCGACGCGCCCAAGGTGCTGCTGGAGCGCATCGAGCTGGTGGTGCGTCTGGTGCGCTCCAAGGGCGTGGGTGTGTACTTCGTCACCCAGAACCCCATCGACGTGCCCGACACCGTGCTGGCCCAGCTCGGCAACCGCGTGCAGCACGCGCTGCGCGCCTTCACCCCGCGCGACCAGAAGGCCGTCAAGGCCACGGCGCAGACCATGCGCGCCAACCCCGGGCTCGACATCGAGACCGCCATCACCGAACTCGGCACCGGCGAAGCGCTGGTGAGCTTCCTCGACGCCAAGGGCCGCCCCGCCGTGACCGAGCGCGTGTTCGTCATTCCGCCGGGCAGCCAGATCGGCCCCATCACCGAGACCCAGCGCGCCGAGCTCATGAAGAGTTCCCTGGTGGCCGGCGCCTACGACCAGGCGGTGGACCGCGAATCGGCCTACGAGATGCTGGCCGCGCGCGGCGGCGCGCAGACCGCGCCGAGCGCCGCCGCGCCCGCCACGGCCGACGACGGCGGCCTGCTGGGCAGCGTGGGCAACGTCGTCAAGGAAGCCCTGTTCGGCCGCACCGGCCCGCGCGGCGGCCAGTACGACGGCATCGTGCAGAACGTGGTCAAGGGCGAGATGCGCCGCATGGGCCGCGAACTGGTGCGCGGCGCCCTGGGCAGCCTGCTGGGCGGCAAGCGGCGCTGAGCCCGCCCGGACCCGGGACGTCGGCGCACGGCAGCCCGTTTCATGGTCAAAACGGGCTAGATCCCGCTTCCAATAAGCGCCAATAGCTATTATTATGATAGCTATCGGCGGGTGCGCCGACTCGGTCAGTCCTTCAGCTTGATCTTCTTCTCGACCTCGGCGCCGGCTTTTTCCGCCTTCTTGCGGCGGTTGAACACCCGCCGCATGTAGCGCACGTCGGCCAGCGCCAGATGCTTCTGGGCGGCGACGAACTGCTCCTGCTCCTCCTCGCGCACGTGGTGCAGGTATTCCTCGCGCAGCTTGGCGAAGCGCCGCAGCCAGCCGCTGGAGGCCATGTCGCGCGCGGCCAGATCGGCCAGCATCTCGTCCATCTCGTGGTGTTCAGCCACCGCGTGGCGCGCGTCCTCGGTGGTGGCCGGATCGCGCAGCACGGTGGACCACAGCGCCTGCTCCTCGGCGGCGGCGTGGCCCTTGATCTCCAGCACCAGTTCCTTGAACAGGCGTTGACGCTCGGGCGACTTGCCCTCGGTGGCGTCGATCATGGCCAGCAGCGCCCGGTGCCGGTCGTGATCCTCGACCAGGCGGCCGAAGATGTCGGGATCGCCACGGAACCGGGTGGCGGGCGTGGCGCCGATGCGCGCGGGCAATTCGGGCGCCAGCGCCTTGGCCTTGGCGACGGCGGCTGACTTGGCCTGCCGCTCGGTGGCGGCGCGGGTGGCGCTGTTGACGGTCTTCTTGGCAGTCTTCATCGTGGTCTTCCTCTTTCTGTTGCGTTCAAGCCAGCATGCGCACCTTGGGCTCGCGCGCCCAGCGCCGCGCGATGCCGGTCTCGACCAGGGCCTCGTACGGCACCACCCCGTCGTCCGGCTCGACGCCGGCCTTGTCCAGCAGCACCTGCGAGCCCTTGCAGTGGCCGATGACCTTGCAGTGCCCGTAAGCGTCCATGAACCACTGCACCGCCGCGCCGTCGCGCGCCAGCTTGTCGGCCTGCGCGGGCATCAGGATGCTGGCCACGGCGTCGAACAGCACCGAGGGCGAGCCGGCCAGCTGCCCGTCGGCCTTCAGCGTGCCGCCCTTCACTGCAATGCCACCCACCTTGGGGGCCACCAGGAACACGCCGCCGCCGGCCTGCTCGATGTCGCCCTTGAGTTTCTGGATGGCCGCCTTGTCCGAGCCTTCGTCGAACAGGATGGCCACCTTGCGGCCAGCGAAGGTGTGCTTGGCGTTCTTCTGGATCGAGAGCGCGTCCGACGGCGGCAACGCCACCGACTCGCGCGCGGCAGGGGCCTTGGCCGGCAGGTCGATGGCCAGCCCCGCCGCCACGCGCGCGGCCAAGTCTTCATCGATATTGCGCAGACGCGCGACGATGCGCGCGCGCACGTGCGCCAGTGTCACCTTGGACAGCTCGAACACCAGCGCGGAGGCGATGTGGGCCTGCTCGCTGACGGTCTGCGAGACATAGAACTGGCGCGCCTGGCTGTAGTGGTCGGCGAACAGCTCGGCGCGCACGCGCAGTTTCTCGCCGCCGTCGTTGCGCTCGTCGTTGACGGGGAAGGTGGTGAAGCCGGTCTCGGGGCAGGCGCGCGGGCCGCCGTCCTCGCCCGTCTCGGCCAGGCTGTTCGGCTCGTAGTTGGCGCGGCCGGTGGGCACCAGCGTCTGCATCATGCCGTCGCGCTGGAAGTTGTGGAACGGGCACTTGGGCGCGTTGATGGGGATCTGGTGGAAGTTGGCGGTGCCCAGGCGCGATTTCTGCGTGTCCAGGTACGAAAACAATCGCCCCTGCAGCAGCGGGTCGTTGCTGAAGTCGATGCCGGGAATGACGTTGGTGGGCATGAAGGCCACCTGCTCGGTCTCGGCGAAGAAGTTGGACGGGTTGCGGTTGAGCGTCATGCGGCCGATGCGCTGCACCGGAATGTCTTCTTCGGGGATCAGCTTGGTCGGGTCCAGCACGTCGTAGGGCTGCCGGGCCGCGAACGCTTCGTCGAACACCTGGATGCCCAGATCCCAGGCCGGGAAGTCGCCCGCGGCGATGGCGTCGTGCAGGTCGCGCCGGTGGAAGTCGGGGTCGGCGCCGGCGATCTTGACGGCCTCGTCCCAGCAGGTGGATTCGAGCCCCAGCACCGGCTTCCAGTGGAACTTGACGAGGTGCCCCTGCCCTTGAGCGTTGACCAGACGAAAGGTGTGCACCCCGAAGCCTTCGATCATGCGCAGGCTGCGCGGAATGGCGCGGTCGGACATCGCCCACATGATCATGTGCATCGACTCGGGCATGAGCCCGATGAAGTCCCAGAAGGTGTCGTGCGCCGAGGCCGCCTGCGGAAAGCCGCGGTCGGCCTCCATCTTCACGCTGTGCACCAGGTCCGGGAACTTGATCGCGTCCTGGATGAAGAACACCGGGATGTTGTTGCCCACCAGATCCCAGTTGCCGCTGTCGGTGTAAAGCTTGACGGCGAAGCCGCGCACGTCGCGCGGCGTGTCCACCGAGCCAGCGCCGCCGGCCACGGTGGAAAAGCGCACGAACACCGGGCAGGTGGCGCCCTCCTTCTGGAAGATGGACGCCTTGGTCAATTCAGGAATGGCCCGCGTGCATTCGAACACGCCGTGCGCGCCGGAGCCGCGCGCATGCACGATGCGTTCGGGGATGCGCTCGTGGTCGAAGTGGAAGATCTTCTCGCGCAGGATGAAGTCTTCCAGCAGCGTGGCCCCGCGCGCGCCGGCGCGCAGCGAATTCTGGTTGTCGGCCACGCGGTGGCCGAAGTTGTCGGTCAGGGCGGCGGCGATGTCGTCGTCGGCCGTGGCGGGCGCCAGGTTCTGGTGCAGCTCGCCGCCCTCGCCCACCACGTCCACCAACGGCGCGTGCCGCGCGCCAGGGGCGTGGTGGTGCAAGCCGTTGTCCAGCGCAGGGGAGGCTTGGGCGGCAGGCGAGGTGTTGGCGCGGGGCGCCTTGGGCTGACGAGGCATGGCAGGTTCCTTGAAAAGAGAGCCGCACAGCCGCACGCCGATGGGCAGGCGGTGGCGCAGCCGGTGAGGGGTGCCCCAGCTTAGGTGGCACGCGCCAGCCCGCGCGTATCCGCACACGCGCCATCGCTGTCGTCCGGCGCCGCCGCCGGGCGTCGGCGCTGGCCTACGCCCGCGGCGGCCGGCGCGGCGCGCTTGTAGGACAGATGACCTGTTCAAGGCGGGTGCAAGGTGCTACAACGATTCCCTACGGTAGCCACCGCCTTGCCACTTTGCGGCACCCTCAGCTTCCGAAGTGCCGCCACGGAGGTTGTATGGATGTCATCAGCAACTCTGTCGCACGCTACGCTCGCCTGCGCGAAGAGGAAATGTCGATCGACGAGTACCTCGTGCTGTGCCAGCGCGATCCCATGGCCTACGAGGGTGCTGCCCGGCGCATGCTGGCGGCCATCGGTGAGCCCGAGATGGTGGACACGCGCAATGACCCGCACCTGTCGCGCCTGTTCGCCAACAAGGTCATCCGCCGCTACCCCGCCTTTGCCGAGTTCTACGGCATGGAAGACGCCATCGAGCAGGTGGTGAGCTTCTTCCGCCATGCGGCCCAGGGCCTGGAGGAGCGCAAGCAGATCCTGTACCTGCTGGGGCCGGTGGGCGGCGGCAAGAGCTCGATCGCCGAGCGCCTGAAGTACCTGATGCAGAAGGTGCCGTTCTACGCGCTCAAGGGCTCGCCGGTGAACGAGTCGCCGCTGGGCCTGTTCGACCCCATGGAGGACGGGCCGGTGCTGGAGGAGCAGTTCGGCATTCCCAGGCGCTGCCTGCAGCACGTGCTGTCGCCCTGGGCCGTCAAGCGCCTGGAAGAATATGGTGGCGACATCCGCCAGTTCCGCGTCATCAAGCGCTACCCCAGCATCCTGAAGCAGATCGCCATCGCCAAGACCGAGCCGGGCGACGAGAACAACCAGGACATCTCCAGCCTGGTGGGCAAGGTGGACATCCGCAAGCTGGAGAACTTCGCCCAGGACGACACCGACGCCTACAGCTACAGCGGCGGCCTGTGCCTGGCCAACCAGGGCATCCTGGAATTCGTCGAGATGTTCAAGGCCCCCATCAAGGTGCTGCACCCGCTGCTCACCGCCACGCAAGAGGGCAACTACAAGGGCACCGAGGGCTTTGGCGCCATTCCTTTCGACGGCATCGTGCTGGCGCACAGCAACGAGAGCGAGTGGAAGGCCTTCCGCAACAACAAGAACAACGAGGCCTTCCTGGATCGCATCTACATCGTCAAGGTGCCCTACTGCCTGCGCGTGTCCGGGGAGGTGAAGATCTACGAGAAGCTGATCCGCGAGTCGTCGCTGGCCAAGGCCGTGTGCGCGCCCGGCACGCTCAAGATGATGGCTCGGTTCTCGGTGCTCACGCGCCTGAAGGAGCCCGAGAACTCCAGCATCTTCAGCAAGATGCAGGTTTATGACGGCGAGAGCCTGAAGGACACCGACCCGCGCGCCAAGAGCTACCAGGAGTACCGCGACTTCGCTGGCGTGGACGAGGGCATGTCGGGCATCTCCACGCGCTTTGCCTTCAAGATCCTGTCGAAGGTGTTCAACTACGACAGCACCGAGGTGGCGGCCAACCCGGTGCACCTGATGTACGTGCTGGAGCAGCAGATCGAGCGCGAACAGTTCCCCGCCGAGCTGGAGACCAAGTACACCGGCTTCATCAAGGAATACCTGGCGGCGCGCTATGCCGAGTTCATCGGCAAGGAAATCCAGACCGCCTACCTTGAGAGCTACAGCGAGTACGGCCAGAACATCTTCGACCGCTACGTCACCTACGCCGACTACTGGATCCAGGACAACGAGTACCGCGACAACGACACCGGCGAAGCCTTTGACCGCGCCGCGCTCAATGCCGAGCTGGAAAAGGTCGAAAAGCCCGCCGGCATCGCCAACCCCAAGGATTTCCGCAACGAGATCGTCAACTTCGTACTGCGCGCGCGGGCCAACAACCAGGGCAACAACCCCAGCTGGACCAGCTATGAAAAGCTGCGCCTGGTGATCGAGAAGAAGATGTTCTCCAACACCGAGGAGCTGCTGCCGGTCATCAGCTTCAACGCCAAGGCCAGCGCCGAGGACGCGCGCAAGCACGAGGATTTTGTCACCCGCATGGAGGCCAAGGGCTATACGCCCAAGCAGGTGCGCCTTCTGTGCGAGTGGTACCTGCGCGTGCGCAAAAGCAGTTGAGCGACCTACCGGCGTCCAGTGCGCCGGGCCATGCATTGGGGGCACCGATGGCATTGCAAATCATCGACCGCAGGCTTTCGGGCAAGAACAAGTCCGTGGGCAACCGCGAGCGTTTCGTGCGCCGCTACAAGCAGCAGATTGCCGAAGCGGTGCACCGGGCCATATCCGGGCGCGACATCCGCCACATCGAGCAGGCGGAGAGCATCACCATCCCCCGCAAGGACATCCGCGAGCCGGTGTTCCACCACGGCCCGGGCGGCATACGCGACACAGTGCACCCTGGCAACAGCGAACATGTGCGCGGAGACCGCATCGCCCGCCCCCCCGGCGGGGCGGGCGGTTCGGGCGCCCAGGCCAGCGACAACGGCGAAGCGGAAGACGACTTCAGCTTCACCCTGACCAAGGAAGAGTTCATGGAGCTGTTCTTCGAGGACCTGGCGCTGCCGCGCCTGCTGCGCACGCATCTGGGCCACACCCTGCAATACAAGACGCGCCGCGCCGGCTACAGCCACGACGGCACGCCGCACAACCTGGCGCTGCTGCGCACCATGCGCGGCGCCTTAGGCCGGCGCATCGCGCTGACCAAGGCGCCGCACCGCGAACTGCAGGCGTTGCAGGACGCGCTCGACGCGCTGCTGGCGCAGGACGACGGCACCAGCGAGGCCGTGGCCGCGCTGCGGCAGTGCATCGACGCGCTGACGGCGCGCATCCGCAAGGTGGCCTTTCTCGAACCCCTGGACCTGCGCTTTCGCAACCGCACCAAGGTGCCCGTGCCCAGCAGCCAGGCCGTGATGTTCTGCGTGATGGATGTCTCCGGCTCCATGGACCAGGCGCGCAAGGATCTGGCCAAGCGCTTCTTCATCCTGCTGTACCTGTTCCTCACGCGCCACTACGAGAAGATCGACATCGTCTTCATCCGCCACCACACCCAGGCCGCCGAGGTCGGCGAGGACGAGTTCTTCCACTCCACCGAAAGCGGCGGCACGGTGGTCAGCAGCGCGCTGGTGCTTCTGGAGCAGATCATCCGCATGCGCTACCCCGTGGCGGACTGGAACATCTACGTGGCGCAAGCCAGCGATGGCGACAACTTCGCCAGCGATGGCGACAACTGCCGCCACCTGTTGGCGGGCAGCATCCTGCCGCTGGTGCGCTATTTCGCCTACGTGCAGGTGGTGCCGGATGAACAGAACCTGTGGCGGGAATACAGTCAGCTGGCGCCGCTGTTTTCCCACTTTGCCATGCGCAAGGTGTCCGCGCCAGCCGACATCTACCCGGTGTTCCGCGACCTGTTCAAGAAGGAAGGCGTATCGGCATGAACCCTTCTCAATACCCCGTGCTGGCGCGCCGCGCGGGCTCCCACCACGGCAAGCAGATCGCCCGGGGCGAACGCGCGCAGCGCGGCGTGCCCCCCGACCTGTTGCCGGCCGGCAGGCACCCGGTCCGCCCGCTGCCCGACCCCAGCGACTGGACCTTCGAGCTGATCGAGCGCTACCACGCGGTCATCGCCGCCACGGCCGCGCGCTACGGCCTGGACACCTACCCCAACCAGCTGGAGGTGATATCGGCCGAACAAATGATGGACGCCTACGCCAGCGTGGGCATGCCGGTGGGTTACCGCCACTGGAGCTACGGCAAGGAGTTCCTGGCCACCGAGCGGCGCTACCGGCGCGGCCACATGGGCCTGGCGTACGAGATCGTCATCAACTCCAACCCATGCATCAGCTACCTGATGGAGGAAAACACCACCGCCATGCAGGCGCTGGTGATCGCCCACGCGGCCTACGGGCACAACAGCTTCTTCAAGGGCAACTACCTGTTCGGCATGTGGACCGACGCCGGCAGCATCATCGACTACCTGGTGTTTGCCCGGGACTACGTCGCCCAGTGCGAGGAAAAGCATGGGCAGGACACCGTGGAGCAGTGGCTGGACTCCTGCCACGCGCTGGCCACCCTGGGGGTCGACCGCTACCACCGCCCGTCCAAGAAGACCCTGGCGCGCGAGCGCGCCGAGCGCGAGCAGCGCGAAGCCTATGCCCAGCAGCAGGTGAACGAGCTGTGGCGCACGCTGCCGGCGCGCCCGGACAAGGACAGCGCGGTGCCGGAGCATGAGCGCTTTCCCAAGGAGCCCGAAGAAAACCTGCTGTACTTCATCGAGAAGAACGCCCCGCTGCTCGAGCCCTGGCAGCGCGAGATCGTGCGCATCGTGCGCAAGATCGCCCAGTACTTCTACCCGCAGCGCCAGACCCAGGTGATGAACGAGGGCTGGGCCACCTTCTGGCACTACACGCTGCTGAACACCCTGTACGACGAAGGCTGGTTGACCGACGGCGTGATGATCGAGTGGCTGTCGTCGCACACCAACGTGATCCACCAGCCGCCCGCCGGGCACCGCGCCTACAGCGGCATCAACCCCTACGCGCTGGGCTTTTCCATGTACCGCGACATCCGGCGCATCTGCCAGAGCCCCACCGAGGAAGACCGGGTCTGGTTCCCCGACATGGCCGGCACCCCGTGGCTGCCGGCGCTGCACCACGCCATGCAGAACTTCAAGGACGAGAGCTTCATCGGCCAGTTCCTGAGCCCGCGGCTGATGCGCGACATGCGCCTGTTCGCCATCCATGACGACGCCAGCAAGCCCGAACTGCTGGTCAGTGCCATCCACGACGAGGACGGCTACCGCGCCCTGCGCCAGACCCTGTCGCAGCAGTACGACCTGGGCGCGCGCGAGCCCAACATCCAGGTCTGGAACGTGAACCTGCGCGGCGACCGCTGCCTGACCCTGCGCCACACCCCCTACCAGGGCCGCCCGCTGGCCGAGGATGCGCTGGAAGTGCTCAAGCACACGGCGCGCCTGTGGGGTTTCGGCGTGCGGCTGGAAACCGTCAAGGGCGACGGTGACGCGCCGGTGCTGCTGCATGCCGTGCCGGCACCGGCCGCCTGAGCGCTTTTTTTTAGCATTTCAGCCATCCAGCCAGCACCAGCATTACGCTTTCAGCTATTTATTATATAGCATTCCAGTGCTTGCATGCGCCTCACCACCGCAGCACGCGCGGCCCCAGCCAGGCGCCCAGCGCCACCGGCAGGGCCATGCCCAGCATGTACCACACGGCGATGAAGGGGGCGCTCAGTTCGGGACAGTGCAGCGCGTAGACGGCGGCGCCGGCCCCGCCGGCCAGCGCGCCGGCTGCCGCACCGGCCAGGCGCAGCCGCGTGGGCGCCATTTCGCGCAGCGCGCCCAGCGCGGCCACCAGCACGGGCAGCGCGATCAGGCCGATGCTGAAGGCGCAGCTGCGCCAGGTCTGGCCCCACAGCAGTTCGGCGCGCGCGGACGGCGGCGCCGCCAGCCACTGGCCGGCCGCCACGCCCCACACCACCACCAGCGCCAGCGCAATGCCCCAGCCGGCACGGCCGGCCGGCACGCCGGGGCGTGCCAGGCGCGCCGCCATCACGCCCGCGCACAGCGCCACCAGCATCGGCATGCCCAGCTTCATCCAGAACAGGGGCATGCCCAGCACCCGCGGAAACTGGTGGTTGAGGCCGTAGCCCGCCAGCACGATGGCCAGCGCCCCCAGCAGCCCCAGGCACACGGCGCGCGCCAGCGCCGCGCCCGTGGCGGGCCGGCGTTCGGCCCCGGCGTGGGTGGCCAGCAGGGCAATCAAGTCGTCGGTTTTCATGCGTGACCCTCCAGGCGCCGCGCGGCGCCAAAACGCGCGGCCAGCACCTTCAGGCCGCGATGGATGCCCACCTTCACGGCCGATTCCGACAAGCCCGTGAGCTGCGCCGTCTCCGCCACCGACAGGCCCTCGATCTTCACGCACTCGATGGGGCGGCGCTGCTTGTCGGGCAGGCTTTGCAGCATGCCCATCAGGTCGCGCTGGGCATCGTGCGCGTCGTGCGTGCTGGCGGCGAACAGGGGCATCTCCTCATCCAGTGGGTCGTGCAGCGCTTCGCGCGCGCCACGGGCGCGCAGCAGGTCGATCAGTTTGTAGCGCGCAATGGCATGCACCCAGGCGGTAAGCGGCTGGTCGGGCTGGTAGGTGTGGCGCTTGTTGTGCATGGCAAGCAGGCATTCCTGCACCAGGTCTTCCACGTCGTCCGGCCAGCCAAACAGGCGCCGCCGCAGGTAGGCGCGCAGGTGCCCCGCCAGCAATTGCAGAAAGCGCCGGTAGGCAGCTTCGTCGCCACCCAGGCCGGCCAGCAGCAGGCGGTGCAATTCGGTTTCGGGGTCGGGTGTGGACATGGGCGGACAGGTGACGACTATGCCTTCGGATCGGCCCGCGATCCGGTTACAGCGCCATTGCAGATTATTTGAACCCGGTTTTTTTTCCGGGACATCGCAGCCGGTGAAGATTTTCTTGTCGCCGGGCCGCCCCAAGATAAAAACGCCCCCTCGGGAGGCAGCGGACCACGCGCAGCGGGGGAGCGTGGGGGGATTTTTTTCCCGCGCTGTAACCCAGCCAGCGGCGCCGACGAATTAGTCCACGTATCCGTCCTGGATACCTTGCACATCAACCCGAGGAGTTATTTCATGTCCACCACCACCAAAGTCACTTCCGCACTCCTGGCCAGCGCCGTCGCCGGCCTGCTGGCATCGGCCGCCCATGCCGCCCCGCTGACCAAGGCAGAAGCCGATGCCGCCATCGCCGCGCACAAGGAAAAATGCTACGGCGTGGCCCTGAAGGGGCAGAACGACTGCGCCGCCGGCCCCGGCACCACCTGCCAGGGCACGTCCACCATGGACTTCCAGGGCAATGCGTGGAAGTTCGTGCAGAGCGGCACCTGCGCCAAGATCCAGACGCCGAACGGCGGCCACGGCACGCTCATGCCGATGAAGTCCTGATTCTTCAAGAGAACCCAGGGGACGGCCATGCGCGCGGGCACCAGCTTCAAGCACCCACACCTGCCCGCGATCCTCGCGGAGCCGCCGGCCGATGGCTTGTTCTTCGAGGTGCATGCCGAGAACTACATGGGCGCGGGCGGCCCGCCGCACCGCATGCTCACCACCCTGCGCGAGCGGCACGCACTGTCCCTGCACGGGGTGTGCATGTCCATCGGCGCGCCGGGCCTGCTGGACCCGCGCCACCTGGCGCGCTTTCGCGACCTGGTGCTGCGCTACCAGCCCGCCTTGGTGTCGGAGCATTTGGCCTGGTCTTCGCATGGCGGCACCTTCTTCAACGACCTGCTGCCCCTGCCCTACACCCGCGCCACGCTGGAGCGGGTGTGCGAGCACATCGACCAAGTGCAAGAGGCGATCCAGCGGCCCCTGCTGCTGGAGAACCCCGCCACCTACGTGGCGTTTGCGTCGTCCACGATGGGCGAAGCGGAGTTCATCCGCGCGGTGGCGCGGCGCACCGGCTGCGGCCTGCTGCTCGACCTCAACAACGTCTTCGTCTCGGCGGCCAACCACGGCTATTCGGCCGCAGGGTATCTGGACGCCTTTCCGCTCGAACAGGTCGGCGAAATCCACCTGGCCGGGCACAGCGAACAGCGCGACGACGAGGGCGCACCGCTGCTCATCGACAGCCACGACCGCGCCGTCGCGCCACCGGTCTGGGACTTGTACCGCAGCGTCATCGACCGCATCGGCCCCGTGCCGACGCTGATCGAATGGGACAGCGACCTGCCCGACTGGCCCACCCTGCGCGCGCAGGCCCAGGCGGCGTGCCGCGTGATGCAGCAGGAGGCCCACCATGCAACCTGCTGAATACAGCGCGGCGTTCGCGCCAGGCCTGACCTGCCCGCGGTACCCGGCGCCCGCCGATGTGGCCGCCCACCGGGGCAAAGGCGTGGTGCAGCGCTACAACGTCTACCGCAACAACGTGACCGTGAGCCTCATCCATGCGCTGGCCGACATCTACCCGGCCGTTCAGCGCATCACCGGCGCCGAATTTTTCCGCGCGATGGCGCGCTTCCACCTGCGCGCCACGCCGCCCACGTCGCCGCTGCTGTTCGACTACGGGCGCGACTTTCCCGCCTTCATCGCCGCCTACGAATACGCGCAAGCGCTGCCCTGGCTGGCCGACGTCGCGCGCATCGAACGCGCCTGGCTGGACGCCTACCATGCCGCCGACCGGCCGGCGCTTGGCGCGGGCGCGCTGGCCGCCGTTGATCCGGCCCTGCTGGCCGACCTGCGCTTTGAACCCCACCCCGCCGCGCGCATCGTGCGCTCGCGCTACCCCGCCGTGGCGATCTTCACGCAGCACAAGACCGAGGGCGCGGCCCCGCCGCCGCAGTCTCATGGCGCCGAAGACGCGCTCATCAGCCGGCCCGGCATGGACGTCATCGTCTCGCGCCTGCCCGCGGGCGGCGCGGCCTTTCTCGGCAACCTTCTCGCAGGCGCCCCGCTGGGCACGGCCGCCGCCGCCGCGTTCGACGAGGCGCCGTCCTTCGACCTGTCCGCCAACCTGGCGGGCATGGTCTCGGCGGGCGTATTAACCGCCCTTCAACCAGGAGACTAGACATGTCAGCGACACACCCTGCGGCACGCACGTCCGCAACCGCGCCCGCCCTGGGGCTGATCGGCAAAGCCCGGCGCATGGCCGAGGGCATTGCCCAGCCGTGGCTCGCGCAATTCGTGCTGCGCATCGCGCTGGCCGTGCCGTTCTGGAAATCCGGCATCCTGAAATGGGATGGCTTCCTGCAACTCAATGACATGGCGGTCTACCTGTTTTCCGACGAGTTCCAGCTGCACCTGCCGGGCGGGCCCTACCCCTTCCCGCGCCCGCCGTGGTCGCTTTCCTCTCGGGCTGCGGCGAAGTGCTGCTGCCGGTGCTGCTGGTGCTGGGCATCGGCACGCGCTTTGCCGCCCTGGGCCTGCTGGCGATGACCTGCGTGATCGAACTGACGGTGCCGGAGGGCTGGCCCGTGCACCTCACCTGGGCCGCGATGGCGCTGGCGATCGCCGCCTGGGGGCCGGGCCGCCTCTCGATCGACCATGCGCTGGGAGACCGCGCGCCCCGGTCGTGAGCGGCGGGAGGGCAGCGCTCCCTACAATCGCCCGCATGCCGCAAACGCCCGCCCCTCGCGCCGCCCAGGTTCACCACATCACCCACCCCCTGGTGCAGCACAAGCTCACGCTGATGCGCGACAGGGAGGCCAGCAGCACCACCTTCCGCACCCTGTTGGGCGAGCTGGCGATGCTGATGGCCTACGAGGTGACGCGCGACATGCCGACCCAGATGGTCGAGATCGAGACCCCGCTGGAGAAGATGGCCAGCCCCATGATCGACGGCAAGAAGCTGGTGTTCGCCTCCATCCTGCGCGCCGGCAACGGCATGCTCGACGGCTTGCTGCGCGTGGTGCCCAACGCCCGCGTCGGGCACGTCGGCCTGTACCGCGATCCGAAGACGCTGGAAGCGGTGGAGTACTACTTCAAGATGCCCACCGACATGGCCGAGCGCGACGTGATCGCGGTGGACCCGATGCTGGCCACCGGCCACTCGGCGGCGGCGGCGCTGGCGCGGCTGAAGGCCCTGCGGCCGCGCTCGCTCGGGTTCCTGTGCCTGCTGGCGGCGCCGGAGGGCATCCGCACCTTGCACGCCGAGCACCCCGACGTGCCCATCTACACCGCCGCCATCGACCGCGAGCTGAACGACCACGGCTACATCCTGCCCGGCCTGGGCGATGCGGGCGACCGCATCTTCGGCACCAAGTAGCCCCGGGCTCGCCACTCCCCTTTCCTACGCGGATGTCGGCCTCGGCCGACAGGAATGCCGTCGCCCCGCCGACGCGCCGGCGCCCGCGCCCCTGCCAAGAATGGTCTGGCAGAGGCGCCCACCCATGGCCCCTCTCCCGACCACCAGAAAGGAAAAGGTCCATGTCCCTCACGCTTCGAACATCACCGCCCGCTCCTCGCGCGCCGCTGTGGGCCGCGCTGGCCGCCGCGCTGGCGCTGGGCGCCTGCTCCGGCACGCCGGCGCCGCGCGAGGAGATGGCCGTGGCCAAGACCACGGTCGACCGCGTCACCACCGCGCCCGACACCGCCGCCGCCGCGCCGGTCGAACTGCAGGCCGCGCGCGACAAACTCTCCCGCGCCGAGCGCGCCATGGCCGACAAGGACTACGACCAGGCCCGCCGCCTGGCCGAGCAGGCCCAGGCCGATGCGCGGCTGGCCGAGGCCAAGGCCCAGGCCACGCGCAGCGAGCGGGCCGTGAACGAACTGCAGGATTCGGTCCGCGCGCTCAACGAGGAGCTGCAGCGCCGCAGCCCCCCGAAGTGACCGCCACCCGCCCTGCATCGACACGGAGTTCCCCATGACCACACGACTTTTCCCCACCCGAGGCGCGCCGCGCGCCGGCGGCGCCCTCGCGCTCGCCGCCGCCCTGGCCCTGGCCGCCTGCGCCACGCGCGGTCCCCTGCCTGAGCTGGAAGAAGCGCGCTCGCAGGTCAACGGCGCCGCCGCCAACCCCGACGTCGCCCGCCGTGCGCCGCTGGAGCTGAAGGCCGCCACCGACACCCTGGCCCGCGCCGACTGGGCCTGGCGCGACGACGGCGACCAGGACGAGGCGCGCCACCTGGCCTACCTGGCGCGCCAGCGCGCCGAGACCGCCACGGTGCTGACCCGCGCGCGCACGGCCGACGACCAGATGAAGGATGCCAGCGCCCAGGCCGACCGCCTGCGCCTGGAGGCCCGCACGCGCGAAGCCGACGCCGCCCGTGGCGAGGCGCGCGCGGCGCAGGCCCAGGTGGGTGCCGCGCAGGCCCAGGCGGCGCAGGCCAACGCCCGCGCCGCCGCGCTGGAGGCACGGCTGAAGGAGCTGCAGGCGCAGCAGACCGAGCGCGGCCTGCTGGTGACGCTGGGCGACGTGCTGTTCGAGTTCGGCAAGGCGCAGCTGCTGCCCACCGCTGGCCAGCGCCTGGACCAGTTGGCCGACTTCCTGAGGCAGTACCCCGACCGCCGTCTGCTGATCGAGGGCCACACCGATTCGGTGGGCTCCGAGGCCGCCAACCTGGCGTTGTCCGACCGCCGCGCCCAGGCCGTGCAGCAGGCACTGACCATGCGCGGCGTGGACGCCGGCCGCATCACCGCGCGCGGCTACGGCAAGGCCTACCCGGTGGCCAGCAACGGCACGCCCGAGGGGCGCGCCCTGAACCGCCGCGTGGAAGTGGTCATCGCCGACGACAAGGGCACCTTGCGCTCGCGCAACTGACCGCATCGCCGGTAGCTATGTTATTCATAGCTACCGATGCAATGCCAGCGCAGGCTGGAACCTTGGAACACCCGCATTCCGGCGCCACCCCCTTCACGAGAAAAACGGCAAACGGCTCTCCTGGGGAAGACGTCATACCCCGCCGAAGCGCAACGACACGCCCACCGCGACGAAGGCCACCGACAGCAGCGTGACCGCCGCGACGTGCCCGGCCATCAGCGGCAGCGTCCGCGCCGACAGGCTCGGAATGACGCGAAAGCGCGCGTGCAGCGCGACCAGCGCGGTGGCCGCCAGCAGCGCCAGCTTGAGCGCGATGGCGCGCGCCACCGGCGTGGACGGCGAGAGCCAGTCCGACACGTCGGGCACCAGCAGGTGCGCCATCCACACGCCGGTGACGACCTGCACCGCCAGCGCCGGCATGCCGATGCGCTCGTAGCCCTGCTCGAAGCGCAGCAGTTGCTCCGGCGAGCGCTCGCGCAGCACGCGCGGCAACACGGCGAAGGCCAGCACCAGGTGGCCGCCCGTCCAGACGGTGGCGGCGAGCACGTGGAGGAACAGGGCGAAGGCGTACATCGGGGTCGCAAGGCGGATCGAGCGCCGATTGTCGCTCACGCCAAGGGCGGGCCATGGCGCGCCGTTCACCCCGGATTACTATCAATACAATAGCTTCTGACGCAATATCCGCGCGGGCATTCAGGCGTTTTCATCCATAACCAAGCCGGCTGCCGCCTCATTGCCGCGACCAGTCGCGGAAGGTCTTGCGGAACTTGGCCACCTTGGGCGCCGCGACGGCCATGCAATAACCCTGGTAAGGGTTGCGCTCGAAGAAGTCCTGGTGCTCGTCCTCGGCCGGCCAGTAGTTCGCCAGCGGCGCGACCTCGGTGACGATGGCGCCGTCGTACACCCCGTCCTGGCTCATCTCGCGGATCAGGGCCTCGGCCACGTCCTTCTGCTCGGGCGTGGTGAAGTAGATGCCGCTGCGGTACTGCGTGCCCACGTCGTTGCCCTGGCGGTTGAGCTGCGTGGGGTCGTGCACGACGAAGAAGATCTCCATGATTTGCCGCGCGCCGATCCGCGCCGGGTCGTAGACGAGCTTGACCACCTCGGCGCAGCCGGTGCGGCCGGTGCACACCTGCTCGTAGGTCGGCCGCCCGGGCTGGCCATTGCTGTAGCCCGACTCGACGTCGAGCACGCCGCGCACTTCCTTGAAGACGGCCTCGGTGCACCAGAAGCAACCACCGCCTAAAACGACGGTTTCAAGTTTTTTATCTTGTTGGTTTTCAATGATTTTTTCCATTTGGACTGCTCTCCGCCCTGCGTCAAAACAAACAAGACCAAGCTGGAGATTGGCAGAAATCCGCCCAAGAATCCACAGGCAAAGCAAAGCACCCACGGCGCAGGACGCCGGGGTGCTTTCAAATCAATAGCTTCTAGCGCAGCGCCGATGCGGGCCAGCGCCGGATTTGGTGCTTATTTCTTGTAGGCGGCCATGCCGTCGGTGATTTCCTTTTGGGCCGAGGCCACGCCTTCCCAGCCCAGCACCTTGACCCACTTGCCCTGCTCCAGGTCCTTGTAGTGCTCGAAGAAGTGGCTGATGGCGCTCAGGCGCATGTCGTTGACGTCTTCCACCGTCTTCCAGTGGCTGTAGATGGGCAGGATCTTGTCGGTGGGCACGGCCAGCACCTTGCCGTCGATGCCGGCCTCGTCTTCCATCTTCAGGATGCCCAGGGCGCGGCAGGTAACCACCACGCCGGGGTGCAGCGGGTACGGCGTGATGACCAGCACGTCCACCGGGTCGCCGTCGCCCGACAGCGTCTGCGGCACGTAGCCGTAGTTGGTCGGGTAGTACATGGCGGTGGTCATGAAGCGGTCGACGAAGATCGCGCCGGATGCCTTGTCCACTTCGTACTTGATCGGGTCGGAGTTCATCGGGATCTCGATGACCACGTTGAACTCTTCGGGCGCTTTCTTGCCGGGGGATACGTTGTCGAAGGACATGTTTGTCTGCCGTTATGGTTGGAGTGGGGGAGGCTGGAATCGGTGCTGATTCTACGAGTGCGCCAAGGGCATTGGCCACCGGCCGCGTTTTCGGGCTAAATTTGGCCTGTTGGCCAATCGTCCGCCCCAGCCTGCAGCCAGGGAGCGAGGAAGCAACGCAGTGGAGGAGCCGGCTGCGTTGTCCCAGGGACAGGGCCGGCCCCTCCGAGGCGCAATCGCTTTGTGAGGAGATTCATTCATGACAGGCAACTCGGCGCTGGTTCTGGCGCTCATCTGCGGCCTCATCGCCGTCATCTATGGCTTCTGGGCGCGGGGCTGGATCCTGGCGCAGGACGCCGGCAACGCCCGCATGCAGGAGATCGCCGCCGCCATCCAGGCCGGCGCGGCGGCCTACCTGGCGCGGCAGTACAAGACCATCGCCCTCGTCGGCGTGGTGCTGGCGGTGCTGATCGGCATCGTGCTGGACCTGACGACGGCCGCCGGCTTCGTCGTCGGCGCGGTGCTCTCGGGCGCCTGCGGCTTCATCGGCATGAACGTCTCCGTGCGCGCCAACGTGCGCACGGCGCAGGCGGCCACGCGCGGCATCGGGCCGGCGCTGGACGTGGCCTTCCGCGGCGGCGCCATCACCGGCATGCTGGTGGTGGGTCTGGGCCTGCTGGGCGTGGCGGCGTTCACGTGGGTCCTGGTCGGCACCGGAGCGGCGGCGCCCGGCGGGCTGGCCACGCTGCTGAACCCGCTGATCGGCTTCGCCTTCGGCTCGTCGCTGATCTCGATCTTCGCGCGGCTGGGCGGCGGCATCTTCACCAAGGGCGCCGACGTGGGCGCCGACCTGGTGGGCAAGGTGGAGGCCGGCATCCCCGAGGACGACCCGCGCAACCCGGCCGTGATCGCCGACAACGTGGGCGACAACGTGGGCGACTGCGCCGGCATGGCGGCCGACCTGTTCGAGACCTACGCCGTCACGCTGATCGCCACCATGGTGCTGGGCGCGCTGATGGTGGCCGCCGCGCCGTGGCAGGCGGCGATGTACCCGCTGGCGCTGGGCGCGGTGTCGATCGTGGCCTCCATCATCGGCTGCTTCTTCGTCAAGGCCTCGCCGGGCATGAAGAACGTGATGCCGGCGCTGTACAAGGGCCTGGCGATCGCCGGCGTGCTCTCGCTCATCGCCTTCTGGTTCGTCACGGCATGGGTCATTCCCGACGACGCCCTGGGCGGCAGCGGCGCGCGGATGAAGCTGTTCGGCGCCTGCGTCACCGGCCTGGTGCTGACGGCCGCGCTGGTGTGGATCACCGAGTTCTACACCGGCACGCAGTATTCGCCCGTGCGGCACATCGCCCAGGCCTCGACCACCGGCCACGGCACCAACATCATCGCCGGGCTGGGCGTGTCGATGCGCTCGACGGCCTGGCCGGTGATCTTCGTGTGCGTCGCCATCCTCGTGTCGTACCAGCTCGCCGGCCTGTACGGCATCGCGGTCGCGGCCACCGCCATGCTGAGCATGGCCGGCATCGTGGTGGCGCTTGACGCCTACGGCCCCATCACCGACAACGCCGGCGGCATCGCCGAGATGGCCGAACTGCCTGACAGCGTGCGGGACATCACCGATCCGCTGGACGCCGTGGGCAACACCACCAAGGCCGTCACCAAGGGCTACGCCATCGGCTCGGCCGGTCTGGCCGCGCTGGTGCTGTTCGCCGACTACACGCACAAGCTGGAGAGCTACGGCCAGGCCATCCGCTTCGACCTGTCCGACCCGATGGTGATCGTCGGCCTGTTCATCGGCGGCCTGATCCCCTACCTGTTCGGCGCCATGGCCATGGAGGCCGTGGGCCGCGCGGCCGGCGCCGTGGTGGTCGAGGTGCGGCGCCAGTTCCGCGACATCGCCGGCATCATGGAGGGCACCGCCAAGCCTGAATACGGCAAGGCGGTGGACATGCTGACCAGCGCCGCCATCAAGGAGATGGTCATTCCGTCCCTGCTGCCCGTGGTGGTGCCGATCGCCGTCGGCCTGCTGCTGGGGCCGAAGGCGCTGGGCGGCCTCCTGATGGGCACCATCGTCACCGGCCTGTTCGTCGCCATCAGCATGTGCACCGGCGGCGGCGCCTGGGACAACGCCAAGAAGTACATCGAGGACGGCCACCACGGCGGCAAGGGCAGCGAGGCGCACAAGGCCGCCGTCACCGGCGACACCGTGGGCGACCCCTACAAGGACACCGCCGGCCCGGCCGTCAACCCGCTGATCAAGATCATCAACATCGTGGCGCTGCTGATCGTGCCGCTGGTGGTGGGCATGCACGGCGGCCCGACCGCCTCCGCGCCGGCGTCGCCCCATGCCGCCGCCGCGGCACCGGCCACTGGCGAGGACGCGGCCAGCGTACTGGTCGAGGGCGAGGTGGTCAGGTTCTACTTCGCCACCGGCCAGGCCGACCCGCATCCCGATGGTCCAAAGGCGCTGGCCGTCATCGCCCAAGGCGTGCAGGCCGGCAAGACCGCCGTCGTCAGCGGCTACGTGGACAGCACCGGCAGCGCCGCCGCCAACGCCGAGGTCGCCCGCCAGCGCGCCGAAGCGGTGCGCGAGTTGCTCACCGGCCTGGGCGTGCTGGCCGAGCGCATCGAGCTGCGCAAGCCCGACGACATCCAGGCCGGCAGCGGCGCGCAGGCCCGCCGCGTGGAAGTCACGCTGCGTTAGCGGCGCGCCGTCCCCCTCGGAAGGCCCGCGCAAGCGGGCTTTCTCATGGGACGACCTCTCCTGCATTGCTATTTTTTAAATAGCTTCCAGCGTAATATCCACGCGGGCTGCAAGCCGAAAATCCTTGAAAACCCGGCGGCGGGGCACAATGCCGCCATGCAGCTCAACTTCATCGGTCACCACGCCATCGCCTCGCTCTCGGGCCGCACCCTGCCGGTGATCGACCCGTCCGACGGCCAGCCCTTCGACGAAATCCAGCGCAGCGACGCGCGCGACATCGACGCCGCCGTGCGCGCCGCCCGCGCCTGCTTCGACGGCCCCTGGAGCGCCTTGAGCGCCGCCGAGCGCGGGCGCCTGCTGATGGCCTTGTCGCGCCTGGTGGCCGAGCACGCCGACGAGCTGGCCGCCCTGGAGCAGCGCGACTGCGGCAAGCCCACCGCCCAGGCGCGCGCCGACGCCGCCGCGCTGGCGCGCTACTTCGAGTTCTACGCCGGCGCCTGCGACAAGCTGCACGGCCAGACCCTGCCCTACCAGCACGGCTACAGCGTGCTGACCTGGCGCGAGCCGCACGGGGTCACCGGCCACGTCATCCCGTGGAACTACCCGATGCAGATCTTCGGCCGCAGCGTGGGCGGCGCGCTGGCCGCCGGCAACTGCTGCGTGGTCAAGCCGTCCGAGGACGCCTGCCTGTCGCTGCTGCGCGTGGCGCAACTGGCGGCCGACGTGGGCTTTCCGGCAGGCTGCATCAACATCGTCACCGGCCATGGCCACGAGGTGGGCGACGCGCTGGCGCGCCACCCCGGCGTGGACCACATCAGCTTCACCGGCAGCCCGCGCGTGGGCACGCTCATCCAGCAGGCCGCGGCCGAGCGCCACTGCCCCGTCACGCTGGAGCTGGGCGGCAAGAGCCCGCAGATCCTGTTTGCCGACGCCGACCTCGACGCCGCGCTGCCGGTGGTCATCAACGCCATCGTGCAGAACGCCGGCCAGACCTGCTCGGCCGGCTCGCGCGTGCTCATCGAGCAGGCCATCTACGACACCGTGCTGGAGCGCCTGGGCGAGGCCTTCACCCAACTGCGCGTGGGCCCAGCCGCGCTGGACCTGGACCTGGGCCCGCTGATCCGCCAAAGCCAGCAGCAGCGCGTGTGGGACTTCCTGTCCGACGCGCAGGCCTCGCACATCCCCGCCGTGGCGCAGGGCGTGGTGGTCGATGACGCGCCGGAAAGCGGCTTCTACCAGGCCCCGGTGCTGCTGGCCGACGTGCCCGCCACGCACCGCCTGGCGCAAGAGGAAGTCTTCGGCCCGGTGCTGGCCGCCATGCCGTTCCGGGACGAGGACCACGCCGTGGAACTGGCCAACGCCACCCGCTTCGGCTTGGTGGCCGGCGTGTGGACGCAGGGCGGCGCGCGCCAGTTCCGCATGGCGCGGCGCGTCAAATCAGGCCAGGTGTTCATCAACCACTACGGCGCCGGCGGCGGGGTGGAGCTGCCCTTCGGCGGCGTCAAGTCGTCCGGCCACGGGCGCGAGAAGGGCTTCGAGGCGCTGTACGGCTTCACCACCCTCAAGACGGTGGCGGTGCGCCACGGGTGACCTGCGTCGGACAAACGATGGACCAGGGCGGCCATGCGCGATTCGCGTATCAAGCCGTGTCGCTTTTTGGATGCGCCCCGTCGATGCCCAGTTGCGATTGCGGGGTGGGCACCAACCGACCCGTGCCGGGGTCGTACGTCATGCCTGTGATCGAGCCATCCCGAATGCGCTGAACCGCCTCGTCGATCACGTGCAGTGGCACCAGGAACCACTCCCTCGGCTTGATCGGGCGCCCGAAGCGGTCTTCGATGGTCAGGTCGATCCGCGCGACGGCGAACAGCCGGTGAAAGAGGGCTTCCAGCCTGGTGCGGTTCAGGTTGTGCAGTTGGTAAGTGGCCACCACGTCCACATCGGCCAGCAGGTAGGTGGCGTCCTTGTTGGCGCCCGCGATGCGGTCCTCGACCTTGCCGCCGGTCACGCCGATCTTGTGGATCAGCTCGCGGTGCTCGGCGACGTGGGGATGGCTCGACAGGCTGCGCAGCACATAGATGGTGCCGGACGCCAGATCGTCTGCTTCGGCCACGTCACCGAACAGCGGTCCGGCCGCCACCGGCACCAGCCGGCGGCCGGCGCGCCCTTCGCCGTCCTTGTACAGGGCGCGCTGCAGCGAGCGCAGCAGCAGGTCGCTTTCGGTGCCGTTGGCATACACCACCCGCAGGCGGCCGTTGGTCTCGGCATTGGGCGTCTTGTAGGTGTCACCCATCTCGGCCACATGGACCACCAGCCCGCCGAGGATGAAGAAATCGCCCACGGCCACGCTGGCGTTCTTGCCGAAGGGTTTGCTCACCCACTGCCCGTTCTTCAGGCCGCTGTCCACCGCATCGAACAGGGGTTTGAACTGCTCGAAATCCGCGCAGGGCGTGCGGTTGGCAATGTCCTCGGCGGCCTGGATGACCGCCCGTGGGCGCACGTGGCGCAGCACGCGGATGTCGTCCGTCGTCGGGGTGGCGTCCATGCCCAAGGCGGCCAGCAGGGCATCGGTGTCCAGTGGCTGCGCGTCGGCGGCGTCGAGCGCATCGGCCGCATCCGGCTGCGGCCCCGCCGACAGCAGCCCTGACGCGTCCAGCCCCGCCAGCAGCGCCCGCGCTTCGGGCAGTTGGCGCAATTGGTCCAGGCGCACCGCGTACAGGCGCTCAAAAATATCGCCGCCCGCATCGTGCCGGGGCGCGCGCCCGTGCGCCTCGTGAAAGCGCAGGATGTCCTCGAAGCCCGCCAGGATGCGCTCCTCGCGCGGCGTGTGGCGGGCCGCCGGGGGCGGGGCGATGTCCAGGCCCAGCGCGTCGAGCAGCGCGTCGTCGTCCATCTCGCTCATCGCGTCATGCCTCCCTGGCCTGGGCGCTTCGTGCGGCTTGCGCTGCCTTGGCCTGGGCCGCGTAGCGCGCAAAGGCCGCCACGCCCTCGGCCATCTTCTGCTCCCACGGGTCGGCCGCTTGCAGGCTGGGCAGGCGGCCGCGCTCTTGCTTGAACTGCACCGCACGCAGGGCCAGCGCGCGGGCCTCGTCCTCCGGCAGCTTGATCGTCTTGCCGGCAATGCTGTCCTGCACCTGCCGCAGCGATTGTGCGTCCATCGTCTTGGCCAGCACCGCATAGGCGGCTTCAAAAGGGTTGATGCGGTCGATCAGGTCGATGTCCAGCTCGCGCACGTTGACGAAGCGGCGCACGCCGTCGATCAGCGCCGTGCTGCCCAGGGCGCCACCCTCGTTGGCCAGCGCCGGGTCGAGCATCACCTTGGCCTGCTGGGTGATGTTCATCGCCGCCACCGCGTGCTGGCGAATCGCCTCCTGGTCGGCCGCGCTCAGTTCGGGGTAGCGCTCGCGCACGATCTTGCCCATGCGCAGCACCGTCAGTTCCTCCGGCACGGTGTTGTCGGCGTCGAACAGGCCGCGCTCCA
The DNA here is from genome assembly GCF_016703145.1 of Ottowia sp. GTDB lineage: Bacteria > Pseudomonadota > Gammaproteobacteria > Burkholderiales > Burkholderiaceae_C > Ottowia. The sequence continues at coordinate 550,327 of NZ_JADJCO010000002.1, read as the reverse complement.
GCGCCACCTTGTCCTGCAGAAAGCTGGTCACCACCTCGTTCAGGTCTTCGCGGCAGATGCGCGTGGCTTCGGCGCTCTGGGGCGTGGCCAGGCCGTTGATCTCCAGGTGAATCTGCCCGGTGGCCGTGTTCACCCCCACGTTGGCGGCGCCGCGTTGGTAGCCACCCTCGCCATAGTCAAAACCCTCGCGTGGCCCGGCGTTGCGCGGCGTCCACTCGTAGCGCGGCGACAGCACCTGCTCCATCAGCAGGCTGGCCGAAATGGCCTTGAGCATGTCGTTCACCGCCTCGGCCACCAGACCTTGGTCGGCGGCGGGCTCGGCGATCAGGTTGGTGAAACGCGCCCGCGCCTTGCCCGGTGCATCGCGCGTGGCGCGGCCGATGATCTGCACGATCTCCGTCAGGCTGCTGCGGTAGCCGATGGTCAGCGCGTGCTCGCACCAGATCCAGTCAAAACCCTCCTTGGCCATGCCCAGCGCGATGATCACGTCCACATGGTCGCGGTCGTCCTTGTGCGCCGGGTCTTTCAGCGCGGCCAGCACGCGCGAGCGCCGCGCCGCATCGCTGTCGTCCACCAGGTCCGCCACCCGCAGCACCCGGCCATCGCGCGCCCGCACGAGGTGAAAGCCCGTGCCCGCATCCACCCCCTGCCACTCGCCCAGCGCGCCCATGATGTCGCTGACCTCGCGCTCCTTGTCTTTCAGGCTTTCGCGCGCATTCACGTTGGGAATGTGAACGATGGTCTTGAGCCCCGCGTCCAGCACCTTCGCCACCGCGTCCACATAGCGGCCGGTGTAGAAAAAATAGCCGATATCGAGCGACTTGAGCCAGCGGTAGCCGTTGAGCTGCTCGTAGTAGGTGTAGGTCACCGTATCGAAGCGCGCCTCGTCGGCCGGCGCCAGCACCGCCTCGCTGTCGCCGCGAAAGTAGCTGCCCGTCATCGCCACCACATGCACCTTGTCGTGGGCGATGAAGGCACCCAGCTGGCTGCCCAGCACGTTGTCGGGGTTGCTCGACACATGGTGAAACTCGTCGATGGCGATCAGCCGGCCATCGAATGCCTCGACGCCCAGCGCCTCCACCGCAAAGCGGAAGGTGGCGTGCGTGCACACCAGCACCGCGTCGTCGCTGGCCAGAAACTGGCGCACCGCATCCACCTTCGACTTCGCCACGCGGGGCTCATCGGCCCCCGGCGCGTTGCACAGGTTCCACTGCGGCGCCACCTGCCAGTCGGCAAAAAAGCCGTGCTGGCGCAGCGGCTCATCGGCAAAGCTGCTGCCGATGGAGCGCTCGGGCACCACGATCAGCGCCTGCCGCAGGCCCTGGTGGTGCAACTTGTCCAGCGCAATGAACATCAGCGCCCGGCTCTTGCCCGAGGCCGGCGGCGACTTGATCAGCAAATACTGTTCACCCCGCTTGGCATAGGCAAGCTCCTGCATCGGCCGCATGCCCAGCGCGTTGGCATGGGTCGATGCGCCCGTGTGCGCCGTGGTGATGGAGACGGCGGGCACCGTGTAGGCGTTGGTGGGGTTGGAAGAAAACGTCTCGGTCATGGCGATGAATTCTTATGGGTGTTTTATGGCTTCAGCCCTTGTTTCATGAGGGCTGGTAGCTATTGTTTCAGGAGCATTTCGGGCGGTGCGCTATCGGCTGGCATGTCGCCATGTTTGTCATTGCACCGCAGCCGCGCACGCGGCCCATGCAGCCGGCGCCTTGTTGCGCAACGCTGCAAACGGCCGCAAGTTGGCGCCCACAGGGCCGAAGCACCAGTGCAGCAGTCCGTGCTCATCGGCCAGCAGAAGTTGCTGGGCCAGTTGATCCGGGTCAATCACCGCTTCGGACAACGCCGCATTCACGAAAGCCTCAATCCGCCGATACGCGCGTCGATAGCCTTCTGCCATGCCTTCACGCCGATCCAGACGGAGTAGCTGCACCGTGGCATACCCCTTCGGCGATGGCGCGCCGCTGGCAGCGTCGTAACGCGCGGTCAGGTTGCCCGTGTCGGGGTCAAAGTCCAAGTGCTCCCAGGGGTTCTCGGCACTGGGGTTCACCAGCATCGGATCGCCTGCACTCGACAGCGGAAACCGATCCCCCTTGAATCGGCCGCATTCCGTGCAGCACAGCAGCATGTTGGGCCATAGGAAGGCACGGCCGGGATAGGGGCCCTTGGGCCAAAAGTGCTCAATGTCGCTGCCGTGCGAATCCACGCAGTACATGCAACGCTGGCGCGGCCCTGTCATGGCCTGCAAGGTCTCGACGACCGTTGCCAGCGCCTTTGTCTGGCGTGCGGTTTTCCATGCGCGCTCGACATTCGGCTGGCCCGCCGTGGCCTGTGCTCTGCCATCCAGATAGCTTTGCGCTCGCCTTGGCAGCGCCAATCGATGGGTTCGCCGCATGGGTCAATCCTCATCCGTCACGGCAAACAACTGCAGTTGCTGAACCTCTTGCTGCTCGCCCTTGCTGAGCTTTGCGCCAGAACGCTCCTTCGCCTTCAGCCTGGCATATTGCGCCCGCGCTTCAACCGCCCGAGGCGAACGGGTGTTTTGCAAGCCGAAGGCCGATGTCAGCAGGATGGTGTCGGGCCGGGAGGCGATGACCTTCCTGTACTCCTCGTCACTGAGCGGATGCGGCCCATCCTTGCTGCCCGGCTCCGGCAAGACGAACAACCCATTCGGGTCGGCCGCCTGGCAAATGATGGGGCTGTGCGTCGTCACGAGGAACTGAATGTTTGGAAAGTGGCGCTTGAGCCAAAAGCCGATCTCGCGTTGCCATTCCGGGTGCAAGTGCGCGTCGATCTCATCGATCAGCACAACACCGCTGCGCTTGAAAACCAGCTTGCCATCCGCATCGCGGCCCACCAGATCGGCCACGCCATACACATTGATCAGATGGCGAAGAATGTCGGCCAGCAGGGCCAGCGCTGCACGGTAGCCGTCGCTCATTTCGCTCCAGGACAACTGCAGCCCGTTGCGATCCTTGAGCCAGAGGCCGTCGGAATCGATGCGATCCACGGTAATCTGGTTCGGCATCAGTTCGTCACGCAGCGCCTCCAGAATCAGCGCCAATTGCTCCTTCGCACCTGATTTGTCTTCCAGCGACCGATGACTCAGCGCACGCAGCCATTGGTCGACCTCGGCCAGCGAAGCGGCCTCTTGAAACATGGTGACGAATCGCTCGGTGGCAGGGGCGACCATCTGGCGCATGGCCTCGGGTGAGGCGCCAAACACCCGCCGAAAGGGGCCGTAGCCGCAAGAAAACCATCCCTTGGCGTCTTGCGACCAAATACTGCGTTGTGGCGTGGAGTTCTTTCGCTTTGTTGAATTGACGGCCTCCAGCGAGGGCTCCTTTTGCCCGTTCCTGAGCGCGATGTGCGCTGAAAAATTTTTTTCAGGTGTACGCCCTGTTTCGGAAAAACCATCGTCATCGGCAACGCGCACCACCTCCAGCTCAATGCTGGCTTCATGCTGCCCCTCACGAATCCAGCGGTGAAAGCTGGGCTGCAAGGCACGCGCCGTGTCCTTGCCCGTCAGGGCAATGGCAATGGCCTTGAGCAAGGTGCTTTTGCCAGAGCCGTTGTCGCCCGTGAAAACCGTCCAGCCCGCATGGCTGCCATCTGGTCGCTTGAGGTCGAACGACAAGTTCGAGAAGCCGCGAACATCCTTCAGAACCAATTTACTGATGTACATGGGGAACCTTGTTGGTTTCACATTGCAGGGTAAGGCACATCGTCAAGCCGCTGTGGGGTTGCTTGCGGGGCGAGCCGGCGCGTCGCTCATGGCGATGGATTTTTATGGATGTTTTATGGCTAAAGCCCTTGTTTTATAACGGCTGATAGCTATTGTTTCAGGAGCGTCTTGTGGCGAACCCATGCGGGTTCACATCACCTCCCAATGGTCGTTGAAGGCCAGCATCTTGTCCACGTTGCTGCGCCAAAATCCAGACTCAAGTCCTGGCGCTGCTTGACCCGCAATTCGGCCTGCTCCAGAAAGATCACCGTCAGGCGGTTGAGCGTGTCTATCTCATCGGCGCTCAGGTAATTCTTGGCAACGATCACATCCTGCTTGCGCACGCGCGAGCCGCTCCAGGTGTTGAGCGCCATGTTGGGCTGGCTGGTATCGGCACGCTTCACCGCCAACTCCGCCGCCGTGTGGCCAGTGGTGGCATACAGCAGCTTGTTCTGCACTTCGGCAAAAAACAGGGCGGTTTCCTGCTCGCGCGCCCGGTAGTCGGAACTCAGGGAAAACAGATCGCGCACCTTTTGGTAAAAGCGCTTTTCCGATGCGCGAATCTCGCGGATGCGCGCCAGCAACTCATCGAAATAATCCCAACCCCCGGGGTTCTTCATGCGCTCGTCATCCATCACGAAGCCCTTGCGCAGGAACTCCTTGAGGTGCGTGCTGGCCCATTGGCGAAACTGCACGCCGCGCGGCGAACGCACGCGGTAGCCGATGGCCAGGATCAGGTCGAGGTTGTAATGGGCGATCTTGCGCTGTACTTGCCGCACACCCTCGTTTTGAACTGTCAAGGATTCCTTGACAGTTGCCTGCGGGCTTAACTCTTTGTCCTCAAAGATATTTTTTGCGTGCAGCGAAACATTCTGCTTGCTGGTCTGAAACAGAGCAGCAATTTCCATCTGATTCAGCCATATCGTTTCACCCTCCACCCGCAGATGCAGTTGAACTTTGCCATCCTCGGTACTGTAGAGAATCAGCTCGTTCACGGCTTGCCTCCTTTGGCCCTGGCTTTGGGTTTGGCTTTCTGCTCCGCCGTCATTTTTGTATAGAGGTCAAACAGCTTTTCCAGCCGCTCGGTGTCGTTCTTGAAGCGGCGGCCGATGTAGATGCGCTCCAGCACCTCGTCGTTGCGCTCGTGGGCGGCGCGCAGGTTGTCGGGCATGGCCTCGGGGTCGTACAGGTCGGCGATGGTGGCGGGGAAATGCGCCTCGCGTGCCAGCAGGATGTTCTGGGCGCACTCGGTCAGGTCGGCCTTCATCTGCTCGGTCAGCAGCGGAACGGGGAAGGTGTTCCAGCCGAGGGTGTTGGAGTAGCGATAGCGCGTTTCCAGCTTGCCGCAGACGGTGGCGATCCAGACCAGGTGCAGGCGGGAGGCGATCAAGGAGAGTGGAACTAGGCTTTCAGCTGTCGCTTGGAAGTGGGGGGCTAACACTAAGCTGTTTGCAGGCAGCAATCCTGGCGTCACATACTCGCGCCCTTCCGCTACCAGTTGCGGTATGAAGATCAGAGGGGTACTGACATATCGATCCTCGGTGAACTTCTCAGGTGTGTCCGCGGCGCGCCTCGTAGCTGCTTTGGGGCTCAAAGTGCGAGACTTTCGTACCAAATCCACTCGGTCGGAGACAAACTTGCAGGACATTCGAACTTCTTGCGGCAGGAGGTCGGGTTTCAATGCCCAGCGAACCAAACCGGCAGCAAACTCCTTTGCCCCATACGCTCGCACTACAGCGGGCGCGACATGTGGGTGCTCCCGGATAGCCTCGTTGCGCACTAAGCTACTGAACAAGTAGGCACCCTCGTCCGTTGGGGCGCTTCCTCGATCAATCGAAGTGCCTTTCCCCAGAGCCTCTGATCTTGGCGCAACAAACACGTTCTTCCCAGGCACCAAGTAGGGGTTGATGTTGAACGCATCGCGCACTACTTCGTTGCCCGCGCTGTCGGTGGTGTAGAGCCGCGCCCCTGCGTTGCTGTCAGTGGTGAGTCCGACAACGATGACTGTCACGCCGGCGTTATTCGCTGCAAGGTTTGACCACCTAAAGCTCGTCCTTGCAAATTTGATGCGTAGACCTTGGTCAAACAGCCACTGCCACAATAATGAAACCTGCTCCCCTTGGCAGATTGAGTTTGTTGTCACAAACGCCCATTGGCTTTCAACAAGCTTTGAATAAAGAGTCGCTTTAATCAACCAGCCAGCGACAAAGTCGAGCCCACGATATCCCGCAACGCTCTGCGTTGCCGACGCGGCTAGATCCGCCTTCTGCGCTTCCGATTGGCCACGCGACCCCAAATACGGCGGGTTCCCACAAATAAACGTCTCCCCACCGTTATTCTCAAAATCCATCTCCTTTTGATCCAGCGGCGTCTCAAACAAATCATCCGCCGCCACCTTCACGCCCGTGCCCGTGGGCGGGCAAATGCCCAGCCAATCCAGCCGCAGCGCGTTGCCGCAGACGATCCAGTTCTGCGCATCCAGCGGCAGAAACTCGGCCAGCGCCTCTTTCTGGCCCCGGTACTGCACGTCGCACTGGTACTCGGCAATGATGAGCGCCAGCCGCGCGATTTCGGCCGGAAAGCTGCGCAACTCGATGCCGCGAAAGTTGGTCAGCGGAATCTCGCTACCCAGGTCTGACTCACCCCGTCTGCGGTTGATCTCCGCCTCGATGGCGCGCATCTGCTTGTAGGCGATGACGAGGAAGTTGCCGCTGCCGCAGGCCGGGTCGAAAACGCGGATGCGCGCCATGCGCTTGCGCAGGTTGAGCAGCTTGGTTTTGTTGTCGCCGGCCTCATTCAATTGCGCGCGCAGCTCGTCGAGGAACAGCGGGTTCAGCACCTTGAGGATGTTGGGCACGCTGGTGTAGTGCATGCCCAGCGCGCCGCGCTCTTCTTCGTCGGCCACGGCCTGGATCATGCTGCCGAAGATGTCGGGGTTGATCTGGCGCCATTGCAGGCTGCCGGCGTGCAGCAGGTAGGTGCGGGCAATGCGCGAGAAGCGCGGCACCTCGGTGTTGCCCGAAAACAGGCCGCCGTTGACGTAGGGGAACTGGTCGGCCCAGGGGCGGAAGTTGCCTGCGGCGCGCTCGGCAGGCTGGGTGTTCATGGCGCGGAAGATCTCGCCCATGACTTCGTGCGTGTTGGCGCTGCTGGCCTCGGTGAACTGGCTGATGGTGCGGGTGAACAGGCCTTCGCCGTTGAAGATGTCGGTGTCTTCGGCAAAGAAGCAGAAGATGAGCCGGGCCATGAAGTGGTTCATGTCGGCGCGGCGGGCGTCGCCGGCCCAGCCGGGGTTGTCGCGCAGCAACTCGACGTAGAGCTTGTTGAGCCGCCCGGTGGCGCGCACGTCGATGGGGTTGTCCTTGATCTCCTGAATGGTGGAGATGCCGGCCAGGGCGAGGAAGAAGCCCAGGTGTTCGGGCAGCTTGGGGTAGTCGCAGGCGATGGTCTCAAAGGTGGGCAGGTATTCGGCTTCGGCCGTGTGGCCGTCGGTGGCAAGGATGTATTTGGCCTTGGCCTTGGCTGTCGCAGCGCTGTTGCGCAGCGCGGTGAGCGTTTCGCCGACCGTGCCATGCCCGCAGGTGGCGACGTGGATGTTGCCGCGCTGGAGCACGCCGCCGGGCACGTCGGACGTGTTGTTGTTGCCCGCGCGCAGGCGCTTGATCGTCGTTTCCTTGTTGCCGAAGGCGGCGAGGAAGGCGAAGGGGAATTCGGCCGCATCAAAGGTGCTGGAGGGCTGTTCGGCCAGGTCGGAGAGGGCTTGTTCGATTTCGACGGCGTTCATGGAGGCGGTGGGGGCGTGGGGGTCGCGGATTCATCGGCCGCATGCCAGTTCACCCACTGCAACCCGGCCACCCGCGAGAACTCGCGCGCGTTGCGCGTGACCAGCGTGGCGCGGTAGCGCAGCGCGGTGGCCGCGATCAAGGTGTCGTTGGGGCCGATGGGGGTGCCGGCCGCTTCCAACTGCACACGAATGCGGGCAGCGTGCGTGGCGCATTCGCTGTCGAAGGGCAGCACCTGCAGCGGCCGCAGCATTTGCACCAGCGCCGTCAGGCGCGGCTGGGCCGCTTCGGGTGGCAGGCGCCGCAGGCCGTGGCGCAGTTCGTATTCGACGATGGCGGGCACGCCCAGGTCGGCCGGGCGAAGCGCCTGCAGCCGGGCGACCACCCTCGGGTCGCCGCGAAAGTAGTAGCTGATGGTGTTGCTGTCGAGCGCGAGCATGGGTCAGAAGCCCAGGCGCGGTACATCCGCGGCGGCGGGGGCCGGGGGCGCATCCTCGCGCAGCGGAAAGTCGGCAAAGCGCCCAGCCAGGTTCAAGCAGTCTTGCGGCCATTCGTGCGAGGCGTATTTGCGGATGATTTCGGCCACCCAGCGGCTCTTGGACAGGCCGCTGGCCTGGGCGGCCTGATCCACCATCACCTGCGTGGCGTCGTCCAGATACAGCGTGATTTGCGACATGGCGATCTCCAACAAGTATGTTTTTAATTATATTTGGACCGCTTCACCCGCGGTTGCCTCAATCCAAATCCTTGGGCGGCTTCTTGCGGCGGTTGGGGTACTCGTAGTTGAACCAGCCGTCGCCCTCGGGCATGGGTTCGATCAGGTCGTCGGGCACCTCGAACAGGTTGGGCTTGCCCTTGATGGGCTCCGGAATCACTTCGTACCCGCCTTCGAGTTCCCAGGCGAGCATGACGGGGTCGTACTTGATGCCGTAGGCCTTGGCGTCAGCGCGGGTCATGGGTCTGACATTCACCAGGTTGACCACGCACATCAGGCAGCCGGTGGGCAGCGGCAGCGGCACGGCCGTCGTCCATCTCGATATCAAGCCACAGTCCGCTGTCGTGGCTGCTGGCGCAGATGAGCAGGGGGCCGCGATGGTGCGTGTTCCAAGTGCGAAATTCCAGGTTCTTGATGCCGTCGTTGATTTCCAGCGCCCAGGGCTGCCGCACGGACAGGGCTTTCATGGGGCGTCTCCTCCAAAAAGGGCGCCGTGGGTTATCAGCGCCGGGCGTGAGGGGGTTGTGGAAGTGGCGTGGTGACAGCGCGCATGGTAGCGGCTGCTGCCCTCAAGACGGCGGCGGCGCGGCATGGCTGAAGAAACCAATAGCTACTTTTTTAATAGCTGATTTCCTAATATCCACGCTGGCCCGAGGCCATTCTCTCTGTGAACCCTACCCCTGCCATACGCCATGGTCGCTGGCGCGCAGGGCGGCGAGGGTTTCGCCCACGAGGCCCGCCTCGCAGGTGGCGATGCGACGCGCGCCGCAAGCGCGGATGTTCAGCGGCGTCCGCCCAGCAGGCTGCCGCCCATGCGCAGCAGGTCGGTCAGATCGACCTTGCCGTCGCCGTCCTGGTCCAGCACCGCGCCCAGCAGACCGCCGCCCAGCCCGCCCTGGTTCTGCACGCGGGCCTGCTCCTGGCCCAGCGCGCTGCCCAGGCCACCGGCATCGAGGTTGCCGGCGGTGACGCGCCTGGCCAGGAAGGCCATGACGATGGGCGCCAGCACCTTCAGCAACTGGCCCGCCTGGGCGGAGCCCAGCCCCGTCGCCTGGCCCAGCCCCGCCTCGGCGCGCGGCTGCGCGCCACCGAAGATGTGGCCCAGGATGCCGCCCGCGTCCATCTGCCGGTTGGCCGGCGCGCCGCCACCCAGCACGCTGCCCAGCAGGTCTCCCAGCCCGCCCATGCCCCCGGCGTTGCCGCCGCCGCCCAGCATCGCGCCGAACAGGCCGCCCAGATCCATGCCGCCGCCGGCGTGGTCGCGCTGCAGCGCGCTGAACAGGTCGCTGGCGCCGCCCGGCTGCTGGGCGTTGCGGCCCAGCGCGCCGACGAGCATGGGCAGCGCGGCGGCGATGGCGTCCTGCGCGGTCCGCGGGTCGGTGCCCAGCTGGCGGGCGATCTGGCTGGCGGGCGCGCCCTGCAACTGGCCCAGCAGGTCGTCGATGAGAGAGCTGTTCATGTGTGTTCCTTCAGGGAAAGTGGGGTGGGAGCGCGCATGGTAGCGGCCGGGGCCCCGGGGCGCCATACCATGGGGGCCTGCACGCCAACTTCTTCACGGGGGCCCCGCCGATGCGCGTTCAAGACAAATCCATCATCGTCACCGGCGCCGGCCACGGCATCGGCGAGGGCATCGCGCGGCGGCTGGCGGCCGAGGGCGCGGCGGTCGTCGTCAACGACATCGACGCCGCGCTGGCCGCGCAGGTGGCGGCCGACCTGGCGCGGGCCGGCGGCCGCGCGCTGCCGCTGGCCGGCGACGTGACGCGCGCCGAAGACTGGCGCCGGCTGGTGCGGGCGGCGCGGGACTTCGGCGGCCGGCTCGACGTGGTGGTCAACAACGCCGGCTGGACGCACCGCAACCGCCCGATGCTGGAGGTGAGCGAAGACGAGTTCGACAAGGTCTACGCCGTCAACATGAAAAGCATCTACTGGAGCGCCGTGCACGCGGTGCCGGTGATGCGCGCGGCCGGCGGCGGCAGCTTCATCAACATCGCCTCCACCGCCGGCCTACGCCCGCGCCCCGGCCTGACCTGGTACAACGGCAGCAAGGGCGCGGTGATCGTCACCAGCAAGTCGATGGCGGCCGAACTGGGGCCGGACAACATCCGCGTCAACTGCATCAACCCGGTGTTCAACCCCGACACCGGCCTGTCGGCCGAGTTCGCGGGCGGGCCGGTGGACGAAGCGCGCCGCGCCCGGTTCCTGGCGACGATCCCGCTGGGGCGCTTCTCCACCGCGCTGGACGTGGCCCACGCGGCCCTCTACCTGGCCAGCGACGAGGCCGCCTTCATCAGCGGCGCGTGCATCGAGGTGGACGGGGCGCGCTGCGTGTGACCCTAGAAACGGCAGTTGACCGCATGTCACCCTCGGGAAAGCCGCGTGAGCATTGACCTCGACGGCTTCGATGACCTTCACCTTTCGGGTGAGAGCGCTACGCACCCGCCAGCACCGCGCTCGCCGCGCCATGCGGCGTTGCTCCTCCTTGCGCACAACAGTGCGCCGCGTCGTCTCCCTTGCAGGGCGCGGGCCGTCCAGAGGCCGGCCCCGTTCACGCCGTCCACAGGCGCGCAGGCGCCTGTGGAGCCGCGGCGTTCACCCTTGCCTGCCACGCCAATCACGGCACTGGCGGGCGCGTTCAACTGCCGTTTCCAGGGTGACCGGGCCGCGGCCAACCCATCCGCTACCAAATAAATAGCTTATAGCGCTTTGTGCATGCGGGCTGCAGGCCAGAAAAGCTTGAAAAATCCCCTCCGCGCGGCGCCGCGGCGCCAGACGCCTCACGCCGCCCCGAACCCGCCTCCGCCGGGCGTGTGGATCTCGAAGATGTCGCCGGGCCGCATCTCGGCGCTGCCGATGTGCCCCAGTTCCTCCACCGTGCCATCCGAGCGCGCCACGCGATTGAGGCCCGGCGCGCCGGCGCCGCCGCCGGCCATGCCGAAGGCGCCGCTCAGGCGGCCGTTGCTGAGGATGCTGGCGGTCATGGGCTGCAGGAAGCGCACGCGGCGCACGCCGCCGTCGCCGCCCTTCCAGCGGCCGGGGCCGCCCGATCCGGCGCGGATCGCGTAGCTCTCCAGCCGCACGGGGAAGCGCCATTCCAGCACCTCGGGGTCGGTCAGGCGCGAGTTGGTCATGTGCGTCTGCACCACGCTGGTGCCGTCGAAGCCGCCCACCAGCCGGCCCTGGCCGTCGAACACGCCGCCGGCGCCGGAGCCGCCGGAGAGGGTCTCGTAATACTGGCGGCGCGCGTCGCCGAAGGTGAAGTTGTTCATCGTGCACTGGCTGGCGCCCATCAGGCCCAGGGCGCCGATGAGGGCGTTGGTGATGCAGGTGGAGGTCTCGACGTTGCCCGCCACCACGCTGGCCGGCGGCCGGGGGCGCAGCATGCAGCCCTCGGGGATGACGACCTCGATGGGCTTGAGGCAGCCGGCGTTGAGCGGGATGTCGTCGTCCACCAGCATGCGGAAGACGTACAGCACCGCCGCCATGCACACCGCCGTGGGCGCGTTGAAGTTGTTGGCCTGCTGCGGCGAGGTGCCGGTGAAGTCGATGCGGGCGCCGCGCTTGACGGCGTCGATGCGCACAGACACCGCGATGCGCGCGCCGTTGTCCAGCGGCAGCGTGAAGCGGCCGTCCTTCAGCCGCGCGGCCAGCCCGGCGATGGCGCGGCGCACGGACTCCTCGGCGTTGTCCTGCACATGCCGCATGTAGGCCCGCACCACGTCCAGGCCGAACTGCCGCACCATCCGGCGCAGCTCCTGCACGCCCTTCTCGTTGGCGGCGATCTGCGCCTTCAGGTCGGCCAGGTTCTGCGCCGGGTTGCGCGACGGATGGGGACCGCTCGCCAGCAGGGCCAGCATCTCCTGCTCGCGCAGCGCGCCGCCATCGACCAGCTTGAAGTTGTCGATCTGCACGCCCTCCTCCTCGATGCGGGTCGAGAACGGCGGCATCGAGCCGGGCGAGATGCCCCCGATGTCGGCGTGGTGGCCGCGCGAGCCGACGTAGAAGAGCGGTTGAGCGTGTGGCGTCGAGCGTTTCGCGTCATCCTCTCCATAAACGGGCGTGATGACCGTCACGTCGGGCAAATGCGTGCCGCCGTGGTAGGGGTCGTTCAGCGCGTAGACGTCGCCGGGCTTCATGCGGCCGGCGTTGCGGCGGATCACCGTCTTGATGCTCTCGCCCATGCTGCCCAGGTGCACCGGCATGTGCGGCGCGTTGGCGATCAGGTTGCCCTCGGCGTCGAACAGCGCGCAGCTGAAGTCCAGCCGCTCCTTGATGTTGACCGAGTAGGCGGTGTTCCGCAGTTGCAGCCCCATCTGCTCGGCGATGTTCATGAACAGGTGGTTGAACACCTCCAGCAGCACCGGGTCGGCCCGCGTGCCGGCGGCGAAGCTCATGGCCCGTGGCGCGGCGCGCTCCAGCATCAGGTGGTCCAGCGCCGTCAGGCGGGCGCGCCAGCCTGGCTCGACCACGGTGGTGGCGTTCTGCTCGGCGATGATGGCCGGCCCGTCGACCACGTCGCCGGGGCGCAGGTCCTCGCGCACGATCAGGGCGGCGTCGTGCCACGCGGGCCGGCCGTCCAGGCCGGCGGTGTACATGCGCACGGTGTCGCGGCGCGGCGCCTCGCGCGGCGGCTGCAGCGCATGCGCGCGCTCGCCGGGCGCGTCGCCCGCGGCCACGGCCTCGACCGACACGGCCTCGACGACGAGGGCCTTGCCCTGCATCAGGAAGGCGAAGCGCTGGCGGTACGCGGCCTCGAACGCGCGGGTCAGCTCGTCCACCACGCCCTCGTCGCTGACCACGCCGCCGTGCAGGTGCGGAAAGGGCACGATCAGCGCGGTGTCCGTGCCCTCGTAGCGCAGGTGCGCGCGGCGGTGCACGTGGAGGGCGCCATGGCCGGCCTGCTGCCTCTCCAGTTCGTGCTGGGCGGCCAGCGCGAGCTGGCCCAGGTCGTCGCGCAGCTCGGCCATGTGCTCGGGCGCCAGGGGCCGCTCGACCGCCGTCTCGCGCATCACGTTCTGGTCGGCCAGACCCATGCCGTAGGCCGACAGCACGCCGGCCAGCGGGTGCACCAGCACCCGCGTCATGCCCAGCGCGTCGGCCACGCCGCACGCGTGCTGGCCGCCGGCGCCGCCGAAGCACTGCAAGGTGTAGCGCGTCACGTCGTAGCCGCGCGCCACGCTGATCTTCTTGATGGCGCCCGCCATCTGCTGCACGGCGATCTGGATGAAGCCGTGCGCCACGTCCTCCGGGCCGCGGCCGGCGGCGGGATCCCGCGCGGCGATCTCGCCGAACCTGGCGCGCACCACGGCGGCGTCCAGCGGCCGGTCGGCCGCCGGGCCGAACACGCGCGGAAAGTACGCCGGCTGCAGCTTGCCCACCATCACGTTGGCGTCGGTCACCGCCAGCGGCCCGCCGCGCCGGTAGCTGGCCGGGCCGGGGTTGGCGCCCGCGCTGTCGGGGCCGACGCGAAAGCGCGCGCCGTCGAAGCGCAGGATCGAGCCGCCCCCGGCCGCCACGGTGTGGATGCTCATCATCGGCGCGCGCATGCGCACGCCGGCCACCTGGGTCTCGAACTCGCGCTCGAACTGGCCGGCGTAGTGGCTGACGTCGGTCGAGGTGCCGCCCATGTCGAAGCCGATCACCCGGTCCTGCCCGGCGATCTCCGCCGTCCGGGCCATGCCCACGATGCCGCCGGCCGGGCCGGAGAGGATGGCGTCCTTGCCCTGGAAGGCGTGCGCGTCGGCCAGGCCGCCCGAGGACTGCATGAACAGCAGCCGCACGCCCGGCATCTCGCCCGCCACCTGCTCGACGTAGCGGCGCAGGATGGGCGACAGGTAGGCATCGACCACGGTGGTGTCGCCCCGGCCGACGAACTTCATCATCGGGCTGGTGGCGTGGCTGGTGCTGACCTGCGTGAAGCCCGCCTCGCGCGCGAGGCGCGCCGCGGCCTGCTCGTGGGCGGTGTGGCGCCAGCCGTGCATGAAAATGATCGCAACGCTTCTCAGCCCCCGTGTGTATTTCGCCGACAGCTCCTTTTTCAGGAGCAATTCGTCCAGGGGGCAAATCACCTCGCCATCGGCGCCGACGCGCTCGTCGGCCTCCACCACGGCGCTGTAGAGCAGCTCGGGCAGCACGATGCGGCGATCGAACAGGCGCGGCCGGTTCTGGTAGGCGATGCGCAGCGCGTCGCCAAAGCCCCGCGTGGTGACCAGCAGCGTCGGCTCGCCCTTGCGCTCCAGCAGCGCGTTGGTGGCCACGGTGGTGCCCATCTTCACGCACTCGACCTGCTCGGCCGTGATGGGCTCGCCCGCCGCCAGGCCCAGCAGGTGGCGGATGCCAGCGACGGCGGCGTCGGGGTACTGCTCGGGGTTCTCGGACAGCAGCTTGTGCGTGACGATGCCGCCGCCGGGCCGCCGGGCCACGATGTCGGTGAAGGTGCCGCCGCGGTCGATCCAGAACTGCCAGCGGGCGGGGGTGCGCTTGTCGGTCATGGGGTGCTCCTGGCGGTCAACGATAAATCAGAAGCCGGCCTGCCGGGACATCCCGATCCTCTAAGATGCCCGCTGTCGGCCTGCCCCGTGGCAGGCCTTTTTCATCGCAGTTTGAAAGACATGTCGTGTTCAAGAATCTGATGCTGTACCGCCTGGGCCCTGAGTGGCCCGCATCGGCGGCGCAACTCGAAGAAGCGCTGGCGCGCGAGCCGTTCGCCGAGTGCGGCGCCACGCAGCAGAAATCCACCGGCTGGGTGCCGCCGCGCGGTCCCGAGCACGGCGCGCTGGTGGAATCCGTGGACGGCCAGTGGATCGCCCGACTGGCGATCGAGACCCGCGCCGTGCCCGGCGAGGCCGTGCGGCGCAAGGCGCAGGAGGCCATCGACCAGATCGAGAAGACCACCGGCCGCAAGCCGGGCAAGAAGGAAGCGCGCGACATCCGCGACGACGCCCTGCTGGCCCTGCTGCCGCAGGCGTTTCCGCGCCTCGGCCAGGTGACGGTGTGGCTGAACCCGCAAGAGCGCTGGCTGGCGCTGGACGCGGGCAGCCAGGGCAAGGCCGACGAGGTGATCAGCAGCCTGGTGCGCGTGGCCGGGCCGGGCTTCGCCGTCGGCCTGTTGCAGACGCAGCGCTCGCCGCAGGCGGCCATGGCCGCCTGGCTGGCGGCCGAGACGCCCGATGAGTTGCCCGACAGCCTGCACGTCGAGCGCGAGTGCGAGCTGAAGGGCAGCGGCGACGAGCCGGCGGTGGTGCGCTTCACGCGCCACGACCTGGCCACCGACGAGGTGCGCCAGCACATCGCCGAAGGCAAGCTGCCGACCAAGCTGGCGCTGGGCTGGCAGGGCCGCGTGGGCTTCGTGCTGACGCAGGCGCTGCAGCTCAAGAAGATCACCTTCCAGGAGGGCGTGTTCGAGGAAGGCGGCTCGCCGGCCCAGGGCGACGACCGCTTCGACGCCGACGCGGCGCTGGCCACGGGCGAGCTGAGCGCGCTGATCACCGACCTGGTCGCCGCGCTGGGCGGCGAGGTCGAGGCGACGGCGGTGACCGAACAGGCCCCGCCGGCCGCCAGCCCCGCGCGGTCCGCCGCGCCCGCGGCAGGCGACCCGCCGTTCTGAGCTTCTCCTGAGGCGCCGCCGCCATGCACGCCGTCCTCGCGATCTGCCTCGGCGCCTGCATCGGTGCGCTGGCGCGCTGGCAGCTCGGGCTGTGGCTCAACCATGCGGGCGCCTGGCTGCCCTGGGGCACGCTGGCGGCCAACCTGGCCGGCGGCTACCTCGTCGGCCTGTGCGTGGCGGTGTTCGAGCAGCACCCGGGGCTGGACCCGGCCTGGCGGCTGCTGCTGGTCACGGGCTTTCTGGGCGCGCTCACCACCTTCTCGTCCTTCAGCGCCGAGGTGGTCGAGATGCTGATGCGCCAGCGCTACCTGCCCGCCGCCGGCACGGTGCTGCTGCACCTGGGCGGCTCGCTGCTGCTGACGGTGGCGGGCATCAGGACTGCTTCGTTTTTAATAGCTGTCCGCGCTTGATGCATGCGGGCTTGATGCCGATTTGTTTCAAAAATGGCCCCTGGCGCGGCAGCCTCCGTGCCGCCCGACGCGGCTGACGCACAATCGGCGCCATGCCCGCCACCGACCCGACCCGCCGCGCCCAGGCCGTCGCCACGCCCGAGGTGATCCAGGCCTTCGCCCGCGACGGCGCCGTGCGCCTGCCCGGCCTGCTGAACGCGGATGAAGTCGCCCTGCTGCGCGGTGGCATCGACGCCAACATCGCCGCGCCCAGCCCGCGCGCCAAGGTCGCCAGCCGGCCGGACGACCCGGGCTTCTTCATCGAGGACTTCTGCTGCTGGCAGGACAACGAGGCCTATCGGCGCGTGATCACCGAATCGCCCCTGGCCGCCGCCGCCGGCCTGCTGATGCACAGCCGCCAGGTGCGCCTGTACCACGACCACATGCTGACCAAGGAGCCCGGCACGCGCCAGCGCACGCCCTGGCACCAGGACCAGCCGTACTACAACGTCGAGGGGCGGCAGAACGTCAGCTTCTGGATCCCGGTGGACCCGGTGCGGCGCCATTCCACGCTGGAGTTCGTGGCCGGCTCGCACTTGGGGCCCTGGCTGATGCCGCGCACCTTCATGGACAGCCAGGCCAAGTGGTTCCCGGAGGGCAGCCTGGCTGATCTGCCCGACATCGAGGCCGCGCGCGAGCGCTTCCCGATCATCGGCTGGCCGGTGGCGCCGGGCGACGTGATCGCCTTCCACATGCTCAGCCTGCACGCCAGCGGCGGCGTGGACGGCGATACGCGCCGGCGCGTGTTCTCGGTGCGCATGCTGGGCGACGACGCCACCCACGCCCCGCGCGCCTGGGTCACCTCGCCGCCCTTTCCCGGCCTGGCCGCGCGGCTACCGGCCGGCGCGCCGATGGAGGATGCGCTGTTCCCGCTGCTGTGGCGGGCCTGAGCGCTCATTCCGGAGCGCGCCGCGCGGAAGGGGGGTCTTCAATGAGTGCTGGCGCGTCCGCGGGGCGCGGCTGTCCGCGCCGCCCGGGCGCCAGGGACTGGCGGCGCCAGGTGGCCGGCGACTGGCCGAACTGCAGCGCGAACCAGCGCGTGAAGGCGCTGTGCGTGCTGTAGCCCAGCAGCTCGGCCACGTGGGCCAGGCTGTAGCGCGGGTTCTCGATGTAGCGCTGCGCCAGGTTTTGCCGCACCTCGGCCAGCAGCGCGGTGAAGCTCGTGCCCTCCTCGTCCAGCTCGCGCTGCAGGGTGCGCAGGCTGCGGCCCAGGCTCTGCGCGACCGATTCGCAGGTGGCGCGACCCGAGGGCAGCATCAGGTACACGGCGCGGCGCACCTCGCGGCCGACGGAGCCGCCGCCCAGGCTGGGCACGTTCTCCAGCAGCGTCTTGGCGTAGCGCGCCAGGCCGGGGTCGGCCGTGGGGTTGGGCACGTCCAGGTCGGCGGCGCGGAACACCATGCCGTTGAAGTCGGCGTTGAACTCCACCGGGCAGCGGAACACCTGGTGGTGATCGGCCAGGCTGGCCGGCGCGGCGTGGCTGAAGTTCACGCTCCGCGGGCGCCAGCCCTCACCCATCAGCGCCGCGCACGTGCGATGGATGACGCCGATGGCCAACTCGATCGACTGCCGCGCAGGCATGGCCGACATGACCTCCTCGCGCATGAACACCAGCGGGCCGGCGTCCTCCATCTGCATCGCCAGCGAGTTGTTGAGCAGGTGCAGGTGCTCGATGGTGGCGGTCAGGATGCCCCGCAGGCTGCCCTGGTGCGCCAGCAGCAGGCTCACGACGCCGAAGTTCGACAACTGGCGCGATTGCACCATGCGCAGGCCGAAGGTCTCGCAGCCGGTGGCCCGCGCCGCCGCCTCCAGCAGGCCCACCACCGCCTCCGCGGGCAGCCGCAGCTCGGGCTCCTGCAGCACCCGGGGCTGCAGGCCCGCGCGGCGCAGCGCGGCATCGGCGTTGTAGCCCAGGGTGGCCGACACCTCGGCGAAATGGGTCAATGCCGCAGCGCGCACGAAGCTGTCCATAGGTAAAAATCCTCAGCCCGCACAAATATGGGGCACTCCATTCTGGCACGATAAGCTAAGAGAATGGCATCCAATGCAAAGCGTGCGTGGCCGCCGCCACCTACATTGCATGGCATCCCACAACAACCACTCGGAGACAAGACGATGCAAGTCATACCGCTCACCTGCGCCCTCGGCGCCGAACTGACCGACGTCAACCTGGCCGACGCGGCCCGCGACGACGCCCTGTTCGATGCCGTCAAGGCGGCCCTGCTCAAGCACAAGGTGCTGTTCCTGCGCAACCAGGAATTCAGCCGCGCCGACCACGTGGCCTTCGCGCGCCGCTTCGGTGAGCTGGAGGACCATCCCGTGGCCGGCAGCGACCCGGAGAACCCCGGCCTGGTGCGTATCTACAAATCGCCCGACCAGCCCAACGACCGCTACGAGAACTCCTGGCACTGCGACGGCACCTGGCGCGAGACGCCGCCCATGGGCTCGGTGCTGCGCTGCGTGGAATGCCCGCCGGTGGGCGGCGACACCATGTGGGCCAACATGGCGCTGGCTTACGAGAAGCTGCCGCAGCACATCAAGGACCTGATCGCGCCGCTGCGCGCCCGCCACAGCATCGAATGCACCTTCGGCGCGGCCATGCCGATCGAGAAGCGCCTGGCGCTGAAAGCCCAGTACCCGGACGCCGAGCACCCGGTGGTGCGCACCCACCCCGAGACCGGCGAGAAGGTACTGTTCGTCAGCGGCTTCGCCACCCACTTCACCAACTACCACACGCCGGCCAATGTGCGCGTGGGGCAGGACTTCACGCAAGGCAGCTCCGGCCTGCTGCAGTACCTCATCAGCCAGGCCGCCATCCCCGAATACCAGGTGCGCTGGCGCTGGGAACCGAACAGCGTGGCCATCTGGGACAACCGCGCCACCCAGCACTACGCCGTGATGGACTACCCGCCCTGCCACCGCAAGATGGAACGCGCCGGGATCATCGGCACGCCCACCTTCTGAAATCAATTTACTTCTGAATTGATAGCTTTCTGCGCTTATTCCGCGCCGACCAGAGGCTGATTTGCCTCGAATTTCATCCACCCCAGCCCCCCGGAGCATCCTCATGAACTTCCTCGACGGCCACATGTTCCCCGAGAACATGCAACCCCTGATCATCACCGCCGCGCCCTACGCGCCTTCGTACGTGCCTTCGGACTTCCCCGAAGAGATCGCGGTGACGATGGAGCAGCAGATCCAGATGGCGGTGGACTGCTACAACGCCGGCGCCACCGTGCTGCACCTGCACGTGCGTGAACTCGACGGCAAGGGCAGCAAGCGCCTGTCCAAGTTCAACGAGCTGATCGCCGGCGTGCGCGCCCGCGTGCCTGAGATGATCATCCAGGTCGGCGGCTCCATCAGCTTCGCGCCCGAGACCGACGGCGCCGCCGCCAAGTGGCTGTCCGACGACACGCGCCACATGCTGGCCGAGCTTTCTCCGAAGCCCGACCAGGTGACGGTGACCATCAACACCTCGCAGATGAACTTCCTGGAGCAGTTCGACTACCGCGACTGGCAGGGCAGCTCGCTGGAAGACCCGGTGGTCCATAGCGCCTACAAGGAAATGACCGTGCCCGCGCAGCCCGGCTGGGCCGAGGAGCACATCAAGCGCCTGACGGCCGCCGGCATCCAGAGCGAGTTCCAGTGCTACAACCAGAACAGCTTTGAATCCGTGGAGCGCCTGATGCGCCGCGGCGTCTACAAGGGCCCGCTGGTGTGCAACTGGGTGGCCATCGGCGGCGGCATGGATTCGCCCAACGTCTACACCCTGGCCAACTTCCTGCGTGGGGTGCCCGACGGCGCGGTGGTCACCGTCGAAAGCTCGGTGCTGAACACGCTGCCCGTGAACATGATGGGCATCGCCATGGGCCTGCACGTGCGCACCGGCACCGAGGACAACCTGTGGAACCAGACGCGCACCGCCAAGATCGGCACCGCCAAGCAGATCGAGCAGCTCGTTCGCGTCTCGCAGGAGCTGGGCCGCCCCATCGCCACGGCGAAGCAGGCGCGCGAGATCTGCCGCATCGGCGTGTTCTACGACACGGTGGAAGAGACGCTGGCCGCCAACGGCTTCGCGCCCAACGCGCCCGGCCGCCAGCAGGGCTTCCTGCGCAAGGCGGCCTGACGCCAGGCGGGGCGGTGGTCGCGGCCACCGCCCTTTTTTTCATCCCCACACCCCCATTCCATGAAACGCCTGTCGTTCATCAAGGCCGTCGCGCTGGCCGCTGCCGGCGTGCTGTACACCCAAAGCGGTTTTGCGTTCTCCGACAAGCCGGTCAAGCTGATCGTGCCCGCGCCCGCTGGCGGCACCGCCGACGTCTTCGCCCGCATCATCGGCGAGCAGCTGGCCAAGGAAATCCAGCAGCCGGTGGTGGTCGACAACAAACCCGGCGCCGGCGGCGCCATCGCCATCAAGTACATGCTGTCGCAGCCGGCCGACGGCGCGTCGCTGGTGGTGGCGGCCTCCAACGTGCTGACCGAGGTGCCGCACGTGCTCAAGGGCGGCTTCGATCCCCTCAAGGACGTCAAGCCCGCGGCCGAGATGGCGCGCTCGCTGATGCTGTTCATCGCGGCGCCGCGGTTCCCCGCCAAGGACGCCAAGGAAGCCATTGCCTACGTGAAGGCGCACCCGGGCACGGTCTCGGTCGCCTCGTACAGCCAGGGCACGTCCTCGCAGTACGCGGGCGCGATCCTGAACAAGAAGGCCGGGATCGACATGCAGCACGTGCCGTTCCCGGGCTCCTCGGCGGCGCTGGCCCAGGTGATGGGCAACCAGATTCCGCTCATGTTCGACGGCTCGGTCACCGCCAAGCCCATGATCGCGGCCGGCAAGGTGCGGCTGCTGGGCGTGGCGTCCAAGACCCGCATGCCCGAATACCCCAACGTGCCCACGATGGCGGAAATCGGCTACCCGGAACTGAACTTCAGCAACTGGATGGGCGTCATCGCCTCGGCCAAGACGCCGCGCCCGCTGCTCGAAAAGATCCACGCGGCGCTCGAAAAGGTCAATGCCAGCGCCGCCGTGCTGGAGCGTTACCGCGGCGTGGGCTTCGAGCCGGTCAAGGAGCGGCGCACGCTGGACCAGTCCGAAGCCGACGTGCGCGCTGAATTCGACCGCAACGCCCAGATCGTGAAGGCCTACGGCATCAAGCTGGACTGAGCGGCACGCCGCCACCCACCAGGAACCACGCATGAGCGCTTCTTCCACTTCATCACCCACCGTCCTCATCGTCCCCGGCCTGCGCGACCACGTGGACGCCCACTGGCAAACCCTGCTGGCCGCGCAACTGCCCCAGGCGCGCACCGTGCCGCCCATGGGGCGCACGGGCGCGGGGCTGGACCGCGCCGCCCGCGTGCAGGCCATCGAACAGGCCGCCCAGGCCATCGAAGGCCCGATCGTGATCGTGGCCCACAGCGGCGGCTGCCCCATGGTGGCGCACTGGGCCGCGCAGACCCGGCGTGCCGTGCACGGCGCGCTGCTGGCCACCCCGCCCGAACTCGACCAGCCCATGCCCGAGGGCTATCCGCCGCTCGAAGCGCTGCAAGGCGGCGGCTGGTTCCCCGTGCCCCTGCGGGCCCTGCCCTTCCCCAGCATCGTCGCGGCCAGCCGCAACGACCCGCTGGCGCGCTTCGCGCAGGTGGAGCAGATGGCGCGTGCCTGGGGCAGCCGCCTGGTGGACCTGGGCGAAGTGGGCCACCTCAACCCCGCGTCCGGCCATGGCCCCTGGCCGCGCGCGCTCGATTTCATCGCCGAACTTTCGGCTTAAACAGGAGAAATGATCATGGTCAAGGCAGTACGCTTCTACGAACTCGGCGGCCCCGAAGTGCTGAAGGTCGAAAACGTCGAGGTCGGTGACCCCGGCCCCGGCGAGGCGCGCGTGCGCCACAGCTTCATCGCGCTGAATTTCATCGACACCTATTTCCGCACCGGACGCTATCCGCTCGACCTGCCCAACGGGCTGGGCTCCGACGCCGTGGGCGTGGTCGAGGCCGTGGGGCCGGGCGTGGACTACCTCAAGCCCGGCGACCGCGTGGGCTACCTGATCGGCCCGCAGGGCGCGTATTCCGAAGTGCGCGTGATGCCCGCCGCCGTGCTGATTCCGCTGCCCGACGGCATCAGCGACCGCACCGCCGCCACGCTGATGATGAAGGGCATGACGGCGCAGTACCTGTTCCGCCAGGTCTATCCGCTCAAGGGCGGCGAAACCATCCTCTACCACGCGGCCGCGGGCGGCGTGGGCCTGATCGCCTGCCAGTGGGCGCGCGCCCTGGGCGTGACCATGATCGGCACCGTGAGCACCGACGAGAAAGCCGCGCTGGCCAAGGCCAACGGCTGCACGCACACCATCGTGACCTCGCGCGAGAACACCGTGGAGCGCGTGAAGGAACTGACGGACGGCAAGGGCGTGCCGGTGGTGTACGACTCGGTGGGCAAGGACACGCTGATGACTTCGCTCGACTGCCTGCAGCCACGTGGCCACTTCGTGAGCAACGGCACCTCGTCGGGCTCGGTGATCATCGATTCGCAACTGCTCGCGCAGAAGGGCTCCATCTGGATGACGCGGCCCGCGATGATCCATTACATCCACCCGCGCCCGCACATGCTGGACATGGCCAGGGAGCTGTTCGACCACGTGCTGGCCGGCAGCATCGTGAGCGAGCCGCAGCAGGAATTCGCGCTCGAGGACGCGGCCAACGCGCACCGCGCCCTGGAAGGCCGCAAGACCGTGGGTTCCACGATCCTCGTTCCCTGACAGGAAACCTCGCGAAGCGCAGGGCACCCAGAAAAAGCCCCGCGCTTCCCCGCTGCGCGCGGTCCGCTGCCCCCCCGAGGGGGCGCTTCTTGCCTTGGGGCGGCCCGGCAGCAATAGACAAAACAAACGGAGACATTCATGGCGATGGATTTGCACGCGGCCGACCCCGGTCGGCCCAACCCCGAGGGCTACCTGTTCGGGCGCGGCCCGGCCTGGTTTGCCCTGGTGATGACCGTGGGATTGATGATGGTCGACTACATCGACCGCCAGGTCATCGTCTCGCTGTTCCCCCATCTCAAGCAGGAATGGGGGCTGTCGGACAAGCAACTGGGCTCGCTGGTGTCGGTGGTGTCGATCACCGTGGCCCTGGGCGCGATGCCGATCGCGCTGTGGGCCGACCGCCGCAGCCGCGTCAAGAGCATCGTCATCATGGCCACGCTGTGGAGCGTGGCCACCATCTCCTGCATGTTCACGCGCAACTACGGCCAGTTGCTGGCCGCGCGCGCATTGGTGGGCGTGGGCGAGGCCGGCTACGGCTCCGTCGGCTCGGCACTGATCGCCAGCCACTTTCCGGCCCGCATGCGCGGCATGCTGATGGCCATCTTCTTCTCGGCCGGCTCCTTCGGCTCGGTGCTGGGCGTGATGCTGGGCGGCGTGATCGCCAGCCACTGGGGCTGGAAAGCCGCCTTCGGCGTGGTGGGCGTGCCCGGCCTGGTGATGGCGCTGCTCTACATCTTCGTGCGCGACTACCGCACCGTGGAACTCACGCCCCGGCTGGACAAGGCCACGCAGAACACGGGCAACGTGGTGCGCGCCATCGTGGGGGCGATGACGCGCTCGCCCACCATGCTGTGGGTGTGCCTGGGCGGCTCGGCGCAGGTCATCGTGCTGTCGACCGTGTGGGCCTGGCTGCCCAGCTACCTGAACCGCACCCAGGGGCTGCCGCCCGCGAAGGCGGCGATCAGCGCCGCGCTGGTGGTGCTGTGCGGCGCGGTGGGCGCGGTCATCTGGGGCGCCGTGGTGGACCGTTCCGGCCGCCGCCGTCCGCGCGCCAAGCTGTACGTCATGGCGCTGCTGTGCCTGCTGTCCATGGCCCTGCTGATGCCCGCCTTCGGCGCCCCCGGCATGGCCTTGGCACACCAGCAGCAGTTGCTCTGGATCGCCGCCGGCGGCCTGCTCATGACCTGCACCGCCGGCCCCGTGGTCGCGATCGTGATCGACGTGGTCCACCCCGGCATCCGCGCGACCGGGGCCGCGGTGCTGGCGTGCTTCCTGAACCTGTTCGGCCTGGCGGCCGGCCCGTTCATCGCCGGGATCCTGTCGGACATGTGGTCGCTGCCGCAGGCGATGACCACGATGCCGGCCTTCTCGGTGCTGGCGGCGCTGTGCTTCCTGATCGCGGCCCGCAGCTACGAAGCCGACGTGAAGCGCATCAACGACCAGGTCGCCGATGAAGCCGCCGCGGCCGGCATGGCACCGCAAGGCGCCTGACATTCACGAGGTCACTTCCATGATTACCCTGACGCGCGGCCGCGAGCTTTTCCCCGGCATGCTGGCCTGCGCCGTGGTCGCCGCCGCCGCCACCTTCCTGTCGCAGCACTACGGCGCGCCGGTGATGCTGTTCGCGCTCATGCTCGGCATGGCGATGAACTTCCTGTCCAGCGAAGGCCCGTGCAAGCCCGGCATCGAGTTCACCGCGCGCCACGTGCTGCGCTGGGGCGTGGCGCTGCTGGGCCTGCGCATCACCGTGGCGCAGGTCATCGCGCTGGGCTGGCCCCCGGTGCTGGTGGTGGCGGTGTCGCTGGTGCTGACCATCGGCGTGTCGATGATCGTGGCGCGGCTGATGGGCTTCAACATCCTGTTCGGCCTGCTCAGCGGCGGCGCCACGGCCATCTGCGGCGCCTCGGCCGCCCTGGCGCTGTCGGCGGCGCTGCCGCCGCATCCGCTCAAGGACCGCGCCACGCTGTTCACCGTGGTGGGCGTGTCGGCGCTGTCCACCTTCACCATGATCCTCTACCCCATGCTGGCGCGCTATCTGGGGCTGGACGAGCAGACGGCCGGCATCTTCCTGGGCGCCACCATCCACGACGTGGCCCAGGTGGTGGGTGCGGGCTACGGCATGTCGCAGGAAGTGGGCGACACCGCCACGCTGATCAAGCTGATGCGCGTGGCCTGCCTGGTGCCGGTGATCCTGTTCGCGGTGGCCTACACGCGCGCCACCGGCAAGGCTGGCGATGGTCCGCGCCCGCCGCTGCTGCCGTGGTTCGTCATCGCCTTCGCGGTGCTGGTCGCGGTCAACAGCACCGGCTGGCTGCCCAGCCCGGTGGTGCAGACGGGCACCAGCCTGTCCACCTGGTTCCTGGTGGCGTCGATGGCCGGCATCGGCATGAAGACGCAATTGCGCGAGCTGATCACCGTGGGCCTGAAGCCGGTGGTGCTGATGGTGGGCGAAACCGCCTTCCTGGCCGCGCTGGTGTTGGGGCTGCTGCGCTGGGCGCAATGACGCTCTTTTCTTAAGGAGACTCCGCCGTGCCGCTGCAACTTCGCTCGCTGGTCCGCGAGGACGCCCTGCTGGAACTCTCGCTGGCCGACGTGCCCCCTCCGCGGGTGGCCGCGCCGGACGAGGTGCTGGTGCGGGTGGAAGCCGCGCCCATGAACCCGTCGGACCTGGGCCTGCTCTTTGGCGGCGCCGACATGCGGCAGGCGAAGGGGTCGGGCACGGCCGATCGCCCCGTGGTCACGGCGCCGGTACCCGATGCCGCGATGGCCGCGGGCGCCGCGCGCGTCGGCCGGTCGATGCCGGTGGGCAACGAGGGCGCCGGCACCGTGGTGGCCGCCGGTGCCTCGCCCGCCGCGCAGGCGCTGCTGGGCCGCAAGGTGGCGGCGCTCGGCGGCGCCATGTTCGCCGAGTACTGCGTGGTGCCCGCGCAGCAATGTCTGGCGCTGCCCGACGGCGCCAGCGCGGCCGAGGGCGCCTCGTGCTTCGTCAACCCCATGACCGCGCTCGGCATGGTGGAGACGGTGCGCGCCGCGGGCCACCAGGCCCTGGTGCACAGCGTGGGCGCGTCCAACCTGGGCCAGATGCTGCTGCGCATCTGCCAGAAGGACGGTATCGGCCTGGTCAACATCGTGCGCAAGCCTGAGCAGGCCGAGCTGCTGCGCGGCCTGGGCGCCCGGCACGTGGTGGACAGCAGCCAGCCGGACTTCACGGCGCGGCTGACCGACGCCATCGCCGCCACCGGCGCGCGCATGGCCTTCGACGCCACGGGCGGCGGCCGCATGGCCGGCCGGTTGCTGGCGGCGATGGAGGCCGCCTTGCTGCGCCGCCCCGGCCAGGCCTACGACCGCTACGGCAGCCAGGTCCACAAGCAGGTCTACATCTACGGCTACCTCGAACGCGGCCCGATCGAGCTGCCGCCCGGGCTGGGCATGGCCTGGAACGTGGGCGGCTGGCTGCTCTTTCCCTTCCTGAAACAGCTCGCCCCGGAGCGTCTGGCCCAGCTCAAGCAGCGCGTGGCGGACGAACTCACCACCACCTTCGCCAGCCGCTATGCGCGCGAGATCACGCTGGCGCAGGCGCTGACGCCGGAGGCCATTGGCGAGTACGCGCGGATGTCCACGGGCCGCAAGACTTTGCTGCGGCTCGCGGCTCGCTGACGGGCGCGGACACGGGCCAAGCCTCATGGATCGGCAATCTTCGCAGCCCGGCCGCCACGCGCCCGGCGGCGCGGGCCGGCTGATCCGCAGCGCCAGCCTGGCTGGCTACGTCGATCTCGTCCGCGCGCTCGGGCACGACCCCCACGCCTTCCTGCGCGGCGCGGGACTGTCGGCGAGGCTGCTCGACAACCCGGAGACACCCATCCCCATTCGCGCCGTGCGCGAGCTGCTGGAGACCACGGCGCGCGCCACCGGCGCGGAGGACTTCGCCCTGCGTCTGGCGGCGTGCCGCACCTTCTCGAACCTGGGACCGATCAGCCTGGTGCTCAAGGAGGAGCCCACCCCGCGGCAGGCCCTGAACACGCTGTGCCGCTACCTGAAGCTGCTCAGCCCCGCGCTGGTCACCCGCGTCGAGGACGCGGGCGCCAACGTGGTCGTCCGCCAGGACCTGCTGCCCATGGCCGGCGTGGCCACCCGCCAGCCGATCGAGCTGGCGGTGGGCGTGATGTTCCGCATCCTGCGCGAGCTGATCGGCCCGCGATGGCAACCGCTGCAGGTGTGCTTCACCCACCGCGCGCCGGGCAACACGTCGGCGCACCGCGCCTTCTTCGGCTGCCAGCCGCTGTTCAACCAGTGCTTCAACGGGCTGGTCTGCACGCTGCCCGACCTGCAGCTGCCGCGCACGCCGGACGACCCCGGCGCCGCCCGCTTCGCGCGCGATTACCTGGAAGACGCCCTGCACCGCCACCACGAAGGCACGCGGGCGGCCTGCGGGGAACTGATCACCGCCCTGCTGCCGGGCGGCCGCTGCACCGCCCAGCAGGTCGCGCGGCACCTGGGCGTGGACCGCCGCACGCTGCATCGCCACCTCGGTGCCGAAGGACACACGTTCTCGGAACTCCTCCACGAGACCCGCGCCGAACTGGTGCTGCGCCACCTGCGGGAAAGCGACCTGCCGCTGGGTGAAGTGGCCGGGCTGCTGGGGTTTTCGGGGCCCAGCAGTTTCAGCCACTGGTTCCGAGCCACCTTCGGCACCAGCGTCTCAGGCTGGCGCCGGCAGCGGGCCGCCCTGGCAGAGGGCGCTGCGCATGGCCGCCCACAGCACGTCGGCGGGCTGGGCGCCCGCCAGCGCGCGGGTACCGTTGAACAAGAAAAAGGGTACGCCTGAAGCTGCGACCAGCTGGTCGGCAGGCGCTGGCGCGGCGGGCTGATGGGCGTCGGCCTGCAGCACCCCGTGTTCGGCCGCGATGGCCGCCAGCAGGGCGGTGTCGCCCAGGTTCTCGCCGTGCACGAAATACCCCTCGAACAGCCGCATGAGCAGGGCCTCCAGGGCCGCGGGCACAAGCTGCGCCGCACCCGCGGCCAGCAAGCGGTGCGCGGCGGCCGTGCTGGGAAAAACGCTCAGGCGCGCATAGTCGATGGGAGCGCCCGCGCGCCGGGCGGCCTCCTGCACCTGCGCCCGCCGCGCCAGCACCGCCTCGCGGCTGCCCAGGCGCTGCTCGTAGAACGCATCGAACGGCCAGCCTTGCGGGGGCGTCTGTGGAATCAGCTGCACGGAATGCCAGGTGGTCTGCACGCGCACGCCGGGGTCGGTCTGGCGCAGGCGTTCCACGGCCTGGGCCAGATGGTGCTTGCCGATCCAGCACCATGGGCAGACGAAGTCGAACCACACGTCCACCGAGAGCGTCGTCGCTGGCGCCATGGTTCAGAACGCGACGGCCTGGCGGCCCTTGAGTTGCGGCATGGCGCGCGCTTCGTCGGGCGTGGCCACCTCCAGATTCAATGACTTCAGCACCGAGACGATGCGCTCCACGATGACGTTGTGTTGAGGTGCTGCCACGACGCTGGCCTATTGCGTCTTGCGCAGGAACCCCTGGTTGCCGCCGTTGCGGTTGGGCGCGAAGCCGTTGGCCGCCAGGCTTTCCTCCACGGTGTCGTAGAACACGCCGATGCGGCAGATGTCGCGTGCCTGCTTCGCGGTGGCGATGGGCCGGCCGAATTCCTCGGAGATGCGAACGAGCTGCTCGATCTGCGACACGGTGCTGGCCTTCTGGGTGCGCTGCTGGTTCCACAGGCAATCCTCGGTGCCGCAGCGCACGTGCAGGCCGGCCGCGATGCCCCACATGTTGACGGGCAGCACGTTGCGCACGTTGCTTTCCACGGTGAGCACGGCGCCATCGGGCACGGCGCGCACGAAGTTGGCCAGGCTGTACAGGCTGGGCGTATCCATGCCGCCGGCGATGGCCACCCAGTTCATCACCAGCGGCCCCATGTAGAAGCCCCGGCGCATCAGCCGCTCGACCGACTCGAAGCTGTTGAGGTTGTAGCACTGGAAGGCGCTCTGGATGCCGGCCTTGGTGAGGCGGCGCACGTGCTCTTCCACCCACAGCGGGTTGGCCGGCACGATCATGTCCTTGTAGGTGTTGAAGAGGCCTTCGTTGCCGCGCGAGGTGCCGATGAAATCGGCGTCCTCGGCCTGATCGGTCACGTTCATCTGCGAGGTGTTCACGGTGACCGTCACCTGGTCGGGCACGGGCTCCAGTTCGGCCAGCATGTGGCGCGTGTCGTCGCTCAGCCACTTGGCGGCGGCGCCTTCGCCCTCGGGCGCGAAGCTAATGGAGCCGCCGACCTGGATGATCATCTCGGGCACGGCCTTGCGCACGCCGGCGATCAGCTCGTTGAACTTGGACAGCCGCTTGCTGCCCTTGCCGTCGAGTTCGCGCACGTGCAGGTGCAGCACGGTGGCGCCGGCGTTGTAGCAGTCCACCGCCTTCTGGATCTGCGCTTCCATGGTGACCGGGATCTCCTCCGGGAAGTCGGACGGCAGCCAGCCGGGGGCGTAGGGCGCGGCCGTGATGATCAGGGGTTGCTGGTTTTCCGGGAAAAGGTGCCCGTCAAGAAAATTCATCGATGCGCTCCGGTGATGAAGGGTTTATGATTTTTAAGTGAAATCAGCCTCTAGCCCGTATGCATATTGCGCCGGCAGCTATATTTTTGACGTATTCTGTTCAGTACGGAACATCGCCCACGATGCCGGCGCGTTCCATCTTGCGCGGCGCGGGGAAGTAGTCGTTGCACGCGTAGTGCTGCGTGCTGCGGTTGTCCCACACCACGATGTCGCCCGGCTGCCACGACCAGCGCACCTGGTATTCGGGGATGCTGGCGCGGCTGGCCAGGTAGTTCAGCAGCAGCGATGCGCCGGGCGACTTGTCGATGCCGTGGCGCACGTGCTCGGGCGTGCTCCAGTTCACGAAGTGGGTGGTGAAGCCCGCGCCCACGAACAGCACCTTTTCGCCGGTCTCCGGGTGGGTACGCACCACCGGGTGTTCCGCCGCCGGGTGTTCCTGCGCCAGCTTGGCGCGCGCCTCGGGCGTCATCACCGCGCCGAAGCTGTGTTCGATGCTGGCCTTGGCGCGCAGGTTGGCGATCTCCGCCTTGATGGACTCGGGCAGCTCGTCGTAGGCCTTCACCATGTTGACCCAAATGGTGTCGCCGCCGACCTCGGGGCACTCGATGCAGCGCAGCACCGCGCCCATGGGCGGGTTGGGGCGCCACAGGCCGTCGCAGTGGTAGGTGTTCTCGTAGCTGTGCGGGTTGTCGCTGCGGTAGATGCGCCCCAGGCCCGGGTGGTCGGGGTCGGCGCTGACCACGGGGTGGTCCTCCAGCGTGCCGAAGCAGCGCGCGAAGGCCACGTGCTCGGCGCGGGTGATGTCCTGGCCGCGGAAGAACAGCACGCGGTGCTGCAGCAGCGCGGCCTTGACCTGGGCGAACAGGGCCGCGTCTCGCGCCGCTTCGCCCAGGTGGATGCCGGAAATCTCGGCGCCGATGGCGGGGGTGATCTGCCTGATCTTCATGTTGCGTCTCCTGCAAGCCGGGCGGTCGGTCAGTTCTTGATGTCGTATTTCTTGACGATGCCGGCGTTGCGCTCCCACGTTTCGCGGGTTTCCCGCTGGAGCGCCGGGGTATCGACGTTCACCTCGGGCTCCATGCCCAGGTCGGAAAGCTTCTGCTGCACGGCGGGCGCCCGCGCCGCCTTCTGGACGACGGCGTGGATGCGGGCCAGCACGTCGGCAGGCAGCTTGGCCGACCCCATCAGGCCCACCCAGCCCATGAACTGGAGGTCTGGATAACCCATCTCGGCCGTGGTGGGAACGTTGGGCAGATGCCGGGAACGCTCCTTGCCGGAGAACGCGTAGGCGCGCAGCTTGCCGGTCTTGATGAGCGGCACGGAGGTCAGCATGCCGTCGAACATGAAGTCCACCTGCCCGCCCAGCACGGCCTGCAGCGCGGGTGGCGAGCCGGCATAGCCCACGTGCTGCAGGTCCAGCCCGGCCTTGTCGCTCAGGATCAGGCCGGCGTAGTGCGAGACCGTGCCCGGGCTGTAGCTGGCGTAGCTGCCCTGGCCCTTGCGTGTCTTCAAGTGCGCCAGCAGGCTCTGGAAATCACGCGCGGGATAGCCTGGCGCCGTGACCAGCACCACGCCGGAACGGGCCAGCGACGCCACCGGCAGGATGTCCTTGAGCGGATCGAACGGCATCTTGATGACATGCGGAATCTCCGACAGCACGTTGCTGGGCGCCATCGCCAGCGTGTAGCCATCGGGCGGCGCCTGCAGCATCGCCTGCAGGCCGATGGAAGCGCCGGCGCCCGGCTTGTTGTCCACGATCACCGGCTGCCCGACGTCGGCGGACAGTTGCTGCCCGACGACGCGCGCGATGATGTCCGCGGTGCCGCCGGCGGGGGCGGGAACGATCAGCTTGATGGGCTTGTCGGGCCAGGCCCAGGCGGTGCTGGCCAGGGCCAGGCCCAGTGCCGCCGTGGCGGCGCGTGTGGTCCATCTCATCATGTTGTCTCCCAGGAACGGGGTCAGAAGTTGTGGCGAACGCCGAGGCCGTAGTTGTTCGTGCCGTCCAGCCGCAGCATGGCGGCATAGATGAAGGTGCGCTTGGACAGCGCGTAGCGCCCTTCCAGCAGCGCGTTGGTGTACTTCTTGGCGGCCCACTCGTTCTTGGTGTCGCGGGTCACGTCCAGCGTGAGCGTGGCGGCGCCCATCGTGGCCTGGCCGCCCAGCGAGAAGCCACGGCGGCGCGCATTCACGCGGGTCGCCTGGTTGTACGAGGCCGCCACGGCAAAGCCGCCGAAGCTGTAGCGGCCGCCCAGCGAATAGCCGGCCTTGGCGTTCTGGACCTTGTTGACGCCCAGCGTGGCCACGATCGGGCCGGCCGCGTACTTCAGCGTGGCATCCCAGCGGGAAGCGCCGCCGTTGTCGTGCTTCAGCACATAGCCCAGATGGGCGCTGAAGTCGCCGAAGCGAGGCGTCCTGTAGCCGATCATGCTGTTGGTGCGCACCCCGGCGCCACCCCAGTTGTAGGTCGAGCCCACCACCGAATAGTTGGCCGCCGCGGTCAGTTGCCAGCTGATCATCGACAGGAACGAGGGCACGTAGGTGCGGCCCATTTCCAGTTGGCCCCAGCCGCCTTCCACGTACAGCCGCGCGCTGCGGCCCCAGAACCCGCCGCCGGAGCCGGTGGTCAGGTTGTTGCCGTTTTCCAGGCTGAGGTTGGTCTCGAAGTTGAAGCCCACCTTGAGGCCGCCGCCCAGATCCTCCACGCCACGCAGGCCGACGTGGCTGGTGGCGTGGTTCATCAGGCTGCCCGCGATCATCTGGGTCTTCTTGGCACCGGGGTTGTCACCGTACTCGATCTTGCCAATACCCGCGTCGGCCGCCCCGAAGATCGTGACGGAGGACTGGGCCATGGCGGCGCCGGACAGCCCCAGCGTGGCGCTCATGAGGACACATCGGATCGGCGCCGCGGCGGCGCGCACTGGCAGTTTCATCGGGTCGTCTCCTGATTCGTTGTTGAGGTGGAGGCGATTCCTCCACCCCGGCAAGTATCCGGATCGGACACGATGCCGACTTGCTCTATCGGGTCATCGGTTTGCTCTTTGGGGACTCGGCTTCGGCTTCTCAAGCCAGCGCCAGCACCACCGCCGACGCCTCCACCGCCAGCACGACACGGCTGCCGCCGCGCAGGCGGTTGGGCTTGGCGGCAAAACCCACCAACTGGCAGCCGGGCGCCACCGTGACCAGCACCTCGTCGCGCTGGGCGCCGCGCGACACCCGCGCCACCCGGCCCGGCAGGTGGTTGCGCGCGCCGCCCTGGGCGGGCTGCGCCGAAGCGTGGCCCGAGACCTCCACCGCCGTGGCCTTGCACAACGCCAGCACGGGCATGCCGGCTTCGAGCCCCAGCAGTTCGGCGCTCTCGCGCGTGATGGCCGAGCAAAACGCCGTCCCGTCCGGCAAGGCCAGGTGCACCATCACGGGATCGTGCCGGCCTTCGCTGTGCAAGCCCTGGACCACGCAGGACAAGTGGTTGCGCATGCTGGTGCGCGGTCCGGCGACGACGCTGGCGGGCGCGTCGTTGAAGCGCGCCAGCACGCCCTGGCGCGCCGCGGCCATCTGGCCGGCGGCTTCCAGCAGGCGCTCGCCCGCCGGCGTCAGCCGCGCGCCGCCGCCGCCCGCGCCGCCCACGCTGGCATCGACGAGCGGCTCGCCCGCCAGGTTGGTGAGGGTGTGGATGGCCTGCCAGGCGGCCTTGTAGCTCACGCCCGCCGCGCGCGCGGCCTGCGAGATGGAGCCGCGCTCGCCCACCAGCCGCAGCAGCTCGATGCGCTTGTCGGCCGGCGCGTAGCCAAGCGATCGGGCGGACACGGGCTTCATCCTCATGCCCGCGATTGTGCGCGGCTGGCCGACCCGTTCGCGCAATGACGCTACACTCGTTATTCTTTTTTAGAATAGCGCTTCATTCCTCCACGACATTCAAGGAGCCCGACCATGCCCGCCCTGCTTCACCGCCTGCTCGTTCTGAGCGCCGCCCTGGCCCTGGCGGGCGCCGCCCGGGCCGAAGTCGTGCAGGTGGCCGTCGCGGCCAACTTCACCGCGCCGGCCAAGGCGCTGGCCGAGGTGCTGGCCAAGACCACCGGCCACGAGGCCAGGCTGTCGTTCGGCGCCACCGGCGCCTTCTACACCCAGATCAAGAACGGCGCGCCCTTCGACGTGTTCCTGGCGGCCGACGACGAGCGGCCCCTCAAGCTGGAGCAGGAGGGCGACACCGTGCCCGGCACGCGCTTCACCTACGCCACCGGCCAACTGGTGCTGTGGTCGGCCAAGGCCGGCTTCGTCGACGACCAGGGCGCCGTGCTCAAGGGCGGCGGCTTCAACAAGCTCGCCATCGCCAACCCCAAGCTGGCCCCCTATGGCGCCGCCGCCGTTCAGACGATGGAAAAGCTGGGCCTGACGGCCGCGCTGCAGCCCAAGCTGGTGACGGGCGAGAGCATCGGCCAGACCTACAACTTCATCGCCACCGGCAACGCCGAACTGGGCTTCGTCGCGCTGTCGCAGGTGCTCGAGGGCGGCAAGCTCAAGGGCGGCTCGGCCTGGACCGTGCCGGCCCGGTACCACGAGGCGATCGTGCAGGATGCCGTGCAGCTCAAGCGCTCGGCCCACAACCCCGCCGCCAAGGCCTGGATGGATTTGCTGCGCACCCCCGGCACCAAGGACCTCATCCGCAGCTACGGCTACGCCGTGAAATAGGCGCCCGATCACGTTCTCCATGCTCGACGCCAACAGCTTGGCCGCCATCCGCCTGACGATCGAACTGTCGGTCCTGACCACGCTGATCCTGCTGGTGCTGGGCACGCCGCTGGCTTGGTGGGTCGCGCGCGGGCGCTCGCGCTGGCGCTCGCCGGCGCGGGCGCTGGTGTCGTTGCCGCTGGTGCTGCCGCCCTCGGTGCTGGGCTTCTACCTGCTGGTCGCGCTGGGCGCCAACGGGCCGCTGGGCCAGCTCACGCAGGCGCTCGGCTGGGGCACGCTGGCCTTCACCTTCTGGGGGCTGCTGATCGGCTCGATCATCTATTCGCTGCCCTTCGTCGTGCAGCCGCTCATCAACGCCTTCGAGAGCCTGGGCCAGCGCCCGCTGGAGGCCGCCGCCACGCTGCGCGCCGGGCCGCTGGACGCCTTCTGGCACGTGGCGCTGCCGCTGGCGCGGCCGGGCTACCTGACGGGCGCGGTGATGGGCTTCGCGCACACGCTGGGCGAGTTCGGCGTGGTGCTGATGATCGGCGGCAACATCCCCGGCGCCACGCGGGTGCTGTCGGTGCAGATCTACGACCACGTCGAGGCGCTGGAGTACGCGCAGGCCCACTGGCTGGCCGGCGGCATGCTGCTGTTCAGCTTTACCGTGTTGCTGGCGCTGCACCTGACGCAGGCGCGCCAGCGGTCGCCATGAGTGACGGACGCTATCTAATCAATAGCTACTGGCTCAACACCCATGCCGACTACGTGCCAATTTGATTCAAAAACCGGCGATGGCATCGCCGTGCGTGCCCGCGTGCGGCACGGCACGGCCTTCACGCTCGACGTCGACCTGTGCCTGCCCGGCCGGGGCGTCAGCGCCGTCTTCGGCCCCTCGGGTTGCGGCAAGACCACGCTGCTGCGCTGCGTGGCCGGGCTGACGCGGCCCGCGCCCGGCCGCGTCGTGGTCAACGGCGACACGTGGCACGACGACGGCGCGGGCGTGTGGCGCCCCACGCACCGGCGCCCGCTGGGGCTGGTGTTCCAGGAAGCCAGCCTGTTCGATCACCTGACGGTGCAGGGCAACCTGGACTTCGGCCTCAAGCGCGTGCCCGCCGCCGAACGCCGCGTGGCGCTGGCCCAGGCCGTCGAGCTGCTGGGCATCGGCCCCCTGCTGGCTCGCCGGCCGGCGAACCTGTCCGGCGGCGAGCGCCAGCGCGTGGCCATCGCCCGGGCGCTGGCCACCAGCCCGCGCCTGCTGCTGCTGGACGAGCCGCTGGCCTCGCTCGACGCCGCGCGCAAGGCCGAGCTGCTGCCCTACTTCGAGCGCCTGTCGCGCGAGCTGGGCATCCCCATGCTCTACGTCACGCACTCGCTCGACGAAGTGGCGCGCCTGGCCGACCACCTGCTGCTGCTGGAGGCCGGCCGCCTGCATGCCCTCGGCCCCACCGCCGGCCTGCTGGCGCGGCTGGACGTGGCCCTGGCCCACGGCGACGCGGCCGGCACGCTGATCGAAGGCACCGTCGCCGCCCTCGACGCCGCCGACCACCTGATGCACGTGCGCTTCGCCGGCGGCGTGCTGCAGTGCGTGCAGGCGCCCGGCACGCCCGTGCGCGCGCCCGGCCAGCCGCTGCGGCTGCGCGTGCAGGCGCGCGACGTGAGCCTGGCGCTCAGCCCCGCGGCGGACACCAGCATCCTCAACGTGCTGCCGGCCACCGTGCGGTCGCTGGCCGACGACGGCCCGGCGCAGGTGCTGGTGGCGCTGGACGCCGGCGGTGCCGCGCTGCTGGCGCGCGTGACGCGCAAGTCCGCCCGCGCGCTGGCGCTGGCCCCCGGTCGGCGCGTGTTCGCGCAGGTCAAGGGCGTGGCGGTGCTGGACTGATCGCCCCCAGCCGCGCGAAGTTCGCTGCCCCTGGAGCGACGTTTTTTCCTCGCGGCAGCCCGTCGGCAGGGAACGGCCAAACCGACATTCCACCAAGCGCTCAGGTCGTTCGGGATACCCCCCTCGCGCCGCGCGGAAGCGCCTATTTACAATCGCGAACCGTCCCCCGCGGGGACGGCGCCAACCGCGCTACCCGCGCGCCGGACAGGACCACCACGGAGATCCCGATGCAAGCGCTGCTCAAACTGTCACGGGCCATCGACTGGCTCAACGCCACGGTCGGCAAGTTCGTCATCTGGCTGATCTTCGCCGCCACCGTCATCAGCGCATTGAACGCCGTCGTGCGCAAGATCTTCAACTACAGCTCCAACGGCTTCCTCGAAGTGCAGTGGTACCTGTTCGCCTGGTCGTTCCTGGTGGCCGCCGGCTACACCCTGCTGCACCGCGAGCACGTGCGCATCGACGTGCTCAACAGCCGCCTGTCCAAGAAGACGCAGGTCTGGATCGACATCATCGGCTTCGCGTTCTTTCTGACCCCGCTGTGCATCATGGTGCTGTACATGGGCGTGCCCATGGTGATCGAGAAATTCCAGTCGGGCGAGATGTCGGGCAACCCTGGCGGCCTGATCCGCTGGCCGGTGTGGCTGGCGCTGCCGCTCGGGTTCGTGCTGCTGATGCTGCAGGGCTGGTCGGAGCTGATCAAGCGCATCGCGTACCTGGCAGGCCAGGGGCCGGACCCGATGGGCCGCCTGACCGACAAGACCGCCGAGGAAGAGCTGGCCGAGGCGCTTCGCCGGGAAGCCGCCAGCACCCCCGCCCCGCAGGCCCGCTGACCGAACCGAAGGCCTGGACACCATGGAATTCATCACCGCCAACTACGCCCCCATCATGTTCGTGGGGCTGATCTGCTTTCTGATCGTCGGCTTCCCGGTCGCCTTCAGCCTGGGTGCCTGCGGCATCTTCTTCGGCCTGCTGGGCATCGAGCTGGACATCTTCCCCTCCTCCATCATGGCCTGGCTGCCGCAGCGGCTGATCGGCATCATGGCCAACGACACGCTGCTGGCGGTGCCCTTCTTCACCCTGATGGGGCTGATCCTGGAGCGCAGCGGCATGGCCGAGGACCTGCTCGACACCGTGGGCCAGGTGTTCGGCCCGCTGCGCGGCGGCCTGGCGCTGGCGGTGATCTTCGTCGGCGCGCTGCTGGCGGCCACCACCGGCGTGGTGGCGGCGTCGGTGATCTCGATGGGCCTGATCTCGCTGCCCATCATGCTGCGCTACGGCTACGACCGGCGCCTGACCAGCGGCGTGATCGCGGCCTCCGGCACGCTGGCGCAGATCATCCCGCCCTCGCTGGTGCTGATCATCATGGCCGACCAGCTCGGCCGCAGCGTCGGCGACATGTACAAGGGCGCCTTCGTCCCGGCCTTCATGCTGGTCGGCCTGTACGTGCTGTGGGTGGTGCTGCTGGCCATCTTCCGGCCGAAGCTGGTGCCGGCGCTGCCGCCCGAGGCCCGCACCTACCGCCAACCCGACGGCGGCAGCGGCTATGCGTCGCTCACCGTGCTCATGGTGGTTTCGGCCCTGGTGTCCATCTTCCTGGCGCGCCACATGGCGGACGCGCACACCTGGTGGGAAGGCCACCTGGTCGAGTCGGTGCCCACCGACGAGAAGGTCGTCGTCGCCATGTGCGGCGGCGTGTTCGTGGCGTGGCTCATCGCCGCCGTCAACCACGTCGCGAAGCTGGGCCTGCTGTCCAGGCTGGCCGAGCGCGTGACCTTCGTGCTGATACCGCCGCTGCTGCTGATCTTCCTGGTGCTGGGCACCATCTTCCTGGGCGTTGCCACGCCCACCGAGGGCGGCGCCATGGGCGCGGTGGGCGCGCTCGCCATGGCCGCCCTGCGCCGGCGCATGAGCTGGTCGCTGCTCAAGCAGGCGCTGGCCTCGACCACCAGGCTGTCCTCGTTCGTGATGTTCATCCTGATCGGCGCCACCGTGTTCAGCATGGTGTTCCAGGCCGCCGACGGCCCGAAGTGGGTCGAGCACCTGCTGTCGGACCTGCCCGGCGGCCAGGTGGGCTTTCTGGTGCTGGTGAACTTCATGATCTTCTTCCTGGCGTTCTTCCTGGACTATTTCGAGCTGTCCTTCATCGTGGTGCCGCTGCTGGCGCCGGTGGCCGACAAGCTGGGGATCGACCTGATCTGGTTCGGCGTGCTGCTGGCGGTCAACATGCAGACCTCCTTCCTGCACCCGCCGTTCGGCTTCGCGCTGTTCTTCCTGCGCTCGGTCGCGCCCGAGAAGCCCTACGTCGACCGCGTGACCGGCAAGGTCATGGAGCCGGTGACGACGATGCAGATCTACAAGGGCGCCATCCCGTTCCTGATCCTGCAGCTCACGATGGTCGGCGTCCTGATCGCCTTCCCGGGCCTGGTGACCGGCAGCCTGGACAAGAAGATCGAATTCAACATGGAAGACGTTGGCGCCCAGATGCGCGAGAGCCTGGGCAACACCGAGGGCTATGGCGGCACCGACGCGCCCGCCGCCGGCGCATCGGAGCAAGGCTGGGGCAGCGACAGCGCCTGGGGCGGCGAACAAGCCCAGCCCGGCGACGAGGGCGGCGCCCCGGCCGAGGGCGCCCCGGCGTCCGAACCGGAAGCGGGCGGCTGGGGCAGCGACGACCCCGCCAAGGCCCTGAGCGAGGCGCTCAAGCAGGACGACGCCAAATAGGCCCCGAGGCGCCGGGGCTGACGCGCCGATAGCTCATCCATTGATAGCTATCCACGCAATATCCACGCGGGCTAGAGGCAATACTCGTCACTCAATGATGTGAATTGCGGCGTCTTCGGTAGCGTGAACGCAAGAAAGCCCGCGCGGTGCGCGGGCTTTCTTGCCGCGCGCCCGTCAAATCTTCACCGAGTTGATGTACTGGTTGAACGGGAACTCCGAGTAGCGGTTCCACAGGATCTGGTTGCGCTGGAAGGCGCGCATGTCCTGGTGGATCTTCTTGAAGTCGGGCGACTTGGCCTCGTGCTCGGCGAACACGTCCATCGAGGCCTTGAAGCCGGCGTCCATGACCGATTTCGGGAACAGCGTCAGCTTGGTGCCGCTGGCCACGAGGCGCTTGAGCGCGAGCGGGTTGAGCGCCTGGTACTTGGACGTCATGTCGGCCGCCGCCACCGCCGCGGCCGCCTTCACGATGGCCTGGTTCTCGGGCGAGAGCTTCGCGAGGGCCTTGTTGTTGATGAAGAACTCCAGGTCGGCGCTGCCCTCCCACCAGCCAGGGTAGTAGTAGTAGGGCGCGACCTTGTTGAAGCCCAGCTTTTCGTCGTCGTAAGGGCCGACGAACTCGGCCGCGTCCAGCGTGCCCTTCTCCAGCGACTGGTACACGTCGCCGGCGGGCATGTTCTGCGCCACCACGCCCAGCTTGGCCATGGCCTCGCCGAAGACGCCGCCGCCCAGGCGCATCTTCAGGCCCTTCAGGTCCGCGGGCGACTTGATCTGCTTGCGGTACCAGCCACCCATCTGGGTGGTGGTGTTGCCGGCGCTCAACGTGCTGAAGTTGTACTTGGCGAAGAAGGCGTCCAGCAGCTTGCGGCCGTTGCCGTGGTCCTTCCAGGAGGCCATCTGCAGCGTGGTGAGGCCAAACGGCACCGCGCAGCTGAAGGCGAAAACGGGATCCTTGCCGGTGAAGTAGTAGGCCGCCGTCTGGGCCATCTCGATGGTGTCCTTCTCCAGCGCGTCGACCACGCCGAAGGCGGGCATCAGCTCGCCGCCGGGGTGCACCGACACCTCGAACTTGCCACCCGACAGCGCCTTGACGGTCTGCGAGAACCTCTCGGCGCTGCCGAAGATCGTGTCGAGCGACTTCGGAAAGCTCGACGCCATGCGCCAGCGCACCGCCGCCTGGGCATGCACCGCCGGTGCCACGCCGGCAGCCAGCACGCCCGCGATGCCGGTACGCTTGATCAGGGAACGACGGTCCATGTGTTGTGACTCCTTGAACAGACAACAGGTTGAAATACGAAGCCGGTCGAGTGTAGCGGGCGGTCAGCCCGACCGGCCACTAGGGAATCACCTGCCGCCGCCCACCGTCTGGAGACTGGGCGCCGCCGGCACCAGCGCCAGCAGGTCGGCGAAGCGCTGCCGCACCGAGGCCTCGATGCCGCTGGCGTCCAGGCCTTCCAGCGCCAGCAGCCGTGCTGGATCGCCGTGCTCGATGAAGCGGTCGGGCAGGCCCAGGTGCAGCAGCGGCCTGGCGATGCCGGCCGCCGCCAGCGCCTCGGCCACGGCGCTGCCGGCGCCGCCCATGACGGCACCCTCTTCCACGGTCACCAGCACGTCATGGCTGGCGGCCACCTGCGCCAGCAGGCCAGTGTCCAGCGGCTTGACCCAGCGCATGTTGGCCACGGTGGCGTTCAGCCGCTCGGCCGCCTGCAGCGCCGGATGGAGCAACGTGCCGAAGGCCAGGATGGCGATGCGCTCGCCCCGCCGGCGGATCTCGCCCTGGCCGAAGGGCAGGCCCGCCAGGTCGGCCAGCGGCGCCACGCCCACCCCCGCGCCGCGCGGGTAGCGCACGGCCACCGGATGGTCCTGCTCGTACGCGGTGGTCAGCAGTTGGCGGCATTCGCGCTCGTCGGCCGGGCAGGCCAGGCTGACGTTGGGCACGCAGCGCAGGTAGGCGATGTCGTAGTTGCCGGCGTGGGTCGCGCCGTCGGCGCCCACCAGGCCGGCGCGGTCGAGCGCGAACACCACCGGCAGGTTCTGGATCGCCACGTCGTGGATCAACTGGTCGTAGGCGCGCTGCAGGAAGGTGGAGTAGATCGCCACCACCGGCTTGAGCCCCTCGCAGGCCAGCCCGGCGGCGAAGGTGACGGCATGCTGCTCGGCGATGCCGACGTCGTAGTAGCGGTCCGGGAAGCGCCGATGGAACTCCACCATGCCCGAGCCCTCGCGCATGGCGGGGGTGATGCCCACCAGGCGCGCGTCCTGGGCGGCCATGTCGCACAGCCACTGGCCGAACACCTGGGTGAAGGTCTGCTTCGGGGCAACGGCCGGCTTGACCAGGCCGACGGCGGGGTCGAACTTGCCGGGGCCGTGGTAGGCCACCGGGTCGGCCTCGGCCAGCTTGTAGCCCTGGCCCTTCTTCGTCACCACATGCAGGAACTGCGGGCCGGCGCGGTCGGCCATCAGGTCGCGGATGTTCTCCAGCGTGGGAATGAGCGAATCCAAATCGTGCCCGTCGATCGGGCCGATGTAGTTGAAGCCGAACTTCTCGAACAGCGTGGCCGGCACGACCATGCCCTTGGCCTGCTGCTCCAGCCGCTTGGCCAGTTGGAACAGCGGCGGCACCGGCCCCAGCACGGTCTTGCCGACGTTCTTGGCGGCGGCGTAGAAGTGGCCGCTCATCAGTTGCGCCAGGTAGCGGTTGAGCGCGCCCACGGGCGGGCTGATCGACATGTCGTTGTCGTTGAGCACCACCAGCAGGCGCGCGTCGCGCTCCACGCCGGCGTTGTTCAGCGCCTCGAAGGCCATGCCGGCGGTCATGGCGCCGTCGCCGATGACGGCGACCGACTTGCGGTCCTCGCCCTTCTGGCGCGCCGCCAGCGCCATGCCCAGCGCGGCCGAGATGCTGGTGGACGAATGCGCGGTGCCGAAGGTGTCGTACTCGCTCTCATCGCGGCGCGGGAAGCCGGACATGCCCCCCAGTTGGCGCAGCGTCGGCATGCGCTCGCGCCGGCCGGTCAGGATCTTGTGCGGGTAGGTCTGGTGGCCCACGTCCCACACCAGCCGGTCGTAGGGCGTGTTGAAAACGTGGTGCAGCGCGATGGTCAGCTCCACCGTGCCCAGGTTGGAGCTGAGGTGTCCGCCGGTGCGGGCCACGTTCTGCAGCACGCATTCGCGCAACTCGTCCGCCAATGCCTTGAGCTGCGGGCGCGTCAGGTGCCGCAGCCCCGCGGGGTCGTGGATGGTGTCGAGAAGATTCGTGGTCATGTCAGTTGTCCAGTGAGCCACCGGCCACCCGCCGCGCCGCAACCGCAAGGATTCCAATGGCTGCGGAGCGAGCCATGCCAGCGACCGCCGCGGCCCGGCTCCGCCGGGTCGCTGGCGGTGCCCCCTCGAGGGGGGAGGAGGAACAACGCGAAGCGTGTGGAGCCTGGGGGGTGTTTCATCTGTTGCGTTGGACCACCAAGTCGGCCAGCGCGCGCAGGCGCCCAGCGTCGGGCAGGCCGCTGGCGTCGAGCGCGCGGTGCGCCTGCGCCAGCAGCTCGCGCGCCAGCGCCCGCGACGCATCGAGGCCCAGCAGCGAGACGTAGGTGGGTTTGTCGGCGGCGGCGTCCTTGCCGGCGGTCTTGCCCAGCGCGGCGGAATCGGCGGTGACGTCCAGGATGTCGTCGACCACCTGGAACGCCAGCCCGACCGCCGCGCCGTAATCGTCCAGCGCGGCGAGCGCCGCCTCGCCCACGCCTTGCGGCGCGCAGGCCGCCCCCATGCGCACGCTGCCCTGCAGCAGCGCGCCGGTCTTGAGCCGGTGCATGCCGCGCAGTTGGGGCTCGCTCAGGGGCTTGCCCACGCTCGCCAGGTCGATCGCCTGCCCGCCGGCCATGCCGCCGCTGCCGGCGGCGCGCGCCAGCAGGCGGCACAGCGCGGCCTGCATCGCCTCGGGCACGCTGCCGTCGCCCGGCGTGAGCAGCTCGAACGCCAGCGCCTGCAGCGCATCGCCCGCCAGCAGTGCCTGGGC
This sequence comes from Ottowia sp., assembly GCF_016703145.1. Taxonomy (GTDB): domain Bacteria; phylum Pseudomonadota; class Gammaproteobacteria; order Burkholderiales; family Burkholderiaceae_C; genus Ottowia. Next base: position 507,451 of record NZ_JADJCO010000002.1, on the reverse strand, counting down.
CTCGCCGAAGCGCACGTGCACGGTGGGCTTGCCGCGCCGCAGCACGTCGTTGTCCATGCAGGGCATGTCGTCGTGCACCAGCGAATAGGCGTGGATCAGCTCCACCGCGCAGGCCGCGCGCAGCGCCGCCTGGTCGTTGCCCCGCACGGCCTCGCAGGCCGCCAGCACCAGCAGCGGGCGCGCCCGCTTGCCGCCGTCCAGCACGGCGTAGCGCATGGCCTCGCCCAGCCCGGCGGGCGCGTCGGCCGGCACCCAGCGGTGCAGCGCCTGCTCGACCCGCGCCAATTGGGCATCGGACCAGCCGGGGAAATCCAGCGACGTCATTCGGCCGCCCAGGGTCTGGCCGCGCCGCCATCGTCCAGCACCTTCACCTGGTCCTCGACGGCCTGCAGGCGGTCGCGGCAGTAGCGCAGCAGTTCGGCGCCGCGCTGGTACTGGCCCAGCAGCTCCTCCAGCGGCAACTGGCCGGATTCGAGCCCGGCGACGAGTTGCTCGAGCTGCTGCACGGCATCGCCATAGCTGGCGGGCGGCGCGGGGCTGGCGTGGGATTTCCTGGACATAAAGTGGCGCAAAGCCGTGCATTTTAGGTCGCTCCCCCCCGGCGAGGGCCGGCACCGCGCCCGGCACGCCCACGGGTCAACGCCCGCCGAGCCCGCCCCGGCAGGCCTGCTCGGCTAGAATCGCCGGCTCCCTTGGGCCAAAGCCTGGGGTTCGCGCGCCAAATATCCTCAGATGCCAAAGCGCTGAGGGCCTGTTCACAGGCTCTTACCTGCCCCTTCATAGGGGGAGTCTCTAGGTCGGAACACCATGTCTGATTTAAGTCTTCAATTCCAGCAGGCGGCAAGTCAACTTCCCGTCCATTCCTACTTCGACCCGGCGCTGTTCGAGCGCGAGATGAGGCTCATCTTCGAGTCCGGCCCGCGCTACGTCGGGCATGCGCTCGCCGTGCCGAACCCGGGCGACTATTTCGCCCTGCCGCACGAGGCCGGGGGCCGCGCGCTGGTGCGCAACGCGCAGGGCGGCGTCGAACTGCTGTCCAACGTGTGCCGCCACCGCCAGGCCGTGATGCTGAAGGGCCGTGGCTCGCTGCAGGCCGCGGCGCCGGGCCATGCCGGGGGCAACATCGTGTGCCCGCTGCACCGCTGGACCTATTCGCCGCGCGGCGACCTGATCGGCGCGCCGCACTTCAAGCACGACCCCTGCCTGAACCTGAACAACTACCGCCTGCGCGAATGGAACGGCCTGCTGTTCGAGGACAACGGCCGCGACATCGCCGCCGACCTGGCGGGCATGGGCGTGGCGGCCGAGCTGTCCTTCGACGGCTACGCGCTCGACCACGTCGAGCTGCACGAATGCCACTACAACTGGAAGACCTTCATCGAGGTCTACCTGGAGGACTACCACGTCGGCCCCTTCCACCCCGGCCTGGGCAACTTCGTCACCTGCGACGACCTGCGCTGGCAGTTCGGGCGTGAATACTCGGTGCAGACCGTGGGCGTGGCCGGCAAGCTGGGCAAGCCCGGCAGCCCGGTGTACGAGCGCTGGCACGCCGAGCTGCTGAAGTACCGGGGCGGCCGGCCGCCCGCGCACGGCGCCATCTGGCTCACCCACTACCCGCACATCATGGTGGAGTGGTACCCGCACGTGCTCACCGTCTCGACGCTGCACCCCGTCAGCCCGACGAAGACGCTGAACATGGTGGAGTTCTACTACCCCGAGGAGATCGCCTGCTTCGAGCGCGAATTCGTCGAAGCCCAGCGCGCCGCCTACATGGAGACCTGCATCGAGGACGACGAAATCGCCGAGCGCATGGACGCCGGCCGCCAGGCCCTGATGAAGCGCGGCGACAACGAGGTCGGCCCCTACCAGAGCCCGATGGAAGACGGCATGCAGCACTTCCACGAGTGGTACCGGCGCGCGATGGGCTGGACCCTCACCACCTGAGTGCCCCCTCAACCCATGGCGGCCTGCGCACGGACCATCAGCGCCCAGGCCGCTTTCCCTATCTGGACAGACGCCGCTCATGCAAGCCGCCTGGATGATCGCCGCCTCGCTGTTCTTCGCGGGCATGAGCGTGTGCATCAAATACGCCTCGCTCCACTTCGGGCCGCTGGAGATCGTCTGCTACCGCGGCGCCATCGGCCTGCTCGTCATGAGCCTGCTGTCGCGCTCGCGCGGCGTCAGCCTGCGCACGGACGTGCCCATGATGCACGCGTGGCGCAACCTGGTGGGCGTGTCGGCGCTGGTGGCGTGGTTCTACGCCATCGCGCACCTGCCGCTGGCCACCGCCATGACGCTCAACTACATGAGCGGCGTGTGGGTCGCCGCCTTCGTCATCGGCGGCACGCTGGTCATGGGCCGCCTGGCCGACGTGCGCCGCCAGGGGCCGCTGATCCTGGCCGTGATGGCGGGTTTCGCCGGCGTGGTGATGATGCTGCGGCCCACGCTGGACCAGAACCAGCTCTTCGCCGGCCTGATCGGCCTGCTGTCGGGGCTGATGTACGCGCTGGCCTACATGCAGGTCGCCGCCCTCGGCCGCGTGGGCGAGCCGGTGGCGCGCACGGTGTTCTACTTCTCGCTCGGCGCCACGCTGGCCGGCGGCGTCGGCATGCTGTTCTTCGAGATGCACCCGCTCGACACCGTGCATGCGCTGTGGCTGCTGCCCGTGGGCGTGCTGGCCGCGCTGGGCCAGTTGTGCATGACGCGCGCCTACACCCGCGGCGCCACCATGGTGGTGGCCAACCTGCAATACTCGGGCATCGTGTTCGCGGCGCTGTTCGGGCTGTTCCTGTTCGGTGACCGGATCCCGCTGATCGGCTGGCTCGGCATGGCCACCATCATCGCCAGCGGCATCACCGCCACCTTCCTGCGCGCCCGGGCGCTGCCCAACCCCCCCGCCGAGGAGCATTGACACCGATGTACACGCACCTGATTTCCGCCCACCAGCTGCAGGCCCTGCAGGCCAGCGGCGCGCCGCTGATGGTGTTCGACTGCAGCTTCGACCTGGCCAACCCCGCCCAGGCCGACGCGATGTTCGCCAGCAAGCACATCGCCGGCAGCGTGCAAGCCCACCTCGACCGCGACCTGAGCGCCCATTCGGCCGCCGACGCGGTCAACGGCGGCCGCCATCCGCTACCAAAAAGAGAGCTGTTCGCGCAGACCCTGCGCCGGCTGGGCTTCGAAAACACCATGCAAGCCGTGGTCTACGACCGCAACGGCGCCAACTACTGCGGGCGCCTGTGGTGGATGCTGAAGTGGGCCGGCCACGACGCCGTGGCCGTGCTCGACGGCGGCCTGGCCGCCTGGGAGGCGGCCGGCGGCGCGCTCGGCTCCGGCCCGGCCCCGGCGCGCCCGCCCTCCGGCTTCCAGCTCGGGCTCGAACTGCGCCGCTGGGTCGCCACCCAGGACGTCGCCGCGCGCCTGGAGCAGCCCGCGCAGACCCTGATCGACGCCCGCGGCGCGCCGCGCTACCGCGGCGAGGTGGAGCCGCTGGACCCCATCGCCGGCCACATCCCCGGCGCGCTGAACCGCCCCTTCACCGACAACTTCGGCGCCGACGGCCGCTTCAAGCCGGCGAGCCAGCTCCAGGCCGAGTTCGACCGCCTGCTGGCCGGGCGCGACCCGGCCACCGTGGTGCACCACTGCGGCAGCGGCGTCAGCGCCGTGCCCAACCTGATCGCGATGGAACTGGCCGGCCACGCGCCCGCGCCGCTGTACGCCGGCAGCTACAGCGAATGGAGCCGCACGCCGGGGCTGCCGACGGCGCAAGGCTGAGGCCGCGCCGGACGCTCCTTTTTCAGGAGCTGTCAGCGCAATACCCATGCGGGCTTGAGTCCCATATGGCTTGAAATCCGCCAGCGCCGGCGTCAATGCGCGTGGCCCAGCCCCAACTCGCCCACCAGCACCACCAGCCCCATGCCGATGCCCAGCCAGACGATCTGCGCCGCCGTCTCGCGCGCGTTCAGGCGCTTCTGCAGCTGCGGGATCAGGTCGGCCAGCGCCACGTAGATGAAGCTGCTGGCCGCCAGCACCAGCAGGTAGGGCAGCAGGCCCGACAACTGCCCGACCAGCACGTAGCCGGCCAACCCGCCCAGCGCCGTCACCGCGCCAGCCAGCGACACCTTGAGCAGCGCCGCGCGCCGGCTGCCCCGGCTGCCCGAGCGCAGCACGGCCAGGTCGCCCATGTGGTGCGGCACCTCGTGCACCAGCACCGCCAGCGCCGCCGCCACGCCCAGGTGCAGATCGGCCAGGAAGGCCGAGGCGATCAGCACCCCGTCGCCGAAGCAGTGCACGCCGTCGCCCGCCAGCACGGCCCAGCCGCCGCGCGGACCGTGACCGTGATCACGGCCATGGCGTGCGCATGGCCATGGACATGGTGGTACCCGTGGCCCCGCGCGGCGCCGGGCTCGGCCATGGCCTCGTCCAGCGTCGGCAGCGTGGGGTGGTGCTCGTGGCCGTGGTGCCACAGCTCGGCCTTGTCCAGCAGGAAGAAGAACACCAGCCCCGCCAGCACGGTGGTGGACAGCGCGTGCACCTCCACCCCGCTCTCGAAGGCCTCGGGCAGCAGCCTCATGAAGGCGGTGGCCAGCAGCGCGCCGGCGGCCAGGCTCAGCATGTGCTGCGTGTGGCGCGCCAGCACGCCCAACGACAGCGCCGCCGCGATCCACACGCTGCCGACGCCGGCCATCAGGGTGCCGGCCAGGATTGCTATTAAATTCATATCTGCAAGCGCTTTGTCCATGCGGACCAGCGGCATAAAACACTAAAAAACGGCGTCATCCGGGCCGGCGCCATGAAAAAGGCCCGTCCGCCGCTTCATGCAAAGCCCCCGGGGCGTTTCATCTTGGGCCCGGCGGCTCTCGCGGCGCCGAGCGCGGCGGTCAAGCCGCGCCGTGCTGGCGGAACCAGGCCAGCGCCCGCTTCCAGCCGTCCTCGGCCGCCTCCTGGCGGAAGCTGGGCCGGTAGTCGGCGTGAAAGGCGTGCGGCGCGTCCGGGTAGACCACGAACCGCGACGCCCGGGCCGCCACGTTGCCCCGCGCGCCCGCCCGGGCCAGCGCTTTCTTCATCGTATCAACCGTGTCAAGGGCAATGCCCGTGTCGGCCGCGCCGTACAGCCCCAGCACCGGGCCCTTCAACTGGGCCGCCACGTCCACCGGGTTCTGCGGTTCGAGCGGCGTGCCCTGCCCCACCAGCCGCCCGTACCACGCCACGCCCGCCTTCACGCGGGGGTTGTGCGCCGCATACAGCCAAGTCTGGCGTCCGCCCCAGCAGAAGCCGGTCACGCCCAGCCTGCCGGTGTCGCCGCCGTGGGCGCCGGCCCAGGCGACGGCGGCGTCCAGGTCGCCCATCACCTGCGCGTCGGGCACCTTGGCGATCACCTCGGACATCAGCCTGGCCATCTCGCCGTAGCCCTGCGCGTCGCCCTGGCGCACGAACAGCTCCGGCGCGATCGCCAGGTAGCCGGCCCTGGCGAAGCGCCGCGCGGTGTCGGCGATGTACTCGTGCACGCCGAAGATCTCCGACAGCACCAGCACCACCGGCAGCCCGGTCCCGCCGGCCGGCTGGGCGCGGTAGGCCGGCATCTGGAAGCCCGCCACGTCGATCATCACCTCGCCCGTCGTCAGCCCCTCGGCCGGGGTCTTGATCGCCGTCCGCGCCATCGCCGGCAGCGCGGCGGCGGCATAGCCCACCCCCAGGCCCAGCCGGATCGCGGCGCGGCGCGACGGCGCGCGCGGCGCGGCCGGCGCGTCCAGCAGCGCCTGGGCGTCGATGGCATGGTCCAACTTCAGCATGGCGTGAAACCTCCGGTCCTGATGGCGAGGGCACAGTCTAGACGGCCGTGCGTTCCCGCGCCGCGCGGGACGGCGGCACAGGCCGCTATAATCGCCAGCTTTTCCGGTCATGCCGGCGTAGCTCAGTTGGTAGAGCAACGCACTCGTAACGCGTAGGTCACCAGTTCGATTCCGGTCGCCGGCACCAACAACTTCAAACCGATTCCGGAAATCCCGGAACTTCCCTCTCAGATGGCCGCCTTCGGGCGGCTTTTTCCTGGCCGCTTCCGCATGCTGGCGGTTGTCAAGGGGGGTCGTGCCCGAAAACGGTAGCCGCTCAAAATACATCCTCCGGCTTGGCGGGCATGTCCTCGATATCGGGGAACTGGTCTTGCGGCCCCGGCGCCGGCTCGTTGCGCCATTCGGCCAGCAATTCGATGATGTTGGCGGGCTTGGCCACGGGCTCGATGATGAGCTTGCCGCCTTCACGGTGGATCAGCACACGATCGCCGGGCAGCTCGAACTCGACGGGAATCCGCACCGCCTGGCTGCGGTTGTTGCGGAACAGCTTGGCCTCCTTGGGCCTGGAAGACAAGGGGAGCACGGCATCTCCGGGCATATGCATCCTGTATGTGCCACGGAAACGTCGGCGTCCCCGCGGCCTAGGCAGCTTTCCTGCTTTCCGCGATTCGCTTGCTCGCGGCCTCCGCGCGAATCTCGTGTTCCTGCAGCACCTCCTTCAGGCCTTCAGGCACGAAGCGTTGCAGGATGTCGCGCATCAGCGGCTGATAGCCGACGCCATGATGGGCCGCAATCAATTTGTAGGCCTCGATCAGATGCCTGGGCAAGCGGATCGAGATGGCCTGCAGACCCAGACTCTCGTCCACCAGGCTCTCCAGCTCGGGGCCGGCAACCCGAACGCTGGATTCGTCGCAACCCAGTCGGCCGCTTTCCCATGCTTCGTCGGTGGAAGCCATCTTGCTCGCCACCCGCTTCGTTTTGGTGGGCTTCATGGTGTCAGGACTCCGTTTGTTCATTCTCCATACTTCTCGTATATACGTTATGCGGCATCATTGGCGTCGGACGCGGAGCGAAGGAAAACTTTCCCGTCCCGATGGATGAATGCGATCTTCAGTCCCCTGCCCTTGTTGGTTGGCGCCACGAACCACGGCGTTGGTGGATCGCTCTCGTGGTCCTCTCTCGTGTCTTCCAGGTACACACCGCATTTGTTCTGAAAACACTGGACGACTTCACAGCGTCGGATGTGATGCTTGTCGGCCAGCTTCCTGGCAATGGACGAGGAGATGACCAGGTTGCGCATTGGGTCGGGAGATGTCGGGTTGGCGCATCATGGAATCGTATATACAAACATGAACGACATGTGGTGACGATGAGACGGAGCCTCAAGCAGGCGCCCGGCCGCTCTTGCCCGCGCCCGCGGGTAGAGTGAGCCCCATGCCCGCCCCCCCGCCGCCCTCGCCCACCGCCCAGCCGCGCGAGTTCCTGCGCCATCTGCTCGATGCCGCCATCGCCCGCGCGCAGCCGGCGCGCACGCTGGCGGGCTTCCTGCCCGCGCCGCCCCGGGGCCGCACGCTGGTGCTGGGCGCCGGCAAGGCGGCCGGGGCGATGGCGCAGGCGCTGGAGGCCGCATGGCCCGCCGACGCGCCCCTGTCCGGCCTGGTGGTGACGCGCTACGGCCACACGCCGCCGCGCCCCGCCGGCCTGGCCCAGCGCATCGAGGTCGCCGAGGCCGCCCACCCCGTGCCGGACGAGGCCGGCCAGCGCGCCGCCGGGCGGCTGCTGGCGCTGGCCCACGGCGTGGACGCCGACGACCTGGTGCTGTGCCTCATCTCGGGCGGCGGCTCGGCCCTGCTGACGCTGCCGGCCGAGGGCCTGGCGCTGGCCGACAAGCAGCGCATCCACCGCGCGCTGCTCGCCAGCGGCGCCGGCATCCACGAGATGAACGCGCTGCGCAAGCACCTCTCGCGCATCAAGGGCGGGCGCCTGGCCGCCGCCTGCGGGCCGGCGCCCGTGGTCACGCTGGCCATCAGCGACGTGCCGGGCGACGACCTGTCGGTGATCGCCAGCGGCCCCACCGTGGCCGACGACACGCGCTGCGCCGACGCGCTGGCCATCGCGCGCCGCCACGGCATCGCCCTGCCGCCGGGCGTGGTGGCCGGCCTCGAAAGCGGCCGCCTGGAGACGCCCAAGCCCGGCGACGCGCTGTTCGCCCGGCACCGGGCGCACCTGATCGCCACGCCCGGGCAGTCGCTGGCCGCCGCGGCCGACGCCGCGCGCGCGGCGGGCCTGGCGGCGCACGTGCTCAGCGACCAGATCGAGGGCGAATCGCGCGAAATCGGCCGCATGCACGCCGCCCTGGCCCGCGCCGCCGCCGCCGGCACGGGCGCCTTCGCGCGGCCCTGCGTGATCCTGAGCGGCGGCGAGACCACCGTGACCCTCGGCCCGGCGGCCCACGGCGCCCGGCCCGGCCGCGGCGGCCGCGCGGGCGAGTTCTGCCTGGGGCTGGCGCGGGCGCTGCGCGGCCACCCCGCGGTGTGGGGCCTGGCGGCCGACACCGACGGCATCGACGGCGTCGAAGACAACGCCGGCGCCCTGGTGGCGCCGGACACCCTGGCGCGCGCGGCGGCCCTGGGGCTGGACCTGCCCGACCACCTGGCGCGCCACGACGCGCACGGCTTCTTCGAGGGCCTGGGCGACCTGGTCGTCACCGGGCCGACGCACACCAACGTCAACGACTTCCGCGCGCTGCTGGTGCTGTAGGCCAGGCCCGGCGGCGAAGTCCGCCGCGGTTGATGTGCATCAATGCCCGGCGCGGCCGGGCGCGGCACAGTGCCCCCATGCTGCCCTTCGCATCGCTCGACCGGACCGGCGACCCCCTCACCCTGCCCGTGGGCGCGGTGCTGCTGCGCCGCGCCTGCGCCGGCGATGCCGTCTACCACGTGGACCGGGGCCGCGTGGCCCTGGGCGTGCTGGGGCGCGAGGGCCTGACGCACCAGACCGGGCTGGTCGAAGGGCCGCTGTGGCTCGACGCCGGCGACGCCGTGCTGGGCCTGGCGCCCGTGGTCGATGCCGTGGCCGACACGCCGATCCAGGTGCGGCGCGTGCCGCTGGCGCAGTTCAAGGCCAGCCTGGAGGCCCTGCCCGCGCCCGCGCTGACGGTGCTGCGCGACGTGGCGCGGGCGCACCGCCAGCAGGCCGAGCTGGCCGTCAGCCGCCTGGCCAAGGACGCCGAGGCGCGCTGCGCCGAATGGCTGCTGCGCCACGCCGAGCCGGCGCACGACCCCGCCGCCGCGCGGGCCGTGCTGCTGCGCCAGCGCAAGCGCACCATCGCCGCGCAACTGGGCATCGCCCCCGAGACCTTGTCGCGCGTGCTGCGCCAATTGCGCGAGCGCCACCTCATCAGCGGCTCGGGCCGCGTGCTGAACCTGCTCGACCCCACCGGGCTGCGGGTACTGGCCGGCGCTTGATTCATTGACCCTGGAAACGGCAGTTGAACGCGCCCGCCAGTGCCGTGATTGGCGTGGCAGGCAAGGGTGAACGCCGCGGCTCCACAGGCGCCTGCGCGCCTGTGGACGGCGTGAACGGGGCCGGCCTCTGGACGGCCCGCGCCCTGCAAGGGAGACGACGCGGCGCACTGTTGTGCGCAAGGAGGAGCAACGCCGCATGGCGCGGCGAGCGCGGTGCTGGCGGGTGCGTAGCGCTCTCACCCGAAAGGTGAAGGTCATCGAAGCCGTCGAGGTCAATGCTCACGCGGCTTCCCCGAGGGTGGCAAGCGGTCAGCTGCCGTTTCCAGGTTGAATCAAATCAGCCTGCAGCCCGCGCCCTTATTGCGCAATCAGCTACGTTTTCAGTAGTCAAGGCCCAAGGCACGGCGCAGCCGGCGCGGGGACACGACAGCCGGATCGACGCCGTGGTGGACCAATTCGGCCGGCAGCGGCGCGCCCTCGATCAGGCTGGCCGCCAGCAGGCTCGCGCCGGCCGCGCTCTGGATGCCGTAGCCGCCCTGCCCCGCCAGCCAGAAGAAGCCGGGGCAGGCGCCGTCGAAGCCGACGACGATCTCGCCGTCGGGCGGCGGATGGCCAGCGTGGTGGCCTCCTCGATGCGGTGGATGCCCAGGGCGATGTCCAGCGCCTCCGGCTGCACGTCGTGCGGCGGCACCGGGTCGGCGTTGGCCGGCGAGCCCAGCAACTGGCCGGCGTCGGGCTTGAAGTACCAGCCCTCCTCCACGTCGGCCACCAGGGGCCAGCCGGACACGTCCACGCCCTCCGGCGGGCGGAAGGTGAAGGCGCCGCGGCGGCGCGGCTCGATGCCGATGGGCCGGGCGCCGAAGAGCGGCGCCACCTCGTCCACCCAGGCGCCAGCGGCGTTGACCACGGTGCGCGCGCGCAATTCGCCGCCGCCCGACAGGCGCACCGTCCAGCCCTCGGCGCCGTGCCCCGCCGCGCCGGCCTGCCGCGCGCCGCGCAGAAAGCCCTGCAGCAGCGCGTGGACGTCGATGTCATGACTGTGCTCGTCCAGCAGTGCGTTCTGAAACAAACCGGGCTTCAGCCCAGGCACCATCCGCGCGATGCGCTCTGAATCCAATAGCACCATGGCCGTGCCGCTGGCCGCCAGCCCGGCCCGCATCCGCGCCAGCGCGTCCTGCTGCGCGGCGGTGGCGACGAACAACGCGCCGCGCGGCCGCGGCAGCGGCGCGTCGGCAAAGCCCGGGGGCGGGTTCAGGTAGAAGGCGCGGCTGGCGCGGGTCAGCGCGCGCACGCCGGGCGGGCCGTAGCTCTCCATGAACATCGCGGCCGAGCGGCCGGTGCTGTGCATGCCGGGCTGCGCCTCGCGCTCCACCACCGCCACGCCCAGGCCGTCCCGGGCCAGCCGCCACGCCAGCGAGGCGCCCGCCATGCCGGCGCCGATGATGAGGACATCGTGGGCCTTCATGCGGCGATTCTTTCACGGGGGCTCCAGCCGATGCACTGCCGTGGGCACGACATGAAGAATGGTCCTCACGCTGCCCCGCTGCCCCCAGGGGGGGGTCATCTTTTCAGCTTGGCGCGATGACGGCCAGCCGCGCGGCCAGCAAGTCGGCCTGCTCGGCAAACTTCTTCGGATTGGTCTTGCGCAACTGCGCCAGATTCCGCAGCTTCCAGCGCACGCCCGGCAGATGTTCAAGATGGGCGATGCCCAGCCGCCCCCACTCGGGCGTGTCGGCGACCAGCGACAGCAGGAAGCGCCGTTCGTCCTCATCCAGCCCACGCTGGATCTCCTGCACCAGCCGCTCGCGCGCAGCAAGCAAAGCCTCCAGTGGCACCGGCTCGGCCGTCATGCCCTGGAAGTTGTGCTCGTAGTCGTGCCGGATGTCCCGCGGCGACGTGAACAGCACTTCGTGGATCGGCCGATTGCTGCTGGCCAGGTAGACCACGAAGGCACGCCGGATGCCGGGCGTGATGCCCTCGTGTGCAAAGAGCTGCATCACGTCGAACAGGTCACGCGGGTGCTGCCGATCCAGTGCCGCCACCAACTTGCCGCCGTACACGTCCTCCAGCGATACCACCGGAATCTCCAGATCAGCCATCAGCACGTCGCGGGCAGCCGGCGTCAGCGAAGCGCGGCGCGCCGGCTGCACGGTCCCGCGCATGACGAAGTTGACTTCGACCTTGACCTGAATCGAACCGCGACGCACCAGCAACTTGGTCTCCCCTGCCGCCACGGCAGGCGCGTGCGTCTGGAATCCTCGCTTCTTCAGCCGCTCGGCGGCCTGTCGGATGGCCTCGTCGATGCGCGCCAGCGCCTCGTCACGCGGCAGCGTGTGGTCGGGAAAGACCAGATCGAGATCCACCGACAAGCGCGGCATGTCGCGCACGAAGAGGTTGATCGCGGTGCCCCCCTTCAGCGCGAAGGTATCGTCCACGAACACCAGCGACGCCACCTGCGCCAGCAGGCGCGCGGTATCGAGATAGGTGGGGTTCATGGCTTGAGCACCAGCAGGCCATCGGCCGATCGGGACACCCAGGCCCGATCGCTGCCGGTCGGCAGCGCGGCCGGGTCGAGCTTGGCCGCCCAGGGCAGCGAGGCTTCGCGGCCGAGCTGAAGGCACAGCCGCACGGTCTTGACGCTCGTGCAGCGTTGAAGCAACTCGCGCAGCACGTCGGCGCGCAGGCTGTAGGCGCTCTCCACCAGTTCACGGGCCTCCTGCAAAGGCTGGCGCACGCCCACGTCGCTCAACACTTCCAGCAGCGCGCGCTCCGGGGCCGACACCCGCGGCGCGCCATCGCGCTTCTCGAAGGGGTCAACATGCAGCAAGGCCCCCGGCTGCTCGTCGAACAGGCGCTTGCGGTGGTATTCGGCCGGAAAACGCTCGGTGAACCACTCCGGCAAACGCCCGGCCGTCCAGCCGTACAGGTGCAGCACCGGCTGCCGCGCCACGTACTGCCGCACGCCATGCCAGTCCAGCGCCGACTTGCCACCGACGCGCAGCCCCTCCAACCGGCGCTGCAACAGCAGCAGGCTGGGATGAAGGGCCATGGTGTCGTTCGGGCGACCATACACCCCACGCGCCAGGCGCATGAGCCAGCCCGCCCGGACATAGTGAACGGCCAGGTCGGCGGAGATGTCCAGCGCCGCCAGGTCCTCCGAGGTCAACGGCATCCCCGGTGCGAGCCGGGTGTAGAGCGCGTTTAGTTTGCTTGCCCCAGTCGTAGTCATACTACGATTTATACATCTTTTCCAAAAGAAAGTGAATTTGAAAAAGCACGAATCATCGTAGCCAGGTTACGACAAACTCAATTTTTCAAAATTCCCCCGCTCTCTCGTCCGGCACTGAGGCGCCGGCAAGCGTGTGACGGCCAACGCCCGAACGAGCCCCCCAGGCGGCGCCGCCAGGGCATGGCACGTGAATATCAAAGTTAATACTTTAATACTCTACATGACACCCCACCACGTTCGGACAATATCGCCGAAACCACGCCATCCTGCATAAAACCCGTTCCGGCACAATTTTTCACGCTCCACGGGCCTTTACACCATTGGTGATTTGGAATTGATTTGATACCATGCGCGCGGCCCAAATACCAAGCGTGACAGCACCGTGACTGAAAAAAGGAGCGCAGCAATGCCCATATCCAGCAACTTGAATGATTCTCCGCCGCTCTACCCCAGCGGGGGGGGGGGTAGACCTCACGCCCGCCTCGCGGCGCCACGGCCCTTGCGGCGGTGGCTGGCGGCCGCCGCCGTTCTGATGGGCGCCAGCCTGCCAGCCCAGGCCGCCATCACCCAGCTCATTTTCGTCAACAGCTACGACGGCACCTCGGGCTGGGACGTGGCCGCCGGCCCTGGTTTTGACACGGATGCCCACAACGGCATCGTGCGCACCAACGACCAGTTCGAATACCTGGCGACCTTCAGCACCAGCGGCGGAGACAACAACCTGACCCTGGTCAGCACGCTCCCGCAGGGCAACGTGGCGCCGCGCGTGGGCCTGCCGGTGGCGCGCTGGACCAACGTGCCGGCCGACTGCACCGGGGCCGGGTCCACCATCTCGGTCGACGGCCAGACGCTGACCTGCAACCTGGGCAACGTCGCCAGTTCGGGCACGCGGTCGGTGTACCTCAACGCCACGGTGCTCAGCACCACGCCCAACGGCACCGCCCTGCCCGCGCCCAGCCTGACGGCCTCGTCCTCGGCCACCCCGTCGTTCACGCCCGGCCAGACGCCGGCCGCGCTGGCGGTCACCGCCGCGCCGTTCTACGACGTCGTGGTGCAGATGAGCCACCAGGGCAACCCGCGCGCCTACGGTTTCATGCCCGCCAACGGCCCTGCTGACGAGGACGGTTTCTTCCACAAGCCGCTGGTGGGCCTGGTGGCCAAGAACCCCAACGGCCACGGCAACAAGGGCGTGGAACAACTCAATCCCGCAGTGCCCGTGCACTACCAGATGGACGTTTCCGGCTATCCGGCCGGGGTACGGCTGGACGACTGGCACCCCGCCGCCGGGGGCACCTTCAGCAGCGGCTGCGGCAGCCCGCACCTCGGCTTGCCCGATGTCGAGTCCGGCGGCGGCTTCAACATGTACAACCTGGTCGCCGACACCGGCGGCACCAACAGCACATCTCCCAGCGCGGTGCCCAACGGCGGCGTCTGTGACCTGGCCGCACAGGTCGGAACCCTCATCGACTTCGACGTCAACAACATCGACACCACCCTGCAGCGCCGGCCCACCATCAACAACGTCACGGCGTCGCCCGTGCCGCCGGCGGAGTGGTGGGTGTCGAACAAGGGGCTGGTGCTGTGGACGCCGCTCACCTCGTACCCGTCGAACGTGCTGATCGGCCACCAGATCAGGCTGGGCAGCGTGACCGGCCAGTCGATCAGCGGCCAGCCGCTCACCGGCGACGACCCCAGCAACAACAGCGCCAGCTACCCAATGCAAAGGCTCGATACGGGCGCTGTGATGAAGAGGTTCCAGGAAGATCTCAGCCTGGACCCTCCCTTCGAAACGCGGTGCGACCCCGCCGTCGTCGTCGATTGCCATGTCAACGACATGACGCCGACGCAGTCCGTGAAGGCCAGCGTGCGCTACTACAACGACGGCACGGCCGCGCACACCGGCGTCTACCTGTGCGAGATCATCGACCGCACGGCGTTCGACATCGGTGACAACTTCTCGGTCACCACGACCTGGAGCGACGTCTCACCGACTCCGCCGACGCCGCCGATCCAGTACGGCACCAAGGCAGGCGGGCCGTACTTCGCGTCCACCGATACCGCAACCGATCCGTACAACGATGGGGCCGCCGGGGCTTCGGCGTACGCCACGGCGCGCTGCAACGACCCGGGCATCACCTGGCACACCAGCGAAGCCGCCGCCCAGGCCGCCGGCGGGCTCGTCTACGTGCGCGCCAATGTGGGCACCATGCCGGGCAGCTCCAGAATTGGCATGCAGGTCCGTGGCCTCATCCTGCGCAACACCTGGGCGGCCACGATCAGCGTGCTCTCGCCGGCTGCCGCCACCCGCACGGCCGGCCAGGCGATCCCGGAAGGCACCATCCTGCGCAACGAGGGTGACATCGGCACCTCGTTCACCTTTCTGGACGGCGCCAACATCCGCGACCACCTGCGCGTGACGCGGATCCGCACCACCTCGCGCGTCGGCAAGAGCATCGTCAACCCGGCCGATGGCGAGATCGCGCCCCAGCCCGTGGGCAGCACGCTGACCTACCGGCTGCAGCCGCGCTATTCCACGACCTTCCCGCCGCTGGCCGCCACCTACACGGTGACCGACGTGCTGCCGCCGAACCTGAACTACGTGTCCGGGTCCGCCACGGTGGGCGGCAACCCGATGGAGCCGGTGGTCTCCACCCCGGCCCCCGGCTACACGCAACTGACCTGGACGCTGCCCGGCCAGATGCCCATCCTGGGCGCGGACAACGCGGGCGCGAACCTGGCCCCGATCGAGTTCAGGGCAAGGGTCGCGCTGATCGCGCCGGACAGCGCGGTGCTGACCAACAGCGTGGCGGTGAGCGGCGGCCCGAACGACTACGAGGCGGACTGCGACTACGTGCCGGCCAGCCACAACTTCGGCACCTGCACCAAGGCCGCCTCGGCGAACGTGGCGGTGCAGACGCCGCCGGGGTTCCAGGTGCAGAAAAGCACGCTGACGCCGGTGATCGATGCTGGCGGGCGGTTCCGCTACAACGTGGACTACGTGTCCTTCGGCTCCGACGTGGTGGCGCCGGACGTGCCGCATTTCATCGACATCCTGCCGTTCGTGGGTGACGGCGCGGCCAATGCGAGCAACAGCTTCACGGCACGCACGCCGGCGTCGGCCTTCGATGCCGGCGCCTACCGGCTGAACGCGGTGACCGTTCCCGCCACCAGCGACCCCACCATGGCGGTGTACTACACCAACGCCGCGCCGAGCTCGATCAACAACGACCCGCGCCACGCGAGCAACGGCCCCCGGCGGCAGCACGCCGTGGTGCCTGGCCGGGCAGATCGGCATCACGCCGGGCTGCCCCGCGGAGGACGTGTTCAACAACGGCATCGGCGGGCGTTCGCCGGACGCCCGCAGCGCGCTGCTGTACGTGCATTCGGCCTCGTCGACGGCCGTGCGGGTGGGCGGCGCCAGCCTGGCGGGCACGGTGTTCCACGACGCTGACGACGACGGCAGCCAGGGTGGCGGCGAGCTGGGCATCGGCGGCGTGTCGATCGCGCTGCAGGGCTGCGTCGCCGGCCTCGATGGGGTGCTGGACACGGCCGCGCTGCCGATGGACGGCAACGCCGTGCCGACGTGCGCGGGCGACGACCAGTACGTGATCCGGACGGCGGTGACCGACGGCAACGGACAGTACGCCTTCAGCGGCCTGCCCGCTGGCCGCTACCGCGTGACCGAGGCGCAGCCGGCCGGCTACGTCGATGGCGCGCGCGCCGTGGGCACCAGCGGCGGCACCGCCAACGCGCGCGGTGTCGTGCCCAGCGTGGTCACGGACATCGTGCTGGTGACGGACGCCGTGGCCACGGGCTACGACTTCGGCGAGATCCGCCAGGCGGTGGTGACGGTGGCCAAGCGGGCCGAGGTGGCCAGCGGCGCCAAGGTGTCGGTCGGACAGACCCTGACCTACACCGTCGAGGTGACGGTGGCCGAGGCGCCGACGCGCGGCGTGGTCACGCTGACGGACACGCTGGGCCAGGGGCTGGAGCTGGTGCCGGGCTCGTTCACCACGCCGGCCGGCGGCACGTGCAACGCGGCGGGCCA
This sequence comes from Ottowia sp., assembly GCF_016703145.1. Taxonomy (GTDB): domain Bacteria; phylum Pseudomonadota; class Gammaproteobacteria; order Burkholderiales; family Burkholderiaceae_C; genus Ottowia. The sequence continues at coordinate 490,915 of NZ_JADJCO010000002.1, read as the reverse complement.
GGTGGTGACCTGCGAGCTGGCGGCCGGCGCCGCGGAGGGCACGCATGCGTTCACCTACCAGGCCAAGGTGACGAGGGGCGCGACCACCAGTGTGAACAACCAGGTCGCGCCCGGCGGCACGGACGAGCCGCGCTGCACCAGCGCGCAATCGTGCCGCACCACCCACGTGGTGACCGGCGGCGGCATCACCCCGGTGCCGGTGAACGCGCCCTGGGCCCTGGCGGCGCTGTCGCTGCTGCTGGGCGGCCTGGCCTACAGGCGGCGCCAGCGCTGACGGCGCGGCGCGGGCCGGGAAACCCCCGGCCCGCGGCCATCGGAACCCGGGTTGCAAGGGGATCGAGCCAGCTATTGAATTTGTAGCAACCACCTGAACAACGGCCCCGGCGGGATACCCGCCGGGGCCGTTTTTTCATCGCCGGGCCGCCAAGGAGGTGCGGGCGGCTGTTCCAGGTCGCCGGTGCGGAAGTGGGCCCGCAGGGGGTGCTGGCTGGAAAGACGGCATGCGCCGGACTATAGTGACAGCCCGATACGCGGGACGCATTCCCTCAACCTGGGATGCTGGCCCCGAACATGGCCCACGGCCGGCAAATACCTGTATCTAGACTTTTCAGAGTCCCGCCCGACCTGTCGATGAATCATGAAAGACCTGTACATCCACCTGCCACGCCGCCCCCGCTTCATGGCCGTCCCGCTGGCCTGCGCGCTCCTTCTGGCCGGCTGCGGCGGCGGCTCGGACGAGCCAGAGCCCACCCATACCTCGCGCTATCCCACCCTGGCCGCGCACGCGTCCATGGACGAGGAGGACTTCGACCGCTACCTGCTGACCGCCGGCCGGGGCACCAACATCACGCCGGAGACGATCAAGTCGCTCTCGGTCGGCTCCAGCATCAACGCGGCCGCATCCACCTACAACCTGCGCCCCATCTTCGACCTGGGGCGGCTCAAGGAAGACGGCCGGCTGAACGTGGACACCACCCGCTCGCGGCAGACCACCGCGCTGCGCATCACCAGCAGCAAGGCCGCCAGCACGGCCAGCAGCCAGACGACCCTCGACGGATCGCTCTCCGGCTCCGCCGGCGGCTTCAAGGCCGCCGCCGCCTACCACCATGCCGAAGCCTTGCGCAACACCCAGTCCGACGGCACCGTCAGCGTGCAACTGGTGTCGGCCAACACCAACAACATCGTCTCCATCCTCGGCAGCGGCTTCAGCGGCAGCGAGAACTTCACCGGCTACCTCATCGGCACCAAGCTGGGCGACGAGCTGCTGCGCGGCTACGTCAGCACCACCCAAAGCCCGCCCACCGACCTCTGCGGCGGCAAGCCCTACACCACCCGCGTCACCGTCGGCCGCTACAAGCTGGCCGACGCCGAGCCCTACGCCAACATCCAGATCCTCTCGCGCATGGAAAGCGTCTTCGCCGACCTGAAGGCGCAGTACGCGCTGTGCGCCGACGCCGCCATCCAGACCGCGCTGGTGCGCCAGATGACCGCGCTGCGCGGCAAGATCGAGAGCGCCATCGCCGACTTCTACGCCGTCAACGGCGACGCCTTCGTCTCGCAGACCACCTCGATGAACCAGGCCATCGGCAGCGGCCAGCTCAGTTTCAGCAGCGCCGACGGCAACGCCGAGTCGCAAAACGGCGCCTCGCTGGCGGTCAAGTACCAGACGCTGACCGCCGGCGCGGGCGGCAGCGCCTCCGTGCAGTTCTACAAGCAAAACGGCTGGGCCAAGGCGCTGCAGAACGTGCAAGTCTCGGCCGAGGCCAAGCCCGCCGGCGTGGCCGACACCACGGCCTGGGTCGGCAGCATCCAGACCATGCTCAAGGACCAGGGCAGCTCCCTGGTGCCGCCCATGGGCAGCCTGCCCAAGGACCCCGGCGTGAAGCTGCCCGACCCGGTCGGCCCCCACTACGACGAGGAAGCCCCGCCAGACACGGCCTTTACCTCCTACGATCAGTGGAAGGCGTACCTGGCCGACAAGAAGAAAGCCGCCCAGGACGCGGAAGAACTGGCGCGCGCGAAAAAGCGGGTGGAAGAGCAGCCGCTGATCGTCAACGACGACAAGGCGATGCTGCAAGCCGGGCAGGGCGACGCCTACGAGCAGCTCATCGCCGAGCTGGACGAGCTCAAGGAGCGCGCCCGGCAGATTCAGACTCCGCCGCGGGCCGGGGCGGGCGACGGCAACCTGGTGCGCTTCGACAAGATGTTCGTCAGCGGCTTCGAGACGCTGCCCTACGACGCCGTCATCCCCCAGCTGCGCCCCGACCTGGACATTCCCGGCATGGACAAAGCCATTGGCAGCTTCCCCAACCTGATGGAAATCATGCTGGTGAGCGAAAAGCTCGGCCGGCTCGACGCGTACCTGGCCTTCCTCGCCAACATCTCGGTCAGCAACGTCACGCCCCAGATGAGCGAGCGCTACCACCAGTTCTTCCAGAAGGCATCGGCGCGCGCCTACGACCTGGTGAACCTGGCCCTCGGCCAGGGCGCCGACCTGACGCCCGCCGTGCTGGCCGGCTACAAGAAAGCCATGCTCGGCACCGCCGCCGACCAGGGGCACAGCGAGCTGTACAAAAGCCTGCAGGACATCGATTACTACAACTACGTGGTGGGCACCCTGCTCGACCCCGCCAGGGGCAAGGCGTGGACCGTGGCACCCGGCGGCTACATCCCCATGCGCTGGAACAAAGACGGCCAAGGCGGCGCGGAACTGGTCACCTGGACCGGGCTGGCGCATGTGAACCACGGAAAGCCCAACAAAGAAGGCGTGGCGGCGGTCGATTTCAGCAACCCCAACGCCGACCCGCTGGCGCTCTACCGCAACGGCATGAAGGCCCTGCAGACGCCCTGGTACCCGGTCTATGTCTTCAACCTGGGCCAGGCACCGGCGCTGGTGTTCGTGCAGCACTTCGGGTCCTACCAGGCCATCTACGGTTCCCGGTGGGTGACGCGGCCCTTCGACGGCGACACGCCCGTGACGCCGAGCCTCATCCCCAAGTGGCAGGACTACCAGCCGCTGGGCGGCAGTGACATGCGCACGGTCATGACGAACGCCAAGAACTCCTTTCTGGAGTTCATGAGCTGGGATTACTCGGTGTACTTCCCCAACTCCGGCAACGACCCCACACGCTTGCAAAAGTACAACGCGCTCCTGATCGATCTGCCTGCTGACTACCGGGACAGCGACGGACAGACCATCCGTTCGGCCGCGCACTCGGCGACCGTGCGCGATTTCATGATTAACGAATACGAGATCAACCACAGGACTGACGCCACCTACAACGCCTTCCGGCCGCCCTATCACGGCCGCATGCTGCGGCGCATGAGCGACGGCGCGGTGGTGGACATCACGACCACGCTGAGGCATGCGGACGGCCTGCACACGAACATCATGCTGCTGCCCCTGAACGCCACCACCACCGGCGAGAGCCTGACGCAGACGCTCAACTACGCGCCCGAGCGCGCGCCCATGGACGTCGTCACCCCCACCAGCCTCGACCTCGTCAACAAGCTGGCCGTGCTGCTGGAGTGAACCGGCGCGGAGCGCACGGTGCCTTCACTGGCCAGCCGATCGTCGAGGCAGGAACCGGGCTCACGGCCTTGTCGGCCCTTGTTCCCCGCGCCATGCCCCATGGCGTCCAAAAAAAAGCGCGGCTGTTGCCGCGCATTCTTTTCGGGGTCATCGCGCGAGAAAGCGCCAGCCCGCTGTGTTCGTTGAACCTAGAAACGGCAGTTGAACGCGCCCGCCAGTGCCGTGATCGGCGTGGCAGGCAAGGGTGAGCGCCGCGGCTCCAAAGGCGCCTGCGCGCCTTTGGACGGCGCGAACAGGCCCAGCCTCTGGCTGGGCCGCGCCCTGCAAGGGAGACGACGCGGCGCACTGTTGTGCGCAAGGAGGAGCAACGCCGCATGGCGCGGCGAGCGCGGTGCTGGCGGGCGCGTAGCGCGCTCACCCGAAAGGTGAGGTCATCGAAGCCGTCGAGGTCAATGCTCACGCGGCTTTCCCGAGGGTGGCAAGCGGTCAACTGCCGTTTCTAGGTTGGAGTTTCAAGCCACGCGCACGGCGCGCAGCTTCATCGAGAACTCGTGCAGCGCGGCGATGCCGCTGTCCTCGGCACGCTTGCACCAGGCCTGCAGGTCGGCCACCAGTTGCTCGCGCGAGCGGCCGGTGTTGAGCCAGAGCTGGCGCAGCTCCTCGCGCATGGTGACCATCTTGTCGAGCGCCGGATAGGCGGCGCGCGCCTCGGCCAGCTGGGGCACGGCGGCGGCGGGCACCTTGTCGGCGTCGCGGTGCAGCCAGCGGCGCGCCGAGCGGATGGCGCCGGCGCTGGCGGCGCCGGCCGAGGCGGTCTGCTGGTGCAGCACTTCGCGCATCTGGCGCGCGTAGCCGGCCATGACTTCGTAGCGGTGGGCGATCAGCGCCTCCAGCGTCTGGGCGTCGGCCACGGGGCGCACGTCGCCGTAGGCCAGGCGGGGCGGGGTTTTCTTGGCGCGCGCCAGGCCCACGCTGGACAGGACGGTGATGTAGACCCAGCCGATGTCGAACTCGTAGGGCTTGACCGAGAACTTGGCCGAGGTCGGGTAGGTGTGGTGGTTGTTGTGCAGCTCCTCGCCGCCGATGATGAGGCCCCAGGGGGTGAGGTTGGTGGAGGCGTCCTGCGCCTCGAAGTTGCGGTAGCCCCAGAAGTGGCCGACGCCGTTGACCACGCCGGCGGCCCAGAACGGGATCCACGCCATCTGCATGGCCCACAGCGCGGCGCCCAGGCCGCCGAACAGCAGCACGTCGATGATCAGCATCAGGCTGACGCCCAGCACGGAGTGGCGGTTGTAGACGTTGCGCTCAAGCCAGTCGTTGGGCGTGCCGTGGCCGTAGCGGGCCAGGGTGTCGTCGTTCTCGGCCTCGGCGCGGTACAGCTCGGCGCCCTGCCACATGACTTTTTTCAGGCCGTGGATTTGCGGGCTGTGCGGGTCTTCGGCCTGCTCGCACTTGGCGTGGTGCTTGCGGTGGATGGCGGTCCACGCCTTGGTGGTCATGCCGGTGGTCATCCACAGCCAGAAGCGGAAGAAGTGCCGCACGGCCGGATGCAGGTCGAGCGCGCGGTGGGCCGAGTGGCGGTGCAGGTACAGCGTGACGCTGACGATGGTGATGTGCGTCATCAGCAGGCCGAGCAGCAGCACCTGCCACCAGGCCCAGCCCAGCACGCCGTGGGCCAGCCAGTCCAGCATGGCGCTCAGCATGGGAGAGTCGAGAAACGTCGTCATGGAGTCTTTCAAGGGAGGGGGCCTGCCGGCCAGGGGGCCGGCATCCGTGCCTGTTTGGACGCGCGGCGGCGCCAATGGTTCTGATTGTAGGCGGGGTGTCTAAAAAAAGGGCACTTCCACGGCCAATCAAGGGCATGGACTCTAATTTGCGTCAGGTTTGAGCGACGTCAGCCGGCCCGATTTCAGCGCTTGCGCTGCCAGATGGCGGCAAAGAAGCCGTCGGTGGCGTGCCGGTGCGGCCACAGGCGCAGATGGGCGCCGCCGGGCGTGCAGAGGGTGTCGGCCTGGGGCACTTTCAGCGCCCGCAGCAGCTCGGCGGCGTTCAGCGGCGCGAAATCGGGGTGCGCGGCGCCGAAGGCCCGGGCCACGTCCTCGTTCTCGGCGGGCAGCAGGCTGCAGGTGGCGTACACCAGCCGCCCGCCGGGCTTGAGCAGGCGCGCGGCGCCAGCCAGGATGGCGCGCTGCGCGGCGGCCAGCGCCTGCACGGCCTCGGGCGACTGGCGCCACTTCAGGTCGGGGTTGCGGCGCAGCGTGCCAAGGCCGGAGCACGGCGCATCGACGAGCACGCGGTCGAGCTTGGCCGCCAGGCGCTGGAGGCGCTGGTCGCGCTCGTGCGCGATGGCCACGGGGTGGACGTTGGCCAGGCCGCTGCGCGCCAGCCGGGGCTGGAGCGCCTCCAGCCGGTGGGCGGACACGTCGAAGGCGTACAGCCGCCCGGTGCCGCGCATGGCGGCGCCGATGGCCAGGGTCTTGCCGCCGGCGCCGGCGCAGAAGTCGGCCACCATCTCGCCGCGCTGAGCCTGGAGCAGCAGCGCCAGCAGTTGCGAGCCCTCGTCCTGCACCTCGATGGCGCCGCGGGTGAAGGCGTCCAGCTTCCGCAGCGACGGCTTGGCCGCCAGGCGCAGGCCCCAGGGCGAGTACGGGGTGAGGGTCGATTCGATGCCCAGCCCGCGCAGATCCTTCGCTACCAGCTCTCTTTTTTGAAGCATGGTGTTGACGCGCAGGTCGAGCGGCGCGGGCGCCAGCAGCGCCTCGGCGAGGGCGTCGAACTGCTCGCCCCACTGGGTCTGAAGCGGCTCGGCCAGCCAGGCGGGCAGGTTGTGGCGGCAGGCGGGGGGCAGTTCGCCGGGCGCGACGGCGTCGCAGGCGGCGAGCCAGGCTTTCTCGGGTTCGATCAGGGCCGGCATGAGGACGTCGCGCGGCGCGGCGAAGCCCAGGATGGCCAGCCGGCGCTGGCGCGGGCCGCTGCCGGCGCGGGCGAGGTGCTCGTACAGCAGCTTGCGGCGCAGCACGGCGTAGACGGTCTCGGCCAGGGTGGCGCGCTCGCGCGGGCCGAGCTGGCGCTGCTCGCGGAAGAAGCGCGACACCACGGCGTCGGCCGGGTGGTCGAGGCGCAGCACGCGCGGCAGCAGGTCGCTGGCGGTGTCGAGCAGGGCTTGGGGATGCATGGCGCGGATTGTCCCATCGCGTGCCACGCCGGATGGATTTGGAGCCAAATCCGGCCCAATCCAGCGTGGATATTGAGCCAGAAGCTATTGTTTCTGCAGCAATTCGGCGACGGCGCGGGGATAGATCAGGTGCTCTTGCGTCAGCACCCGCGCCGCCAGCGTGTCGGCGGTGTCGTCGGGCAGCACGGGGACGGCCGCCTGGGCCAGGATTTCACCGTGGTCCAGCTCGGCCGTCACGCGGTGCACGGTGGCGCCGGCCAGCTTGCAGCCCTCGTCGAGCGCGCGCTGGTGCGTGTGCAGGCCCGGAAAGGCCGGCAGCAGGCTGGGGTGGATGTTGACGATGCGCCCCTCGTAGTGCGCCACGAAGCCGGGCGTGAGGATGCGCATGAAGCCGGCCAGCACCACCAGCGCGGGCTGGTGCGCGTCGATGGCCTGCATCAGGGCGGCGTCGAAGGTGTCGCGGCTGGCGTGGGCCTTGTGGTCCACCACGGCGGTGGCGATGCCGGCGGCTTGCGCCGTGTCCAGGCCCCTGGCGCCCGGCCGGTTGCTGACGACCGCCGCCACGCGCGCGCCCAGGCGCTCGGCCCAGCGCTGCTGCTCGGCCGCGCGCACGATGGCGGCCATGTTGGAGCCGGTGCCAGAGATCAGGATCACGATGTTCTTCATGCGGGGCGGATTATCCCCATGGCGGGCACGCGCCCCGCGGGTTGGGCACGAATGCGCGCGGCGGCCCGCTATGCTTGCGCGCATGACCACGACACCGCGCGCCCTCACCCCCGTCGAAGCCCGCGTGCTGGGCACGCTGATGGAAAAGGCCCGCACCGTGCCCGACACCTACCCGCTGTCGCTCAACCTGGTCGTCGCCGGCTGCAACCAGAAGACCAGCCGCGAGCCGGTGATGAACGTGACCGAGGCCGAGGCGCAGCGGGCGCTGGCGGACCTGCGGGCGCTCAGCCTGGTGATCGAGTCGCACGGCAGCCGCGTGGCCCGCTACGAGCACAACCTGCAGCGCTGCCTGGGCGTGCCCGAGCAGTCGGCCGCGCTGCTGGGCCTGCTGATGCTGCGCGGGCCTCAGACGGCGGGCGAGCTGCGGCTGAACGCCGAGCGCTGGCACCGCTTCGCCGACATCTCGTCGGTGGACGGCTTCCTGGACGAGCTGGCCGGGCGGCCCGAAGGCAAGGGCGGCCCGCTGGTGGTGCGCCTGCCGCGCGCGCCCGGCACGCGCGAGGACCGCTGGGCGCAGTTGCTGTGCGGGCCGGTCGAGGGCGCGCAGTATGCTCCTGATTCAATAGCTGATGGCGTAGACCCAGAGCGGGCCAGAAGCCAAAACGACCGGATTTCCGCGCTGGAGGCCGAGGTCGCCGCCCTGCGCGCCAGCGTGGCCCGGCTGTGCGCCGAGCTGGGTGTGTCGCCTGCCGGACCGACAGAAGTGAACGACCATGCTAAAAACAAGGGTTAACTGGAGAACCACGGACATGGAACTGGCATTCACCCCCGAAGAACAGCAATTCCGCGAGGAAGTCCGCGCCTGGGTCGCGGCGAACCTGCCCAAGGACCTGGCGCGGAAGGTGCATGACGATCTGGACCTGACCCGCGACGATCTGCAGGGCTGGGCCAGGATCCTGGGCAAGAAGGGCTGGCTGGCCTACGGCTGGCCGGTGGAGTTCGGCGGCCCCGGCTGGACGGCGGTGCAGCGGCACATCTTCGAGGAAGAGACCACGCGCGCCGGCGCGCCCGGCATCGTCCCCTTCGGCCCGGTGATGGTGGCGCCCGTCATCCAGGCCTTCGGCACGCCCGAGCAACACCAGCGCTTCCTGCCCGGCATCGCCAGCGGCGAGGTGTGGTGGAGCCAGGGCTACAGCGAGCCGGGCGCCGGCTCCGACCTGGCCTCGCTCAAGACCCGCGCCGAGCGCCAAGGCGACAAGTACATCATCAACGGCCAGAAGACCTGGACCACCCTGGGCCAGCACGGCGACTGGATGTTCAACCTGGTGCGCACCAGCAACGAGGGCAAGCCGCAGACTGGCATCAGCTTCATCGTGCTGGACATGAAGTCGCCCGGCGTCACCGTGCGCCCCATCAAGATGCTGGAAGGCGGCCACGAGGTCAACGACGTGTTCTTCGACAACGTCGAGGTGCCGGCCGAGAACCTGATCGGCGAGGAGAACAAGGGCTGGACCTACGCCAAGCACCTGCTCAGCCACGAGCGCACCAACATCGCCGGCGTGGCCCGGTCCAAGCGCGAGCTGGCGCGCCTCAAGCGCATCGCCAAGGCCGAGGGCGTGTGGGACGACCCGCGCTTCCGCGACCAGATCGCGCTGCTGGAGGTGGACGTCGTGGCGCTGGAAATGCTGGTGCTGCGCGTGCTCTCGGCCGAGAAGTCGGGCAAGAACTCGCTGGACATCGCCGGCCTGCTGAAGATCAAGGGCAGCGAGATCCAGCAGCGCTACGCCGAGTTGATGATGCTGGCCGCCGGCCCCTACAGCCTGCCCTTCATCGAGGAGGCCATGGCCGCCGGCTGGCAGGGCGACCAGGCCGTGGCCGCCGCGCTGCGGGGCTTCCCGGGCGGCAGCACGGGCAACGCCGTGCTGGCCCCCAGCTACTTCAACATGCGCAAGACCACCATCTACGGCGGCAGCAACGAGGTGCAGCGGACGATCGTCGCCCAAACCGTTCTCGGATAAGCCAACGCCTCGCTAGGAACACAAGATCATGGACTTCAATTTTTCGGACGACCAGCAGCAGTTGCGCGACGCCGTCGCCAAGTGGGTGGACAAGGGCTACGACTTCGAGCGCCGCAAGAAGATCGTGGCGGCCGGCGGCTTCGACCGCGCGGCCTACGACGAACTGGCCGACCTCGGCCTGGCCGGCCTGTACGTGAGCGAGGAGCACGGCGGCCTGGGGCTGGGCCCCATCGAGGCCATGGTGGTCATGGAAGAGCTGGGCCGCGGCATCGTGCTGGAGCCGCTGGCGCAGACCCTCGTCACCAGCGCCGCCATCGGCGCCTTCGGCACGCCCGAGGTGCAGGCCGCCTGGCTGCCGCGCATCGCCAGCGGCGAGGCCCTGGTGGTGCTGGCGCAGCAGGAGCGCAAGGCGCGCTACCGGCTGGACGTGTGCGCGGCCCAGGCCAGCGCCGCGCCGGGCGGCGCCTACGCCCTCACCGGCCTGAAGAACGTGGTGCCCGCCGGCGACCAGGCCGACGCCTTCGTCGTGCCCGCGCAGCTGGACGGCAAGCTGGCGCTGTTCCTGGTCGAGCGCGGCGCCGCCGGCGTGGCCACGCGCGGCTACCCGACGCAGGACGAATCGCGCGCCGCCGACGTGCAGTTCGACAGCGCGCCCGCCGCGCTCGTCACCACCGACGGCCTGGCCGCCCTCCGCTACGCGGTGGACGTGGGCATCGCCTGCGCCTGCGCCACGGGCACCGGCGCCATGGACAAGACCCTGGCGCTCACCACCGAGTACATGAACCAGCGCAAGCAGTTCGGCGTCACCATCGCCAGCTTCCAGGCGCTGCGCCACCGCGTCGCCGACATGAAGATGCAGCTCGAACTGGCGCGCAGCATGAGCTACTACGCCAGCCTCAAGCTGGGCACGCCCGAGGCCGAGCGCCGCCTGGCGCTGTCCAGCGCCAAGGTGCAGCTCGGCCAGTCGCTGCGCTACGTCGGCCAGCAGTCGGTGCAGTTGCACGGCGGCATCGGCGTGACGGACGAGTACGCCGGCAGCCACTACTTCAAGGTCCTCACGCAGTTGGAGATGACCTGGGGCGACACCCTGCACCACCTGGGCGAAGTGTCCGACCACATGCAGGACACGGCGGGCGTGTTCGTCTGACGGCGCCCCGCGTCCTGCCCGCGAGCCCCGGCCTGCCGGGGCTTTTTCTTTTTCCGCGCGTGCCGGTTACTTCGTTTTTGATAGCTGTTGGCGCAATATCCACGGGGGCTGCGGCCTGATTTCGCCATGAAACCGTCCATGCCGCCCCAGCCCGCCGCCATCGACGCCCTGCAGCACACGCTGCGCTCGCTGCTGCACGACGCGCGCCTGCTCGCCACCCCGCTGCCGGGCACCGACCTGCGGCTGTGGCTGCTGGACGCGGCCCGCATGCACCGCCCCTTCACGCCCGACGAGATCCGGCGGGTGATGGACGAGCCGCCTTACTGGTGCTTCTGCTGGGCCAGCGGCCTGGTGCTGGCGCGCTGGCTGGCCGAGCACCCGCAATGGGTGCGCGGCAAGACCGTGCTGGACTTCGGCGCCGGCTCCGGCGTGGCCGCCATCGCCGCCGCCAGGGCCGGCGCGGCCGAGGTGGTGGCCTGCGACCTGGACCCGCTGGCGCTGCAGGCCAGCCGGGCCAACGCCGCGCTCAACGGCGTCGCGCTGGAAGTCAGCGCGGACTTCTTCGCCGAGGCCGACCGCTTCGACGTGATCCTGGTGGCCGACGTGCTGTACGACCGCGCCAACCTGCCGCTGCTGGACGCGTTCCTCACGCGCGGCCGCCAGGTGCTGGTGGCCGACTCGCGCGTGCGCGACTTCAGCCACCCGCCCTACCGGCGCATCGCGGCGATGGAAGCCAGCACCTGGCCGGACCTCGATGAATCGCCGGAATTCCGGCGCGTGAGCCTGTACCACGCCCGGCGGCCGGCGCCTCACCCCATCGATGAGCCCGAATGACTTCGCCCTTGCAACGCCAACCCGTGCACCCCCGCGAAGTCGAACCGCTCCAGCAGGTCATGCAGCAGGGCAACGAACGGCGCATGGGCGGCCTCCTGGGCGTGGCGTTCGATCCAGCGCTCGATGTCGGTGAGGCGGCCATCGAGCGCCAGGCGGGCGAGTTCATCCAGGGCCTGATCCTCCGGCAGGGCATTCCGGGGCAAAACGGGCTCCGGTGACGGCCCGCCGGGTTCCGTCTCCCGTTGCAGGGCGACGGACCAGTCCGAACCGGACGCATCGATGATCGGCGCGGAAAGCACGAAGGAAAACGTCGTGCCCTGGCCGGGCCTGCTGGCCACGCTCAGCGACCCACCCATGGCCGTGACGATGCGCTGCGCGATGAACAGGCCCAACCCAGTGCCGCCGCTCGCCGCCTGTATGTGCCGGAAGGCGCCGAAAATATCCGTGCCCTGGTTCAGGTCGATCCCTATTCCCGTGTCGCTGACCTCGAAGCGCAGGGCGCAGGCCTCCCCCTCGGGCTTGGCCGTGACCGACAGCGTCACCACGCCGCCGCGCGTGAACTTGGCGGCGTTGGAGAGCAGGTTCAGCAGCACCTGCTGCAAGCGCTTGCCGTCCAGGCCGACCTGCCGCGGCATGCGTTCAGAGGGGTGATGGCGAAAGCGGTTGTTCTGCTGCGCGCACAGGACGATGGCGTATTCGGAAATGTCGTCCAGCAGGAGGCCGAGGTCGGTGGCGACGGGCTGGACAGCCAGGGGCTGCAGTTCGGCCTTGGCGTATTCCAGCAGTTCGTCGATCAGGCCGAGCTGGTATTTCACGCTGCGCTGGATGGTCAGCAGCCGCTTGTGCTGCTTTTCGTGCGCATCGGCCAGCAGGAGCGCCGAATACCCGCTGATCGTCGCCAGCGGCGCGCGCAAGTCATGGCCGATGTAGCCCAGGATTTCGACCTTCTGCCGGTCCTTTGCCTTGGCGTCGGTGAGCGCGGCGCTCAGCTCGGCATTCAGGGCGGATATTTGCATCGCCGCATGCCGTTCATCCTGGCGGCGCATGAGCATCTGCCCCACCACCTGGCTGGCGAACACGATCAGGGCCATGCCGAACAGCGCCACCAGCATGGCCGTCAGAAAGTGCTGCTGGCGCATGGGCGCCAACTGATCCAGCGAGGCCAGCGTGAGCAACTGGTATTGCGTATTGGTCAGCGCCTGGCGCCGCAGCAGATAGGGCCTGCCGTCGATGAGCCACTGACCGGCCTGCCCTTGACCGGCCATCGCATGGATGGCCATGGGCTCCCCCGGCTCTTCGTCACCGTCCGCGGGCCGTACCGAGCCTGGCGGGAGCAGCGCCCCCACGTTGCGCAGCATGAACGGCGCGGACGAGCTGGTGGTCACGCGCCCCTCGCTGTTCACGACCAGGGCGATATGCTCGCCCGTCAGGTAGAGCGCCATGTCTGGCGCGTCGAATTTCACCGTGACGGAGCCCAGCGGCACGTTGTCCGCGCCCTCGATGCGGCTGCTCACGAAGTACGAGGGACTTCTGTTCAGGCGCGCGATGCCGAACATATGGCTGCTGCCATGGCGCAATGCATCGGTCAGGTAGGCGCGGCCCGTGTAGATCATCCCCACGATGCTGCCGGGCTCGTCCCAGTTGCTGGCCGTCACCGTGTTGCTCGACAGATTGTTCATGTAGATGCGGGCATAGTTCAGATCGCTGCACAGCGCATCCATGAAATCGCCCACCTTGCGCACCAGCGGATCGCCCGTGAACTGCACCGCGCGCTGCTCCCGCGTCAACCCGGCGGCGCCGGGCGGATCGGTGCGGTAACGGGTGGCCAGCTCGATCACCGAAGCCTGGTGCGACACCATGTTGGCCACGCTGGCCATCTCGGCGAACAGCCGGTCCATGACACGCACGGTGGCCTGGGATTCGTATGCGGCGCTGGCCTCCACGCGGGCCAGCCACTCGGCCACGGTCCGCTGCGACATCCACCAACCCAGGCCAGCCACCAGCGCCAGCCAGGCCACGGCCACCCGCAACGTCACCCGGCGCACGAGCGGCGGCATCCGCCGCCGGCTGCGGCTGCCGTGTGGCGGCAGGCCGGCCGCACCGTTCTCACGGCTTCCTGGGGTGTCCACCGGGTGGTGCCGCATGCTCGGTCACTTGAATTTCGATGCAATGAGCTGTTGCAATGTCTCGGAATTCGACTGCGATTCGTTCCGCAGTTGCATTGGCGATTTTCCCCAGAATTTTCTGAACTCGGTTGAAAAGTTCGCCGGATTCGCATAGCCGACTTCCGTGGCGACATCCGCCACCGCCAATTCGCTTTGCCCGAGCATCAGTGCCGCCCTGCGCATGCGCTCCTGCCGGATGAATTCGAAGACCGACATGCCATCGCAGGCTTCGAATACGGCATTCAAGCGCCGCATCGGCACCTCCAGATTGGAGGCCACATCCGAACTCTTCAGGGAAGATTCATGGATATGATTCAGGATGAATTCCATCGCCACTCGCTTCAACATCAAATCGGCGGGCAGGGAATTCAACGGGGTGTTGCCACCGGAGGGTGGTGGATCACTGCCAGCGCCCGCCACGATGGGAAAGGTTTTTCCTTGAGAAAGCGCCAGATGGATGCGGGTCCGCTCCAGGACCTCATCGACATGGAAGGGCTTGTCGATATAGTCCACGGCACCAGCCCGCAGGCCGGCCAATCGCTCATGCTTGTCGGTCAGGGCGGAAATGATCAGAATCGGAATATGCTGGGTCGCGGGATTCGATTTCAGCAGGCGGGCGATCGTGATGCCGTTGCGCCCAGGCATGCGCACATCCAGAAAAATCAGGTCCGGCAGCAATACCGTCGCTCGTGCATAGCCTTGGTCACCATCGAGCGCCACGCTGACGCGATACGCTGCATTGCGCAGGGCAGCCACCAAGAGACGAAGCTGATCTGGATCGTCATCAATGATCAATACATGCGGAGACTGTATTTCACTGTTGATCATGTGGTCATGAGGCTTTCATCGCATGTCTGACGGTTGTGAATTTTCACACATCCGCGCCGTGGATTGTTTGTTTTTTCTTCTTTTTCTTTGTTTTTTCACTATCCATGGACGGGTCTCGGCCGGGCTGGGCAGCCTCTTGCCTGAGCGGGTCGAGTGTGTATGTTTTTGCATGAACACGCCTCGATTGTTTGTTGTTTTGCGTGCCTGCATCCTGGAGAGTTGAGGGCAATTTGTATAAATTCAAATGAACAAGCAAAAAACCAAATCATTTGGATTTACAAATTCTATATAACCCATCCTGGAAAATTTCCTTTCTTAGTTCTGCGCGCCGACTTGGGAGCAAGGTGGCGGGCCGGACCGCAACCCGAGGCTTTATATGGCAAATCTGTTCAAATTGAAGGCAAAGACCCATGGTCGTGGTACGCGCGGCCGCCAGGTCATCCGGAGGGCCGCGCCCTCCGCATTGCTGGCCTGGGCCTGCACCCTGGGGCTGGCGAACGCAGCCGTGTACGCACCCGACGACTTCGCCATTGGCGGCGGCACCAACCTCGAAACCATGGTCATGGTCAAGGACGGCAGCAACCGCCTGGTGGTCGGCGGCCTGTTCAACACCGTGGAAGGCCAGCTGGGCTACCAGGGCGTGGCACGCTACAACGCCGACGACTCGCACGACACGGCGTTCAAGGTCAAGACCGACGAATTCGTCAAGGCCATCGCCATTCAGCCGAACGGCAAGATCCTGATCGGTGGCCAGTTCCACTGGGTCACGCCGTCGAACAGCGCCACGGCCACCTCGATATGGGGCATTGCTCGTCTCAACGCCGATGGCACGCTGGACTCCGGCTTCATCAACGCGCCCGCCGGCAAGGTCAAGTCCAACCACAACGTGCGCGGCATCGCCGTGCAGCCCGCCGACGGCAAGATCGTCATCGGCGGCTACTTCACCTACATCGACGGCGTGGCCCGCAACCGCATCGCGCGGCTGAACGCCAACGGCACGCTGGACAACAGCTTCAACGTGGGCACGGGCGCCAACGGCAACATCGAAGACGTGAAGCTGCAAGCGGACGGCAAGATCCTGATCTCGGGCAGCTTCACCAACGTGCAGGGCACGGCCATCTATGGTGTGGCGCGCTTGAACGCCAATGGCTCGCTCGATACCAGCTTCGTCCCGAACGCCGGCAATCCGGCCGCCGTGAACGGCGCCTGGACAGGCACCTTCCCCGTCTATCAGATGGCGCTGCAAAGCGACGGAAAAATCCTGATCAACGGCGGCACCTTGCAATATGCCGGCAAATACCATGCAGGCGTGGCGCGCCTCAACAGCAACGGCACGCCAGACAACGACTTCAAGTCCTTCATCAACTGGTGGGGCTCGTCCGTGGCGCTGCAGCCCGACGGCAAGATCGTCGTGGGTGGCGATTTCGGCATGGTGGGAGAGCGCAACCCGGACACCAACGCCGTGATCGGCGCCGACGTCCCACGGCGGCGCATCGCGCGCTTCAACACCGACGGCACGCCGGACACCACGTTCGACACCTCCAACGGCGCCGACGCCTGGGTGTGGGCCGTGCTGCCCGATGGCAACGACAGGCTCTACATCGGCGGCAAGTTCAACCTGGTCGGCGGCATCGTGCGCCACGGCATCGCCCGCCTGGCGGAACTGGACCCGACCAAGCAAATCATCAACTTCCCGGTGCCCGATCCGGCTGTGTACAACGCGGGCGGCGCCTTCAACTGGACGGCGGGCGCCACCAGCAGCGCCGGCATCCCGGTGGCCTATACCAGCCTGAATACGGCGGTGTGCACGGTGGACGAGGCAACGGGTGTGGTGACACCGGCGAGCCCCGTCGTCACGGGCGAATGCACGATCGTGGCCAATGCACCCGCCGGAACACAGACCATCGATGGAACCCCCTACGACGTCGCTGCCGCGGCACCCGTACAGCAAACCATGCAGATCTATGCGGCGGGCGACCAGGCCATCACCTTCCCGCCGCAAACGCCCTCGCGCCTGCTGGGAGACGGTGGCTTCCCCATCGAGCCCGTGGCCACGGCCAGCTCCGGCCTGCCGGTGACCTACACCAGCCTGACGCCCGACAAATGCACGGTAGGCGGCACCCCGGTCATGGTCACACCGCTGGCGGCGGGCCCCTGCATCATCGCGGCCGACCAGTCTGGCGGCACGAATAACCAAGGAACCTTCACCGCCGCGGCGCAGGTGACGCGCACTGTGAACGTGACTGATCCGCAGCCGCCCGTGGCAACGCCGGTTCAGCCCGTGCCCACGCTGGAAGCCGCCGGCCTGGGCCTGCTGAGCCTGCTGAGCGCGGGCCTGGGCGGCCTGGCACTGCGCCGCCGCCAGCGCGCCAAGTAAGGGCATGAAAAACCCGCCCCCCTGGGATTTTTCCCAGGGGGGCGGTTTCTTTCAGTCATACGGGACATCGCGGGAAACAGGGTCGGATGAAATTTCCCGCCATACATCCGTGATGTGATTGGTTTTTTGCTTATTCATTTGTTTTTCTACATCCAGGTCAAGCCGTAGAGGCAGGGGTTTCGGCGGCCCTGTTGTTTCTTGCCTGTGCAGGTCAGGCCTGCCCGTCCTGGCAAGAACATCGCTGGACTGTTTGTTGTTTTTGCGCACCCCTTGCTTGGAAATTTGGTCGCGATAGAAAGAAGTTCAAATGAATTGAAGAAAAACCAAAAGATAAGATTTGCAACTTCTGCCTAAATCATTCAGTCAGGCAGATGGACCGTCTACCACTCACGCGGACAACCTGGCCGCGTGAGATGGCATGAGACGCAATCATCACCATCGCTGTGGCGTTCTGGAGCGCACCACAGGCAGGGCCAGGCATCCAGCACGCTGTTCGTGCATTGGCCTGCGTGACGGCAAAGACATGCAAGGCATCTCTGTAACTTTGTTTTTTGAAGGATATTGAACATGAGTACATTCAACAGGCACAAGCTGTCGCTGCTGGCCGCGGCCGTCGCGGGCCTCGGCGCCATGAGCGGCGCGCAGGCGGCAACGCTGACCTGCGGCCCCAATGCCCCCGGAGTGCGCATCAACACCGCCAACAAGGCTGACTGGTCCACCGATGCACGCTATGTCGCGGCTCCGAACGGCATTGCCACCATCGTCGACGACTACCGGTGGGGGGGCACTACATGGTTTAACCCTGCGGACCAAACGCATGGCGCCGGCGCCGGCAGCCTGGCGACTACGCTCCTCCAGGGCAAGTGGCTGTCGTTCGGCGCGACCGCGGACGAAACCACCCCCGGCCAATATCCGGCCGTGAACACCGTCGGCGTGGTTGCCGATGGCGCCTGGGTGGCCGGCCGCGCCACCTTCATTTACAACGAGCCCATCACCATCGGCACCGACGTCGATCTGTCCACCATCAAGATCAGGGGCACGGGCGGATTCGACAATGGTGCACTGCTGGCCGTCAAACCCACCATCCTGCCCGGGGGCGTTGCCAACAACGCGCCCTGGATCAAGAGCACCACGATCTCGGGAGGCTCCTGGACGTCGCCAGCGGCCATCAGCCTGGATGGCACCAGCGGTCTGGGCTTTTATTACGGTGCCAACACCATCGGGCTGGCTCTCGACAGCGAAAACACCACTGCAACCTGGCCCGTTGGGGTGGTGGCGGATTTCGAAATCACCGCCGACTGCCTGACGCCTGTGGCCGAGCAGCCCACCACCCCCCTCCTCTGCCCCATGGGCAACAGGGCCGGCGACACGATCAGGATTGGCCCGTTCACGACGAATGCCCGCGACTGGAAGTGGACGTGGCGCACCAACAGCAGCACGGCGCCCCAGGCGCTCGAGAACGTCGAGCAGCCCTTGTTCGACGACTTCATCTGGCACGGCTACTTCAAGCCGGCCGCCTTGCCCTCCGGAGAGGAAACCGCCGCCCGCTGGATCAGCCCCGGCACGACGGATCCCTCAGGCGCCGACATTCCCGGCGTGCCCTATCCGCTGGCGACCGGGCAGAGCAAGTCGGGCTTCAACGCCGCCATATTCGCGCTGAACCAGCCCATCACGGTGGGCAACAACGTCGATCTGGCCACCATCAAGCTCGATGGCCGGTTCGGGTTCGATGACTACGGCAACTCCGTGTTCGTGCAGCCCGCAGGCGCCGTAGAGAGCACCGATCTGTATTTGCCCAATGGTTTTGGCGCATTCACGCCAGCGGTCACGCCAAACATTCCCGGTTTCAGGCGTGGGCAGAACACCATTGGCTTGAGGCTGGATGGCGGGCAATTCAGGAACGATTGCACTGGTGGCGCATGCGCATTGGGCGCCATCGCCGATTTCTACGTGACGGCCACCTGCACGGGCGTGCCGCCCATTTTGCCTCCGCCTCCGCCCGGCCCCGCCGTCACCCCTGTTCCGACGCTGGATGTCGCCGGCTTGGGCCTGCTGGGCTTGCTGAGTGCCGGTGCCGGCGCCCTGGCCCTGCGTCGCCGCAAGCGCGCGCAGCAACCGTAAAGCATGCGCCGCATGCCGGCTGCTGGCCGGCGTGCGGTCTCGTGCACAGGAAAACCGCCTCGGGTGTACCGGGCGGTTTTTCGTCATCTGGGCCGCTCCGCTTTGCGGGTCTCCAGTGATGCGTCGGCATCCGCACCTCCTGGTGTCCAGCAGACGCTCGCCGGATGCCGCCCGTTGCGCCCACGCTTGCATCGATCCGTCAAGCCAGGATGTGATCGACCGGTTTGATCATCGCTCTCAACAACAAGGACAAGAAGCCGTGAAACTGTCGAAATCTCGAGTGGCCTTGGCACTCATCTTTCTGGCGCATTCTGGCCATGGCATGGCTGCGAATTGCATCAGCGGCGTCAACGCGGCGGGCACATGCACGGTGCCAACGGGCGTCACCCGCATCACGATTGAAGTTTGGGGCGGTGGCGGCGGCGGCGGCTTTGGCGGCGGCTCTTTCAGCGGCGGCGGCGGCGGTGGCGGCGGGTATTGCAAGGCCACCGTGGCTGTCGCAGCCGGGGCTTCGCTGGTCGTGCACGCAGGGGCGGCCGGAGCGGCTGCCACGGGGGCTGCTTCCGCCGGCGGCGGCGGCATCTCGTCGGTCACGGGGCTCGGCCTGTCGGGAATCACCGCCAATGGTGGCGGTGGCGGTGGCAACGCCGGCGGGGGTGGAGCAGGCGGCGTCGGCATGGGCGCGAGTGCCACGCACGGTGGCGTTGGCGGAGCGGGTGGCGCGGGTGCGAACGGCACCGCGGGAACGAACGGTGCTCAAGGTGCAACCGGGCCGCTCGCCACCAATGACCCGAACAACCCATCGCGCGGTGGCACGGGGGAACCTGGAGGCAACGGGGGAACGGGTGGCGCTGGCGCCCTGGGCGGCGCCGGGGGCAGCGGCATCACGGGGGGCACGGGCGGTGCTGGTGGTGCGGGCGGTATAGGCACCAACGGCGCGGCGGGCGGGCCGGGAGGCGCGATGGGAGGGGGAGATCCGCCAACGTTGATCTATCGGACCGGTGGAGATGGCGGCGGTGGCGGCGGAGGTGGCAATGGCGGCTTCGGGGGCAATGGAGGCCCGGGCGGAAGCGGCGTGACGGCCGGTTTGGGGGGTGCGGGAGGGATGGGTGGTCTCAGCGGAAAAGCTGGTGCAAGTGGCGCGGCGGGCGAAACGGGCAACCCTGGCAACGCAAGGGAGCCCCAGGCTGGCGAGGGGGGTGGAAAGGATGGTTTGCCGGGTGGGCGTGGTAAAGCCGGCGACCCTGGGGCCGTGCTCACGGACCTGGTGGCTTGTGCGGGCGGTGCCAGCGGCAGCAACGGCAACGGCGCCAGCGGTGGCGCCGCGGGCGGTCCGCCGGTTGGCGCGGGCGGTGGTGGTGCGGCCGGCGGGCCCGGCTTGCCCGGTGAGGTGCGCATGAGCTTTACCGTGCCGGCGCCGTCGATCGCCCCCGTTCCCACGCTTGGCGAATGGGCGCTGATGCTGCTTTCCGTCGCGCTGGCAGGCCTTGCCGGAAAGGGCTTGCGCCGTACTCGCGTGAGTTGACGAGGCGTGGAAGACAGGATCATCGGGACATGGAGCCGGATGAAGATTTCCCCATGAGAGATCCCGCGCACCAAGTTGCGCGGCTGGTTCACCGGGTGGCTAGCAGCGCAGCAGGTTGACCAAGGGGCGGCCGCGCGCGTCGCGGTAGACGCCCGAGTCGGCATCGATGCTGAGGATGCGGCGCAGGCCCAGGCGCTCGGCGGCCTCGGCGATGGAGGCGTCGGCCAGGTCCAGCGGCAGGTCGGCAAAGCGCTGCGCGATGCGGCGCATCCGCGCCAGGCTGGCCTCGGCGGGCGCGTCGACGTGCAGCGCGCCGCGCTCCACCCACAGCAGGAAGTCCAGCGCCGCCTGGTTGTGCACGCGCCGCGCCAGCAGGGCGCAGACCTCGGTCAGCACGGGCCAGGTGCTGACCAGGGCGACGTCGGGGTGCGTCTTGAGCCAGGCCGCGACCGGAGCGTGCCAGCCGTCGGCGGCGTTGAACAGGGCCAGCAGCGGGCCGCTGTCCACCAGCACCTGGCCGCGCGGCGCGACGACCCAGCGCGCGGGCGGCTCGGCCACGTGCGGCGGCGGGGTGGCGGGGCCTTCGCTCATGAAGCGGAGCGGCGCGCGTGCTTCCGCGCCCAAGCGTCACCCGCGTGGCCGCGGCGCGCGGCGGCCAGGTCGGCCGGGCCGGCATGGCGGCCGAACAGGTCGGCCCCCAGCGACCAGGCCGAGGCGGGCGCGGCCGGCGTGCTGGCCAGGTAGGCGGCCAGCGCATCGCGCATGACTTCGCTGATGCCACGGCCGGCGGCGGCGCAGTGCTGGCGCAGCGATTGCTCCAGCTCGGGCGGAAGTTTGACGGTGGTGGTCATGGCTCGGACCGGGCTTTGCAAGTACAGGGAAAACAGGGAGGACACCGAGCCGGATGAAGATTTCCCCAACCCGGCACCGAGTCACCGGGCCGGCCGGTGAAGCGCGACACCCGTCAGCCAGCCGCTGGCATCAGCCCGTCCACCAGGCGGTCGAAGTCCCCGTCCGCGGGCGCGGTGTTGTCGAACAGCAGCAGCTCGGGGTAGTCGGCCGCCGTGGGCAGGAACAGGCGGGTGCGGTAGTCGTCCCAGTGCGCCAGCTTCCAGGCGTCGTTGGGGTTGCCGCGCGCCTGGATGCGGCGGCGCGCCTCGGCCTCGTCCAGGTGCACCCAGACGATGCGCACCCGCACGCCGTCCTCCACGCCCAGCCAGGCGCGGTCGGCCAGGCGGTGGTCGCGCACCTCGCGCGACAGGGGGCCGACGACGATGGCGCCGACGCCCAGGGACAGGTTCTCGCGCGCGGTCTTCAGCAGGCCGCCGTACTCGGGGTCGCGCAGGTGCCGCAGGTACAGCGGGCTGTCGCGGTCGTTGGGGTCGCCGGTGAGCACGCCCATGACGGCGGCGCTGTAGTCGCCGTACAGGGTGTCCTTGTCCAGCAGGCAGGGCGCGTCGGCGCCGCGCGCGCGCAGGGCGGCCAGCGCGCGCTTCGCCAGGGTGGTCTTGCCGGTGCCGGCGTGGCCGCAGAAGAAGATCAGGGAAGGCATGGGCATCAGCGGGGCGCCTTGCGATCCCGCGGCTCGGCCTCGGCTTCGGGCACCGAGGCCAGCGCGGCATCGAAGCGCGCGCGGCTGCCACGCGCGGCGCGCTGCTCCAGATAGTCCACGGCGGCCAGTGCCGACAGCTTCTCGGCCAGCGCGGTGCTGATGAGCTGGTTGACAGAGATGCCTTCCTGGCTCGCATACACCTTGGCGTTCTTGTGCAGCGACTCGGGCAAGCGGATGGACAGGGTGCTCATGGCGTTTCCTCCAGGGGCGAGTTCAGGAAAGTGGGCGGATCGACGACCGCGATCCCGAGCGTGGACGCCGCCGCCGCGAAATCCCGCACGTTCCAGGTGACGATGAACTGGCATTGGCCGTTCACGGCGGCTTCCAGCACCATGTCGTCCCTCACGTCGGCCAGTCGCGGGCGCCACAGGAAATGCACGGGCTGGCGCAGGGCCGTGGCGCACAGGTAGTCCAGCACGTCGTGCACGGCCGATGCCGAAACCCGCACCATGCCGGGCCGCGACAGCACGTCTTCGTATTCCATGGCCAGCGGCACCGTGACCACGTGCTGGAAGCGCCCCTGATCGAGCAGCGACAACAACTCGAACGACCAGCCTGAACGCGAGCGCAGCGCGGCCACCACCACGTTGGTGTCGATGACGATGCGTGGCAGCGCTGGCATGGTATTGCCGATGATACCCAACAACCCGTCGCAAGGACATACCCGAATTCATTTCAGTTGCTCCACCGCGCTGCGCGCCGCCCGCAGTCGATGAAACGGTGCAGGCATTGCCCCCTCTCCCCTCGCGGGAGAGGGCTGGGGAGAGGGGGGCAACGCTTGCTTTCAGCGCAGTGCCGATCGCCCGCGCCCCCTCTCCCGCGAGGAGGAAGAGGCTGCCAGCGTGTGGCGCGTGGCCGGTGGTTTCATCTCAGGCCGCGCGGGGCCGAGTGCAAGGGCGCGATGCCCTTCAGCCATGCAGGCGCGAAGACCTGGGCAGGTGCGCCATCAAAAACTCCATCTGGTCCGCCAGGATGCGGCGGTTGCGCAGGATGAAGTCCTCCCACAGGCTGGGCACGTAGGGGGCGTACAGCAGGGGCATGCGCGCCTGTTCGGGGGTGCGGTTGCTCTTGCGGTGGTTGCAGGCGCGGCAGGCGGTGACGACGTTCATCCAGGCGTCGCGCCCGTTCTGGGCCAGGGGCACGATGTGCTCGCGCGTCAGGTCGGGCTCGTGGAAATGGCCGCCGCAGTAGGCGCAGACGTTGCGGTCGCGGGCGAACAGCTTGGCGTTGGTGAGGCCGGGGCGCAGGTCGAACGGGTTGATGCCGGGCACGCCGCGCGTGCCGATGATGCTGTTGACGGTGATGATGGACTGCGCGCCGGTGACGGCGTTGTGCCCGCCGCGGAAGACCGCGACCTGGCCGCCGGCCTCCCACCGCACCTCTTCGGCGGCGTAGTGGATCACCGCCTGCTCCAGCGAGATCCACGATTGCGGCAGCCCTTGGGCCGACAGCTTGAGCACCTTCACAAAACGACTCCTTTTGCAGGACACCATCCGTGTTGAGGGCCGGCGTTGCCAGTGCCGGTGACACCAACGCAATATACTCGCTTTTCGTGACACTTTCGCGGCTGGGCCGCGATCTGGCTTGCGCCTGGCGCTATCAAAAACATACTCCATGAAGATCTTCCGCGGCCTGCGCCACCCTGGCATCGCGCCCGGCTGCGCCCTCACCATCGGCAATTTCGACGGCGTGCACCGCGGCCACCAGGCCATGCTGGCGCTGCTGCGCGCCGAGGCCGCGCACCGCGGCGTGCCGAGCTGCGTGATGACCTTCGAGCCGCACCCGCGCGACTACTTCGCCGCCGTGCTGGGCAAGCCCGAGCTGGCGCCGGCGCGCATCGCCACGCTGCGCGACAAGCTGGGCGAGCTGGCGCGCTGCGGCATCGACCAGGCGCTGGTGCTGCCCTTCAACGCCCGCCTCGCCAGCCAGCCGCCCGAGGCCTTCATCGACGACATGCTGGTGCGCGGCCTGGGGGTGCGCTACGTGCTGGTGGGCGACGACTTCCGCTTCGGCGCCAAACGCGCGGGCGACTACGCCATGCTCGACGCCGCCGGGCAGCGGCACGGCTTCGACGTGGCGCGCATGCAGTCCTACCGCATTGACGACCCCGGTGCCACGCTGCACGGCCAGCGCGTGTCGTCGTCGGCCGTGCGCGAGGCGCTGGCCGCGGCCGCATGGACGAGGCGGCGGCGCTGCTGGGCCGGCCCTATGCCATCAGCGGCCACGTGGTGCACGGGCGCAAGCTGGGCCGCGCGCTGGCCGAATCCCACGCCGGCGCGGGCGATGGCTTTCGCACGCTCAACCTGCGCTTTTCGCGCCGCGCGCACTGGAAGCCGGCCGCCAGCGGCATCTTCGTGGTGCGGGTGCACGGCCTGGCCGACCAGCCCCTGCCCGGCGTGGCCAACCTGGGCGTGCGGCCGTCGCTGGACCCGCACGACGTCAACGGCGGCCGCGTGCTGCTGGAGACGCACTGCCTGCAATGGCCCGCGCACCTGGGCGCCGAGGGGGCTACGGTAAAATCATCCGCGTGGAACTGCTGCACAAACTGCACGACGAGCTGCGCTATCACAGCCTGGCGGCGCTGACCGAGGGCATCGCGCGCGACTGCCTCGATGCGCGCGCCTGGTTCGCGGCCCCGCGAAACCCGCCGGGCGGCCACGCGCGACCGAATTCCGACGGCGTTCGGCCCGCACCCTGCCCCCCTCCTGTTTCCATAGCTCCCGGCGCAAGCTGGGCCCCGCCGGCACGCTTTCATTCAAATTTCAGCCCCTCAGCGACATGAGCACCGACACCAAGACCGACTACCGCAGCACGCTCAACCTGCCCGACACGCCCTTCCCCATGCGCGGCGACCTGCCCAAGCGCGAGCCGGGCTGGGCCAAGGCGTGGAACGACGAGGGCCTGTACAAGCGCCTGCGCGACGCCCGCGCCGGCCGGCCCAAGTTCATCCTGCACGACGGCCCGCCGTATGCCAACGGCCAGATCCACATGGGCCACGCGGTGAACAAGATCCTCAAGGACATGATCACCAAGGCGCGCCAGCTGGAGGGCTTCGACGCGCTGTACGTGCCCGGCTGGGACTGCCACGGCCTGCCGATCGAGAACGCGATCGAGAAGAAGCACGGCCGCAACCTCGGCCGCGACGACATGCAGGCCAAAAGCCGCGCCTACGCCACCGGGCAGATCGCCCAGCAGATGGCCGACTTCCAGCGCCTGGGCGTGCTGGGCGAGTGGACGCACCCCTACAAGACGATGGACTTCGCCAACGAGGCGGGCGAGATCCGCGCGTTCAAGAAGGTGATCGAGCGCGGCTTCGTCTACCGGGGCCTGAAGCCGGTGTACTGGTGCTTCGACTGCGGCTCGTCGCTGGCCGAGTTCGAGATCGAGTACCAGGACAAGAAGAGCCAGACGCTGGACGTGGCCTTCAGGGCGCACGCGCCGGACCGGGTGGCGGCCGCCTTCGGCCTGCCCGCGCCGGCCAGGGACATCTTCGCCGTCATCTGGACCACCACCGCCTGGACCATCCCGGCCAACCAGGCGCTCAACCTCAACCCCGAGCTGGTGTACGCGCTGGTCGATACCGGGCGCGGCCTGCTGATCGTGGCCGAGTCGCTGGTGGAAAGCTGCCTGGGGCGCTGGGGCCTGCAGGGCCGGGTGCTCGCCACGGCCCGGGCGAGAAGCTGGGCGGCCTCGAATTCGAACACCCGCTGTACGGCGTGGACGCGGGCTACCGGCGCCTCTCGCCCGTGTACCTGGCCGACTACGCCACCGCCACCGACGGCACCGGCGTGGTCCACTCCTCGCCCGCCTACGGCCTGGACGACTTCAACTCCTGCGTGGCGCACGGGCTGGCCTACGACGACATCCTCAACCCGGTGCAGGGCAACGGCAGCTACGCCGCCGACTTCCCCCTGTTCGGCGGCCAGAACATCTGGAAGGCCGTGCCGGTCATCATCGACGCGCTGCGGGCGGCCGGCCGGCTGCTGGCCACGTCCGCCCTCGGCCACAGCTACCCGCACTGCTGGCGCCACAAGACGCCGGTGATCTACCGCGCCGCGGCGCAGTGGTTCATCCGCATGGACGAGGGCGAGGGCGTGTTCACCCAGCCGGGCGAGAAGCCCGCCAAGACGCTGCGCCAGACCGCGCTGGAGGCCATCGAGCACACCCACTTCTACCCCCAGAACGGCCAGGCGCGCCTGCGCGACATGATCGCGGGCCGGCCCGACTGGTGCATCTCGCGCCAGCGCAGCTGGGGCGTGCCGATCCCCTTCTTCCTGCACAAGGACACGGGCGAGCTGCACCCGCGCACGATGGAGATCCTGGACCAGGCCGCCGACATCGTCGAGAAGGGTGGCATCGAGGCCTGGAGCCGCGTGACGGCCGAGGAGATCCTCGGCGCCGAGGACGCGCCGCACTACACCAAGAGCAGCGACATCCTGGAGGTGTGGTTCGACTCCGGCTCCACCTTCTTCCACGTGCTGCGCGGCACGCACCCCGACAACCACCACGACAGCGGCCCCGAGGCCGACCTGTACCTGGAAGGCCACGACCAGCACCGCGGCTGGTTCCACAGCTCGCTGCTGCTGGCCTGCGCGCTGGAAGGCCGCGCACCCTACCGGGGCCTGCTGACGCACGGCTTCACGGTGGACAGCCAGGGCCGCAAGATGAGCAAGTCGCTGGGCAACGGCATCGATCCTCAAGAGATCAACAAGAAGCTGGGCGCCGAGATCATCCGCCTGTGGGTGGCCGCCAGCGACTACTCGGGCGACATCGCCGGCGACGACAAGATCCTGGCGCGCGTGGTCGACGCCTACCGCCGCATCCGCAACACGCTGCGCTTCCTGCTGGCCAACACCAGCGACTTCGACATCGCGAAGGACGCGGTGCCGCTCGCGGAGCTGTTCGAGATCGACCGCTGGGCGCTGTCGCGCGCGGCCGAGTTCCAGCAGGAGGTGCTGGCGCACTACAAGGTCTACGAGTTCCACCCGGTGGTGGCCAAGCTGCAGGTCTTCTGCTCCGAGGATCTGGGCGCCTTCTACCTGGACGTGCTGAAGGACCGGCTCTACACCACGGCGCCCGGCTCGCGCGCGCGACGCAGCGCGCAGACCGCGCTGTGGCAGATCACCCAGGCCATGCTGCGCTGGATGGCGCCCTTCCTCAGCTTCACGGCCGAGGAGGCGTGGAAGCTGGCCGGCCGGTCCGAGTCGATCTTCATGGAGACCTTCAGCGACCTGGGGACGCCCGACGAGGGGCTGCTGGCCAAGTGGGCGCGCATCGGCGAGATCCGCGATGCGGTGAACAAGGAGATCGAGGCGGTGCGCGCGCAAGGCGCCGTGGGCTCGTCGCTGCAGGCCAGCGTGCGCCTCACCGTGGCGCCGGAGGACCACGCGCTGCTGGCCTCGCTGGGCGACGACCTGAAGTTCGTGTTCATCACGTCCGCTATCGAACTGATCGCTGAAGGCGCTTTGTCCGTGCAGGCCGAAGCCTCGAAAGACCCCAAATGCGAGCGCTGCTGGCACTACCGCGCCGACGTCGGCGCCGAGCCCGCGCACCCCACCCTCTGCGGACGCTGCGTCAGCAACCTGCACGGCCCGGGCGAGCCGAGGACGGTCGCCTGATGCCCCGCTCCAACGCCTCGGGCGCGCGTCTGGGCCTGTGGCTGGCGCTGGCCGCGCTGGTGGTGGTGCTGGACCAGTTCACCAAGTGGCTGATCCTGGGCCACTACCGGCTGGGCGACGCGACCCATGTCACCGGCTTCTTCAACATCGTGCGCGCCCACAACACCGGCGCGGCGTTCTCGTTCCTGGCCGGCGCCGGCGGCTGGCAGCGCTGGTTCTTCGTCGCCCTGGCGGCGGCGGCCTCGGGCTTCATCGTCTGGCTGCTGCGCTCGCATCCGGGGCAGAAGCTGTTCGCCTTCTCGCTCAGCATGATCCTGGGCGGCGCGGTGGGCAACGTGCTCGACCGGCTGATGCACGGCTACGTGGTGGACTTCCTGGACTTCCACTGGTCCTTTCTGAGCCCGCTGTTCTACCGCGGCCACTTCCCCGCCTTCAACCTGGCCGACGCCGCCATCACCGCCGGCGCCATCGGCCTGATCCTGGACGAGCTGCGCCGCGTGCGGCGCGGCAAGTAGTACGCTTTCAGCCCGCGCCAGTCCAGCGCGAACAGCTATCAAATAGATAGTTACCGCGCACCGTCCGTCAGATAGAGCAGCGCCAGCCGCGCGCGCTCGGGCGCGCCCACGCCCAGCTCGCGCGCGAGGTAGGCATCGACGCCGCCGAAGTCCTCGTCCACCGCGTGCAGCGCGGCGTCGAGAAACTCCTCCTGCACGCGCCAGAGCACGTTCATCACCTCGGCCGGGGCGTACCCGCCGTCCGCCGCCGGCATGCGGAAGAGGTCGTTGGTCAGCAGGTAGTCCTGCATCACCACGCCGCGCGGCACGCCCAGGGCCAGCAGGATCATGGCGGCGGCGAAGCCGGTGCGGTCCTTGCCGGCGGTGCAATGGAAGACCAGCGGCGCGTCGCTGGCCAGCAGGTGCGCGAACAGCTCGCCGAAGCGCGGCGCGTTGTGGTGCACGAAGTTGCGGTAGGTCTGCTGCATCAGGACCACGGTGCGCTCGGCGGTGAGCGTCTCGCCGGCCTCGACGAGGCTGCGCAGGCCCTGCACCACCGTGGGTTCGATGGGCAGCGGGTGCTGTGCCACGCCGGGCAGGTCGTAGGGCACGGCGGCGCGCTCGGACACGCCGCGGAAGTCGAACACGCGCGCCACGCCCAGCGACTGCAGCGCCTCGCCGTCCTGGGGGGTGAGCGCCGCCAGGTGGTCGGAGCGGAACAGGCGCCGCCAGCGCACCGGGCGCCCGCCCAGGCCGGCGTAGCCGCCGAGGTCGCGGAAGTTGCTGGCGCCGGACAGGCGCAGGGATCGGTCGGGAGGCAAGGTCATGGCGGCGATCGGGTCAACACGAAAAACCGTTCATTGTCCGGCAAACGCCTCGACCGGCACCCGCCCGCGCAGCGAATGCGGCAGCGCCTGCGTCACCTGCACATCGATCATGCGGCCCACCAGCCGCTGCGACAGCGGCCCGCCGTCGAAGTTGACGATGCGGTTGCATTCGGTGCGGCCCATCAGCTCGCTCGGGTCCTTGCGCGACGGCCCCTCGACCAGGATGCGCTGCACCGTGCCGACGCGGCTGGCGCCGATGGCGCGCACGTTCCGCTCGATGGC
Source organism: Ottowia sp. (assembly GCF_016703145.1). Classification (GTDB taxonomy): domain Bacteria; phylum Pseudomonadota; class Gammaproteobacteria; order Burkholderiales; family Burkholderiaceae_C; genus Ottowia. The sequence goes on along the minus strand of NZ_JADJCO010000002.1, from coordinate 461,694 downwards.
GGCCTGGAGCCGCTGCAGGCGCCCCAGCTTGACGCCGTGCGGCGTGTCGTCGTGCAGGTTGGCGGCCGGCGTGCCGGGGCGCGGACTGAAGATGAAGCTGAAGGAGGCGTCGTAGCCCACGTCGTCGATCAGCTTCATCATCTTGGCGAAGTCGTCCTCGGTCTCGCCCGGAAAGCCGACGATGAAGTCGCTCGACAGGCTGATGCCGGGGCGCACGGCGCGCAGGCGGCGGATGATGCTCTTGTATTCCATGGCGGTGTAGCCGCGCTTCATCGCCATCAGGATGCGGTCGCTGCCGTGCTGCACGGGCAGGTGCAGGTGGCTGGCCAGCTTGTCCACCTTGCCGTACACCTCGATCAGGGCGGGCGTGAACTCGTTGGGGTGGCTGGTGGTGTAGCGGATGCGCTCGATGCCGGGGATCTCGGCGACGTACTCGATCAGCGTGGCGAAGTCGGCGATCTCGCCGGAATCGCCCATCGGACCGCGGTAGGCGTTGACGTTTTGGCCCAGCAGCGTCACTTCCTTCACGCCCTGGTCGGCCAGGCCGGCGACTTCGGTCAGCACGTCCTCGAAGGGGCGGCTGAACTCCTCGCCGCGCGTGTAGGGCACGACGCAGTAGCTGCAGTACTTGGAGCAGCCTTCCATGATCGAGACGAAGGCGCTGGCGCCCTCGACCCGCGCCGGCGGCAGGTGGTCGAACTTCTCGATCTCGGGAAAACGGATGTCCACCTGCGGCGCGTCGAGCCGCCGCCGCTCGGCCAGCAGCTCGGGCAGGCGGTGCAGGGTCTGCGGGCCGAACACCACGTCCACGTAGGGGGCGCGGGCGATGATGGCCTCGCCCTCCTGGCTGGCCACGCAGCCGCCCACGCCGATCAGCACGCCCTTCTTCTTGAGATGCTTGACGCGGCCCAGGTCGCTGAACACCTTCTCCTGCGCCTTCTCGCGCACCGAGCAGGTGTTGAACAGGATCAGGTCGGCGGCCTCGGGGTCGTCGGTGGGCTCGTAGCCCTCGGCGGCGGCCATCACGTCGGCCATCTTGTCCGAGTCGTACTCGTTCATCTGGCAGCCGAAGGTCTTGATGAATACTTTGCGGGACATGGCGGTCCTCAGGGGTGGGCAAAAAAAGAGGGGATGCGCCGGCGCGCGGCCGGCCGCGCGCTCAGTGGACGTACCGCGGCGTGGCGCGCTCGGTCGGCGCGCCGGCGACGGCGGGGTCGCGCAGCGCTTCCTCGGGCGTCAGGATCCACACCTCGCGGATCGCGCCGGCCGCATCGCGCAGGTAGTTGACGACGAAGGTCTTGCCGCGCAGCGCGCCCGACAGCGCCACCATGTTGCGCGCGTCGCGCACGCGCACGCCGGGGCCCAGGCGCTCGGGCCGGCCGTCCAGCAGCACCCGAGGCGGCGCGGTGAAGGTGAGGCTGCCGCGCTGCGTCTTGTGCGGGAACAGGTGCTGCGTCCGTGCCTCGGATTTCGAATGAAAAAGCGTTCCAGCCAGCGCCAATATTTCGGAGATAGCTATGAAAAACGCAGCATTCAAGGGTTTCGAGCAGCGGTTCATGGTGTCTGTCCAGAGGCTGTTGAAAGCGGGGGCGAAGCCGGTGATTCTAAGGCGACACCCCCTGGCCGGGCGCGGGCGCCGCGCTTAGACTGGGCCCACGCCCTTCCACGCCGCCACCGCCATGACCATCAGCGCGCTCGACCTGTTCAAGATCGGCATCGGCCCCTCCAGCTCGCACACCGTGGGGCCGATGCGGGCGGCGTGCCTGTTCGCGCGCCACCTGCGGGATGGCGCCGGGCTCGGCGCCGTGCGGCGGGTCGAGGCCCGGCTCTACGGCTCGCTCGCCGCCACCGGCATCGGCCACGGCACCGACCGCGCGGTCGTCGCCGGCCTGATGGGCAGCGAGCCGGACCGCGTCGAGCCCGACGCCATGGCCCGGGCCGTGGACGCGGTGCGGCTGGATGGCCGCCTGCCGCTGGCGGGCACGCACGACATCCCCTTCGACTGGCCGCGCGACCTGCGCCTGCTGCCCGTCGCCCTGCCCCGCCACCCCAACGCCCTGCGGCTGGCGGCGCACGGCGCGGGCGGCGTGCTGCACGAGGCCACCTACTACTCCATCGGCGGCGGCTTCGTCGTGGACGAGGCCCAGGCCGCCGCGGGCGAGACCGGCGCGCCCGCGGTGGCCGTGCCCCTGCCCTACGCCAGCGCCGAGGAGCTGCTGGCCCTGTGCCGGCGCCACGGCCTGCGCGTGGCCGACCTGGTGCTGCGCAACGAGGCCGCCTGGCGCCCCGAGGCCGACACGCGCGCGGCCCTGCTGGCCGTGTGGCAGGCCATGAAAGGCTGCGTGGCGCGCGGCCTGCGGCACGAGGGCGTGCTGCCCGGCGGGCTGGACGTGGTGCGGCGCGCGCCGGCCATGCACCGCCGGCTGAACGCGCGGGACGGTCAGCCCAACCTGATCACCCAGACCTTCGCCGCCATGGACTGGGTCAACCTGTACGCCCTGGCCGTGAACGAGGAGAACGCCGCCGGCGGCCGCGTGGTGACCGCGCCCACCAACGGCGCGGCCGGCGTGGTGCCGGCGGTGCTGCACTACTTCATGGACTTCCAGCGCGGCGCGGGCGACGCCGACGTGGTGGACTTCCTGCTGGCGGCCGCGGCCGTCGGCGGCTGATCAAGACCAACGCCTCCATCTCCGGCGCCGAGGTCGGCTGCCAGGGCGAGGTCGGCTCCGCCTGCGCCATGGCGGCGGCCGGGCTGGCGCAGGTGCTGGGCGGCACGCCAGCGCAGGTGGAGAACGCCGCCGAGATCGGCCTGGAGCACAACCTGGGCCTGACCTGCGACCCCGTGGGCGGCCTGGTGCAGGTGCCGTGCATCGAGCGCAACGCCATGGCGGCGGTCAAGGCCATCAACGCCGCGCAGCTGGCCCTGGGCGGCGACGGCACGCACAAGGTCAGCCTGGACGCCGCCATCCGAACCCTGCGCGACACCGGCCGCGACATGCACGACAAGTACAAGGAAACCTCGCGCGGCGGGCTGGCGGTGGCCTACACCGAGTGCTGACGGCGTTTTATTGATGAAAACTCCGTTAATCCAGCGCCGGTATTACATCACGAGCTATATATTCAGTAGCAAACGAAGGCACGTGGACGGCGTGCGCGGCACCGCCCTTTGACCTGCGGCAAGACCCTGGCGGCGGCGTGCCGATAGGCTGGGCGGGGTTCATTTCCACCGCCACAGCGCCCGACCATGCCGACCACGCCCGCTTCCATTTCCCCATCCCGCACGCCCGAATCCCTGCATGAATTGATGCAGGCCTCCGGCCTGGCCCCGCTGGTGCTGCGCGGCCGCCATCTGCTGCCCGTGGTGCAGGGCGGCATGGGCGTGGGCGTCTCGGCCGGCGGCCTGGCCGGCGCGGTGGCGCGGCTGGGCGCGCTGGGCACGCTGTCGTCGGTGGACCTGCGCCGCCTGCACCCCGACCTGATGGCCGCCACCGCCCGCCTGGACCACAAGACGCCCGACGCCGCCGCGCGCATCAACGCCGCCAACCTGCGGGCGCTGCGGCGCGAGGTGCGGCGCGCGCGCGAACTGGCCCAGGGCCGCGGCGCCATCGCCGTCAACGTGATGAAGGCGCTGAGCGAATACGAAGCCTACGTGCGCTGCGCGCTGGAGGCCGGCGTGGACGCGGTGGTCGTCGGCGCCGGCCTGCCGCTGGACCTGCCCGACCTGGCGCGGGACCACCCGGCGGTGGCGCTGATCCCCATCCTGTCGGACGCGCGCGGCGTGCAGCTCGTGGTGCGCAAGTGGGAGAAGAAGGGGCGCCTGCCGGACGCCATCGTCATCGAGCACCCGCGCTTGGCCGGCGGGCACCTGGGCGCGGCGCGGCTGGGCGACCTGAACGATGCGCGCTTCGACTTCGAGAACGTGGTGCCGCAGGTGCTGGCGTTCTTCAAGGCCGCGGGGATCGAGCGCGACATCCCGCTGATCTGCGCCGGCGGCATCGAAAGCCGCGACGACATCCAGCGCCTGCAGGCCCTGGGCGCGGCGGCCGTGCAGCTGGGCACGGCCTTCGCCGTCACGCGGGAATGCGACGCCGCGCCCGAGTTCAAGCGCATCCTGGCCGAGGCCCGGCCCGAGGACATCGTCGAGTTCATCAGCGTCGCCGGCCTGCCGGCGCGCGGCGTGCGCACGCACTGGCTCGACAAGTACCTGCGCGTGGAGCCCAGGCTGAAGGCCGTGGCCCACGCCAAGAAGGCGTGCAACATGGCCTTCGACTGCCTGGCGCGCTGCGGCCTGCGCGACGGCCACGCGGACATGGGCCAGTTCTGCATCGACCAGCAGCTGGGCCATGCCCACGCAGGCGAAACGGACAAGGGCCTGTTCTTCAGGGGGGCCGGGCGCCTGCCTTTCGGATCGCGGATCGCGCCGGTGCAAGAATTGATGGTTTGGCTGCTGGGTGCGATCATGCCGGCAGCCCAGCCCCTGGAGTTGTCCCCATGAAAAGCGATCCGCGGCCGAGCCCGCAGGCCCGGCTGGCCCCCCAGTCCATCAGCGACGACGTGCTGGCCGAGAAGTACTACAAGACCGGCGAAACCTCGCCGGACCAGCTCCATGGCCGCGTGGCCCGCGCGCTGGCCTCGGCCGAGAAGCCCGGGCTGCGCGCCGAATGGGAGGGCAGGTTCCTCGACAACCTGCGGGCGGGCGCCATCGGCGCCGGGCGCATCATGAGCGCGGCCGGCACGGACATCCAGGCCACGCTGATCAACTGCTTCGTGCAGCCCGTGGGCGACGCCATCCAGGGCCGCGACGACGACGGCTACCCGGGCATCTACGAGGCCCTGCGCGAGGCCGCCGAGACCATGCGCCGCGGCGGCGGCGTGGGCTACGACTTCAGCCGCATCCGGCCCAAGGGCGCGCGCGTCAAGGCCACGGCCAGCATGGCCTCGGGGCCGTGCAGCTACATGAACGTGTTCGACCAGTCGTGCGCCACCGTCGAGAGCGCGGGCGCGCGCCGCGGCGCGCAGATGGGCGTGCTGCGCATCGACCACCCGGACGTGCTGGAGTTCATCACCGCCAAGCGCACGCCGGGGCGCTGGAACAACTTCAACGTCTCGGTGGCCGTGTCCGATGCCTTCATGCAGGCCGTCATCGACGGCGCCGACTGGGCGCTGGTGCACAAGGCCGAACCCGGCCCCAAGCTCAGGCAGGCCGGCGCCCACCAGCGCGCCGACGGCCTGTGGGTGTACCGCACGCTGCCCGCGCGCGAGCTGTGGGACACCATCATGAAGTCCGCCTACGACTTCGCCGAGCCGGGCATCCTGTTCCTCGACCAGATCGGCCGCGACAACAACCTGCACTACGCGGAGAAGATCGAGGCGACGAACCCGTGCGGCGAGCAACCATTGCCACCCTACGGCTGCTGCGACCTGGGCCCCATCATCCTGACCCGCTTCGTGCGCCACCCCTTCGGCGTGGGCGGCGAGGCGGCGTTCGACTGGGACGCCTTCGAGCAGGTCGTCGCCACCCAGGTGCGCGCGCTGGACAACGTGCTGGACGTCACCTTCTGGCCGCTGCCGCAGCAGCGCGAGGAAAGCGCGGCCAAGCGGCGCATCGGCGTGGGCTTCACCGGGCTGGGCAACACGCTGACGATGCTCAAGCTGCGCTACGACCGGGCCGAGGGCCGCGACATGGCCGCGCGGATCGCCCGCCGCATGCGCGACGCGGCCTACCGCGCGTCGGTCGAGCTGGCCCGGGAGAAAGGAGCCTTCCCCAAGTTCAAGGCCCAGGACTACCTGGCCCCCGGCACCTTCGCCAGCCGCCTGCCGGACGACCTGCAGGACGCCATCCGCCAGCATGGCATCCGCAACAGCCACCTGCTGTCCATCGCGCCGACGGGCACCGTGAGCCTGGCCTTCGCCGACAACGCCAGCAACGGCATCGAGCCCGCCTTCAGCTGGAGCTACCGGCGCCACAAGCGCGAGGCCGACGGCACGCGCAGCGAGTACACCGTGGAAGACCACGCCTTCCGCCTGTATCGCTCCTTGTTCCATAGCGACAAGCCCAATATCGGCGCCGGCGATCTGCCCGAATACTTCGTGAACGCGCTGCAGATGAGCGCCCAGGAGCACGTGGCGATGATGCAGGCGGTGCAGCCGTACGTGGACACCAGCATCAGCAAGACCGTCAACATCCCCGAGGACTACCCCTACGAGGACTTCAAGACCCTGTACCGCCAGGCCTGGGAAGCCGGCCTGAAGGGCCTGGCCACCTACCGGCCCAACAGCATCCTGGGCGCCGTGCTGGAGACCGCGCCGGCCAGCAAGGACAAGGCTGCCGCGTCGCCCGCGCCGCCGGCCTACGACCCGCTGCGCACGGTGATCGAGAAACGCCCACCCGGCGGCCTGCCCGCCGTGGCCGAGAAGATCGAGTACTGGACCAGCGAGGGACAGCAGCGCCTGTACCTCATCGTCACCTTCCTGCCCGTGCCCACCGCGGACGGCAAGGGCACGGTCGAGCGCGCGATCGAGTTCTTCATGCCCGTGGGGCAAAGCGGCGAGTCGCAGCAGTGGATCACCGCCACCATGCGCATGCTGAGCCTGGCCGCGCGCGGCGGCTTCCTGGACCGCGCGCTGTCCGACATGCGCAAGGTGACGTGGGACCGCGGCCCGGTGCGGCTGGGCACGCACGAGAAGGCCGACGGCACGCACGTCCCCCGCTGGCACGACAGCGAGGTGGCCGCCATCGCCTACGCCATCCAGAACCTCATCGCCCAGCGCCAGCAGGCCGCCCAGGGCTCGCTCTTCGACCCCGAGGAACTGCCCGCCCTGCCCTCGCCCGAGGTCGCGCCGATGGCCGTGCCGCCCAACGTCATGGCCGGCAAGAAATGCCCCGACTGCGGCGCCCACGCGATGATCCGCAAGGACGGATGCGATTACTGCACGCAGTGCGGGTACGTGGGGAGTTGCGGATAGGGCGCTGGTCCCGCCACGCCGAGGAGCGTTTCTCGTCGTGCCTAAGCTGCCTGCGCGGCAGCGAACCAGGCGCTCTTCCTCGGTGTAGTAGTGCTGCATTTCTAAGCTGCCTGCGCGGCAGCGAACTGTCGGGTTCGCGCTGCTCGGGCGGGTCGGTTTTTCTAAGCTGCCTGCGCGGCAGCGAACCAGGAGGTCTGGGGCCTCCGGGCCGCCATCGCTTTCTAAGCTGCCTGCGCGGCAGCGAACCGTTTCTCCGGCGTCTGGCCCTGGCGGGGCATTTTCTAAGCTGCCTGCGCGGCAGCGAACAGCACGATGTAGTGCAGGTGCTTCATGTCCGTTTTCTAAGCTGCCTGCGCGGCAGCGAACGCGCGGCTGGCGGGCAAGGGGCGGCGCGCCGATTTCTAAGCTGCCTGCGCGGCAGCGAACGAGTCACCGTCCTGGTCTCGCTCGACCAGGGCTTTCTAAGCTGCCTGCGCGGCAGCGAACCGTTTCTCCGGCGGCTGGCCCTGGCCGGGCATTTTCTAAGCTGCCTGCGCGGCAGCGAACGGCCGTCCGCTTGCAGCCCGCGCTCGTGCACGTTTCTAAGCTGCCTGCGCGGCAGCGAACGTCTGGCTCAATGGCCAGCCCTGCCTGGGGTCTTTCTAAGCTGCCTGCGCGGCAGCGAACGTCCGGCTCGCCGTCGCTAATGACGAGGACCCTTTCTAAGCTGCCTGCGCGGCAGCGAACGATCCACTCGCAGGACAAGGCGGCCCTCGATTTTTCTAAGCTGCCTGCGCGGCAGCGAACGCCTTGTGTTTGGCGTTGCCCTCGGCATCGCTTTTCTAAGCTGCCTGCGCGGCAGCGAACCGCTTCACGCTGCGCGTTGGCCTGTTCGAGCGTTTCTAAGCTGCCTGCGCGGCAGCGAACCCACCGCAATACCTGCACCTCGTACCCAGTCATTTCTAAGCTGCCTGCGCGGCAGCGAACGTGGCGCGCCGCCTCGCCCCGACCATAGGGCATTTCTAAGCTGCCTGCGCGGCAGCGAACACAGTACCCGCGCCGCCCTTGATGGGCGGGCGTTTCTAAGCTGCCTGCTCGGCAGCGAACGGGCGGGGGAGCAAGCCGCCTGATGGCGCATATTTCTAAGCTGCCTGCGCGGCAGCGAACCCCCCCTGCGCGCCTGCGCCCTGTGCGTGCACTTTCTAAGCTGCCTGCGCGGCAGCGAACTCGGTATCAGGGCAGCGACATTGCGCGTGCCGTTTCTAAGCTGCCTGCGCGGCAGCGAACTCAGGCGGCTGGTGGCGTGCCGGCGAGCTGCTTTTCTAAGCTGCCTGCGCGGCAGCGAACGGGTCTAGGTCTCCACTACAGGGCGGCGGCGTTTTCTAAGCTGCCTGCGCGGCAGCGAACTGCAGTTAGGCGCGGCAAATACCGAATTAAAAATTTCTAAGCTGCCTGCGCGGCAGCGAACGGGTGCGGGACCGGCTGGAGAACTGGGCGCGGTTTTCTAAGCTGCCTGCGCGGCAGCGAACGGCGAGCCCGACGACGAAGCCGCCGCGCTAGCTTTCTAAGCTGCCTGCGCGGCAGCGAACGACTGGGCCGTGTTTCACTTCCTGGAAGGACTTTTCTAAGCTGCCTGCGCGGCAGCGAACCGGTCACGCAGCGCGGCCACAGTGATGATCGTTTTCTAAGCTGCCTGCGCGGCAGCGAACGTGTGGCCGCCCGAGGTGCCCGACGACGAGGATTTCTAAGCTGCCTGCGCGGCAGCGAACGGGCTGCCTGGGCACCAACCTGATGTTCGACGTTTCTAAGCTGCCTGCGCGGCAGCGAACACCAGCCAGCGGCGGTTCTGGCCGGCGTGGGTTTTCTAAGCTGCCTGCGCGGCAGCGAACCTTCGGCCGAAGCCGTGGCTCAATCGGGCTATTTTCTAAGCTGCCTGCGCGGCAGCGAACTCACATTGCCAGCGCCGAGCTGGCTAGGCGCATTTTCTAAGCTGCCTGCGCGGCAGCGAACACGTCCCCTTCGCCATCGCGAGCGCCTTCATATTTCTAAGCTGCCTGCGCGGCAGCGAACCCGACGCCGCCCTGGTCGAGCGAGACCAGGACTTTCTAAGCTGCCTGCGCGGCAGCGAACTGGACTCTAGATCCAGTAACTCCTTGACTATCAATGGATAGTAAGCGCTGGGCACGAGATATCCCAATTGCTGGAACACTCGCTAACCCATTGATTCAACAGGGCATCTGGCAATCGCCGGAAAAAGGGTCAAAACCAGGGAACGCTGGCGCCCTGACTCAAGCCGTAGGTGCTAAAGCCGCCTTGCAGAGCAGTGGCTTGCGTTGGACCGTGCGCCACGAACAGGCAGAACGATTGCCCAGTGCTGGCACTGCGCAGTTGCACAAAGGGCAATTCGGGACGACGTTCCACGCTGTCGGGGATGGCGGCGGCAGCCTGCTCCAGGGTTTCACCCTTGCGCTGCATGCGGCGGCGGCGCAGGCGCTCGGCGCTGGTTTTGAATTGGCGCCGGACTACCTGCCGATGCGGCGCGCTGGGCGGCACCGGTGCCAGATCGGCAATCTGCACATGGTCGCGCATGCCTTGCAGCCAGGGCTGGGCGATCAGGCGCTGCAGGGCGGCTTCGCTGCCATGCAGGCGCAGCACGGCGCCCAGCGTGCGCGGACGCAGGCTGTGGCGTGGAAAGCTGATTCCGATATCGCTCGACTGCAACTGCGCCAGAGCGCGATGCAGCTTGGAAACCAGCGCGCCCAGCAGGTGGGCGTGGCTGAACTCCGGGTCGGGCAGCAGCGTGATGTCGATGTAATGCGTGGTCATGGTCATCAACCCGCATCGCCAAACACGCCGCCGCGGATCAGCACGGCCATCACGAAGTGCTGTTGCTCCACCGCAGGCACCTTGTCCTTGAGCAGCCAGTCGTCGAGCAATGTGTAGAAGTCCAATTTCTGCTTGGGCTGGCGGTAGGCCTTGCCCTGCGTGGTAACCGATCCGTAGGGCTCCACGGCGATGGGGCCCAGGTCTTGCGCGCCTTCGTACCAGGTGTCGATGGTGCGTAGGGCGTTGCCGATTTTCTGGGAGTGGATGGCGGCGACTTCCTGGCCTCTCTCGCCGATGTGATAAAGCGTCTTGCTCTTGTCGCCGCGCCCGCGATCCAGGATCAGCTCTTGCGAGGGGAAGACTTCCTGGCCCGCGCCCACACGGGCAAATGCGGTGATCTGCAGCAGCACATGGGCCCGGCCCTCCAAGCCTTCGGCGATCACGGCGCCCAGCGATTGCACTTCATCATTGATGGCATCCAGCGCGCGCAGGTTGTGCGCCAGCGCGTCAAAAGTCCATTCCCTGGCGGCCGCGCCAGCCTGCAGCCGCGCCACGTGCACTTGCACGCTTTCCGCGCCCACGCGGTTGCGCCACAGAAAGCGGCCGCTGGCCAGGTTGGCGGCGTAGCGACTGGCCAGTTCAGCAAAGCCATGGGTGGCTACATAGGTCTGCACGGTCTGCGTCAGCTTCGCCTGGTAGTCGGCACTGTTGCAAGCCGATGGCGTGCCCGCGCCAGCCAGCACACGCAACGTGAATTGCACCTTGAGCGTGTCGGCATCGGCGGGCAACGCGGCCACGTCCACGGTTTGCAGGTTGGGATTTTCAATGGCGGCGTCGAGCTTGGCGGGGTCTTGATCCTTGGCCTTGAGGCGGTTGGAGATGGTGCCGCGCACGGATTTTTCGCGTAGCTTCACGGGCGCCCATGCGGCGGCGTTGTTGCGCTCGTCCCAGCGGCCTGCGTGGAAGATGGCGTCGGACGGGTCGAGCTTGCGTTCGAAGGCGAGGACGGAGGCGGTCTTGAGGTTGTTCGACATGGTGATTCAATCCTTTGGCAATGCGTTGGCGTGGCACGGAATATCAAAAATGAGAGCATTCAGCGCTTTATCCACGCTGGCTACAAGCCAATTTGGCTTGAAATGAGCGGCATCAGGTATAGGCATAGGTGTCTTCGTCGTCATCCCATTCCTCGTCCAGTGCAGCGTCAGTCGCGGGCTGGTAACCATTGCGGCAGCGGTACAGGCCCTTGGCTTCATCGGCCTCGGCCTGCCACAGCAACTGTTCCAGATGCGTGAGGCGATGCGGACTGATCCATTCGCCCATGGAGTAGATCGATTCCACAAAGCGCAGCGGCGCGGCGGCATCGCGGGCATTGAGAACACTGCCCGCCGCGTGCCGGGCAGATAGCGCCGCATAGCCGACAGGAATCGGTACGAGCCAGCCACTGCCACGCTTGCGCAATGGGTCTTCCCAAAGCACCTTGCCATCGGCGGGCTGCGCCTTGCCCTCCTCCGGCTTGACGGGTTGATGGTTGAAGCGCGCGGCATGCAGCCAGGCATCGAGCAGCGTGGCTTGGCGGTCGGTGGCTTGCAGCGTGCGCAGGCGCTCGGCCAGCAGATCGTCGCGTCCCACCAGCGCAAAGCCGGGCAGCCATTGGCGGCGCCATGCGCGGAAATGCTCGGCGCGCTTTTGTGCATCGTCTGGCAGCAGCTCCATCCACGGCCGCACACGCCGGCCAGGCCCCGCGCGCGAGGGAAGCAGGCTGCCGCCCGCCACACGCATCTGCGAGAGCACGCGGCCCGCCGCGTCGGCCCATTGCTGCCTATGCTCCTGGGCGCCTTGCACCAGCGTGGGCGCGACGCCAGTGGCAGATTTTTCCGAGACAGTGAAGACCAGCGTGATTTCCAGATGGATGCGGCCTTCTTCCACGATGGCGGCTGTGCTGCCGTCCTTGTCCACCGGATTGCGAGTGAGGTTGAAACTGCGCACATAGCCCTGCGTGACCTGTTCCTGGTGGTGGTGGCAGACCACGCCCACCGCGTGCAGGTGCAGCGGAACATCGGCCTGCGCCAGCTTGCGCTCCAGCGCCCACATCAACCCGGTAAAGGCAGTGACGGACGGAAAGCCGTGCGTGAGAGGGCTGGAGATGGCATTGGCGTTCTGCACACGCAGGCGGGGAAGGACGAGGAGAGCCTGGGGGATGTTGGCATGGCTCATGGCATGCCCCCCTCACGGACGGCGATGTAGCGTGGCGCGTCCAGTTGTTTGCGCTGTTCGCTCAATTGCTGCGCGAATCCATCTTCATCGGTGAGCAAGGCTTTTTTCCATTCGCGGGCCTCGACATCGCCCACAGGCAGCTTGCCTTTGAGCTGCGCATTCAGCCAGTTGGCGAAGCGTTGGCCAATCTCGGCGGGCCAGTCCATCCATAGCCATTCCCGCGCGAAGTCGGCCTCTTGAGGCAGCTCGGCGCGCAAAGGGTCAAGCCACAACTGCTCGGCACGCGCCAGCTTCTGGAAACGCTTTTCCTCGTCCGTGCTGGCGCACGTCCAACCGGCGGGCATGACTTGCTGCAACTCGCCGGACAGGGTTACCAGCTCATCGAGCAGCGTGTCGATATAGGCCTCGCGGCGCTGGCGTGTTTCCAGATTCGGCTCGGGGTCGGACTCCAGGAATTGGCGCAGGCTGCGCACCGCCCGGCGCACTTCGGGGCGGGCGATGAACAGCTTGTCGAACACTGAATGGGCATCAACGGGCAAGCGTGCCGGGCTGACCGTCCACACGGGCGGCAGCGAAGCCAGCAGATAGTTCACGCCGCCGCGCTCGCTATTAAGCTGCGAAATGTTTTGAGGTTTGGTACCACCCATTCGCTGCACGGCCAGACCAGGGTAGTCATGGAACACACCGTCATGCGCCTTGCGCTCGCGCCGCGCCGCACGGGCTGCCTTGTTGACGTCGCCAAAGCGGTCTTCCTGAATCTGCGCATGTACCGCATGGGACAGCGATGTGGCAAACAGCGGCGCCAGCAGTTCATAGTCGCCATCGGCACAGGGGTCACTGCCCGTCAGCCAATACAACTGCTTGGCCCGCGTGTGCGAACTGGAACCGCCCGCACGCGGCTGCATGAGGCCCACCAAGGCATCGCGCCAGGCTTTGGCCTGCTCGGGGTCGTCATGCAGGGCCTGCACGGCCGCTTCATCGTCCGCCAGCAATGCGGCCAGCAGGCTGACTCCATCCACTTCCAGCTTCAAAAACTTGTAGACATCGAGCGCGGCGGCACTGCCCACGACATCGCCAGCAAAGGTCTGGCCCAAAGCATGGCTGCCCAGTTCATTGAGAGACGGCAGGCGGCCCGGCTCCACATAGAGATTGGTGCCGCGCGCGTCGGGGTGGATGGGTTTGAGGGAGTGGGTGACGGCCTGGATTTGAGTCACGCGCCGGGCGGCATCTTCAATCCACACGCCATGCTGGTGCTGCGCCAGCAATTCCTCGCGCCTGGCCTCGCGCTTTGGGTCGTCATCCTTGAGCTTGTCGAGCTTGGCGTGCAGGCGCTCTTGGATGAATGCGATGAACGTCTCATGCCAACGTACTTTGCGTTGCTGGGATATTGGCATTGCTCCTCCTTGGCTATGAGGAAAATACAATACCATGATATGCGTAGCATGCTGAAAAGCAGTTCAGAAAATGATGTGCGTGGCCGTTCTCGCATCTCACCCCTTCTCTGCCGCACAGGCAGCATACCGAATATCGGTAAACGGTATAGAATTGAATCCATCGTATGGCGATCCTCTCCTTCAAGTGCCCGGAAACGCAGCGCCTGTTCACCAGCGGCAAGACTCGCCGCTTCGCCAACATCCAGAGCGTGGCGGAACGCAAGCTGGCGCAACTGGACGCGGCGCAAACGCTGGAGTTCTTGCGCAGTCCACCGGGCAACCGGCTGGAGATGCTGAGCGGGGATCGCCAGGGCCAGCACAGCATCCGCATCAACGACCAGTGGCGCGTGTGCTTTGTCTGGACGGAGAAAGGGGTGGCCGACGTGGAAATCGTGGATTACCACTGATGCCGAACAGCATTCATCGCTGCCGCATAGACAGCTTAAAAACCGGCGCCTCCCGGCAATGAGGGGCACAGGAGAAAACATGTTCAAGGACGGCATGCGCCCTGTCCACCCGGGCGAAGTTCTGCGCGAGGACTACCTCAAGCCCACGGACATGAGCGCCAACGCGCTGGCGAAGCAATTGCATGTGCCAGCTTCACGCATCAATGACATCGTTCTGGAGCGGCGTGGCGTGACTGCCGACACCGCCCTGCGACTGAGCCGCTTTTTTGGTGGCGATGCGCAGTCTTGGCTGAACCTGCAAACCGCCTACGACCTGCGCACGGCGGAGCTGGACGAGGAGTTGCAGGCGGCGGTGATGGCGGTGCATCCCATGCAGTTGCATCCCGCATGACACCCTCACCTGCGGGCCGTGAACCCCAGCCACTCATGAAACCGCCACCCCTGCTGGCGATCCGGCAGGCTGGCGGTGGCGTATCGCGCCGCGCACGCGGACAGTGACAGCCCCTTGTCCTGCGCCAGCGCGGCCAGTTGCTCCAATAGATCGACCTGCGCCCACGGCGTCACACCAGCCTTCGCATCGGGCGCCAATGGCAAGCGGTGCAGCAGGCTTTCTTCCACCGGCACATAGAGCTTGTCGCCGCGCCGCTCGCCGTCGGCCACGCGGTGCAGGCGCAGGTGCTCGTCTTCATCGTCAGGCAAAAAGGCCACATCCACGCGCGGCACCGGATCGTGGCGAAAGCGCTGGAACTGGGGCAGCAGGCCGATGAGCCACAGGTGTTCGCCGCTGGCCCAATGCAGGCTGGCGGCGCGGGCCACGGGTGTGGTGTCGGCGCTGGCGGCATCGCGCGGCAGCATGGTGTCGTGCATGCGGGCGTGTTCCAGATCGACGAGGTGCTTGGCCGGCTGAAAGTTCGCCTTGGCGACCGCGATGCGCGCCCGCGCATCCACAGGCCAGACGGGCGCGCCTTCCGTGTGCTTGGCCAGCAGGGTCTGCAATTGATGTGAGCGCAGATGAAAGTGCCGCGCCGCATCGGTCGTGCCCTGCCCCTTGTCCACCTCAAAACCCGGCTTGCAAAATGCCGCCTCGCCCGAATGCTCGAAAGCGCGCAGATTGCTGTCCAGCACCAGCAGGTTCTCCCCGTCCACGGCACCCGGCCGATGGCGGCGCACGCGGCCGGCCAGTTGGATCAGCGAACGCATGGATGAAGGCTCGACCACGGCCCAGTCATAGTCGTGATCCCGGCCCACTTCGGTGACGGGGCTGCCGAGCACGATGAACAGTTGATCCTGCTCCGGGCTGGCGTCGATCAGTGCACGGATCGCGGGCTGCTGGAACACCGGGTCGGCACCATCGGCCGCCGGGCGCCGGTTGAGCACGGTGTCCAGTTGCCGCTCGATGGCCGAGCGCGCCAGCAGTGGAAACTGCGAGTGGTAAACGCACAAATGCACGCGCACGCCGGGCGCGGGAGCCCCTTGTCGAACCATGGCCAGCGCCACATCGAACAGCGGGTCGATGTTCGCCATGCGGATCAGGCCCAGGCTCACGCGCTTGCCGCTGACGGGGTCGATGCCATGGTTTTGCGGCTGCTGATGCAGGTCCCATGCGCGCTCCAGCACGAAACGGGCGAAATCGCTGCGGCGCTCGGCCGTGTCCATACCGCTCCATGTTTCGGGCAAGGGCGCAATCCGGGCGCGGCGGCGCACTTCGGCCTTGGCGAGCTGGGCCGCGCGCTTGTGCACATAGCTTTCATGGCTGGCGCGAAAAGCCGCCCCATCGGGGCAATCCAGCGCGACCTGGTGGAATTCGTCGATCCACAGGCAACAGATATGGGCCGGCTCGCCAGGCCGCTCGCCGCGGTGGCGCTGATACACCACGCGCCCCGCACGATAGGCCAGGAACAGCCCCTCCACCAAGGCGGGCGGCAAGGTGGCCGACGACAGCAGCACGCGCGAGCCCAGCAACCCGGCCCAGTGCACCAGCCGCGTGAGCGCGGGCAGGTCGGCCATGTCGAAATCGTCGGGCTCGTCGAGCACCAGATCGCCCGTCATAAGGCGCAGCATGGGCGCGATCTGGCGACCGCCGCGCAGGCTTTCCGTCGCGGGGGTGAGGTGATCCACGGTGCAGGCCAGCAACGGCGCGGCGATCAGCGCGCGCACGCGTGCATCGTCGGTCAGGCGCTGCAGCAGCGGGTGCTGGTCGTTGCCCTCGAACAGCACTTGGCCGCCCTCGTCGAACAGCGCCTGACTGGAAGCCGAACCGCTGGCCTCGGCCTGCTGCTCCCAGTATTCGAACAGTGCACGGCTGGCCGCGCCGCCGACCTGGATGGCCAATTGGTCGTCGCCCAGGCCCAGATCGTGCTGGAACACGCGCCCCGTCTGCAGCGTGAGCGTGCGCAGGCCAATGGCAAAGGCGCAGCGCAAGCCCACCGCCGGATCGGCCAGCGCGTTCATGATGCGGGCGTTGCCCAGCGTCTTGCCGCAGCCGGTGGAGGCCATGTTGACGATGAATGCGCCTTGGCTGGACGCGCGGTGGCGCACGCTGGCGGCGAGGTCGGCCGCCTTGTCCTGCCATTGAAAGCGTGCGTTGCTGTTGCGCTTCTTGAGGCCCTTGTGGTTTTGCAGCGCGGGCAGGCTGCGCGCCAGCGTGGGCAGCGAGCGCGCCACCAACGTGGCATGGGCCTGGACGCCAAGCAGGTGTTCGTCCAGGGTTTGATTGAAAATCGGCCGTTTCCCCGCGTCCGTATTGCGCAAGTAGCTATCATTTTTGATGGTATTGGCACCCAGCGGATAGCCGTCGTTGAGATAAGGCTGGCGGCGTGCCTCATCCGTGATGCTGGAGTAATGGTGGTCGGCCAGCATCAGGCACAGGCGCGAGACGTGCATGGCGAACGGGTCGTGCAGCGCGAGGCCGTTGGCGGGTTGGGCCGCCGACTCCAGCAGCTTGCGCGCATAGCGGGCGGCCTGTTTGCGCCAAAGCGGCTGCGTGACGGGCAAGCCATGCGGAAACGCCCAATGCGCGCGCACCGTGGCGGCAGGGGTGACTTCGCGGGGTTCATTCCAGTCGGCGCTGATGCGCTGCAGCAGCCCTTGCAGATCGGCCGCGTTCACAAAGCTGGGGTGGGCGCCAAAACGGCACCAGCGATATTGCGGCTGGTCGATGTCGTCGTCGCTGCTGCCGTCCTTTTGCCGTACCGGCATGCAGGGCAGGCGGTGGTGGGTCAACACCAGCCAGGCCACGGCTTGCGCCAGCGGCGGCATGGCGGCGAATGGCAGAAGGTTCTGCGCCTGCGGTTCATCCATGCCGTCACGCAGCAAGCGCCCCAGCCAGTGCGCCTCGAACGCCTTGGCATCCAAACCGTCATCGGCCAGCCGTCGCAGCCAGCCCGCATCGTCATCGCCGCCCACGAACGCCTGAAACAGCCGCACCGACACCCATTCATGCCGATAGTGGTTGCGCTCGCGCAGGCCGGGGTTTTTCAGGCGATCCTGGAACGCCTGCGTGGCCTTGCCCAGGTCATGCATCAGGGCGGCGAGCGCGGTCAGCGCCGTCATCAGCGGCAGGTGATGCCAGGCGCTTTCGTCCTCGGCGCGCAGCACATTGCTGGTTGTCGTGTTGGTCGGCACCGCGCCTTCGGCATTGAACTGTCGCCCATCGCCCACCACCCACAGCAGTTCGCTGTGGTCGCGCCCGCGAATCCAGTGGCAAGCCACGGCGGTGTTCTTGCGTGCGCTCTGGCGCAGCAGCTTGCGCACGGTATCGAGGCCCGCCTGGGTGATGGGCGTTTGCCAGGTGCGGTCGCCGCGCCGCTCGGCAAACTGGTCGAGGATGCGGCGCGTCTCGGTCAGCGCGCGCTTGGTGCATTGGGAGACGAACAGCACGTTCATGCGTTCACCATGCGCGCCGTATCGGCGGCCATGCGCTTGAGCGTGTCGATGATGAAGTCCAGCGATTCGCTGCGTGTGAGCGCCTCGATGCACTGGCGGCGGAACTGCTGTTCGTCATCGCCGCGCATCGCCGACAGAAAGGCTTGCGGCAGGATGGCCGCGTCCTTGACCAGATCGGCCGCGTCGAACACCAGGCCGCCGCGCCGCGTCTTGCCGTGCAATACCGCCAAGCCATGCGGCAGGCCCAGCACCCAGGTGGCCGTGGCGCCCAGGCCGTAGGCCAGGTAGTTGCCATGGTCCAGAAAGCGGTTGGCCGCGTCGGTGCCGGTGCCGCGCTTGGCCCGCGTGAACTCGCCATAGCCCACGGCATCCACGGCCAGCTTGAAAAGGGCCTTGGTCAGGCGCGCCTCATCGGTCAGCAGCGCCGTCACGTCGGGCGCGTTGGCGATCAACGGCGTGAACTGCTGCACCAGTGCCTTCAGCCGCTGGATATCGACCGCAAAGCCCGCTTCACGCAGAGCGCGGGTGTTCCATTCAGCAAGTAGCCGCTGCAAGCGCCAAGTCTGCAATTGCTTGGCCGCATGCAGGCGCAGTTCGTCGTCAAACCAGAACTTCACCCACGCCTGCAGGTATTCGGTGGGCCGGTATTCGCTTTGCGGCGTCAACCACGCCACTTCCACGTCCACCTCGTTGGCGTTGAACAGCGGCGTGCCACCGCCGCCGCAAAAACCCACCAGCACGCCGGCCTTGGCCAGCTCGCGCATCGCGGCCTGGGTGATCGAGGTGCCCGTGCCCAGCAGAATGCTGGTGGTGTTGGCGATGGGAATGTTCCAGTACAGGCTTTTCTTGCCCGCGTCGGTCACGTATTCGACGCGGCCGCCGTTGACGAGTACGCGGCAATGCTCCAGGTAGTAGATGTTGGCCCGCTGGGAATGCAAGATGGTTTTGAGATCCCGCCCGCGAATCTCTTCCATTGCTTCCTCGCCGTGTTTTGGTGTTGGCTGAAAGTAGAACATGATTTGCAGCATGTACTTACACAACGACCAATGTGGATTCGGGCAGGAGGGCTGATGCCACTTCTGACCTCGCCAAGCAGCGCAAACGATCCACGGAACACCATTCGAGATCAGCAAACAAAAAACCGCCGTAAGGCGGTTTAAGTTTCAAATCAGCGAACTGGCTTGGGGTCGCTGGCGGAGACGGAGGGATTCGAACCCTCGATGAGGCTCTACACCCCATACTCCCTTAGCAGGGGAGCACCTTCGGCCACTCGGTCACGTCTCCTGGCACGAAGCTTGGATTATGCCACCTTCAGGCAGCTGCGGCGGGCTGGTCCAGGTCGAAGGCGCGGTGCAGCGCGCGCACGGCCAGCTCCATGTACTTCTCGTCGATGACGACCGAGGTCTTGATCTCGCTGGTGGAGATCATCTGGATGTTGATGCCCTCCTCGCTCAGCACCCGGAACATCTTGCTGGCCACGCCCACGTGGCTGCGCATGCCGATGCCGACGATGCTGACCTTGCAGATGCGCGGGTCGCCCACCACCTCGGCGGCGCCCAGTTGCGGCACCACCTTGTCCTTCAGCAGGTCCACGGTCTTGGCGTAGTCGTTGTGGTGGACGGTGAAGCTGAAGTCGGTCTTGCCGTCCTTGCTGACGTTCTGGATGATGACGTCCACCTCGACGTTGGCGTCGGCCACGGCGCCCAGGATCTGGTAGGCGATGCCCGGCTTGTCGGGCACGCCCAGCACGGAGATCTTGGCTTCGTCACGGTTGAAGGCAATGCCGGATACGATGGCCTGTTCCATTTGTTCGTTTTCCTCGAAAGTGATCAACGTGCCGGACTGGGCCTCTTCGATCAGGTCGATGTCCCAGGGCGTGAAGCTGGACAGCACGCGCAGGGGCACCTTGTACTTGCCGGCGAATTCGACCGAGCGGATCTGCAGCACCTTGCTGCCCAGGCTGGCCATCTCCAGCATTTCCTCGAAGCTGATGCGAGCCATGCGCCGCGCCTCGGGGACGACGCGCGGATCGGTGGTGTACACACCGTCGACGTCGGTGTAGATCATGCACTCGTCGGCGCCCAGCGCCGCAGCCACGGCCACGGCCGAGGTGTCGGAGCCGCCGCGCCCCAGCGTGGTGATGTGGCCCTCGTCGTCCACGCCCTGGAAGCCGGTGATGATGACCACCTTGCCGGCGTCCAGGTCGGCGCGCACGCGCTGGTCGTCGATGCTGTCGATGCGCGCCTTGGTGTAGGCGTTGCTGGTGCGGATGGGCACCTGCCAGCCAGCGTAGCTGACGGCGGGCATGCCCTGGGCTTGCAGGGCGATCGACAGCAGGCCGACGGACACCTGCTCGCCGGTGGAGGCCAGCATGTCCAGCTCGCGGTAGTAGTCGGGCGTCAGCTTGCCGGGCGCCAGTTCCTTGGCCAGGCCCAGCAGGCGGTTGGTCTCGCCGCTCATGGCGCTGGGCACGACCACCATCCGGTGGCCGGCGCGCGCCCATTTGGCGACGCGCTTGGCGACGTTGGCGATGCGCTCGGTCGAGCCCATCGACGTGCCGCCGTACTTGTGGACGATCAATGCCATGGCATGTGGTGAGGTGAGTCGTGGCCGGCGCGCCCTCGCGCCACCGGCAAACCGCGCATTTTAGCCGGCGCTGGAAGGCGAGTCGGGAGCCGGCTCCCACGCCAGCGCGTCGCCCCGCCGCCGCACGTGGCCGCGCCCGGCCTTGAGGTGGATGCCGTGGCCGCGCGTGACGCAGGCGTCGATCTGGGCCAGCAGTTCGGCCAGTTGCGCGCTGCTGGGCGTCTGCGCGTGCGCGCTCAGCAGCCAGTGGCGCAGCAGGTTGGCCTGGCGGGCGGGCGGCAAGGCGCGCAGCGCGGCGATGCGCGGCGGCAGGCCGCAGGCGGCCAGGTCCTGCGCCGCCACGTCCTGGAGGATGGCCTGCGCCTGCGCGGCGTGCGCGGCGCTGCGCGCGAAGGTGCGGCGGAACCGCGGGAAAACCGCCTCCAGCGCGGGCAGCAGATGCGCCCGGATGCGGTTGCGCGTGAAGCGCGGGTCGGCGTTGCTCGGGTCCTCCACCCAGGACTCGCCGCGCGCCCGCAGCCAGGCGCGGACCGCCGGGCCGGGCACGCCCAGCAGCGGCCGCCCGTAGTCCACGCCGCCGCGCCGCCAGTGCGCGGGCATGGCGGCCAGCCCCGGCAGCCCGGCGCCGCGCGACAGCGCCAGCAGCAGGGTTTCCACCTGGTCGTCGGCATGCTGCGCAAGAACTACCGTTTTGATAGCTGTCGGCGCAATATCGGTGCGGGATAGAGCCTCGAAAGACTCATAACGCCGGTTGCGGGCCGCGTCCTCCGGGCTCTGGCCGGGCGCGGGCCGCGCGTCCACGCGCCGCACCCGCAAGGGCACGCCCAGCCGGGCGCAGACCTGGACGCAATGGCGCTCGAAGCCGTCGGCGGCGGCCTGCAGGCCGTGGTGCACATGCCAGGCCCGCACCTGCCCCGGCCAGCGCCCGGCGCAGGCCAGCAGCAGCGCGGTGGAGTCGGCCCCGCCGCTGAAGGCCACGGCCAGCGGCAGCGCCGGCGCGCGGGCGGCGAAGGCGTCCATGGCCTCGTCGAGGCGCGCGGGGTCCAGGGCGTGGTCGGGGGCGGACATGGGCAAGATCGATGGTAAGGCCGGCCCGGCTTGTCATCCCCGGGCGCGGCCCCACGTTAAGGGCTGGCATGCACCAACCGACGGGAGATCATCCGATGTGGAAGCTGGGCCGACTTTTCACGATGTTCCGCAAGGAACTGCTGCTGGCCTGGAGCCTGCTGCGCGACCCGCGCGCCCCCGCCGCGGCCAAGCTGGCGACGGTGCTGGCGATCCTGTACGTGGTCAGCCCGATCGACCTGGTGTCGGATTTCATTCCCGTGCTGGGCTGGCTGGATGATGGCCTGGTCGCTTACGTGCTGCTGCAGGCCGCCTTCAAATTCCTGCCGCCCGACCTGATGGCCGCGCTGCGCGCCAAGGTGGACGCGCGGGTGCGGCCGGTGGCGCGCTGACCGACTTCGCGGGAGCGTGGAGGCACCCTGAGCCGCCGCCCGGCCGCCCGAAGGCGGCGAAGGCCCCCTCGGGGGGCAGCGGACCACGCGCGGCGGGGAAGCGTGGGGGCCCTTATCTCTCTGCCTTGGTGTCGGTGTACCGGCCGTAGCTCTGCAGCCGCTCGTAGCGGCGGTCCAGCAGGTCGCGCACCTTCAGGTCGCCGACCTGGCGCCAGGCCTCGCCCAGCGCGCGTTTCAGGAAGCCCGCCATCTGCCGCGCGTCGCGGTGCGCGCCGCCCACGGGCTCGGTGACGATCTTGTCCACCAGCCCCAGCGCCTTGAGCCGGTGCGCGGTGATGCCCAGCGCGGCGGCGGCTTCCTCGGCCTTGTCGCTGGTCTTCCAGAGGATCGAGGCGCAGCCCTCGGGGCTGATGACGGAGTAGATCGAGTACTGCAGCATCAGCACCTGGTCGGCCACGGCGATGGCCAGCGCGCCGCCGGAGCCGCCCTCGCCGATGATGGTGGTGATGATCGGCACCTCGAGCTGCGCCATCTCGTAGATGTTGCGGCCGATGGCCTCGGACTGGCCGCGCTCCTCGGCGTCGATGCCGGGAAAGGCGCCGGGCGTGTCGACGAAGGTGAACACGGGCAGCCTGAACTTCTCGGCCGTCTTCATCAGCCGCAGCGCCTTGCGGTAGCCCTCGGGCCGCGTCATGCCGAAATTGCGCAGCGTGCGCTCCCTGGTGTCGCGGCCCTTCTGGTGGCCCAGCACCATGCAGGCGCTGCCGTTGAAGCGCGCCAGCCCGCCGACGATGCTCTGGTCGTCGGCGAAGTGGCGGTCGCCGTGCATCTCGACGAAGTCGGTGAAGCAGTCGCGGATGTAGTCCAGCGTGTAGGGCCGCTCGGGGTGGCGCGCGATCTTGGTGATCTGCCAGGGCGTCAGGTCGCCGTAGATGTCCTTGGTGAGCTGCAGGCTCTTCTTGTCGAGCTGGTCGATCTCCTCGGAGATGTCGACCGCGCTCTCGGTCTGCACGTAGCGCAGTTCCTCGATCTTGTTCTCCAGCTCCGCGATCGGCTGCTCGAAATCAAGAAATGTTCTTTTGGCCAAGATCGGCTCCTCATCAACGAGATACGAGGCAATGTTACCGGATGTGGGGGGCTCAATACGCCACCGGCAGGGGCTCCAGCGAGCGCCACATGTACCAGGTCGCCACGCTGCGCCAGGGCGCCCAGCCCTCGGCCACCTCGCGCGCCTCGCTGCGGCTGACGGGCTCGCCCGAGAAGTAGTTGACGCTGATGCCCTTGATCAGCCCCGCGTCGTCCAGCGGCAGCACGTCCGGGCGCAGCAGGTGGAACATCAGGAACATCTCGGCCGTCCAGCGGCCGATGCCGCGGATGGCGACCAGCTCGGCGATGATGGCCTCGTCGTCCATGCCGTGCCACTGGCCGGTGTGGATCTTGCCGCTGTCGAAGTGCAGCGCCAGGTCCACCAGGTACTCGACCTTGCGCGCCGACAGCCCGGCGGCGCGCATGTCGTCCACCTTGAGCTTGAGCACGGCGGCCGGGTTCATGCCCCGGGGCAGCGCCTCGAAGCGGTTCCACACCGACTGCGCGGCCTTGACCGAGATCTGCTGCCCGACGATGGAGCGCGCCAGCGTGACGAAGGCATCGCCGCGCGACTCCAGGCAGGCGGTGCCGAAGCGCGGGATCAGGCGCTTCATCACCCGGTCGCGCCGGGTCAGGTGCTCGCATGCCTGCGGCCAATAGCCGGGCGCGCTGGTCTGGATCGCTTCTTTTTTTGTAGCTGCCATCGCATTATCCATGCCGGCTGGAAGCCGAAAATACCTTGAAAACCATCACCGCGCCGCCTCCCAGGTGGTGCCGGCGGGCGAGTCCTTGAGGACGATGCCGGCGGCCTGCAGTTCGGCGCGGATGCGGTCGGCCTCGGCGAAGTCGCGGGCCTGCTTGGCGGCGGCGCGCGCGTCGATGCGGGCCGCGATGGCGGCGTCGTCCAGCGTGCTGCCCGCGCGCAGGAAGGCCCTGGGGTCGCCCTGCAGCAGGCCCAGGCAGCCGCCCAGCGCCTTCAGCAGGCCGGCGTCCCGCGGGCGGCGGTGCCGGTTGACCTCGCCCGCCAGGTCGAACAGCACGGCCACCGCCTCGGGCGTGCCGAAGTCCTCGTCCATCGCGGCCTTGAAGCGCGCGGCCTGCGGGTCGGACCAGTCGATGGCCGCGCCCTCGGCGGGCACGGCGTCCAGCGCCGTGTACAGGCGCTTGAGCGCGGCGCGCGCGTCCTGCAGGTGCACGTCGCTGTAGTTGAGTGGGCTGCGGTAGTGCGCCCGCACGATGAAGAAGCGGATGGTCTCGGCGTCGAAGCGCCGCAGCACGTCGCGGATGGTGAAGAAGTTGCCCAGCGACTTGGACATCTTCTCGTTGTCGATGTTGACGAAGCCGTTGTGCATCCACACCCGCGCCAGCGGCACGCCGTTGGCGCCCTCGCTCTGGGCGATCTCGTTCTCGTGGTGCGGGAACTGCAGGTCCGCGCCGCCGCCGTGGATGTCGAAGGTGTCGCCCAGCAGCGCGCAGCTCATGGCCGAGCACTCGATGTGCCAGCCGGGCCGCCCCGGGCCGTAGGGGCTGTCCCACTGGGCGCCTTCGGGTTCGGTCGGCTTGGCGGCCTTCCACAGCACGAAATCGAGCGGGTCCTGCTTGCCCTCGTCCACCGCCACGCGCTCGCCGGCCTGCAGCTCGTCGAGCGACTTGCCCGACAGCTTGCCGTAGCCGGGAAAGCGCCGCACGGCGTAGTTCACGTCGCCGCCCGCCGCCTCGTAGGCCAGGCCCTTGTCCTGCAGCCGGCGCACGATGTCCAGCATCCGCGGCACGTAGTCGGTGGCGCGCGGGTCGTGCGTGGGGCGCTCCACGCCCAGGGCGTCGAAGTCGCGGTACATCTCGGCGATCATGCGGTCGGTGAGCTGGCGGATGGTCTCGCCGTTCTCCAGCGCGCGGCGGATGATCTTGTCCTCGATGTCGGTGATGTTGCGCACGAAGCTCACGCGCAGGCCCGAATGCCGCAGCCAGCGCTGCGCCACGTCGAAGGCCACCGCCGAGCGCGCGTGGCCGACGTGGCACAGGTCGTACACCGTGATGCCGCACACGTACATGCGCACGTGGCCGGGCTCGATCGGGGAAAAGGCTTCCAGCCCACGCGAGAGCGTGTTGAAGATGCGCAAGGTCATGGGAAAGGCGTGAATGCCGCGGGACGGCGTGATGCGGTGGCGGCCCGGGCGGCCGCGCCATCCTGCGTGGCTACAATGCCCCGCAGTATAGAACGCCCCTTCCGGCACGGAAACCGCCTGTCCGCGCGCCCTCCCGCGCCCCACCCATGACCCTGCGCCGCCTTCTCTCCCCGATCCGACTGCTGGCCCTGCTGGCCTGTGCGCTGGCGGCGCCCGCCTGGGCCGACGACTACGCCGAGGTGCAGCGCCTGCAGCGCGGCGGCCAGACCCGCGAGGCCCTGGCCGAGGCCGACAAGTACATCGCCGCCCACCCGCGCGACCCGCAGATGCGCTTCATCAAGGCCAGCGTGCTCAGCGCCGCCGGCCGCCCGGACGAGGCGCAGGAGCTGCTGACCCAGTTGACGCGCGACTACCCCGAGCTGGCCGAGCCCTGGAACAACCTGGCCGTGCTGCACGCCGGCCGGGGCCGGCTGGACCAGGCGCGCGAGGCGCTGGAGACGGCCCTGCGCATCCAGCCCGACTACGCCACGGCGCTGGAGAACCTGGGCGACGTGCAGGCGCGCCAGGCCGCGGCGGCCTACCAGCGCGCGCGCCGGCTCGACGCCGGCAACCCGCGCCTGGCGCCCAAGATCGAGGCGCTGCGCGCCGTGACGGGCGCCGCCGCCCAGCCCGGCGGCTGACGGCCCGCCCGCCGCGCGCGGGAACTTGCGCGCCCGGCCCCGGCACCAATCCCTCTCTTCGTCATTCGCATCTGGAGCCCGACCCATGTCCCTGTCTAGAAGAACGCTGTCCCGCCTGGCCGCCGCGGTGGGCGCCGCCGCCGCGCTGGGCACCGCCCTGCCCGCCTTCGCCGCCGACCCGCGCGTGAAGTTCGTCACCAGCGAGGGCGACTTCGTGATCGAGGTCTACCCCGACAAGGCGCCCAAGACGGTCGAGAACTTCCTGCAGTACGTCAAGGACAAGCACTACGACGGCACCATCTTCCACCGCGTGATCAAGAGCTTCATGGTCCAGGGCGGCGGCTTCGACAAGGACTACAAGGAGAAGCCCACCCGCGCCTCCGTCATCCACGAAGGCCGCCAGGCCCTGGCCAAGGGCCTGAAGAACGTGACCGGCACGGTGGCCATGGCGCGCACCAACGACCCGCACTCGGCCACCTCGCAGTTCTTCATCAACGTGGTGGACAACGCGCGGCTCGACCCCGTGGCCCTGCCGGCGGGCGACCCGGTCACCTTCGAGTTCCAGGGCCAGGTCCACAAGGACATCCCACGCCAAAACGTCGTCAACCACCCCGCCCTGTTCGGCTACACCGTGTTCGGCAAGGTGGTGAGCGGCATGGACACCGTGGAGAAGATCCGCAACACGCCCACCGGCCCCGGCGGCCCCTTCCCCACCGACGCGCCGCAGAAAATGGTCGTCATCGAGTCCGCCACGCTGCTGAAATAACCCCCCAACCCCGAGACACCCCATGAGCAACCCCCAAGTCGAACTGCACATCGCCGGCCACGGCGTCATCACGCTGGAGCTGGATGAGGCCAAGGCGCCCAAGTCCGCCGCCAACTTCCTCGCCTACGTCAACAAGGGCCACTACGACAACACGGTGTTCCACCGCGTCATCAAGAACTTCATGATCCAGGGCGGCGGCTTCGAGCCCGGCATGAAGCAGAAGGCCACGCAGGCGCCCATCGCCAACGAGGCCGACAACGGCCTGAAGAACGCCGTCTACACCGTCGCCATGGCGCGCACCAGCGACCCGCACTCGGCCACCGCGCAGTTCTTCATCAACACGGTGGACAACGACTTCCTCGACTTCAAGGCGCCCACCGCGCAGGGCTGGGGCTACGCCGTGTTCGGCAAGGTGGTCAAGGGCCAGGACGTGGTCGACGCCATCCGCGCCGTGCCCACCGGCCAGCGCGGCATGCACGGCGACGTGCCCAAGGACGACGTGGTGATCGAGAAGGCCGTGGCGGTCTGATCCCCCCCGCCCCTCCAGGCTCCCCATGACGACCGTGCCCCGGTTCGGCGTGCTGACCGCGCCCGAGCACTGGCGCACGGTCGATTTCATTTCCGACCTGCACCTCAAGCCCGAGGAGCCGCACACCTTCGAGGCCTGGGCGCGCACCATGCGCGCCACCCGCGCCGACGCGGTGGTCATCCTGGGCGACCTGTTCGAGGCCTGGGTGGGCGACGACGCCGCCGCGCCCGGCAGCTTCGAGCATCGGTGCGGCGAAGTGCTGGACGCCTGCCGCGCCGACCTGGCCTTCATGCGCGGCAACCGCGACTTCCTGGTCGGCGCCGGCTTCCTCGCGCGCCACGGCGTGCGCGACCTGGCCGACCCCACCGTGCTGGCCTTCGCCGGCCACCGCCTCGTGCTGACCCACGGCGACCTGCTGTGCACCGGCGACGTGCCCTACCAGCAGTTCCGCGCGCAGGTACGCGGCGACGAATGGCAGCGCGCCTTCCTGGCGCGCCCGCTGCCCGAGCGGCAGGCCATCGCGCAGCAGATGCGCCAGCACAGCGAGGCGCGGCACGCCGCCACCGCGCCCGCCGACTACGCCCACGCCGACGCCGCCCTGGCGCGCCGCTGGCTGCTGGCGGCCGACGCCACCACCCTGATCCACGGCCACACCCACCAGCCCGCCGACCACCCGCTGGGCCGGGACGAGGCCGGCCGCGCACTGACCCAGGTGGTGCTGAGCGACTGGCACGTCGACGGCGGCACGCGCCGCGCCCAGGTGCTGCGGCTTTCCTCGTCCGGAACGCTTGAGCGGATCGACCCCGGCCCCATCTGACCGCGATGGTCCTGAAGACACTGACCCGGTGGCTGCGCCGCGCCGCCGGCAACCCCGCCCCGATCCCCGACGGCCTGTGGCTGGCCACGCTGGTGCAGTACCCGTTTCTCGCCCGCCTGGCCTGGCCCGAGCAGGCGCGCCTGCGCCGCCTGGCCGCGCACTTCCTCGATCAGAAGGAATTCACCGGCGCGCACGGCCTGCAGGTCACCGACGCCATGGCCGTCGCCGTCGCCGCGCAGGCCTGCCTGCCGCTGCTGCACCTGGGGCCGCCCGACGCGCCCGAGGACGCCCTGGGCTGGTACGGCGACTTCGTCGGCATCGTCATGCACCCCGACGACGCCGTCGCGCGGCGGCAGGTGATGGACGAGGCCGGCGTCGTGCACCACTACGACGAGGTGCTGGCCGGCGAGGCCATGCAGCGCGGCCCGGTGATGCTGAGCTGGCCCGCCGTGCAGGACGCCGGAACCGACGCCGGCATGGGCGCGGGCAGCAGCGTGGTGATCCACGAGTTCGTGCACAAGATGGACATGCAGGCCGGCGGCGCCGACGGCGCGCCGCCCTTGCCGCGCGGCTTCATGGGCGCGCGCACCGCCCGCGAGGCCGCCGCGCGCTGGGCCGCCACCTGGGCGCCGGCCTACGAGGACTTCCGCGAGCAGGTGGTGCGCGCCGAGCGCTTCGGCACGCCCGCGCCCTGGCTCGACGCCTACGCCGCCACCGCCCCGGCCGAGTTCTTCGCCGTGGCCTGCGAGGCGCACTTCGTCGATCCCGAGCGCTTCGCGCGGGAGTTCCCGGCGCTGGGCGCGGCGCTGCGGGCGTTTTTCAAGCAAAAAGCGGCTTGAGCCGGTACCAGTATTCTGCCGAAAGCTATCTAAACAATAGCATCCTGGATCTGCTTGCCAGGTGTCTGCCTCCCGCGCGATCCGGCGCGGTGCCTGCTCGAACACCTCGGCGGCGGCTCGCTCCCGGGGCGGCGACCCTCAGACCAACTGGCGCTGATCTCCGGGCTGTGGCAGCAACCGCAGCCGCGCAAAGTCCAGCAGCTCGGCCAGATGCGCGCCCTTGCCCTGCCATTCATGCACGATGTCTTCGCCCAGCAGCACGTAGTGCCAAGGCAGGCCCTGCCGAAGCTCCAGCGCCAGGGCATTGATGCGCTCGCACCAGCCGACGGCCGCCTTGCGCTTGCGCTGCACGTTGGGATGCGACACCTGCTGCTGCGCCTTGGTTTCCACCAGATAGATCGCGTGCGCCGTGCGAACCAGGAAATCCGGTGAATAGAACGCGGGCAGGCCGTCGTCCTTCACGTAGCGCAGGCGCGCGAAGGGGTGGCGCGTCTCGCTGATCTTGCAAAAGGCCAGCACCCGCGCGTCGGCCTGCGCCCAATGGATGAAGGTTTTCTCCAATCCACCGTTGCGCGCGGCCCAGCCCAGGCGGGTGTAGATGCACTTGCCCACCTCCACCGAATGCGCCTCGCGCACCATCAGGCGCGGGGTTTCGCTCAAGAGCCGCGCACGCACTTCGGTCTGGCCGGTGGTGTTCGTTTCCTCGGACTCCAGCAGCGCCAGCGCAAAAATCCTGGTGATGTGGTCCACCACGGGTTGAAGTAACAGCAGGCGCCAGTTCTCCGTGCCATGGCTTTCGCCCAGCGGGTTGAAGGCATCACCGAAGAGCTGCGTCCAGATGTAGTCGTCCAGCCAGCCCGTCAGGTCGGCGGTGTTCACCTGCAGATAAGGCTTGGCCAGGTGCGTGGCGATCCTGTTGCCCTTGGGCAGTGGCTCGGAGAGCGCCTGGCTGATGCGGCGTGTGAGCCGCGCCAGGTAGTCGTTGTAGCCCGCCACGTTCATCACCGCGCCATCCACGCGGTAGTCGCCGAACAGCGTGGCGCTTTGCAGGTCCTGCGAGATGAAGGTGTCGCCCTGGCCCAACAGGGCCGCCAGTTGCGCGGGTGCCATGGCGGTGAAGCCGGGCAGCGCGCTCACGTCGAGCGCGGTGTGGCTGTGTTGCTCGTCGGCCTCGCGCAGGATGAAGGGGATACCGAAGTCGAATTGCTCGAAGCCCTCGCGCAACTCGGCGGCGATCACGTCGCCGGTGCTGGAGGTTTCGTCCATGCCCTCGCCCGTGGTGCCGGCCAGGCCCTCGCGCAGCAAGTCGTCGTAGAACGACTGAAAGGCCGGGTGCTCCACGATGGACAGCACGTCCAGCAGGCTGCCCGGCTCCTGCCCGGCGCTGATGCGCTCGCGGTTCTCGCGCTTGAGGTCGGCGTACTCCGCATCGCGCCACATCAGCCGCAGGCCCCGGCCGATGGTCTGCTCCAGCAGGATCTGCGCCTGCGACGAGCGCAGCGGCACGATCACGCAGATGTTGTTGACGTCGAAGCCCTCGCGCAGCATCAGCACGCTGACGATCACGCGCGGCGTGGCATGCCGGTCCACGCTGAACAACCGCTCGCGCACCGGCGCCCAGTCCTTCTCGCCCAGCTCGGCCTTCTTGCCCGAGTCGGTGGTCATCACCTCGTCGTCACCCAGGCCCCCCTGCTCCTGCAGAAATTGCGCCACCAGCGGCGACACCGTCGTGTCCTCGCACACCACCAGCATCTTGGGGTGGCGCGTGGGGTCGATGCGGGCGAAGTCGGCTTCGAGCTTGCGCAGCTTTTGCAGCCCCGCGCGCAGCATCACGCGCTGGCCTTCGCTCAGCGTTGGGTTGCCCGACTCGTCGCGCTCGGCCGTGAACTGAAGCGGCAGCGCGCCAATCTCCTTGCGCCGGTCCAGCACCAGCGACTTCACCAGCCCCGCGCGCATCGCGCTCTTCAGGTCGAAGTCCACCACGATGTGCGGGAAGTACAGCTTCTTCTTGTTTTTGCCGCTGCCCACGTCGTTGTACGGCGTGGCCGAAAAATCCACCTGCACAAAGCGCCGCCCCTTGGGCGCGGCAATGCGCGACAGGCTCTTTTGCCACTCCACCTCGGTGACCTCGCCCTCGCGCCTGAACTCGTGGATGTGGTGCGCCTCGTCGTTGAACACCATCAGCTCGGGCAGGCCCGCCAGAAACTCCAGCACATTGCCGCGCGCATAGCGCCGATCCAGCACCTCCAGGCTGTTGCCCGTGGCGCGGCCCGGCATCAAAGGCAGCACGGCGGCCACCACCTCTTGCGCGGCCAGCGGCGCGCCGGGGGCTTCCACGTCCTCCACGTCCTCCGGCACCTCGCCCTCGGTCAGCAGGTGCCAGTTGGTGATGGCGATCATGCCGTTGCCCGTGGCCTTGAGGCCGATCTCTTGCTTGCCGCACACATTGCCGCGCACGAAGGCGAACACCGCATCGCGGTGCGCCTCGGGGATGAACAGGTCGGCGAACTTCGCCACGTCCGAGGTGGCGAAATCGCGCGCACCGTTGCTGTTTTCGATGAGCTTGCCGCAGAACGCATCCAGCAGCCGCTCATAGACGATCAGCCCCGGCGCCACCACCATGAACTGGCGCGTAAAGCGTGCGTCGTCCACGCCTGCCGCCAGCGCCGCCGTCTTGTTGAGCAACTGCCAGACCATCAGCGCCTGCATCACCCAGGTCTTGCCCGTGCCCGTGGCCATCTTGAAGCAGTACTTGGGATGCGCGTGCTTGCCCGCCGACACCTCGGCCAGCCGCGTGCCTGCCAGCAACGCATCGGGCGCCACCTGCGCATACAGGTCTTTCAACGTGGCCGTGCCCAGCACCTCGTGGGCCACGATGGCGTTCAGGATGGCCTGCTTCTGCCCGGCGTGGAAGTTGAGCCCGCCGCGCGCGTCCACCATGTCCTGGCCGAACCACCAGTGCAGCAGCTCGGCGGTGGTGGGGGTCACCAATTCCAGCAGGTCGGCGGCCCCGTGTTCGAGGCCCAGGGCCAAGGCGTTTGTGCGGGTGGTGAGGGCGGCGGCCAGGGCCAGCGGGGAATCGTGGTTCAACGTCATGGAAATCTCTTTTGCCTACAATTGTGGTAAATCACGAAAGGAGCGCCTCATGTCCACCATCTCCGTGCGCATCGACGAAACGCTGGTTGACGCCGCCCGCACCGCCGCCAAGGCGGAATTCCGCACCGTGCAAGGGCAGGTCGAGTTCTGGGCCAAGGTGGGCCGCGCCGCGCTGGACAATCCAGACCTGCCCGCCTCCTTCATCGCCGAAAGCCTGATGAGCCTGGCCGAGCCGCGTGAAGACGCCATTCCCTTTGTTCCGCGCAGCGCCGCTGCCGAGCAAGCATGAGTTGGGAAGTGCGCCAGACCCGGCGCTTTGCCCGCACCTACAAAAAGCTTCACGCCAGCCTGCTGGCCGATGTCGATGCTGCCGTGGTTGACATTGCGCACGATCCCGACGCGGGCGAGCAGAAAAAGGGCGATCTGGCACACCTGTGGGTTCACAAATTCCGCAGCAACGGCCAGCTTTATCTGCTGGGCTACTCCCGCGAAGACACCGTGCGCTTGATCTACCTGGAAGCCGTGGGGCCGCATGAGAATTTCTATCGAGATTTGAAGCGGTAGAAACCGTGTGCTTGGCTACGCCAGGGCAGTCACCACTTCAGCCTCAAACCCAAACAAATCCACCACCCGCACGCACACTTTGCGTGGGCCGGGTTTGGCCGGAACCGTCACCACCGCCTGCGTCGCCACGCGCAATTCGTCTGCATCGTTCGCGGTATTGCCCCGGTAGTCCTGCCAGACCGAGCGGAACACCTCGCCGTCGTAGTCCGGGTCCACCGCCCAGTATTCGATCAACGCCAGCGGCTCGGCATTGGCCACCGCTTGCAGCTTGGCGCGGTTGGCGTCGTCCAGGTTGATGGCCTCGGGCGAGAGCAGTACGTAATTCTTCAGCCGCACGGTCAGCGTTTCTTGATCGCCCTGCGCGGCACGCGCAATGGGGTGCAGCGTCAAATATTGCAGCGACGAAAAGCGCACCTGCCCGCGCAGTTTCTCCACGCCGCCCTTCTTCTTGAGCCTGTCCAGCAGGTCGGGCGGAATCACCAGCACTTCGAGCCGATCGTCGTTCAGCGCGGTAATCGCCTCGCCAATCGAGGGCTCGAAATTCCAGCCCAGTACCACCACGCGATCCCAGCCGCCCAGCAGGTTGTCACGCTGGGCGATGGCCTTTTTGAGCGTGGCGGTGCCGGTGAGCTTGTTGGGGGAGTCGGCCAGCACCAACGTTTTCTGACCACGCCTGCCGTTCAGTTCCACGCCTGCGATCTGGCCGAGGTTGCGCTGGGGGTTGGCCTCTGGCGGCAGCGGCAGGGCGCCATAGAGCGAGAGCACGATTTGCGACAGGTCACCAACGCGGAAATCGCGTTTGCCGAAATGAGTCTTGGCGACTTCGACTTGGTAGTCGCCAATGGCTTGATAGAGAAAAGGCTTGGCCTCCTGGTCAATCAGACGCTTGCGCATGACCATGCAAGCGGGTTTCCCGATGTCGGAAGTAACCCAGCGGCGGCCGATTTTTTCGGCTGCTGCGGCAGTTGTCCCAGAGCCGCCGTTGAAATCGACGACAAGACCATTTTCTGGGCAAGACGCTTGAATGATTCGTTCCAGCAGAGAAATGGGTTTTTGAGTGCCATATTCCACGGCTTCTTTGGCTTGCGCTTGCACTGGTTGCAGGTCAAGCCAAAGGTCTTGAAGAGGAATTCCTGGCATATCGTCAAGATAGCGCTTTTGCCTTGGAACAGTACCAGGCTTTGTTTGAACTATTCGACCTTCGGCGTGCAGCTCACGCATGCGATTTTCTGAGAAGCGCCAGTAACGTGATATTCCGAGAAATTCGTAGTAAGGATTGCCTTTGCCAGAACCGCCAGGTGCTGTGATATCACTGAGTTGGTACTTTCCTGCTCTATCCTCATATCGATAAAAATTCTCAACATAATCTGCGTTGTATGGCGTGAAGA
Source organism: Ottowia sp. (assembly GCF_016703145.1). Taxonomy (GTDB): domain Bacteria; phylum Pseudomonadota; class Gammaproteobacteria; order Burkholderiales; family Burkholderiaceae_C; genus Ottowia. Next base: position 428,050 of record NZ_JADJCO010000002.1, on the reverse strand, counting down.
CTGGGCTCCATGTATGCGCACCAGTCTTGCTATAGAAGTAAATACAGTCGTGAATTCGACCCATGTGCGTCGCACCCTGGGTAATGTCTCCCTTTGCAGTTTGGCGCTTCCAGACGATCTCGTTGATGAACTGGTCTTTCCCAAAAACTTCATCCATTACCAGCTTCACATAGTGCCCCACATGCCAGTCTAGATGCACATAAATGCTGCCCGTATCCGCCAGCAATTCCCGCATCAGAATTAACCGCGGCGTGATCATCGCCAGATACGACGCCGTGCCATCGCTCCACGTATCCGAATACGCAAACTGCTCGATGACAGACGGCTTCTGCTCCAGTTCCACCCCCGGCAGCACGACCTTGGTGCGGTAGTCGGCCTTGCTGTCGAACGGCGGGTCGATGTAGATCAGGTCGACCTTGCCGCGCAGGCTGGGCGTGTGTTCGTCGCCGGCCAGCAGTGCGGCCATGGCGAGCAGGTTGTCGCCGTAGATCAGGTGGTTCATCCAGCCCGCGTCGGCTGACGCATTGGCCTGCTGTGCATGGCGCTGCTGCTGCGTCACCCAATCTTGCGCGGCGCTGTCCCTGGCGGGCAGCACAACCTCGCGTGTCTGCAGGCGCACGCGCTGGCGGGTTTCCAGGCTTTCGAGGATGCGTTCGGCTTGCTTGCGCCCGTTGGCGACGATCTCGGGCAGTTGTTCGAGCAGGGACTTGGGCATGAGGGAGCAGTGTCGGAGTTGTCCCCTTGAAAGGGATATTTCTCGTCAACTGTAAGGGATTTTTTCCGACTGTCCCGCCGCCCACTTGGCAGCATGACTGAAAAGCAGGAGTTCAGCGAGCGGTTGCGGGCAGCCATGCAGGAGCGGCGCCTCGCCCCCAGTGCCGCTGTTCTGGAGCGTGAGTTCAATCTGCGCTGGTCCGGCAACCCGATCCGCAGGCAGGCCGCATGGAAGTGGCTCAATGGCGAAGCGATTCCCAGGCAAGACAGGCTGCAGGAGCTTGCGCGTTGGCTCAAAGTCGAGCCCCATGCGCTGCGCTTTGGCGATCAGGCGCTGCGCCGGTTGCGCACCGAGCAAGAACGCTGGAACGAAGGCGTGGGCTACCTGGAGCGGGAGACCTTCGACGCCTTCCTGCAACTGCCCGCCCCGCAGCGCAAGCTGATTCGCGAGGTCATCCTGACCTTCGCCAAGGTGCACGGCGGCGAAGCCGCGCCGCCGGAGTAGTCAAGTAAAGCCGGGCCCGCGCGTCAGGCGCCCGCTTCCAGAGCGATCTTGCGCAGCGCCTGCTCGAACACCTCGGGCGGCTGCCCGCCGGAGATGAGGTGCCGGTCGTTGACGATGACCGACGGCACCGACTGGATGCCGGCGTGCTGGTAGAAGCGCTCGGCCGCGCGCACCTCGGCGGCGTAGTCATCACCGTCCAGGATGGCGCGGGCGCGCGCCGCGTCCAGCCCGGCCTCGGCCGCGGCGGCCAGCAGCACCTCGGGCGACTCCATGGACGCGGCGCGGCCGTGGCAGGCGGCCAGCAGGGCCTGCTTCAGCGCCAGTTGCCGGCCTTCGCCCTGCAGCCCGGCCCAGTGCAGCAGGCGGTGCGCGTCGAAGGTGTTGACGATGCGCCCGCGCCCGTCCGGGTGGAAGGCGAAGCCCACCTCGGCGCCGCGCTGGCGGATAGTGTCGCGCATCCGCGCCTGCTGCGCCGGCGTGGAGCCGTACTTGCGCGCCAGGTGCTCGCCCACGTCCTCGCCGCCGGGCGGCATGCCGGGGTTCAGCTCGAAGGGCTGGAAGCGCAGCGTGGCCCGCACCGCGTCCTGGCTGCGCTCCAGCGCCCGTAGCAGCGAGGCCAGGCCAACGGCGCACCAGGGGCAGGCGATGTCGGAGACGAAGTCGATCTTCAGCGGGGTCGGCATGGCAGGCCTCTCTTCACTATTGATTCAATAGCTTGTGATGCAATATTCGTGCCGGCTTGAGGCCAGGATCATCCTCAATCTTCCAATGCCCGCAGCAGCGCCGCGTGGAACGCCTCGGGCGCCTCGAACTGCACCCAGTGGCCCGCGCCCTCGATGAGCCGCAGCCCGCCGAAGCGCGGCGCGGCGGCGGCGAAGGCGTCGCTCAGCCCGTGGATGTGCTGGCGGTAGATGGCATCGTGCGCGCCATAGATGGCGTGCACCGGGCAAGGCACGCGCGGCAGGCTGCGCGCCAGGATGTCGGTGTGCGCCAGCCGGCGGCGCGGCAGGCGGTCGCGTTGCACGTTGGCGATGTGCAGCTCCAGCGCCAGGCCGTCGATGAGGTCGGGGGCGTGCAGCATCAGCACGCCCAGGTTGTGGCGGTGCACTTCTGCCTGATCCCGCGGCGCCTGCAGGTGGCGCCAGGCCTTCAGCTCGAACTGGCGGCCCGGTACCACGCCCATGGCCGGCGCGCCGACCAGCACCAAGCGCCGCGCCAGCGCGGGGTGCTCGGCCAGCAGCATGCCGGCGGTCATGCCGCCGAAGGAAAAGCCCACCAGGTCGGCCTGCCCGCCCGGCGCGAGCTGGCGCAGGCCGGCGGCCAGGGGCTCCAGCATGGCGTCGGCGTCGCTGCCGTCCAGCGGCGGGGCCGAATCGCCAAAGCCCGGCAGGTCGGCCGCCAGCACCCGGCGGCCGGCATCGACCAGGGGCAGGATGTTCTTGACCCAGTGCGTCCAACTGCCGCTGCCGCCGTGCAGCAGCACCAGCGGCGGCTCGCCGTCGCGCGCCTCGCCCCAGGCGTGCCAGACCAGGTCGCCCCGCCCGCCGGGCGTGGCCAGGCGCTGGCCCAGGGCCAGGCGCTGGCGCTCGGCCAGGGGCAGGAGGCTGGGGATGGCGAGGTCGGTCATGGGCGGCGGGCGATGGCGGCGGGTGGTTCCATTCTCACCCGGATGGCCCCGATACAATGCCCGTCCCCGCGCCGCCGTAGTTCAATGGATAGAACGAGCGCCTCCTAAGCGCTAGATACAGGTTCGATTCCTGTCGGTGGTGCCACCCGCGCCAACCCGCCGCGCCCGCCCGCCGCCCGTGCCCGCCTACACCTTCGAAGCCCTGCAAGCCGACGGCCAGACCCGCAAGGGCGTGATCGAGGCCGACACGGCCCGCGCCGCGCGCGCGCTGCTGCGCGGGCAGTCGCTGGTGCCGCTGGCGGTGGAGCCGGTGGCCGGCGACGGCGGCTCGATGCTGTCGCGGCCGCTGTGGGGCGGGCGCGCGTTCGGCGCCGCGCCGCTGGCCATCTGGACGCGCCAGCTCGCCGGGCTGGTGTCCTCGGGCCTGCCCCTGGAGCGCGCACTGACCGCGCTGTCCGAGGAGGCCGGGACCGACCGCCAGCGCCAGCTCATCGCCAGCCTGCGCGCCGAGGTCAACGCCGGCTCGCCGCTGGCCAAGGCCATGGCGCGGCACCCGCGCGAGTTCTCTGGCGTGTACACCGCCGTCATCGCCGCCGGCGAACAGGGCGGCGACCTGGGCGCCGTGCTGGAGCGCCTGGCCGACGACCTGGAGGAGCGCCAGGCGCTGCGCGCCAAGCTGGTCGGCGCGGCGCTGTACCCGGCCATCGTCACGCTGGTGGCGATCGTGATCGTGGTCTTCCTCGTCAGCTACGTGGTGCCGCAGGTGGCGGCGGTGTTCGCCGGCACCAAGCAGAGCCTGCCGTGGCTGACGGTGGCCATGCTGGGCTTGAGCGACTTCGTGCGCGGCTGGGGCTGGTGGCTGCTGGGCGCTCTTGTTTTAATAGCTGTCGGCGCAAGGCTGGCGCTGGCCAACGCCGTATTTCGCCAGAAATTCGATGCCGCGTGGCTGCGCCTGCCGCTGATCGGCCGGCTGGCGCGCGGCTACAACGCGGCGCGCTTCGGCGCCACGCTGGCAATGCTGGCCGGCGCCGGCGTGCCGATCCTGCGCGCGCTGCAGGCCGCCGCCGAGACGCTGCACAACACGGCCATGCGCGCCGACGCCGAGGACGCGCTGGTGCTGGTGCGCGAGGGCGCGCCGCTGGCGTCGGCGCTGGCGCAGAAGAAGCGCTTTCCGGGCCTGCTGGCCATGTTCGCCCGCCTGGGCGAGCAGACCGGCCAGCTGCCGGCGATGCTGCAGCGCGCCGCCGCCCAGTTGTCGGCCGAGGTGCAGCGCCGCGCCATGCAGCTGGCCACGGTGCTGGAGCCGCTGCTCATCGTCACCATGGGCCTGGTCGTCATGCTGATCGTGCTGGCGGTGATGCTGCCGATCATCCAGCTCAACCAGTGGGTTCGATAGCCATGCCCGCCAGCCTCGACGACAAGCTGGTGGTCGCGATTTCCTCGCGCGCCCTGTTCGACCTGGAGGAGGAGAACCGCATCTTCGACGCCGGCGACCCGGAGGGCTACATGCGGCTGCAGCTCGAACGGCTGGACGTGCCGGCGCGGCCCGGCATCGCGCACTCGATGGTGCGCAAGCTGCTGCGCTTCAACGAGGACGGGGTGGAGCGCGTCGAGGTGGTGATCCTTTCGCGCAACGACCCGGTCTCGGGCATGCGCATCTTCAACTCGGGCGCGGCGGCGGCGCTGCGGCTGGAGCGCGGCGTGTTCACCCAGGGCCGCCCGCCCTTCGGCTACCTGCGGCCGCTGCAGGCGGACATCTTCCTGTCGGCCAACGCGCAGGACGTGCGCGAGGCGCTGGCCGCCGGCTTTCCGGCCGCGCACGTGATGGTGGACGCGGCGCCCGCCGGCGACCGCTACCCCGACGAGGTGCGCATCGCCTTCGACGGCGACGCGGTGCTGTTCTCGGACGAGGCCGAGCAGGTGTTCCAGAAGAAGGGCCTGAGCGCGTTCCAGAAGCACGAGACGCGCAAGGCCGCCCAGCCGCTGCCCGGCGGGCCGTTCAAGCCCTTCCTCGTCGCGCTGCACCGGCTGCAGCAGTCGGGCACGCCACGCATGCGCATCCGCACGGCGCTGGTCACCGCGCGCGGCGCGCCGGCCCACCGCCGCGCCATCCAGACGCTGATGCAGTGGAACATCCGCGTGGACGAGGCGATGTTCCTCGGCGGCCTGCCCAAGGGCGAGTTCCTGCGCGAGTTCGAGCCCGACTTCTTCTTCGACGACCAGACCGGCCACGTCGCGCACGCCGCGCGCCACGTGCCGGCGGGCCACGTCGCCGCGGGCGTTACAAATTCCGCGCCGGACGCGGAAACCCCGCGCCGCCGCGTCCGCTCCAAGGGGCCATGACCGCACACCGCCTGCTCCTGTCCCTGCTGCTGGCCCTGCCGCTCGCGCCCGCGCTGGCGCAGTCCGGCGCTCCCGCCCCTGCCGCCAAGGCGCCGGGCAAGAACGAGCAGCAGGCCCTCAAATGGTTCAGCATGCTCGACGCCAACGGCGACGGCCGCGTCTCGCGCGAGGAGGCGAAGGTGGCCTTCCGCCTCAAGCCCTCGCTGGCCGAGGTCTTCGACGCCACCGACCGCGACCGCGACGGCTACCTGACGCAGGCCGAGATCCGCGCCTCGGCCGACCGGCGCCGCGCCGAGCGCACCGAACGCCGCCAGAAAGAGCGCGACGTGGCCGCCGCCGCGCCGCGCAAGGCGGCGGCGCCCGTGTCGGCCCGGTAAAGACTGTAAGCGCCGCCGGGCGGCGCTACGGCCGGCGCTGCTGCTCGACCGCCTGCAGCAACTGCACCACCCAGGGCTCGGCCCAGTGGCTGGCCAGCACGCCGGCGATGCCGGCCATGCCGATGGCCAGCAGCGCCAGCGCCAGGCTGCGCACCAGGGCGGGCCGGCGCGTGCCCCACACGAACACCAGGCTGAACGCGATGCTGGTGAACGAGGCCAGCACCGCCCCGGTGCCGGCGGTGGCCGGGCTGATGCTGCCCTGCGTGGCCAGCGCCGCCGCCGCCGCGACCGCGCTGGCGCTGGACAGCAGCCCGCCGATGACGCTGACGAAGTAGAAGCCCAGGTCGCCGAACTGCCGCTGCGTGAGGCCGCCGACGACGTGCAGCAGCAGGAAGATGGCGCCGTACTTCAGCGCCTGCGGCAGCGAGAAGGGCAGCTCCAACTCGATCCGCGGCGGCAGGCTGCCGGCCGGGCGCTGGCGCAGGCTCCACAGCAGCAGGGCGCCGCTCACGCCCAGCATCAGCGCGAAGGCGGTGAAGGCGCCCGCCAGGGCGATGGGCGCCAGCAGCAGCAGCAAGGTGGCGTTGCGCGCCAGCATGGCGGCCGTGGCCAGCAGCACGCCGCGGTAGGCCACGCCGACGAAGGGCTCGCCCACCTCGCGCACGCGCTGCGCCAGGCCGATGACGGTGAAGTTGCTGTTGATCAGGCCGCCGAAGAAGCTCGACAGCTCGGCGCCGCGGGTACCGTAGATCTTCCACAGCACGTAGTTGAAGAAGCCGATGCCGGCGATCAGGATCACCGTGACCCAGGCCGCGCGCGGCTCGATCAGGTTCCACGGCCCCACCGCGCCCTCGGGCAGCGCGGGGTAGATGACGATGGCCAGGATGGCCAGCAGCAGCGCCGAGCGGATCTCGCCCTCGGAGATGCCCATCGAGAAGCCGGCCAGGCGCTCCTTCCAGGCCAGCAGCGCGGCGGCGATCACCATCACCGCCGCCGGCGAGATGGTGTGGCCCAGGCCGCACATGATGCCGGCCATCACGGTCACGCCCATGGCGGCGGAGGTGGTCAGTTCGGTGCCCTGCCCGGAGCGCAGGGAGGACACGTTCAGCACCACCGCCAGCAGCGCGGTGAACCCGATCGCCGCCAGCCCGTAGGCCGGCCCCAGCGCGCCGCCGACGGTGCCCAGCAGGCCGACGAAGCCGAAGGTGCGCAGGCCCGCCTCCTTGCCGCGCCGCTCGCGCTCCAGCCCGATCAGCAGGCCCAGGACCAGGCCGAGCGCCAGCCGGGTCAGGATCTCGGTGTAGGGCCAGTTGTTGCTGGGCAGGAGGGCGGTGCTGTCGAACATCGGACGATCTTGCCGCGCCCAGCCCGCAGGCGCAACCGGCCGGCGCCGCCACGCCATGGGGCGGCCTGCGCGGCGCCCCTCAGAACCTGTAGCGGTAGTACACCTGCACGAACTCGATGCCGGGGTTGGGCCGCTTGATCCCCAGGTTGGAGATGTGCTGCAGCCGCAGCCCCAGCGTGGAATGCCCGTGGCGGCCCCACTGCCAGCCCAGGCCCAGCATGTCGGCGAACTGGAACGCGGTGCTCAGGCGCCGCTCGGCCGACACGCGCGTGTGCGACAGCAGGCGCGCGCCGATCGAGCCTTCGACGAAGAACACCGAGGTGCCGCCGGACAGCGGCCGCTCCAACCGCAGCACGGGCGAATAGCCCAGCTCGACCAGGTCGCGCGCGCGGGGCACGGACCAGGCGGCCAGCTCGGCCTCGTGGCGCAGCATCAGGCGCCACTGCTCGCCTTGCCACAGCGGCCGCGGCCGCGTCCAGCCGAGGACGATGCCGTGCTTGCGCACGTGGTCGGCGCTGCCGACGGCCGTGGTCAGCGCCAGGTCGAGGCCCTCGGCCGCCGCCGGCGCGGACGCGCCGAGCAGGCCGGCCAGCACGGCGGCGCACAGCAACGGGGGTTGGGATGAAAGGGGACGCATGGCAGGATTCCTCCTGACTGCAGTGATCCCACTTTCGGCCGCGGCGGTCTGTCGGACAAACCCTCAAGCTGATGGCCGCGCCGCCTCGCGCCAGCGCGCCCAGCCGGCCGCGCGCAGCGCGCACGCGGGACAGGCGCCGCAGCCGTGGCCCCACTCGTGCAGCGTGCCGCGCTCGCCCAGGTAGCAGGTGTGGCTGTGCTCGACGATCAGGCGCACCAGCGCGTCGCCGCCGCCGGCCGCGTCCGCCTGCTGGCCGAGGTCGTGCGCGAGCTGCCAGGTCCGCGCCTTGTCGATCCACATCAACGGCGTGTCGATCAGCAGGCGCCGGTCCATGCCCAACGACAGCGCGAGCTGCATGGCCTTCATGGTGTCGTCGCGGCAGTCGGGGTAGCCGGAGAAGTCGGTCTCGCACACGCCGGTGACGATCATGTCCAGCCCGCGCCGGTAGGCCAGCGCGCCGGCGAAGGCCAGGAAGATCAGGTTGCGGCCGGGCACGAAGGTGTTGGGCAGGCCGGCGCGCGCCATCTCGATGGCGGTGTCGCGGGTGAGCGCGCTGTCGCTGATCTGGCCCAGCACGGCCAGGTCGATCAGGTGGTCCTCGCCCAGCCGCGCGCTCCAGGCCGGAAAGCGCGCGCGCAACGCGCTCAGCACGGCCAGGCGCTGGTCCAGCTCGATGCGGTGGCGCTGGCCGTAGTCGAAGGCCAGCGTCTCGACATGCTCGCAGCGCGACAGCGCGTGGGCCAGGCAGGTGGTCGAGTCCTGGCCGCCGGAAAACAGGACAAGGGCGCGGGTGTGCATGGGTGGTGATTTTGAATGAAACAGGGCCTTGGCCGGCGCGGGGCAAGCGCCAGCAGCTATTTTATCAATAGCATTCCTGATGCTTGCCCGGCCGCCGCCGGCCGGGCTCAGCCCGGCTTGCCGTCGGCGCGCGGCCGGCCATACCAGCGCGCATGGCGCAGCGCCCACGCCGTGACCACGGCCGCCCACAGCAGCGCGGCGGCGGCCGTCCACCACGCCGGCGCGCCCTCCACCGCCGCCGCCAGCCGCACCCCCACCGACACCTGCAGGCCCCAGAACAGCGCCCACACCAGGTGGTCGGCCACCAGCGCCCGCCCGCCGTGCCCGCAGCTCACGCGCGTGACCATGGCGACCATGGTCGAGCCCAGGAAGCCCATCGACAGCGCGTGCAGCGCGCCCAGCCCCAGCACCGCGCGGCCCGTGGCCAGCCACAGCGCCTGCGACAGCGCGGAGAGCAGCAGCGCCACCCCCAGCCAGACGAAGCCCACGTGCAGCATCGCCAGCAGGCGGATGCGCAGGCTCCGCACCAGCCCCCACGCCACGGCCAGCCACAGCAGCACGCCGCCCGCCGCGGCCTCCACCGCGATGCACAGCAGCGTCCAGGCCGGCCAGGCGCGCGGGCCGGGCGCCGCGAAGTCCACCCACGCCGCCAGCACCTCGAACGCCGCCACGCCCAGCATCAGCCACAGCACCCAGAACGGGCGCCACGCCTGCGCCATCGGCACCGCGCTGGAGGTGAAGAACGGGATCATCCGGTGCGCCACCGCCACGTAGGTGACGACGATGCAGCCCCACAGCCCGGTGCGCGCGAAGACCAGCGCCAGCGCGTCCTGCCCCGCCGCCAGCGCCAGGCCCGCGCCCGCCAGGCTGGCGGTGCCCACCACGCCGCCGCAGCCCACGGTCAGGGCGTGCACGCGGTCGGGCTCGCGGCTGGCGAGGACGAGGCGCCAGAACAGCCCGAACATCCAGCCCAGCCCCGCGCAGGACAGCAGCAGGCCCGCCAGCGCCATCCCCCGGCCCAGGTGCGCGCCGGCCAGCCACGGCAGCCAGCCGGCGGCCTGCAGCGCCAGCGGCGGCAGCAGTTGCCGCGCCGGACAGGGCCGCACGTCCAGCCACTTCGGCCCCGCCGTGAACAGAAAGCCGGAGAAGAACAGCGGCATGAAGCCGAACACCATGACCACCGCGTGGGTGACGGTGGGCGGCACCGCAGGGTCCAGCGCGGGCGCGCCGCCCACGCGGCTGGCCTGCACCAGCACCCACCACCCGCTGGCGGCCGCCAGCACCGCCATCGCCAGGAAAAACCCCAGCCGGTGCGGCGCCACGAGCAGCATCGACGGCCGCCAGGGCGCGCGCCCCGGCGCCGGCGCGGCCGGGCGCGGCGGCGCGGTCTGGATCGGGATGGTGCGGGTGGGACGGGCGGGTGCCGCAGGCTCGGTCATGACCTGGGGTTGTACGCCTGCGGGCGCGGCCCTGGCCTTGACCGGGGATAAGGACGGGCGCGCTGCGGCCCCAGGCTGCACAACCCTGACTCCGGCTGCATCCGCTCGCTGATCGAGCGATCCGGGTTTTCTCACGCTGGAGCGACTGGCGAACATGCAGGCTGCGTCAGACCAGCGCCCGCACCACCCACCCCGCACCCAGGAATAGACCTGCCAGCAGCGGCGGCAACAGCCACGCCTCGTCCAAGACTTGCTGCCAGGCCTTCCTGTCGTCCTGGCCACATCGATGCGCAAGCGCGCGCACCAGCAACACCAGGCCGAACGCCTGCCAGACCGACAACACGGGCAGGCCAAACATGGGCCCCGCAAACCAGCCCCATCGCATCGAAACAGACAGACCAGCCCACCCGCCGCCCCAGATGATGCCGACGAGGATGGCCGCGATGGCGCCTACCGTGCCAGCAAGAACAGCGGCGGCGCTTTGGTTGTTGGTGGTCATGGGCGATGTGAATTCTTTTCAGCGGCTGGCTCGACCATCAATTGATTGATATCAGAAAACGCTTGCGCATGATTGCGCAATTGTGTATACTTACACACATGAAAAGCGCAGCACTCATCAAGCAGATCGAGGCAGACGGCTGGGTGCTGGTTCACACGGTGGGTTCGCACCATCAGTTCAAACATCCGACGAAGCCGGGCAAGGTCACGGTGCCGCACCCCAAGAAGGATTTGCCGCTGCCGACAGTCCGCAGCATCCTCAAGCAAGCTGGGCTCCGCTGAGGCGGGGCCTTTTCAAGAAAGGAACACCCAATGCTCTATCCCATCTACGTTCACAAAGACGCCGGGTCGGCCTACGGGGCTGAATTCCCCGACTTTCCTGGCTGCTTTGCAGCAGCCGATGAGGTGGATGGGCTGCCTGCCGCCGCACAGGAGGCAGCTGAAGCTCACTTCGGGGCGGACAGCGATCCAATTCCCAGCCCCAGCTCTCCCGAGGCCTTGGCCAAGAGCAAAGACTATCGCGGCGGTTTCTGGTTGCTGGTGGACGTTGACCTGAACAAGGTTCGATCACGCGCGATTCGGGTGAACATCAGCCTTTCCGAGTCGCTGGTGGGTCGTATCGATAGCGAAGCCCATCGACGCGGGCAGAGCCGCTCTGCATTTCTGGCCATGGCGGCAGAGCGGGAAATGGCCGGTCGAGCTAAACCATGAGCAAGATGATCCACAAGGGCTACACGGCCCATATCCAATACGACGACCGGGACGGCATCTTTGTAGGTCGCGTCCTTGGCATCGTGGACATCATCGGCTTCCACGCCGACACGGCGGCCGATCTGCGCGCAGCGTTTCATGACGCCGTTGATGACTACCTCGAATCCTGCAAGAGGCTGGGCAAGGAGCCGCAGACCGCCGCCAGCGGCAAGATGATGCTTCGCGTGAATCCAGAGGTGCATCGCGCCGCCTTGATTGCCGCCCAGGCCGAAGGAACCAGCCTGAACCGGTGGGTTGAACGTGTGCTCGGCGAGGCTGCGCGCGTCCACTGAGCCATCTCGGCCCATCCCGTCGATCTGGCCTTGATGCTGGGTGGCGCCGCCGGCGGGACTCGAACCCGCGACCATGGCCTGAGTCAAGGCCATCTCTACCGACCGAGCCACGGCGAGCCATGAATTCGCCCTCACGGCTGCACACCCACCCGTCAGGATGGCATCACCGGTGCGGCTGACAGTCCGCCTGGACTGTTGCCCTGACACATTGCCCATGAAGCGTTGCCCCATGCCGACCATCCGGCCAAAGTTGTGAGTCTTCCCCTCGGTGGCAAGCGCCATCTTGGCGGCGTTGATCTCGACCTGGATGTTGCCGTTCAGCACCTTGAAGTTGGCGGCCATCGCCATGCCGCGCGAAACATCCATCTTGTCGTCCCGCAGCGCCACCATGCTCCGGCTCGAATTTTCAAATGAAATTGGCCTGCAGCCCGCATGGATATTGCGCCAGCAGCTATCAAATTTGCATGTCCGGGCCTGCCCTCAATCGGCCTTCAGCCCTTCCTTCTGGATCACTTCGCGCATGCGGGCGGAATCGGCCTGCACGCGCCTGGCGAAGTCGGCGGGGCCTTCGTAGTCGGGGTACATCGCCGACAGCTGCAACTGCTCGCGCACGCCGGGGCTTTGCAGCACCTGGCGCATGTGCTCGGCCATCCTGTCCACGATGGCCCGGGGCGTGCCCTTGGGCGCGAAGATGCCGAACCAGCTGCCCGAGTCGATGGTGAAGCCCTGCTCCTTCAGCGTCGGAATGTCGGGCAGCTCGGGGTTGCGCTGGTCGCTGGTGGTGGCCAGGCCCTTGAGCTCGCCGGCCTTCACGCGCGGCGCGGTCACCGGGTCGTACATGAGGTCGATGCGGCCGCCCATCAGGTCGGTCATCGACTCCACGGCGCCCTTGTAGGGCACGTGCACGGCGTCGATGCCGGTCTGCTTGTGCAGCAGCACGCCCGTCAGGTGCACGACGGTGCCCACGCCGTTGGAGGCGAAGGTGTACTTGCCCGGGTTGGCCTTGGCGCTGGCGACGAACTCCTTGTAGTTGTTGAACGGCGCGTCCTTGCGTGTCGTCACCAGGCCGTAGGACGAGCTGAGCTTGGCCACCGGGATGAAGCTGTCCAGCGAATAGCCCACCTTGCGCAGCCAGGGCGCGATGGTGACCGTGGCCATGGGCGTGACGAAGAACGCGTAGCCGTCGGGCGCCGCGCGCGCCGCGTATTCGGTGCCCAGGGTGGCGCCGGCGCCAGGCTTGTTCTCGACGATGACGGGCTGGCCCAGCAGCCTGGTGACGCGGTCGGCGACGAAGCGCGTGATGATGTCCGACGAGCCGCCGGGCGGGTACGGCGTGATGAAGTGGATGGGCTTGGTCGGCCAGTCCTGCGCGAACGCCGGCGCGGACAGGATGAACAGGCTGCCCAGCAGGGACAGGGCGGCGGCGCGGCGTGAGAGGGTCATGGTGCGGACTCCTTGAGCGATGCGGGTGATCAGCGGCCGGTGAACCTGGGCGGGCGCTTTTCCTTGAACGAGGCCACGCCTTCCTGGATGTCCTCGCTGTTGGCGATGCCGTCCAGCATGGCCCGCTGAGGGTAGTAGCGCTCGGTGGGCGACAGCGGCAGGGTGTCGCGCGCGATGGCCTTCATGGCCTGCACCACCAGCGGGGCGTTGGCGGCGATCTTGCCCGCCAGCTCCAGCGCGGCGGCCAGGCCCTGGCCCTGGGGCACGACGCGGTTGACCAGCCCGATCTCGTAGGCGCGCTGCGCGCTCATCGGGTCGCCGGTCATCAGCCATTCCAGGCCGGCCTTGTACTGCATGCGCGGCGGAAAGCCCGCCATCACGCCGGCGAAGGCGCCGATCTTGGCCTCGGGGTAGAGGAACTGCGCCTGCTCCTCGGCCACCGCCAAATCGGCCAGCATGACGAAGGTGGAGCCCGCGCCGACGGCGAAGCCGGTGACGGCGCAGATGATGGGCTTGTCGCAGCGCACCGAGAAATTGGGCATGGCGCGCCAGATGTCCTTGGGCATGTCGCGCAGGTCGGCGCCGGCCGAGAAGGCCTGCCCGCCCGCGCCGGCCAGCACGGCCACGCGGTCGTCGGCGGACGCCGCGAAGCAGGCCCAGGCCTCGCTGAGGCCGCGCACGACCTCGTTGTTGATGGCGTTGCGGGCGTCGGCGCGGTTGATGGTGATCAGCGCGATGCCGTCCCGGGATTCGTAGGTGGTGGCGGTCATGAAGAGGTGTTCCTGTGGGTCGATTGAAAAGTTCAAGAAGCCAGGGTGGCGCGCGCATCGGCGGCGGCGACGCGGGGGCCGGCGACGAAGAGCGGGTTGATGTCCAGCTCGCGCAGGCGCCCGCGCGAGGCCAGCGCCAGGTCGCCCAGCCGGACGATGACGTCGGCGATGGCGTCCAGGTCGACGGCGGGGCGGCCCCGGTAGCCCGTCAGCAAGGGCAGGCTGCGCAGGCGGCCGAGCATGGCGCGCGCCGCCGCGTGGGACACGGGTGCGGGGGCGAGCTGCACGTCCTTCATCAGCTCCACCAGCACGCCGCCGGCGCCGACCATCACGAAGGGGCCGAAGTCGGGGTCGTGCTGCACGCCGAGGATCAGCTCGGCGTCGGCGCGCCACATCTCGGTGACGAGGTAGCCGTCGAGCCGGTCCACGCCGGCGGCGCGGGCGGCCTCGGCGATCTGCGCGCAGGCGGCGCGCACCGCGTCGTCGCCCTGCACGCCCAGCTTGACGCCGCCGACGTCGCTCTTGTGCACGATGCGCGCGCTGACCGCCTTGATGGCGACCGGCCCGCCCAGCGCGCGGCCGGCCTGCACGGCGACGTCGGCGTCGGGGGCGAAGCGCCAGGCCGTGGTGGGGATGTCGGCGGCCTCGACGAGGCGGCGCGCATCGGGCTCGGTGAGGAAGCCGTCCGCCAGGCCGGCCGGAATGGCCGCGTCCCGGCCCGGCGCCGCGGCCGGCTCGGGCGCTTCCCGGTGGGCCAGCACGGCGGCCACTTTCAGCGCGTCGTGCGGGCTGTCGAAGTAGCCGTGCCCGGCCTCGCGCAGCATGCGGCGCGCGATGTCGCCGTGGTTGCCTGCGCCCTGCACGAACAGCAGCGGCTTGGCCGAACGGTCGGCGGCGGCGATGGCGGCCCGCGCCACGTTCTCCTGCCCCGGCTGGGTGGTGAGCAGCAGGATGCCGGCGCCCACGGCCGCATCGCGCATCGCCCGGTCCAGCGCGATGCCGATGGAGCCGCCGGCCACCTGGGGGTCGGGCGGCGCGGCGTGGTTGAGCATGCCGAAGTCGAACGGCAGTTGCCGGTGCGTGGCCGGCAGCACGGCGGCCACCGCCTGCCGCGTGGCGTCGGACAGCTCGGGCAGCACGAGGCCGTGCGCCTCCAGCGCGTCGGTCAGCAGCGCGCCGCCGCCGCCCGAGCCGGAGAAGATGGCCACGCCGTTGCCGGCGGCGCGCTTGCCGCGCTGCAGCAGCAGCGCGCCCTGCAGCAGGTCGTAGATGGTCTCGAACAGGTACACGCCCCAGCGGCGGCAGGTGGCCTCGAAGGCGGGCCAGGCGCCGGCCAGGCTGGCGGTGTGCGAGGCGGCGGCCTTGGCGCCGGCCTCGCTGCGGCCGGATTTGGCGATGCACACGGGCTTGCCGGCGGCGGCGGCGCGGGCCAGCAGCGCGGTGAAGCGCGGCGCGTCCTTCACGCCTTCCATGTACAGGCTGATGACGTCGGTCTTCGGGTCGTCGATCAGGTATTCGAAGAAGTCGTTCAGGTCCAGGTCGGCCTGGTTGCCGACCGACACGGTGGACGAGAAGCCGGCGCCGATGTCGATGCCGCGCGAGATCATCGCGCCCATCAGCGCGCCGCTCTGGCTGGCCATGCCGATGCCGCCGGCGGGCAGCTTGTCGAGGGTGCCCATCACCACGCCGGTGGTCGCGCACAGGCCGTGGTGGGCGTTCATCAGGCCCATGCAGTTGGGGCCGATCAGGCGCACGCCGCCGGCGCGCGCGAGGGCCACGATCTCCTCCTCGTCGGCGCGGCCCCGCGGGCCGGTCTCCGCGAAGCCCGCCGTGATGCACAGCGCGCAGCCGACGCCCTTGGCCACGCAGTCCTCGACGGCCGCGCGCACGTGGTCGCGCGGTACCAGCAGGATGGCCAGATCCACCGGCCCCGGGCAGTCGCGCAGCGAGGGGTAGGCCGGCAGGCCCATCAGCTCGGTGGCGCGCGCGTTGATGGGGTACAGCGGCCCGACGTGACGGTGGAGCAGCATGTAGCGCAGCAGGCGGCCACCCCATTTCTGCTCGTCGCCCGAGGCGCCGACGATGGCGACGGACTGGGGGTGCAGGATCTCGCGGACGGTGCGCGAGGGCGGGAGAAGCGGGTTGTTCACGGCGGTCTCGGTCCTATGCGGGGGTTCATTCAGCGGGCCATGGCGGCGCGGTCCGGGTCACTTGATCCCGATGGCGGGCAGCAGCTCGGCGTACACCCTGAGGTCGCTCTCCAGGCCCTTGCGCAGGGCCTCCGGGGTCTGCCAGGACGCGATCGAGTTGGCGCGCGCGAACGCGTCCTGCACGTCCTTCTGCTCCAGCACCTGGTGCAGCGCACCGGACAGCCGGGACAGGATGGCGGCGGGCGTGCCCTTGGGCGCCACCAGGCCCCAGCCCGAGGCCTGCGTGCTGGTGATGTCGAACCCGGCCTCGCTGAGCGTGGGCACCTGGGGCAGGTCGGGGTGGCGCCGGCGGTAGAGCGTGGCCAGCGGGCGCACCCGGTCGGCCTTCACCATGGGGGTGATGGCGCCGTCGATGATGAAGTCGATCTCGCCGGCCACCAGCGCGTTGACGGCGGCGGCCGAGCCCTTGAAGGGCACGTGCAGCACCTGGATGCCGGTGTCGCGCGCCAGCGTCAGCCCGTAGACGTGGCCCGCCGACGCCTCGCCGGCCGAGCCGAAAGCGAGCTTGCCGGGGTTCTGCTTGGCGTAGTCGACGAACTGCTTGACGTTCTCGATCGGCAGCGTCTTGCGCACGGCCATCACGGCGATGTAGTCGGCCACGCCGCCGATGATCTCGAAGCTGTCGAGGCTGTAGGTCAGCTTGCGCAGGTTGGGCAGCGTGGTGAAGCTGGAGGCGGCGGCCAGCAGCAGCGTGTGGCCGTCGGGGTGCGCGTTGGCGACCAGCTCGGTGCCGATCTGGGTCGTGCCGCCGGGCTTGTTGTCGACGAAGATGTTGGCGTTCAGCCGCCGGGCCAGGTGCTCGGCGACCAGCCGTCCCAGGATGTCGGACGAGCCACCGGGCGGGAACGGCACCACCAGGCGGATGGGCGCCGAGGGCCAGGGCTGCTGGGCCCGCGCGCTCGGCGCCAGCAGGATCTGCGGCGCCGCCAGCACCAGGGGCAGCGCCAGTCGCAGGCGTTGAGGTTTTTGCATGGAAGTCGAGCCTTTCGTTGGTTGCGATCGAAGGGGCGCGATGATGACCAGCGCCGCCCGGGGAGGGAACGATCCTTTTCTTGTTTGCTTATGCGCTCCGGTCGGCGCCCGAAGCGGTGTCTTGAATGATTTTGGTCATGAGCCAGCGTCCATACTGCGTCTCCTGCTATTGATCTGATAGTTCACCCGATGGCCTGGGCGCGCCCGGGCGCCGGCTGCGGTAGGCCTGCACGCGGGCGGCCAGGCCGGGTTGGCAGGCCGACTGCACCAGGGCCGCGAGATCGGCGTCCCGGCGGTCCGGGCGCGACGCGGCCTTCAGGCGCGCGTAGGTGGCACGGTCCACGGCCAGCGGCGGCGGTGGCGCCGGCCCGCCGTCGTCGGCGCCGGGCAGGACGGCGGTGACGAACCCGCGCGCCAGCGCCTCGTCGCACCCGATGCGGCGGCCGTGGCCCACCCAGTCCAGCGCCGCCTGCGAGCCCACCACCTGCGCCAGCCGCCGCGTGCCCAGCACCAGGCCGAAACCGGCGCCCGGAAAGCGCCATTCGGTGCCCGGCGCGGCGTAGCGCAGGTCGCAGGCGGCGAACAGGTCGGCGCCCGCGCCCCAAGCGCGGCCCTGCGCCACGGCCACGGTGCGCAACGGCGCGTGCCAAACCAGGCTCAGCAACTGCTCGATGCGGGCGAAGCGCCACAGCAGCGGGCCGTCGCGGGGGGCGCCGCCGCCCTGGGTGGTGTCCGTGTCGGCGCCCAGGTCGAAGCCGGTGCAGAAATGCGGGCTCTCGCCGCGCAGCACCAGCGTGTGGACCGACGCATCGGCCGCGGCGCCGTCCACCGCCGCCATCAGTTGCTCGACCAACGCCTCCGACAGGGCGTTGCCGCGCCGGGGCTGGGCCAGCGTGAGGGTGGCCACGCCCTCGGCGCTGGCCTGGTGCAGCAGGACCGTGGTGCCGTTCATAGCCGCGCGCGCACCTCGCTGGAGCGGTCCCACAGGTTGGGCACCGGCGTGGAAGAGTAGCCCGAGACGAAGGGCCTGGCCGCGCCCGAGACCGGATCGAAGACGTGCCGCGCCACCGCGCCGATGTTGGCGCCGTAGACGTGGATGCTGATCGAGACGCGGTCGTCGAAGGCGTTGGCCACGAGGTGGATGTCGCCGGTGGCGGGCGACACCATCTCGATGCCGCCCGGCTCCAGGCGCGCCACGGGTCCGTCGAGCCGCAGCGCGCCGCCAGCGTCGCGGTGGTACCGCTGGCCGGTCTCGGCGCCGCGCAGCATGCCGATCAGCCCCCACACCTGGTGGTCGTGGATCGGCGTGCGCTGGCCCGGTCCCCAGACGAAGCTGACCACGCTGAAGCGCTCCAGCGGGTCGCAGTGCAGCAGGTGCTGCTGGTAGTGCTCGGGATGGGGCTGGGCGCAGGCCTCGGGCAGCCAGCCGTCGGTGGCGATCAGCCGGGCCAGCAGGGCGCGCACCTCGTTCACGTGCCCGGCCTCGGGCAGGCGCCGGTCGGCCAGCCGCGTGGCCTCGGCGACGAAGGCGCGCAGCGGGGCGATGCGGTCCGCCGGGGCGCTCATCGCACGGCCTCCAGCGGGGTCTGCCCGCGCAGCGCGGCGCCGTGCTCGTCCAGCGCCGGCGGGCGCGTATCGACCGCCGGCGCCGCGCCATCGAAGCGCACGGGGCAGCCCACGGTGCGGGTGGCGCGGCCGCGTGGCAGCGTCATGGGTTGCACCAGCCCCAGGTGCGCCGCCTGCGGATCGGCCAGCGCCTCGGCGAAGCCGTTGATCGGCGCCGACGGCACGCCCGCGGCGGCGAAGCGGCCGACCCAGTCATCGACGCCGCTGGCGGCGAACGCGGCTTCGAGCAGGTCCCTGAGCGCCGCCTGGTTCGCGGCCCGCAGCGCCGTGGTGGCGAAGCGCGCGTCCTCCAGCAGGTGCGGCAGGCCGGTCACGTCGCAGACGGCGCGCCACAGCTTCTGGTTGCCGGCGGCGATGGCGAACCAGCCATCGGCGCAGCGGAACGCCTGGTACGGCGCGTTGCGCGGGTGCGCCGAGCCCAGCCGGCGGGGGTTGCGGCCGGTGCCGAAGTATTCGCTGGTCTGCAGCGCGCCCACCGCCAGCGTGGTGGCGAACATGGGCACGTCGATGTGGCAGCCGGCGCCGGCCGGGTCGGCGCGCAGCCGGGCCAGCGCGGCGGCGATGGAGAAGGCCGCGTACAGCCCGGCGGTGAAGTCCGAGATCGGCACGCCGCACTTCACCGGCGCGCCCTCGGTCTCGCCGGTGACGCTCATCACGCCGGCGGCCGCCTGCATCGTCAGGTCGAACCCGCCCTCGCCCGCGCGCGGCCCGTCCTGCCCGTAGGCCGAGATGGAGCAGTAGATCAGCGACGGTTTGCGCGCGCGGAACCACGGCCAGCCCAGGCCCAGGCGCTCCATGGCGCCGGCGCGGTTGTTCTCCACCAGCACGTCGGCCTCCAGCACCAAGCGCCGCGCCAGTTCGAGGTCGGCCGGGTTCTTCAGGTCCAGGGCGATGGATTGCTTGGAGCGGTTGAGCGACGCGAAATTCTCCGAATCCCCGTCGTGGATGGGCGGCCACTGGCGCAGCGTGTCGCCCTCGGGCGGCTCGATCTTGACCACCTGGGCGCCGTAGTCGGCCAGCAGCATGCCGCAGAATGGTCCTGCCGCGACCTGGCAGAACTCCACGACCTTGACGCCCGACAACGGGCCGATGGGTGTGCTCATGGGGTTTGTCTCGATGATCGGAATCTGACCGGAAGGCCGCGCCTCGCCGATGCCGGGGCATGGTAGACGGTTCCGTATTTCAGCGCTATCTTTCCACCTTTCAGAACAATGGCCCGGGCGATCGCGCGGTTTTCGCCGCGCGGCGAGATGAGGAGACCCTCGGATGAACAACACCCTCGTCAAGGGGCTGCAACTGCTGGAGCTGCTGTCGGCGCGCGACGGCGCCGCCGGCATCAGCGAGCTGGCCGACGCGCTGCAGCTCGGACGCAGCAACGTGCACCGGCTGCTGCAGGCGCTGGTCGAGCTGGGCTACGTGACGCAGGAGGGCGAGCGCGGCAGCTACCGCGCGTCGCTGAAGATCTGGGAGCTGGGCGCCCGCGCGCTGCGGCGGCTGGACTTCCGCGAGGCGGCGGCGCCGGCCATGCGCCAGTTGCTGGCGCAGAGCAACGAGACCGTGCACCTGTCGGTGCTGAGCGGCGACGAGGTGATCTACATCGACAAGCTCGACAGCCCCGAGCCGGTGCGCGCCTATTCGGTCATCGGCGGGCGTGCCCCGGCGTACTGCGTGGCCACCGGCAAGGTGCTGCTGGCCTGGCGCGAGGCGCCCGCCTCATCGCTGCTGGCGGTGCGCCCGCTGCACGCCCACACGCCCAGCACCGCGCCCGACACGGCGGCGCTGGCGCTGGAATTGGAACGCGTGCGCCGCCAGGGCTTTGCCATCAACCGCGGCGAATGGCGAGCGAGCGTCTGGGGCATCGCCAGCCCGCTGCGGAGCGCGAACGGCCGCGCCATCGCGGCCCTCGGCATCTCCGGCCCGGCCGAGCGCATCCGCAAGAAGGGCGTGCGCCAATTGGCGCGGCTGGTGGTCGATGCGGCGGCGCTGGCCTCGGCCACGCTCGCCCGGCATGGCGACGTCGATCACTGAGGAGGAGGATGCCGGCGGAAACCGGAAAAATAGCGAAACTGGCCTTGAGCCCGCGCGGAACAAGCGCCTACAGCTATCTAATCAATAGCAATCGATATCACCGCGATGGTGGGCTGGCGCGTGCCCCCACCGGTGATGCTGGCCCCGAGGCCGGATGGCGGCCCCGGGGTGGCCCATCCCGGGCCGGGGATTCAGGCGGACGGCTGGAAGCCCATCACCGCCTTGACTTCGAGGAAGTCCTTGAAGCCGTGCTCGCCCCACTCGCGCCCGTTGCCCGACTGCTTGTAGCCGCCGAAGGGCGCGGACGGGTCGGGGCCGGCGCCGTTCAGGTGCACCATGCCCGTGCGCATGCGCGAGGCCACGCGGCGCGCGCGCTCCAGGCTGCCCGACTGCACGTAGCCCGACAGGCCGTAGGGCGTGTCGTTGGCCATGCGGATGGCGTCCTCCTCCGTGTCGTAGGGGATCATGACCAGCACCGGGCCGAAGATCTCCTCGCGCGCGATGGTCATGTCGTTGCGCACGTCGGCGAACACGGTGGGCTTGACGAAGTAGCCCTTGTCCAGTCCGTCCGGCCGGCCGGTGCCGCCGGCCACCAGCGTGGCGCCTTCGTCGATGCCTTTCTGGATCAGGCCCTGGATTTTGTTGAATTGCAGCTCGCTCACCACCGGGCCCATGTGCATGCCCTCGGCGGACGCGTCGGCCACCTTGATCGATTCGGCGGTGGCCTTGGCGGCGGCCATGGCGCGCGCGTGCAGCGCGCGCGGCACGAACATGCGGGTGGGCGCGTTGCAGCTCTGGCCGGAGTTCATCATGATGGCCTGCACGCCCTGGGTGACGGCCTTTTCCAGGTCGGCGTCGTCCAGCACGATGTTGGCGGACTTGCCGCCCAGCTCCTGCGCCACGCGCTTGACGGTGTCGGCCGCGGCCTTGGCGACGGCGATGCCGGCGCGGGTGGAGCCGGTGAAGGTCATCATGTCGATGCCGGGGTGGATGGACATGGCCTCGCCCACGCCCGGCCCGTCGCCGTTGACCAGGTTGAACACGCCGGGCGGCACGCCGGCCTCGTGCAGCACCTCGGCCACCAGCATGGCGTTGAGCGGCGCCACCTCGGAGGGCTTGAGCACCATGGTGCAGCCGGCCGCCAGGGCGGGCGCCACCTTGCACATGATCTGGTTGATGGGCCAGTTCCAGGGCGTGATCATGCCGACCACGCCCACCGGCTCATGCACGATGCCGGTGGTGCCGTGCACCTGCTCGAAGGGGAAGTTCTTGAGCACCTCGATGGTGGTGGCCAGGTGGGCCACGCCCATGGCGGCCTGCGCGGCCTTGGACAGCCACAGCGGCGCGCCCATCTCCTGCGAGACGGCCACGACGATGTCGCCGTAGCGCTTCTGGTAGACCTCCAGCACCTTGCCCAGCAGCGCCAGGCGTTCCTCGCGGGTGGTTTGCGAGAAGGTCTCGAAGGCGCGCCGGGCGGCGGCCACGGCCTTGTCGACGTCGGCGGCCGAACCCATGCTGATGCGGGCGATGGCCTCCTCGGTGGAGGGGTTGATGACCTCCAGCGTGCGGGACTGGGCGGGGTCCACCCATTGGCCGTCGATGTAGAACTGCAGATGGTCTTTCATGCGCTTGTCTCCTTGGTTGCGATGCAGCGGATGGGCGGCGCCCCCCGCGGGGCGCCGCCGGTTCACGCGGCGGGTTTTTTCGGTGCCGGGACGGCCATGGTCGGTTACTTGGGCCGGATCGCGTCCGCCGTGCCCTGGATGAAGGCCTTGATGGCTTCCACGTCGTCGTTGGACAGCTTGCCCGTGAAGTCGGGCATGCCACGCGACATGGCCGGCCCCTTGAAGATGAAGTTGGGCAGGTTTTCGATGTAGGCCGCGTCCATGTAGGCCAGGTTGGGCAGCGCGCCGCCGCGCTCCACGCCGGGCAGGCCGTGGCAGGCGTAGCAGTTGGCCACGTACAGGGCCGCGCCCAACTGGGCCTTGGCCGGATCGTACTTCACGCCCTGGAGCAGCTTGCCCATGCGGTATTCGACGAACGGCGGCATCTTGGCCGTGCCGCCGACCGCGAAGGTGTAGACGGTGCCCGGGTTCTGCCGCTCGGTGGCGCGCGTGCCCATGCCGGCCGAGCCGCCCCAGCCCACGGCGATCGAGACGTACTGCTTGCCGTCCACCATGTAGCTGTTGGGCGCCGCCACCACGCCGGTGCCGGTGGGCGTTTCCCACAGCTTTTCGCCGCTGGTCGCGTTGTAGGCCACCAGGCGGCCGTCGGCCGTGCCCTGGAACACCAGGTTGCCGGCCGTGCTGAGCGTGCCACCGTTCCAGGGCGCCACGTGCTCCACGCGCCAGACTTCCTTTTGCGCCACCGGATCCCAGGCCAGCAAGCGGCCCATGGGCTTGCTCTTGGGCGGCTCGGCCCCCACCAGCTTGGCCGTGTTCCAGCCCGTGCCCGAGCCGTAGCGCATGGGCCCGGCTTCGTTGAACTTCCACTGCCTGTCGTCCACCATCGCCACCGGAATGTGCTGCGCCGGCAGATAGACCAGGCCCGTCTTGGGGTTGAAGGACATGGGGTGCCAGTTGTGGGCGCCGTTGGGGCCGGGGATCATCTCGGCCACGCTGTCGTCGCGCGCCGCAGCGATCTCGATCGGGCGGCCCTTCTTGTCGTAGCCGGTGGCCCAGTTCACGTCCACGAAGTTCTTGGCCGAGATGAACCGGCCGTTGGTGCGGTCGATGACGAAGAAGAAGCCGTTCTTGGGCGCGTGCAGGATCACCTTGCGCGGCTTGCCGCCGACCTTGATGTCGGCCAGGATCATCGGCTGCGTGGCGGTGTAGTCCCAGTTCTCGCCGGGCGTCTCCTGGTAGTGCCACTTGTACTTGCCGGTGCCCGGGTCCAGCGCGACGATGGAGCTGAGGTACAGGTTGTCGCCGCCCTTGGGACTGCGCGCCTTCTGCGACCAGGGCGAGCCGTTGCCCACGCCCACGTACATGGTGTTCAGCTCGGGGTCGAAGGTCATCGTGTCCCACATGGTGCCGCCGCCGCCGGCCTCCCACCACTTGCCGCTGGGGTCCCAGGTCTTGGCGGCGCGCCGCATGGACTCGTCCTCGAAGGGCTTGGAGGGGTCGCCCGGCACGCTGTACCAGCGCCACTTCTGCGCGCCGGTCTCGGCGTCGTAGGCGGTGATGAAGCCGCGCACGCCGTACTCGCCGCCGCCGTTGCCGATGATCACCTTGCCCTTGAACACGCGCGGCGCGCCGGTGATGGTGTACGCGCCCTTCTGGCCCTCGATGGTGTTCTTCTCCCACGCCACCTTGCCGGTGGCGGCGTCCAGCGCGATCAGGCGGCCGTCGAAGGCGCCGACGTAGACCTTGCCCTTCCACAGCGCCACGCCGCGGTTGACCACGTCGCAGCAGCCCTTGTAGCCGATGGTGCGGTCCACCTGCGGATCGAAGGTCCACAGCTTCTGGCCGGTGCGCGCGTCGATGGCGTGCACCACGCTCCACGAAGCGGTGACGTACATGACGCCGTCCACCACCACCGGCGTGGCTTCGACGCCGCGGGTGGACTCCAGGTCATACGACCACGCCAGGCCGAGGTCCTTGGCGTTGGCGGCGTTGATCTGGTCAAGCCGGCTGTAGCGCGTCTCGGCGTAGTCCAGGCCGATGGTCGGCCAGTCGGGCGTCTTGGCGGTGTTGGCGCGGACGAAGGCGCCATCCACGCGCTGGACGGCCGCTGCACGGTTGCCCGCGGCCTGCTGGGCCGACGCGGGCGCGGCGCCCAGGCACAAAAGAACGCCGAGCGCCAGCCCGGTGGTACGGAAGTTCATCGATGTCTCCTTGTTGTTGCTTCCACGACAGCGGCAGTCTAGAACATCGCGCGCCCTCCGGCTTGTCCCCTGGCGCGACGGCCTGTCCCTCGCGCCTGCCATTTATTGAACAAACCAGACGATAGCCCGCATGGATACTGCGCCAGCAGCTATCAAATTTGACTAACTCGTTCAGAACCGATAGGTGCCGTTCACGCCCACCGTCCAGTGGCGGCCGGGCGCCGGCTCGAAGTAACGGGCATTGCCTTCGTTGACGATGACGGAGCCGATGTACCGCCGGTCGAACAGGTTGTCCACGCGCGCGAAGGCATTGAACTCCCAGCTCTGCCAGCGCCGCAGGTAGCCTGCGTGCAGCGCGGCCACCGCGTGGCCGGCCGCGCGCGCGGTGTTGCGGTCGTTGGCCTGCACGGCGGACAGCGCGCGGACCTCGACGCCGGCGCGCCAGCCTTGCGGCGGCGCCCAGCCGACGGCGACGTAGAGCGCCCGCGGCGCGATGCCGGGAATGCGGTTGCCGGCCGCGACCCCGCCGTCGGCGCCGCAGGGCGCGGGCGCGCAGAAGGCGTCGCGGTAGCGCGCGTCCAGCCAGGTGGCGGCGATCTGGGTGCGCCAGTGGTTGTGCGTCTCGTGCTGCCAGGACAGCTCGAAGCCGCGGCGCCGCGTGCGGCCGGCGTTCTGGAAGGTGGCGCGGCCGCCGGTGTTGGCGAGGGTCACGATCTCGTCCCGCGTGCCAGTCTGGAACACGGCGGCGGTGAGCAGGCCGCCGGCCAGACGCGCCTTGGCGCCCAGCTCGACACTGGTGTTGAGGGACGGCCGCAGCGCGAAGTTGACCCCGCCCGCGCCGCCGGGGCGGTAGGCGATCTCGTTGAGCGTGGGGGTCTCGAAGCCGCGCCCGGCCGCCACGTAGAAGGCCAGGTCGCGCGTGGCCTGGTAGCGCAGCGCGGCGGTGGGCAGCAACCGGGCGTGGCGCACCGACCCGCTGTCGTCGCCGTTCGGGCCCGCGACGTAGCCGTCCTGGGACGAGAAGCGCACGCTGCTGCGGCGCAGGCCGGCATCCAGCCGCCAGCGGTCGTGAAACTGCCAGGTGCCCTGCACGTAGGGGTCGGCGTTGCGGGCGGTGTTGCGCTCGTCGCGGCGCAGCCGGCCCCGCACGCCGAGTTGCGGGTCGGCCACGGTGCCCAGGTAGTTCTCGTGGCCGCGGCGGTGCTCGCGCAGGCTGTCGTAGGCCAGGCCGGCCACCAGTTCGAAGGGCCGCGCGGCCAGTTGCGTGCGCGTGCTCCAGCGCAGATCGAACCCGGCGTAGGCGCGCGCCAGGTCGATCACGCCGCCGGCGTGCAGGGGGTTCTGCTGGGCCGCCGGCGGAATCGACTGGAACTGCGTGGTGCGGCGCTCGCCGCCGTAGACCATGAGCCGGAGCTCGTCCGTGGCGCCCAGGCGCCGTTCGTACAGCAGCCCAAGCTGGGTCTGCTCCACGCTCTTGCGCGTGTCGTACTGCGCCGCCAGGGCCGCGCCGCGCGGGTTCTGCGCCACCTGCTCGGCCGACAGGCCCAGCGGGTCCTGCGCGCGGATGCGCACGTGGTTGGCGACCAGGGTGAGCTTGTCGCCGCCGTCCAGCGCCAGGCCGAACTTGGCGTTGAGGATGTCGCGGTCGGCCGCGCTGCGGGCGCGCCAGCCGTCGGTATGGAAATGGCTGCCGCTGACCACGTAGCCCAGCCGGCCGCTGGCGCCGCTGAACTTGAAGCCGGTGCGCGAGGTGCCGAAGCTGCCGCCGGCGGCCGAGACGCTCAGCCGGGGCGGGCCGGCGCCGTCCTCGGTGAAGACCTGCACCACGCCGCCGCTGGAGTTGCCGTACAGCGCCGAGAACGGGCCGCGCAGCACCTCCACGTGATCGGCCGAGCCGATGTCGATGTTGGACGTCTGCCCCTGCCCGTCGGGCATGGTGGCCGGAATGCCGTCCACGTACAGGCGCACGCCGCGCACGCCGAAGGTCGAGCGCGCGCCGAAGCCGCGCACCGACAGCTGCAGGTCCTGCGCCAGGTTCTGGCGGTTCTGCAGCCGCAGGCCGGGCACGCCGTCCAGGCTTTCGGACAGGTGCACCTGCAGCCGGTTCTCGCGCATCTGCTCGCCCTCCACCCGGTCCACCGACCCGGCCACGTCGAAGGCCGGCACGGGGCCGCGCGGCGTCGAGACGGTGACTTCCGGCAGTGCGGGCGCCCTTGCGCCCACGCTCCCGCCTTCGGCTTCGGGCGCCTGCGACCAGGCGCGCAGGGGCAACCCGATCAGCGCGCCCGCCGCCACCCAGGCGGCCGACCGGCGCCAGACGGGGAACGGCCGAGTGCGGGCGCCCGCGGGCTCCATGGCCTCTTCGGAGGCCCCATAACGCCCCCAAGGGTCGGAAATATCGTGTTTCATGGCCCCTTTATAGCTGAGCCCCCTGGCCGGATCAGGCGCCGGTGCGGCCAACGTCCTGGACGGGCCGCCACCAGAACCGCCCTCACCCCCCTTGAACTGGCGGAATTTGCCTTTATGATTAGCACTCGTTGGAGATGAGTGCTAACAATGCGCTCGCCCATCGCCTTCCGGCCTGGTGCGCGGCCGGCAACCGCCGCGTCCCTGGCCTTCCATCCTTCGCATCTCGTACTTGAACACAGGAGCACCCATGAAACTGCGCCCCCTCGCCGATCGCGTGATCGTCAAGCGCCTCGAAAACGAAACCAAGACCGCCTCGGGCATCGTGATCCCCGACAACGCCGCCGAGAAGCCCGACCAGGGCGAGGTGCTGGCCGTGGGTCCGGGCAAGATGGACGACGACGGCGACCGCCTACCCATGAACGTGAAGGTCGGCGACCGCGTGCTGTTCGGCAAGTACAGCGGCCAGACCGTCAAGGTGGACGGCGACGAGCTGCTGGTGATGAAGGAAGACGACCTGTTCGCCGTCGTCGAGAAGTAATCCGCCCACCTCGGACACTCTCAATTCAATAGCTGGCGGCGCAATATCCACGCGGGCCAGCACCCTTTTTTATTCAAATTTCTAGGAGCCAAGGCAAATGGCAGCAAAAGACGTAGTTTTCGGCGGCGAAGCCCGCGCCCGCATGGTCGAAGGCGTGAACATCCTGGCCAACGCGGTCAAGACCACCCTGGGCCCGAAAGGCCGCAACGTGGTGCTGGAGCGCTCGTTCGGCGCCCCCACGGTGACCAAGGACGGCGTGTCCGTCGCCAAGGAAATCGAGCTGAAGGACAAGCTCCAGAACATGGGCGCGCAGATGGTCAAGGAAGTCGCTTCCAAGACCAGCGACAACGCCGGTGACGGCACCACCACCGCCACCGTGCTGGCCCAGGCCATCGTGCGCGAAGGCATGAAGTACGTGGCCGCCGGCATGAACCCGATGGACCTGAAGCGCGGCATCGACAAGGCCGTGATCGCAGCTGGTCGAGCAGCTGAAGAAGGCCAGCAAGGCCACCACCACCAGCAAGGAGATCGCCCAGGTCGGCTCCATCTCCGCCAACTCCGACGAGTCGATCGGCAAGATCATCGCCGACGCGATGGACAAGGTCGGTAAAGAGGGCGTGATCACCGTCGAGGACGGCAAGAGCCTGGACAACGAGCTGGACGTGGTCGAAGGCATGCAGTTCGACCGCGGCTACCTGTCGCCCTACTTCATCAACAACCCCGAGAAGCAGGCCGCCGTCCTGGACAACCCCTACGTGCTACTGTTCGACAAGAAGATCAGCAACATCCGCGAGCTGCTGCCCACGCTGGAAGCCGTGGCCAAGGCCGGCCGTCCGCTGCTGATCATCGCCGAAGAGGTCGAGGGCGAGGCCCTGGCCACGCTGGTGGTCAACACCATCCGCGGCATCCTGAAGGTCGTCGCCGTCAAGGCGCCCGGCTTCGGCGACCGCCGCAAGGCCATGCTGGAAGACATCGCCATCCTGACCGGTGGCAAGGTCATCGCCGAGGAAGTGGGCCTGTCGCTGGACAAGGTGACGCTGGCCGACCTGGGCCAGGCCAAGACCATCGAAGTGGGCAAGGAAAACACCACCATCATCGACGGCGCCGGCAAGGCCGAGGACATCGAAGCGCGCGTCAAGCAGATCCGCGTGCAGATCGAGGAAGCCACCAGCGACTACGACCGCGAGAAGCTGCAGGAGCGCGTGGCCAAGCTGGCCGGCGGCGTGGCCGTCATCAAGGTGGGCGCCGCGACCGAAGTCGAGATGAAGGAGAAGAAGGCCCGCGTGGAAGACGCCCTGCACGCCACCCGCGCCGCGGTGGAAGAAGGCATCGTGGCCGGTGGCGGCGTGGCGCTGCTGCGCGCCAAGCAGGCCGCGGGCGACATCAAGGGCGCCAACCCCGACCAGGACGCCGGCATCAAGCTGGTGCTCAAGGCCATCGAGTCGCCCCTGCGCGAGATCGTCTACAACGCCGGCGACGAAGCCAGCGTGGTGGTCAACAAGGTGCTGGAAGGCACGGGCAACTTCGGCTACAACGCCGCCAACGGCGAGTACGGCGACATGATCGACATGGGCATCCTGGACCCGACCAAGGTGACCCGCACCGCGCTGCAGAACGCCGCCTCCGTGGCCGGCCTGATGCTGACGACCGAGGCCATGGTCGCCGAGTCCCCGAAGGACGACGCGCCCGCCGGCGGCATGCCCGGCGGCATGGGTGGAATGGGCGGCATGGGCGACATGGGCATGTGATGCCCTTCACCCGGAGAGCCCGGCTCCTCGGGTGGCCTGTCCCAGGCCCATCAAGAAAAGGCGCGGCGAGTCCGCGCCTTTTTCTTTTTCATGACCCGTCCTGCCCAGGGTTGACACCTTTTCCTTCGAGCAGGGGCAGAGGCGTCGCGGTTGGTGCCGGGCGCCGCGCCGCGCAGCACGAAGCGCGCGTCCACCCCGTTGCCGCCGCAGGTGGGCCAGCAGGTGTTCGCCGAGTCGCGGCTGGCGCGCCAGGCCAACCGCGGTGGACTCATGCGAAGTGTTTTGCGCGTTGCGGTAAAGGACTTTAAAGCTGGCGCTTGCCACACTGTTCGCGGCAGTCCAGGAGTCGGTCGGGCTGCAGGCTAACCCGACCGACTCCCAGGGCAGTCACTGCCGCGCCGCGCGTGCGCAAGACCCGTCCACGAACCCAAGGAGTCAAACCATGCTGCTGAAACACTCTCTCCTCGCCCTCACCTGCACCCTGGCGGCGGCCGGCGTCGCCGCTGCGCCATCGCAGGGTGTGTCCAAGGACCAGATCACGTTGGGCACCATCCAGGACCTGTCCGGCCCGGCGGCGAGCCTCGGCAAGCAATTGCGCATGGGCATGCAGTTGCGCGTGGACGAAGTCAATGAACAAGGCGGCGTGAACGGCCGCAAGATCAATCTGAAGGTGGAAGACTCGGGCTTTGACCCCAAGCGCGCCGTGCTGGCGGCGCAGAAGCTGGTCAACCAGGACCAGATCTTCGCCATGGTCGGCCACCTCGGCACGGCGGCGAACATCGCCGCC
Source organism: Ottowia sp. (assembly GCF_016703145.1). Taxonomy (GTDB): domain Bacteria; phylum Pseudomonadota; class Gammaproteobacteria; order Burkholderiales; family Burkholderiaceae_C; genus Ottowia. Next base: position 398,367 of record NZ_JADJCO010000002.1, on the reverse strand, counting down.
TTCCCGGTGCTGTTCGAGAAGAACGTGATCAGTTTCCTCCCGATCGCGGGCGCGCGCGAGATGTACGAGCCGCTGCACCGGCTGAAGTATTCCTTCGCCGTCCCCAGCTACGATCAGATGCGACTGGCGCTGCCCAGGCTGGCCAAGGAGAAGGGTGCCAGGAAACTGTGCGCCATCTACCAGGACGATGAGACCGGGCTGGAGGTGCTGCGCGGCGCCGAGGCCGGCGCGCGGTCGATTGGCATGGAGCTGGCCGAGAAGACCAGCTTCAAGCGTGGCGCCACCGACTTTTCCTCGCAGGTGGCTCGAATGAAGGCGGGCGGCTGCGACTTCGTGGTGCTGGGCAGCCTCATCCGCGAAACCATCGGCACCATCGGCGAGGCGCGCAAGACCGGCTTCTCCCCCACCTTCCTGGGGTTCAACGGGGCCTACAGCGACCTGATCCCCAAGCTGGGGGGCAAGGCCATGGACGGCCTGTACGCGACCATGACCGTGCAGCACCCCTACCTCGACGAGGCCTCGCAGCCACTGCGCTTCTGGGCCAACAAGTACAAGACCAGATACAACGAAGACCCCGGGGTGTACTCAACCTACGGCTATATCCTGCTGGACACCTTCATCAAGGGCGCGCAGAAGGCAGGGCCCGACCTGAGCACCGACAGCTTCATCAAGGCGATGGACAGCATGACCATCCCGCCCGACATCTTCGGCGCGCCCCAGGGGACGTTCTCGCCCACTCAGCGCCTGGCAACCGATGTCTCGCGCCTGTCGCAGATCCAGGACGGCCGGTGGAAGGTGGTGTCGGACTACCTCAAGTAGAGGCGGTCGCCGTGCTGAGCGACGTTCAGGCCAGATCGGTGTTTCCCAAGGTGCATGCGCAGGCCTCGATTTCAGTCATGGACGCCCCTGTCGCCATGAGCTGTTCCAACAGCTCGGCACCCAAGGCCGCGCTGAGTTCGCGTACCGCGTGGACCCGAAAGCGTGCCCCTGCCCGCACTGGCGTTCCAATACCCCGCCATGCCGCGTCCGCGTAGCCGACCAGACAGGCTGCGCTGCGCGGGCGACCCTCGCCCAGGGCCAGCTTGGCCAGGAGATCGCTGAACATGGGCAAACCCACCCAGCGCTCGGCGCGGCAGCACTGCAGGAAATCCGCCATCACCTCGCGCGCTTCGGCGAACGCATGCTTCGCCAGCAGGGCGCGGGCCAGGTGGCCCAGCGGTTGAACAGGTTGCCTGATGCCCAGGGCACGCTCGCGCGCAATGGCCTCGCGGCTGCGAGCGATCGCGGCCTCGGTGTGCCCGAGCACCAGTTCAATCATGGCGATCCGGGTGACGAATGCGTTCGCCATGATCGTGTGGCCGCTCTGCTCGGCTTGGCGCAACGCCGACACGGCCACCTGGCGCGCCAGTTCGGGCCGGCCCAGCAGAAAGTGAACGATGTCTTCCACCCAACAACGATGCAGGCGAAGCGAGGCTGGCCACTCGGGATCTTCCAGCCGTCGAATTTCGTGCAAGAGGGGCTCGAGGCGTGCGGTCGCAGGACGCCCGCTGCCGGTGACGAAGCACAGCGCGAGATACAGTCCCAGCCGGTCACCCGCCCGGCGATAGATCTCGCTCGCGCGCAGGGCCCAGTCGTGCATCAGTCGATGGGCGCACCAGGCCATGCTCAGTGACCGATGCAGCCAGAAGTCCGCCACCACCACCGAATCCGGGAGCAACGCCGCGGCCGCCTCGGCATTGGCACAACGGTCCCGAAACTCCTGAATCAGTCCGATGCTGAAGAACAGGAAACCTGAATGGGCCAGGAGTTGCACGGCCAGGCCGGGCTCAGCGTGGGCACACCAGTCAAGCGCGGCGCGCAAATTGTCGAGATCGGCGCCATAGGCCGCGACCCAGCGGGAGTCCTCGGTGGTCAGGTAGTCCTGCTTGGCTCGTTTGAACACCTCGAGAATCGCCAACGCATGCTGGCGCCGTACGGCCTGCGTTTTGCCATTGCGCGCCAGCAGCAAGCGGGCATGATCGCGCACGCCTTCGAGCAGCCGGTAGCGCGGCGGTTCGGCCTGGCTCGCGACGACCAGCGAGCGGTCGATCAACTCGGAGAGCGCTTCGACCGCTGCCATCTCATCCATGTCTTCACGCTCGCCCTGCGCCAGCAGGATCGCGGCGTCGAGCGAGAACCCCCCTGCGAAGACCGACAGGCGCCGAAAGAGGGTTTGCACCGCTGGCGACAGCAATCCGTAGCTCCAGTCGAGCGCGGCCTGCAGTGTCCGTTGCCGGGGCAGGGCGGCACTGTCGTGAGCCTCGGCAAGGATCGCCGTGCCGCGCATCAATCTGGCTTGCAATCCGCTTGCTCCGAGCAGCGGCATGCGTGCCGCAGCCAGCTTCAGCGCGAGGGGCAGCCCCTCCAGGCGGCGGCAGATGCCCACGACGGCACCGACGTTGGCCGCCGTCAGTTCGAACGTCTGGTCGCTGGCGCCCGCCCGCTCGGCGAACAGCGCGACGGCCCCGTACTGCAGGGCCTCGGCTGGCGGCGGATCATATGCCGGCACGCTCAGGGGGCCCAGGCGAAACAGGTGCTCGTCCGTCACTTTCAGCGGCGCCTGGCTGGTGACCAGCAGGTGCAGGCCAGGCGCCGCGCGCACGAGCGCATCCGCCAGTCGCGCCACCGCGGCGAGCAGATGTTCGGCGTTGTCCAGCACCAGCAGCAACTGCCTTTGGGTGAGCGCCGCTGCCAGGGCCAATACCGGGTCCGCATCGCTGCTCGCCGGGACCCGCATCGCGCGCGCCACGGTGCTGGCGACCAACGCAGGGTCCGCCACACCGGCGAACTCGACCCAGGCCACGCCGTCGTGCCACAGATGCTCGCAGCGGCATGCCGCCGCCAGGGCCAGCGAGGTCTTGCCCATGCCACCCGCGCCCAGCACGGTGATCAGGTGCTGCTGTTCGAGCATGTCACACAGGTCGGTCAACTCCGTGTCCCGGCCCAGCAGTGCTTGCCCCAGGGGCGGCAGGCCGGTGGCCGAGGAAGTGGCCAGGAAGGCCGCCAGCGCCGCTGGAGGCTCCCCAGGCTGCAGCGCCAACTGGTATCCACGGCCAGGCACGGTAACGATCGCCTGTGCCCCCAGCACCTTGCGCAGCGCCAGAACTTGCACGGCCAGGTTGTTCTCTTCCACGGCGACGCCGGGCCACACGGCGTCGTAGAGTTCGCCGCGGCTGACGATCTGTCCCTGCCGCCGGGCCAGCGCGGCCAGCAGGTCCAGCGCGCGGCCGCCCAACGGAACCGGCCGGCCGTTCGCCAGCAGGCAACGCTGTCCTGGCCGTAACTCGAAATGGCCGAAGCGGTGTTCCTCGATCACGCCTCCTCCAACGGTTGTTTTGCTCAGCGTTATATGCGAAATCGTCGGCGCAACGCCTGCGGCACGTTCTTGATCGTGGACGCGCAGAGCGTGAAGAACACGGATCGTACCCACGCTCAAGCAGATTGCCGCGTTGCCCGCGGTGCTGGGCCGAGTGAACGCGCTGCTTGGGGACAACGGCTTTTACAGCCAGGCCAACGTGATCGCCTGCGTGCAAGCGCGAGTCGAGCCGCTGCTGGCGCTCAAGAGGCGCTCGCATCATGAGAGCGCTGCACCGAGCAATCCGCACCGCTCGGGCTCAAGTCCGGCGTACTAGACCTTGCGGCCGAGGCGCCGCACCAGCGCGGCCGTCGAGGCGTCCAGCCCGGTGGTGTCGCCCGTGGCCAGGCGCGGTTCGATGTTGGCGGCGAGCTGCTTGCCCAGCTCCACGCCCCACTGGTCGAAGCTGTTGATGCCCCAGACCATGCCACTGACCGCCACACGGTGCTCGTACAGCGCGATCAGCGCGCCCAGCGAGGCCGCGTCGAGCTGCTCCAGCACCAGCACGCTGCTGGGCCGGTTGCCGCTGAAGTGGCGGTGGCCGTCGGCGCTGGCACGCCCCAGCATCAGCGCCTGGGCCTGGGCCAGCGCGTTGGCCACCAGGCGCGGGTGGTGGCCGGGCAAGTCGCGCCCGCCGCGCCGCAGCACGATGAATTCGACCGGGATCACGTCGTGGCCCTGGTGGATCATCTGGAAGAACGCGTGCTGGCCGTTGGTGCCCGCTTCGCCCCACACGACGGGCGCGGTGGCGTAGGGCAGCGCGCGGCCCTGCCAGTCCACGCCCTTGCCGTTGCTCTCCATCTCCAGTTGCTGCAGGTAGGCCGGCAGGCGCCGCAGGCCATGGCTGTAGGGCGCGATGCAGCGGCTGGTGAAGCCGTGGAAGTTGCGGTACCACACGTCGAGCAGGCCCAGCCGCACGGGCAGGTTGCGCTCCAGGGGCGCGTGGCGGAAGTGCTCGTCCATCGCGTGCGCGCCGGCCAGCAGCGCGCCGAAGGCGTCGGCCCCGATGGCGATGGCGATCGGCAGCCCGATGGCCGACCACAGCGAGAAGCGCCCGCCCACCCAGTCCCAGAAGCCGAAGGTGGTGGCGATGCCGAAGGCGCGCGCGGCCTCCAGGTGGGTGGTCAGCCCGACGAAGTGCCGGTCGATGGGCAGGCCGCCGCCCTGGGCCACGAACCAATCGCGCGCGGCGTGCGCGTTGACCATGGTCTCGGCCGTGGTGAAGGTCTTGGAGGCGATGAGGAACAGCGTGTTCCGCGGCCGCAGCCCGTGCAGCACGCTGCCCAGCGCCATGCCATCGACGTTGGAGACGAAGTGGATGCGCTTGGCCGGCGCGGCGATGTCCTCCAGCGCCGCCACCACCATGGCCGGGCCCAGGCCGGAGCCGCCAATGCCGATGCCGACGACGTCGGTGATGCGCTCGTCCGCCCGCACCGCCTCGGCGTAGGCCAGCATGGCGCGGCGCGTGGCCGCCACCTCCTGCTGCGCGTTCACTATGAATTCAGTAGCTGATGGCACAATATCCACGCTGGCTGAGGCCACATTTCTCAACAAATGGTGCAACGCGGCCCGCTGCTCGGTGGTGTTGACCAGCGCGCCGGCGAACATCGCGTCGCGCCACGCCGGCAGCCCGCATTCGCGCGCCAGGTCCATCAGCAGCGCCTCGGTCGCCGCGTCCACGCGGTGGCGCGAGAGGTCGGCGAACACGTGCGGCGCCTCCTGGCTGAAGGCGGCATGGCGGCCGGGGTCGGCGGCGAAGGCGTCGCGCACGTCGAAGGCCTGGCCCGACCGCGCGTAGTGCGCGTGCAGCGCCGCCCAGGCGCGGGTGTGGTCGCAGCGCACGCGGGCCGCGACGGGCGACGGCGCCGGCTGGCCCGCCATGTTCAGGCAGCCTGCATCAACTGCTCGAGCTTCACCGCGTCGGCGGCGAAGGCCCGGATGCCCTCGGCCAGCTTCTCGGTGGCCATCGCATCCTGGTTGAGCGCGTGGCGGAAACCCGCCTCGTCGTACCGCACGGCGGGCAGGTCGAGGGCGCGCGCGGCCTCGGGGTCGAGCGCGCGGGCCACGGGCGCATCGCTGGCGGCCAGTTGGGCCAGCAGCTCGGGCGCGATGGTCAGCAGGTCGCAGCCCGCCAGCGCCAGGATCTGGCCGACGTTGCGGAAGCTCGCTCCCATCACCTCGGTGGCGATGCCGTGGCGCTTGTAGTGGTTGTAGATCGCCCGCACCGACTGCACGCCGGGGTCGCCCGCGCCGGCCATCGCGGCCTCGTCCCACGCGCTGCCGGCCTGCCTCTTGTACCAGTCGTAGATGCGGCCGACGAAGGGCGAGATCAGGCGCACCCCGGCCTGCCCGCAGGCCACGGCCTGGCAGAACGAGAAGAGCAGCGTCAGGTTGGTGTGGATGCCGCGCCGCTCCAGGCGGCGCGCCGCCTCGATACCCTCCCAGGTGGCCGCCACCTTGATGAGCACGCGGCCCGTGTCCACACCCTCGGCCTGGTACAGCCGGATGAGGCGCTCGGCGCGCGCCACGCTGGCCCCGGTGTCGAACGACAGGCGGGCGTCCACCTCGGTGGACACGCGGCCCGGGATGATCGACAGGATCTCGCAGCCGAAGCGCACCAGCAGCCGGTCCATGGCCTCTTCCAGGCCGTGGCGGCGCCAGCGGGCGACCGTGTCGGCCAGCAGAGGCGCGTACTCGGGCTTCTGCACGGCCTTCAGGATCAGCGACGGATTGGTCGTCGCGTCCTGGGGCTGGTATTGGGCCAGTTGCTTGAAGTCGCCGGTGTCGGCGACCACCGTGGTGAACTGCTTGAGCGCGTCGAGTTGATTCATGGCGCCCGATTATCTGCCCTCTAGGCGAGGAGAGACGATGCCTGGCCACCACCTTTGGGACGGCCCAGCAATAAAAAATGTCCGATGTCAAGTCCTTGTGGTCGGATTGGATCGGAGAAAATCTCCATACGCCACAATCAGTTAGGTTCTATTTAGGCAGTTCTTCGGTGGTCGCACTTTGAAGCCTAGGAGCCACATAGGGACACGTCGGTGGCAAACATCGGCGTGCCCTAGAGGGCGTTGTGGCGTCCCGAATCAGCCTGGGATCGAGGCCTCCGCAGCGGCTTTTGCCTCCTGCGACAGGTTCTCGCGGAGCCGCGTGGAGGCCACTGCATCGGAGGCGGAACGGCTCAAATTGACGGTGGCCTGTGAAGGCCAGTCCGTCGTCCCGGCTGCAATGACTCCAGACTGCTCACCGAACTCCTTGGCGAGCCGCTGGCGAATTGACTCGGGGATAAAGGCCGCACCAGGCAGTGCATATGCAAGGTACTCCGTCAGGTACGGATGCTTGTGCCAGCGCCCACCATCGACCGCGCGTCCCATCGAACGCTCGAAGTGAGAGAGCAGAACTACCAGCGCGCCTCGCCGCTGAGTTCCTGGGTCGGACGAGTGCATCCACTCATACCCGGTGCGCTTGATCTGCTCACGCTCCTTGTACGGCATCGGCACGAAGCCCAACACTGCCTGCGCCTCCTCGAAGTGCTTATGCCGCTCGCCGTGCGCCTTAATGTCGGCGGGCAGTGCCCCATCGAAGGTGTAGGAGCAGAAGCGGCAATGGTGCGCACCGCCGTCCACGTCAACGTGGCTGACCGCCTGCGCATCGTAGCGCTTTTGCAGTTCGTGGAAGTGGCGCACGCCATACTCAGCCGCAGCAATGGCATCAAGCCGTTGCATATACGTGAGGTCTGGGAATGCAGCTTTGGCCGCCTTGGCGGCTTTCTTAACGCGAGCCAAGTCGGCCCATGTGATGGTGCTTATCTTCATTGGTTTCTCAATCGAAGACTCCTAGGGCCCGCTCAGTAGGAATCCGATCAAGATTCCAATGGAAATTGCCATTGGTAGTGAGTGAACTTTGCCATTGCGGACGGCCAGCACCTACCCGTGCATGATCCGAATTTTAGCAAGATCAGGCTTGAGCGGGCGATGGCGGGCTCTGCTGTGCCTTGCGCCGAAAGCCCCGATCCCCCGCCATGAACGCCTCCAGCATGTGCGGGATCAGCTTCTCGGTATCGACCGCCTCGCCATAAGCCTGCGCGTGCAGCGCGGCGTAGCGGTCGAGGTCGGCTTTCAGGCTGGCCGGGCAGGCAAAGGTCAGCTTGACGTTCTCGGTCTTGGGCAGCGGCCCCAGCCGGAGCTTCTTGGCGGTTTTCATTTCGCAGCTCCACGGTTGAAGAACAATGGCTGGTAGGGACGCAACACCAGATCGCGGTTAACGATGATCCGCACTGGCAGCCCCGGCCGCGCCGTCAACGTCGGCTGGATGTTGATGTTGCGCCGGGTCATCTCCTGCCCGACCTGGTTGATGCTGTCCTGGGCGCTGTCGCGCCCGGCGATCACGATGCGGTTTCCATCCTGCCGGTTTTCCGGTGCGGCCAGCTCGGCGCCCACGCCGAGCAGCGTGGTCAATGCGGCCCCGGCCAGGATGCGGCCCCAGTGCCGGTCTACCTCGTCCTCCACACCGGCATAGCCCGCCGGATCGGTGCCCACGAGGTTGTCCAGCGTCAGCGAAGACGTGTCGGGCAGGATGATCCGGTTCCACACCATCTGCACGCGGCTCTGCCCATAGCTCACCTGGCTGTTGTAGCGGCCCAGGATGCGCGAGCCCTGCGGGATCAGCAGGAACTTGCCCGTGGCCGTGTCATAGACCGGCTCCGTCACCGTGGCGATCACGTCGCCCGGAAGATCGGACTTGATGCCCGTCACCAGCGCGGCCGCGATCACTGTTCCCGCCATGACCTGGTACGGCGAGGCTGGCATCTGGAGATGGCCGGAATTACGGGTTTCCGTAGAACCGCCTTTCAGAAAGGCTTCCTTCTGCTCCTGGCGGTTCTGCACCGTGGTCGGATCGGATGGCTGAGCCGTGGTCGAGGTCGGCCCGGCTGCCAGCGGATCGAAGGCTGCACTGGCGCTGGGGGCACCGGGCGCCGCCTGTGCAACAGCGCCAGCGGTTTGCCCCGGCTTGCCCGAGCGGAAGAACACTGACGAAGCCGCCGCCGCTTCGGCCTCCTTGCGCAAGGCATCGTTGGGATCATGGCCCGGCGGCATATAGGTAGGTGTCACCGGTTGCTGCGAAGCCACGATGGCCGGGCCAAGGTCGCCCGGCAGCGGCGGCCCCAGCTCCGGCACCTTCGGCAGCTTGGAGTAGTCCGACGGCAGGCCATCCAGCCCTTCGGACTTCGAGACGCGATCCACGTTGTACAGCTCGGTCTGCTCGCCTCCGCGCCGATGCGGCTGCAATGACCAGATCGTGGCGCCGAGCACGGCGACCGACAGGCCGCCGGTGAGCATGGCCAGCGTGCGGCGGTTCAGGCGCGTGACCGGGTGCGGCTGGGCACGCAGCGCCACCGCGTCGGGTGCGACCTTGCCCGCCTGCGGTGCAAGATCAGGGGAATCGTCCTGGCTCATGATCAGTTCCTCCGCGTGCCACCCGAGACACCATCCGTGCGCTCGATCCGCACCACGTCGCCCTTATCGCCACCCAGGCGCAGCTCGGCCGCGCCGAACAGGCGATCCACGATGTAGTACGGCGAGCGGAAGCGGTAGTTCACCAGTTGCCCATCGCCCTGCGCGCCGATGACGAACAGCGGCGGCAGCTCGCCTTGGGCGATGCCCGCCGGGAACTGGATATAGACCTTCTCGCCATCGTCGAAGGCGCGCAGCGGTTTCCACGGCGGATTGCTGCCGCTGATCGCATAGCGAAACCGAATATTCTCCAACGACAGGCCCGCATCGACCGGCGCGGCGGCGCTGGCCGCCTGCGCCTGGCGCTGCAAGGCCAGCATCTTGTCCTTCGGATACTCCCAAGACACCGAGGCCATCCATGTCTTGTCGGTCGAGGTCAGCTCCAGCAGGTAGGTACGGCGGCTGGTGGTGATGACCAGATTGGTCTTGAGGCCCGAGCGGATCGGCTTGACCATCACATTCACGCGCAAGTCCGCACCAGAACCGCTGGACGTATCGCCTACGATCCAGCGTACTGTGTCACCGGCGGCCACCGTCACCAGCTCCTCGCCCGGCTGGAGCGCGATCACGGTCACGCGGCCCACGGCCGCATAGACCTGATACAGCGCGCCATCGGTGAACGGCCACACCTGGATCGCATTCACATAGCCCTCGCGCGTGGGCGCAATGCGCGCCTCGGCATTGGCGCGCGACACGCGCACCTTCTCGTCCGCAGGCTCTTGCGTAAGTTTGGCGTCCCCCGTGCCGGGCAACGGCATCAGTTGCCCCAGCAAGGCCAATGGCTCGGGAACGCTGACCACCTCCACGGGCTTCGGTACCTCGGGCAATGCTTGCGCCTGCACCGGCTCATCGAGCGAGATCGACGGCGGCGGCTTGCCCTGCGTGGCGCAGCCCGTGAACAGGACGGTGGATGCCAGCAGGATCGCCGGCAAAGCGGATTTACGGAAACGTGCATTCATGGTTTTGCTCCTTCAGAAGAATCCAGTTCACGGCTCCACGACAAGCCATTGACGTAGATGCCCAGAGGGTTCTTGCGCACACGTTGCTCGGTGCGCGGGGTTTGCAGCACAGTGGAGATCACCGCGTTCCAGCGTTCGGTGCGGTCCAGCGCGCCGTTCACAAAGCGTGTCTCCGTCCAGCGCACGTTGAAAGACGACTCACTGGCGCGCGTCACGCTGCTGATCTGCACCGTCACCGATTCCTTGCCAATGCGCGAGAAAGGATCTGCAACTCGCGCGTACTCGTTGAGCACGACTGCGCCCTTGTCGGTGGTGTAGTCATAGGCATCCAGCCAGTTCTGCCGCACCACGATGGGGTCGACGGACAAGCCACGCACCAGACCGATGAAGCGGCCCAGGTGGTAGGCCACCTGGGCATCGCTGGGCTGGTACGGCGTGGCGGCTTCGCCGACGGCGCGTACCTGGCCGGCGTTGTCCACCTCGATGACGTAGGGTGTCACGATGGACTGCGCCGAGCGCCAGACCAGGCCCCCGGCCATCAGCACGGCCAGCGTGAAACAGCCGAAGGCCATGAAGCGCCAGTTCTTCGCCTGCACGCGGGCCGAGCCGATGCGCTCGTCCCACACCTGCGCGGCGGATTGGTACGGAGTGGCAGGCTGCGGCGTGTCGGCATAGCGCACCTGCGGTCGTTTGAATCGCATGGTCTTTCTCCTTATGAATCGGAATCACGAAGGCTTGGGCCTTGGCTGGAGCTGCCACCGTCGCCACCGCGCAGCGTGTGGGCAGCGGTCGTAGCGGCATGGCTGAGCTGCTGCCTGCGGTGCAGGCGCTTGGCCCAAGCGGGTTGTTCGGTGGGTGGTAATGAGGCAGCGGCATCGGCGGCGGCGCCCGATGCAGTTCCAGTCGCTCCAGAGCTGGCGTCACCGCCTTCCCGGAATGCGGCTGCGGCGCGCTTTGTCATCGAGCGCGCGCTATCGGCCACTTTCTGCCCGGCCGCCTGCGCGCCGGTCTTGGCGACATTGCCCACGCCGGCGGCGGCACCCTTGAGGCCGCCGCCAGCCGAAGCGGAGCCCGCCTGGAACGCCGACCTGGCGCTGCTGGCGGTCGATGCCATGGAGCGGGCGCCGCCGCTCGCCACCTTGGCGGCGGCTGGCGCCATGCGCGCCCCGGCCGCCACGGCGCTGCCGACGCCCGTGGCTGCAGCGCCGACCGCCACGGCGGTTCCGGCCGCGCCGATGGCCGCACCCGCCATCGCACCCGCACCGAGCTGCGGTCCGCCGGACACCAGCCCCGCCGCAATACCCGGCCCGAAGATGCCCAGGGCCAGCATGGACAGCGAGGCCAGCATGATGACCAGTGCCCGGTCAATCGAGGGCTCCGAGCCAGCCGGTATGTTGAACTCGGAGAACAAGCCCGAGCCGATGCCCACGATGACGGCCAGCACCAGCACCTTGATGCCCGAGGACACCACGTTGCCCAGCACCTTCTCGGCCAGGAACGCCGTCTTGTTCCAGAGGGCGAACGGCACCAGCACGAAGCCCGCGAGCGTGGTCAGCTTGAACTCGATCAGCGTGACGAAGAGCTGCACGGCCAGCACGAAGAAGCTGATGATGACCACCAGCCAGGCGAAGAACAGCACCACGATCTGGTCGATGTGCACGAACACCTCGGGGAAGCCCGCGAGGTCGCCGATCTGCTTGAAGATGGGCGCCGCGGCATCAACACCCACCTTGGCCAGGTGGCCCGGTTGCAGGAAGTTGCCCATGCTCAAGGTCGAGCCGCTGGCCGTCAGGCCCAGACCCGCGAACGAGCGGAACACGATGCCCGCCAGGGTATTGAAGTTGCCGATGATGTAGGCGAAGGCACCGACATACAGCACTTTGCGGATCAGCTTGGCGATCACGTCCTCGCCCTGGCCGCTGGCATGGCTCATCGCCCAGAACAGCCCGGCGAGCGTCATGTCGATGACGATCAGCGTGGCCGTCAGGAACGCCACCTCGCCCTGCAGCAGCCCAAAACCCGAGTCGATGTAGCGCGAGAACGTGTCGAGGAATCGGTCAATGACCGTCACGTCGTTCATGGCTGTGCTCCGTCAGTTGCCGTAGAAGTTGACGGGGTACGGCGTATACGGGGTGCCCGTACCCAAGAAGCGCCGCCGTACTTCTCGCCCGCGCTCGGCCGCCGCAGCTTGCCGGGCCAGCTCCAGTGAGGTCGCGCGATCCTGCGTGAGTTGCAAGCGCTGCGTCTGGATGGATTGCTTGGCCTGCAAGGCTAGAAGCTGGTTAGTCGCTTGCATCGCCTGCAAGGCTCCCACTGCGGACTGGCTCTTGCCCACTAGATCGGCCAGCACCCCTTCGTCATCCTTGAGGTTCTGCGACGCCTGGGCCTGCATCTGCATCGCGGTCTGCAAACTGGTGAGTGTGTTTTTCCAGCGTTCCTGCGTGTCGCGGTACATCTGGTCGCCGCTCACGGTGGCGGCGTATTGCTCGGGATACAGCCGTTGAAACATCCGGTCCATGTTCGCCACGTCATAGGCCATGCCTTTGGCCTGGTCGATCAGCCGCTGCGTCAACGCCAGGTTGGCCCGCAGCCGGCTCACCACGCTGAACGGCAGACTAGCCAGGTTGCGCGCCTGGTTGATGAGCATCTGCGCCTCGTTCTGAAGTTGCTTGATCTGGTTGTTGATTTGCTCCAGCGTGCGGATCGCGGTCAGCGTGTTCTGCACGAGGTTCGTGGGGTCGATGACGACCCATTGCGCCTGGACGGTGGGCACGGTGCAAAGCAGCGATGCAACGACAGCGGCGATAAGGTGCTTTTTCATGATGGGTTCTCCTATGGGTGGTCAGCGGTGCGAGGGGGAAACTGAGAGATCAGCGGCGCAAGGCCGGGGAACGTGGGCAGCAGATCGGCCGCCCAATCGAGGCCGCGATGGCGCAGCCAGGCGCCCGCGAAGCCGGGCACGCCGGCGTCCAGCAGCACGCGATCCATGTCCCGCTGGTCCTGCGGCGAGGACGCGCCCGCAAACGCCAGCGTCGCCGGCCCGAGGTCGAGGTCGAACAGGCGGTTGCCGAGGCGGGATTGGTAGTAGTAGTCGCGCTTCGGGACTGCTGTGGCGACGATCTCGATCTGCCGGCTGTTGAGGCCGAAGCCCTGATAGATCGTCTTGATCTGCGGCTCGGTCGCCTGCGGGTTCGGCAGGAAGATGCGGCTGGCGCAGCTTTCGATGATCGCGGGCGCGATGCTCGAATCCTTGATGTCCGCCAGCGACTGCGTGGCGAAGATGACGCTGACGTTCTTTTTCCTGAGCGTCTTGAGCCACTGGCGGATGCGCGCGGCAAACACCGGGTCATCGAGAAACAACCAGGCTTCATCGAGGACCAGCAGCGTGGGCGCACCGTCAAAGCGTTCGTCGAAGCGCGCAAAGAGGTAGTGCAGCACGGCCATGACGGCGGCCTTGCTGTGCATCAGCTCCTCCATCTCGAAGCACTGCACCGCACCGGAACCCAGCCGATCCACATCCGCGTCCAGCAGCTTGCCGTGCGCGCCGCCCAGCACATAGGGCGCAAGCGCCTGGCGCAGAGCATTCGATTGCAGCAGCACCGACAGGCCCGTCATCGTGCGTTGCTCCTCCGGCGCACCGGCAAGGCTGCCGAGTGCCGACCACACGGCGGCCTTCTCGTCCGGGCCGACGGCCACGCCTTCATGCCGGAATCGGCCTTCGATCCATTCGGCCGCCCAGGTGCGATAGCCCTCGCGGTCGATGCGAGCCAAGGGCTGGAAGGCGATTTCGCCATCCGTACCCAGGTCGTAGTGCTCGCCGCCCAGGCCGAGGATCGTGGCGCGCATCGAGCGCCCCATGTCGAACGCGAAGATGCGCGAGCCGCGATAGCGACGAAACTGCATCGCCAGTGTGGCAAGCAAAACCGACTTGCCCATGCCGGTTGGCCCGGCCACCAGCGTGTGGCCCACGTCGCCGATGTGCGTGACCAGCCGGAACGGCGTCGCGCCTTCGGTGCGGGTCACGATGAGCGGCGGCCCGTCGAGATGGGCATTGCGCTCAGGCCCAGCCCACACAGCAGACACCGGCATCAGGTGCGCCAGGTTCAGCGTGGAGATGATGGGCTGGCGCACGTTGGCGTAGGCATGGCCTGGGATAGACGACAGCCAGGCATCCACGGCATTTAGCGTTTCGGGGATCGTCACGAAGCCGCGTCCCTGAATCACCCGCTCCACCATGCGCAGCTTCTCGTCGGCCTTCGCCGGGTCCGCATCGAGCACCGTCACCGTCGCGGTGACATAGCCAAAGGCCACCTGGTCGCTGCCCAGCTCCTGCAGGGCCGCGTCCGCATCGGCCGATTTGTTGCTGGCGTCGGTGTCCACCAGCGGGCTTTCCTGCTGGAAGATGGTTTCGCGCAGCAGCGCGATGACGTTCTTGCGCTTGGCGAACCACTGGCGGCGCAGGCGCCCCAATTCCCGTTCCGCATCGGCTTTGTCCATGCACAGAAAGCGCGTACTCCAGCGATAGCCAAAGCCGAGGCGGTTGAGGTCGTCCAGAATCCCCGGCCAGGTCGAGGTCGGAAAACCCCGCACCGTCGCCACGCGCAGGTGCTGGTCGCCCAACATCGGCGCCAGCCCACCAATGAGCGCGGAATCCGTCAGCAGCGCGTCAATGTGAAATGGCACTTCGGGCACATTCACGTGGTAGCGCCGCGTCGAGATCGTGGCGTGCAAGTACGTCAACGTCTGGCTGTCATCCAGCCAGGCAATCTCCGGCATCACGCCATCGAGCAGGTCGAAGACGCGATCCGTTTCTGCCATGAAGGCCGTCAGGCGTTCGCGCCAGTCCACGCCCTCGGTCGGCCGGTTCTCGTACAGCATTCCGGCTGCGCGGGCGTGCGATTCCTCGGGCGGCAGGTACACCAGCGTCAGGTGATAGCCGCTCTCGAAGTGGTTGCCCGAGTCCTCGAAGGTGGCTCGTCGTTCCTCGTCCACCAGCCAGGACAACGGTTCGGGAAACTCAGAGTGAGGATAGTCCGCCGCCGGCCGGCGCTCGGCTTCCACAAACAGAGCCCAGCCCGAACCCAAGCGCCGCAGCGCGTTGTTCAGCCGCGCCGACGTGGCGATCAGTTCGCCCTGCGTGGCGCTGTCGAGGTCTGGCCCCCGAAAGCGCGCCGTGCGTTGGAAACTGCCGTCCTTGTTCAAGACGACACCCGGCGCGACGAGTCCGGCCCAGGGCAGCCAGTCAGCCAGCAAGGCCGGACGCTGGTGGTATTCGGTAAGGTTCAGCATGGCATCACCTCACACGTCCAGCAGCGGCCGGTGCTTGATGTGCCGCGCGAACACGGCCATGAACTGCGGATCGACGCGCGCACCCCATACCGCCAGCGAGTGGCCGACGATCCAGAGCACCACGCCCGGAACCCACAGTTGCAGGCCCAGCCCGACGGCGGCGGCCAGCGTGCCGTTAGCAATCGCCACGGTGCGCGGTGCGCCGCCCATCAAGATCGGCTCGGTCAGCGAGCGATGCAAAGGCACCTCGAACCCAGCCGCGAAGGTATCCGGGGCGCTCATACGACAGCCCCTCCCGAGAAGCTGAAGAACGACAGGAAGAACGAGGACGCGGCGAACGCAATGGACAGACCGAACACGATCTGGATCAGCTTGCGGAACCCGCCCGAGGTATCGCCGAAGGCCAACGCGAGGCCCGTGGCGATGATGATGATGACGGCCACGATGCGCGCCACCGGTCCCTGGATGGATTCAAGGATGGATTGCAGCGGCGCTTCCCACGGCATCGAGGAGCCGGCGGCCTGCGCGGTTCCGGCCAGGAACAACAGCAGCGCGGCCAGTAGCAGTCCTTGCCCCGCAGGGCGGGCCAGGCTGCTCAGCCGTGCGAGGCGCAAAGCCGGATTTGTAGAAAAACGGAAAGCAGGAACGTACATCTGCGTCATGGCAGTTCTCCAGGTTGGTCAGGGGACGGGAAAGTCGCCGCAGCGGGTGCGGCATCGGGAATCGGCGGCAGCGCGGGAAACGGCGTTTCCAGCGCGTCCGCCAGTTGGTAGCCCGCGCCGTCGAAGCCGACGACACGGGCGATGCTCTCGATGCGGCGCTTGCGCCCACGCCCGGCGATGTGGATCACCACGTTGACCGCCTCGGCGATCAGCGCACGGGGCGGGTTCACCGCCACTTCGAGAATCAGTTGCTCCAGGCGCAGCAGCGCGCCCAAGGCGGAACCGGCATGGATCGTGGCGATGCCGCCCGGATGGCCCGTGCCCCAGACCTTGATGAGATCGAGTGCCTCGGCGCCGCGCACCTCGCCGACCACCACGCGGTCCGGCCGCAGCCGCATGGAAGAGCGCACCAGTTCCTGCATGGACACCACGCCTCGGCGCGTGCGCAGTGGCACGTGGTCACGGGCGGCGCATTGCAGCTCCACCGTGTCTTCGAGCACCAGCACGCGGTCGCCCGTGGCGGCGATCTCCGCCAGCAGCGCATTGGCCAGGGTGGTCTTGCCGCTGCTCGTGGCCCCCGCGATCAGGATGTTCTGCCGCTCGTGCACTGCACGGATGAGATAGTCCGCTTGGGCGCGGGTCATCATCCCGTCGAGGACGTACCGCTCCAAGGGGATCACGCCGATGGCGCGCTTGCGCAGGGCGAAGGCGGGGCCTGGCGCGGCCGGGGGCAGGATGCCCTCGAAGCGTTCGCCGGTTTCGGGCAGCTCCGCCGACAACAGCGGCTGGCCGCGATGCACTTCTGCGCCGACGTGGGCGGCCACCAAACGGATGATCCGCTCGCCGTCCGCTTCGGACAGCTCCACACCCATCGGGGAGCGACCCGAGGAAAGCCGGTCGATCCACAAGGTGCGATCGGGGTTGAGCATGATTTCCACCACGTCCGGGTCTTCGAGCGCGGCGGCGATCAGCGGCCCCATCGCTGTACGCAGCATCTGGATGCGCCGGTCCAGTGAGGTGGCGGCCGATGAACGGGGTTCTGGCGGGAGTTGGGGAACGGCGCTCATGACGCACGCTCCTGCGCATCGGCCATAGCGGCCGTGCCTGCCACATCCTCCATCCGCACGGGATCAGGATGCAGTTCCTCCACCACGTCCCGTACCAGGCTGCGCCCGCGCAACAGATGGCGACCCAACTGTTCGACGAACTGTTCAAAGCGGGCCTTGCCCTGGGCGCGTGCTGCGTCCTGGTGCGCCTCGGGCACGGGCGTGCTCACCGTGAGGAAATAGCGGATAAACAGCGCCAGCGTTTCAATCTGGATGTTCTGGTCGCGCTCCAGCCGTTCGGCGTGGCGCGACAGGCGATCCAGGCGCTTGGCAATCGCCGCCTCGCGTTGGTCGGCCGCATCCGGCGACAGCCACGATGCGAGCGCCGCCGCGACGATGGATGACTTGGAAACGCCTTTCTTGGCGGCCAACTCATCGAGCCGTTTGCTGTGCTCTGGCTGGATGAATACATTGAGGCGGTGCTGGGTCATAGGTCGATTCCGTCGTTGGGGTCGAGGGATGCCAGCCGGGCCGTGCGCTGCAGCGCCGGGTCAAGCTGGCGCGGGAGGGGAAGCGGCGCGTCGTCGTCATCGAGCAGCGCGAGGTCGTTGGCTGCGGATGCCTGTTCGGGTTGGTATTCGGAGACTTCGGAAAGCTCAGGCTGGCGGCGCGGGCCGCCGTCGTCGTCGGCGGCGGCGAAGCCTTCAGCGGCATCAGTGACAGCAGCGATCGGCACGGCGGGAATCGCCAACGCGCTCCAATCGTCGGCACGCGCGGGAGGCACGTCTGCGTAACGTCCCGCAGCAAGAACGGGCGGCGGCAACACGCGGTGCTTGAAATTGCTGTCCGCGTAGTAGCGCAGCTTCTTGGCCTTGATCGGCGCCAAGCTGGAGACCATCACCACGGCTTCGTCGGGCGGAAGCTGCATGACTTCGCCGGGCGTCAGCAGCGGCCGGGCCGTCTCCTGGCGCGACACCATCAGGTGGCCCAGCCACGGCGCGAGCCGGTGACCCGCGTAGTTGCGCTGAGACTTCAGTTCAGTAGCGGTGCCGAGCGTTTCTGAGATCCGTTTGGCGGTGCGTTCGTCGTTGGTGGCGAAGGTCACCCGCACATGGCAGTTGTCGAGGATCGAATGGTTCTGGCCGTAGGCTTTGTCGATCTGATTCAAAGACTGCGCGATGAGGAAGCTGCGGATGCCGTAGCCGGCCATGAAGGCCAGCGCTGTCTCGAAGAAATCCAGGCGCCCCAGCGCCGGGAACTCGTCGAGCATCAGCAGCAGCTTGTGGCGGCGCGCAATGCCGTCGCTGCCATCCAGTGATTCCGTGAGGCGTCGGCCGATCTGGTTGAGGATCAAGCGGATCAGCGGCTTCGTTCGCGAGATGTCCGAAGGTGGCACCACCAGGTACAGCGACACGGGATACGCAGCGGAAATCAGGTCGGCGATGCGCCAGTCGCAGCGCGAGGTGACTTCGGCCACCGTGGGGTCACGGTACAGGCCGAGGAACGACATGGCGGTGCTCAACACGCCGGAACGCTCGTTGTCCGACTTGTTGAGCACTTCGCGCGCAGCGGACGCCACCACGGGATGAGGACCATCGCCCAGGTGCGATGTGGTCATCATCCGGTGCAGGGTCAGCTCGAATGGACAAGCTGGGTCGGAGAGGAAATTGGCAACCCCGCGCAAGGTCTTGTCTTCGCCCGCATACAGCACATGCAGGATGGCGCCCACCAGCAGCGCGTGCGAAGTCTTCTCCCAATGGTTGCGCTTCTCCAGCGCGCCTTCGGGATCGACCAGGATGTCCGCGATGTTCTGCACGTCGCGCACTTCATGCGCGCCGCGCCGTACTTCCAGCAGCGGGTTGTAGGCGGCAGAGTTCGCATCGGTGGGGTTGAACAGCAGGCAGTGCGAGAAGCGCGAGCGCCAGCCTGCGGTGATCTGCCAGTTCTCGCCCTTGATGTCGTGGATGACGGCGGATGCAGGCCAACTCAACAAGGTCGGAACCACCAGGCCCACGCCTTTGCCTGAGCGTGTGGGCGCGAAGGTCAGGACATGCTCTGTCCCTTCATGGCGCAGGTACTGGCGGTCGTGCTGGCCAAGGAACACTCCGGCCGGCTGCGTGAGGCCCGCCTTGCGAACGTCCTCAGCGTTCGCCCAACGGGCCGAGCCGTAAGTCGTGACCACGCGCGATTGCCGCGAACGCCAGATCGACATGCCGATGGCAACCACCACCGCGAACAGGCCACTGCCTGCTGCAATGGCGCCACCCGTGTCAAAGACGTGGGGCGCATAGGCATCGAAGAAGAACCACCACTCGAACAGCCGCCAGGGGTGGTAGATCGGCGTGCCGAGGAAATCGAACCAGGGCGAGCCCAGGCGTAGCTGGTAGCCCAGGGCGGCGGCTGTCCATTGTGTGGCGCCCCACACGCCGGCGATCACGATGCCGAACACCACGGCGATCTGACCGAACAGCACGTTCGTCCCTTGCATGACCCTGCCTCCATTCACGGCACAACGACGTGCCGCAGGCTTCAGGATCAGTGCCGTGGGGAGTGACGGTCAAAGACCGTTATCGGAATGTAGATGCCGCAAAAAGCATCGTTTCAGGCAGGAGGGGACACAGTAAAAACGCCGCAGGCGAAAGCGCATTGCGGCGTATCGAACGAGAAAAAAGAACTGCGTTGCAGGCAGCAGACAATCAGAACTTGGAACTTGGGCGGTTCTTTGGATGGGGTGTATGGCACCTTGCCATCACCCACGAAGCGTCGGCGCGTGGCTTCAGCGACCCGGTTGCACAACGCATCGCCCAGTTTGGCCCGATCCAGCTTGCACTGCTGGCGCAGTTCCTTGAGTCGTCCGGGATCGGCCGCGAGAGATTCCACCGTCTCGACGGGAGGAGATGACTTCCCACAGGATGCCAGCGATACCGCCAGCGTCAGGAGAGTGACGATCTTGTTCGGACTCATAACGTGATACTCCTGGGTATTGCGTCTAGGGAATCGGGCAGCGCGTTATTCGTCGTCTGACCCAAGAGCGGCCAGCCGTTCTATGAAGCGCGCCAGCGCCTGTGATGGTTCCGCATCCCGCCGCAACAAATAGGTGGTTAGTGTCGGAGGTCTGCCTGCAAGAGGGCGACCCACCACATCGGGCTCGCGGCTGGAAGCAATATGCGCCGCTCCTGCGAGCCCCAGAGCCAAGCCCGCCGATACCAGCGTCATCATCACATCGAAGGTCGCAACGCGCTGAACGATCAGCGGCTCCTTGTCTTGCCGACGCAGAATCCGGTCAACCTGACGTGCATGACCCTCGCAAATGGCAGGGTCACCGAGCACCAAGGGATAACGCAGAACTTCTTCCAGTGGGATCTGCTTATGAGACAAAACAGGATGTCGCGCTGGCACTGCCACCATCAATTCATCCTCCCAGGCCGGCTCTACAAGGATGCCGTCGCCCACCTCATCTGCCATCGAAAATCCCGCGTCGTAGAGATCATCATGCAGCCCTTTGATCTGCTGAGCCAGTGACACTTCGAACAGACGGATTTCGATTTCTGGGTCCTCCTCACGGCAGCGCGCCAGCAGTGCAGGAAGGCGTGACGGCGTGATGCCATCGGACAAGGCAATGCGCAACTGCCCATGAAAGCCATTGGCAGCAGACTTCACAATTTCACGCGCCTGTTCAAGAGCGGTAAAAATTCGCGGCACGTGCTCCGACAGCAGTTTGCCGGCTCGGGTCAGTCGCGTACTGCGGGAAGTTCGGACAAATAGCTGTGCACCCAATTCCTCCTCCAGCTCTTTGATAGCCCGAGACAGGGGTGATTGCTCCATGTGAAGTCGCTCGGCCGCACGCGCGAAGTGCAACTCCTCCGCCACAGCAAGAAAACTACGTAGATGTCTTAGCTCCATTTCTCACACTCCCGGACCCACTGTTGATGTTGAGCCTCTTGGGGATTGTTGTTGTGGAACCGTTCGGGATAAAGATGAATTCTGGAGTTTCTTTGTCTCCCTGCGCGCTCCAATTTGAGTTGCGGATGGAGATATGGCATTCATCACTAAAACAACCGGGGCCAAGGTCAACCGACCACCTATCCAACTGTCACTCCACGCCGCCTTCCAATCTCCCACGCCACCCCGCCGCCCCGCACCGTCGCGGCGATCTGCTGCCCCAGCCGCTGCTCGATCACCGGCTTCCATGGCACCAAACTGAATCCCATGCCGTCATCGAGCATCGCGTAGTGTCCGCTGGCGAGCATGATGGAGCGCCGGTAGATGCCGGCCACACGCTGGCCGTCTGCCACGGGCCGATGCTCCAGGCCCGTGGCGGCAGCAATGTCTTTCGCGGCCTGGGCTAGTTCCCGGTTGCGCAGCGTGCCCAGAAGGTTGCGCGCCAGGATCACACGCTGTCCGCGTCGCTCGGCCAGTCCCTGTTCTGCGAGGAAGTCGGCGCGCTTTTGCAGCGCCTCCTTGACCTCGCTGCCAAAGCCCAGATCACCCAAACCTTTGCCACCACCGATCAACTGCTGGTCGAGCCAGGTGGCGCCGATCACGCGGGCCTGGCGCTCGATGGGCAGGTGGGATTTGAGCTCGACGGCCACGCCGCCCAGGCGCTGCGCGTCGTACTGGCGACCACGCTCAGGCAGGTCACCGGGCACCTTCCATAGTCCTTCTGCCACGCGTTCCACGATGCCCGCGCGGCGCAGGGCTTCCAAGCGGCGGACATGGGCCGCGATGACCTCCTGCGGATCGCGGCCATCCTTGGCCTGGCCTTGTGCAATCGCCAAGTGATGATCGGTACGGTACAGGCCATCGCTCGCCAGCGCGGCAATGTTCTTGTCCGCCGTGCGTATGTCGACTGAACCCTTGACCTCGACCACCGCGCCCATAGGGTACTGCTCCAGCTCCGTCCTGGGTGGCAACGCCACATAGTGGGCTTTGCCGTCAACGCCATCGACCACCAGATAGCCCCGGTCATACAGCTCGTCGGCGAGGCCCTTGCCCGCCACGCGGCCGATGACGGAGTGCCCATCCTCACCCGACTGGAACACGGCCAGGTCACGCCGCTGGCCGCCCATCGCCCGTTGCATGGTGCGGATGATGTCGCCACGCTCGCCCATAGCCCGCAGAGTGGGCTCGGCCTCGGCATGCACGGCCCAGGTTCCAGGCTGGGTTTTGGTCGCCAGCCCCATGCGCTGCAAGTGCTGCAGGCGCCCGACCAGCAGTAGGCGCTGGCGTTGCAGCTTGGGATCGTTGAAGCGTTCGATCTTTACCAGACCGTCCACGGCCTCGCGCTGCAAGCTGCGATCCAGGGAGGTCCAGCGCTCCTGTTCCACCTCGCGGGCCAGGGTGCGCTGAATCTCCAGCTCGGTGCGCGGCCCCAGCCATTCGGTCGCCAGCTCCATCGCGCGCTCGCGCATCCCGCGGGTGATGTACTCCTGCGAGATGATGAGATCCTTACCGGTGTCGTCCTTGCCGCGCAGCACCACATGGGTGTGTGGGTTGTCGGTGTTCCAGTGATCGACCGCCACCCAGTCCAGCCGGGTGCCCAGGTCGGCTTCCATGCGGCCCATCAGGTGGCGGGTATAGGTGCGCAGGTCTTCAAGCTGCTCCCCGTCCTCGGGAGAGACGATGAAGCGGAACTGGTGGCGGTCGCCTCGGCCGCGCTCCTCGAACGCAGCGGTGTCCGCCTCGTCAGTCAACGGCCCATAGGAACGGCCCGGCCCACCCTGACGATCCACGCCTTCGCGCTCGATGTAGCGCAGATGCTGCACGGTAGATCGGCCGCTGGCCTGCTGCAAGTACACGAGCCGCACCTTGACCGTGGCCCGGCGCGAATGGGCCGTCAGCGACTGACCCGTGAACCGCGCAGCCACATGGCCGCGCCCCAGGCGCGAACCGGGAGCCTTGCCAGTGGTTTTGCCACCCATTCCACGCTTGCCACCCGTGGCGCCCGCTGCCTTGCTGGTCTGGCGCAGCACCTGCGCAATGAAGGTGTCGCCGCGCTGCCTGGGTTTGCCGGGCCGCACGCGGAAACGGTCATCGCCATTGGAGTTTCCACGTTGGCTCATGATGCGGCTCCGGACAAGCCCAGCGCGCCCGAGCGGATGCGGCACACGGAATTCCCAATGACCGCAAGGCATGGGGGCTGTGGGCGGCACGAAGGCGCCCTGGGGCGCGTGCCGCCCCAAACCCACGTGCAGACTGGCTTGGTGCGCACCGTGGTGCCGCACCCTTCAATCTTGCCTTCCGCATTTGCCTCCCGCATTCGCTCCCGGCAATCGCGGCCCGGTGACGACGCCTGCACGTGGGGCGGCTGCATGGAATGCAGGGCCGCATGCTGCGCGGTGTGCCGTGCGAAAGCACAGGCACGCCATGCGCGGCGACATGGCGACGACACGCCCGATAGCACGAGGCCATGTGCGATTGCATGCAGCGAAATGGGGGAAATCATGGTCGTGACTCCAGCCAGACCGGATGCGCCACGCCGATCACGGCGGACGCGCTGACCGGCCCAAAATACCGGCTGTCGAACGACGCCGGGTTGGTGCTACTCAGCAGGAAGAGTTCGCCAGGACCAAGCTGCCGACACTGCGGCCAAGATGGCAGCGCGCGGCCCAGCCGGTCGGCAGGGCGAACGGCGGCCACCGGCACGCCGTCGATCCACACCAGCGCATCGAACACGCACACATGCTGCGGCGCGACCGCGCCCACACGTTTGAGCAGCGGCACGCGCGTCGGCAGGTAGCCGCGCTGCGCAGCCAGCGCGGCAGCGTCGGCAGGCAAGCGGGTCAGCACGATGCTGCCCACGGACAAGGGTCGTGGCAGCGAGCCGGGATGACCGTGAAGCGGTTCCACGCGATACCAGCCGACCGCCACGCTGTCGGACGGGTTGTAAACCAGGCGCGGCAGCGGCTGCATGAAAGCCGCCCAGGCCAGCGCAGCGAGGCCGCAGACGGACAGTGCAGCCAGCACGAGGCGAGCACGCCAACGTGAGTGCGCAGGCGAGCGAGAAATGAGTGCTGCTACGGTGGTCATGGCGACACCCTCCCGGTCAGCCAGGCGGCATGCCGCTCGACGGTGTATTCGGGCAGCGGCAAGCGCGCCGCGAGCCGGTTGCCCAGCGTGCGCCAGTACGCGGGCGAGACGCCGACCGGCGCGATGCCCAGCGCCTCGATGGCGTCGATGCACTCCAGCACGGCGCGGACCTGGTTGTCGCCCTCGGCGTGCAGCAGCAGGCGCGCGCCCGGCTGCACGCCGGGGATGCGCTGCGCCGCATCGAGCGGCGTGCAAGCCTGCATCACCATGAGCTGCCAGCGCACGGTGCCGTAGTCGTTGGCCTGCCAGCGGATGCGACAGAACATCGCGCTCGGTACGAACACGGCTACGCTGCGCCAGCGGTCGAGCCGCAGCGTGCGCGCAGGCTCACCAAAGCGCAGGTAGAGCTTGATCCGGTGCTCCACGTAGGCCAACGCAACGCGCGTCAGCGGCGTTGAAGGGGGCCGCACCGCGTGTGCAGTGAGAGATGGCGGCGGTGCCGCCGTGGTCGCGATGGCAACAGATGCGGCGGCAGGCAAAGCGGATGCGTTCATGGCCTGTTCTCCCTGCGGTGTTCTGGAAACTCCCGCTCCAGTAGCGCGCGCAGCAGGTCGGCCACCGTCACGCCTTGCGTGAAGGCCGATACCTTGATGCGCGCGCGCATGGCGGGCGTGATGTCGAGGGTCAGGCGGGCGGTGTAGGTGTCGCCCTTGTTGAGTGCATCGGCATCGCCTTGGCGAATCCACGCTTCGGCGTGCGGATTCGCGGGCGGACGCGCGCCGATGCCGACGCGCTTGACTGCGCGTTTGCTGTTGGGGGGCGGCTTCGCGGTCATGTCGGCCACCGCAGCAGTTCGTCCACCAGGGCGGTGATTTCTCGCGCAGCGGCGCTGTCGGGCGCCGTCTCGCGGGCGAGCCGGCCAGCGGCCACGCTGTCGGCGAACACGATGCGCTGATGCACTTCCGCGCGTAGCGCAGGCAGCGGCTGGTCGGCGAGCGCCTGCCGTGCTTCGCGCCCAATCACGGTGGTGCTGACGCGCCGGTTGATGACGAAGGCCGCGCGCAGAGCAGGCCGGAACACCTGCGCCTCGCGGATCAGCGCGACCATCTCGGCGCTGGCCCACAAGTCGTAGGGACTGGGCTGCACTGGGATCAGCACCCGGTCGGCCGCCAGCAGCGCAGAGCGCGCCAAGGCCGCAATCCTGGGTGGTCCATCAATGACGACGTGATCAGCCCGCCTGGCGAGTTCTGGCGCTTCCTGATGCAGGGTTTCGCGTGCCAGGCCCACGGCGCTGAACAGCCTTGGAAGACCTTGCTGGCTTCTGCGCTGCGTCCAGTCCAGCGACGAACCCTGCGGGTCGGCATCCAGCAGGATGACCGATTGCCCCCGCATCGCCAGCTCGCCGGCGATGTGCGTGGCAAGCGTGGTCTTGCCCACGCCGCCTTTCTGGTTGAGCAGCGCGACGATCATGGCGCGGCCCTCCGGTCTGGAAAGGTGGCCCGGTGTCGCTCTGCAGAACGGGGTTGGTGTTGGGTTTGGTCTGGGGCTTGTTTTTGCCTTTTTGGCTGCGGTGCGTTTTGCCTTTTGGTGGTTGTCCACCGGGGCGCGGCGCCTCTACTAAAAGTTAGAGTATTTAAGTTAGGTAAGTTAAGGGAGGCCGAAACCCGCGCCCGCATTGGCTTTGCGGGCGATTGGCACGCCTGATAGCACGATAGTCCCACGCCTGATAGCACGATACCTGGCACGCCTGATAGCACGAGCCCGTCCACAGGCTGCACACCGTTTATCCCCGTGCCGTGGGCGGCACGGGCCGGAACGTCAGCAACTCCATTCCATCGTCCGGCATCCGTTCGATGCCCAGGACGTAGCCAGGTAGCGACTGCCGCGCCACCAGGGCGCGCAGATCGCACGCGAAGTCGTAGGGCTTGGCCGTGCTGCCGGACTTGCGGTGCAAATGCCGGAAGTCGAACTGCCAACCTGCATCCTGGCGCCCGCCGTGTTTCCTCACCAGCCGGTACAGCCAGCGCTCGATGCCGCCTGTGAGCCGGAAATACGCCGGGTCGATGGTCAGCACCAGTGCCGCATCCAGCACGCCCCCATAGAACCAGTCCGGCAGGATCAGCTCCAGCCCCAAGGGCGTGCCCTGGGTATCGGCCAGCTCCTTCCACTCGTTGATCCACGAGAAGCGGTGCAGCCGTCTTCCCGTGGTCTCCCGGATGGACGTGGCCACTGTCGTGGATTGCAAGCGATCCAGCGCCGCCTTGAGGCGCTGGTAGTCGCGCAGCGACGTACCGCGCCCGATGAAGCGCAGGATCTCGTAGGGTGTGGCCTGCATCAGGCGCGATGGCCGTAGGCCCGCATCGCGCGCTTCCACAATCTGGCTGGCCGCCCAGATCAGGATGTCCGCATCCCAGATCGTGGCGATGCCATGTTCCTGTGTTCCCTCCACGCGGATCGTGATGCCGCTGGCGCGGAAGTCGATCGGCGCAATACGCCGCGACTTCGCCAGCGAGAAGAACGGGAAGGCCATCAGGTCCTGGCTGTCGCGCGGCGCCATGTCGCCCGGCAGGGCGCGGAACAGATCGAGCTGTTCGCGTTCCTGCGAGGGTTTGGACATGGCGAAGCCCACCCGCGCACCACCGATCAGCGCGCACGGCTGTCCGCCGAGTGCTGCTCGGCGTACTCGGGGTCGGACGTGCTCTCAAAGCTGCGCTCTGCGGCCCAGGCGTCGAGGTCGGCCACGGCGTACATGACGCGCCGGCCGAACTTGCGGAACTTCGGGCCGCCCCCCATCACGCGCTGTTTCTCCAGCGTGCGTGGAGACAGCCGCAGATAGTCTGCGGCTTCGTCGTTGGTCAGATAGCGCTGGGGTTGCGCAGCAGTAGTTGTCGGGGCGGCAGCGGGCCGCAAGGGAGCAGGACGCATGGTGAGAACCTCCATAGCTTTCAAAGCTCCGGCCACACAGCGCAACCGGATGGAGGCAGTCTCAGAAAACGAAGCCCTCTTGCTCAGGGTCGTTTTGCGTCGTCTTCAAAACGACCCTTCTCAAGTGGCGAAAGTTGTGCTAGGCAGCGGTAGCCGCCGCGCATCAACGCATCGCCGCGCCGAACCAGTCGGCGCACCTTGGAGCGCAGGCCGCCATCGGCGTACCAATCGGCCGCCGCCTCCTCGCCAAACAAGCCTTCGGCGATCTGGTGCAAGGACGCACCCGCGAGGGTGGCGTCGAGCGCCTGCAAGGTGTGCAGTTCCAGCAAGGCGGCAGGTGGCGGCCTGGGCCGGGCCATGGGTGCTGCGTCAGTGGTCAGGCCGCCACGTAGATGCGCGTTCGCTCCGCCACGATGGGCATAGGCCACGGCCATGCCATCTTCCACGCCCGGCGCCAGCGCGAAGCGCATGCAACGGCCAGGGCTGCGCGCGATCAGCGCCAGCCCCTTGCCGTCGTGGATCAGTTGCTTGTGCCCGGGAATGCGCCAGAACGCAAAGGGCTCGGCATCCACGGGCGGGTCGGCATCCGGGTAGAGCTGCACCACGGCAGCGTGGCCGGGCAGCCAGGCCGGTTGCGCGTCCCGCGCATCCAAGGCCGGGTCTTCCAGCAGGCGCAGGCCCCAGCGGTGTGCCGCTGGGGGTGCAGCTCGTGGTCGGCGATGCCGGCGCAGCCAGTCGAGTCGGTAGTCGGGGTGGCGGCGCAGGTACTCCCAGGCCAGCGCGAGTGCATCCAGGCCCAAGACGTAGAGGTAGGCGGCGGTGGGATACCAGTGCGCGTGGTGGTGCGCGTAAAGCTGGGGATCAACCATGACGATAGCTCCTGTAGAGGTTCAGGAACGTCGCCACGGCGAGAACCACGGAGCTATCGCATCAAGGTCAAAACATCATCAGAATCGGGGTGCGCTGTCATCATGGGTAGTCAAGACCGATTGGCTCCGGTGTATTGCGGAATCTGTCCGAATGCGACGGCCGCATGACCCCAAAAATGCCATGCGGCAGACACCACCGTGCCGCAACCCGCAGAGAAGATCGTGACTGTTTCCAGCACAAGCGCAGTGCTTGTGCGCAAGAGTGCGGATTCAGACCGGCCCGGTCTGGAGCAAGACGGAAATAGTCTCAATGCGCCCGGCTTGGCCGGGGCGCGAGCGGCTCAGTCCACGACGGAACCGTTCTCCTGAGCCAGCCGCAGGTACTCCGACAGGGGGCGCACCGCTTTGAAATACCGATCCCGCATCACGGGCTGCTGGCGCGGTCCGACGATCGAGGCCAAATCGCTCAGCTTTATGTGCCCTAACTCGGGCATGCCAATGCCCACGTCCATAACTCCCCAAGCGGAGTCGCCGTCAGTGGGATTGAGCGCGGCCAGCAGCCAGGTGGCATGGGCGTCCGGCGTGAACAGCCGCACCACGGGCAGCGGGTCGATGGCCTGACCGGCGGCTCGGGCCTGGCCGTGGGCCAGCAGTTGTGTGCGTTCCTCGTCGGTGATGAGTCGGTTCATGACAAATCCCTTCATTGCACGAATCCGCAAAAGCGTGAAAGCGCAAAGCCACTTTGGCGGATTCAAAGAAAACCACGGATGCGGTTCCGTTACTTCGCGCCTTTTTTGAAACTCGTAAATGCGGATTTCTGTAAAAGCACAAAAGCGGCAAACCAGCAAAAGCGAACACTATAGGTTGTAGCTCTAAAGAGCGCAATCGGATGTCATCTTGGATTTCAGGGAGATCCAAGGTTGGCAGCGAAACACACATTGTCGGAGGCATTGAAGACCATCCGCAAAGCACGGGGTCTGAGCCAGGAAGCCTTCTCGGACGTGTCCAGCCGCACCTATCTGAGTTCGCTGGAGCGCGACCTCAAAAGCCCCACCTTGAACAAGCTGGCCGAGCTGTGCGAGGTCATGGAGGTGCACCCGCTCACGCTGCTGACGCTGGCCTACGCGGGTAAGAGCCAGAAACAGGCCGAACAGCTTCTTGCACAGGTGCGGCGGGAGCTGGAAGCGGTGGCGAAGGAAGGCAGTGTGCCGTAGTCAGATGCGAGCCAGTCTGGTCGAACAAGCGTAAGCTGGAGACAGGATTGCAGCTGACGGGGAGCATGAATCGGTCCGCTGCTGAACTGGAGCATCAAGCGCTATTGGACTGGCAATGGCACTCATAGCAAAGTCACTCACCATTTGGCTCGCCATCCTCTTTTGCGCCGTTGCCAACGGCGCTCTGCGTGAAGGCGTTCTCATCCCTCATCTCGGCAAGGCTCCCGGATTCTTTCTGAGTGGGGTACTGCTTTCCGCCTTGATTCTGGTCATCACCTTTCTTGCCTTGCCATGGCTGGGGGTTCACCGGCCAGCGCAACTCATCGGGATCGGCGTATTTTGGCTGGTCCTCACCCTCGTCTTCGAACTTTCATTCGGTCGGTTTCAGGGCAAGCCGTGGGCCACCATTCTGGAGGCCTACACGTTCAAGGATGGCAACATCTGGCCGGGCGTTTTACTGGTCACCGCGGCTGCGCCCTACGTTGCGGCTCGGCTTAGAGGTTTGCCGTAATGGCAGAGGGACCTAACGCGGCTTCGCCCGCCCGTCACATGCGACACCGCACATGACCAGCGCGATGCCGACGATGGCCATCGCGCAGAACCTTGAAGCCAAAGCCCAGGTGAATCCGACGGACATCCTGATTTTCATACAGGACGATTACTCGGACTGGTCTGTCGGCCATGGCCGCTTTGCCATGGGATTGGTGCAGCAGGTTGAAGGCGCTTACGTGAAACGCTGAGCATCTCGGGTCGGGGGGGCCTTGGCCCTTGTATTGCCCGGCCCCAGCGGCAACACGCTGGGGTTGGTGCCCATGCAGTGCTGCGCAAGCAGCACAGTGCCCCGCCGCGATGGGCGGGGCGTCGCGGCCGTCAGGCCGCCTGGGGCTTGTTGCGCGACCAGATCAGGTCGTGCGTGCCGTCCTCGCCTTCGATCAGGCGGGCATAGACCGTTGCCGGGAACGAAGGATCATCAAGGGTGCAGGACACGTAGGCTCGGCCGGCCTCGCTGGTTTTCTTCCACCCCGCACCCACATCCATGCTCGAAGCCTGGATGCGGAAGTCCGGGGCGTTCTCATTGCCGCCCTTGTCGTTGGGTACTAGCTTGGCCTTGACATTGAGCGTCAGGGTGCGAAGCGTGCCGGTGAAGCCGTCTTTGTCTGCGGTGAAGGTGCCGATGTTGGCCATGATGAGTTCCTCTTTCGGTTGAACAAGGTTCGCGCCCATCGCGTCCTTGTTGTGATCCGGCCGGCGGGGGACGGGCTGGCTGCACCGCTTGCGGTCGCAACGCAGTGGAGAGCCGGGAGGCGAAAAGAATTTGGCCCGCGAGGAATGCGCCGAACGCAGTGACAAAGCAGGGGAAATTGTTTTCGCAGGACGGTTGCAGCCATGAAGCCCGAGGCGCAGCCGCGCCACCGCCAGGATTCACGACAACACAAGGACGCCTTGGGCCGAACCACTCCGAAAGGAGACAGGGCCGACTCGGCATCCCTGCATGAAGGCTGCACTGGCACGCCTCTGACACGGGCAAGAGCCACCCCCAACCGACCAGGGCGAGAACGCCTCGCCGCACCTTGCGGCGCTGTGCTTGAAGTGTGGGATGGATGCGCCATAGTGAGGCCGGGTACCGTGTTCGTAAACCGTCCTTCGTGACGTGATGGGCGAGACCCGCCAGCGTCGAGGACGGCACGCATTCACACAACCTGCCGCAGCAAACCACGGCGTATCTGCCGTACCCTGCCCATTGCGACGGGGCGCTGTCCTGGCCGATCCGGCGCTGCCGGTTCGGCTCTCCATCAGGGGCGCCAAGCCATGCGCGGCGGGGATAGCCCACTGGGCTTTCCCCCGGAGGCAAGCGAAGCGCGCAGCGCCGCAGGCGCGAAGGCGTGAGGGATAGCTGCCGAATGGCCGTGACGGCGAAGTCGGCGCGGGGCACAGCCCAATAGCCCGGCGGCGCTTGCGCCGACACGCCCGGATGTTCAATCCGCGAAGCCGAGCGCGGTGGCAGCGAGCCGTCCGATGTCGAGTCGGCTCCCTATATCTCCGTCGCTGCCATCTTCGAGCATCCAGGCCGTCGATAAGCCCGTCCATGCGAGTACCCATTGCAGAAGCCGCTGACGCTCAATGCCAGCAATTTCTGTGATGAGTTCGATGCGGCGACTGAAGTTGTCCTGCGCCAAGTCACTTTCACCGTCGGGGTTGCAAAAGATGTTGGCATAGTCGAATGCTCTTTCGCCGTACAAGCCCTTGGGATCTATCGCCAACCAACCCAACTCGCCAAAGTCGAGCACATTGCCGTGATGAATATCGCCGTGCAACACGGTTACGTCGCGCGGCGACGCCAGCAGTTCGTGGGCCGTGCGTGAGCAGCGGCCCCAAAAGCGGTCATGCGCGGGAGCCGCAATCAGCAGCGTATTGAACCATTGCGTCAACGGAACCAAAGGGGGTAAAGGCTCAGGACGTGGCCTGTGCAGATGCGAGGCCGTGGCGCACAGGATGCGCGTCACGTCGCCGTCATGCCCCCTTGTTGCCATCTGCGCAAGCGAGGCCGAACCTTGCGCGCGCACCATCAACAGGGCTTCGCCATCGTGGGCCAGGACAGGAGCGGCCCCATTCCCTTTCCACCACACCATCAGACGGTTTCCTGCCAACTCCTCGGCCTCGGAAGAAATCTTGAGCATGGCAGGCACACCGTGCTGACGCACCGGAAGGAGATGGCCGCTTTGCGAGGCAAAGGAATCACCATCTATCTCCAGATTCCATCGCCTCAGATATTTCTCAAACATGGATTCCAATTCAATTCATTAGGCTTTCCCGGATCGCTGTCTGAAAGTTTGACATATCCAGTGTGGGGCACCAGAAATAGATGCCATCGCCTGAGCCACCGCGAAAGCGGCGATATTCCGATGTGGCTGTTGCTCTTGAACACCGGGCGCGGCCACTGCCGCGCCCGGATTTTGCGTCCACCGCGCCCTGGGCGCGGTTATTCCTTCGTCTCGATGAGCCACCACACGGCACGCCGCAAGGCGCGGCCCGTGATGGGGTGAATGTCGGTCAGGTCGGCGCGGGCTGACCAGCCCAAAGGGGGACGGTAGCCGCGCACGTCGCCATCGCCGTGCCAGCGGCGGGCGCGTACCGTGCCGGGGGCATAGATCGCCGCCATGCGCGGGCGGCTGGTGGTGCGGGTCATGGGGTCTACTCCTTCCAGCGAAGCGCCCCGGTTTAAGGCCGGGGCGCTTGCTATCGGCGCAGGTCAAGCAGCCAGCGCCACGGCGGGTTCATCCACCATTGCCTCGGCATCCTCCGGGGCGTCGTCCTGCTCCTGTGGTTCCGCCTGCGTGGCTTCCTGCGTGCCTACAACCTTGAAGATGGCAGGCATCCAGCCCGTTCCGTTCGCCAGCCGCTCGGCTTCGCTGGCAATGTCGGCCTTCTTGAGCTTCGCCAGCCGGGTGACGGATTCCGGTGCAAACGCGCCCACGGCATCCAGAATCACGGCCTTGGAAACATGCTTGAAGTAGCCTTCGCCGGTTGGCTTCCACCATGCGGCCATGTCGAGGCCCACGGCCTGCGCCAGTTCCTCGCCGGGCTGGTGCGGCGTGGCGCGGGGCGTCACCACGTCCACCGTGGACGCCACGCACACGGCCAGCAGCTTGACCAGTTCGCCTTGCTCCATCGCCAGCAGCGCGGCGAACAGTTCGGCGCTGTCCTCGGGCAGGGCAAGACCTGCTACCTGTTGCATCTCGCGCAGCGCCACGGCGGCGGGTGATTCAGGCCAGTCCGGGGCCATGCCTTCTAGCCGGTCTTGCACCGTCAAGCGCACGCCCAGCGGCAGGTCATGCCCATAGTGGCGTTCCTGCAAGACGGTTTGCACCATGCCATGCACCAGCGCAGCCAGAGCCACTTGCGGATGCCGGGCCACTTCAATTTGCAGCGCGGCGGTGCGGTGGGCGCTCAACCGTTGGGCCAGCCGATCAGAGATAGCGGCCTTGGGCGCTTCGTGGTCCTCGCCGTCGTCGTCGTTCTCGGCTTCACCTTCCGCGCTACCGAACCCTTGGCGCAGCCGCTCCAGCGTGCGCAGCGCCTTGGCCTCTGCCTCGCGCAGCAGGCCGCGATGAATCACGGCCTCGCCGTTGCGGTCGATGGTCACGATGGCACCGGCTGCGGCCTTTACGCTCGCGTCGTACCCCTGTAAACCGTCTTCCAGCGTCTGCAACTGCTCTCCCAGCCGTTCGCCTTCTTCTTGCAGCGCGTCGGCCTTGTCTTCGTCTTCGGCGTCCATCGCAGCATCCACCGCTTCGGCTACTTCCTGAATCTTGGCTTGCAGCTTCTCGATGCGCTGCGCTTCGCGCTTGTTCGGCGCGCGGCGCTCCCTCGGGGCACGCTGGAAGGCTTGCAGGTCGGCATACGTGGCGGCGGGCGCGGCATCCACCCATGCCCAGCCTTCGGCCTTCACCTCGGCGGCAATACCTGTCAGCCGGTCTTGCGCCAGCCGCTCCAGCAATGCGGCATCGTTGAGGTACACGCCCGCATCGCCTTCCGCGAACAGGTCACGGCGAACACCGCCGCCCGCCTGCTCGTAGGCGTCCAGCCCGACGAAGCGCACCAGCGGATGGCGGTAGGCGTCAATCTCGCGTTCCGTCAAACGGTCACGCAACGCGGACGGGCTACGCTGCCACGTTGGCGCGTCATAGAACGCGGCTTATGTGGAGCAGAAGATTATGCCGAGCATGGTCTCCAAGACGTTGATCCACGGGGGCAACCTCTGGATCTGCTCGGCATAACCGTGGTGCCGTAATACCTCTGCCTATGTCGCGTTGCGGACCTCGGAAAGCATGGCGATGAGGGTGTCGGATGGTGGCCGGAACTTCCCTGGTTTGACTGACGGGGGCATGTGAGCAGCCAGTACTGCAAGCTTCTCCGCCGGATCGGCGCGCAGGTAGGTTTCGGTTGTCGTGATGTTGGCGTGTCCGAGCCACAACGCGACCTTGCGGATGTCGCCGGTGGCCGCGAGCGTGTGCATGGCGCAGCTATGCCGCAGAACGTGAGGCGTGATGCGCTTGTGCAGCAACGAGGTTTGTTTCTGAGCGGCAACTGAAACGTGCTGGGCGAGTCGATGGGCGAAGCCGTCGCGGGTCATGGGTTCACCGTTGCGGTTGAGGAACAACTCCGGTGCCAGTACTTTGGGGCGAACAGCGAGCCAAGCCCGCAGCGCCATCTGCGTCTCGCGCCACAGCGGCAGGACACGCTCCCGGCGACCCTTGCCAACAATCCGGACCGTCGCCAGTAAGTTGCTAGGAAAGCTGTCCAGGCGCAGCGCCAGCAGTTCGGCCACCCGCAGACCTGCAGCGTAGGTCAGGTGCATCATGGCTCGATCACGCATGCCGTTGGTCGTGTGGGTGCTTGGGGCGGCCAACAGCGCCTGAATCTCCTCGCGCGTCAGGTAGTCGATCAGGGCGGTGTCGGTGCGCTTCTGCGGCAGCGCACGAATGCGAGCGGCCTGGTCAAGGCAAGCCGGAACCTGGTATTCAAGGTAGCGGAAGAAGGCTCGAATAGCCGCAAGCCTGGCATTGCGTGTGCGAGCACAATTGCCGCGGCCAGCTTCTATGTCGTCGAGGAACTTGAGCACCAGGTCCGGACTGAGGTCTTCGACGCAAAGGTCGCAGGGTCTGCGGCTGAGCCTCTTGGCGGCGAACCGGATCAACAGAGAAAAGCAGTGGGCATAGGTCGCGACGGTATGAGGACTGGCGTTGCGGTCGCGCGGCAGATGCTCTCGCAGGAACGCAGTCAGATGCGGGGCAAGATCTGTCATGCCATCTCTCCCCGGAAGAGTTGCTCACCCGCCAGGGCGATGTCGCGCATCAAGACCGGCGTCGCTTCGAGATACCAGTACGTCTTCGTGACGTCTACATGCCCGAGATAGGTGCTGAGCGCCAGCATGTGGTTGGCGACCACTTGCCGATCGTGGGAGCAGGACTCCAGTGAGCGCACAGCGAAGGTGTGCCGCAGGTCGTGCAGCCGCGGCCTGGTATTGAACCCGACGCACGCAATCCCAGTTGCCGCAGGAGCTGAGTGAATACTTGTTGTGCGCAGCGCTGATTCGGAGCATGGCCAGTGGTCACCACGAACAGGTCATCGCCATGGGAACCAAGCTTCGCGCGGACCGCGAGGTAGCGGTCCAGCGCCTGCCGCGTGGTCGGATGAAGCGGCAAGAGCCGACTCTTGCCGAACTTGGCATTGCGGATGATGAGTCCGTCCTCGGTGAGATCTCCGCGCTTGAGCGCCAAAGCCTCGGATATGCGCAGGCCAGCCGCGGCCAGCAGGCCGAAGAGATGATGGTACGTATGCGGCCTGATCGACCCTTCGGGTCCCAACTTGAGCGCGGCGTCCATGATGGAGCGGACGTGGTGAGGGTCCAGTAGATGCGGCGTCGGCCGTGGCAACTGCCGCCCAAAGGCTCCGGCTGGCGGCAGCTCGTGGCGTACATCCTCCGCATGGAGAAAGACACAGAAGAGTCTGATGGCGTTGTAGAAGGTTCGTGCCCGGTTCGGCGTGGAAGCCTTGCGGCACCACTCGAAGATGCGGTGAGACAGAAGGTGCTGATCTCCACGCTCCTCTGCATAGCGGGCGAACTGCCGCAAGATGCGCTCTGGCGCGTCGAACTGGAGTCCGAAACCACGCCGCATTGCGACATAGCGGATGACGTCGTCGCTCAGCATGGTGCACCTCCCGGCCAGGGCTGGGCGACACGGGCCAGCATGGTCACGTCGACCTTGGCATAGATGGCCGTCGTCTCAGGCGATTGGTGACGAAGGATGGCACCAACGGCTTCCAGGCTGGCACCGGCCCTAACCATCGAGGTCGCCAGCGAATGGCGGAACACATGCGATCCTGTTGGTCCACCCTCAATACCGGCGCGAGCGCGGGCCTTTGCGACGAGGCAAGCGATGGCCGACGACTTCAAAGGTCCCTGCGGTGCCTGAAGGCGCAGAAAGACGTGGTCTTCCCGTACGCTCGGGCGAGCTTGCTCGATATAGGCCAACAACGCATCCCCGGCATCTTGCGGCAATGGCAACTGCATCGCCCTTCGGCTCTTGCCAGCTACGCGCAACCGCGCAGTCGTCCAGTCAATGTCTGACAGCCCAAGCTGGCAGATGTCGCCGGCCCGCATCCCGAGCCGGGCCAGCAGCAGGATGATCGCTCGATCACGCAGTCCTGCTGGTGTACTGGCGTCACATGATGCAATGATCTGCTCGATCGTTGCCGGGCTCAGAAACCGTGGCAAACCGGCGTTGCGAGGACCTCGAGCGAAGGGGACGGCGTGTATGAGTTCGGGACGGCACGCATCGTTGGCCGCGAGATACCTGAGATAGGACCGCAGCACGATCGCGGTCAGTTGCACGGACTTGTGGGATCGGTTCGCGGGCTGGTCCAGCACGACATTGCGAATCGTGATGGCGTCATACGTACCCGGGTCAGCATCCAGCGACGGTAGCCAGCGCGTGGCCTCGGCAAGATAACGCACGACCGTCTGCTTGGTGACTCCGCATCGATGGACAAGCCACGCCCGGAAATCGGTCAGGCGCGGGTCCTCCGCTGTGACACTAAGCGGAGGCACCAGGCCACCGTCACGCAGGAATTGAAGCAATGCGGACGCTCCGCGCCGCCGTTCAGCCACACCCCAAGCGGTCACGGTCCCATGCTTGCGACAAAGAAAGCACCTGCAATCGTGTTGCGCAAAGCGTTCGACATCACGACCATCCACATCCTGCGCTTGAATGCGAGACAAACGAAGCCAGTGGACGAAGTGCTCGGCAGCGGAAGAAAGCATGCTCCGGGTCCCTCTGCTGTATCCCCGCAGGATGAGATGGTTGCCGTAGGCCGGAAGTTGAGCTGCAACTGGCGCATGATCTTCGGGAACAGGTATGGCGCCGCGATCTTCGAGGTAGGCAACGAACCGCCGGACATTGGTGATGTAGCCCGGCCGCTGCGCCTCTTGCGGGCTGTAGCCCTGTCCGTGAAAGCCCTGGCATCGGCATTGATGGCGTGCAAAGCGCTCGACGACAGTGGCCCCTACCTGAGCAATGGAAATGCGCCGCGACCGCAGCCAGTACAGGAAATGACGGGCCGCGCTGGCACGGGTCGCAAAGGAAGGAAAGCCGCGCTGGGTGTCGAGGTACTCGGCAAGCAAGGCGTCGGCCTGGGCTGCCTTGCTATGCCTGGATGACGTATGAAACGTCGGGTTCGGACTGGCGATCATGTTGATCCTTCTTCTGGTTGGGAAGAAAGGATCATGGTTATGCCGAGCGACTCCAGAGGTTGCCCCCGTGGATCAACGTCTTGGAGACCATGCTCGGCATAATCTTCTGCTCCACATAAAGCGCCTTATGTCGTTATCGGGATAACGCGGCTTCCTGCGCCGCGTGGTCATCCGTCCCGGCCAGGGCCATCAACTGGTCAAGGCTGAGGGCGTCGGCGCGGTAGTCGGCCATCAATCGGGGAGACACGTTGGCGAGCTTCAAGCGGCGCTGCACCACCAGCGGCGTGACGGAGAAATCCGCTGCAATGTCCTCGATGGGCCGGCCTTCGGCCACCAGCGCCGCGAAGGCTTCAAACTGGTCTGCCGGGTGCATGGCTTCGCGCTGCACGTTCTCGGTCAGGCTGGCGGTGCGCGCCGTGCCATCGGCCACCTGCAGGCAAGGCACGTCCCATTCCTTGCTGATGCGGTGCTTCTTCGCCAGCAGCTTCAACGCAGCGAGGCGACGGCCACCGGCCACGACTTCGTAATGCTCGCCATCGAAGGCGGGAATCACGATGAGGTTTTGCAGCAGGCCCACGCGCTGGATAGATGCGGCCAACTGAGGGACAGGCATGCGGGGGGTGGTCTTGCGCACATTGCGGCCCGTAGGGCGCAGCACCAGCCGCGACAGCGGCACCAGAATCATGTGCTTGCTCGGGTCGGCGGCTTGCAACAGGTTGGCGACGCTGCTGGCTGCGGTGGTGACGGCGCGGGCTTCGGTAGTGGTAACGGCGTTCATGGTGAATCTCCAATCAAGTGAAACAAGGAAATGGAGGGGAACCGCCCCTCCGGCGGGGGAAGGTTTCAGGCTTTGAGGGCGCGCATGCCATCGGCCAGCAGCCACAGGGCACGGTTCAGGCGAATGTCGGAATCAATGCCCTGCACGGGTCGGGTCTGCTGCCTGCGGCCATTGGCAGAGCGGCCATGCAATCCGCCTTTGGTGAGGTTTTCTTGGGTTCGGTTGAACACACTCCACAGGTCGGGGCGGCGATCCTCGAAACGGCGTGGCATCAGGATTTGCGATTCCGTGATGGGCGCGGGCTTGTCCGGGTCGTCGTACTTGAGGGCCAGCGCAGCGCGGGCGAACACTTCCGATTCGCCATCGTCCAAGGTGATGCCGCGCATCAGGTCGCGCGATTCCTTCACCTGCTCGAAGCTGTGCAGCACCTCATAGGCGCCTTCAATGACTTGGCCCGCCACGTCGCCTTTGTGCGGTACGCGCACATCCGCGAAGGTGTCACCAAACACAAGCCCATTGCTGCACGCAAAACGAAGCAATCCGGCCAGCATCTGGTAGCTGCTGGTGCCGTCGTGCGAGTTCAAAAGGACGATTTCATTGGCCTCCGCGCCGTTGATCTGGCTGGCGTGCCGCAAGCGCATCATGTGTTTGGTGAAGTCGCGGCGGTCATCGCTGCGCACGCGGGTTTGGCACACCATGAAAGGTTGAAACCCTTCTTTGCGAAGCTCGGTCAAAACCGTGGCCGTGGGGATATAGGCGTACCGCTCGGAACGGCTCTCATGCGGGGCGTCCGCGAAGATGGACGGGGCTACGCGCCGGATTTGGTCATCCGACAGGGGGTAGTCGGAACGCAGTGCGGGGGAATGGTTGGCGAAACGGGATGCGAGTTGCATGGTCTTTCTCCTGACAAAGTTGGCTTTTGAAGAAACCGCACACCGGATTCCTAGATTCGAAGCCCAGCCTCGTGGCTGTTCGGTGCGGTCGGCACGAAGAACCCGGTTGGCCTCGTTGCCACCGTCTTTCCTGAGTTCATCGCCCGCGACGAAAGGGAGCGCGCGGACGGGGGCCGTCAAGGAAACCAGCGCAGGGTTGGTGCGGCCCGCAGGCGCAGCCGAGGACACGGCCCTGCGCGCCTTGACGGCACACGGCCGCGGGCTACAGTCGCGAGCAAGGTGATGGAGTCAGGAAAGATGGCTGGACAGGCAACGGCCCCTTCCACCGCCGACCGCACGGCAAGCGCAAGCGCGCAGGCCCGAAGCTGGAAGCCGGGCCGGAGGCGTCAGCCGAACGGAGTGAGGGAACGATGGAAGCCCGACAGGGGCGAGACTCGCGCAGCGAGGCTCGATGCGCTACGCGCACGACAGCGCGACCGGCCATCTCTCAGGTGGCCGGGGACGCACGAAGCCTGAACATCAATTCACCTATCGCAAGACGGCGCTCTCGGTGTGTCGCGAAGTAAACGAGGCCTTAGCAGCGGTACGCCAAATGGAAGAACAAGAGAGAGCACTAGCGGCTCAACGCGAGGCGCTAGCTCATGACTGCCTGGGTGCCGAACCGGGGAACACCCGCGATGCAATCACGGCGGCGCCAAAAATCGCCGCGATCACCGCGAGCGACGCCCATGGCGGCAGCGCGACCGCGTCGCCGACGATGATCTTGGCCGCCACCACGAGCAGCATCACCGCGAGTCCGACGCGCAGGAAACGCAGCTCGCGTATCGCCCCCGCGAGCACAAAATAAAGCGAGCGCAGGCCAAGCAACGCGAACAAATTGGACGTGTACACGAGGAACGGATCGCGCGTGATAGCGAACACTGCAGGGATGGAATCGAGCGCGAACACGAGATCGCTTGTCTCGATCACAACGAGCGCCACGAGGAGCGGCGTGGCCATGAGACGACCGTTGCGGCGCACGAGGAAGTCCGGTCCCTCGGTGAAAGGACGGATCGGCAGAAGTTTGCCCACCCAGCTTGTGCACAGGGCGCAACTCTTCTCCACGAAGCGCGTCTCCTCATTCTTGCCGAAGAGCATGCGCAGCGCCGAGAACACGAGCAGCGCCGCGAAGATGTACATGACCCAGTGAAAGCGCTCGAGAAGCAGCAGTCCGGCGCCAATCAGTAGCGCGCGCATCACGAGCGCGCCGAACACGCCCCATAAGAGCGCGCGTCGTTGCAGATTGGCGGGAATGCCCGTCTGCTCGAAGATGAGCAGGAACAGGAAGAGATTGTCGACCGAGAGCGATTTTTCTAGCAGGTAAGCGGTGAGATACGACACACCGGCGGCGCTGCCCAGCCGCCACGCGATCCAGCCGCCGAACACGAGCCCGAGCCCTATCCACACGCCACTCCAGGCCATTGCCGCGCGCATCGATGGCTGCTCTTTGCCGCGCGAGGCGACGAGATCAATCGCCAGCACAAGGCCCACGACCACCGCAAACACGCTCCACTCCACGACCCCTGCAGCACTATCCATATGGCCTCCGGCTACCGTCACGCATTGATGGTAGTCGAAGGCACACCGCCACAGGAAAGGCAACTCCTCCGCGGACCTCGCGAGCGGCCCTTGGTCGTGCTCCTACACGACAATCAGAGTCGTACGGGCCGCGACATCCACAGAGGCCCCCCAACGCGGATGTCGGTGCCGCAAACGGAGTCCAGCAGGCACGGTCAGTGTTACTCGGCCACCGAGTCATCACGATGCTTGTCCGAAAGCAACCAGAACGAAGCAATCGCGGCAATGATTGCGACCGTGGCCAGTACATAGGTCAGCATCTGGAAAGCGCTCAAGTAGCTGTTGACCAAGACATCGCGCCCCACCTCAGGTACGATCAATATGGCATTCGCAAGGTCGCCGGTGGCAAGGCGCTGGCCCGCTTCGCGGAACGCCTCGGCGTTCGCGCCGGTGTTCGCTCCAACCATGGCGGCGATGCTTGCACCGCCCAGGCCCGCCAGGATCGCGCTGGCGATTGCCAGAGTCACACCCTCGCTCGCGACCTTGGTCGTGTTGAAGATGCCGGTCGCCATACCGGCGCGCTCCTTCGGAACCACGGTCACGGACAGCGCGTCCATCAGACCCCATGGAAAGCCCGCGCCAATACCAATCATCAACATCGGCAGGACGATGAGCAGTCCGCTGGCCGGTGTGATCTGCCCCAGCCACAGCACGCCAGTGGCAGCGATCAGCAAGCCAATGCCGGATATCACGCCAGCAGAGAATCGCTGGCTTAGTGAGACGGCGATCGACGGGACGATGATGATCGGTACCGACAGTGCGGCCATCAGCAGGCCTGCTTCGACCTCCGACTGCCCTTGGATGCCGACGAAGCGCAAAGGCAGCATGATCAGCAGAACGACGTAGGCGAAACCCGTGGCGATCGGCAGCAACTGCACGCCGATGAAGCGCGGATAGCGGAACAACGATAACTCCAACATCGGGCGGGCAACGCGGCTTTCTGCAACGATGAACAGGGCGAGCAACGCGGCGGCGCCGACGAGCAGGCCGATCACGAGGAGGCTGCCCCAGCCACTCTCAGGTGCCTGGATGATGCCGAACGTGAACAGCGTGAGCGCACCGGTGAAGGTGATGACACCCGGCCAGTCAAGCGTGGTCGCATTCGGATCGCGGCTTTCCTTCAGTTGTGGAATGCCGAAAGCCAGCGCGAGCGTGCCGACGATGGCACCCGTTGCGAAGATCGAGCGCCAGCCGAATTGGTCAATGAGCCAGCCCGCGATGATCGGGCCAAAGGCCAGGCCGACGCCGAACGTGGTGCCGAGCATGCTGAAGGCTTTTGTGCGGGCATGACCATCGAACTCCTGAGCCATTGCGGCAGAGCCGGCCGCAAGCGCTGCGGCCGCGCCTACCCCTTGACCCGCGCGATACAGGTCGACCAGCCAGACGGACTGCGCGAAAGTCAGCAGCAAGGAAAATATGACGAAGACGATCATGCCGCCGACGAAGATCCTCTTGCGCCCATAGCGATCTGCGAGCGTCCCCGCCGTCATCAGCAGGCTACCAAACGTCAGCATGAAGGCGTTCGTGATCCAGGTCAGCGCAACGCCGCTGCCACCCAGGTCACGGCCAATGGCCGGAGTGCCAACAGCAGCACCGGAGAAGCTCAGCGGGAGAACGAGCGCCGCCAGGCAGACAGCCAGAACGACGCTCTGCCGTCCGCTGGGCGTATCGGTATTCAATGAGAGGGTGTTCATGATCAGCCTCCTTCAGGCAATCGTGTCCACGACACCGCCATCCACGCGCAGCGCGGCGCCGGTGGTGGCCGATGCCTGCGGGGAGGCGGCGTAAACAACCAGGTTGGCAACCTCATCGACCGAGGCTGCGCGGCGCAACAAGGAGCCAGGACGGTTCTTTGCCACAAACTTCGCTGCGACTTCGTCCATGGGCAAACCGCTGGCCGCCTGTTCGTCCTTGAGGAGCGATTGCAGACCTTCCGACAGGGTCGGCCCGGGCAGGATGGCATTGACCGTCACCCCGGTTCCCGCCAACCGCTTGGCCAAGCCGCGCGATACCGAAAGGTTCGCCGTCTTGGTCATGCCGTAATGGATCATGTCGGCCGGCACGTTCAATGCCGACTCCGACGAAATAAACAGAATGCGGCCCCAGCCCTTGGCAACCATGCCCAAGCCGTAGGCGCGGGCGAGGCGGATGCCGGACATGACGTTGACGTCGAAGAAGCGAGTCCAGACGTCATCGGGCGTCTCGAAGAAATCCTGGGGGCCGTAGATGCCGACGTTGTTGACGAGGATGTCAACGGACGGCACAGCCTCCAGCAATGTCGCGGTGCCTGCGGCACTGCCAAGATTGGCAGCAACCCCGGTTACCTGTGCCGCCGGAACCTTGTCTTTCAGCTTGGCGAGCGCTTGCCCGACTTCGTCGTCGGTCAGGCCGTTCAGGACGACGGATGCCCCGGCACGTGCAAGGCCTTCAGCGATGGCAAACCCAATGCCGCCTGCCGAGCCGGTCACGAGCGCGGTCTTGCCGCTCAGATTGATGTTCATTTGGCTACCCCTTTCGATGCTGCGTGTGCAGTAACTGCGTTGACGATGGAGCGCAGTATCAAATGGGGCGTCTTGAAGATAAAGACCGGAAAATGAGCCAAAGTGTCTCCCGCCAGGAGACAATATTCCGGGTTGAGCTGGTAGCTATCCGGGTGATCAGTGCGCGGCGCTACTTCTTTTTTCCGCCGATCGGTGGCTCCGGGAGTCTGAGATTCGCGGCCAGGTGATCGAGCACGACGCGCGTCTTTGCGGACATCCGGTGTCCCACGGGGATGAGCGCATGCACCGGAGGGCCGGGCACATCAGAGGACGGTAGCAGGTGAATCAGCCGACCCGCTTGCACGTGCGGCACGGCGACGCGATCCAGGATCTGGCTGATGCCCAGCCCATGGATCGACGCCTCCACCAGCGCCTGTCCATCCGCGAGAACCATGACAGGGGACGGGCTCAGTTCCCGCACCTGCAGGCCATCATGAACCTTCCAGGGGCGAAGCTTGCCCGTGGGGCCTCGGAACACCACTGCGTCATGCGCCGCCAGGTCGCTGACGCTGTCGATCTTGGGGCGCTTGGCAAGGTAGTCCGGCGCCGCGTACAGGCCGAGGCGCAGATCGCACAGCTTGCGCACCGTCATTTCGCTGTCCACGGGCAGATCGCCAATGCGAACCACGATGTCCCATCCTTCGGCCACCACCTCGGCGAAGCGATCCGTGAGCGCGACCTCCAACGTCACCTTGGGGTACTTGCTGCGCAAGTCCGCAAATGTGGGTAGCAGCAAGCGGCCAAAACCGGAGGGAAGGTCGATACGCACGCGGCCGATGGGCTCAGACCGGCGTGCGGCGAGTGCCTGTTCAGCCTCGCGTAGCCCTTCGATGGCTGCCTGGGATGCGGCCAGATAGGTTTCACCATCCTCGGTCAGATGAACTGCACGGGTGGTTCGCTGGAACAGGCGCGTCCCCAGGCGTGCCTCCAGCCGCTGGACAGCCTTGCCCACGTTGGACTTGCTGGACTCCAA
Source organism: Ottowia sp. (assembly GCF_016703145.1). Lineage (GTDB taxonomy): Bacteria > Pseudomonadota > Gammaproteobacteria > Burkholderiales > Burkholderiaceae_C > Ottowia. The sequence goes on along the minus strand of NZ_JADJCO010000002.1, from coordinate 354,412 downwards.
CATCTCTGCCGCTTTGGTAAAGCTGCCCGTTTGTGCCACCGTGACGAAGGCTTCAAGTTCAGATAGGTCTGTTCGCTCCATTGAATTGACTCCCAATGAGAGACAAAGCGTAGCATATTTAAGACTTTATCCGCAATGGAGCAGCAACCAGAATCGCAACATACCAATCGTGCGGCTGGGCGGTAGCCCGGCCGCCTTTGAGCGAGTCTGGAAATGTCAACGCTTACCCGAAATTCCCTTGATACCGGCGAATACCTGCTTAGCCTCGGTTTGCCCCGCGAGACGATCTGGACGCCAGAGCGTCTAGACCAGTCATTGGCGGACACCTTGCAACTGCGGCCGCTCGGCGAACTGTGGGTCTTTGCCTATGGTTCGCTGATGTGGCATCCGCTGCTGCGGTTCGACGCGTGCCAGCCAGCCACGCTGCAGGATTGGCACCGGTCTTTTTGCTTGCGCTCCGTCGCGGGACGCGGCAGCCCCCAGCAACCTGGCCGGATGCTCGCGCTAGAACCCGGTGGAATGACGCATGGGCTGGCGATGCGCCTGCCCGAGCAAGGGGTCGAGGACGAACTGCGTGCGTTGTGGACTCGGGAAATGGTGACCGGCGCCTACCGGCCCATCTGGACGAAGCCGGTGCTGCGCAACGGGCAGCGCCTCAACGCCATCACCTTTGTCGCGGAACCGTCTTCAGCCGAATACGAGTCCGACGCGACGGCTGCTGCGATTGCGCCGCTGATCGCGGCGGCGACAGGTTCCTTCGGCTCCAACGCCGACTACGTGCACCGACTGGACTTCTCGCTGGCCGAGCACGCTTTGGAAGACGAGTACATCAGCCGGATCATTTGCCGGCTCAAGGAAATTTCCGCCACTGCGGCGATTCCTCCCGATGGTGCGCGTTCCGCGGAGTCTGACACAGCGCGTCAGTCTTGACGTAGTGCCCGCGTCCGCGAAATACCCATCGACTCTGCCGATTCATGCAAGGGGCTACGCCCCTAGCGGCTCGCCCGCCATCCCCAGGCGCTCCACCAGCGTCAATCCCGCTTTCTCCATCCGAACACCCATATCCACGGGACAGAGGGCTTCATTGCCTTCTCAGTAACCACTGGCGACGCAATTGCATTGACTGTCTCCGTTACGGAGACAAATCGTATTCATTTTTAGTATTTATCGAACATGAGGCTATGAACATACTGCCAATGCGCTCTATCGAGTTGCCGATTGCACCCCTCGCATATCGGACTCGTGCAGCGAGCAGATGAACAGATTTCCGTTTTCACCCACGCAGGAGTTTCCAATGACCACGCAACGCAGAAAGCTCATCACCACACTTGGCATCGCGGCCGCCTTCGCGGGTGTTGCCTCCATCACGGCATCCGATTGGGGTGTGTTTGGCAAGGCCGTCCCCGAAGCCCATGCCTCCCAATCGGCGCGAGAGGCGCCCGCGACGCAAGTCGATGTGGCGGCTGTCATCGCCAAGCCCATCACCGAATGGCAGTCCTATTCGGGCCGCCTGGAGGCCGTCGAAAAGGTCGATATCCGTCCCTTGGTCAGCGGCCGCATTGCCTCAGTCCACTTCAAGGACGGCGCCCTGGTCAAGAAAGGCGACGTGCTGTTCACTATCGACCCGCAGCCCTATCAGGCCGAGGTAGACCAGGCCGACGCGAGACTTGGCGCTGTCGAAACGCGCGCAGCACACGCCGTGAGCGAGTCGCAGCGTGCGGACAGGTTGCTCGAAGGCAATGCGATCGCCAGGCGTGACTACGACGAACGGCAGAACCTAGCCCGCCAGTCGGCCGCCGAAGTGAAGGCTGCACGCGCGGCCCTGCAAGCTGCCAAGGTGAATCTGGCCTACACCCAGGTCGTCGCGCCGGTCGCGGGCCGGGTCTCGCGCGCCGAGTTGACCGTGGGCAACGTGGTCAGCGTGGGCGCGGGTGCTCCCGTTCTGACCACGCTCGTCTCCGTCACGCCGATGTACGCCTCGTTCAACGTGGATGAGCAGACCTATCTGAAGCACCTGCGCAACAGCGCGAAGGCACCGGTGTCGCTCGGGCTAGCCAATGAAACGGGCTATTCCCGCGAAGGGACGGTGGTGTCGGTGGACAACCGACTGGACGCAGCATCCGGGACGATCCGCGTGCGCGCTGCTTTCGACAACGCGGACGGCTCTCTCGTTCCCGGCCTATATGCCCGTGTGAAGGTGGGCGGCACCAAGGCCCGGCCGGCGGTGATGGTGGACGACTCGGCCATCGGAACCGATCAGGCCAAAAAGTTCGTGCTGGTCGTTGATGCCGACGACAAGGTGCAGTACCGCGAGGTCACCTTGGGCAATCTGCACGAAGGTCTTCGCATCGTCGAGTCCGGCCTGAGCGAAGGCGAGCGTGTCGTCGTCAATGGCGTGCTGCGCGTGCGCCCTGGCGAGAAGGTCGCAGGCAAAGCCGTGAACATGGCCACCCTGTCTCGGGGCAAGTCAGCGTAAGCGCCATCTCAACTGGAGCAAAAAATGAACTTCTCCAAATTCTTCATCGACCGCCCCATCTTCGCAGGCGTGCTGTCGATGCTCATCCTGTTGGCGGGCTTCGTCTCGCTCTTCAAGCTGCCGACGGCCGAGTACCCGGAAGTGGTGCCGCCATCCGTGATGGTTCGCGCCCAATACCCGGGCGCGAACCCCAAGGTCATCGCCGAGACTGTTGCCTCGCCCATCGAGGAGCGCATCAACGGGGTGCAGAACATGCTCTACATGCAGTCCCAGGCCAACGGCGATGGCACGCTAACGATCACGGTCACGTTCAAGCTCGGCACGAATCCCGACTTGGCGCAGCAACTGGTGCAGAACCGTGTGTCCCAGGCCATCCCTCGGCTGCCGGAAGACGTTCAGCGTCTCGGTATCACAACCGTGAAGGCATCACCCACCTTGACGATGGGCGTCAGCATCTTGTCACCCAACGACAAGTATGACCTGACCTACCTGCGCAATTACGCACTCATCAACGTCAAAGACCGCCTTGCGCGTGTCCCCGGCGTTGGCGAGGTCGTGATGTGGGGCTCCGGTGACTATGCCATGCGAGTCTGGCTAGACCCCCAAAAAGTAGCTCAGCACGACTTGACGGCACCGGACATCGTGAAGGCCATCCGTGAACAGAACGTGCAGGTGGCAGCGGGCATCGTCGGCGCATCGCCGATGGAAAACGTCCCACTCCAATTGAGTGTGAATGCACAGGGCCGCCTGAAGACCGAAGGTGATTTCCGCCGAATCATTCTGAAGAGTTCCCGCGATGGCGCCATCACCTTCTTGGGCGACGTTGCTCGCATTGAGCTGGACTCAGCCGACTACGGTCTTCGCGCGATGCTCGACAACAAACAGGCTGTACAGATGATCGTGTTCCAGCAGCCTGGGGCCAACTCCCTGCAAATCTCCGACGACATTCATGACGTCATGAAAGAGCTCAAGCAGGACATGCCGGATGGCGTGGGCTACGACATTGCCTACGACCCGACGCGCTTCGTGCGCCTCAGCATCGACGCTGTCATCCACACGCTGCTGGAGGCTGTGGCCCTGGTCGTCGTAGTCGTGCTGCTGTTTCTGCAGACGTGGCGTGCCTCGATCATCCCGCTGCTGGCCGTGCCTGTTTCCATTGTGGGCACGTTCTCCCTACTGCTCGCGTTTGGCTACAGCATCAACGCGCTGTCACTGTTCGGCATGGTGCTGGCCATCGGCATCGTGGTGGACGACGCCATCGTGGTGGTGGAGAACGTCGAGCGCAACATCGCAGGCGGCTTGAGTGCACGCGAAGCTACCTACCAGGCCATGCGCGAGGTGAGCGGCCCCATCATCGCCATCGCGCTGGCGCTCGTGGCCGTGTTCGTTCCCCTGGCATTCATGTCGGGGCTGTCCGGCCAGTTCTACAAGCAGTTCGCGATGACCATCGCTATTTCCACGGTCATCTCGGCCTTCAACTCGCTGACGCTCTCACCCGCACTGGCAGCCTTGCTGCTGAAAGACCACCACGCTCCCAAGGACTGGCTGACGCGCGGCATGGATCGTGTGCTCGGCGGCTTCTTCGCCGGGTTCAACCGTGTGTTTCACCGGGGCTCCGAGTCGTATGGGCGCGGTGTTGGCCATGTCATCGGCCGCAAGTCCATCATGATGATGCTGTTCGCCGCTTTGCTGGGCTTCACTGTCCTGGTCGGAAAGTCCGTTCCTGGGGGATTCGTTCCGGCACAGGACAAGGACTATCTGGTCACGGTGGTGCAGCTTCCCGCCGGTGCCTCGCTGGAGCGTACCGACAAGCTGGTGCGCGAGCTGGGTGATCTTGCCCTGACGGTACCGGGCGTGCGGCAAATTCCGCAATTCCCCGGACTGACCGTGAGCCTGAGCAGCTCATCCAACAGTGCACTCCTGTTTCCTCTGCTCAAGCCCGCAAAGGAGCGCAATCCTGGTGAATCCGCTGCCGAAGTCATTGCTGCGCTGAATGCCAAGTTCGCCCATATCAAGGAAGCGCAGATTGCAACCTTCCCGCCCCCGCCGGTGGAAGGCCTTGGCACCCTGGGCGGCTTCAAGCTGCAGTTGGAAGACCGCGGCAACCTGGGCTATGAAGCACTTAACGACGCGACGCAGAAGTTCCTGGCGCAGCTTGCAAAGGCGCCGGAGCTGGGCCCGAGCTTCTCTAGCTACCAGATTAATGTTCCCCAACTGGACGTCGATCTGGATCGCATCAAGGCCAAGCAACTGGGCGTCTCCGTCACAGATGTCTTTGACACGATGCAGATTTACCTGGGCTCTCTGTATGTCAACGACATCAACCTGTTCGGCCGGGTATTCCAGGTGCGCGCCCAGGCAGATGCTCCGTTCCGCGCCTCGGCTGAAGACATCGGCGTGCTCAAGACACGCAACGCTTCGGGCGAAATGGTGCCTCTCTCGTCCCTGGTGACCGTCAATCCGACGTATGGCCCGCAGACGGTGATCCGCTACAACGGCTACACCTCTGCCGACATCAACGGTGGGCCGGCTCCAGGCTATTCCTCCGGCGAAGCCAAGGCTGCGGTTGAACGCATTGCCGAGGAGACGCTGCCGCGTGGCATCAAGATGGAATGGACGGATCTGACGTACCAGCAGATTCTCACGGGCAATGCGGCTTTGTGGGTGTTCCCCATCAGCGTAATTCTCGTGTTCTTCGTGCTGGCCGCGCTGTACGAGAGCATGACGCTGCCCCTGGCCATTCTGCTCATCGTGCCCATGAGCATTCTTTCCGCGCTGACCGGCGTTTGGCTTACGGACGGCGACAACAACATCTTCACGCAGATCGGCTTGATGGTGCTCGTCGCGCTGTCGGTGAAGAACGCCATCCTGATCGTGGAATTTGCTAGAGAGCTGGAAATGGATGGCCACTCAGTCGTCCAGGCCGCCATCGAGGCTAGCCGTCTGCGCCTGCGCCCGATTCTGATGACGTCCATCGCGTTCATCATGGGTGTCGTCCCGCTGGTGCTCTCGACCGGTGCGGGCTCGGAAATGCGCAGCGCCATGGGCATCGCCGTGTTCTCCGGCATGTTGGGCGTGACCCTGTTCGGCCTGATGCTGACCCCCGTGCTCTATGTCGTGCTGCGCAAGCTGTCTGGCAAGAAGACGCTGGTGGACAAGCACGGCAACCATCCTCATATCAACGAGGCGCACGTGCTCTGAGCGCGCGAGCCCAAGGAGATCATCATGAAATTCCTCAAGTCAACTGGATTCACCGCAAAGCTCAGCCTGCTTGCCGCAGTGCTTGTCCTGGCCGGATGCACCTCCCTTTCGGCCTATGAAAGGCCGACCGCTCCTGCAGCAACAACGACACAGTTCAAGGAGGCTTCAGCCGACTGGACGCACGCCGCCATCAAAGCCGCCGACGGCTCCGAGTGGAAGGCAGCACACCCTTCCGAAGAACTGGCTCGGGGCGAGTGGTGGACGGTATTTGGCGATCCGCTGCTGAATTCGCTGGAGCAACAAGCCCTCCAAGCGAATCAGGGCTTGCAAGCCGCCGTTGCGCGCCTGAAGGAGGCCCGGGCGTTGAGCCAGAGAGCGCGTGCCGGCCTGTTCCCTTCCGTGGATGCAGGTGTCGGTGCCAGTCGGCAACGCGCGTCGGCGGCCTCGCAGGGACTGCCCGACGGCACGGCGGTGCCCGCCCAGACCCTGTACCGCGCCCAGGTTGGATTCGCCTATGAGGTGGATCTGTTCGGGCGGGTGAGCGCATCGGTGAACGCGGCACAAGCCGACAGCCAGCGCGAAGAGGCGCTGCTGCGCTCCGTTCAACTCGCCCTACAGGCCGATGTCGCACAGAACTACTTCGCACTGCGCCAGCTCGATGCGGAAGCGGAGGTGTTCACCCACGCGGTCGAGTTGCGCGAGCAGGCGCTGCGCCTGATGGAACGCCGCTTCAAGGAAGGTGATGTCGGGGCACTGGATGTCTCGCGTGCAAAGTCCGAACTGGCTGCGGCACGCTCCGATGCCATGACGGTGCAACGTCTGCGCGCTGCATCGGAGCATGGGTTGGCAGTGCTACTGGGCAAAGCTCCTGCTGAATTCAGCCTGTCGCCTCAGCCTCTGAAGCAATTCGCGTTGCGCGTCCCGGCAGGCCTGCCGTCCTCGCTGTTGGAGCGTCGGCCTGACATCGCGGCGGCAGAACGCGCGATGGCCGCGAGCAATGCCCGAATCGGCGTTGCGAAGTCTGCATTTTTCCCGTCCCTCACGCTGACGGGGGCACTGGGCTTCGAGTCGGGCTCGCTGGGCAATTTGTTCAACTGGAGCAGCCGTTCCTTCCTGCTGGGGCCGCTGGCGGGAACGATGCTGAACCTTCCCATCTTCGACGGGGGACGTCGCCAAGGTGAACTGGACGGCGCGATGGCGCGGCACGAACAGCAAGTGGCGCTGTACCGACAGCAGGTGCTCACGGCATTCCGGGAAGTGGAAGACCATCTGTCGGATCTTCGGGTTCTGGAGGAGCAAGTCCAGGTTCAGGCGGATGGCGCCCAGTCGGCCACGAACGCGGCTCTGCTCTCGCGCAAGCAATACACCGAAGGCGCGGTGAGCTATCTGGAGGTCATCGACGCAGAGCGGACGGTACTCCAGTCACGGCGCGCTACAGTCCAACTGGCCGGTCTGCAGGCCGTAGCGGCCGTTAACCTCATCCGCGCCTTGGGTGGCGGATGGGATGCAGCGGGCCAACCGGCTCATCTTGGTGAGACCGACCAATTCCCTTCGACTCAGCCGAACGTTCATACTGCTTCGTTTGGAAGTCTGCCACCGGCACTGGAGGATGCTCGCTATGTTCCGTGACATTGCCGATACCGCTGCGCCTGCGGTGATGCCACCTGCCTTGCACGCAGGACACAACGATCTACGGCAGGGCCTGCTGGAGCCGCAGGCACGTATTTCGCCCAAGTACCTGTACGACGCGCGCGGCTGCGAATTGTTCGAGCAGATCACCCAACTGCCGGAGTATTACCCCACGCGCACCGAGGCGGCCATCCTCGCCGACGCGGGGCCGGCCATGGCGCAGGCTCTGCGCGGCCACGAGGTGCTGATCGAACTGGGCGCCGGCAATTGCGAGAAGGTGCGTGCGTTGTGCCGCAGCCTGTGGCCGCGCCACTTTGTGGGCGTGGACATCGCGGGAGACTTTCTGTACCAGGCGGTGCGCCGACTGGCGGAGGAATTTCCCGGATTGGACGCGCGTGCGGTACACGCCGACATCACCAAGCCGCTGCAGCTTCCGCCCGACTTGCCACAAGCCGGGCGGCTGGTGTTCTACCCCGGCTCGTCCATCGGTAACTTCGACCCGGCCGATGCGTTGGCCATGCTGCGGCGCATGCACGGGCTGCTGGGGCCGGACGGCGGCCTGCTGATCGGCATCGACCTGCCCAAGCCGCTGCACTGGCTGGAGCCCGCCTACGACGATGCCCAGGGCGTGACGGCACGTTTCAACCTGAACGTGCTTAGTCACGTGAACACGTTGATCGGCAGCGATTTCGACGAAGACGACTGGGCCCACCACGCCTTCTTCAACACCCGCCATTCGCGCATCGAGATGCACCTGCGCGCGCGCCAGCCGCTGGCCGTGGCCTGGCCGGGCGGCGGGCGGCGCTTTGCCGAGGGCGAGACCATCCACACCGAGAACAGCTACAAGTACCCGCTGCCGCATTTCCAGGACATGCTGGCCCAAGCCGGTTTCAGTACCAGCAAGGTCTGGACGGATGAGCGGCAGTGGTTTGCCATGGTGTACGCCCATGCCTGAGCTGCTCCAACGTTTTGACGCGGTGCGCCAGCGCACCTTGCGGCTGGCCGAGCCGCTGTCGGCCGAGGATGCCTGCGTGCAGTCCATGCCCGACGCCAGCCCGGCCAAATGGCACCTGGCGCACACCACCTGGTTCTTCGAAACCTTTGTGCTGGGGCAGGAGCCGCCGTTTGACCCCCAGTTTCGCGTGCTGTTCAACTCGTACTACCAGCAGGTGGGCGAGCGCCATCCGCGCCCGCAGCGCGGGCTGCTCACGCGGCCGTCGCTGGCGCGCGTGCGCGACTACCGCGCGGCCGTGGACGAACGCATGCGCGCCTTGCTGGCGCACGAACTGCCGCCGCCGCTGGCCGAACTGGTCGAGCTGGGCCTGCAGCACGAGCAGCAGCACCAGGAACTGCTGCTCACCGACATCAAGCATTTGCTGTTCTGCCATCCGCTGTGGCCGGCCTACCAACTGCTCGCTGCGTCGCCCGCCAATGCCGCGCCCGAGCCGGCGCTGACCTGGCTGCAGGTGGCACCGGGGCTGCATGCGATCGGCCACGCGGGCGACGGCTTTGCCTTCGACAACGAACGGCCCCGGCATCAGGTATTTCTGCAGGGCTGCGAGATCGCCAGCCAGCCGGTCAGCAATGCGGAGTTCCTGCGCTTCGTCGAATCGGGCGGCTATGCGCAGCCGCAATGGTGGCTGGCCGAGGGCTGGGACTGGCGCTGCGCGCAGCAACTGGAACATCCCTGGTACTGGCGGCAAACAGAAGCAGGCTGGCAGGAATTCAGCCTGCACGGCGCACTGCCGCTGCATGGCAACCGCCCGGTGGCCCATGTGTCGTACTACGAGGCCGATGCCTATGCGCGCTGGGCCGGCGCCCGGCTGCCGACTGAAGCCGAGTGGGAAGTGGCCTGGGCGGATGCGTTGGCGCGGTTGCCCGCGCGGGAGGCGCTGCTCCCGGCCGTGCTCACCGGCGATGGGTTGGGCCAGGTCTGGGAATGGACCCAGTCGTCCTACGCGCCGTACCCGGGCTTTCGCGTGGCCGATGGCGCGGTGGGTGAGTACAACGGCAAGTTCATGGTCAACCAGTATGTGCTGCGCGGCGGCTCGTGCCTCACGCCGCCCGGCCATGCGCGTGCCAGCTACCGCAATTTCTTTCCGGCGTCGGCGCGCTGGCAGATGACGGGGTTGCGGCTGGCGCGGGACGGCTAGCGTAAATGTGCGCCGCCGCTATTGCGCCACGTGCGAAATCTGAAAAAAAGGGCTGAGTCATTACCAACATCTATGATAGAGGCGCTGCGCCTGCTCAGGTAAGAGCGTGCAGCTCGAATTGAATTGCAAGGCACTTGTGCAACCTTCAAGTAACTTATGAAGAAGTTGAACGCAGTCTCAAGGAGAGGTTATGGGCCAAGGTCAACCCGTTGATAAAGATCAACTGGCCACCCCGCCAGCGGCATCAACGTTCACTACGAGAACCGGGCAAATGTTCCCGATCCTTGGTGATTTGGAGATGGCGCGGATTGCGCGCTTCGGAGTACCCGTGAGATATGAAAAAGGCTCAAGCCTTTTTCGTGCAGGTGAGCCAGCGCCAGGGATGTTCCTGCTTTTATCGGGGACGGTGATTGCCACTCAGCGCGATGGGCTTGGTCACGTAACGCCTATTACTCGACATGGCCCTGGGGAATTTATTGCTGAGGTAGGTCAACTTTCAGGGGCAAAGTCCCTCGTAGACTGCTTTGCCGAAGTGGAGGTCGAAACCCTTCTCATTGCACCGGAAAAGCTGCGGCAACTTATTGTCGCAGAGGCTGAATTGGGCGAGCTTATCACCAGGGCGCTTATTCTTCGCCGTGTGGCTCTGATTGAAAGTGAAGCCAGCGGTACTGTCCTTGTCGGGCGAGAGGGCGACGCAGAAGTAATACGAATGCAGACCTTCTTGCGCCGCAATGGGCAACCTTTTCAGTTGCGGACTTCTGATCATCAGGATGTCCGCGATATTTGGCATCAATTTGACAGCCGCCATCCGCATCTCCTAGCAATATGTCCAAACGGTTCAGTGCTAGTTGATCCAGATGAAGCGCAGTTGGCCTTGTGTCTGGGACTCAATTCAGGAGTGTCAGTCGATAAGGACTACGACGTCGTTGTAGTTGGAGCGGGGCCAGCGGGCCTGTCCGCTGCTGTTTACGCTGCCAGCGAAGGCCTCAACGTGATGGTTCTGGATTGCCGCTACTTTGGTGGTCAAGCTGGTGCAAGCGCTCGCATCGAGAACTATCTGGGCTTTCCAACGGGAATATCGGGGCAAGCGTTGGCTGGCCGGGCCTACATCCAGGCCCAGAAATTCGGCGCAGAGATCCTCATTCCAGCAAAAGTCACAGCACTGGAATGCGAACCATCCTCCACGGCGCCGAAACGGCTGCGGATGGCCGACGGAAGTGTCATCCGCTCTAGAACGGTCGTTATTGCGACGGGTGCTCGATACCGTCGCCCCGAGGCGACGAACGTAGCCGAGCTTGAAGGGCGTGGTGTGTGGTATTGGGTTTCGCCAATCGAAGCGAAGCGGTGCCAGAACGAGCATGTGGTACTGGTTGGTGGTGGGAATTCCGCTGGGCAGGCGGCCGTTTACCTCAGCGCTCATGCTGCGAAGGTGACCATGCTAATTCGGGGGCACAGTCTATCGACCACGATGTCGCGTTATCTCATTGATCGAATTTCTGCGACGCCAAACATTGACTTGCAAGTGCGCAAGGAGATATCAGGGTTGAGCGGTGACATAGCCAACGGTTTGAACGCTGTGAAGTATTTCGATCGCGATACTGGCGTGGAATCTCAACTGATCACGCAAAATCTGTTCTTGTTCATTGGGGCATCCCCTGAGACCGAATTTCTTGACAGTTGCCCGGTGCACTTGGATCGATCGCGCTTTGTGACTACGGCAGGCGAAGGTCGGTCAACCCTGGAGTCGAGTGTGCCCGGTGTTTTCGCAATTGGGGATGTACGCTCTGACTCCATCAAGCGTGTCGGCGCGGCCATTGGCGAAGGCGCCGCGGTGGTGGCTCAGATTCACAAGTATCTTGAAGAAGCGGCAATAGTGCCGCAGGAGGTTCGGTAAATGGGAATTAAAACCTGTGAGCATGTGCCGGCTGCTTTTCCTCCGGTGCCTAAGGATCGTGTTTGTGAGGATTGCGTGCGAATAGGTGGCAGGTGGGTTCACCTGCGCATGTGTCTTCATTGTGGTCACGTAGGTTGTTGCGACAACTCCCCCAACAAGCACGCATCGAAGCATTTCGCGTTGACTGGGCACCCAGTAATGCGCTCCATTGAACCTGGAGAAGATTGGCGATGGTGTTATGAGCATGAGCGCCAAGTGGGGTAGCGCCGCTGGTTGTCTGAACGCGATGCGTGAATATCGCATTGAAATAATGATGTGCATCCTCAGGAATTAAAACTATGTCCCAAGGAAAAAGTAGTGGAATACTTGATAGGACTGTAGATGAAAGCCGGGATCACATCCTCGGGTCGAGCAGCGCCGACATCACGTTGGTCGAGTACGGGAGCTATGCCTGCCCCCACTGCCGCGCAGCAAATGAAAAAATTGCGCAGGTGCGGGATCAGCTCGGGGAGCGCCTTCGCTATGTGTTCCGTCACTCTCCCTTGATCGAAAATTCCCTGGCCCAGCGCGCCGCCGAACTGGTCGAACGTGCGCCTGACCCAAAGAGCTTTTGGGAAGCTCACATTACGCTGATGACACGGTCGGAGAAATTGACCGAAGGCGATTTGCAAGCTGTTGCGGAGCAGCTTGGCGTTGAAGATTTTGACGCGGATGGCAAGGCCGCAGCTCGGGCAAGAGCGCGTGTCGCCGAGGATATAGAAAGCGCCGCAGCAAGCAATGCCATCGTGGTGCCCACGTTCTTCATCAATGGACGACGCTACGACGGCCCTTGGGACGAAGGTTCATTTCTCGATGCCATGGCCGGCGCTGTCGGGAACAAAATTCGCGGAATGGCCTCGGATTTTGCGGGATGGGCACCCTCAACTGGCCTGCTGCTGCTGTTCTCCACGCTACTGGCCGTACTCGTCACCAATTCAAATCTTGGGCATGCGTTTGAAGCGCTCTGGCACCTCGATCTGGGAGTAGTGCTTGGCAACTCCGAATTTCGGATGTCTCTTTTGCACTGGATAAACGATGGCCTGCTGACCATCTTCTTCCTGGTGGTCGGCCTTGAGATAAAGCGAGAGTTCACTATTGGAGGGTTGTCGTCCTTCAAATCCGGTGCACTTCCAGTCGCCGCGGCGCTTGGAGGAATGCTGCTCCCGGCGCTCATCTACTCGGCGTTGATACCCGCTGGCCCGTGGGCTCATGGCTGGGGCGTGCCAATGGCTACCGATACCGCATTCGCAATAGCGATTCTCGTAATGCTTGGGGATCGTGTGCCCCTAGCGCTGCGCGTCTTCTTGACTGCGGCCGCGATCGTAGATGACATCGGGGCGATTATCGTGGTGGCGATGTTCTACTCGAACACCATCAATCTGATTGCCATAGCGGCCGCTGTGGTCGTGGTCGGGGTGCTTTGTCTTCTCAACTATTGGCGCGTCTACAGCCTGGTTCCGTACCTCGTTGTCGGGCTGGTTCTCTGGTACTTCATTGTCATCAGCGGCTTGCATGCCACGCTGGCAGGTGTCTTGCTCGCGCTATTCATTCCAACACGTGCACCTCCAGACTTGAGGGCCATCATGCTTCAGGCAGATGCGATCCTGACAGCCGAAGCCAGACGCAGTGGCGAAGTGCTGCGCGCAGGGCCGTCACTCCCCGCGATGCGGGCGCTGGATGCGTTGCATGACCGGCTAGAGTCGCCAGCTGACCGATTGCTGCGCTATGCCGGTGCGAGGGCAAGTTATGTGGTACTTCCCCTCTTTGCAGTCGCCAATGCTGGCGTGGATTTCGCGTCTGCAATCAGCGCGGAGCAGCAATCGCTGATGATTGCGATCATTGCGGGTCTTGTTGTTGGCAAACCGTTGGGGATCTTCTTGGCATCACTGGCGGCGGTGAAGATGGGAATCGCTAGAAAGCCTGATGACTATTCGTGGTTGCAACTCATGGCCGCGAGTGTCTTGGCGGGTATCGGCTTCACCATGTCACTGTTCATCGCTGGGCAAGCGTTCTCTGACCCCGCGGACTTCGCCGCCTCAAAGATCGCAATATTTTCTGGATCAATCATCGCTGCCGTCTTGGGCATCGCGATGCTGCTTTGGGTGACATCCCGCGCAATCCCGCCCTCGCACAGCTCTGCGCAGCAAGGAAGATGAGCATGCTTGAGCGCGGAGAAGCTCCGTATTCCTGTCGCAGTCTCACTCGGTGGCAGCCGCGCCAACCGTCAATTTGAGGAAGGAGTTCATATGTCCGAAAAAGTCATCAAGATCCCTGGGCCAAACCACGCCATCACAATTGAGAAGTTTGAGGGGCAAGTAGTCGTGAGTTTCGCCAAAGGGGTGATTGCAACAACGAGCAACGCTCTGCTCCTGCGCGAAGCAACGCTACCGCCGGTGATATATGTCCCTGGGTAGACATTCGTATGGAGCTTCTTGAACAAACGAAGCATGCAACTTACTGTCCATACAAGGGTGATGCGAGCTACTTTAGTGTGGCGACAGACGTGGAGAACGGCATCAACATCGCTTGGAGCTATGAGACTCCGTACCCAGCGGTATCGGCGATCAAGGATCACCTCGCCTTCTACGCGGATCGCGTTGACATAGAGTTCCCCCCGACGAGCGCTCCAATTCAAGCGTGAGGGTTGAGCCGGCCTGCATACGATGTCCGCCACGACGTGCATCACGCTGTGCGAATGCACGATGACAGAGAAATGAGCCGCGATGCGCGACCCCACGGCTTGCGGCCACGCCGGATGCCACGGGCGCAGCGCGGCTCGGTGCGTGTCGGCTGGTGAGCAGCCCTGGGCCGAGAACCGCCAACAAGTCGGTCGAAAGTGGTCTGCAGCACCTCAGCCACCGAATACGCTTGTAATGTCGTAGGATCGGCACCAGCGACCGCGTGGCTCGTCCCGCACCAGTCAACACGAGCAACACGGCCAGCCAGGTCTTGGTGGTGTGGCTCAAGGCGACACCCGTGCCGCCAGAGCAACCGCATCTGCTCCCGCCGCAAACCGCAGTTGCCCCGATGTGTCGTTTGCCGCGCGCCACACGGCCTCAGCAACGTCCACCTCGGCGGTCACCGCCGACGGCTTCGTGAATGCCTCGAAGACGGAGTTCGCGAAAGGCACATACGCCTCTGGGATCAGGCCTTGCATGCGTTCACTGCCATTCTCGGCAAAGCGGGTCGTGGGTCCATAGCCCGGCTCGACCAGTTTCACCTGGATCTGGAAAGCCGCGAGTTCGTGGGCGAGCGAGGCCGTGAATCCTTCGATGGCCGTCTTGCTGGCCGTGTAGACCGCCACCAGCGGCATTGGCGCCAGGGTGGCGCTCGACGTCACGTTGACAACCATCCCCGAGCGCCGATGACGGAACAAGGGCAGCACGGCCTGGGTCATCGCCATCACGCCGAAGGTATTGGTCGCGAAGACCTCGCGCGTGGTATCCATCGGCGTGGCCTCGAAGGCGCCGAACAGCCCGACGCCGGCGTTGTTAACGAGCACGTCGATCGGGCCGCTTGCTTCGATCGTCGCAGCGATGCTGGAGGCCAGGGTCACGTCCAGCGGGATAACACGCATACGGGGTGAGTCCGGCAACAGCTCTGGGCGCGGCGTGCGCATCGTGGCGATCACGTTCCAGCCCTGGGCGTGGAAGTGGCGGGCGGTCTGCAAACCGTAGCCCGACGAGCAGCCGGTAATGAGGACAGTTTTCATTGAGTTCCTAGTGGAGTGGTTGGGAACCCTCACGATATTGCCCATCGTATGGACTATCTACAATTTATAGTCCTGTTTATGTTTGCGAAAGTCCATGAATGGCTATTGATCCGCTTTCCGAGGTGATTGCTTTTCTCCGGCCGCGCGCGGTGTTCTCCAAGGTGATCGGTGGCGCGGGCCGGTGGGCCGTGCGCTACTCGGATTTCGGACAGCCGAGCTTTTGCGCTGTCCTCGAAGGGGGCGGTCTGCTGGCCGTGGTCGGGCAAGAGCCAATCCGGCTCATGGCGGGGGATTTCGTGCTGTTGCCTGCCACACCGGGCTTCACATTGAGCAGCCTGGAGCCTGGCACCCCCATCGACATTGATGCGCAGGCTGCGGCCGATGACCGATCTGAGGGTGAGATACGCCATGGCCGCCAGAGTGGTCATGCCGAGGTGCGCATGCTCGGTGGCTATTTCGCGTTCGCCTCCCCGGATTCAGCGTTGCTGGTTTCCCTGCTGCCAGCGGTAGTGCATGTGCGAAGGGTGGAGCGGCTCGCGACCTTGGTGGCTCTGGTGCGGCAGGAATCCCTGCAGCAAAGATCCGGGCGTGAACTGATACTGACCCGGTTGGTGGAGATCCTGCTGATCGAGGCGCTGCGCGCAGCGCCCGAGGACAGCCTTGCCGCGCCGGGACTGCTGCGCGGGCTGGCCGACAGCCGACTGGTCGCCGCTTTCCGCAGCATGCATGCCGATCCGGCACGGGCCTGGACGGTGGAGCAGTTGGCGCACCAAAGCGCATTGTCTCGTTCCGCGTTCTTCGAGCGATTCAGCCGCAACGTCGGCCTGCCGCCGATGGAGTACCTGCTGGCCTGGCGCATGGCCTTGGCAAAAAACCTGCTGCGCCGCAAGGAACTGGCTATCGCGGAGGTTGCGGAACAGGTCGGCTACGCTTCATCCAGTACGTTCAGCACCGCATTCAGTCGGCATGTGGGGCAGCCGCCGGGCCAGTATGCGCGGACGAATTGAAGAAAGCCGAATGAGCCAAGGCCCAAATGCCTTGGCTTGGCCTACTCGGAGTGGCGCACGGAATATGCCTAGACGTTCGTTCCACCGTCAAGTTGCAGAACGGTGCCAGTCGCGTAGCCGTTGCCCATCAGGAAGATGGCCGCATCTGCGAGTTCTTCGGGACGCCCAACACGACCGACAGGAAGACCGGCGCCAATAGTCTTGAGAAGCTCGGCTCGGTCTTTCTCAGGAAGGAAGCCCCAGGCAGGTGTTTCGACAACGCCCGGTGACAGCACATTCACTCGAACAGGCGCGAGTTCGAGTGCCAGTGTTCGGGCAAAGCCATCGAGGGCAGCGTTGACGGCGGCAACGATGCTTGCACCCGCAAGGGCCTTGTAGGCCGCCGAGCCACCGAAGAACGTCACAGACCCGTTCGACGGAATGCGCGAGGCAAAGTGCCTGACCAGATACACCGCCCCCCAGAACTTGGCAGCGAATGTCGATTCGATCTCGGCATCGCTGATCTGGATGAAAGGCTTGAAAGTCAGATCCGCAGCCGTCGTCACAATGTGGTCGACCTGCTGGATGTTCTCTGCGAGTGCTGCGACATCGGACGCGACGCTGATATCCGCGTGGTGCGTCACAACATCACCATTGATGGCCGTCTTAGCCTCTGCCAGTCGTTCGGGTGAGCGCCCAACGATATGCACCGTTGCCCCGAGTGCAGCAGCTTTGGTTGCTACCGCCAAACCCATGCCAGAAGACCCCCCGGCAACGAGCACGCTCTTGCCTTTAAGTGAACTTTCCATTTCCAACTCCTTGGTTGAGAACTCATCAGCGACATTGCCGGCAAACATCCATCGGGCTGCCCTTGGCAAACCGAGTGCATGCCCCGATCAATATCGTGAAAATCTTGTGAAATCGAGGAAGACGAAGCTGTCCATCAACGCCTTCCGGTGGTGCAAGTAGTCGCCATTTCGGTCGTGCCCTTGGGGTAAACCATTAAGCGGCTTCGGCAAGTGCACGATGGCGCGCAACCATGTCGGCTTCGTCCTTCAGCGCTTTTTGAACCGACGGCAGCGCCTCCATGCGGGCCTTGTGGGCCATGACCCACTTCAGATGCTCGATCTGGGCTCCCGAGCGCTCATGCCACATGGTTGCCCAGAAGTAGGCATCAACCACGCTGGGCTTATCGCCCATCAGGAACGCGCGACCATCGGAGAGGCGCTTGTCAATCTCGGCATAAGCCGCGACCAACTTGTTGCGCGTCCATTCCGTACCCTCCGGCGTCATCAGCTTGCGCATAAGGGGGATGTGCTTCTGTGCGATTTCCGTCGCAGTAAAGGTCAGAAGCTGTTCCGCCTCAACACGCTCGCGTGTACCAACACGGGGAATGAGGCCCGCCTCGGGCCTCTGATCGGCCAGATAGCTCACGATGACTGCCGTCTCGGTCAGAAGATCGTGCTTGTCTTCGCCTATACGCAGGACAGGCACATAGCCCAACGGATTGACCTCAGCGAAGTCATCATGGTTGGAAGTTGTTTTGCCAACCACATCAAAGTGGACGAGTTCGGGACTCAAGCCCAATTCGTTCGCAACGATCTGGGCGGCAAGGGAGCAGGTGGCTTGGGCGATGTACAGTTTCACGGGATTTCCTTTGGTAGTCGAACCGCTTGACCTGAATTGGGCAATTGCGTCAACAGAAGGAAATTTATTTGAATCCCACCGAGAGATAAATTACCAAATTAACTACTAAGAGTCTCCACATTGGAGACAATGGCGCAAACTAGGTAAGCATTGGGGCGTCTAGAGGCTCTGGGGCAGACTGAATGCCAAGTCAGGACTCGTCGGCGTGGCTCTCGCGCTTCTCAGTGCGCAGTTGCGCCCTCTGCCTTTGCGATGCAGCCGGTCCACCAGCATCGCACGCGGCGGCAAGGAGGTCATCTCCCCAGTGGCCGGGGACGCCCAGACCTCAACACCGAAGAAACAACAAGATCAGGACGAGCACATGCAAGGCATCGTGGATCTGCTGCGGATGCGGTCTAGCCGATCCGGCGCAGCCGGGTCGGCGGTGTTCAGGGGCGTCAAGCCTGCGCGGCGGGGATAGGCCGTAGGGCTTTCCCCTGGAGGCAAGCGCAGCGCGCAGCGCCCCATCAGGGGCGCGAAGGCATCACGCCGAGTCGTCAGGGCGCAGGCCGGATTCCACAACCGGCATCCACGGCGAAGTCGAGTCCAGAAGATAGCGCGCACCGCGCGCATACAACCTCAAAAGTCCGGCAGGCCGGTAGAACCCGGTGACGCAGCGCCGGAACTGTGCACCGAACTCGTTGGTGAGATCACCGCGTCGCCGATCGCAACGCGCAAGGGCTGGCCGTTCTCCGGCGCGAACGGCTTGAGCGCATCGTGCTGCGCCGTGATTTCGATGATGTAGTCGTGATGGCTGCTCATGGCATTGATCTCCTGTGATGGTTGAAGAAGCACAAGGAGCGCCTTGCAACGCTCCAAGGGCCAGGTCAGACAACGATCCGCCCGGCCAGCCGCGCATCGCGCGCGTAGGCGCTCAAGCGCTTCTCGGCCCGGAAATACAGATCTCGCTCGACAGGCAGGCCCAGCCGCCCACGCACCGAAGCCAATTCGGAAAGACTCAGCCAGCCGATTTCCGGCATCCCCAAGCCCAGGTCGCAAAGGCCGTGGGCATGATCGTGGTCATCGGGATCAATCTCGGTCAGCAGCCAGGTCGCGCCAGCATCCGGCGTGAACAGCTTGACCACAGGCACCGGATCGAAGTCCGAGTTTTCCAAAGATTGACGGCCGTTGGCCAGTAACACGATGCGTTGCTCGTCGGTGAAGAGTGCGTTGTTCATGTGAACTCCTGAAAGATGCCGGGCGGAATTGCCCAGCCCTTCCGGGTCACGGCGCAGCGCAAGCCGTCAAGGGTCTACGACGGCCGGAGGCCGCAAGCGTGCGAAGCACGCGCCGCCCTTTACGGCAGAGCACGCCGTGGCACGATGAAGGGAACAGCAAGCCGCCACACCCACCACCCAAACACGCTTGGTTTTGGCAAGCGCAGCGCGCAGGCCCGGATCGGCGATCAGGGCCGCAGTTGCGTGAGGGATCGGAGCAGCATGGCCATGATTCGACACGAAGCACGGGGCACCGCCCGAGAGCCCGACGGCGCTGCGTGCCGGCACGCCCCATAAGGCAGTTCGCTACCGCAGCAGGGCAGGATCAAGGCGGCATACGGCGGTCGCCGCTCCTATCCGGCGTCAACAATGCCTCGAACGCCTGCACCGTCTCCCGGCTGACAGCACCCGCTCTATGCAGCGCAGCCAGTTCACCTCGTAGGGATTCGATGATCGGACTGCTCTCCACCCCAGCGGATGCCCCCGACATCTGCCGCAGCACAGTCAGCAGCTCGGCTTGATCGTCATCCGCCACGATGCCTTGGATGACCTCCAGCGCCAGGCCCGGATTGCTGCGGTACAGCTCGGCCATCGCTTCGTCATGGGGTTTGCTTTTTGGCATTCGATCTCCACTGGCCCGTCTTGGCTGCATCGCCACACCGGCTCCGACGATGCTGAGGAAGATTTCCCAGACAGTGTCTGGGAAATGAGTCAGCTTGAAAGGTTGACCTTAGGCCGCCACCAGGATGCCCCGAGCATGCGCCCGCCGGGCGGGCTGCACCACGATCTTGACCTGCTGGTCCAGCGACACCAGCGCCTGCATCAGCCGCTCCAGCGAGATGTTCTGGAGCTTGTAGCGGCGCACCTGCGACACCTTGGGCTGGGTCATGCCGGTGATCGCGGCGGCTTCGGTCTGGCTCAGGCCGCGCTGGTCGATCAGGGTATTGAGCTTGAGCGCGAGCGCAGCCTTCGCCGTCAGTTCCTCGGCATCATCAAAGCCCAGGTCTGCCAGTACGTTGTCGGTGCCTTCGGGATGGTCGTCGATACGGGTCATCATTTATCTCCCGCTCGCCCATGACGGGCAAGCACTGCTTTCAGCCGCTTCTCGATCAACTCCACGTCCTGCTGCGGCGTGGCGATGCCGGACTTGGACTTCTTCTGGAACGCATGCAGCACATGCACCGCATCGCCCACCTTCACGGTATAGACCGCCCGGAAGGCATCGCCCCGGTGGTCTTCGACCAGTTCGTACACGCCGGAACTCAGCCCTTTCCAGGGCTTGGCCGAATCTGGCGTGCAGCCCAATTGGACGATGAACAGTGCCACGCCCATGTCCTTCTGTACGTCAATAGGGAACTCCTTGAAATCCTTCTTCGAGGAGCCTTCCCAGTACAGCAGCTTTCGTTTCTGCTCCATGATTATATCCGTTCGGGTATAGATTGCAAGCACCCGAATTGTCGTGACAGCGGCACGACAATTCGGACTGGCCGCTCAGGCCGTCGCTGCCTCGGTTGGCACGCTACGCCGGGCACCCGTGATGGCCTGGCGCCGGTTCGCCACCAGCTCAGCCGCCTCACGCACCGGCTTGTCCTCGGTGTGGACGTAGCGCATGAACATCGCCACGGTCTTGTGCGCCGTCAGCGCCATGCCGACCTTCACCGGAATACCCGAGTTGGCAATGTCGGTCGCTGAACGGTGTCGGATGCCGTGCGTGCCCACATGTTCGGCACCTGCAGCCTTGAGAGCGCACGGCTCCAGCCGCCGTAATACTCGCCCGTGGTCAGGTGCTTGCCCGGATGGCGCGGAGACGGCAATATGTAGGGACAGCTCTCCTGGCGTGGTGCCGTCGAGAGCAGCCGGTAGGCTTCTTCACTCAAAGGCTTAGACATACCACCGGTCTTGCTGTCGGGCCAGACCACACGGCGGTTTTCCAAATCGACCCAATCCCATTGGAGTGAGACGATTTCGCCTCTGCGGCCCGCGAACTCGAACTGCAACCGGATCGCCAAGGGGATGACATAGTTCTCCAGTCCCTCGGCCTCAACCCGCTCAAGGTACCGGAACAGCAGGCCCATTTCTTCGTCGCTGATGAGGTGCGTGGACTTCCCGTTGGGGTACATCGGGACATGGCGGCACGGGTTGGTGCCATCCGGCCGGTAGCCCCACACCTCGGCCAGGTTGAACATCTTGCGCAGGACGCTGAACGTGCGGTTCGCATCCGCATGCTTGTGCGCCATCTTCTTCATCGCCCCGGCCACGTCCGGGCGCTTGACGTCCTGCACCTTCATGCGGCCCAACAACGGGATGATGTTGCGGTCGATGACACTCCGGTAGCCATCCTGCGTGCTGGGCTTGTTACGCTGCTTGGAGTGGTCCTCCATGAACTTCACGCACAGCTCGGCAACGGTGGGGGCCTTACGGGCCTCGGCTTTGGCGGCACTAGGGTCGCCGCCCCGGCGCACCTCGGCCAGCCATTCCTGGGCCAGGGAACGGGCCTGTTCGACGGTCAGTTCTCCGTACAGGCCCAAGGCGGGCTTGCGGCGCTCGCCAGCGTTCGTGCGGTACTGGAGCATGAACACCTTGCGGCCCGCTGGTGTAATCTTGCACAGGAAGCCGGGCACCAGGGTGTCCCGGAGTTCGACGGCCTGCGCCTGGGGCTGTGCCGCATCGACAGCGGACTTGGTGAGCTTGATTTTTGCCATGATGACTCCTCGAAAGACCCGTTTTGCAGGGGCCACATGGGAGCCATGAGGTCACAAGCCGGGTCGGGTTTCAGAAAGCACCGGCATATGATGAACTCGCCTAAGTTATTGATAAACCTGCTGTATCTGGCTTCGGCGTAGTCCAGCGTAATGCGGCACTGAAGTCATGGTGAAATAAAAAAGCCGCCCGAAGGCGGCTTTGGCTCTCATCGGAAGCTGCCGTATCAGGCAGCCTCACGATCAGAAGTTGTGGCGAACACCGATACCGTAGTTGTTGGTGTCGTCGAAACGCAGGTAGGCTGCGTACAGGAAGGTGCGCTTGGACAGGGCATATTTGCCTTCCAGCACGCCGTTGGTGTACTTCTTGCCACCGATTTCGTTCTTGGTGTCGCGGGTCAGGTCCAGCGTGAGGGCGAAGGCGCCCAGGTTGGCGGAACCACCCAGCGAGAAGCCGCGGCGACGCTGGTTAGCGGCGTTGCTGGTCTGGCTGTAGGACGTGGCCACCGCGAAGCTGCCGAAGTTGTACTTGCCGCCGACGTGGTAGTTCGTCTTGCCGTTCTTGGTCTTGTTGGCCGACGCGCCGATGCCGATGGGGCCGTTGACGTACTTCAGGCCCAGATCCCACTTGGCGCCGGCCTTGCCAGCGTCCAGGCCGTCCTGCTTGAGGATGTAGTTCACTTCAGCAGTGAAGCCACCCATGTTGGGCGTGGCGTAGCCGATGATGCTGCTGTCGCGGGCAGCGCTCAGGGAGCGGTAGGTGTTGCCCACCACGCTGTATAGCGCGTTGCCGGTCAGTTCCCAGGCGCCGATGGCCTTGAACGATGCGGTGTAGTCACGGCCCAGGCTGAAGGTACCCCAGCCGCCACCCAGCCAGACCTTGGCGGTACGGCCCCAGAAACCAGCGCCAGCAGAGTTGTTGCTGCCGTCGTCCAGGTTCAGGCCGGTTTCGAACGTGAAGCCAGCTTTCAGGCCACCGCCCAGGTCTTCCACGCCGCGCACGCCAACACGGCTACCGCCGTTGTTCATCACGGAACCGCTCAGGAATTCGGTCTTGTCGGAACCGTTCTCGATCTTGCCGATACCAGCGTCAGCCACGCCGTACAGGGTCACGGAAGATTGAGCCATCGCGGCGCCGGTGAAGCCCAGGACGGCCAGGGCGATCAGGGATTTTTCATTGCAAGTTCTCCAAGGTTAAACATAGGGCGCCGGTGCGAAGGGTCCGTTTGCGATTCCCCGCCGGGTCCCGGGCCAACCTCCCCTAGCGGGAAGTTGTTGTTATTGCACCAGACCTGCCCTGAACTTGCAAAGACTTCGGCACTGAATCTGGTGCGGCCCGGCCGTTTTGTTGTGCATCGACCACACATCGACTCACACCGTTGGCTTGCAACAACAATCGGTCCAATCGCCTCGCGTGGGTACGCCCGAAGATTGCTGCGCCGCAGCAATGTGGTGTACGCGCCACATCGGCGGGGGCCAAGGGTTGGCGTACCATGCGCCGCATGAACCTGACCGACCGCCTGCTTTGCGCCGCCGACGGCGCCCTGCGCACGCTGCTGGCCCCGCCGCGGCCCGCGCGGCCCAACCCGGCGGGCGCGGCCGAATCCGCGCTGGCGCTGAGCGAGGACGAGCGCCGCCTGTCGGGCGCGCTGATGCGCGTCAACCACGTGGGCGAGGTCTGCGCCCAGGCGCTGTACACGGCGCAGGCCCTGGTCACGCCGGATCCCGGCTTGCGCCGGCACCTCGATGCGGCATCACGCGAGGAGACCGACCACCTGGCCTGGACGCGCGAGCGCCTCCAGGCGCTGGGCAGCCGCGTCTCCTGGCTCAACCCGCTGTGGTACGCCGGGGCGTTCGGCATCGGCGTGCTGGCCGGCAAGCTGGGCGGCGACCGCGTGAGCCTGGGCTTCGTGGTGGAGACCGAGCGCCAGGTCGAGGCGCACCTGGCCAGCCACATGGACCGCCTGCCGGCCGGGGATGCCGCCTCGCGCGCGATCGTGGCGCAGATGAAGGCGGACGAGGCGCGCCACGCCGACGACGCCCTGGCCGCGGGCGGCGCCGCGCTGCCGGCGCCGGTGCGCGGGCTGATGCGCATGGCGGCGCGGGTGATGACGACCACGGCGCACCGCATCTGAGGCCTGTATTTTTCAAGCCTTTTGGGCCTTGAGCCAGCGTCGGTATTGCGCCGATAGCTATTCTTTCAATAGCTCTCTCAGGCCACCTCGACGAGATCGAACGACGTGGTGATCTCGGCCATCTTGCCCAGCATGATGGAAGCCGAGCAGTACTTGTCGTGGCTGAGGGCGATGGCGCGCTCGACCGCGCTGGCGGGCACGCCGCGGCCGCTGACGGTGAAATGCATGTGGATCCGGGTGAAGACCTTCGGGTCCTCGGCGGCGCGCTCGCTGGTCAGCCTGACCGAGCAGCCGCGCACGTCGTGGCGGCCGCGCTTGAGGATCAGCACCACGTCGTAGGCGGTGCAGCCGCCGGTGCCGGCCAGCACGGTCTCCATGGGGCGCGGCGCCAGGTTCTGGCCGCCGTTGGCGGGCTTGGCGGCGTCGGGGGCGCCGTCCATGGCGATGACGTGGCCCGATCCGGTCTCGGCCACGAAGCCCATGCCGGAGCGCGTGCCCGCCGCGCCTGTCCAACTCACCGTGCATTCCATGATGTGCCTGTTCCCTTTTGACTGTGCCGCGGCGCCTAGCGTAGCGGATTCGGCGCCCCATCCCCTCCGAATGAGGATAAAAGTCTCACCCGGCCGCGCTATCTGTGTTGCATTGCAGCAAATATATTGCGAACGACCGTGCTTTTCGTGTACGCTACGTTCCATGCAAGTGAGAAATCACCTGCGCCGGTTGTCTCCTCCACCCCTTCCATAGGTGGATTCAAGCCCTGAACCGCGAGGTTCGGGGCTTTTTTTTGGTTCTTGACCCGATGGAAGGCTGCGGCGCTAAGTGAGGACGAAGTTCGTCGGCTTCAGCGGTTCGGGCAGCGTCTGCTCGCCCAGCGATTCGAGCACGTTGATCTCCACCACGCGCGCGGTGGCGTCGAGCGGCATGGTGTTCGAGGAGTCGCCGAAGGGCGATGCCAACTCGTCGCCGATCGCGTCGAGCCCGAAGAAGGTGTAGGCGACGATCGCGGCGACCAGGGGGGTCCAGTAGCCGCTGGAATCGGCCAGCCCGAACGGCAGCAGGAAGCAGAACAGGTACGCCGTGCGATGGATGAGCAGCGTGTAGACGAAGGGCATCGGCGTCACCTTCGTGCGCTCGACGGAAGCGAACGCCGCGGCCATGCTCTGGACCCGCTCCTCCATCGTCTGCGCGAGCTGCGGCAACAGGCGGCCGGCCGCCAGCAGCGCCGCGATGTCGGCGCTGAAGTAGTCGAGCAGCCGGTTCGGCGCGTTGCGGCTCGCCGCCAGCGCCGCGCGCTCCTCGGCGATGAGATAGCGCGCCGTGTCTTCGCTGATGGGCCGGCCGCGAAGATAGTCGCGCGTGGCGTACATGAGCGCGATGCAGCGCAGCGCGATGCGCCGCGGTGCGTCGTCGCCGGCCACCGGCGCGGGGTAGCTGCGCGCCTGCCGCGCCAGCGACCGCGCGTCGATGACCAGCATGCCGATGAGCTTGCGCGCTTCCCACCAGCGGTCGTAGGCCGCCGCGTTGCGGAGCGCCCCGAAGATGGCGAGCGCCGCGCCGATCACCGACAGCGCCAGCGGGGTGATCGGCGTGACGTGGATGAAGCCGCCGCGCTGCAGCACGACCACGATCGCCGACAGCACCGAGACGGCGAGGATGCGCGGGAAGATCTTGTGCACGACCGAGCCGCGCAGCACGAAGAACAGTTCCCACGAAGTCGGCGTGTCGCGGACGATCATGGCGATGCCTCCATGGCGGACGGGTGCCGAGGGATCACCGGGCGCCGCGGCGCAGGTTGGCCGCCGCGATCACGTCTTCTTGCTCCGTGCGCCGCGCCTGGCCGGGGCGGCGGCGCTCTTCCTGGGTGTGGCGGTGGCGATGGCGCGTGCCGTCTTGCGGGGCCGCGCGGTCCGTGCCGCGCTCCTGGCGGCGGGCACTTCGGCCGGGGCCGCGGCAGCAGCCCCCTCGCCCACCGGCGGCAAGGCTTCGATGGCCTTGAGCGCGGCCTTCAGGTGGCCGATCAGGGCATAGGACTCCTCCTGCGACAGGATGCGCCGGCAGGCGATGATGCCGAAGTCGAGCTGCCCGGCGTAGCTCTGCACCGTGATGTTCAGCGCGCTGCCGTGGTAGGGGATGGACACGGGGTAGAAGCTGCCCATGCGCGCGCCGCACACGTACAGCGGCATGGAGGGGCCGGGCACGTTGGAGATCAGCACGTTGGCCATCGCCGGCAACTGGCTCGCGAGCTTGGAGCGGCCGTACAGCGAGGCCAGGCTGGTCATCAGCCAGGGCGAGCCGGCGAAGGGCATGTCCACGCCGAGCACGGGCTTGAGTTCGCGCACCACGGCCTTGCCCGCCTCGGACGAGTTGTGGATGGCCTGGAAGCGCTCGGCCATGTCGGGGATGTCGGTGGCCAGGTCCACGCGCACCATCGACACCTGGTTGTTCTGGGCGCCGTCGCCTTCGGTGCGCAGGCTGACGGGGACCGCCGCGATGAGCGCCTGCGGGGGCAGCATGCCGCGCTCCTTGAGGAAGCGGGCCAGCGCCTCGCTGCACATGGCCATCACGACGGTGTTGACGGTGCCCCCGACGCGCTTGCCCAGCGCCTTGAGTTCGTCGAAGGGCAGCGTCAGCGTGCTGAAGGAGCGCTGGTTGGTGATGGAGTCGTTGAAGATCGTCCGGGGCGCCAGGCCCAGGGTCAGCGCGCGCTCGTCCTTGGTGGTGCGCTGGCTCGAAATCACGTTGCCGGCCGTCGTGATCGCCTTGGCCGCCGTGGGCAGCAGCTCGCCCAGTTTGCGGTATTGCGCGGCCGCGTTGGAGACTGCCGCCTGGATCAGCTCAGCCACCCCCAGCTGGTAGCCGCCGCTGCCGCCGCCACCGGTCTTGCGCCGAGGCGGCGTCACCTCGCGGATCTCCGGCGAGATGTCGTACATCACCTTGGTGACTTCCGTCCCGGCCTTGCCGTCGATGCCGCTGTGGTGCATCTTGGAATAGAGCGCGACGCGGCCGTCCTCCAGCCCCTCGATGATGTAGGTTTCCCACAGCGGACGGCTGCGGTCCAGCAGGGTCGAGTGCAGGCGTGCGACCAACTGGTGCAACTGATCCATGGTGCCGGGCCGGCGCAGCGTGAGGCTGCGCACGTGGAAGTCCAGGTCCACGTCGTCGTCGTCGATCCACACCGGCTCGGCCAGCTCGAAGGGCATGGGCGCGAGCTTGCGCGTGAACACCGAGGCCAGGTGCATGCGCTTGCCGATCATCGCCTTGAAGTCTTCGTAGTAGTCGCCCTTGTAGCCTTTTGGCAGGTCGAGCAGCAGCAGGCTGGCGACGTGCATCGGGGTCTCGGGCGTCTCGAAATGCAAGAACGAGGCGTCCATGCTGGTCAGGTGGTGCATGTTTTCTCCAGTGTTTCTTGGCTTTGGGAACGGCTCAGGCCGTGCGCGGCACGGTTTCGTGCACGGCCTGCTTGGCTTCTTCCTCGGACTCGAAGATGTGCGGTGCGACGCCCCGCGCGGCGAGTTGGTCGCCCAGCTTGGCGCGCATGAAGGCGCTGGTGGTGAATCGGGTGACACCGAGGAAGTATTGCTCGTTGATGCTGCGCACCGCGTCGAGATAGGCGTCCTCGACCGAGCGGTCGATCCCCCAGCCGTCGTAGTTGACGACCGCATACACCTTGTGGCCGAGCGGCTCGACGATGGAGCGGATCTTGTCGATGTATTGATCGATGGTGGCCTTCGTCTTGACGTGCACCTCGGAGAAGTTCAGGAACAGCGTGTTGCGGTCCTCGTCGTAGTTGAAGCGCGCATCGAAGGGCAGCCGCAGGATTTCGTCGCGCAGGCCCATCGGCTCGTGCGCGAAGATGCGGTCGTCCATCTGGCGCGGCGCGTGCACGATGGGCGCGAAGTCCATGCGGTCGAGGATGTCCTTCTGGATGTCGATGCCCGGCGCCACCTCGGTCAGCTCCAGTCCCTCCCGCGTCAGGCGGAAGACGCAGCGTTCGGTGATGTACAGCACGTCCTTGTCCAGCTCGGCGGCGTGCTTGCCGGAGAAGGTGCGCTCCTCGACCGCGTGGACGAACTTCTTCGCCCGGCCGTCGCGCTCGATCAGCAGCTTGCCCTGCACCACCGAGACGTCCAGGTCGCCGGCGGTGAAGGTGCCGCAGAAGACCACTTTCTTGGCGTTCTGGCTGATGTTGATGAAGCCGCCGGCACCGGCCAGCTTGGGGCCGAAGCGCGAGACGTTGAGGTTGCCCTCGCGGTCGGCCTGCGCCAGGCCGAGAAAGGTGATGTCCAGGCCGCCACCGTCGTAGAAGTCGAACTGGTAGGGCATGTCGATCACCGCCTGCGCGTTGACCCCGGCGCCAAAATTGAGCCCGCCGGCCGGAACGCCGCCGAAGAGGCCGCCCTCGCCGGTCAGGATCATCAGGTCGGAGGCCTTCTCCTCGGCCGCCACCACGGCGATGCCTTCGGGCATGCCGATGCCGAGGTTGACGATGGAATTGGGCCGCAGCTCCATCGCGGCGCGGCGCGCGATGATCTTGCGCGCGCTCATCGGCATCGGATCGATCGAGTTCAGCGGCACCCGCACCTCGGATGAATAGGCCGGGTTGTACATGGTCGTACCCGTCTGCTGATGCACTTCGGGCCGGCTCGCGACGACCACGCAGTCCACCAGCGCGCCGGGCACCTTCACGTGCCGCGGGTTGAGCGAGCCCATCTCGGCGATGCGCTCGACCTGCGCGATCACCAGCCCGCCGGAGTTGTGCGCCGCCATCGCCACCGACAGCGTGTCGGTCGTCAGCGCCTCGCGCTCCATCGTCAGGTTGCCGTTCACGTCGGCGGTGGTCGCGCGGATCAGCGCGACGTTGATCGGGAAGCTCTTGTAGAACAGGTATTCCTTGCCGCCGAGGGTGATCACCTCGACCAGGTCTTCGGTCGTGATCGCGTTCAGCTTGCCGCCGCCGTAGCGCGGATCGACGAAGGTGCCGAGGCCGACGCGCGACGCATGGCCGGGCTTGCCGGCGGCCGTGTCGCGGTACAGCTGCGTCAGCACCCCGAGCGGCAGGTTGTAGCCCTCCGCCTGGTTTGCCAGCACCAGTTGGTACAGCGCCGGCACGAAGGCCCAATGCCCGCCGATGATGCGCTTGACGAAGCCAGGGTGCCCGAACTGCTGGGCGCCGCGCTGCTGCCCATCGCCGGGACCGCCGGTGAACACGAAGGTCAGGTCGCCCGGCTTGCCGAAGGTCGCGGCCTCCTGGTCGCTGGCCCGATACCGCGCCGCCAGTTCGTTCATCAGTTCCTCCGGCAGGCCGATGCCGCCAAAACCGCCGATGGACACCGTGTCGCCGGTGCGGATCAGGCGCACCGCCTCGCGCGCCGTGACGATCTTGTTGGTGGAGCCCGAATGCGCGCTCGGGACGGTTCTTGGGGTATTCATGCTCCTGTCTCCTTTTGTTGTCGTGGCGCCATGCGGCGCTCGGGTTCACGCGAAAATTCCCGCGGCTCCATGCCGATGCACATCCAAACCAGTTTGTACTTGATCTCGGCGTCAAGCCATCGGCATCGGCATCGGCATCGCTCTCATGCAACCACGTCATCCGCTCCTGGTTCGCAGCCTTCGTCAGTGCAACTTGATGCGCGGCTCCGTACGCCGCGTCAGCATGTTCGCGATCGTGCCGAGCGCGACTTTGGTCGTGCCGTGGACAGCCTTCTGATGCATCAGGTACAGCGACCGGTACATCCAACGCGCGACCACGCCCTCGAGGTGGAGACCACGCTTGCCAATACCGACGAGATTGCCGACCGTTCCGTACTCGGAAAGATTCACGAGGCTTCCGAAATCACGGTACCTGAACTTCGGCAGCGCCTGCTTGGCCAACCGCGCATGCACCGCGCCAACCAAAAGCGACGCCATCTGATGGGCCGTCTGGGCGCGCGGCGGCGCGGGTTGCCCATCGCCCGGCAAAGCGAATGAAGCGCAATCGCCGATGGCGAAAACATCGTCGTCCAGGGTCGTCTGCAGCGTGTCGCGCACGATCAACCGGTTGATTCTGTCGGTCTCGAGTCCGTCGATGTTCTTCAGAAAACCCGGGGCCCTGATGCCGGCCGCCCACACGACCATTTCTGCCGCAATGAACTCTCCGCTGGCAAGACGTACGCCCTCCGGCGTAATTTCCGCGGCGTTCTGTCCAGTGAGCACACTCACGCCGAGGCCGCTGAGCATGTTCTGGGTCGAGGTGGCCAATTTCTCCGGGAGTGGGCCGAGGATGCGCGGGCCGGCTTCGATGACCGTCAGCTTGATCGATTTATCGAAATCGATGCTGTCGAGTCCATATGCGGCCAGCTCACGCATGGTTTTGTGCAACTCCGCCACCAACTCAATGCCCGTGGCGCCGCCGCCCACCACCACGACGTGCAATTGACCTGGCCGCAACGGTTCGTACTGGGCATTTGCCCTCACGCAGGCATTGATCATGCGACGATTGAAGCGGGCCGCCTCGTCCACGCTGTCGATCGCGATCGCATGCTCCTTGACGCCGGGCGTGCCGAAATCGTTGCTCACGCTGCCCACTGCCAGCACCAGGGTGTCATAACCCAGAACGCGGGGCGGAACGAGTGGCTTGCCCTCGTGGTCGAGCATCGAAGAAACGTAGACCTGCCGTGCCTTGCGGTTCAGCCCACACATTTCGCCGATACGGTAGCGATACCCGTGTGCATGAGCGTGGGCCAGATACTCCAGCGAATCGACATGGATATCCAGGGTACCGGAGGCAACCTCATGCAAATGCGGCTTCCACACGTGGACACTGCTCTTGTCCAGCAGCACAACAGAGGCCTTTCCCCGCTTTCCAAGCGCATCCCCCAACTGTGTTGCGAGTTCCAGTCCTCCGGCGCCGCCACCGACGATCAAGACCCGGTGCAGACCGGCATCGTCCTGGGATTTGCTTTCTGGAATGCTGGCGTAGTCAATGCCATTGGCTGTCATCGAGATCTGTCTCCGGTAACTTTTCTCGCGTCATGGCGGCGAACACCGGTCAACCGGCTTGCCGCCATCTTCATCAACAGACTTCAAACAGCCCCGCCGCGCCCTGCCCGCCGCCGATGCACATCGTGACCACCACATACTTCGCGCCGCGCCTTTTGCCTTCGATCAGCGCATGGCCGGTGCAGCGTGCACCGCTGACGCCGTACGGATGTCCGACGGCGATCGCGCCGCCATTGACGTTGAGCAACTCGTCGGGAATGCCGAGCTTGTCGCGGCAGTACAGCACCTGGCAGGCGAAGGCCTCGTTGAGCTCCCACAGCCCGATGTCGTCCACCTTCAGCCCGGCGCGCTGCAGCAGGCGCGGCACCGCGAACACCGGGCCGATGCCCATCTCGTCGGGCTCGCAGCCGGCGATCGCGAAGCCGCGGTAGATGCCCAGCGGATTCAGGCCGCGCTGCTCGGCGAGCTTGCCGTTCATCACCACGCAGGCCGCCGCGCCGTCGCTGAACTGGCTGGCGTTGCCGGCGCTGACGCAGCCGCCGGGGAACACCGAGCGGATCTTCTGCACCGCTTCGAGGGTGGTGCCGGCGCGGATGCCCTCGTCGGTGGAGATCGTGACCTCCTGCGTCGTGATGCGCCCGCTGGCCTTGTCGACGACGCCCATCCGCGTGGTCATCGGCACGATCTCGTCGTTGAACTTGCCGGCCTCCTGAGCGGCGAACGCGCGCTGCTGGCTGCGCGCGCCATACTCGTCCTGCGCCAGCCGGGTGATGCCATAGCGCTTGGCCACCGTCTCGGCGGTCTGCAGCATGTTCCAGTACAGCTCGGGCTTGTGCTCCACCAGCCAGGGGTCCAGCAGCATGTGCTGGTTGGACTCGTTCTGCACGCACGAGATGCTCTCGACGCCGCCGGCGACGATCGCCGGCGCGCCTTCGAGGATCACGCGCTGCGCGGCCATCGCGATGGTCTGCAGGCCCGACGAGCAGAAGCGGTTGACGGTGACGCCGCCCACCGTCACCGGCAGGCCGGCGCGCAGCGCGATGGCCCGCGCGATGTTGCCGCCGGTCGTGCCCTCGCCGAAGGTGCCGCCCATGATGCAGTCCTCGATCTCGGCCGGGTCGAGCCCCGAGCGCGCGACGGCGTGCTGCACCGCGTGGCCGCCGAGCGTGGCGCCATAGGTCATGTTGAAGGCGCCCTTCCAGCTCTTGGCCAGGCCGGTGCGGGCGGTGGAGACGATGACGGCGTCGGTCATGGCGATGTTCCTTGGAGTCGGGTTCAGTTGAAGCTGCCGCCTTCGGCGGCGAGCCTGGCGAGCAGCGGCGCGGGCGCCCACAGCGCCGGGTCGGCCCCTGGTTCGGCAGCGAAACGCTGCAGCGCGCGCACGACGTTCGGCAACCCGACCTCGTCGGCGTATTTCATCGGGCCTCCACGGTGCAGCGGGAAGCCATAGCCGTTCAGATAGACGACGTCGATGTCGGAGGCGCGCTGCGCGATGCCTTCTTCCAGGATGCGCGCGCCCTCGTTGACCAGCGCATAGATGCAGCGTTCGACGATCTCGGACGCCTCGATCTTGCGTGCCATGTGGCCGCGGTCGGCGCGCCACTGCTCGATGAGGCGCGTGACCTCGGGATCGGGCACCGGGTCGCGCCGGCCCGGCTCGTAGCGGTACCAGCCGGCGCCGGTCTTCTGGCCGAAGCGGCCGGCCTCGCACAGGCGGTCGCTCACGTCCGCGAAGTCCTTGGCGGGCTGCGCGGCGGCCTGCCGCTTGCGGATGGCCCAGCCGATGTCCAGGCCGGCCATGTCGCCCATTCGGAACGGCCCCATCGCCAGGCCGAAGGCCTCGATCGCCTTGTCCACCTGCTGCGGCAGCGCGCCCTGGTTGATCAGGCCGCTGGCCGCCTCGCCGTAGCGCGCGATCATGCGGTTGCCGATGAAGCCATCGCACACGCCCGAGACCACCGCCACCTTGCCGAGTTTGCGGGCCAGTTGCATCGCCGTGGCGAGCACGTCGGGCGCGGTGGCGGCGCCGCGCACGATCTCGAGCAGCCGCATCACGTTGGCCGGGCTGAAGAAGTGCAGGCCGATCACGTCCCGCGGGCGCTTGGTCAGGCGCGCGATCGCGTCGAGGTCGAGCGCCGAGGTGTTGGACGCGAGGATCGCCCCAGGCTTCATCACCGCGTCGAGCGCGCGGAACACCTTTTCCTTGACTTCCATGCTCTCGAACACCGCCTCGACCGCGAGGTCGGCGTCGCGCAGCGCGTCGTAGGAGAGTGTCGGCGTGATCAGGGCCAGGCGCTGCTCGAACTGCTCGGGGCTGAGTCGGCCCTTCTTCAGCGTCGCCTCGTAGTTGCCGCGGATCGTCGCCATGCCGCGGTCGAGCGCTTCCTGCTTGGCTTCGAGCAGCACCACCGGGATGCCGGCGTTGGCGCACACCATCGCGATGCCGGCGCCCATCGTGCCGGCGCCGACGATGCCGACCTGGCGCACCTCGCGCAGCGGCGTGCCGGCCGGCACGTCGAGCTTCGAGGCCGCGCGTTCGGCAAAGAACGCATGGCGCAGCGCGCGCGACTCGGGCGTGTTCATCAGGCCGATGAACAGCGCGCGCTCGGTGCGCAGGCCTTCGTCGAACGGCTGGCTCGCGCTGGCCGCGACCGCCTCCACGCATTGGGCCGGCGCGGGCAGGAACCGGTTGGCCGCCTTGACGTTGTTGCGCGCGAACTGCAGGAACGCGTCGGCGCCCGGCTCGTTGATCTTCACGTCGCGCAGCCGCTTGAGCGGCATCTTCTCGGCGGCGGCGCGCTCGGCGAAGGCGATGGCCGCGGGCAGCAGTTCGCCTTCCTTCACCACCGCGTCGAGCAGCGGGCTGCCCGCGAAGCGCGCGGCCGGCTGCGGCCGGCCAGAGACGATCATGTCGAGCGCGGCCTCGAGGCCGATCGCGCGCGGCAGGCGCTGCGTGCCGCCGGCGCCGGGCAGCAGGCCGAGCTTGACCTCGGGCAGGCCGAGCGAGGCGTCGGCCTTGGCGACGCGGAAGTGGCAGCCCAGCGCCAGCTCGAGGCCGCCGCCCAGGCAGACGCCGGCGATCGCGGCGACCACCGGCTTGGACGAGGCCTCGATGGCCGCGATCACGGCCAGCAAACCAGGCTCCTGCCCCGACTTGGGCGAGCCGAACTCGCGCACGTCGGCGCCGCCGCAGAACAGCTTCTCGCCGCCGGTGAGGACGATGGCGCGCACCTGCGCGTCGGCCAGCGCCTGGTCGAGCGCGGCGACGATGCCGCGGCGCAAATCGAACCCGAGCCCGTTGACGGGCGGGTTGGTCAGGGTCAGCACGGCACAGCCGCCGTGCATGGCGTAGTCAACGATTCTCATGGCTTGTCTCCGTCTCTTGATGTTCTTGCGGACTGTCCCCGGTCCGCCCTGGGCAAGGGCTCAGCGTTCGCGCGGCAAGGTGTCCCGCACGGCGGCCTTGGCCTCTTCCTCCGTGCCATACATGTGCGCCGCCAAGCCACGCTTTTCGAGCGTTTCGCCGAGCTTGGCGCGCGCGAACGCATTCGAGGTGAAGCGCGTCACGCCGAGGTAGTAGCGCTCGCTCAGCTCCTGGATGGTCTGGAGGTAGGTGTCCTCCAGTTCGCGGTTGATCTCGAAGCCATCGTAGTTGACGATCGCATAGACCTTGTGGCCCAGCGGCTCGCAGATGGCCCGGATGCGCTCGACCCCCGCGTTGATGTCCGCCACCGAGCGGACCGCGTGGTTCTCGAAATTCATGAACAGCACGTTGAGCTTTTCGTCGTACTGGAAACGCTCATCGAGCGGAATCCGCAGCAGTTCCTCGCGCAGGCCCATGGGCGCGGCATGGAAGATGCGCGCATCCATCAGCTTCGGTTCGCGCACGATGGGCGCGAAGTCCATCTTGTCCAGGATGTCGCGCTGCAGATCGACGCCCGGCGCGATCTCGGTCAGCTCCAGCCCGTCGGCGGTCAGCTTCATCACGCAGCGCTCGGTGATGAAGAGGACTTCCTTCTCGTTCTTGGCCGCATACGGCCCCGAGAAGGTGCGCTGCTCGACCGCGTCGATGAACTTGCGGTGCTGGCCGTCGCGCTCGATCAGGAGCTTGCCGCTGACCGCCGACACCTCCAGGGCACCGGCCGTGAAAGTGCCGCAGAAGACCACCTTCTTCGCGTTCTGGCTGATGTTGATGAAGCCGCCGCACCCGGCCAGCCTGGGGCCGAAGCGCGAGACGTTCAGGTTGCCCTCTTTGTCGACTTGCGCCAGGCCGAGGAAGGCGATGTCCAGGCCGCCGCCGTCGTAGAAGTCGAACTGGTTGCCCTGGTCGATGATGGCCTGCGCGTTGACGACGGCGCCGAAGTCCATGCCGCCCGCCGGCACCCCGCCGATCACGCCCGGCTCGGCCGTCAGCGTCAGCAGGTCGGCGATTTTCTCTTCGCTGGCGACGGCGGCCACGCCCTCGGGCATGCCGATGCCGAGGTTGACGACGACGTTGGGGCGCAGCTCCATCGCCGCGCGCCGCGCGATGATCTTGCGCTCGCTCATGCCCATGGGCTCGATCGAATCGAGTGGCTTGCGCAGCTCCGACGCATAGGCGGCGCTGTAGACGGTGCCGAAGGTCTGCGGATGGTGCTCCGGCTCCGCCACGACCACGCAATCCACCAGCACCCCGGGGATCTTGACCTGGCGCGGGTTCAGCGTGCCGGTTTCCGCGATGCGTTCGACCTGCACGATGACGATGCCGTCGGAGTTGCGCGCTGCGGTGGCCATCGCCAGGCCGTCCAGCGTCAGCGCCTCGCGCTCCATGGTGATGTTGCCGTCGCCGTCGGCCGTGGTGCCGCGCAGGATGGTCACGTCGATCGGGAACGCCTTGTAGAACAAGTATTCCCGGCCGTGCACGGTCATCAACTCGACCAGGTCTTCGGTCGTCCTGCCGTTGACCTTGCCGCCACCGAAGCGGGGATCGACGAAAGTGCCCAGGCCCACGCGCGACAGATGGCCGGGCTTGCCGCCGGCGATGTCGCGGAACAGGTGCGAGATGACGCCCTGGGGCAGGTTGTAGGCCTCGATCTGGCCGGACACGGCGAGCTGGCCGAGCAGCGGCGTCGCCCCGAAATGCCCGCCGATCACGCGCTTGACCAGACCGGGGTGCGCCAGGTGGTTCAGCCCGCGCGTCTCATAGTCGCCCTGGCCGGCGGCGAACACCAGCGTCAGGTTGCGCGGCGTGCCGATGTCCGGCAGCTCGGCGCCCTTGGCCAGGAAGGCTCGTTCCATCTCCACCGCCAGCGCCTCGGCGAAGCCGATGCCGGCGAAGCCGCCGGTGGCGATGGTGTCGCCGTCCCGGATGAGCTGGACGGCTTCCTGGGCGGTGACGAACTTGCCGCTGGTCCTGGAGCGGGTCGTGGGAACAATTCTCGAACTGGCCATCGTGCTTCACTTTCACATGGGGGAGGGTCGATCTCGCTCGAATGAGCGCAGCGTGGAAAGGCCGCACTGTGGCGGTCGGGCAGCGTACTGGAAATGATCGCACAGGCCAAATTGATGATCGGGACGGACAGATGTCAGGGAGAGTCCCGTGGCGTACCTGAGCGGGATCGCGCAGCATGGGCTATTTTCGGACAAGGAACATGGCATGCGGGGCAGTGCGCGGGTCAGGGTTTTCCCCGGGAGCCAGGCGGTTGAGCCGCTGGTGCACGTGGTCTCGCGGATGTCGCTCAGGCAACAGCGCTTCTCGCCCTCGAAGCTGGCCGTGCTGGTCGGGGTCCTCGCGGAGGCCGGTGTGCCGGCGGACGTGGTACTGGCAGGCACGGGCCTGGACGCGGCCGCGATCGCGGACCCCTTTGCCCTGACTTCCTCGCTGCAGTTCCTGACCGCGGCCCGCAACGCGGTACGCCACCTCAGCGCGACCGACCTCGGCGTGCGGGTGGGCCGCAGGCTGCATGCCTCGTGCTATGGCATGTACGGCTACGCGGTGCTGTGTTCCCAGTCCATCTCGCATTGCGCCGAGACGGCCGTCAAGTACCACCAATTGGCCAATGGCCTGCTTCAGATCCAGTGGGTCGAGGGCGAGGGCATGTCCTCCTGGGTGTTCCCCAGCCGTCTGGACGTGGCGCTGCCGGACGTGGACGCGCGGCTGTACCGCTTTCTCATCGACTTGCAGTTCGCCGCGCACGTGACGATCACCAAGGACACGATGGGTGCCTGGTGCGTGCCGGCGCGCGCCCAGTTCACGGAGCCGGAGCCGCCGCATGCGGCGGCGCTGTCCGAGGCGCTGGAGTGCCCGATCACGTTCGGCCAGCCGGAGAACGTGCTCAGCTACCCGTCTGCATGGCTCGACCGGGCACCCCAGTTGGCCAACCCGATCACCGCCGCCCAGATGTCCGCGCAATGCGCGCGGCTGCTCGAAGAGTGTTCGTGGCAGGCGGGCATCACCCGCCGGGTCTATCAGGAACTCACGCGCACGCCGGGGCATTTTCCCGAGATCGAGGAAATCGCGGAGAGCCTGTGCATGACCTCGCGCACGCTCAGGCGCAAGCTCGAAGCCGAGGACACGTCCTACGGCGAGCTGCTGACCAGCGTGCGCAAAACCCTGGCCATCGACTACCTCTGCACCACGACGCTCAGCACCGAGGACATCGCGCTGGCGCTGGGATTCAGCGATGCCGTGAGCTTTCGGCACGCCTTCAAACGCTGGACGGGGCGCGCGCCGACCGAGTACCGGCGTAATCGACAGGCGGGCGGCGTGTGGACGTCCGCACGACACTGAGCGGCCGTTGCGCGCCGGGGCGCGGCGGCGTCTCTTTATGATGCCGGGGCTCCACCGCCCCTGCCCACACCATGACCCCCGCTCCCGCCGACGGCCGCCGCGCGCCGCTGACCTCCACCGACTACCTCAAGCAGGTGCTGACCGCGCGCGTGTACGACGTGGCCATCGAGTCCGACCTGACCCCGGCGCGCGCGCTCGGCCGCCGGCTGCACAACAAGGTGCTGCTCAAGCGCGAGGACCAGCAGCCCGTGTTCAGCTTCAAACTGCGCGGCGCCTACAACAAGATGGCGCACCTGACGCCCGAACAACTGGCCAGCGGCGTGATCTGCGCCAGCGCCGGCAACCACGCGCAGGGCGTGGCGCTGGGCGCGCACAAGCTGGGCACGCGCGCGGTCATCGTGATGCCGGTGACCACGCCGCAGGTCAAGGTCGACGCCGTCCGGGCGCTGGGCGGCGAGGTGGTGCTGTCCGGCGACAGCTATTCCGACGCCTACGAGCACGCCGTCGGGCTGCAGGCCGCGCAGGGCCTGACCTTCATCCACCCCTTCGACGACCCGCTGGTCATCGCCGGCCAGGGCACCATCGCGATGGAGATCCTGCGCCAGCACCAGGGGCCGCTGCACGCGGTGTTCGTGGCCATCGGCGGCGGCGGGCTGATCAGCGGCGTGGCGGCGTACATCAAGGCGGTGCGGCCCGAGATCAAGGTGATCGGCGTGCAGATGGACGACTCCGACGCCATGGCCCGCTCGGTGGCCGCCGGTCGGCGCGTCACGCTGGCGGACGTGGGCCTGTTCGCCGACGGCACCGCCGTCAAGCTGGTGGGCGAGGAGACCTTCCGCATCGCCAGCGAGCTGGTGGACGAGTTCATCACCGTGGACACCGACGCCGTGTGCGCCGCCATCAAGGACGTGTTTGTTGACACGCGCAGCATCGTCGAGCCCTCGGGCGCCATGGCCGTGGCGGCGCTCAAGCAGTACGTGGCCACGCACAAGACCCGGGGCGAGACCTACGCCGCCATCCTGTGCGGCGCCAACATGAACTTCGACCGCCTGCGCTTCGTCGCCGAGCGCGCCGAGGTGGGCGAGGAGCGCGAAGCCCTGTTCGCCGTCACCGTGCCCGAGGAGCGCGGCAGCTTCCGGCGCTTCTGCGAAACCATCGGCCAGTTGCCCGGCGGCCCGCGCAACGTGACCGAGTTCAACTACCGCATCAGCGACGCCGCCCAGACCGGCCGGGCCCACGTCTTCGTCGGCCTGACCACGGCCGCCCGGGGCGAGTCGCCGCGCATCGCCGCCGCGTTCGAGCGCGCGGGCTTCGCCGCGCTCGACCTCACGCACGACGACCTGGCCAAGGAGCACGTGCGCTACATGATCGGCGGCCGCTCGCCGCTGGCGCACGACGAGCGGCTGCTGCGCTTCGTCTTCCCCGAGCGGCCCGGCGCGCTGATGAAGTTCCTCAACCTGATGCAGCCGAGCTGGAACATCTCGCTCTTCCACTACCGCCACCAGGGCGCCGACTACGGCCAGATCCTGGTGGGCCTGCAGGTGCCGGCCGCCGACGACGCGGCGTTTCAGCGCTTTCTGCATGAGTTGGGCTACCCGTGGGTGGAGGAGACGGCCAACCCGGCGTACCGGCTGTTCCTGCAGGGTTGAAAAAACCCCACGCTCCGCTGCTTCGCATGCTGCGCTGCCCCCCGAGGGGGCGTTCTCATCTTGGGGCGGCCCGGCGATGAGGAAGCCTCCGCTCGGCACGCCAGCCGCTCATCAATTCATAGCTGCAGGCGCATATCCAGCGCCGGCTTAGGGCACTTTTGGCTTGAATCCGGTCGGTCAACGCGATGGATAGGTCGTCGGCGCCGGCATGGCGGTCATCGGCAGCACCGCCGCAGGCGGCGCGCCCGGCGCCCGCACCGGCGCCACCGCGTCGCGCGCGCTGGAGCGGGCGGACAGCGGCGGCATCTCCAGCCGCGCCTCGCGCCCGCCGGCGGCGACCACCGCCGTGCGCGGCGTCACCGCGCGCAGCGTCCAGCCGCCCTCGACGCCCTCCACCGCCGCGCCCACGCGCACCGGCCTGGCCGGCTTGCCGTCCACCGCGATCAGCGCCGCGCCGCCGCCGCCGTGCGTCACCACGCCGCGCAGCGCCAGGCGGCCACTCACCTCGGCGGCGGGCGCCGCCGGCGCCGGCCCCGCCACGCCCAGGGCGCGCGCCACGTCGCGCGTGTCCACCGCCACCCCGCCCGGCGCCGGACCGCCGGCCACCGGCGCGCCCACCAACGGCCCGCCGCCGCCCAGGCGCAGCGCCCAGAAGGCCACGCTGCCGGCCGCCAGCGCCCAAACCAGCAGCGTGGCCAGGCCCACGTTCAGGCGGGGAGACAGGCGCGGTTGCATCATGCGGACGATTATCATTGAACCCATGTCCGCTTCGCTCTCCCTCGCCGGCCGCCTGCGCCGCGCCGCCGGCTTCACCCTGATCGAGCTGATGGTGGTGCTGGTCATCATCGGCGTGCTGGCGGCGCTGATCGTGCCCAACGTGCTGGACCGCACCGACGACGCGCGCGCCACCGCCGCCCGCACCGACGTGCACAACCTGATGCAGGCGCTCAAGCTCTACAAGCTCGACAACCAGCGCTTCCCCACCGCCGAGCAGGGCCTGCTCGCGCTGGTGCAGCGCCCCGCCACCGCGCCGGCACCGACCAACTGGAAGCCTTACCTCGAAAAGCTGCCCAATGACCCCTGGGGCCGGCCCTACCAGTACCTCAACCCCGGCATCCAGGGCGAAGTGGACGTGATGAGCTTCGGCGCCGACGGCGCCAGCGGCGGCGAGGGCAAGAACGCCGACATCGGCAGTTGGCAATAAGCCGTCCGCGCACCGCGGCACTGGCGTCCGACTATTGATTTGATAGCTGTCAGCGTAAATCTGACGCGGGCTGGAGCCCCATTTCCTTTGAAAACCGGACGCGGCTTCACCCTGATCGAGCTGATGGTGGTCGTGGCCCTCATCGCCCTCGGGACCGGGCTGGCCAGCTTGGCGCTGCGCGACAGCGAAGGCAGCGCGCTGGCGCGCGACGCCGAGCGGCTGGCGGCGCTGCTGGAGTCGGCCCGCGCGCAATCGCGCGCCGCCGGCGTGCCGGTGCGCTGGCGCGCCACGGCGGGCGGCTTCGCCTTCGACGGCCTGCCGGCCAATGCCAGACCGCTGCCCACCCACTGGCTCGATGCACGCACCGCCGCGCTGGGCAACGCGCCGCTGCTGCTCGGTCCCGACCCGGTGATCGGCCCGCAGGCCGTGGTGCTGCACCGGACCGGCAGCAGCCGGCCGCTGATGCAGGTCGCCACGGATGGGCTGCGCCCCTTCAGCATGGCGCAGATGCCATGAGCCCGCGCGCCGGCGGCTTCACCCTGATCGAGGTGATGGTGGCCCTGGCCATCACCGCCATCGCCCTGGTCGCCGGCCTGAAGGCCACCGCCGCCCTGACCGACAACGCCCAGCGCCAGGGCACGCTGCTGCTGGCCCAGGTGTGCGCCGAGAACCAGTTGATCTCGCTGCGCCTGGCGCGCCAGTTGCCCGGCGTGGGCGACACCACCGGCGACTGCGTGCAGGCCGGGCGAGCGCTGCAGGTGACGCAGAGCGTGCGGCCCACGCCCAACCCCAACTTCCGGCGCGTCGAGGCGTCGGTCAGCGAGAACAGCGTATTCATCGTGCGCGTCTCCACCATCGTCGGCCGGAACTGAGATGAAACCACCGGCCACGCGCCACACGCTGGTAGCCCCTCCCCCCTCGCGGGGGAGGGGTTGGGGAGAGGGGGCGCTGGCGATAGGCGCTGCGCTGAAAGCAAGCGTTGCCCCCTCTCCCCAGCCCTCTCCCACGAGGGGAGAGGGAGAAATACCTGCACCGTTTCATCGACTGCGGGTGGCGCGCAGCGCCATGGAAAACTGACATGCCGCGCCCTCCACGCCAGCCCGGCTTTACCCTCATCGAGGTGCTGGTCGCCTTGGCCATCCTGTCGGTGATGGCGGTGCTGACCTGGCGTGGCATCGACGGCATGGCGCGGGCGCAGCAGGCCACGCAGCGCTACACCGACGACGTGCTGGCGCTGCAGGCCGGACTGGCGCAGTGGCGCGCCGACCTGGACGCCATGATGGTCTGGCCCGCCGCCCAGGGCGCGCCGCCCACGGCGCAGCGCAGCCTGGCCTGGGACGGCCGCGTGCTGCGCATCACCCGCACGGCCGCTGACGACCCGGCCGCCGGCCTGCGCGTGGTGGCCTGGACGCGCGCCGGCGGCGGCCAGTGGCTGCGCTGGCAGTCGGCGCCGGTGCTGTCGCAGGCGGCCTGGCTGGCCGCTTGGGAAGCGGCGGCGGGCTGGGCCCAGGCCCCCGCGCCCGGCGCGCAGGCGGTGGCCATCGCCGCCGTGCTGGACTGGCAGTTGCACTACTTCCGCGCCAACGCCTGGACCAACCCGCTGTCCAGCCCGTCCGAAGGCGCCGCCAACACCCAGGCCCTGCCCGACGGCGTGCGCCTGCTGATCACCCTGGCGCCGGGCCATGGGCTGAGCGGGCCGCTGGCGATCGACTGGATACGGCCTGATTTCGGGGGCGGGCAATGAAGCCCCCACGCCACCAATCCGGGGCGGCTCTGCTGGCCGCCATGATCACCGTCACCCTGGTCGCCACCATCGCCGCCGCCGCGCTGTGGCGCCAGTGGCGCGGCGTCGAGGTCGAGGCGGCCGAGCGCGCGCGCGTGCAGTCGGCCTGGATTCTGACCGGCGCGCTCGACTGGGGGCGGCTGATCCTGGCCGGCGACCAGCGTGAATCCACCACCGACCACCTGGCCGAGCCCTGGGCCGTGCCGCTGGCCGAGGCGCGCTTGTCCACCTTCCTGGCGGCGGGCGAATCCAGCGCCGACACCGAGCGCGACGCCTTTCTCTCCGGCCAGATCACCGACCTGCAGTCGCGCCTGAACCTGATGAACCTGGTGGCGGGCGACCCGGCCGACCCCGTCGATGCCCTGGCCCGCTTCGGCCGCCTGTTCGACCTGCTGGGCCTGCCCGCCAGCGAACTCGCCGTGCTGCAGCGCAGCCTGGTGCGCGCGCAGGCTGCCCTGGCCGGCACCGCCACCGGCGGCGACGCCCCGCTGATGCCGCGCCGCTTCGAGCAACTGGCGTGGCTGGGCGTGTCCCCGGCCACGCTGGCGGCGCTGCGCCCCTACGCCACCCTGCTGCCGCTGCAGAACCACCAGCCGACGCCCGTCAACCTGAACACCGCCAGCGCCCAGGTCATCCAGGCCGCCGTGCCGGGGCTGGACCTGGCGCAAGCGCAGCGCCTGGTCACGCAGCGCGAGCAGGGCCATTTCAAGTCCGTGCAAGAGGCGATGAGCGCGCTGGGCATCACGGGCGCCAACCCGAACTGGACCGCCGTGGCCTCCAGCTTCTTCGAGATCCGCGGCCGCCTGCGCCTGGACGACGTGGCGCTGGAAGAAGTGTCGGTGGTGCAGCGCCTGGGACGGGTGCGCGGCGTGGTCACGCTGTGGCGCGAGCGCGCCGCGCTGAGCCTGCCGGCCGCGGGGGCGCGCTGAGCGTCCCGAGACGCCGCCCGGCCGCCCGAAGGCGGCGAGCGCCCCCGGGGGGCAGCGGACCACGCACAGCGGGGGAGCGTGGGGGGTCTTTCCCTACAATTCGCGACTTCCCTATGAGCCTGCTCGTCCTCGCCCTGCCGCCCGGCCCCCCTGGCCCGTCGGGCAGCTACGCCT
Source organism: Ottowia sp. (assembly GCF_016703145.1). Taxonomy (GTDB): domain Bacteria; phylum Pseudomonadota; class Gammaproteobacteria; order Burkholderiales; family Burkholderiaceae_C; genus Ottowia. The sequence continues at coordinate 311,099 of NZ_JADJCO010000002.1, read as the reverse complement.
TCGCCACCTCCCACGACGGCCAGACCCTGGCCGCGCACGGCGGCGCGGCGGCGGCGCTGCTGCCGCCGGCCGGCCGCGGCGTGGAGGTGGTCGCCGTGGTGCCAGCGGCGCAACTGTCCTGGCACCGCGTCGATCTGCCGCGCGGCGTCGGCCCGCGCTCGCCGCGCCTGCGCGCCACGCTCGCGGGGCTGCTGGAGGACCGGCTGCTCGACGAGCCCGAGCAGCTCCACTTCGCCCTCGACCCCGACGCCCGCGGCGGCGGCCCGGCCTGGGTCGCCGTCTGCCGGCGCGACTGGCTGGCCGCGCACCTGCGGGCGCTGGACGCCGCGCGGCGCCCGGCCGGACGCATCGTGCCCGAGCTGAGCCCGCACGCCGGCACGCTGCGCCTGCTGGTCACCGGCGAGCCCGAACGCGCCCAGGTGCTGATGAGCGGCACCGCCGTGCCCGGCGGCGCCCAGGCCCTGCCCCTGGGCCCCGGCACGCTGGCGCTGCTGCGCGCCGCCACCGCCCACGACGGCGAGGCGCCCGAGGCCGAGCTGCTGGCCGAGCCCGCCGTCGCCGCCCTGGCCGAGCAGACGCTGGACCGGCCCGTCACCTTGGTGCCGCCGGCGGCGCGCCTGCTGGCGGCCAGCCGATCGCCGTGGAACCTGGCGCAGTTCGAGCTGGCGCGCACCGGCACCGCCTGGGCCGGCCGGCGCGCCGGAGCGGCCTGGCGCGAGTTCCTGCACGCCCCGCGCTGGCGCCCCGCGCGCTGGGGCGTGGCGCTGCTGCTGCTGGCCCATCTGGTGGGGCTCAACCTGTGGGCCTGGCGCACGCAGGACGAGCTGGCGGCGCGGCGCGCCCAGGTCCAGGCCGCACTGACCCAGACCTTCCCCCAGGTCAAGGTGGTGGTGGACGCGCCCGTGCAGATGGCGCGCGAGGTGGCCGCGCTGCGCCGGAGCACCGGCGCCGCGTCGGGCCGCGACCTGGAGCCGATGTTGAGTGCGTTTGCGCAGTCGGCCGGCGACCAGCCTGCGCCGGCAGCTATCGAATTCACAGCAGGCGAGCTGCGCCTGAAGGGCGTGCAACTGCTCGCCACCGGGCTGACGGACATGCAGACGCAGCTGCGTCCGCTGGGCTACCGGCTGCAGGCCGAGGCCGACGGCGCCGTGCTGCGCGAAGGGGTGGCGCCATGAGCCGCGGGGCCGCTCCCAAGGCGAACACCGCAACGCGCAGCGTGGAGGTTGCCCGATGAGCCGCCAGGCGGACGCGCCGGACAAGCTGGCCAGCGCCTGGACTGGGCTGCAGGCGCGCGAGCGCCGGCTGGTGGCGCTGGCCGCGGCCGTCATCGGGCTGGCCCTGCTGTGGTGGCTGGGCCTGTCGCCGGCCCTGGCCACGCTGCGCGCGGCGCCCGCTCAGCGCGCGGCGCTGCAGGCGCAGGCGCAGCAGATGCAGCGGTTGCAGCGCGAGGCCGAGGCGCTGCAGGCCCTGCCCCGCCTGGGCCGCGACGAGGCGCTGCGTGCGCTCGAATCCGCCGCGCGGCAGCGGCTGGGCGCGACGGGCCAGCTCAGCGTGGTCGGCGACCGCGCCAACGTCGCGCTGAAGGCCACACCCGCGCAGGACCTGGCCGACTGGCTGGCCGACGCGCGCGCCAACGCCCGCGCCGCCCCGGTGGAAGCGCGCCTGACCCGCGCGGGCGACCGCGCGCCCGGCGCGCCGGTGCTGTGGAGCGGCACGCTGTCGCTCGGCCTGCCGCCATGAGGGCGCGCCGGTTTGGGGTCAAATCTGGTTGGGACCCGCATGGATGTTGCGGGATAAGCTATTGTTTTCGTAGTTTCCTTCGAGTGGATGGAAACGCCGTCGGCCGGGACTCGCCCCGGCCAACAGCGTCTCCAACCCACAAAAACATCGAATTTGATAGCACCATGCTCAGTATCCATACTGGATACTGCCAAATTTTCCTCAAAAACAAGAAGCCGCAAACCCTCCCCCCAGGAGCCCCCCGCCAATGAAGAAGCCCAGGCATCCAGCCCCGGCGGCGGCGCTCGACACGCCGGCCCTGCCTTGGCGCTGGGCGCTCGCTGGCGCGCTGCTGGGCGTGCTGCTGGTGGTGCTGGTCGGCGCCCCGGCACGCTGGCTGACGGCCGGGCTGGCGCGCGCCAGCGGCGGCATGGTGCTGCTGGCCGAGCCGCAGGGCAGCCTGTGGTCCGGCTCGGCGCGCCTGGTGCTGGCCGGCGGCGTGGGCAGCCACGACAGCACCGCCCTGCCCGGCCGCGTGCACTGGCGCCTGGCACCCGCGCCGCTGGGGCTGACGGCCCGCGTCACCGCTGACTGCTGCACCCCGCAGGGACCGCTGGCGCTGCGGGTGGCGCCGCGCTGGGGCGGCGCGCGGGTGAGCGTGGCCGACGGCCAGTCGCTCTGGCCGGCCGCGCTGCTGGCGGGGCTGGGCACGCCCTGGAACACCGTCCAGCCGCAGGGCGAGCTGGCGCTGGCCACGCAGGGCCTGGCCGCCGAATGGCTGGCCGGGCGGCTGGCGCTGAGCGGCGGCGCGGAGCTGACGGCGCGCCGCCTGTCGTCGCGCCTGTCCACCCTGCGGCCGCTGGGCTCGTACCGGCTTCGACTGCGCGGCGGCGACGCCGTCGGCCTGGAGCTGTCCACCCTGGAGGGCGGCCTGCTGCTCTCGGGCAGCGGCCAGTGGGTGGGCGCGCGCCTGCGCTTCCGGGGCGAGGCCCGCGCCGCGCCGGGACTGGAGGCACCGCTGGCCAACCTGCTCAACATCATCGGCCGGCGCCAGGGCGACCGGGCCATCATCTCCCTGGGTTGATCTCCGCCATGGCCTCACCGCACCACCCCCTCACCCGGACGGCGCCGCGCGGCGCTTTTGCTACAGTGCAGACCGCTGACCGAACCGCCTGCCCCATGGCCCGCGCCCCCCAGATCCTCCCCCGCCCCCTCCTCGCCGCCGCGCTGCTGGCGCTGGCCGCCGGCGCCCACGGCGCCGGCCCGGCGCCGGGCGCGCCTGCCACCGACGAACCCGTCCAGCGCGCGGGCGGCAGCGTCACGCTCGACTTCGCCAACGCCGAGATCGACGCCGTGGCCCGCACCATGGCCACCCTCACCGGCCGCAACGTGGTGGTGGACCCGCGCGTCAAGGGCACGATGACGCTGACCAGCACCACGCCGGTGTCGCCGGCGCAGGCGCTGCGCCTGTTCGCGGCGCAGTTGCGCACGCAAGGCTTCGCGCTGGTCGAGTCCAGCGGCCTGGTGCTGGTGCTGCCCGAGGCCGAGGCCAAGCTGCAGAGCGGCGCGGTGTCGGCCGGCAGCGTGCGCGCGGGCGGCCAGATCCAGACGCAGATCTTCCGGCTGACGCACGAGAACGCGCACAACCTGGTGCCCGTGCTGCGCCCGCTGATCAGCCCCAACAACACCATCAACGTGAATCCCGGCACCAACGCGCTGGTGATCACCGACTACGGCGACAACCTGCAGCGGCTGGCGCGCATCATCGCCGCGCTCGACGTTTCCAACGCCACCGGCGTGGAGGTGGTGCGCCTGAACCACGCCGTGGCCTCCGACTTGGCGCCGCTGGTGGCCCGCCTGCTGGAGTCCGGCGGCGGCGCCCTCGCGATGCCGCAGGCGGCGCCCGGCCAGCCCGGCGCCGTGGCCGCGTCGCTGGCCGCGGCCGGCGGCAGCGGCGACGGCTACCGCACCACGCTGCTGCCCGAGCCGCGCAGCAATGCCATCATCCTGCGCGCCGCCAACCCGGCACGGCTGGCGCTGGCCCGCACGCTGATCCAGCAGCTCGACCAGCCGCCCTCGCGCGGCGGCGAGAGCGGCGGCAGCGGCAACATCCACGTCGTCTACCTGAAGAACGCCGACGCCGCCAAGCTGGCCGTCACCCTGCGCGCGGCCCTGGCGGCCCTGCCCGGCCAGTCCGCCACGCCCGGCGGCATCGGCGGCGCGGCGGCGGCGAGCACCGTCGTCACGGCGCAGTCGGGGCAAGGCCTGTCGGGCATGGGCCAGGCCGGCGCCGGCGGCGGCCTGGCCAGCGGCCCGACGATCAACGCCACGGGCAACAACCAACCGTCCACGGGCGGGCAGATCCAGGCCGACCCGTCGACCAATTCGCTCATCATCAGCGCGCCCGAGCCGGTGTACCGCGAGTTGCGCGCGGTGATCGACAAGCTGGACCAGCGCCGCGCCCAGGTCTTCGTCGAGAGCCTGATCGCCGAGGTGCGCGCCGACAAGGCGGCCGATTTCGGCATCCAGTGGCAGGCCCTGCTGGGCCGGCGCGACGGCAGCAACGTCGGCATCATCGGCACCAACTACGGCGAGGGCGGCAGCAACATCGTCAACCTGGTGGGGCAATTCCTCAACGGCACGCCCACGGCGCAGAACCTGGTTCGGCCTCCGCAGGGCTTCAACCTGGGCCTGGCGCACCGCGTCAACGGCCTGTTCACGCTGGGCGCGCTGGCCAATTTCCTGCAGAGCACGGGCACGGGCAACGTGCTGTCCACGCCCACGCTGCTGACGCTGGACAACGAGGAGGCCAAGATCATCGTTGGCCAGAACGTGCCCTTCGTCACCGGCAGCTTCACCAACACCGGCGCCAGCGGCGGCACCAGCGTCAACCCGTTCCAGACCATCGAGCGCAAGGACGTGGGCCTGACGCTGCGGGTGCGGCCGCAGATCAGCGAGAACGGCACGGTCAAGATGGTGATCTACCAGGAGACCTCCAGTGTCGTGCCCAGCTCGGTCGGCGCGGCGCAGGGCCTGATCACCAACAAGCGCGCCATCGAGTCCAGCGTGCTGGTGGACGACGGCGCCATCGTGGTGCTGGGCGGCCTGATGGAAGACCAATTCACCACCAACGAGGACAAGGTGCCCGGCCTGGGCGACATCCCGGTGGTGGGCAACCTGTTCAAAAGCCGCAGCCGGGGCATCACCAAGACCAACCTGATGGTGTTCCTGCGCCCGGTGGTGGTGCGCGACGCCGCGGCGTCCGAGCAGTTCTCGCTGGACCGCTACGACCTGATGCGCGGCGCCCAGATGGGCAACCAGCCGCAGCCCAGCAGCGTGCTGCAGATCAACCAGGCGCCGGTGATGCCCCCGGTGGCGCCGGTGCGGCCCGACGCCTGGACGCGCCCGGCCCCGCCGCCGCCGCTCATCAACCCGGCCAGCGGCGAAGCCAACTACGAAGGCGGCTGAGTCCCCGCCATGCGCTACCCCCTGCCCTACGCCTTCGCCCGCGCGGCGCGGCTGCTGCTGGAAGACGACGGCCACGCGCTGGTGCTGTGGCACGACGGCCACCCCGACCCCGGCCACCTGAGCGAGGTGATGCGCCGCCACGGCACCGGCGAGCAGCCGCTGGCGCTGCAGCAGGCCGACGCCCACACGCTGGCGCAGCGCATCAGCCACGCCTATTCGCAGAGCGAATCCAGCGCCGCCGCCGTGGTCAGCGAGGTCGAGAGCGACGCCGACCTCTCGCGCATCATGCAGGAGCTGCCGGCGGTCGAAGACCTGCTCGAATCCGCCGACGACGCGCCCATCATCCGCATGCTCAACGCCCTGCTCACGCAGGCCGCGCGCGACGGCGCCAGCGACATCCACATCGAGCCCTACGAGCGCCACAGCAGCGTGCGCTTTCGCGTCGATGGCGCGCTGCGCGAGGTGGTGCAGCCCAACCGCGCGCTGCACGCGGCGCTGATCAGCCGCCTGAAGATCATGGCCGACCTCGACATCGCCGAGAAGCGCCTGCCGCAGGACGGCCGCATCAGCCTGCGGCTGGGCACGCGCGCCATCGACGTGCGCGTGTCCACCCTCCCCAGCGCGCACGGCGAGCGCGCGGTGCTGCGCCTGCTGGACAAGTCCGAGAGCAAATTGAGCCTGGAGTCGGTGGGAATGCTGGGCGAGGTGCTACAGAAATTCGAGCACCTGATCGCCCAGCCGCACGGCATCATCCTGGTCACCGGCCCCACCGGCAGCGGCAAGACCACCACGCTGTACGCCAGCCTGGCGCGCCTGGACGCGCAGCGCAACAACATCATGACGGTGGAGGACCCGATCGAGTACGAGCTGCCCGGCGTCGGCCAGACGCAGGTCAACCCGCGCATCGACCTCACGTTTGCCCGCGCGCTGCGCGCCATCCTGCGGCAGGACCCGGACATCGTGATGATCGGCGAGATCCGCGACATCGAGACCGCGCAGATCGCCATCCAGGCCAGCCTGACCGGCCACCTGGTGCTGGCCACGCTGCACACCAACGACGCCGCCAGCGCCGTCACGCGCCTGACCGACATGGGGGTGGAGCCCTTCTTGCTCAGCTCGTCGCTGCTGGGCGTGCTGGCGCAGCGGCTGGTGCGCAAGTACTGCCTGGACTGCGCTGGCCAGGGCTGCGACGCCTGCGGCCACACCGGCTACGCCGGCCGCACCGGCGTGTTCGAGCTGCTGATGGTCGACGACGGCATCCGCGCGCAGATCCACGCCCGGGCAGCCGAGGCCGACATCCGCGCCGCCGCGCTGGCCAAGGGGATGCAGCTGATGCGTGAGGACGGCGAGCGGCTGATCGAGCGCGGCATCACCAGCCGCGAAGAAGTGCTGCGCGTGACGCGCGATTGAGAACCCGAATCAAATCGGCCTGTGACCAGCGCCAGGAAAGCGCTGGCAGCTATCGAAAAAGAAGCTGCGCTGGTTCCGTGCGACCTGGGTTCGTCTCGTTCTGCCTCATTCCTCGAACAGGTCGGCGTGCGTCCCGGCGCGCACGAAGACCAGGGTGTCGCCGTCCCGGCGGTAGACCAGCAGGAAGTCGCCGCCAATGTGGCATTCGCGGTGATCGGCCCAGCGGCCCTTGAGAGGCTGGTCCAGCCATTCACCCTAAATCCGGCAGTTACCCCGCCCCTACCAGCCCTGTTGGAGGCCTGAACGGGCCGATCACGGGGGCGATGCGGTCACTGACGTAGTGCAGCAGCAGGCTCCAGGGATCGGCTGCCTTGAGCTGCTCCGCAGTTGCCTTGACGTGCTTCAAGGCCGCACGGATGTTGGCGATCAGCGATTTGAGCAGCGTGGCCTTGCCGTGCAGCGGCGTCAGGTACAGCATGGTCTGCCCGCCGCTGTGTGCAGCCCGGCCCACCGCGGCGAGCAACAGCGGGCGACTGGTGATCGCCTCCATGCGCTGCGTTGGGTTGGCTGAGCGGCAGTACCAACTCCACCAGTTGTAGACCAGCGCGCAAGCGCGTGCCGTACTCTGGCAGCGGTTGATGTCCTGCGTGGTGAAGCCCGACAGGCCCCACTGGTTCTTCAACTCGTCGAAGCCGTTTTCGCAGTCAGCCCGGTCGCGATAGAGCTGGCCGATGGCCTCGATTGGATGGGCCACATCGGTGACCAGCACCGCGTACTCCCACAGCCGCTCGCCCTCGCAGACGCTGGCCTGCGGATCCAGACGCAATTGCCCATCCTCCATGCGCCGCTCGCGCGCAACGCCTCCTCGCACACGCTGGCGCACGATAACCATCCGGCGCTTTTTGCTCCAGCCGTGCAGCTGCAGCCAGTCCTCGGTCATCTGGCAGCCGTGGCTGTCGGCGCGGCTCCAGTCCTGGCGCTCGAACTGGCGTGCCACCAGGCGCTGCACGTTGGCCGTCTGGCGCAGGCGCAAGAGGTAGGGTTGATTGCGCTGCTCCAGCTCCAGCAGGATGCCTTCGTTGCCGTAGCCCGAGTCGCCGCGCACCAGCGTCGGGCGTTGCGCCTCCAACTCGTCGAGCAGGCGGCCCAGGGCCGCCTTGGCATGCAAGCTGGTGTGCTGCTTGCCCGCGCTGACCTGCACGTCCAGCACCAGGCGCAGGTTGCCCACCCAGAAGGTGTGCAGCACGTGGCCGGGACGCCCCGGCTTGGCCGGGTTGTCGCCCAGTTGGGCGCCTTCCTGGCGCCCGTACAGGGGCTTGATGCTGGCGTCGATGTCCAGCACCCAGGGCTTGTTCAGCGCCGGGCGCACCGAGTGCATGAGCGCCGCTCGCATCCAGCTCGTACTTGATGGCTCGTCGATGCGCGCGAGCGCCCGGCGCAGGGCATCTTCGCTGACGATTTTGTGCATGCCCAGGGTCTGGGCAGCCAGCGCATCGCCTCTCAGTGCCGTGATGTGCGCGTAGCGCCGGTGGCCGGCCAGCAGCCCGAGCATCAGGGTGCCCAGCACGTCGCGCTTGTGGGGAGCGTTGCCGCTGCGGTATTCCAAAGGGCACGTCGACACCCAGCGATCGAACACACCGGTGGCGGCAAGAAATTCGGCAAAGAACACCAACTGGCCGTGTGGCGTGGCCGCCGCACCTTCTTCCCAGCGCACGTGCATGCGCCCGCCCAGTGTGTCCACCACCTGTGGCTGTGTCATCTGCTCGCCGCCCATCTCGGCCACTCGGGCCTTGTTTGTCGATTCACCCATGGAGTGAGTCTGCCAAATCACCGCAAGACCTCACCAGTGATGGTTCTGCGGGCTATTCGGACGGGGGAACTGCTGGATTTAGGTTCAGGGGCCAGTGGGCCGTCGTTGGCGATGAGCAGCCGCATCGCCTCCTTCAAGCGCTTGAGGTCGTGGCGGCCCGAGCGGGTGAGGCGTTCCCAGTCCTTGAGGAAGACCTTGGTGTGATCGCACGCCTTGGGCGGCAGCGTCCGGTTGCCCGGCCACTGGGAAGGCGATCTCATCAAGGGCACCCATAACGCCAGCGCCATCGGCACTTTGGTCGAGCGCACCACGCGCCTGGTGGTACTGGTCAAGCTGCCCCATCCCAACCCGGCCACGGCCGCGCATGTGCTGCAGTGCCTTCACCGACAAGCTGCACAGCATCGACAAGCCCATGCGCAAGAGCCTGACCTACGACCGCGGCCGGGAGATGGCCGAACATGCCAAGCTCACCCAGAGCACGGGGGTGAAGGTGTACTTCTGCGATCCCTACAGCCCTTGGCAGCGCGGCAGCAACGAGAACACCAACGGGCTGCTGCGCCAGTACTTGCCCAAAGGCACCGATCTGAGCGGCTACACCCAGGCGCAACTCGATGCCATCGCTGATGAGCTCAATGGCCGACCCAGGATGACCTTAGGGTGGCGCAAACCCCTTGAGGTCTATGCCGAGCATCTGGCTCGCTTGACTCAACAGCCTGATTCGGTGCATTGAACTTCCCGTGCACGTGGACTTGAAACCGCCAGAACAGAAGCGATCTGACCGCCTCTCTTGCGATCCCGCGTTGGGCGGACCAGCGAGACAGTGAACAGCACAGGCTGCTCGCAAGCCATACAATGTATGTATGAATTTCGAGTGGGATTCCACCAAGGCGGCGGCCAATGTCAAGAAGCACCGGGTCTCGTTTGAGGAGGCCCGCTCGGTCTTCTACGACGACCGCGCGATTCAGTTCTTCGACGAAGAGCACTCCTCGGTGGAAGACCGATTCATCATGCTTGGCATGAGTTCGAGCGCCAGGCTTCTGGTGGTCGTGCATTGCGAGCGGGATGCAGGTGACACGGTGCGCATCATCTCCGCAAGAAGGGCCACCCGGAAGGAGGCCGCGTTTTATCCAGGTGGCTGATATGAAAACAGAGTACGATTTTTCCAGGATGAAGTCCCGCCGCAACCCTTATGCGTCCAAGTTGAAGAAGTCGGTGACGATGCGCCTGTCGGAGGACGTGGTGGAGTATTTCAAGGCGATGGCCAGCGAGGCCGGAGTTCCTTACCAGAGCCTGATCAATCTGTACCTGCGGGATTGCTTGGCACAGAACCGACGCATCCAGGTCAAGTGGTCGAGCCCCGTGTGACGCGTGTCAGTCCGACGCCGTGGAGCACGCGTCGGCGGGTGGGTTCTGATTGCTGGATAAATCGGCCTACAGCGCCCGCCCAGCAAGCGCCGGCAGCTATCAGAACAGAAGCGATCAGACCCTCAACCCGCGTACCCCGGGTTCGGCAGCACGCCGCCCACCAGCCTCGGGTTGTTGAGCTGGCGCGGCGCCACCTTGCCGCCGCGCGCCTTCAGCCATTCCTCGGCGACTTCCCACACCATCCTGTTGCCGGCCTTGGCGGCGTCCTCGGCCACCGGCGCCCAGCCGGCCACCTTGTAGGTCTTCCCGGCGTCGATGGGCTGGCCTTTCAGGCGCATGTCGGTGATGCGCTGGCCCATCGCGGCCAGCGGGTCGCAGGTGTAGCTGAGGCCGCCCACGCGCACCATGTCGCCGCCCTGCTGGTAGTACGGGTCGGGGTTGAACAGATTATCGGCCACGTCCTCCAGCACGGTCTTGATCATCTCGCCCTTCATCTCGGTGAGCGTGGCGTAGCTGTAGGTGGTGGCGGTCATGTCCATCAGCCACTCGCGCGTGATGGGCTGGCCGGGCAGCAGCGTGGTGCCCCAGCGGAAGCCGGGCGAGAAGGCGAGGTCGGCGCCCTGCACGTCCATCAGCGCGTCCAGCAGGAGCTGGTCGCCGGTGCCGTTGAAGTTGCCTCGGCGGTAGAGCAGCCCCTCGGTGACGGCCAGCACCTCGCCCAGTCTGGCCTCGTGCGGGGCACGGACCTGGGTGATGAGCGCGTCCATCTCGGGGTCGGCGGGCAGCATGTGGGCGAACACGGGCAGCAGCTTGTAGCGGTAGTCGCTCACCTTGCCGTTCTTCACGTCGAGGTCGAGCACGCCGACGAACTTGCCGTTGCTGCCGGCGTTGGTCACCAGGGTCTGGCCGCCGGCGTTGCGGACGATGCTGGCCACGGGCATGCCGTCGTGCGTGTGGCCGCCCAGGATGGCGTCCACGCCGCGCACGCGGGTGGCCATCTTCAGGTCGGTGTCCATGCCGTTGTGGCTGAGCACGACGACGACCTGCGCGCCCTTGCCGCGCGCTTCGTCCACCATCTTCTGCAGGTGCTCATCCTGGATGCCGAACTCCCAGTCGGCCACCATGTAGCGCGGGTTGGCGATGGGCGTGTACGGAAATGCCTGGCCGATGATGGCGCAGGGCACGCCGTTGAGGGACTTGATGACGTAGGGTGAGAAGACCGGGTCGCCGAAGTCGGTGGTCTTGACGTTCTGCGCCACGAAGTCGATGGTGCCCTTGAAGTCCTTCTCGACGATGTGCCGGACGCGCTCCATGCCCAGGGTGAATTCCCAGTGGCCGGTCATCACGTCCACGCCGAGCAGCTTGCAGGCGTCCACCATGTCCTGGCCCTTCGTCCACAGCGCGGTGGCGCTGCCCTGCCAGGTGTCGCCGCCGTCCAGCAACAGCGCGCCGGGGCGGTTGGCTTTCAGGCGCTTGATGAGCGTGGCCAGGTGCGCGAAGCCGCCCACCTTGCCGTAGCGCCGGGCGGCCTGCTCGAAATCGAGGTAGGTCAGCGCGTGCGCCTGGGCCGTGCCGGGCGGCAGGCCGGCGGCCTTCAGCAACCGCTCGCCCACCAGGTGGGGCAGCCGGCCGCGCATGTCGCCCACGCCCAGGTTGACGCTGGGCTCGCGGAAGTGGATGGGCCTCAACTGCGCGTGGCAGTCAGTCATGTGCAGGAAGGACACGTTGCCGAAGCGGGGGATGTCGTACAGCCCCTCGGCCGCGCTCTGCGCGCTCGCCTCGGCATGGCGCGCCAGCCCCATGCCCGCCGCGCTGGCGGCGCCTAGCACCTGCAGGAATTCGCGTTTGGTGAGGTTCATAGTTCAGCGCTCGCTGAAGTATTTGGAACAAAAAGGCCCGGCAACGCCGGGCCCTTGAAGGTCACTGATTGACGGGAGACTTGGGGTCGAGCAGCAGCGCCACGATATGGCGCACCTGATCCTCGGTCAGGATGCCCTTGTGGCCGGCGCGCGGCATGTTGGAGCAAGCGTTGTAGGCCTTGCTGTTCCAGATCTTGCCCCAGGTGTATTCGACGACGGCCTTGGATGCCGGGCTGGCCGGGTCGGCCACGCCGCGCAGCTTGCCGTAGTTGTAGAGGCTGGGGCCGATGGTGCCGAAGGAGATTTCCTTCTTGTCGATCTGGTGGCAGTTGTAGCAGTTGCCGCCGTTGGCCGCGCCGGCCTGGTCGGTCCAGGTCATGCCGCGGCCGCTCTGGGCGATCTTCTCGCCCTCCTTCCAGTCGCCCAGGAACTGGCCGTTGGCGGGCCACTTGATGGTCTTCAGGTTGGCCTCTTCCAGGCGCTTGGCCACCTCGGGCGCCAGCGGCTTGCCGGCCACGTCGGCGGCGTTGCAGGCCTGGATGGTCTCGTCGCCGTTGTCGAACGCGGCGGCGACCTTGACGATGCCCTTGTCGTGGAACGAGGTCTTGACGATCTGCTGCGTCAGCGCGTCCGCCTGGGCCGCGGAGGGGCCGGGCGCCGTCGTGGCGCAGCCGACCGCCAGCGCGCCCGCGCCCAGGACCAGCGCCGCGGTCAGGGTGGTGAGCTTGAGATGTTTCATGGATCGTGTCTCCTTCTCAGCGCTTGATGGTCGGCACCGCGGACTTGGCGCCCTTGGCGTTCACGCCCATGTAGACGCCCAACGCGACCGTGGCGTCGCTGATGTAGTCGGGCTCGGGAAAGCGCTGCTGGCGGTAGCAGTCGTTCAGGCGGTGCTGCATGGTCCACATCTGCCCGCTGGAGACGTGGTAGGCCGGCCAGGCAGCGAAACCGATGCCGTCGCCGGGGTTGCCCGTCAGGCGCGGCAGGTCCTGCAGGCGCACGCGCTTGCCGTCCTCGCCGTGGCAGGAGGCGCACGCGAAGTCGTGCGCGCCGCCGCGCTGGAAGAACAGGCGCTTGCCGACCTCGTACATCGTGCGCTCCTGCGCATGCGACTGCGGCAAGTTGAAGGCCAAGCCCTTGGACTGCGCCGCGACCCAGGTCGCCAGCGCGGTGGCGTTGGCGCGCTCGCCCCGGCCCCAGGCGGCCTCGGTCACGGCCTTGGGGTCGATGCCCTGCAGGCTGCTCATGCAGGTCACCAGGCGCGACTCCACGTCCTGCACCTTGCCGGTGTCGGCAAAGTAGCGCGGCAGCTCGACGAACACGCCCTTGACCACGCCCGGACCCTTGCCCAGATCGCACTGCTCCAGCGAGGCGTTGCGGGGGCCGCGCTTTTGCTTCCACAAGTCCTCGCCCTTGGCCTCGAACAGGTCCGCCGGGTTGCCGTCCTGCAGCATCTCACGGTATTCCTCGATCGCCTGCGTGCTGGTGTTCTGCGCCAGGGCGGCGCCGGTGGCCAGCAGCAACCCCATGGCGGCCACGGCCGCCGCGTTGAGCGTCATCCTCATCGTGCTTGTCTCCTTGTCAGGCAATGGGGCGCGCGGTTCTTCAGGATACCGTGGCTTCGTCGGTGCGGGTGTCGCCCTTGTTGTCCTTCCAGGTCACGCTGATCTTGTCGCCGGCCTTGGCGCCCTTGACGGTGAACTGCAGGAACGGGTTCTTCGACACCGCCGGCCCCCATTCGCAGGAAAACACCGGCTTGCCGTTGAGGCTGGCGGTGACGTCCTGGATGTGCCAGGCGGGCACGATCTTGCCGGACGCGTCCTTGCGCTGGCCGGACTCCATCTCGTGGCTCATGAGCACGCGCACGGTGGCCTTGTCGCCGCTGGCCTGGGCGCGGATTCGCATTGGATCTGCCATGTTTCTTACTCCTGATGTTCTGTTCAAAAGGCGTGCCGGACCACGTCAGCCGCCACAGCCGCCGAGGGTGACCTTGACCTCTTTCTTGGCGTAGTGCGCCTTGCCGTCGGCGGTGATGGCCACGGCGTACACGTCGGAGGACTGGCCCATCTTGGTGCGGGTGGCGAAGCTGGGCTCGACCGATTCGTTGACGTTGAACACCGACACCAGCACGTTGGGGTTCTTCTCGACCAGCAGCAGCAACTGCTTGACGTTGGGCAGCGTGCTGGCCAACGCCAGCGGCACCACGGCGCCGTTCTCGGCGATGTCGGGGGCGGTCAGCGTGACGGCCGAGCTCTGGGCCGGCGCGCCGGCGGCACCCAGCGCCTTGACGGCGTCGGCGATGCTCTTGGCGTCGAACGCGCCCTGGTTGAAGGCCAGGGCGTACCGCGGAAACAGGCCGGTGCCGGCCAGCAGGCCGGCCACGACGGCGCTGTGCTTGAGGGTTTGCCTGCGGGTTTGCATGGGGCGTTTCTCCTTGAAAGTTGCGAAATGCTACTGGGTTCGATCCGGGCGCGTCAGCGGGATTCCCCGAAACCTGTCACGCATGAAGGCTTCACGGCCGAGCGCCGGCCGCCAGCCAGGCGGCCAAGGCCTGCAGGTCGGCATCGGGCAGGTTCTGCGGCGGCATGGGGATCTCGCCCCACGCGCCGGCGCCGCCGGACTGGATCTTGCCGGCCAGGTAGGCGGCCTGGCCGGCGTGCTTGCGGGCGATGTCGGCGAAGCTGGGGCCGACCAGCTTGCCGCTCATCGCGTGGCAGGCCGTGCAAGCATGCTTCTGGGCCAGAGCCCGCGCCGATGTTGCGCTATCAGCTTCTGATTTCGTAGCAACGGCAGCGTTGGCCGGTGCCGCCGCGGCGTCGCCCAGCTGGCCCTCGGCGTGCATGGTGTCGGCGCCGCGCTGCGGCCCGACGCCGCGGTTTTGCTCGCGCAGGTTGCCGTGCGCATCGCGCGCGTGGGCCGGCAGCATGGAGGCGACCTGGGCCTCGGCCGGGCAGCGGCTCATGCAGGCGCTGGCCCGCACGTCGGGCCTGGGCAGGCCGCCCAGTTCGGGGCCGGGCCAGAGGGCGTGCCGGGTGCTCATGCCGTTGCGGTTGGGCATGCGGCGCTGCACCTCGGCGATGTTGCGCTCGGACAGGGTGAAGTCCGCGGGCACCACGTCGGCCAGGTTGAGCAGGAAGGCGGTGACGGCGTAGACCTCGTCGGGCTGGAGCGACTTGGGCTCGTTCCAGGGCATGGCGCGGTTGATGTAGTCCCACAGCGTGGAGACGTGGGGCACCTTCATCAGGGTGGTGCGGCCGGGGTAGTCGGGCCGGGTGAGGCTGGCGACGCGGCCGGTCCTGATGTCGTCCTGCGTGGTGCCGCCGACGAGCGGGTTGAACACCGAGTTGGATTCGCCGAACACGCCGTGGCAACTGGCACACTTGGCTTCCCAGATGTCCTGCCCCCGGGCCACGCTGCCCGAGCCTGGCGGCAGGCCCTTGAAGTCGGGCCGCACGTCGATGTCCCAGGCCGCCACCTCCTTCGGCGTGGCGGCGCGGCCGATGCCATGGTATGTGCCATCAGCCAGCGCGGATACTGCGCAGGCAGCTATCAATAATGAAGCAACGACGTCACGAGAGCTGAACATTCTTCACCTCGCCGTTGTCCTGCACCAGCCACGACTGGATGGCGTTGTTGTGGTAGATCGAGCGCGTGCCGCGCACCTCGCGCAACCGCCGGTAAGTGGGCTGCACGTAGCCCGTCTCGTCCATGGCGCGGCTCTGGATGAGGGCGGGCCGGCCGTCCCACGCCCAGTCGAGGTTGAAGCGGGTGAGGCACTTGTCCTGCACGGGCGATTCGAGCCGCGCCGTGCGCCAGTTGCGCCCGCCATCGACCGACACGTCCACCCGCTTGATGCGCCCGCGCCCGGACCAGGCCAGCCCGGTCACGTTGTAGAAGCCCTTGTCCAGCAGCACCTGCCCGCCCGAGGGCGTGGTGACCACGCTCTTGCATTCCTGGATGCTGCTGTACTGGCGGTGCATGCCGTCGGGCATCAGGTCGATGTAGTGCACGGCCTCGTCCTTGGTGGCCCAGGGCTGGTCGCCGACCTCGACGCGGCGCAGGTACTTCACCCAGCTCACGCCCTGCACGCCGGGCACCACCAGGCGCAGGGGGTAGCCGTTCTCGGGCCGCAGCATCTCGCCGTTCTGGCCGTAGGCCACCAGCACCTGGCCGCTGGCGACCAGGCCCATGGGGATGGTGCGGGTCATCGACGAGCCATCCGCTCCTTCAGCCAGCACGAACTTGCCGGCCTGGAGGTCGGCGCCGGCCATCTCCAGCAGCGTGATCAAGGGCACGCCGGTGAATTCGCTGCACGAGAGCATGCCGTGCGAGTACTGCACCGTCGGCACGGCGACATTGCCCCACTCCATGCCGGTGTTGGCGCCGCACTCGATGAAATGAAAGCGTGACACGCTGGGCAGGCGCATCAGTTCGTCCATGGTGAAGACCATGGGCTTTTTGACCAGACCATTGACCATGAAGCGGTGCCTGGACGGGTCCACGTCCCACCAGCCCTGGTGATGCCGCTCGAAGTGCAGGCCGCTGGGCGTGACGATGCCGAACAGCGATTGCAGCGGCGCGAAGGACACGGACGACTGCGCCGTCTGCGTGAGCCCCGGGCTCTGGCGGCGCTGGACGTTGGCCTCGTAGCGCGAGGGCTTGCCGTAGCCGTCGGTCGCCACCGGCTGGCCCAGGCCCCGGGAATGGGCCGGCAGGTTCAGGATGTTCGGGTCGCCCCCTTCGGCCGGCACGGGGTTGGCCTGCCCGCTCGCCCGCGTGGCGGCGGTGCCGGCCAGGGCGGCGGCGAAGGCGCCGCGGATGAAGTCGCGCCGGCCGTGCCGGCCCTCGGCGAACACGGCGCGCACGCCCGCGCGGTCGATGAATCCCTCCGGTGCCTTGCGCAGTCGGCCGCGCGCGACGCCCTCGGGCGCCTCGGATGGTGGGAGTGCGTGCTCTGCGGCCATGGCATTAAATTCTTTATATGCGCAACTGCTTATGTTATAGCCGCCGGATGGATCGGGGCATGGGGTTTGTCCGGGGAAATCGGCCTATTTGGCGAAGCGGTAGTGGTCGCGGTTGAGCACGGCGGCCACCGCCGTCACGTCCTCGGGGAACAGGCCCAGGTTCATCTCGGTGTTGCAGTGCTCGACCATGCTCTGCAGCGCGCTGGGCGTGTTGATGCGGCCCTTGGGCCGGTAGACGGCCTTGCCGCCGTCGACCCACTGGCGGGCGTGGCAGTCGTTGCACTTGTGCTGGGCGATGAGGCGCTCGCCCAGCTTCAGGTCCACGCCCTTGAACAGTGCCGGCACTTCGGCGCGGGCGGCGCCGAACAGCAGCAACATCGACAACGCGGTGATGGGCAGGGGGTTCATGCGGGTCTCCTCGTCACAGGGTTCATGGTGCTTTTTAGCTATATTTTAGATAGCTAATGGCGCAATATCCATGCGGACTGAAGGCCAAAATGGCTTGAAACCATCACGCCACCGCCCGCCGCGCCCGCGCCAGCCGCTGGTCGAGGTAGGCGCCGTAGAAGTCGGGCGATCCACCCACCAGGCGCTCGGCGACTTCCCGGCCATCCGGCCCCAGGAACAGCACCGTCGGCGCCAGCTTCACGCCCCAGGCGCGCACCAGCGCGCCGTGCGTGGTGCGCTCGCCGGCCACGGTGCGCGTGGCGTGCGTGCCGCCCATGCCGATCTGCACCACGGGCAGGCCCTCCTGCGCGTGCATCGGCGCCAGGTAATGCTCGCGCACCAGCTTGCACCAGGGGCAGCCGTGCAGGCTGACCATCACCACCAGCGGCTGGCGCGCGGCCAGCGCGCGCGCCAGTTCGCCCTGCAGCGACTGCGACGGCGGCAGGCTCGGGGCCGCCGCCCGAACGCCGTCCGCGGCACCGCCGGCCGCCAGCGCCAGCAGGGCACGGCGGCGCGTCCACGCGGTGCGCTGCAGCGTCATGGCCCTGCGTGCTCCATCAGCAGGTAGGTGTTGTAGGCGTTCATGCGGTTGGCGGCGCCGAACAGCGGCAGGTGGGCGAAGGCGCTCCAGTCGGTGGCCTGGTAGGCCTCGTCGAACGGCGTCATGTCGCGCGCGGCGGCGCCCATGGCCTGGCGCAGGTAGGCCAGGTAGTCGCGCGTGAGCTGGATGTCCTGCCGCGCCTCGGTGGACGCGGGGCCGTGGCCAGGCACGATCACCTTCGCGTCGAAGGCCAGCAGCCGGTCGAGCGCGGCGATCCAGTGGCGGCTGTCGGCCTGGCCGACGAAGGGGATGCGTCCGCGGAACACCAGGTCGCCCGTGTACAGCACCCGGGCGCGCGGCACGAACAGGGCCAGGTCCTCGGGCGTGTGCGCCGGCCCCACGGGCTGCAGCACCAGGCGTTCGCCGCCGACCTCCAGCTCGCGCGCGCCGCCGACCCAGTCGGTGGCGGGGACCAGGCGCGTGCGCGCGTCGATCCACGGCGCCAGTTCCACGCGCGAGGCCTGCAGCCGCAGGCGCGCCGTGTCGGCGTGCAGGTACTCGCGCCCGGCCTGGTGGGCGATGATGCGCGCGCCCGCCTGCTCGAACACCTGCAGGCCGTACACGTGGTCGGCGTGGTAGTGCGTGAGGACGACGTGTGTCACCTTCCGCGATGTGATCTTGCCGATCTCGGCCAGCAGCCGCTCGGCCAGCGCCGGCGAGCCCAGCGCGTCGATCACCACCACGCCGGCCGGCGTGACGACGAAGCCGGCGTTGGAGATGAAGTTGCGGTTGGCCGGCGAGCCCATGGCCGACAGGCCCTCGACGACCCAGCAGCCGGGCGCCACCTCGCGCGGCACCATCGGCGGCGCCTCGGCCGGATCGCCGGCGCCTTCGGCATCGCGCGCCCACGCGGCGCCCCAGCCGGCCAGCGCCGCGCAGCCGCAGCGCCGCAGCAGTTGGCGGCGGTCCATCACCGAGGGCTGGAGGCGCCCGACCGGTGCCATCCCGGTGGCTCCATCGCGCGTTCGGGGCAACGCCTCAGGCCCCAAGAGTCCAAGGGCCGCAGCGCAGGCCATGCCAGCGGCCGCTGGCGGCGCCCTCTCGAGGGAGGAGGCGCCACATCGCGCAACGGATGCAGCCACGGGGTTGGGCCATTTCAAGCGAGACTGTCGGCCCAGATGTTGCGGGCCCAGGCCATGGCGTACTGGCCTTCCAGCTCGCTGGCGGCGGTGGACACGCCGCCCGAGCCGGGCACCGTCACCATGGTCTTCTGCGCGGCGTCGTAGCGGTGCACGCTGGCCACGTGCACCACGTCGGTGTCGCTCACGAAGCTGTAGCAGGTGTTGTTGTAGAGGGGCAGCGGGTTGGGCTCGCGGCCGGCCAGCAGCGCCACGATGGCGGCGGCCGCCACCTTGCCGTGCTGGTTGGCCATGTGGCCGGACTTGGGCATGGCCGGGGCGATCTGCAGCGCGTCGCCCAGCACGTGGACGTTCTTGGCGGCCTTGGATTCCATGGTCAGCCAGTCCACCTCGCACCAGCGCTTGTTGGCCGTGGTCAGGCCGGCGTTGTGGGCGATGTCGCCGGCGCGCATGGGCGGCAGCACGTTCAGCACCTGGGCCTTGACGTCGTCGTTGAAGTCGAACTTCAGCGTGCCAGTGGCGGCATCGACGTCCACCGTGTTGTGCTTGGGCCGGTATTCGATGATGCCCTTGTAGCGGTCGGCCCAGGCCTTCTTGAACAGCGGGCCCTTGGAGGTCACGTCGTCGTTGGCGTCCAGCACCAGCACCTTGGACTTGGGCTTGGCCTTGCTGAAGTAGTGCGCCACCTGGCAGGCGCGCTCGTACGGCCCGGGCGGGCAGCGGTACGGCGCCAGCGGGATGGTGATGGCGTATACGCCGCCATCGGGCATGGCCTCCAGTTGGCGGCGCAGGGCCACGGTCTGCGGGCCGGCCTTCCACGCGTGCAACACCTTGTCCCGCGCGCCGGGCTTGCCCAGGCCGGGCAGCGCGTCCCACATGAAATCGACGCCGGGCGAGAGCACGAGGCGGTCGTAGGGCAGCGTGGCGCCGCCGGCCAGGCGCACCTGGCGCTTGTCGGCGTCGATGGCGACCGCGCGGTCGCGCACGATCTTCACGCCGTGGCGCTTGGCCAGGTTGTCGTAGGGCGTGGTGATGTCAGCCATCTGCTTGCTGCCGCCGATGACCAGGTTGGAGATGGGGCAGGAGATGAAGGCCTCGTTCGGCTCCACCAGCGTGACCTCGATGCGGCCCTCGGACCACAGGCGCAGGTACTTGGCGGCCGTGGCGCCGCCGTAGCCACCCCCGACGACGACGACCTTGCCGCCGGAGCCGGCGCCGGTGGACGCGCAGCCCGCGGCCAGCCCCAGCACCGATGCGGCCGAGCTGGCCTGGATGAATCGACGGCGATTGAATTGAACATGGTTCATGGCGAGTCCTCCCCTCATTTCTTCTGCGCCGCGAACCAGCCGGCGATGGCGGCGAGCTGCTCGTCGGTGTAGCCCTTGCTGAGCTGGTGCATGATGGTCGCGGGCCGGGCGCCGCTCTTGAATTCCATCAGCTTCTTCAGCATCTCGCTCTGGCTGGCGCCGGCCAGCGGCTGGTTGCCCGCTTGGGCCTGCCCATTGGTGCCGTGGCAGTTGGCGCAAGCGGCGGCCCAGCTGCGCACCTGCAGCGGGTCGGTCTGGGCCTGCGCGGCACTGGCGGCGGCCAGCAGCGCCGCGGCAGCGAGCCCGGCGGTCGAGGAAGGTTTCATCACGTGGGGTCCTCCTGGATAGGATGATGGCGTGGCACACGCAAAAAAATCCGTGGCCGCTTATATGTCGTGTGCATGATAGGACGCGCGCCGATATGGCGGCACCGGGGATTTACCCCCACGCGCTGGGCGGCCCTGCGGCGAGTGTAGGCCGCGCGGGGCGATTCTGAACGACGGTTGCATCGAATGCTCATGCGCCCGGGCGCCGGCACCGCGGCGTCAGCCCGGTTCGTCTCCCGTCCCGATGGCGATCTGCGTGCACACGGCGCGGCACAGGGTGACGACGCGGTCGTTGACGATGCGGTAGTAGATCTGCACGCCCTCGCGACGCTTGCCCAGCACGCCGGCCTTGTACAAGGTGTTGAGGTGCTGGCTCATGTTGGGCTGGGTCGTGGGCACATGGGCCAGCAACTCGCCCACGTTCTTCTCGCCCTGGCACAGCGCGCTGATGATCTTCAGGCGCATGGGCGCCGACATGACGCGGAACACTTCGGCCGCCAACTCGAACACCTGGTCGGACTGGAAGTCTGTATCTGGTGCGAAGGCCGTTGCTTTGAGGTCCATGGCGGCGAAGGCGGGCGTGGAATG
This sequence comes from Ottowia sp., assembly GCF_016703145.1. Lineage (GTDB taxonomy): Bacteria > Pseudomonadota > Gammaproteobacteria > Burkholderiales > Burkholderiaceae_C > Ottowia. The sequence continues at coordinate 290,156 of NZ_JADJCO010000002.1, read as the reverse complement.
GAACTATACGCCCAAGTCGCCCTCCGCCGGACGCCGCTCGGCCCGCAGCGTGCGGCTGAGCAGGATCACCGGCAGCAGCCCCACCACCACCAGCGCCAGCGAAGGCAGCGCCGCCTCGCCCAGGCGCTCGTCGCGCGCCAGTTGGTTGGCCACCACGGCCAGTGTGTCGGTGTTGAAGGGGCGCAGCACGATGGTGGCCGGCAGCTCCTTCATCACGTCCACGAACACCAGCAGCGCGGCCGCGAAGCCGGCGCGGCGCAGCAGCGGCGCGTGCACGCGCGCGGCCAGCTCCAGCCCGCCGGCGCCCAGCATGCGCGCCGACTCGTCCAGGCTGCGCGGCACGCGCGCATAGCCGGCCTGCATCGACTGCAGCGCCACCGACACGAAGCGCACCAGGTACGCCCACAGCAGGCCCAGCACCGTGGCGGTGACGAGGCCACCCGCGCCGGCCTGCGGCCAGCGCGCCTGCAGCCAGCCCACCGGCAGCAGCAGGCCGACCACCACCACCGCGCCCGGCACCGCGTAGCCCAGCGACACGGTCTGCACCGCCAGCCGCCGCGGCCAGCTCGGCTGCCGGCGCAGGCAGTAGGCCAGGAACCAGGCCGCCAGCACCGCCAGCACGGCTGTCATGGCGCCCAGGCGCACGCTGTTCCAGGCCCAGCCCAGGAAGCGGTCCCAGGGCAGCACCGACCAGTCCGCCGCCAGCGGCCGCAGCATGAAGGCCACCGGAAGCACGAAGCCCATCAGCACCGGCATCAGGCACAGCACCCAGGCGACGAGGCTGCGGGCACCGCGCAAGGCGATGGGCCGCGCCTCGCTGGAGCTGGCGCGCGCCGTGCCACCGGCAAAGCGCAGGCGCCGCCGCGCATGTTGTTCCAGCCACAGCAGCAGCACGACCAGCCCCAGCATCACCGTGGCCAGTTGCGCGGCGGCCACGCGGTCGCCCATGGACAGCCAGGCCTTGTAGATGCCGACGGTGAAAGTCTGGATGCCGAAGTAGGCCGACACGCCGTAGTCGGCCAGCACTTCCATCAGCGCCAGGGCCGTGCCCGCCGCCACCGCCGGGCGGGCCATGGGCAGCGCCACCTCGCCCAAGCGGCGCGGCAGGCCGGCGCCCAGCAGGCGAGCGGCTTCCATCAGCTGCGGCGCGCGCTCGGCCAGCGCGGTGCGCGCCAGCAGGTAGACATAGGGGTAGAGCGAGAACGAGAACACCCAGGCCGCGCCCCCGAGGCTGCGCACCTCGGGCAGCAGGCGCCCTTCCAGCCCGAAGCTGGCGCGCATCCAGGTCTGCAGCGGCCCGGCGAACTGCAGGAAGTCGGTGTAGGCGTACGCCGTGACGTAGGCCGGCATGGCCAGCGGCAGCAGCAGCAGCCATTCGAAGCTGCGCCGGCCCGGAAAGTCGAACACCGTCACCAGCACCGCCGCCGGCACGCCCATGGCAACGACGCCCAGGCCCACCAGCACCGACAGCTGCACCGTGACCGCCAGGTACTCGGGCAGCACCGTGGCCGCCATCTCCCGCAGGATCTGCGCCGACACCCCGTTCCACTGCAGCCACGAGCCGACCACCGCCAGCACCGGCAGGGCCAACACGGCGGCGACGAGCACGAGGATCAGCGTGGGCAGGGCGCGCAAGATGCGGGGTGAGAGAGTGGACAGGAGACGGTGACGGCGCGCCGAGGAGGCTGGCCGGATTGGGTCGGCGCAAATGAGAATTGTACGTATCTACAATCCCACCATGTTCCTCCAGATTGACCAGGTTGACGTGCGCTACTCCGGCCAGCCGCGCCCCGCCGTGCAGCAGGTCGCGCTGGGCCTCGCCGCGGGCGACATCGGCGTGCTGATCGGTCCCTCCGGCTGCGGCAAGACCACGCTGCTGCGCGCCGTGGCCGGGTTGGAGCGCGTGACTGCCGGCACCATCCACCTGAGCGGCGAGCTGGTCAGCGGCGCGCGCCTGCACGTGCCGCCCGAGGCGCGGCGCATCGGCATGGTGTTCCAGGACTACGCGCTGTTCCCGCACCTGGACGTGGGCCGCAACGTGGCCTTCGGCCTGAAGCACCTGCCCGCGCGCGAGCGCGCGCGGCGCGTGACCGAGGTGCTGGCGCTGGTCGACCTGGCCGGCAGCGAGCGGCGGTACCCGCACGAGCTGTCCGGCGGCCAGCAGCAGCGCGTGGCGCTGGCGCGCGCCATGGCCCCCAGCCCGCGTCTGCTGCTGCTGGACGAGCCGTTCTCCAACCTCGACGTCGACCTGCGCGAGCGCCTGGCGCACGAGCTGCGCGCCATCCTCAAGGCCGCCCGCGCCACCGCCCTGTTCGTCACGCACGACCAACTGGAGGCGTTCGCCATCGGCGACCAGATCGGCGTCATGCACGACGGCCGCCTGCACCAGTGGGACGATGCCTACACGCTCTACCACCGACCGGCCACGCGCTTCGTGGCCGACTTCATCGGCCATGGCGTGTTCGTGCCCGCGCGCATCCTGCGCAACGGCGTCGGCTCCCGCCTGGAAACACCCATCGGCCCGCTGAGGGATGGCACCGAATGTCCCCTGCCGGACGCCTACGCCGAAGGCCGCTGCGACCTGCTGCTGCGCGCCGACGACATCGTGCACGACGACGACGCGCCGGTGAAGGCGCGCATCCTGCGCAAGGCGTTCCGCGGCTCGGAATTCCTCTACACCCTGCAACTGGCCAGCGGCGAAACCGTGCTGGCCCACGTGCCCAGCCACCACGACCACCGCGTGGGCGAATGGATCGGCATCCGCCCGCAGGTCGATCACGTGGTGACGTTCGCGCCGGCGGCGCCGGACGGCTGACCGAAGCAACTGAAGTCGCACCTGACGCTGTGCCCGAGTCGGCTCGCCAACCCGGCTGTGGTTTGAACGATTTTGGCCGAATTCCAGCGTGGATAATGCGCCTGAAGCTATCTATTCAGTAGCAGTCGGCGACTCGCGCAGCATCGCCACGGCGCCGCGCAGCTCGGCCGCCCAAGCGCGCCGCTCACGCCCCTCGGCCGGCTGGGGCGCGCCATAGCGCACCACCGCGCACAGGCCGGGCGTGGTGAGGGTGCGCCAGACCGAGGCGATGAGCGAGTCGTCGCCCACGTAGATGGGCGCCAGGCTGAGGCGGCCGCTTCGGCCATCGACGAAGCTCAGGCCCACCGGCTGCACCGGTGCCCGCGCCGAGATCGCCGCCTGCAGCAGGTTGGCATGGAACGGCAGCAGCGCGGCGCCGTCGCTGGTCGTGCCCTCGGGAAACACCGCCACCACCTCGCCGCGCGCCAGCGCCTCGCGCATGTGGTGCACCACGCGCAGGGCGTCGCGGCGCGATTCGCGTTCGATGTAGAGCGTGCCGGCACCGGTGGCCAGCATGCCGATCACCGGCCAGCGCTTGACGTCGGCCTTGGACACGAAGCGGCAGAAGCCCGCCGCGTGCAGCACCAGGATGTCGAGCCAGGAGATGTGGTTGGCCGCCAGCAGCACCGGCCCCCGCGCCGGCGGCTGGCCGTGCACCTGCAGGTCGATGCGCCAGATTTCGAGGAAGCGCCGCGCCCACTGCTGCACGCGGGCCTCGCGCTCGGCCGCGGGCAGCGCCGGAAAGCGCGTGCGGATGGTCCACCAGCCGCCGGCCAGGTGCGCCCCGCCGCGCGCCATCAGCCAGAGCGCGGTCAGCGCCTTCATGCGGCGGCGGACCTCACCGCGCCGAATGCGCCAGGTGGCCGCCCACCAGCGTGCAGCGCACGCGGCCCGCCATTTCGAGGCCGGCGAACGGCGTGTGCTTGCCCTGGCTGCGCAGCGCCCCGGGCGCCACCTGCCAGCGCGCCTCGGGGTCGAACAGGCACAGGTCGGCCACGCCGCCCTCGACCAGCCGGCCGCAACTGGCCTGCAGCGTGCCCAAGGCGCCGCCCAACACCTGCGCCGGCCCGTGGGTGACGGCGCCCAGGGCGCGCATGACGCCCGCGGCGGACGTCTCCAGGCCCCATTTCAGCGCCAGGGGCAGCAGCAGCTCCAGCCCGGTGGCGCCGGGCTCGGCCTCGGCGAAGGGCAACTGCTTGGCGTCGGCCTCGACCGGCGTGTGGTCGGACACCAGCGCGTCGATGGTGCCGTCGGCCAGCGCGGCGCGCAGCGCGGCGCGGTCGCGCTGCTGGCGCAGCGGCGGGTTCAGGCGCGCGCTGCTGTCGTAGTAACCGATGTCGTGGTCGATCAAGTGCAACGAGTTGATGCTGACGTCGGCCGTGACACGCAGGCCCTCGGCCTTGGCCTGCCGCAGCAGGGCGGCGCCGACCGCGCTGGACAGCCGGCAGACGTGCACGCGCGGAGCGCGCTCGCCGCCGGGCATGGCGCACAGCAGCTCGAAGAGGGTGTGCAGCGCGATCGTCTCGGCCGCCGCCGGCACGCCCGACAGGCCCATGCGCATGGCCAGCGGGCCGCTGGCGGCCACGCCGGCGCCCAGCCACGGGTCCTGCGGGCGCAGCCACACGGCATAGCCGAATGTGCTGGCGTACTGCAGCGCGCGCTGCAGCACCTGGGTGTTGACCAGCGGCACGTCGGCCTGGCCGAAGGCAACGCAGCCGGCGTCGGTGAGCTGGCCCATCTCGGTCAGCACCTCGCCCTTGAGGCCGCGCGTGAGCGCGCCCTGCGGGAACACGCGGGCCTGGTGCAGCTTCTCGGCGCGGGTCCTGAGCATCTCGACCAGGCCGGGCTCGTCGAGCACCGGGTCGGTGTCGGGCGGGCAGACCAGGCTGGTGACGCCGCCGGCGACGGCGGCGGCCATCTCGCTCTCGAGCATGCGGGCGTGTTCGTGGCCGGGCTCGCGCAGGCGCGCGGCCAGGTCCACCAGGCCGGGCAGCACCCAGCAGTCGCGCGCGTCGATGGTGCGGCTGGGCGCGAAGTCGGCGGGCAGCCTGCCGATGCCGACGATGCGGCCGGCGGCCACCGCCACGTCGGCCGCCTCGTCGCGGCCCGAGGCGGGGTCGATCACGCGGCCATGTTCGATGAGAAGCTTCATGTGCGGGAGGAATCTAGGAAGGACTCGAAGCGCTCGCGCCCAGAATGCCCTGCAGGGCCCGGACCAGGACTTCGCATTCTGCTTGCGAACCGATGGAAATGCGCAGGTGGTTGGCGATGCGCGCCTGCTTGAAATGGCGCACCAGGATCTTGCGTTCGCGCAGCGCCTGCTGCAGTTGCGCCGCGGCCCAGCGCGGGTGCGTGACCAGCAGGAAGTTGGCCGACGAGGGCGGCCCTTCGAACCCGAGCGCGTGCAACTGTTCCGCCAGCCATTCGCGGCTGCGAACGATGCGCTCGGTGATCGCCTCGAAATATGCCTGGTCCTGCAGCGCGCCCAGCGCTCCGGCCTGCGCCAGACGGTCGAGGGGGTAGGAGTTGAAGCTGTCCTTCACCGTCTCCATCGCCTGGACCAGGTCCGCGTGCCCCAGCGCGAAGCCCACGCGCAGCCCCGCCAGCGCGCGCGACTTCGAGAAGGTCTGCACCACCAGCAGGTTCGGAAACTCGTCCACCAGCGCGGCCGCGCTCTGGGCGCCAAAGTCCACGTAGGCTTCATCGACCACGACCACCGATCCGATGTTGCGCTCCAGCAGCCCACGGATGTCCTGCAGCGGCAAGGCCACGCCTGTGGGCGCGTTGGGGTTGGGCAGCACGATGCCGCCGTTGGGCCGCAGGTAATCGGCCACCCTGATCCGGAACGCCTCGTCCAGCGCGACGGGCTGGCATTCGATGCCGTACAGCGCGCAGTACACCGGGTAGAAGGAGTAGCTGATGTCCGGCACCAGCACCGGCCGCCCGTGCCGCAGCAGCGCCATGAAGGCGTGAGCCAGCACCTCGTCCGAACCATTGCCGACGAACACCTGCCCCGGCCGCAGGCCCATCCGGGCGGCGATCTCGGCACGCAACTCGGTGCCCTGCGGATCGGGGTACAGGCGCAGGCGCTCGTCGGCCGCCTCGGCGATGCGCTGCAGGGCCCGTGGCGACGGCGGGTACGGGCACTCGTTGGTGTTGAGCTTGATCCAGCCTGCCTCCCGCGGCTTCTCGCCGGGCGTGTAGGCCGCCAGCCCGCGGATGGCGGGGCTCCAGAACCGCTGATCGCTCATGCCTCGTTGCCGGCCACGATGCTCATCACCGCCATGCGCACCGCGATGCCGAAGGTCACCTGCGGCAGGATCACGCTCTGGCGGCCATCGACCACCTGCGAGTCGATCTCGACGCCGCGGTTGATCGGCCCAGGGTGCATGACGATGGCGTCGGGCCTGGCCCAGCGCAACTTTTCGGGCGTGAGGCCGAAGCTCTTGAAGAACTCCTGGCTGGAGGGCAGCAGCGCGCCGCTCATGCGCTCGTTCTGCAGGCGCAGCATGATGATCACGTCGGCATCCGTGATGCCCTCCTCCAGCGTGTGGCACACGCGCACGCCCATGGGCGCCAGGTCGCCCGGCACGAGGGTGCGGGGGCCGACCACGCGCACCTCGGCCGCGCCCAGGGTGGTGAGGGCGTGGATGTCCGAGCGCGCCACGCGCGAGTGCAGCACGTCGCCGACGATGGCCACCACGAGGTTGCTGAAATCCTTCTTGTAGTGCCGGATGGTGTACATGTCCAGCAGGCCCTGCGTGGGGTGCGCGTGGCGCCCGTCGCCGGCGTTGATGACGTGCACGTGCGGCGCCACGTGCTGCGCCAGCAGGTAGGGCGCGCCGCTCTCGCTGTGGCGCACGACGAAGATGTCGGCGGCCATGGCGCTGAGGTTGGCCACGGTGTCCAGCAGCGACTCGCCCTTGGCGGTGGAAGAGCGCGCGATGTCCAGCGTGTACACGTCGGCCGACAGGCGCGTGGCGGCGATGTCGAAGGTGGTGCGGGTGCGCGTGGAGTTCTCGAAGAACAGGTTGAACACGCTCTTGCCGCGCAGCAGGGGCACCTTCTTGACCTCGCGGTCGCTCACGCTGACGAACTGCGCGGCGGTGTCGAGGATGTGGATGAGCAAATCGCGCGGCAGGCCCTCGGTGGAGAGCAGGTGCACCAGTTCGCCATGCCGATTGAGTTGCGGGTTGCGTCGGGCCAGCACGGTCATCCCCTGTTCTGGATGCGGAAGCTGAAGGCGCCGCCCTCGCCGCGCGCCAGCTCCAGTGACTGCGTGGCCGGCAGCGCGACGCGGACGGCGGCGAACTCGGCCGCCACCGGCAACTGGCGTTCGCCACGATCGACCAGCACCGCCAGCCGCACGCGCGCCGGTCGGCCGTAGTCGAACAGTTCGTTGAGCACCGCGCGGACGGTGCGGCCGGTGTGCAGCACGTCGTCGAGCAGCAGGATGTCGGCCCCCTCGGCGTCGAAGGGCAGCACGGTCTGGCCGCTGGCGGCCAGACCGCGCTTGGCGAAGTCGTCGCGGTGCATGGCCGACGACAGCGCGCCCGTCGCGCCGGGCAGGCCCAGGTCGGCTTGCAGACGCTCGGCCAGCCACTGCCCGCCCGAAACGATGCCGGCCAGGCGCGTGTCGGGCTCCAGCAACGCGCGCACGCCGCGCACCAGCTCGGCGTACAGGGCCTCGGCATCAAGCGCCAGTGAACTCATGGAAGACTCCTCAGAAACTGCTCCAGAATGATGGCCGCCGCCGCCGCGTCGGCATCGCGCGCGCCAGCGGCGTGCGCCTCGGTGGTGCTGTAGCGCTCGTCCACCTCGTACACGGGCAGGCCGAAGCGCGCGCGCAACTGACGCGCGAAGCGCTGGGCGCGGCGCGTGTTCTCGTGCGCGGCGCCGTCGGGATGGAAAGGCACACCCACGACCAAGGCGTCGGGCTGCCATTCCTGCACGCGGGCGGTGATCGGCGCCCAGCGCGCATCGCCCTCGGCGCGGATGGTGGCCTGCGGCGTGGCGCTGCGCGTGAGCCGGTTGCCGCTGGCCACGCCCGTGCGCTTGAGCCCGAAGTCGAAGGCCAGGAAGCTGCCCAGCCGCGCGGGGATTTCTTCGCTCTCAGCCGCGAGTGCGCGGAGATTCATGCATGCCCCGCGTCGGGCGCCAGCATCCAGGCCTCGAGCCCCAGCAGGCGCAGGGCCTGGTCGTAGCGCAGTTCGACGGGCGCGTCGAAAATCAGGCGGGCGTCGGCGTCCACGGTGAGCCAGCTGTTGCCGGCGATCTCGGATTCGAGCTGGCCCTCGCCCCAGGCCGAATAGCCCAGCATCACCAGCACGCGCCGCGGCCCGCCGCCGTTGGACAGGGCTTCGAGCACGTCCTTGGAGGTGGTCATCTCCAGCCCGCCGGGCACGGCGAGCGTGGACGCGTAGATCGATTCGTCGGGCGGCAGCCCCTCGGCCGTGACCGGGTCGTGCAGCACGAAGCCGCGCTCGGTCTGCACCGGCCCGCCGTGGAACACGGGCTGCACGCCCAGGTCCTTGCGCGCCAGCGGCAGATCGACCTTCTCGAACAGGTCGGCCATGCTGATGCCGCCCGGCTTGTTGATGATGAGGCCCAGCGCGCCGCGCTCGCTGTGCTCGCAGACGTAGACCACGCTCCGGGCGAAGGTGCTGTCCTCCATGCCCGGCATGGCGATGAGGAAGTGGTTCGTCAGATTGATGAGCGGGACAGCATCGGCCATGGCCCGATTTTACCGGGCGCCCCTGCCGACGCGCCCGGCTTCACGCCACGAGGCTGGCCGATGGCGCGCGGGCGTGGCTGCTGATCAGGCCCCGCGGTTCGATCAACAGCAACTCTCCTGCCTCGGCCTGAAGTGCCAGCAAATTCACGTCCGACGCATCATCAGCCGGCCGCGGGCAAGCGACCCGGGCCGGGTCAGATCTCCACCATCTCGAAGTCTTCCTTCCTCGCCCCGCACTCGGGGCAGGTCCAGTTCATCGGCACCTGCTCCCAGGGGGTGCCAGGCGCGATACCATGGTCGGGCGCTCCTTCGGCTTCGTCGTAGAGCCACCCACAGATCAGACACATCCAGGTTTTCGTTTCCATTACAGCTTAAGTTGCAACTCTCTAAAATGCAATTGATTGTATCCATGGTCACCGCATGAGCGGGGCGCCCGGGCTCACCAAACTGCCTCCATACGTCAAATGACACGATCCAGCGCGTCCGAGGCGTCGCGAGATAACGACACTCCCGACCTGCCACCCGGCGATGATGCCTTGCCTTGCGTGCTGAGCTTCAACGCCAGCGATCCCGTGGGCGCCGGCGGGCTGTCCAGCGACGCGCTGGTCATCGCCTCGGTCGGTGCCCATGCCCTGCCGGTGGCCACCGGCGTCTACCTGCGCGACACGCGCGAGGCGGTCGGCCACGTCGCCCTGGACGACGCGGCGGTGGCCGAGCAGGCCCGCCTGGTGGCGGAGGACGTGCCGCTGCAGGTCATCAAGGTCGGCTTCGTCGGCAGCCCCGAAGCGGTCGCGGCCATCGCCGCGTTCGCGTCCGACTACCCGAGCGTACCCGTGATCGCGTACATGCCCGACCTGTCGTGGTGGGACGAGGCCGAGATCGACGCCTACCTGGATGCTTTCCGCGAGCTGCTGCTGCCGCAGACCGCCGTGCTGGTGGGCAACAACACCACGCTGCGCCACTGGCTGCTGCCCGAATCCGCGTCGCACCGCCACGCGGGCAGCACCGACCTGGCGCGCGCCGCGGCCGAGCTGGGCGTGTCCTACGTGCTGGTCACCGGCCTGCCGCAGCCGGGTGAGCAGGTCGCCAGCGTGCTGGCCTCGCCCCAGGCCGAGCTGTGCCGCCAGAGCTTCGAGCGCATCGACGCGGCCTTTCTGGGCGCCGGCGACATCCTGTCGGCGGCGCTGGCGGCGCTGCTGGCGATGGGCTCGGAGCTGACCGAGGCCGCCACCGAGGCGCTGCAGTACCTCGACCAGGCGCTGGACCACGGCTTCCGCCCCGGCATGGGCCGGGCCGTGGCCGACCGGCTGTTCTGGGCCGAGACCGACGATCCGCAGGACGCCCCGGACGACGGCGACGAGCCACCCTCCATCGACATTCCCTACCCCTTCAATGAAACCAAGCACTGACCTCGACCTCAACGACGCCCTGATGGCGCGCGCGCGCCGGGTCATCCCCGGCGGCGTCAACTCGCCCGTGCGGGCCTTCCGCGCCGTGGGCGGCACGCCACGCTTCATCGCCCGCGCGCAGGGCGCCTACATGTGGGATGCCGAGGGGCGTCGCTACATCGACTACATCGGCTCCTGGGGTCCGATGATCCTCGGCCACGGCCACCCGGCCGTGCTCGAGGCCGTACAGCGCGCGGTGGCCGACGGCCTGAGCTTCGGTGCGCCGACCGAGCGCGAGATCGAGTTGGCCGAGGAGATCCTCAAGCTGGCACCCGGGGCCGAACAGGTTCGCCTGGTGAGTTCGGGCACCGAGGCCGGCATGAGCGCCATCCGCCTGGCGCGCGGCGCCACCGGGCGCAGCAGGATCATCAAGTTCGAAGGCTGCTACCACGGCCACGCCGACGCGCTGCTGGTCAAGGCCGGCTCGGGCCTGGCCACCTTCGGCAACCCCACCAGCGCGGGCGTGCCGGCCGAGGTGGTGCAGCACACCCTGGTGCTCGAGTACAACAACCTCGCGCAACTGGAAGAAGCCTTCGCCCTGCACGGCGACGACATCGCCGCGCTCATCATGGAGCCGATCGCCGGCAACATGAACTTCGTGCGCGCCACGGTCGAGTTCACCCGCCGCTGCCGCGAGCTGTGCACCCGGCACGGCGCGCTGCTGATCTACGACGAGGTCATGACCGGCTGCCGCGTCGCCCTGGGCAGCGCGCAGAGCGTGTACGCGCGGCACATCCCCGGCTTCGCGCCCGACCTCACCGTCATGGGCAAGGTCATCGGCGGCGGCATGCCGCTGGCGGCCTTCGGCGGCCGGCGCGACGTGATGGAGCAGCTCGCCCCGCTGGGCCCTGTCTACCAGGCCGGCACGCTGTCGGGCAACCCCGTGGCCACCGCTTGCGGGCTGGCCACGCTGCGCGAGATCCGAAAGCCCGGCTTCTTCGACGCCCTGGCGCACCAGACCCGGCGCCTGGCCGAGGGCCTGTCGGCCGCCGCCGCGGCCGAGGGCGTGCCCTTCAGCGCCGACTGCGAGGGCGGCATGTTCGGCTTCTTCCTGCTGCCCGAGCTGCCGCGGAACTACGCCCAAGTGATGAAAAGCGACGGCGCGCGCTTCAACCAGCTCTTCCACGGCCTGCTGGCGCGCGGCGTGTACATCGCGCCGGCGCTGTACGAGGCCGGCTTCGTCAGCGGCGCGCACAGCGACGAGGACATCGACGCCACCCTCGCGGCGGCGCGCGAGGTCTTCCGATCACTCTCTATTTGATAGCTGTTCGCGCATGTTCCATGCGGGCTTCAGGCCGATTTGACTTGAAAAACGGAGGAAGCCACCATGAAACCCGCCGCCCTCGTCCTGGCCCTGCTGTTGGGCCCGCTGTCCGCCCAGGCCGCCGATCCCACGCCGCGCCCGCGGCGCCCGGCGGCGCAGGCCCCCCAGGTGCCCGAGCCCCCAGCCGCGGCGGGGCAGCCCGCGCGGCAACCCGAGGTCGATCTTTCCACGCTGGTGCCCAAGGACTCGGCCCGGCAGGACACCGAGACCAGGAACAGCTTCGACCGCCACAACAGCCGCGGCGTGAACTGCTCCCGCTACCCCACGCGCTGCTGAAACTCCGCCTCCCGAGAGGGCTTTCGCCGCCTCCGGCCGGCGGGTCAGTGCCTGAAGTGCCGCACCCCGGTGAACACCATCGCCACGCCGCGCTCGTCGGCGGCGGCGATCACCTCCGGGTCGCGCATCGAGCCGCCGGGCTGGATGACGCAGGTGGCGCCGTGGTCGATCACCACGTCCAGCCCGTCGCGGAAGGGGAAGAAGGCGTCGCTGGCCACCGCGCTGCCGGCCAACGGCAGCCCGGCATGCTGCGCCTTGATGCTGGCGATGCGCGCCGAATCCAGCCGGCTCATCTGCCCGGCGCCCACGCCCATGGTCATGCCGTCCTTGCAGAACACGATGGCGTTGCTCTTGACGAACTTGGCCACCTTCCAGGCGAACAGCAGGTCGTCGATCTGCTGCGCCGTGGGTTGCACCTTGGTCACCACGCGCAGGTCGGCGCGCGCCAGCTCGTGGTTGTCGGCGGTCTGCATCAGCAGGCCGGAGCCGACGCGCTTGACGTCCATGAAGTTCTGGCCGCGCTCCCACGGCGTGGCGGCGCCGGGCTTGACGCCGTCCAGCGGGATGCGCAGCACGCGCACGTTGGCCTTGGCCTTGAAGACGGCCAGCGCCTCGGGCGTGAAGCCGGGCGCCATCAGCACCTCGACGAACTGCCTGGCCACCTGCTCGGCCGTGGCGCCGTCCACCGGCGTGTTGAAGGCGATGATGCCGCCGAAGGCGCTGGTGGGGTCGGTCTGGAAGGCCTTGCCGTACGCCTGCAGCGCGCTGGCGCCCACGGCCACGCCGCAGGGGTTGGCGTGCTTGACGATGACGCAGGCGGGCGTGGCGGCGTCGAAGCTCTTGACGCATTCCCAGGCCGCGTCGGCGTCGGCGATGTTGTTGTAGCTCAGCTCCTTGCCCTGCAGCTGCTCGGCCGTCACCAGCGAGCCGGGCGCGGGGTACAGGTCGCGGTAGAAGGCGGCCTGCTGGTGCGGGTTCTCGCCGTAGCGCAGGTCCTGCAGCTTGACGAAGCGGCCGTTGCTTTGTGAAGAAAAAAGGCTTCTGTCCGGCACGGCGCTTGTGCCACCAGCTTCGAAATCAATAGCGGACAGGTAGTCGCTGATGGCCGCGTCGTAGTTGCTGATGCGGTTGAAGGCGGCCACCGACAGCGCGAACTTCGTCTTCAGGCCGATGCCGCCGGCCCGCAGCTCGGCCAGCACGCCGGCGTACTGCGCGGCGTCGGTCAGCACCGCCACGTCGCGCCAGTTCTTGGCCGCGCTGCGCACCATGGCGGGGCCGCCGATGTCGATGTTCTCGATGGCGTCCTCCAGCGTGCAGCCGGGCCGCGCGACGGTGGCCTCGAAGGGGTAGAGGTTGACCACCAGCAGGTCGATGGTGGCGATGCCGTGCGCTTGCAGCGCGGCCATGTGCCCAGGCACGTCGCGGCGCGCCAGCAAGCCGCCGTGGATGGTGGGGTGCAGCGTCTTGACGCGGCCATCCAGCACCTCGGGGAAGCCGGTGTGGTCGGCCACCTCGGTCACGGGCAGGCCGGCGTCCTGCAGCAGTTTGGCGGTGCCGCCGGTGGACAGCAGGCGCACGCCCAGCGCGTGCAGCCCCTGGGCGAAGTCGAGGATGCCGGTCTTGTCGGATACGGAAATCAGGGCGTTCATCATGGACGGGGTCGGGGATATCAAATAAAAAAATGGCTGCAGCCCGCATGCAGTCTGCGCTGCCAGCTATCAAATCAGGACTTGTCGGAGGCGATCAGCCGATGCTCCACCAGCTTCTTGCGCAAGGTGTTGCGGTTCAGGCCCAGCCATTCGGCGGCGCGGCTCTGGTTGTGGCCGGCCTGCTGCATGACGACGTCGAGCAGGGGCTTTTCGACCGCGCGGATCAGCATGTCGTACAGGCCGCCGGGCTCGGTGCCGTCGAGGTCGTGGAAGTACGCCTGGAGGCTGTCGCGGACGCAGGCGTCGATGGTGTTGTTCTTGCTCATGGCTTGGTGGGGGCCTCCACCGCCCCGCCTGCGGCGCGCGCGCACGCGGGCGCTTCGGGCAAGCGCTCGTGCGTGTCGGCCAGTTCCTCGAAGAAGTCCGCCACCACCTGCCACTGCACGGCGGCATTGTCGATGGCGTTCATGCGGGCGCGGAAGGCTTCGCCGCCCGGCAGCGCGCGCACCATCCAGCCGATGTGCTTGCGCGCCGAGCGCACGCCGGTGAATTCGCCGTACAGCGCGTAATGGTCCTGCAGGTGCGTCAGCAGGGCGCGGCGCACCTCCAGCACCAGCGGCGGCACCAGGTGCCCGCCGGTGGCCAGGTGGTGCAGGGTCTCGCGGAAGATCCAGGGCCGGCCCTGGGCGGCGCGGCCGATCATCAGCGCGTCGGCGCCAGTGGCGGCCAGCACGGCGCGCGCCCTGGCAGGCGAGTCGATGTCGCCGTTGGCGACCACGGGGATGCGCAGGGCGGCCTTGACGGCGGCCACGGTGTCGTGTTCGGCCGCGCCCTTGTAGCCCTGCTCGCGCGTGCGGCCATGCACGGTGACCATCCGCACGCCGGCGCTCTCGGCGGCGCGGGCGATCCGCAGCGCGTTCTTTTCGCGCGCGCACCAGCCGGTGCGCATCTTCAGCGTCACGGGCACGCCACGCGGCGCGCAGGCGGCGACCACGGCCTCGACGATGGCCAGGGCCAGCGCCTCGTCCTGCATCAGCGCCGAGCCGGCCCACTGGCTGCACACTTTCTTGGCCGGGCAGCCCATGTTGATGTCGATGATCTGCGCGCCGCGGTCGATGTTGTAGCGGGCGGCCTCGGCCATCATGGCCGGCTCGGTGCCGGCGATCTGCACCGCCACCGGCCCCGGCTCGCCCGCGTGGTCGGCGCGACGCGAGGTCTTGAGCGTGTGCCACAGCTCCTTGCGCGAGGTCACCATCTCGCTGACCGCGTAGCCGGCGCCGAACGACCGGCAGAGCTGGCGGAACGGCCGGTCCGTCACCCCCGCCATGGGGGCGACGAACAAGTCGTTGGGAAGGAGGTAGGGGCCGATCCGCATGGCGTGCAAGGGGCCGCCGGCGCGTGGTGCGGTAGCGGGAGGCGGATTCTACCTGCTCAAAATTTCAGCAATCGAAACGGCCGGGGTGCCGCGCCCTGCCTACACTGCCGGCCATGATGGACGCATGGATCCCCTCCCTTCTGCAGGCGCTGGCGCTGCCCGAATTCGGGCTGTCCACGGTCGCCGTCGTCGCCTTCCTGTCGGCCACGCTGCTGCCCATGGGGTCGGAGCCGGCGGTGTTCGGGCTGGTCAAGCTCAACCCCGGCCTGTTCTGGCCCGCCATCGGGGTGGCCACGGCGGCCAACACGCTGGGCGGGCTGCTGAGCTGGTGGATGGGCCTGGGCGCGCACCACCTGGCCGACCAGGCGCGCCACTCGCCCACCCACCTGCGCGCCCTGGACTGGCTGGAGCGGCTGGGGCCGCGCGCCTGCTTCCTCTCCTTCCTGCCGCTGGTCGGCGACCCGCTGTGCGCCCTGGCCGGCTGGCTGCGCATGCCGCTGGCGCCCTGCGCCGGCTACATGGCGCTGGGCAAGTGCCTGCGCTATCTGGCGATGACGGCGGCGCTGCTCTGGCTGTGGCCCGAGCCGGCATCTTTGCTATCTTATGAATAGCTATTGGCGCAGTATCCATGCCGACTTGATGCCCATTTGATATGCAGACATCCTCCACCGCGGCCGGTGACCTGTTCGGCGCCCACCACCCGCTCGCCGGCGCCGTCACGCGACTGGGCGAGCAGGCCGTGGTGTTGCGCGGCTTCGCGCTGGCGCACGTCGATGCGCTGTGGCCCGCCCTGCGGGCCGTGCTGGCGCAGGCGCCCTTCCGGCACATGGCGACGCCCGGCGGGCAGCGCATGTCGGTGCCGCTCACCAACTGCGGCCGGCTGGGGTGGACCAGCGGTCCCGGCGGCTACCGCTACACCGCGCGCGATCCCGACAGCGGCCAGCCCTGGCCGGCGCTGCCCGAACCGTTTCTGCATCTCGCCGGCAGCGCCGCGCGGCGGCCGGGTTCGCCGGCTTCGCGCCCGATGCCTGCCTCGTCAACCGCTACCGGCCCGGCACGCGGCTCGCGCTGCACCAGGACCGCAACGAGCGCGACTTCGGCCAGCCCATCGTCTCGGTGTCGCTGGGCGTGCCGGCGGTGTTCCTGTGGGGCGGCCCGCGCCGCGCCGACCGCGCCCTGCGCGTGCCGCTGTGGCACGGCGACGTGGCCGTGTGGGGCGGCGTGGACCGGCTGCGCTTCCACGGCGTGGCGCCCATCCCCGCCGCCACGCACCCGCTCACCGGCGCCGAGCGCATCAACCTCACCTTGCGCCGCGCGGGCTGAATTCGAGCGCAAGCGGCGGGATGCAACCGCCGCCGCCCCGGCCTACAGTGGCGCCATGACCACCCCTGCCCGTCCCACCGAAAGCGACCCGCGCTGGGCCGCCGTGCTGGCATGCGACGCCGCGGCCGACGGCCGCTTCGTCTACGCCGTGCGCACCACCGGCGTGTGGTGCCACCCCAGCAGCCCCACGCGCCGCCCGCGGCCGGAGAACGTCGAGTTCTTCGACAGCCCCGCCGCCGCCGAGGCCGCCGGCTACCGCCCCAGCCGCCGCGCCGATGCCGGCCAGCTCGGCCGGCAGCACACCGCCCAGGTGGCCGCCGCGTGTCGCCGCATCGAGGCCGCCGTGGACGCCGCCCAGGCCCCGCCCACGCTGGACGCGCTGGCGGCCGAAGAGGGGCTGAGCCGGTTCCACTTCCACCGCCTGTTCAAGGCCGCCACCGGCCTCACGCCGCGCGCCTACGCGGCCGAGCGGCGCGCGCGCCTGCTGCGCCGCACCCTGCCCGGCCACGCGCGCGTGACCGACGCCCTCTACGACGCCGGCTTCGGCGCCAGCAGCCGCTTCTATGCCCAGGCCGATGGCCTGCTGGGCATGGCGCCGGCCGACTTCCGGGCCGGCGGACGCGGCCAGCGCATCCGCTTCGCCATCGGGCAGTGCGCGCTGGGCGCCATCCTGGTGGCCGAGAGCGCGCGCGGGCTGTGCGCCATCGCGCTGGGCGACGACCCCGACGCGCTGGCGCGCGGGCTGCAGGACCAGTTCCCGCGCGCCGAGCTGGTCGGCGGCGACGCCGCGTTCGAGCGCCACGTGGCCCAGGTCATCGGCTTCGTCGAGGCGCCCGGCCTGGGGCTCGACCTGCCGCTAGACGTGCGCGGCACCGCCTTCCAGCAGCGCGTGTGGCAGGCGCTGCGCGCGGTGCCGGCGGGCAGCACCGTCAGCTACGCCGACATCGCCCGGCGCATCGGCCAGCCCCGCGCCGTGCGCGCGGTCGCCCAGGCCTGCGCCGCCAACCCGCTGGCCGTGGCCATCCCCTGCCACCGCGTGGTGCGCAGCGACGGCGCCCTGTCCGGCTACCGTTGGGGCGTGGAGCGCAAGCGCGCGCTGCAGGCGCGCGAGCGGCAGGCGGCGGCGCGTCCGGCGCCCACCCCATGAAGCCGCGCGACCTGCTCGATCTGGCGCTGCAGGGCACGCCGATGATCCGTGTCGTTCTGGATACCAACGTCGTGCTTTCGGCGCTCCTGTTCACGTCGGGCCGCCTCGCCTGGATACGCCGTGCATGGCAGCATGAACAGTTGCAGCCCCTGGCGTGCAAGGAAACGGTGAGCGAACTGCTGCGCGTGCTCGCCTATCCCAAATTCAAGTTGACGGGCGAGGAACAGCAGGATCTGCTGGGAGATCTTCTGCCCTATGCCGATGTCGTCGAGTTACCGCGGCCGTGGCCAGAATTGCCGGCCTGCCGCGACAAGAAAGATCAGGTGTTTCTGGCGCTGGCGCATGTCGGTCGGGCCGAGGCCCTCCTCACGGGCGATGGCGGCATCCTGGCGATGCGTCACGAGTTCCCTGGCCTGATCAAGACACCCGATGAGTGGGCTGGACGGCAGGGCATTGAACTGCACTCTTGATCAAGCGCTGGCAACTGGGTTTTTGATCCAAGGAGTTCCACCGAACTCCCAGCCAAGCGCCGTCAGACGCTGAACAGGAAGTGTTGCGTCAAAGCCGCATGGATGCTGGGTATGCTGACTTGGCTGGTCATTCCATACTCTCGTTCATACCCACTCAGGCAATCGCTTGGATGCCACTCTTTTCCACGACCGTCAGCAAGCGCAAGGCAGGTCCACCAGGCTTCTTGACGCCACGCTCCCAGTCGGAGATGAGGTTCTTGCTCACGTTCAGGTAGAGCGCAAAGACAGGTTGCGACAGATGCTCACGCTCGCGCAAGGCCCGGATGCGTTCAGGCGGCATGGGCACCACGGGCGTCAGGCAGGCCTCGTCGAACTCGCGCATGGTCTGCCTGTCGATGGCGCCAACGCCATGCAGCGCCTCCATGGTTTCATGGATGGCCGCGAAAGCATCACTCCGGTATTTCTTCGTCATGATCGTGTACCTCCGAAAATTGCCCCTTGCCGATCAACACGGCCAGTTGCTCGTCTGACAGGCCCAGCACATAGCCTGCGGCCTTCCTGAACTGGGCCTCTTCATCCTTGCCGATGTTGTCGCGGTCACTCTTGGCGAACCCATAGACAAAGAAAGCGCGTTCCGCCGTCCGATACAGAACAACGGTGCGGAACCCGCCCGACTTGCCTTGTCCAGGCCGCGCCACACGCTGCTTGATGACACCACCGCCAAGGTCAGCGTCGATCAAGCCCTGCTCGGCCCGCTCCATGGCCTGCACGATCGCCTTGTCCGATATGTCCTGTTTGCGGGCAAACCGCTCGAACCAAGCGTTCTTGAAAACTCGCATGCAGCCGATCCTTGACGGCTTTGTATCACACTTTGTATTACATATAAAGGACTGGCTTTCAGACGTTGAACAGGAAGTTCATCACATCCCCATCCTTGACGACGTACTCCTTGCCCTCGCTGCGCATGCGCCCGGCGTCCTTGGCGCCCTGCTCGCCTTTGTACTGGATGTAGTCGTCGAAGGCGATGGTCTGCGCGCGGATGAAGCCGCGCTCGAAGTCGCCGTGGATCACGCCGGCCGCCTGGGGCGCGGTGTCGCCGGCGTGGATGGTCCAGGCGCGCACTTCCTTCACGCCGGCGGTGAAGTAGGTCTGCAGGCCCAGCAGCTTGAAGGCCGCGCGGATCAGCCGGTTCAGGCCGGGCTCGCTCTGGCCCATTTCTTCCAGGAAGATCGCCTTGTCCTCGTCGCTCATCTCGGCCATGTCGGCTTCCATCTTGGCGCAGATGGCGACCACGGGTGCGTTCTGGCTGGCGGCGTAGTCCTTCAGGCGGTCGAGCAGCGGGTTGCCGTCGAACCCGTCTTCGCTGACGTTGCCGACAAACATGGCGGGCTTGGCCGTGATCAGGCACAGGGGCTTGAGCAGCGCCAGCTCGTCGCGGCTCAAATCCAGCGTGCGCGCGGGCCGGCCTTCGTTCAGCGCGGCTTGCACGGGCGCCAGCACCTTCAGCATGGCGGCGGCTTCCTTGTCGTTGCCGCTCTTGCTGGCCTTGGTGTAGCGCTGCAGGGCCTTGTCCACCGTGCCCAGGTCGGCCAGGCACAGCTCGGTCTGGATCACCTCGATGTCGGCGATCGGGTCCACCTTGCCGGCCACGTGGATGACGTTGGCGTCCTCGAAGCAGCGCACCACGTTGACGATGGCGTCGGTCTCGCGGATGTGGGCCAGGAACTGGTTGCCCAGGCCCTCGCCGGTGCTGGCGCCGGCCACCAGGCCGGCGATGTCCACGAACTCGACGATGGCCGGCAGCACGCGCTCGGGCTGGACGATCTCGGCCAGCCGGGCCAGGCGCGGATCGGGCACCTCGACCACGCCGGTGTTGGGCTCGATGGTGCAGAAGGGGTAGTTCTCGGCGGCGATGCCGGCTTGGGTCAGCGCGTTGAAGAGGGTGGACTTGCCGACGTTGGGCAGGCCCACGATGCCGCATTGCAGGCTCATGGCGGGGCTTTCAGGAGAAAAGGGGAATTCTACCGGCGCGGCCAGCGGCGCCGCGTTGCGGATTCATGGTCAGATTGGCTTACAGTGCCCGCCATTCAAGCGGTGGTAGCTATTAAATTATTAGTAGTTATGAGCTGCTGAACTACCCACAAACAGTCTCAGCATGATCGATGAACTGGCAAACTATCAGGGCTCAAATATCGATACCGTGCCAGAGAGGAGCGTTGGCACAGGTTTTCAACCATGACAAATCTCTTCTTAGAAAAACCCATCCTCAACTCCCCGTACGGCTATCCGTTGCAGCACTGGGAGCTGGACAAGAATGGGCAACCCACGCAGCAAGTCGTCGCCAGCCGACGGCGTGCTGAATTCATCACACCCATTCCCCAGCCCAAAAAACGCAAGGGCCAGGCCAGACAAGAGGCGCTTCTTTTCGACGAAGGCAAAGGCCTGTCAACACAGGCACAGCAATACGACCACCAGGCCGTCATCAATGCCGCGCGCGGAGAAGTCGACAAATGGCGCGCGCTGCCCGATCCGGCCAGCTGGCGCGTGACGCCGGAAACCGCTCGGCTGCTGCAGCACTGGCGCCACCACGCGTTCAGCGGTGTGCGCCCGTTCTTCTGCCAGATCGAGGCCGTGGAGACCGCCATCTGGCTGACGGAGGTGGCACCACAGCTTGGCAAGGCGGGCAAAACCTTCATCGACCATCTGGAGCGCGCCAATCAGGACGCCAACCCAGACCTTGCGCGGCTGGCGCTCAAGCTGGCCACCGGGGCCGGCAAGACCACGGTGATGGCCATGCTGATCGCCTGGCAAACCATCAATGCCGTCCGCAAACCCGCCAGCCGGCGCTTTACCCGCGGCTTTCTTGTCGTTGCCCCGGGGCTGACCATTCGTGATCGCCTGCGCGTCCTGCAGCCGAACGATCCCGACAGCTACTACGCCAGCCGCGAACTGGTGCCTGGCGACATGCTCGCCGACCTGGAGCGCGCCAAGATCGTCATCACCAACTACCACGCGTTCAAGCGGCGTGAGCGCGTGGAACTGTCCAAAGGCGGCCGCGCCTTGCTGCAAGGACGCGGCGGCGAAGAACTCGACACCCTGGAAACCGAAGGCCAGATGCTCCAGCGGGTCATGCCCGACCTCATGGGCTTGAAAGACGTGCTGGTCATCAACGACGAGGCACACCACTGCTACCGTGAAAAACCGGATGCCCCGGAAGACGACGACCTGAAAGGCGACGAGAAGAAAGAAGCCGAAGAAAACAACGCCGCGGCCCGGCTGTGGATCTCCGGCCTCGAAGCCGTTCAGCGCAAGCTGGGCGTGTCCCGCGTGTTCGACCTGTCAGCCACGCCCTTCTTCCTGCGCGGCTCAGGCTATGCCGAAGGCACCTTGTTCCCTTGGACCCTGAGCGACTTCTCGCTGATGGATGCCATCGAATGCGGCATCGTCAAGCTTCCACGCGTGCCGGTGGCAGACAACATCCCCGGCGCCGAGATGCCGATGTTCCGCAATCTGTGGGAACACATTCGCGCCAAGATGCCCAAGAAAGGCCGTGGCAAGGCCGAAGGGCTGAACCCTTTGGCGCTGCCCACGCAATTGCAGACCGCGCTGGAAGCCCTGTACGGCCACTATGAAAAGACCTTCGCGCTGTGGCAAAAGGAACAGCTCGCGGTGCCGCCTTGCTTCATCGTGGTGTGCAACAACACCGCCACCTCGAAGCTCGTGTACGACTACATCTCGGGCTTCACACGGGCGGACGGCGCCCATGAAGCCGGTCGCCTGCCCTTGTTTCGCAACCAGGACGACTACGGCAACGCCCTGGGCCGGCCACGCACGCTGCTGATCGACAGCGAACAACTTGAATCGGGCGAGGCACTCGACGACAGCTTCCGCGGCATGGCCGCCGACGAAATCGACCGCTTCCGCCGCGAAATCGTCGAGCGAACCGGAGACGCCCAAGCCGGCCAGAAAATCACCGATCAGGATTTGCTGCGCGAAGTGATGAATACCGTGGGCAAACCCGGCCGGCTGGGCGACTCCATCCGCTGCGTGGTCTCGGTCTCCATGCTGACCGAGGGATGGGACACCAACACCGTGACCCACGTGCTCGGCGTGCGCGCCTTTGGCACCCAGTTGCTTTGCGAACAGGTGATCGGCCGCGCATTGCGCCGCCAGTCCTATGAACTCAATGCCGAGGGCCTGTTCAACGTCGAATACGCCGACGTGCTGGGTATTCCCTTCGACTTCAACGCAGAGCCTGTGGTCGCGCCGCCGCAAAAGCCACGCGAGACCATCCAGGTCAAGGCGCTGCGCGAACGCGAGGCGCTGGAGATTCGCTTTCCGCGGGTGCAAGGCTACCGCGTGGAACTGCCCGAAGAACAGTTGCGGGCCGAGTTCACCGACGACTCTCGCATGGAGCTCACGCCTGCGCTGGTGGGCGCCACCGAAACACGCAACTCCGGCATCATCGGTGCGCAGGTGGACTTGAACCTCGTGCACACGGGCGACGTGCGCCCATCGCAGGTGGTGTACGAGCTGACCTCCCATCTGCTGCAGACTCATTTTCGAGATGCCGATGGACAGCTCCAGTTGCACCTGTTCGGCCAGCTCAAACGCATTGCCCGCCAGTGGCTGGAAGGCTACCTGGAATGCAAGGGCGGCACCTACCCCGCGCAACTCAAGTACAAAACGCTGGCTGAAGACGCCTGCGGCCGCATCAATGCAGGCATCACCCGCGCCTTTCTCGGCCAACGTCCCATCCAGGCCGTGCTCGACCCCTACAACCCAGTGGGCAGCACCCGGCATGTGAGCTTCAACACCTCCAAGACCGACCGCTGGAACACCAGTGGCCTGGCGCACGATGGCCCGCGCTGCCACATCAACTGGGTCATCCTCGACAGCGACTGGGAAGCCGAGTTCTGCCGCGTGGCCGAGTCGCACCCGCGCGTGCGCGCCTACGTGAAGAACCACAACCTGGGCCTGGAAGTGCCCTACAACAAAGATGGCCAACCGCACCGCTACCGCCCCGACTTCATCGTGCGCGTGGACGACGGTCATGGCGAGGATGACCTGCTGAACCTCGTGGTCGAGATCAAGGGCTACCGCGGCGAAGACGCCAAGATCAAGAAGGAAACCATGCTCACCCACTGGGTGCCAGGCGTGAACCGGCTCGGCACCCATGGCCGCTGGGCCTTTGCCGAATTCACGGACGTGTGGCAGATGCAGGATGACTTTGCGCGGAAGGTGCAGGAGGCGTTCGACGCCATGATCGAGCAGCACAACCGAAGGGAGAACACGTGAAAACCGGACTCGTCCACGCGCTGACCAACACCTTCGAGGGACATGCCCAACAGACCGATGGCGGCGTCGAATATTGGCTGGCCAGAGACCTGCAGCACCTGCTGGGCTATGCCGAGTGGCGCAACTTTGGCACCGCCATTTCCAAGGCCAAAGTGGCCTGCGAGGTGTCTGGCCATGCCGTCTCGGACCATTTTGTTGACGTCAACAAAATGGTCGACCTGGGCTCCGGCAGCAAGCGGAAGGTGGACTATCCGATGCTCAGGCACTACCCGGCCACACTGTATTGAAAGGGCACCCCATGCAAATCGAATCCATCGCCATCAAGAACTACCGACTGTTCCGCGACGCGAAGCTGGAAAACATTCCGCGCCTGTGCGTGCTGGTGGGTGCCAACGGCACCGGCAAGTCCACCCTGTTCGACGTGTTCTCCTTTCTCAAGGACGCCCTGTCGATGAACGTGGCCAAGGCGTTGGCCAAGCGAGGAGGCTACCGCGAGGTGGCGAGCCGCGGTTTCG
Organism: Ottowia sp.; assembly: GCF_016703145.1. Taxonomy (GTDB): domain Bacteria; phylum Pseudomonadota; class Gammaproteobacteria; order Burkholderiales; family Burkholderiaceae_C; genus Ottowia. The sequence continues at coordinate 266,743 of NZ_JADJCO010000002.1, read as the reverse complement.
CGAATGAACCCATTGAGATCACGCTGCAGTTTCGACTGGAGATCACCGGATATGACCGGCTCGTGACTTACGCGCTGAAGATCAAGCCCGACAAGAAAAGCGGGCGCCCTGTCGTAGAGCGCGAGATCCTGCGCTACAAGCGTGGCGCCTATGGCGCGCCGTTTCGCTTCTTGGATTTCTCCTCCGGCAAGGGCTACGCCATCACCAACGAGGAAGACTTTTCCAAGCCCGACGAAGACCTGACCCGTGAGGAACAGGAACTGGACGCCCCGGACATCCTCGCCATCAAGGGCCTGGGCCAGTTCGAGCGCTTCAAGGCGGCCAGCGCCTTCCGGCTGATGATCGAGAACTGGCATATCTCCGACTTCCACGTCTCCGAGGCCCGTCCCAGCCAGGAAGACGGCTTTGCCGAGCACCTCTCCACCCGGGGCGACAACCTGCCGCTGGTGGCCAACTATCTGTTCGAGCATCACCGCGACCGATTCGACCGCGTGCTGCATGCCATGCAACGCCGCGTGCCGGGCGTATCGGTGGTCGAGCCCAAACAAACGGAAGACGGCCGCCTCGTTCTGCGCTTCCAGGATGGCAGCTTCAAAGATCCGTTCATTGCCCGCCATGTGTCGGATGGCACCATCAAGATGTTTGCCTACCTCGTGCTGCTCAACGACCCCAAGCCCTATCCGTTGCTGGCCGTCGAGGAGCCCGAGAACCAGCTCTACCCCGAACTCCTGCCCGAACTGGCCGAGGAGTTCCGCGACTACGCCGAGCGCGGGGGGCAGGTCTTCATCTCCACGCACTCGCCAGATTTCCTCAATGCGCTGACCCTCGACGAGATCTACTGCCTGCGCAAGGATCAAGGGTTCACAACCATCTCCCGCGCCAGCAGTTCCGAGAACCTGCGCGCCCTGTTCGATGCCGGTGACCTTCCCGGCTATCTGTGGAAGCAGGGTTTGTTCGAGGGCCTCAACAAGGATGTGAGCTGATGCAGGGTCGCATCATCTTTCTGCTTGAAGAGCCCTCCATGCGGGTGTTGCTCGATGACTGGCTGCCACGCCTGTTCCCCGGCTGGGTGGATGGCCAGCACTTCCAGTGTGTGCCCCACGAAGGCAAGAGCGATCTGGACCGCAGCATCCCTCGCAAGCTGGCCGCATGGCGCATTCCCGGCGACCGCTTCGTCATCGTGCGCGACAACGACAACGCCCACTGCATCGACCTCAAAGCCAAGTTGCAAGCCTTGTGCGCACAAAGCGGCCGCCCTGAAACCCTGATACGCCTGGTCTGCCAGGAACTCGAAAGCTGGTATCTCGGCGACCTCGCCGCGCTGGCCGCAGCTTTTGACCAGCCCAAGGCGGATACCCCGGCACATCGCAAGCGCTTCGCCCATCCAGACGATTGGCAAAAGCCCTCCGTGGAAGTCAAACGGCTCGTGCCCGCCTTCCAGAAAAACAGCGGCGCACGCACCATGGCCCAACACCTGAATTCAGGGAACAACCACTCGAAAAGCCTACAGGTATTCGTTGCAGGCGTGCGCCACATGGCTGCCGGCATGGGCTATCAAGAAAGCTTGAACTGACCGACCCATGGCCACAAGACAACCCAAAGCCCCCCTCGTCGTCGACACCCTTAAACACGAGGGTGCCACGCGCAAGAACATCCCCACGGCCGAATACCAGTCGGTGATGGCCCGGGACGAGCAAAGCCCCAAGCCCGTGGCCTACCCGCGCGCCAACACGCAGTGGCTCAATGAACTCGCGGCGTTGCACGACTTGGGCGAAGCGTCGGAACTGCTCCAGCGCGCGGGCCGCCTGAACCGCGACCTGGACCCCAACTGCTGTGGCGCGGCAAGGACCAGCAGGACTGGAGCGACCTCGTCGTCAACGCCCCGCCGCTCTACATCCAGGAGAAGGTGCACCCCAAGGTGCTGATCGACGACCTGCGCCGGGAAACGGAGCGCCAGCACGAAGCCAGGGAACGCGGCAACGGCCGGCTCATCGACCAGGTGGACCTGTTCGCCGACTTCAACGGCCTGCCCAGCGACAACGCGCGCACCGAGTTCTACCAGCACGACGGCCACTGGGCCAACCGCATGATCCTGGGCGACAGCCTGCACGTGATGGCCTCATTGGCCGAGCGCGAGGGCCTGCGTGGCAAGGTGCAGTGCATCTACTTCGACCCGCCCTACGGCATCAAATTCAACAGCAACTTCCAATGGTCAACCACCAGCCGCGACGTGAAGGACGGCAACGCCCAGCACATCACGCGCGAGCCGGAGCAGGTGAAGGCGTTCCGCGATACCTGGCGCGATGGCATCCATTCGTACCTGACCTATCTCCGGGATCGGCTGACGGTGGCGCGCGATCTGTTGACGGAGTCGGGGTCGATCTTTGTGCAGATCGGGGATGAGAACGTGCACCGGGTGCGAGCGGTGATGGATGAGGTGTTTGGGGAGGCGGCCTCAAATCCGAAGTGCAACACCCCCTGCTGTAAGGTGTTCACATGCCATCCGCCTCCCGATACGAACAACTCCAACCCGAAGACCGCATGACGATCGCGAGCATGCGCCAGCAAGGGCAAAGCGTGCGCGCGATGGCCCGCACGCTGGGGCGATCGCCATCGACGATCAGCCGCGAGCTGGCGCGCAACACGGGCGCTGACGCGGCCTACGGCTCGCACCGCGCACAGCTGTCCTGCCAGGCGCGCCGGCGTGCTGCCCGCCCTCTTGCCAAACTGTCTTCTGACAGCCTGTCCTGGAGCCTGGTGATGACCCTGTTGGACTGGAAGTGGTCGCCCCAGCAGATTGCCGCTACCCTCAAGCGCACCTTTCCCAACGAGGCCGCGCCCACGTGTCCCACGAAACCATCTACACCGCCATCTACGCCCAGCCTCGGGGCGAACTGCGCCGCCAGCTCATCGCCTGCCTGCGCCAGGGCCGTGGCACACGGTTGCCGCGCAGCCGTGGCACCGACCGGCGTGGCCAGATCCCCGAGATGGTCAGCATCCACGTGCGCCCACCCGAGATCGAGGATCGCGTGATGCCCGGCCACTGGGAAGGCGACTTCATCAAAGGGGCGGGCAACAAGTCCTCCGTGGGCGTGCTGGTGGAGCGCTCCAGCCGCCTGGTGCTGCTGGCCAAGATGGACGATGCCACGGCCAGCTCGGCGCTGGCCGGTTTCACGGCCAAGCTCAACGCGATTGCCGATCCGATGCGCAAGAGCTTCACCTACGACCAGGGCAAGGAGATGAGCTACCACCGGCAACTGGCCGCCGCCACGGGCGTGCAGGTCTACTTCTGCGACCCCCACAGCCCCTGGCAGCGCGGCACCTGCGAGAACACCAACGGGCTGCTGCGCCAGTACCTGCCCAAGGGCACTGACCTGAGCGTGCACAGCCAGGACGAACTGGACGCCATCGCCGACAGCTTGAACAGCAGACCTCGCGCAACCCATGGCTTCAACACCCCGCTGGCCGTCTTCTCACACCTGCTGGCCATGGCTCAGCAGGCTCCAGTTCTCGCTCAATAACCACGTGTTGCGCTTCGGTCTTGAAACCGCCGGATGAGAACTGTTGTAGCGAAATCGTTTTTCGCAAAACAACTGGCAAAGGAAGTGCGCTTCTAGACAGCAGCTACGACGTGCTGCTTTGGTACACGAAGGACAAGGCCAAGGTCAAATACCGCCCTCTCTTTGATGATCGAACTTATGTCGGCGATGACAACCTCCGTTTCTTTGAAGATGAAAGCTACGCGCCATTCACGATGAGTCCGGAGCAACTGGCGGGCTTCGCACCGTTGCCTACGGGGGCAAAGGTTTATCACCCCAACCCGATCACTAGCGCACGCTCAAGTGGGGAGAATGACGTGCGTCTATTCGAGTTCAAGGGACGGAAGTTCTCACCCGGAACACGAACGTTCAGCACGAACGAAATGGGACTTTCCCGGCTTCGAAATGCAGATCGCTTGCTAGCCATCGGCAACACGCTGCGGTTCAAGCGCTATCTCGATGATTTTCGGGTAATGACCCGGAACAATATTTGGGACAACACTCGACAGAGCGGCTTCAGCGATGCGAAGGTCTATGTCGTACAAACGCCGAGCATCGCAATACAGCAAGCGATCCTCATGACCACCGACCCTGGCGACCTCATCCTCGACCCCACCTGCGGTTCCGGCACCACCGCCTACGTCGCTGAGCAATGGGGCCGCCGCTGGATCACCATCGACACCTCGCGTGTGGCCTTGGCGCTGGCTCGCGCCCGCATCATGGGCGCGCGCTACCCCTACTACCTGCTGGCCGACAGCCGCGAAGGCCAGTTGAAGGAGGCCGAGGTCACGCGCAGCGCGCCCTCCAGCGCGCCGGTGCATGGCGACGTGCGCCAGGGCTTCGTCTACGAGCGCGTGCCGCACATCACGCTCAAATCCATCGCCAACAACGCCGAGATCGACGTGATCTGGGCGCAGCACCAGCAGGTGCTGGAGCCGCTGCGCGCGCAGATCAACGCGCTGCTGGGCACGGCCTGGCAGGAATGGGAATTGCCGCGCGCCCTGCCCGATGCGGGTGATGTGGGGGGTTGGAAAACCATCAAACTTGATAGCATCAACCCCTTGTCGGACAAGGGCCATAAGGCAAAAACGCTCATAAACCAGTGGTGGCAAGCGCGCATCGCACGGCAGAAGGAAATCGACGCCAGCATCGCCGCCAAGGCCGAGTTCGAATTTCTCTACGACAAACCCTTCTCTGACAAGAAGAAGGTGCGCGTGGCCGGCCCCTTCACCGTGGAAAGCCTGCTGCCCCACCGCGTGCTGGGCGTGGGCGCCGACGACGAGTTGATCGACCCCGCCAGCCCCAAGGCCATGGAGCGGCAGGCCCACTACAACGATGAACGCAACGCCGAGCGCAACTTCGTCCAGATCATCCTGGAAAATCTCAAGACGGCCGGTGTGCAGCAGGCGCACAAGCAAGACAAGATCACATTCACCTCGCTCACACCCTGGCCCGGCGAACTGGTCTGCGCCGAAGGCCGCTATGCGGAAGGCGATGCCGAAAAGCGCGCCGCCATCTTCATCGGCCCCGAGTTCGGCACCGTGGCCCGGCCCGACCTGGTGGCCGCCGCACGCGAGGCGGGCGACGCCGGCTTCGACGTGCTGATTGCCTGCGCCTTCAACTACGACGCGCATTCCAGCGAGTTCGACAAGCTCGGCCGCATCCCCGTGCTCAAGGCCCGCATGAACGCCGACCTGCACATGGCCGACGACCTGAAGAACACCGGCAAGGGCAACCTGTTCGTGATCTTCGGCGAGCCGGACATCGACATCCTGGATGCCGGCCCCGAGGGTGCCGATGGCCAGTTGCGCGTGAAAGTGAACGGCGTGGACGTGTTCCACCCCAACACCGGCGAGGTGCGCAGCGACGGCGCCGATGGCATCGCCTGCTGGTTCATCGACACCGACTACAACGAAGAGAGCTTCTTCGTCCGCCACGCCTACTTCCTGGGCGCGAACGACCCCTACAAATCCCTCAAGACCACGCTCAAGGCCGAGATGGACGCCGAAGCCTGGGCCTCGCTCAACAGCGACACCTCGCGCCCGTTCGAGAAGCCGAAGTCAGGGCGGATTGCGGTGAAGGTCATCAATCACCTGGGGGATGAGGTGATGAAGGTGTTCAGGGTGTCGTGAGGATGCTTTTCCACTCGCGCCGAGGAAATGCGCGGCGCACTGACGATGGACAGCGCAGGACGACCCACGGGTCTGGATCGAAGAAACCAAGAGCAGAAAGAGGAGACGAATGCCGAACTTCATTCACACGGCCGACTGGCAGATCGGGCGTCAATACAACCGATTTCCCCCGGACGACGCGGCGGCGCTGGCCGAGGCACGCTTCACGACGGTGGAACGCATTGCCCGGCTGGCGACCGAGCTTGCCGTCGATGCCGTGCTGGTCGCGGGCGATGTGTTCGACGCGCAGACGGTGAGCGATCGCAGCATTCGGCGCCTGTTCAACAGTCTGGAGGGCTTTGCCGGCCCATGGGTTCTGTTGCCTGGCAATCACGACGCGGCCCTGGCGGAAAGCGCGTGGAGCCGGGCGCAACGTCTGGGCGCCGTGCCGCGAAACGTGCATCTGGCACTGACGCCGCAGGTGTTGACGCTCGAGGCTCATGGCCTGGCAGTGCTGCCCGCGCCGCTGATGCAGCGCCACACGCACGATGACCTCTCTGCCTGGTTCGATGCGGCCGACACGCCACCCGGCCTGCTGCGCGTGGGCCTGGCCCATGGCAGCGTGCAGGGCATCCTGCCCGAAGACATTGATTCGCCCAACCCCATTGCGGCCGATCGCGCGGCGCGGGCCCGGCTGGACTATCTGGCCCTTGGCGACTGGCACGGCTGCAAGCAGGTGAATGCGCGCACCTGGTACAGCGGCACGCCGGAGCAGGAGCGCTTCAAGGACAACGGGGCTGGCCAGGTATTGCAGGTGGTGATCGACGCGCCCGGCGCCGCGCCGCGCGTCACGCCGCATGCGGTGGGGCAGCACATCTGGCAGCAGTGGCACGAGCGCATCGAGGTGGCGTCTGATCTGGACGGCTTGCTCCAGCGCCTGGATGCTGCACCCGCCAAGGCGGTATTGGATATTCGGCTTGCTGGCCTGTTGGACTTGGCCGGTCGGGAGCGGTTGCAACGGGCGTTGTCAGTGGCCGAGGCGCGGCATCGCAGCGTGCAGTGCGACGAATCCGGGTTGCGCCTACAACCCACCGACGAGGACATTGCATCGCTGCGGGTGGACGGCTATCTGGGCGCGGTGGTGGCTGCCCTGCGGGATCGTCAGCAAGGCGAAGAAGGTGAACCAGCCCGCGATGCACTGGGCATTCTGGCGACGCTGCTGCGCCAGCGTCAGGCGCAGGAGCAGACCGGGGAGGCCGCCGCATGAAGCTGCAGCATCTGCGTATTGAACAAGTGCGCCAGTTCCGCCAGCCCGTGGTGATCGACGGCCTGGCGCCTGGAATCAACCTTTTCAGCGGCCCGAACGAATCGGGCAAGAGCACGCTGGTGCGGGCCATTCGGGCGGCATTTTTCGAGCGGCATCGCTCCAGCAGCGTCGATGACCTGCAGCCTTGGGGCGATTCTTCCGCCGCGCCCGTCGTGTCGCTGACTTTTGACAGTCAGGGGCGGCGCTGGCAGTTGCACAAGAGCTTTCTCAAGCACAAGCGTTGCGATCTGCAGGTGGACGGCACCGCGTTCAACGGCGACGAGGCCGAAGAAAAGTTGGCCGAACTGCTCGGCTTTCAGTTTCCGGGCCGTGGTGGCAGCAAGCCCGAGCATTGGGGCATTCCGGGGCTGTTGTGGATCGAGCAGGGCGATGGGCAGAACGTGCGCACTGCGGTGGAGCATGCGGGACAGCACCTCAAGTCTGCGCTGGGTGGATCGCTGGGCGAGATCGCCAGCGGCGCCGGGGACGAGGTGACGATCGAAGTCGAGCGTCAGCGATCTGCATTGCTGACCGACACCAGTCGGCCGAAGGGCGAGTACGCCAGGGTCATCGAGCAGGACGGGGCGCTGGCCGATGAGATCGCGGCCTTGGATGACAAGATCGCCCGGTATCAACAGCAGGTGGATCGCCTCGGCGAGCTGCGCCGCCAGCAGGCATTGGACGAAAGCGAACGGCCCTGGGAGCAGTACAGACAGCAGGCCGAAGAAAACGCAGGCAAGCTGGCCGAGGTGGATGCCTGGGGTGCACAGCGCGAGCGTGAGGAGCAAGCGCTCAGGAGCTGCCGGGCGCAGTTGGACCTGGTGCGCGACCAGTTGGCCCGTCGGCAGGCTCAGGCGGACGATCTGCAAGAGCGCACGCGGCTGAACGAAAGCGCGCGCATGCGGCTGACCGAACTGCAGGCCGGGCAGCCCGCGGTTCAGGCCCGATGGGAGGTTTCGCAAGCAGCCTATGCACAGGCGCGAGAAAGCCTGCAGCAGGCACAACGGCACGAGCTGCGCCAGAGCCTGGAGCGCGAGCATCGTCAGCTTGCGGCGCAGTCGATCGGCGATCAATTCAACAGCGCCCGGCAGGTTCAGGATGAATTGAACACCCTGCGTACTCAGCGGCAAACGCAGCCCATCGAAGCCAAGGCGCTGAAGCGACTGAAAAATCAGCAGGCGGAGTTGGATGCGTTGCGCATACGGCGAGAGGCCATCGCCACGCGCCTGCATTTCGATGTGCTGCCCGGTCAGGCGTTGCGACTCGATGGCCAGAGCCTGAGCGGCCGGGGCGAGCGGCTGTTGCTGTCGGTGGCCGATATGGAAATTGAAGGTGTCGGGCGGCTGCGCATCCAGCCCGGCGGGGAGGATGTGGCCGAGCTGGCACGCCAGCAGCAGCGCGCCGAAGATGCGCTGGCTGCCGGCTTGCGTGCGCTGTCGGTCGCCACCGTGGTGGAGGCTGAACAGCGCGCGCAGCGCCTTCACGACCTGGGCAAGGAGATCGAAGGCAAGGAGGCCATGCTGGCCACCTTGGCGCCAAAAGGACTCGACGCGCTGCAATCGGACCAGCAGAGCACTGCGGCACGAATCGAGGAGATCGCGCAGCAACTGCGAGACCTGCCGGCCGCGCACGGGCATGTGACAACCCTCAAGACCGCCGAGGCTCGGCTCACCACCGCGCAGCAGCAATTGAGCGAGATGGAAAAGGGGGCGGGCGACGCTCGGCAGACGTTGGCCCTGGCCGAGCGTGATGCCGACACGGCCGCGCGGGAACTGGCGCGGCTGAACGATGAGCTTCAGTCTCCCGAACGCCAACAAAAGGTCCAGCAAGCTCAGCAGCAACTCACCGACCTGCGCGTGGACGAGGAACGCTGCGCCGCTTCGATCACGGCGCTCGGACACCGGATCGATGCCGCCCGGCCGGACATCCTGCGCCAGGACGTGCAGCGGCTGTCCGGCACGGCGCAGGAGCTGGAGAAAGCGGCATCGCAGCGCAAGCTCGAACTCACCGGCCTGGCTGCGGGCGTGCAGGCCCAGGGCGCGCTGGGGCTGGAGGAGCAGCGAGCAGAGCGTGCGCGCGAGCATGAAGGTGTGCGGCGACGGCGCAGCGAGCTGTCGCGTCGCGCGGGCGCGCTCGACCTGTTGCTCGGCCTGCTGCATGCGCAGCGGCAGGCGCTCATGCGGCAGTTGCAGGCACCGTTGCAAAAGCACCTGGATCGGTATGTGCAGCTGCTTTTCGCGCAGGCGCGCTTGTCGGTGGACGAGAACCTGTCGCCCGACAAGTTGTCACGTCGCTCGGGGTCGCAACACGAGGAGGTGGGTGACTTCGAGGCCTTCAGCTTCGGCGCGCGCGAACAGATGGGGCTGATCAGTCGTCTGGCCTACGCCGATCTGCTCAAGGAGGCCGGTCGCCCAACGCTCATCATCCTCGACGATGCACTGGTGCATAGCGACGCGCAGCGCCTGGAGCAGATGAAGCGCATCTTGTTCGACGCCGGGCAACGGCACCAGATTCTCTTGTTCACCTGCCATCCCGGCAATTGGCGCGACCTGGGCGTGGCGCCACGCGAACTGGCGGCGTTGCGGGCATCGTCATGAGCTTCGTTCCCGAGCTTGACGTTGGGAGTCCATGACATGGATTTCAGAATCGCCGACACCTTCACCGACAGCCTGGCCCGCCTGACCGGCGAGGAGCAGAAGCTGGTCAAGACCACCGCCTTCGATCTGCAGGTGAACCCGGTCAACCCCGGCATGCAGCTGCACCGCATCGAGCAGTCGAAAGACAAGCATTTCTGGTCGGCCCGCGTGGGCCGCGATCTGCGCTTGATCGTGCACCGCACCGATGCGAGCTTTCTGCTGTGCTACGTGGCGCATCACGACCCGGCCTACCGCTGGGCCGAGCGCCGCAAGCTGGAGGTGCATCCCAAGACGGGCGCGGCGCAGTGGGTGGAGATTCGCGAGCGCATCGAGGAGATCGTGGCCCCGTCGCGGCATTTGCCGGCAGCGACGGTAGCGGGTTCAGTACCGCCCGCAAAAAACGCCTTGTTTGCCGACCGTTCCGACAGCGAATTGCTGGCCTATGGCGTGCCGGCCGACTGGTTGGCCGATGTGCGCGCCATTGCCGACGACGATGAACTGCTGTCTCTGGCGGATCATCTTCCCTCCGAAGCTGCGGAAGCCCTGCTTGAACTGGCCACGGGTGGGCGGCCTGCGTTCGCCGTGGCGGCCCCGGCAGGCGCCGACCCGTTCGCCCACCCGGATGCGCAACGGCGCTTCCGCGTCATGCACGACGTGGACGAGTTGGCGCGTGCGCTCGATTTTCCTTGGGACAAGTGGACGATCTTCCTGCACCCCGCCCAGCGGCAGTGGGTGGAGCGCAACTACAACGGCCCGACCCGCATCGCCGGCTCGGCCGGCACGGGCAAGACCATCCTGGCGCTGCACCGGGCGGTGTTCCTGGCCCAAAGCGAGCCGGACAGCCGGGTGTTGCTGACCACCTTCTCCGACACGCTGGCCTACGCGCTGCACGACAAGCTGCGGCGCCTGATCGGCCATCAGACCCGGCTGGCAGAACGACTGGAGGTGTTGTCGCTGAACGCGATCGGCCTGCGTCTGTACCAAGCGCAGGTGGGGCCGGCGCGCGTGGCGTCTGACGCGGAACTGCGTGAGCTCATGCAGGCCGCATGGGACGAATGTGTGCCCGGCCTGGGTGGGTTGAAATTCAGCCCGTCGTTCGTGTTCAGCGAGTGGGAAGAGATGGTCGATGCCTGGCAGCTCGACCAGTGGGAGGCGTACCGGGACATCAAACGCCTGGGCCGCAAGACCCGATTGGCCGAGGCGCAACGCGCGGCCTTGTGGCAGGTGTTCGAGACCCTGCAGCGCAAGCTGGCGAGCCGGGGCCTGATCACCTGGGCCGGACTGTTCACGCAGCTTGCATCCGTGCAGTCCCGGCGCGTGGCGGCTCAGCAGGCCCCCGTCTTCGATCACGTGGTGGTGGACGAAGCGCAGGACTTGAGCGTGCCCCAACTGCGATTCTTGTCGGCGCTGGCTGGCCATGCGCCCAACGGATTGTTCTTTGCAGGCGATCTGGGGCAACGCATTTTTCAGCAGCCGTTTTCCTGGAAATCGCTGGGTGTGGATGTTCGGGGACGGTCGCGTACCTTGCACATCAACTACCGGACTTCGCATCAGATCCGTGTGCAGGCGGATCGCCTGCTGGGGCCGGAGGTGTCGGATGTGGATGGCAATACCGAAGACCGCCGTGGCACCGTGTCGGTGTTCAATGGCCCGAGCCCGCTCGTGCGCCTGTTTGACGACGAGGATCAGGAAGTGCAGGCGATCGCGGACTGGTTGCGCGCGCGTGCCGCAGACGGCCTGCCCGCGCGCGACCTGGCGGTCTTCGTGCGCTCCGATGCGCAGATGGGGCGTGCGCAGGCCGCCGCCGAACTCGCCGGCATGGCGCACACCGTGCTGGATGGCCGGCTGGCTGCGATCACCGCGATGCCTGGCACGGCCCCGGATGCGCTGAACATCTGCACCATGCACCTGGCGAAAGGGCTGGAATTCAGAGCCGTCGCGGTGATGGCCTGTGACGATGAAGTGCTGCCGCTGCAAGAACGCACCGAATCCGTGGCGGATAAGGCGGACCTGGAAGAGGTCTACAACTCCGAGCGGCACCTGCTGTACGTGGCATGCACCCGCGCCCGTGATTGGCTTTTTGTCACGGGTGTCGAGCCAGGATCGGAATTTTTGCAAGACTTACAGGACTTGGGGTAACCCTTTGACCAACTGCCCCCATTCGAGCATGCCGTCATTTGCCCCGACATCCCGTGACGCAAGTCACGAGAGACGTACAAGCCCGTAGGCCTGACAGGCCAGGGCACTCAAAACTTCCAGTCGCCCGCCACCGCGTCGCCCACGCGCAGGGTCTGGCCGACGCCGGCCAGGATGATGGCGTTCATGCAGAAGGTGAGCGCGCCGTCCAGGCGCGGGTCGGCGCGGTAGGCGCTCAGCGTCTCCAGCACCTCGGGGCTGCTGGCGGCGCTGGCCGGGTCGATGTTGGGGATGGGGCAGCGCGTGCAGGGCTTGACGGGCCTCAAGCGCACCTCGCCGCCGGCGGCGGCCACGCGCAGCTCGGCCAGCCGGTCCTCGTCGTGCGCCTCGACGCCGGCCAGTACCAGGTTGGGCCGGAAGCGCTCGATGCCGACCGGCGCGTGGCCGCCGGCCCGCAGGCGCGCGTTCAGGCCGTCCAGCGAGGCCTCGCTGGCCACCAGCAGCGGAAAGCCGTCGGCGAACTGGTTCGGGGCTTCCACGCCATCGGTCCACGCCAGGCTGGACAGGCGCCGCACCTCGGGGTCGAAGCGCACCAGCCGCAGGCCCGGTGCGCCCAGGAAGTCGCTGAACCACTGCGCGGCGACGTCGCCCATGTCCCAGGCATCGACCTCGTCCTGCCAGACGCGCACGCGGGCGGGGCCGGCCACCTCGTTGACGCCCAGGTGCAGCGCCAGCATGCCGGGCGCGCGCAGCACCACCTCGAACACCTTGACCTGCGGCCTGACCAGTGCCATGCGCGGCCACTGGCGCTGGGTCACGAACTGGCCGCGCCCGTCCACCACCATCCAGGCGCGGTCCAGGTCCAGGCCGGTCGCGGCCAGCGGCGCCTCGCGCACCTCGACACCGGCGCAGGACTTGACGGGGTAGACGAACAGGCGCGCCAGGGTGGCGCGCACATCGGGCTCGGCAGCGGGCATGGCGCAATGGGACGGTGGGAGGGCGCCATATTGTCGGCTTTCATCACCGGGCCGCCGCGCGCGACGGGGGAGCGAGGGGCCCCGAGCCGGCGCCGGGCCGCCCCAAGGCGGCGAGAGCCCCCTCGGGGGGCAGCGCACCACGCGCAGCGGGGAAGCGTCGGGGCCCCTTTTACAATGCCCGCATGGCCGCCCCCCACGACATCTGCATCCGCGGCGCCGGCATCGTCGGACGCTCGCTGGCGCTGCTGCTGGCGCGCGAGCGGCTGCGCGTGGCGCTGGTGGCGCCACCCTCCCATCCCGATGCCCGCGCCGACGTGCGCGCCTACGCGCTCAGCCCGGCCGCGCGCGCGCTGCTGCAAAGCCTGCGCTGCTGGCCGCCCGAGCCGGCCGCCACGCCGGTATTGGCCATGGAGGTGCAGGCCGACCAGCACGGCGCGGTGCATTTCAGCGCCGCCGAGCAGGGCGTGCCAGCGCTGAACTGGATCGTGGACGTGCCCACGCTCGAGCGCCAACTGGCCGAGGCGGTGGGCTACCACAGCGGCATCGACACGGTGGTCGCGCCCGTGCCCGCCCCCCTCACCGTGGTGTGCGAGGGCCGCGCCAGCGCCACGCGCGCCGAGCTGGGCGTGGACTTCGACACCACCCGCTACCCGCAGCACGCCCTCGCCACGCGCCTGGACTGCGAGCGGCCGCACGGGCAGGTCGCGCGCCAGTGGTTCACGCCCGAGGGCGACATCCTGGCCTTCCTGCCCCTGGGCGGGCCGCAGGGCCGCCAGGTGGCGGTGGTGTGGTCGGTGCGCAGCGAAGCCGCGCCGGCGCTGGCCGCGCTGGACGACGCCGCCCTGGCCGCCCGCCTGGCCGCGCTGAGCGGCGGCGCCCTGGGCGCGCTGCAGGTGCAAGGCGCGCGCGCCGCCTGGCCGCTGTTGCTGGCGCGCGCCGCGCGCTGGGTCGGCCCGATGCCGGGCCGGCCGGGCGCCAGCTTCGCGCTGGCGGGCGACGCCGCCCACGCCCTGCATCCGCTGGCCGGCCAGGGCCTGAACGTGGGCCTGGGCGACGCCGCCGAGCTGGCGCGCGTGCTGGCCGCGCGCGAGAACTGGCGCTCGCCGGCCGACCTGAAGCTGCTGCGCCGCTACGAGCGCGCGCGCCAGGGCGACTGGCTGCGCATGAGCCTGGCCACCGACGGCCTGCAGCAGCTCTTCGGCCGTCCCGGACCGATGGCCGCCGCGCTGCGCAACTGGGGCATGACGCTGTTCGACCGCAGCGGCCCGCTCAAGTCGCGCATCGCCCGGCTGGCCATGGGAACCGCCTGAGCACGGCGCGGCTCACACTTTCACCGGCCTCCGGGCCTCAACCGATCCATACCGCATGAACACATCCCCATCCCTCCGCTGGAGCCTGGCCGCGCTGGCCCTGGCGCTGCCCCTGCTGGCCCCGGCACAGGACGCCGCCATCCGCAAGAACCTGGCCGAGCGCATGCCGGCGCTGACGCAGATCGACGAGATCAGCAAGACGCCCATGCCCGGCTTGTTCGAGGTGCGCATCGGCCACGAGATCCTCTACACCGACGCCGAGGGCAACTTCCTGCTCCAGGGCACGCTGCTGGACACGCGCGCGCGCAAGAACCTGACCGAGGAGCGCATGGAGAAGCTCACCGCCATCGACTTCAAGGACCTGCCGCTGAAGAACGCCTTCACCATCGTGCGCGGCAACGGCAAGCGCAGGCTGGCGGTGTTCGAGGACCCCAACTGCGGCTACTGCAAGCGTTTCGAGAAAGACCTGCAGAAGGTGGACAACGTCACCGTGCACTTCTTCCTGATCCCGATCCTGGGCGAGGACTCGGCCGTGAAGTCGCGCCAGATCTGGTGCAGCGCCGACAAGGGCAAGACCTGGACCGACTGGATGGTGCGCGACGTCACGCCCAAGGGCAAGGGCGACTGCAACACCGAGGCGCTGGACGCCAACCTGGAGTTCGCCCGCAAATACCGCATCACCGGCACGCCGACCCTGGTGTTCGCGGGCGGGCAGCGCGTGCCCGGCGCCATCAACGCGCCGCAGATCGAGCAGCTTCTCGCGAAAAACTGATGGCTGACACGGCGGCCGCCGTCCACTACCGCGTCGAGGCCGCCAGCCTGGCCGGCCACCGCTACGCGGTCGAGCTGCGCATCGCGCGCCCCGCGGCGGAGCAAACCGTGTCGCTGCCGGTGTGGATCCCCGGCAGCTACCTGGTGCGCGAGTTCGCGCGCCACCTCCACGGCCTGACGGCGCGCCAGGGCCGCGCGTCTCGCGCCGTGCGGCAGGTGGACAAGTGCACCTGGACCATCGACGCCGACCCGCGCCGCCCGCTGGTGCTGCGCTACGAGGTGCACGCCTTCGACCACTCGGTGCGCACCGCCTGGCTCGATGCGCGGCGCGGCTTCTTCAACGGCACCAGCCTGCTGCTGCGCGTGCACGGCCGCGAGGCCGGCGCGCAGGCCCTCACCGTGCGCCGGCCCCGGGGCGCGCCCGGCTGGCGGCTGGCCACCGCCATGACGGCCGTGCAGGTCGATGCCGACGGCTTCGGCGACTACGCCGCCGCCGACTACGACGAGCTGGTGGACCACCCCGTGGAGATGGGCGCGTTCTGGAGCGGCGAGTTCACCGCCGCCGGCGTGCCGCACCGCTTCGTCGTGGCCGGCGCGCCCGCCTCGTTCGACGGCGACCGGCTGCTGCGCGACGCGCAGAAGATCTGCGAGACCGCCATCCGCTTCTGGCACGGCGCCAAGGCGCCGCCGCAGGGGCACTACGTGTTCATGCTGAACGCCGTGGCCGACGGCTACGGCGGGCTGGAGCACCGCGCCAGCACCGCGCTGATCTGCACCCGCGCCGACCTGCCGCGCCTGGGCGCAGCCGCCAGCGCGGCGCGCCTGGGCGACGGCTACGTGACGCTGCTGGGCCTCATCAGCCACGAGTACTTCCACACCTGGAACGTCAAGCGCCTGCGGCCGGCCGAGTTCGCGCGCTACGACTACGCGCGCGAGAACTACACCGAGCTGCTGTGGTTCTTCGAGGGCTTCACCAGCTACTACGACGACCTGCTGCTGCGCCGCGCGGGGCTGATCGACGACGCCGCCTACCTGAAGCTGCTGAACAAGACCCTCAACCAGGTGCTGCAGGCGCCGGGCCGGCGGGCGCAGTCGGTGGCGCAGGCCAGCTTCGACGCCTGGGTGCGCTACTACCGCCCCGACGAGAACACCCCCAACAGCACCATCAGCTACTACAGCAAGGGCGCGCTGGTGGCGCTGTGCCTGGACCTGACCCTGCGCGGCGAGGGCCGCGCCACCCTGGACGACGTGATGCGCGCCCTGTGGCGCCGTTGCCAGGGCGGGCCGATGCGCGAGGACGACGTCGCCGCCGTGCTGGCCGAGCTGGGCGCGCGCCCCTTCGGTCGCGAACTGGCCGACTGGGTGCACGGCACCGGCGAGCTGCCGCTGGAACCGCTGCTGAAGGCGCACGGCGTGGACGTGGTGCAGGACCCGTCGCCCCTGGCGCAGGCGCTGGGCCTGCGCGTGGCCGAGGAGCGCGGCGTCACGATCAAGGTGGTGCTCGACGGCGGCCCCGCCGCCGAGGCCGGCCTGGCGGCGGGCGACGAGTGGCTGGGCATCGACGTGCCCGCCGCCGCGCCGCGCGGCCAGCCGGCGGCCTGGCGGCTGGCGCGGCTGGACGAGGTGCCCCTGTTCGCCGGCCCCGCGCGCCAGGTCACCGCGATCATCGCGCGCGACCAGCGCCTGCTGCGCCTGCCGCTCACCCTGCCCGGCCCCTGCACCACCTGGCGCCTGGCACTGCGCGACGACGCGGGCGCCGCACGCACGTGGCCGGGCCGCTGAGCCCCGCGCCCCTGTCCGCCCAGCGCGAGCGCCGGGCGCTGCTGCTGGCGCTGGCCCTGGTCGTGGCGCTGCACCTGCTGGCGCTGGCCGCGCTGTCGCGCCTGCTGCAGCCGCCCAGCCTGCTGGCGCCGGTGGCGCCGCCCTTCTACACCCGCACCATCGCGGCGCAGGCGACGCCGGCCGAGGCGCCCGCGCCGCCGCCGCGAGCGGCAAAATCCAAGCCAAATCGGTCTTCAGCCCGCATCCATCAAGCGCGAGCAGCTCCAAAAAAAAGAGCAAACCAATCCCCGGATGCCACTCCCGGCGCCGCGCCGCCGCCCGAGCCCGAAGCCGTCGCCAGCGCGCCCGCCGAGCCCGCGGAAGACGCTTCGGCCCCCCAGGTGGCCGAGGCGCCCGCCGCCGAGCCCGCGGCCCCCGCCGCCAGCGCCGCCCCGCCGGCCTTCCTGGACCGCTGGCCCGCCGACACGCGCCTGACCTACCGGCTGGGCGGCCACTACCGCGGCGAGCTGCACGGCGACGCCGAGGTGCTGTGGCAACGCGAGGGCACGCGCTACCAGGCCGTGGTGCGGCTGGACGTGGGCCTGCTGCTGTCCTCGCGCTTCACCAGCCAGGGCGAGATCACCGAGCAGGGCCTGCGGCCCGAGGTGTACGAGGAGCAGGTGCGCCAGCGCCGGCGCGGCGTGCGCCTGGGCGAGGACGTGCGGCTGCACAGCGGCGAGCGCGTGCCCCGCCCCGAGGCCGTGCAGGACGCGGCGAGCCAGTTCGTCGAACTGGGCCAGCGCTTCGCCACCGGCCAGGCGCGGCTGGAGCCCGGCGCGCAGGTCCGCGTGTGGCTGGCCCGCCCCGGCGGCGTGGACGAGTGGACCTACGACGTGGTGGGCGAGGAGACGCTGCACCTGCCGCGCCTGGGCGCCGTGCAGGCCCTGCACCTGAAGCCGCGCCCGCTGGCGCGCCCGCGCGGCCCCATCACGGCCGAGATCTGGTACGCCCCCGCGCTGCAGCACCTGCCGGTGCGCATCCGCATCACGCAAGGGGCGGACACCTTCATGGACCTGCTGGTGGAGACGATCGAGCAGCGTTGATGCTATTTTTTATATAGCTGACGACACAATATCCACACTGGCTGAAGGCCAAATTGACTTGAAATCCGGTGCCAGCCCCCCGGGGCCGGTCATTTCCCGCGCAAGTCCACCACCCGCCGCGCCTTGCCCACGCTGCGCTCGATGCCGCCCTCGCCCTTCAGCTCGATCTCCACGCTGGAGCCGATGAAGACCTTGATCTCGTGCTGCAGCAGCCTGGCGGCGGCGCGCGCCTCGGTGCTGTCGGGGCTGACGCCGGGCGCGGTCTCGATGGCCACCTTCAGGCTGTCCAGCGGGCCCTCGCGCAGCAGCAGGCACTGGTAGTGCGGCGACAGCTCGGCGCGCTTCAGGATTAGCTCCTCGATCTGCGTCGGGAACACGTTGACCCCGCGGATGATCATCATGTCGTCGCTGCGGCCGGTGATCTTCTCCATGCGGCGCATGGTGCGCGCGGTGCCCGGCAGCAGGCGCGTGAGGTCGCGCGTGCGGTAGCGGATGATGGGCAGCGCTTCCTTGGTCAGGCTGGTGAAGACCAGTTCGCCGCTGGCGCCGTCGGGCAGCACGGCGCCGGTGTCGGGGTCGATGATCTCGGGATAGAAGTGGTCTTCCCAGATCGTCGGGCCGTCCTTGGTCTCCACGCACTCGCTGGCCACGCCGGGGCCCATGACTTCGGACAGGCCGTAGATGTCCACCGCGTCGATGCCCATGCGCGCCTCGATGGCCTGGCGCATCTCGTTGGTCCAGGGCTCGGCGCCGAAGATGCCCAGGCGCAGGCTGGTGCTTTTGGGGTCGAGCCCCGCGCGCTCGACCTCGTCGCACACCGCCAGCAGGTAGCTGGGCGTGACCATGATGATGTCGGGCTTGAAGTCCTGGATGAGCTGGATCTGCCGCTCGGTCTGGCCGCCGCCGAAGGGCACCACCGTGAGGCCCAGCTTCTCGGCCCCGTAGTGCGCGCCCAGGCCGCCGGTGAACAAGCCGTAGCCGTAGCTGATGTGCACCATGTCGCCCGGCCGCGCGCCGGCGGCGCGGATGCTGCGCGCCACCACGCCGGCCCAGGTGTCGATGTCCTTGCGCGTGTAGCCCACCACCGTGGGCTTGCCGGTGGTGCCGCTGCTGGCGTGGATGCGCGCCACCTGATCGCGCGGGACGGCGAACATGCCGAAGGGGTAGCTGCCGCGCAGGTCCTGCTTGGTGGTGAAGGGGAACTTCGCGAGGTCGGCGAGCGAACGGCAGTCGTCGGGATGCACGCCGGCGGCGTCGAACTTGGCCTTGTACACCGGCGAGTGGGCGTAGGCATGCGCCAGCGTGGCCTGCAGGCGCTTGAGCTGCAGGGCGCGCAGCTCGTCGAGGCTGGCCTTCTCGATCGGCTCCAGGGGAAAGTGCTTGGCGCTCATGTTCTTGTCTCCGTTGGGGTGGGTTCGTCGCCGGCCGGGATCACCGTGCCGCTGATCTGCGCGCTCTTGCCGCGGAACAGCGCCACGGCCTGGCCTTTCTGGTTGGTCACGCGCATGTCGTACACGCCGTGGCGGCCGTTCAAGGTCTGCTCCACGCCCTCGCAGGTGAGCACGTCGCCCTCGTGCGCGGGCTGGAGGAACTCGATGCCGCAGCCGCTGGCCACCGTGTTGTGGTTGCGGCTGTTGCAGGCGAAGGCGAAGGTCGAATCGGCCAGCGTGAAGATGAAGCCGCCGTGGCAGATCCGGTGGCCATTGAGGTGCAGCGCCCGCACCGCCATGCGCATGCGCGCGCGGCCGGGCTCGCAGGCCAGCAGTTCCATGCCCATGGTGTCGCGCGAGGCGCGGTCGGCGGCGAACATGGCCTCGCCCACGCGGCGGGCGAGATCCTGGGGATCGGGTGCGTCCATCATTCGCCCTTGAACCTCGGCGCGCGCTTCTGCAGGAAGGCCGTCACGCCCTCGATGTAGTCGTGCGTGAAGCCCAGGCGCGATTGCGCGTCGCGCTCGATGTCGAGCTGCTCATCCAGCGTGTGCGTGTGCGCGCCGCGCAGCAGGTGGCGCGTGGCCACCAGCGCGCGCGTGGGCATCGCCGCCAGGCGCTGGGCCAAGGCCTTGGCGGCGCCCAGGGCGTCGTCCTGCACGTCCCAGATCAGGCCCATGGCCTTGGCGTCGGCCGCGCCCAGCTTGTCGCCCGTCATGGCCAGCGCCAGCGCGCGCGCCAGGCCCACGCGCTGCGGCAGGAACCAGGTGGCGCCGCTGTCAGGCACCAGGCCGATCTTGCTGAAGGCCTGGATGAAGCTGGCGCCCGGCGCGGCGATGGCGATGTCGCACGCCATGGCCACCGAGGCGCCGGCACCCGCCGCCACGCCGTTGACGGCGCACACCGTGGGCACGCGCACTTGGGTCAGCCGCCGCGTGGTGGGGTTGAAGGCCTGCTCGATCACCGGGCCGGGGTCGGCGCGCCGCGCCAGGTTCGGCCCCTCGCTGAAGTCGAATTCCGACAGGTCGGCCCCGGCGCAAAAGCCCCGCCCGGCGCCGGTGAGCACCAGCGCGCGGACCGATTGGCTGGCCTCCACGCGGTCCAGCGCGGCCCACAGATCGCGGTGCATCTGCCGCGTGAAGCTGTTGAGCGACTGCGGTCGGTTGAGGGTCAGCACCGCGATGGCGCCCTCCTCCTCGTACAGGACGGCGGGTTCTGTCTGGCTCATGGTCTTTTGTCTCCTGGGGCCGCAATTTACCATTCGCCAACCAGCCGGTCGGCTAATTCGGCGCCGGTATAGTCATCGGCATTTCAGGAGATCCGCCCCATGGCCTACGAATTCATCGACGTCCGCACCGAAGGCGGACAGGTCGGCGTCATCACGCTCAACCGCCCCAAGCAGCTCAACGCGCTCAGCCCCGCGCTGATGGTCGAGCTGGGCCAGGCGCTGAAGGCGTTCGACGCCGACGAGGCCATCGGCTGCATCGTCATCACCGGCAGCGAGAAGGCCTTCGCCGCCGGTGCCGACATCGGCGCCATGGCCACCTACGGCTTCGCCGACGTGTACCGGGACGACTACATCACGCGCGACTGGGAAACCATCCGCAGCATCCGCAAGCCCGTCATCGCCGCCGTCAGCGGCTTCGCCCTGGGCGGCGGCTGCGAGCTGGCGATGATGTGCGACTTCATCATCGCCGCCGACAACGCCCGCTTCGGCCAGCCCGAGATCAAGCTGGGCATCATCCCCGGCGCCGGCGGCACCCAGCGCCTGCCGCGCGCGGTGGGCAAGGCCAAGGCCATGGACCTGATCCTCACCGGCCGCATGATGGACGCCGCCGAGGCCGAACGCGCCGGCCTGGTCAGCCGCGTGGTGCCGCTGGACAAGCTGATGGACGAGACCCTGGGCGCCGCGCTGATGATCTGCGGCCAAGGCCGGCTGGCCGTGATGGCCGCCAAGGAATGCGTCAACCGCGCCTTCGAAGGCACGCTGCCCGATGGCGTGATGTTCGAGCGGCGCCTGTTCCACGCCCTGTTCGCCACCGAGGACCAGAAGGAAGGCATGGACGCTTTCGTGGGCAAGCGGCCGGCGCGGTTCAGGCACCGATAGGCTTTTTCTGCCCCTATAATGCGCGGTTCCGGTGGTATAGCTCAGACGGTTAGAGCGTGGGATTCATAACCCCAAGGTCGGTGGTTCGATTCCACCTACCACCACCACATCACCTTCCGCCGACGTGCGCGAAGGTCCAAAAAGCCCTAAGGATCAACACCTTAGGGCTTTTTTCATCGGGCCGCTCCCAAGATGAAAACGCCCCCTCGGGTGCAGCGGACCACGTGGAGCGGAGAGCCGTCGAGGCCATCTGGCGCTGGTTGGTCCTGGAAACGGCAGCTACGCCGCATGCACCATCGCCACGCGAATCTCCACGCCATTGAACGGCACGCGCCACGCCCCCGCCTCTGTCTGCTCCACCAGCCCCAGCAAGCCCAGCCGGGCCGGGGTCAGGTCGCTGTAGAGGTCGCGGGCGCTGGGGTAGCTCAGGTAAAAGTCGGCATCGCCCTTGCGGCGTTGCATGGCCGCGGCGCCGCGCCGGGCGGCCTGGAAGAATCGCGCCTGCGCCTGAATTTCGATGATGGCTTTGGGCATGTTCAGCTCGCTTTCCAGTAGGTTACGTCGCGCTCGAAGTCGGCCAGCAAGGCGTCCAGCGTGGTGAAGGCATAGGCGTGTTTCCACGCCGCCCAGGTGGCGATGGTCACCCTTGCCACGCTCGTTGTCATAGCGCACTCCGCACTCCGTGGCATCGCCAAAAAACAGGCGGTATTTGAACGAATGCGCGCACGGCGGCACAGGGATATCGCAAAAATTTGGGAAGGCCATACCTCAAATGAGGTGTGCGGGGGTTTGCGGTCCCCACGTTTGCAACAAGAAAATTCTTATCTGACCCTAGGCCGACAGCAGGCGGCCGTGACCCGGTGCTTCCCAGAGCTCCAAGGTCGGCAAGCCTCGTCCCGTCCGCCCGCACGAAAGACGCGACGGCCACCTTCGAGGGCACGACGAACTGCTGGATTCAGGTTGCAGTATGGTCACTGCACTGACCGAGCAGGGCCGCCGATGGCTGCAGTGCTCGGCCCTCGAGGGGTGTGGACAGACGTCAGGTCTCGATGTGTGCGGCGCCATGGATATCTGGAACAGCGAGATGATTTTCAAAGACTACGCAGAGCTCGACAGCACCAACGCAGAGGCGAAGCGGTTGGTCGACAAGGGCGAGAGCGGCGTGTTCGTGGTGTCGACACGAAGGCAGACGGCCGGTCGTGGTCGCTACGGACGCGTGTGGCACGCCCCTGCGGACAACCTGTCCATGACGATTGCAGCGCCCCGCCCCTCCGTGGTCCAGGATTTTTCGACCTTGTCTTTGATGACGGGCGTGGTGATTCACGGCGTCCTGCAGAAATTGATAGGTGACCAAGCAGTCGCAAGAATCAAGTGGCCGAACGATGTGGTGGTCGATGACGCCAAGATTTCAGGAACCCTGATCGAAATCGACGCGGCACGCATCTATGTCGGGATCGGCGTGAACCTCCTGGCGGCACCGTCCGAAACCATTTATCCGACAACGTCCCTGGGGCGCTTTCATCCGATCGAGCGTCTGGACCTCATCGAGAAAATTGCGAATACCTGGGTCGAGCAGTTCCATATCTGGACGCGAGATGGATTCGCATCGATCGCGCAGACCTACACCGCCAACATCTGGCGCCGTGGCGAAGTCATGACCGTCGCTCTCAATGAAGCGCGCACGGAGCGTGTCGAAGGGCGTTGCCTTGGCGTCGACAGCACCGGGCTTCTCTTGCTGGAGAAGCCTGACGGCGAGGTCCAATCGTTCTCGACGGGAGACGTTGGCGTTTGATGCGCGGCACGCCTATTCAAGGGGCGATCAGGACCTTCCCCTCGGCCAAGGGATTGCTCGCATCGCGAAGCGCTGCCTTCACATCGTTCAGCCGATAGCGGCTGCGAATGTTCGAGCGTATTTCGCCATTGGCGATCAATGCACCGACCTGCGCATAGGTCGCTTGCACTTTTTCGAAGGGAATCTCGCGAATCCAGCTTCGCAGATGGAACATCTGGAAGTCGATGTCGGGTCTTTCCGACCAAAGCTTCGAAGGGATCGGTTGCCCCGACAACAGCCCGTAGTGAATGAACATGCCGTTGTGGCGCAAGAGATGCGTGAGCGGGAGCGCGCCCTGTCCGCCCACGCAATCGAAGATCGCATCGACCTTGTCGACGGGCGCCGAGACGTCGCTCCCATGGAGAGACTCCGTGCTGCCGGCATATTGAATCAGGTCGGCGGACAGGCCCGCGAGATTGCGCTTGGCGCGTTCGCTTCTCAGCAGCGCGATCGGTCGCAAGCCAGCGATATTGGCAAGCTTAACGATCATCTGGCCGATGGCGGAACCCGCCGCAGTCACGGCGATGCGCATGCCGGGCCGCACTTTGGCAACTTCATGCAGCATGCCCCAGGCCGTCATGGGATTGACGTAGCTCATTGCCGCTTGCTCGTCGTCGACGCCATCCGGCACCTGCAAGCACCATGCGGCCTCGCTGTCCTTCACGTCCTGCCAGGCACCAGCCGAGCCGATGGGGATGACACGCGCACCCTTTGCGATCCCGCTGACTTGAGCCCCGAGTTCTTCAACCACGCCGACGCCTTCGAAGCCGGGCAGGAAAGGCAATTGCGTCCTCGATCGATAGGCGCCGGAAATCGTGATGAGGTCGGACGGGTTGATTGCGCGCGCCGTCATCCGGATCCGAACGCTGTTCGCTGCAAGCGGCGCCAGGCCATGGCTTTCGAGTTTCACGACGTCGCGTGCATCTCCGAACTCATGGATAATCGCCCGTTGATGCATTGAATTCCCATTGGTCAAGGCGAGAGAAATGAACGTTTCTTTTTGGATGACGCATGACTGAAGAACGTAAGTGCCACGCCCAGTTCCGCGTCTCGATGCGTCATATCGATATCTTCGGTCACATCCACAATTCCGTCTATCTCGACTATTGTCAGGATGCAATAGTGGAGTATCTGCGCGCCGCGAATCTCTACCAGCAGATTAATTAGATATTAATTAGGGTCAGATGAAAATTTTCCTATTTGCAACAAGAAGATTCTTATCTGGCCCTATTTTATGATGGGGCGCAATCTTTCCAGATTGATTTATCCCCGCTCAGGACACGATCCCGCCCGCTGGCCAGCGGCGCACCACGCGCTGGAAGATCAGCGCGTTGGGGATCTGCAGCAGCCGGTCTTGCTCGCCCGCCTCGCCGGCCTCGCGCAGCGTGATGTAGAGCAAGTTGATGTCGATCACGCGGCCCTTGGCACCGGGTTTTTCGGCCATGTCCAGCACCTCGATGTCGTCGCCCAGGCGCAGCGGTTGGGCGACGAAGATGAGCATGGCGCAGAACAGGTTGGACAGCACGCTCCACGCCGCGAAGAAGGCCACCGCGCCCACGGCGGCGAAGCCGGTGAAGGCCGTCCACAGCACGGCGGCGGACACGCCCAGGCGCTCCAGCACCAGCAGCGCGGCGGCGGCGGCGATGAGCCAGCGGCACGCGCCGCGCAAGGGCACCAACATTTCGGGTGGCAGGCCGTAGAGCCGGCCGGCGCGGGCGATCACGCGCTTGACCAGCCAGTTGAGCAGCCACGCGGCCAGCAGGACCAGGGCGATCTGCAGCCCCGGGATGAGGATTTCCAGCCAGTCCTGCATCCAGTCGGGCAGGCGCGTTCGGAATCGGCGCATCAGTTCGAGCATGGTCACCTGTGAAAGTCATGGCGCGGGCCCGGAAGCGGCCCGCCGTCGCCGCCGATCGTAAAGGCAGGGGCGCCCGCCACACCGTTTAGCAAGAATTTAGGATGCGGCTAGCAAACTCTTAGCAACGCCGGGCCGGCGGCGTTCCTAGACTTTTCCCCTTACCGCGGCTCAAGGGAGCGGCGGGTTTTTGACGGGCCAAGACCTGAAAACGGCCCCTGAGAGGAAAAGCATGAAGATCGACCCCCGCGAGATGCAGGCCGCCCAGACCCTGGCCGAGGCGCTGCCGCGCCTGAACATCTACCAGGGCATCCACAAGGCCCTGCGCGCGATGATGATGGACACCCTGGCGGCCCTGGGCCGCCTGGACGCCGGCGATGGCGCCGATGTGGCGCGCGCCAGCGCGCGCGTGCTGGCGCTGGCCGAATGCTGCGAAAGCCACCTGGGCCACGAGAACGATTTCATCCACCCCGCGATGGAGGCGCATCGCCCCGGCAGCAGCGCCCAGGTCGCCGGGGAGCACGCGCACCACCTGGCCGCGCTCGCGCAGTTGCGCCAGGCCGTGGCCCTGCTGGGCGCCTGCCAGGGCGCCGCGCGCGCGGCCGCCGCGCTGGCGCTGTACCGGCAACTGGCGCTGTTCGTGGCCGAGAACTTCCAGCACATGCACTTCGAGGAAACCGCGCATAACCAGGTGCTGTGGGACGGCTACGGCGACGAGGAGCTGCAGGCGCTGGAGATGCGCATCGTGGCCAGCCTCCCGCCGGAGGAAAACCTCACGATGCTGCGCTGGATGATCCCCGCCATGGCGCCGGCCGAGCGCCTGCAGGTGCTGGGCGGCATGCAGGCCGGCGCGCCGGCCCCGGCCTTCGCCGCCGCGCTGGACGTGGTGCGGCCGCACCTGAGCGGCCACGACTGGGCCCGGCTCGCCGGCGGCCTGGGCGTGCCGGCCTGAGAGCGCGTTTGCGGCCCCGCCCTGTTCAGACTCGCCTTATTCCGACTCGCCCGCCTCCACCCGCGCCCCCACGCACAGGCGGAACTGGCCGCGCCCGGTCTTCTCGATGCGCAGGGGCAGCGGCTGCTCGGCCAGGCGGCGCTCCAGCAGGATCAGGCGCGCCTCCAGGTTGTCCACCACGTCGGGCAGGCCGATGCCGGGGTCCAGCCGCAGCTCGCGGTTGGTGAAGGCGGTGCGGCCGTGCCGCAGGTAGTCCTGCAGCAGTTTCCAGAAGATGGCCCCGGCCACGCCCTTGATGAGGTAGCTGCCGTTGAGGAAGATGCTGTTGTTGCTGCGGTAGCGGTGCACCCGCAGGTGGCCGTGCACGGCGGGCGGCGGCTCGGCGCGGCGCGGGCCGTGGGCGGGGCCGGCGGCGTCGCCGTCCTGGCGCAGCAGGTCGATGGTGGTGCCCAGGTGGCTGGCCAGCGACACCAGCACGTCCTCGTCCTCGAAGCCGAAGCGCGCCTCCTCGGTGCTCTCGACGAAGACCACGCCCAGCAGCCGGTCGGCCGAGGCGACGGGCACCGCCATCTGGCTGTGCGGCTGGGGCAGGCCGGGGTAGGGGATGTCGGTGCTGGGCCCGGTGGGCAGCTCCAGGCTCTGGCGCGCCGCGTGGCTGTACAGGCTGGCGTTGACGACGTGGGAAATGCGCACCGGCGTGCGCGCCCGGGCGGCCATGCCGATCACGCCCTGGCCCAGCGCGATCTCCGAGCCCACGCCCGAGCGCGCGTAGCCGTGGCTGGCCACGGTGTAAAGGCGCTGCTGGGCCGGGTCGAGCAGCAGGACCATGGCGTGCGCCACGCCCAGGTCCTGCGTGAGCGCGCGCACCACGGCGGCCAGCGCCTCGTCGAGCGAGTGGCTGCGCGCCAGTTGCTCGCCGCCGCGCCGGGCCGCGCCCAGCAGGCCACGCCGGGGCGGCGGGGGCGGCAGGCTGTCGCCGGGCACGGGCTCGATGCCGCGCACGGCATAGAGGTCGGCGCCCTTGAGTTCGAACACGTCGGCCATGCCGCTGTGCGAGGCGATGCCGGCCAGCTGCGCGCGCATGCTCTCGAACACCGGCCCCTCGGTCTGCGTGTGCAGGTAGCGGATGCCCAGCCGGTAGAAGGCGAAGGTGTGCGGATCCAGCAGCAGCAGCGTGGCGTCGGGGTTGGCCAGGATGTTCTGCCGCGTCTTGTTGAAGAACTGGAACGACAGCGCGACGTGGCCCGGATCGACGTAGTAGACCTGCGACAGGTAGGCCACGTTGGGCGTGCCGTCGGCCGCGCAGGTGGCGATGATGGCGGGGATGATGCCCTCCAGGCAGAGCCGGATGTCGTCGAGCGCGAGCGGGTTCACCGGAGCACCTCCTGCCTGCGGCTGCGGTACGAGCTGGCTTTGGACGGCCCTCATGGCCGCGTACCGCCGGCCAGTGGCGCGCCGGCCTGGCGGCCCGGCGTCTGGTCGAAGGCCTGCTCCGGCGTGAAGCCCACGGCCACCACGTCGTCCAGTCGGTGGGCCAGCATGGCGCGGGTGTGCACGGGGCTGAAGCCGATCTGCCCCAGTTGCCATTCCATGCCGCGCAGGTAGCGCTGCAGCACGGCGGCGTCGCGCGCCTCGGCGGGGCGCAGCTCGACGCGGCGGGCCTTGACCTGCAGCGACCGGTTGGTGCTGGGCTCGCTGAACACCACGGCGATCTGGCCGGTGGCTTCCAGGTCGGCCAGCACCTGCCGCGCGGTCAGCTGGTTCAGGTAGACGGTGATGCGCCCGCCGTCCCCGGCGATGTCGGCGCCGACCGCGCGCATCAGGCTGGGGTGGTGCAGCGCGTCGCGCGAGGCGACGATGGTGGACACGCCCCGGGCGATCCAGGCGGCGTGCTCGGGCCGCAGCAGCGCGGCGGGCGTGGGGCTGTCTGCGGGGGGCTGCATGCGGGCCGGGCCGGCGGGATGTCTGGAAGAGGCGGAGGGCGCAATTCTAGGTTTTCCGCCCGCTTTTCGCGCCCGCCGTCAGGGCGCCGCGATGGCCCGCCACACGCGCTCGGGCGTGGCGGGCGCGTCCATCTGCACGCGAGGATGCTCGCCGCCCCGCGCGGCGGCCACGGCGTGGCGCAGCGCCTCCCAGACGCTGATGGCCAGCATGAAGGGCGGCTCGCCGACGGCCTTGCCGCGGAAGATGGTGTCTTCCGCGTTGGCCTCGGGCCACAGGTGCACGGCGAAGTGCGGCGGCACGTCGCCGGCGGTGGGGATCTTGTAGGTGCTGGGCGCCCGGGTGGCGAGCAGGCCCTTCTCGTCCCACACCAGCTCTTCGGTGGTGAGCCAGCCCATGCCCTGGATGAAGCCGCCCTCGATCTGGCCGATGTCGATGGCCGGGTTGATGCTGCGGCCCACGTCGTGCAGGATGTCCACGGCCAGCACGCGGTATTCGCCGGTGCGGGTGTCCACGGCCACCTCGCTGCACGCCGCGCCGTAGGCGAAGTAGAAGAACGGCCGGCCGGTGAGGGTCTGCTTGTCGTAGTGGATCTTGGGCGTGCGGTAGAAGCCGTCGCTCCACAGCTGGATGCGGTTGGCGTAGGCCAGTTGCACCACCTGGGCGAAGCCACGCTCGGCCTTGGGGCTGGCGACCTGGCCGCCGGCGAACGACACCGCCCCGGCGCCGCAGCCGTCCAGCCCGGCGACGAAGGCGGCCAGGTTGTCGCGCACGGCGCGCGCGGCGGCCTGGGCGGCCTTGCCGTTCAAGTCGGTACCGCTGGAGGCGGCGGTGGCGCTGGCGTTGGGCACCTTGTCGGTGTCGCTGGCGGTGACGAGCACGCGCGCCAGCGGCACGCCCAGCTCGTCGGCCACGACCTGCGCCACCTTGGTGTGCAGGCCCTGGCCCATCTCGGTGCCGCCGTGGCTGACCTGCACGCTGCCGTCGGTGTACACGTGCACCAGCGCGCCGGCCTGGTTGAACAGCGTGGCGGTGAAGCTGATGCCGAACTTCACCGGCGTGACCGCCAGGCCGCGCTTGACGTCGGCGTGCGCAGAATTCCAAGCCGAAACGGCCTCCTGCCGGCGCCGGTATTGCGCTATCAGCTCCAGTTTTGGTAGCAGCTCGGGCAGGATGTTGTCCTCCACCCGCATCTGGTAGTGGGTGGTGTCGCGCTCGCCGCGGCCGTACAGGTTGGCCAGGCGCACGTCCAGCGCGTCGCGGCCGAGGTGGCGCGCGATGTCGCCCAGCAGGGTCTCGATGGCGATCACGCCCTGCGGGCCGCCGAAGCCGCGGAAGGCGGTGTGGCTCTGCACGTGGGTGCGGCAGCGGAAGCTGCGGATGGCGACGTGCTCCAGGAAGTAGGCGTTGTCCACATGGAACACCGCGCGGTCGGCCACCGGGCCGGACAAATCGGCCGAGAAGCCGCAGTTGGCCATCATGTCCAGCTTCAGGCCGAGGATGCGGCCGGCACCGTCGAAGCCCACCTCGTAGTCGTAGGCGAAGGGGTGGCGCTTGCCGGTGACCAGGAAGTCGTCGTCGCGGTCCAGCCGCAGCTTGACGGGCGCGCCGGTCTTGCGCGCGGCCAGCGCGGCCCACACGGCCAGGTGGCCGGCCTGCGTCTCCTTGCCGCCGAAGCCGCCGCCCATGCGCCGGCATTCCACGCGCACGGCGTGGCTGGCGATGCCCAGCGCGTGCGCCACCCAGTGCTGCACCTCGCCGGGGTGCTGGGTGCTGCTGAGGACGTGCCACTGGCCCTGCTCGCGCGGCACGGCCAGGGCGACCTGCCCTTCGAGGTAGAAGTGCTCCTGCCCGCCGACGGCGAAGCGCCCGCGCAGCCGGTGCGGCGCGGCGGCCAGCGCGGCGCCGGCATCGCCGCGCGCCACGGTGACGGGCGGCAGCACGAAGCTGTGCGCGGCCATGGCCTCGTCGAGGGTGAGGATGGCGGGCAGCAGCTCGATGTCCAGCACCACCCGCCGCGCCGCGTGGCGCGCGGCCTGCACCGTGTCGGCCACCACCAGGGCGACCACCTGCCCGGCGTGGTGCACGTGGCCGTCGGCCAGGATGGGCTCGTCGTGCGCAGGCGTGGCCAGCCGCGCGTCGCCGGGGATGTCGGCGGCCAGCACCACGGCGCGCACGCTGGGGTGGGCCAGCGCGGGCGCCACGTCGACGCCGCGCAGGCGGCCGTGCGCCACGGGCGAGAGCACGGGCGCGGCGTGCAGCGTGCCGCGCGGCTCGGGCAGGTCGTCGACGTAGGGCGCCAGGCCCTGCACGTGGGCGTGGGCGCTTTCATGCGGGTGGGGTGCGCCGCAGGCGGGGCCGGCCAGCGCGGCGTCGGGCAGCGAGGCGTTCATGGCCGCGCCCCCGCGTCGATGGGGGCCAGGTCGGCCAGGGCCGGCCCGGCGCCGGGCTGCATCCGCGCGCCCAGGCGGCGCAGTAGGCTGCCCAGCATGTGCCGGCGGTAGCCGGCGCTGGCGCGCATGTCGCCGATGGGCTGGAACTCGCCCTCCAGCACCTGGGCGGCAGCATCGAAAGTGGCCAAGGCCGGCGTCCTGCCAGTGAGTGCAGCTTCTGTCTTGATGGCACGCGCCGGCACCGCCGCGACGCCGCCGGCGCCGACGCGGGCCTGCGCGATGCGCCCGCCCTCGACGCGCAGGGCGATGGCCAGGCACACGGCGGAGATGTCGTCCTCGAAGCGCTTGCTGATCTTGAACGCCTGCGCCACCTCGCCGGGCGCGGGCAGCGGCACGTCGATGCGCGCCAGCACTTCATCGGGCGCCAGCGCGGTCTGGCGGTAGCCGAGGTAGAAGTCCTCGATGGGCAGCAGGCGCTCGCCGCCCGGGCCGGCCAGCGCCAGCGTGGCGCCCAGGGCGATGAGCAGCGGCATCGAGTCGCCGATGGGCGAGCCGTTGGCGACGTTGCCGCCCAGCGTGCCGCTCTGGCGCACGGGCAGGCCGGCGAAGCGGTCGAAAAAGGGGGCGAGCCGCGGACGGTCCCCGGCCAGCGCGGCGAAGGCGTCGTTCAGCGTGGCGGCGGCGCCGATGCGCAGCACGCCCGCGCCGCGCTCGACGCGCCGCAGCTCGGCCACGCGCGTGACGTCGATGACGCGCCCGAAGCGCCGGTGCTGCTTGGTGATCCACAGCCCGGCGTCGGTGGTGCCGGCGGCGATCAGCGCATCGGGGTGCGCGGCGCGCAGCGCCAGCAGCTCGGTCAGGGTCCGGGGCAGGAAGTAGTTTTTTGAAGCCGAATCGGCCTCCAGCCCGCACCCTGATTGCGCCAGCAGCTCCAGTTTTTGTAGTATTCCGGCCTCGTCCAGCGGCGGCTCGGGCCAGTGGTGCATGGTCTGCGCGGCGTCCAGGATGGGGCGATAGCCGGTGCAGCGGCACAGGTTGCCCGACAGCGCGTGCAGCGCCTGGCCGCGCGTCACCGCCTGCCCGCCGCGCTGGCGGTGCAGGGCGAACAGGCTCATCACGAAGCCGGGCGTGCAGAAGCCGCACTGCGCGCCGTGGCACTCGACCATCGCGCGCTGGGCCGGGTGCGGGGTGCCGTCGGCGCCGGCGATGTCCTCGGCCGTCCACAGCGCCATGCCGTCCACGCTGTGCGCCAGGCGGATGCAGCTGTTGATGGCGCGCCAGGCCAGCCGGCCGCCTTCGCCGCGCTCGGCCACGGCGACGGTGCAGGCGCCGCAGTCGCCGCTGGCGCAGCCCTCCTTGGCGGCGGTGCAGCGCAGGTCCTCGCGCAGCAGCTCCAGCAGCGTGCGGTCGGGTGCTACATTGCCCAGCGTGACGGTCTGCCCGCGCCGCACCAGGCGCAGCGGGGATGAGGAGGACTCGGGGGCGCTCATGATGTCTTTCAGTATGGTGCAATTCTTGCAAGCGTGAAGCTGCGGTGCGCGGCCCTCGTCCGCGGCCGTCACTCCGGCAACCAACGTTTCTTCAACAGCTCATGGCGACCGACCGACCTCCACTCACGGCAGCTTCCGCGCCGCGCCTGCTGCTGTCGGGCATCACCAAGCGCTACCCCGGCGTGGTGGCCAACGACGGCGTGGCCCTGGCGGTGACGCCGGGCCAGATCCACGCCGTGCTGGGCGAGAACGGCGCCGGCAAGAGCACGCTGATGAAGATCATCTACGGCGCCGTCAAGCCCGACGCCGGCGAGGTGCGCTTCGACGGCCGGCAGGTCGCCATCCGCAGCCCGCAAGAAGCGCGCCAGCTCGGCATCGCGATGGTGTTCCAGCACTTCAGCCTGTTCGAGACGCTGAGCGTGGCCGAGAACGTGTGGCTCGGGCTGGAGCGCACCACCCCGCTGGCCGAGGTCACGCGCCGCATCGGGCAGACCGCCGCCGCCTACGGGCTGGACATCGACCCCGCGCGGCCCGTGCATTCGCTGGGCGTGGGCGAGATGCAGCGGGTGGAGATCATCCGCGCGCTGCTGGCCGGGCCGCGCCTGCTGATCCTGGACGAGCCGACCTCGGTGCTGACGCCGCAGGCGGTGGACAAGCTGTTCGTCACCCTGCGCCAACTCGCCGCCGAGGGCTGCAGCATCCTCTACATCAGCCACAAGCTGCACGAAATCCGTGCGCTGTGCACCGCGTGCACCGTCATGCGCGCCGGCCGCGTCACTGGCGTGTGCGACCCGCGCGAGGAAAGCAACGCCTCGCTGTCGCGCCTGATGATCGGCGCCGAGCCGCCCGCGCTGCGGCACCACGACCGCGCGCCGGGCGACGTGGTGCTGGACGTGCGCCGGCTGGACCTGCCGCGCGGCTCGCCCTTTGGCGTCGACCTGGCGGACGTGGCGCTGCAGGTGCGCGCGGGCGAGGTGGTGGGCATCGCGGGGGTGTCGGGCAACGGCCAGCGCGAACTGCTTTTCGCGCTATCGGGCGAGGACCAGCGCGCGCCGGCGGCGTCCATCTCGATAGCGGGCATGGCCGCCGGCCACCTGCCGCCGGGCCGGCGCCGCGCGCTGGGCCTGCACTTCGTGCCCGAGGAGCGCCTGGGCCGCGGCGCGGTGCCCGAGATGAGCCTGGCGCACAACCTGCTGCTGACGCGGCGCGAGGCCGTGGGCCCGCTGGGCTGGCTGCGCACCGGGCGGCTGCGCGCGCAGTCGGCGGGCCTGATCGAGCGCTTCCGCGTCAAGGCGGCGGGGCCGGGCGCGCCGGCGCGGTCGCTGTCGGGCGGCAACCTGCAGAAGTACATCATGGGGCGCGAGATCGACGCGCGCCCGAAGCTGCTGGTCGTCTCGCAGCCGACCTGGGGCGTGGACGTCGGCGCGGCGGCGCAGATCCGCGCCGAGATCCTGGCGCTGCGCGACGCCGGCTGCGCCGTGCTGGTGGTGAGCGAGGAACTGGACGAGCTGTTCGAGCTGTGCGACCGCCTGCACGTCATCGCCAAGGGCCGGCTGTCGCCCACGTTGGCGCGACGCGATGCCAGCGTGGAGCGGATCGGCCAGTGGATGAGCGGCCTGTGGCCGGGCGCCCCCGCCCCTTCCGTGGAGGCCGCGCATGCTGCGGCTTGAACCGCGCCCCGCTCCGTCGCGCGCCTGGGCCTGGGCCTCGCCGCTGCTGGCGCTGGCCATCACGGTGCTGCTGGGCGTGCTGCTGTTCGTGGCGCTGGGCAAGGACCCGGTGCGGGGGCTGCAGGTGTTCTTCTGGGAGCCCGTCAAGTCGGCCTATGCCCTGGGCGAGCTGGGCGTGAAGGCCACGCCGCTGCTGCTGATCGCGCTGGGGCTGGCGGTGTGCTTCCGCTCCAACGTGTGGAACATCGGGGCCGAGGGGCAGTTCGTCATCGGCGCCGTCGCCGCCGGCGGCGTGGCGCTGCTGGCCGGGCCGGGCACCGGGCGCTGGGTGGTGGCTGCCATCCTGCTGGCCGGGGTGCTGGGCGGCATGCTGTGGGCGGGGGTCACGGCCTTCCTGCGCGACCGCTTCAACGCCGGCGAGATCCTGGTCAGCCTGATGCTGGTGTACGTGGCCGTGCAGGTGCTGGGCTACCTGGTCTACGGGCCGTGGAAGGACCCGGCGGGCTACAACTTTCCGCAGACGCGCACCTTCGACGCGGCCACGCAGGTGCCACGCCTGATGGCCGGCTCGCGCGTGAATCTGGGCGCCGTGCTGGCGCTGGCGGGCGCGGCGCTGCTGTGGGTATACCTGTTCCGCACGCGCGTCGGCTTCGCGCAGCAGGTGGGCGGGCTGGCGCCGGCGGCGGCGCGCTACGCCGGCTTTTCGTCGCGGCGCGCGCTGTGGACGGCGCTGCTGGTGTCGGGCGCCACGGCGGGCCTGGCCGGCGCGCTGGAGGTGGCCGGGCCGATCGGCCAACTCACGCCCTACGTGCCGGCGGGCTACGGCTTCGCGGCCATCATCGTCGCCTTCGTCGGGCGGCTGCACCCGCTGGGCATGGTGCTGTCGGCCGTGCTGATGAGCATGTTCTACATCGGCGGCGAGCTGGCGCAGTCGCGGCTGGGCCTGCCCAAGTCGCTGACGGGCGTGTTCCAGGGCCTGCTGCTGTTCGCGCTGCTGGCCTGCGACACGCTGGTGAACTACCGCATCCGCCGCGCCGGAGGGAGCCGCTGATGGACGCCTACGCCCTGCTCCTGGCCTCGACGCTGAACGCCGGCACGGTGCTGGCCATCGCCGCGCTGGGCCTGCTGATCAACGAGAAGGCCGGCATCGTCAACCTGGGCGCCGAGGGCATGATGCTGTGCGCCGCCATCGCCGGCTTCGCCGCCGTGGTGCACACCGGCAGCGACGCGCTGGGCTTCGCCGCCGGCATGGCGGCGGGCGCGCTGCTGGCGGCGGTGTTCGGCGGGCTGGTGATCTGGCTCAATGCCAACCAGTACGCGACGGGGCTGGCGCTGTCGCTGTTCGGCGCGGGCTTTTCGGCCTTCGTGGGCATCGGCTACGTGCAGGCCCGGCTGCCCCAGCGCCCGCAGTTCGACTGGCTGGGGCTGGGCGACGTGCCGCTGGCGGGCCCGGCGCTGTTTCGGCACCACCCGCTGGTGTACGGCGCGATGCTGCTGGCCCTGGGCCTGATCTGGTTCCTGTACCGCACGCGGGCCGGGCTGGTGCTGCGCTCGGTGGGCGAGTCGCCCGAGTCGGCGCACGCGCTGGGCACCCCGGTGCGGCGCATCCGGCTGCTGGCGGTGGTGGCGGGCGGGGCGCTGTGCGGGCTGGCGGGGGCGTACCTATCGGTGATCTACACGCCGCTGTGGGTCGAGGGCATGGTGGCCGGCAAGGGCTGGATTGCGCTGGCGTTGACGACCTTCGCCACCTGGCGGCCGGCGCGGGTGCTGCTGGGGGCGTACCTGTTCGGCGGCGTGACGATGCTGCAGTTCCACCTGCAGGGCCAGGGCGTGCAGGTGCCGAGCCAGTTCCTGACGATGCTGCCGTACCTGGCCACCATCGTGGTGCTGGCGCTGATCTCGCGCAACCCGACGTGGATACGGGTGAACATGCCGGCGTCGCTGGGCAAGCCGTTTTATCCGGGCGGGTGATTTCAGGCGGATCGGGGTCTGGCCACCAATCCGACTCCCGATCACCCAACGCCCAGCCCCGACCACCGGAGCCCGCGTCACAATCACCCCATGCATGCATGGCGCGCCTCCCTCCTGCGTTTCGACCCCCACGGCCAGGCGGTCTTCGACCGCGACGGCCTGCTGGTCGTCGGCCGC
The DNA here is from genome assembly GCF_016703145.1 of Ottowia sp. Lineage (GTDB taxonomy): Bacteria > Pseudomonadota > Gammaproteobacteria > Burkholderiales > Burkholderiaceae_C > Ottowia. The sequence continues at coordinate 231,276 of NZ_JADJCO010000002.1, read as the reverse complement.
GACGCCACGGGCCGCGCCGTGGTGCTGGCGGCGGGCGACCACGCCACGCTGGCGCCGCGCCACGCCCACGTGCCCTGCACCCACCTGCCCGGCCGCATCCTGGCGCCGGGCTTCATCGACCTGCACGTGCACTACCCGCAGACCGACGTCATCGGCTCGCCGGCCGAGAGCCTGCTGCCCTGGCTGGAGCGCTACACCTTCCCGGCCGAGGCGCGCTTCGCCGACCCGGCGCACGCGGCCGAGGTGGCAGGCTTCTTCTGCGACGAGCTGCTGCGCCACGGCGTGACCACGGCACTGGCGTTCTGCACCTCGCACCCGGCGTCGGTGGACGCCCTGATGGCCGAGGCGCAGCGCAGACGCCTGCGCCTGATCGCCGGCAAATGCCTGCAGGACCGCCACAGCCCCGACGGTGTGCGCGACGAGACCGAGCAGAGCCTCATCGACACCGAGGCGCTCATCCAGAAATGGCACGGCGTCGATCGCCTCGGCTACGCCATCACGCCGCGCTTCGCGCCCACCAGCACGCCGGCGCAGCTGCGCGGCGCGGGCGAGATCGCCGCCCGCCACCCGTCGGTGTGGATCCAGTCGCACGTGGCCGAGAACCGGGACGAGATCGCCTGGGCGCGCGCGCTGTTTCCCGCCTCGCGCAGCTACCTGGCCGTCTACGACGACCACGGCCTGATGCGCCGGCGCGCGGTGTACGCGCACTGCATCCACTTCGACGACGCCGACCGCGCGCTGATGCAGCACACCGGCAGCGCCGCCGCCGTGTGTCCGACCAGCAACCTGTTCCTGGGCAGCGGCTTCTTCGACTTCGCGGGCGCCGCGCGCGTGCCCTTCGCGCACGGGCTGGCCAGCGACGTGGGCGGCGGCACCAGCTTCTCGCCCTTCGCGACCATGCGCGCGGCCTACTTCGTGGGGCGCGAGGGCCAGACCAAGCCGGGCCTCAGCCTGCCGCCCGAGCGCCTGTGGTGGCTGCACACCGCCGGCGCGGCGCGCGCGCTGGACCTGGAGGGCGTCGTCGGCAACCTGCAGCCGGGCTGCGAGGCCGACTTCGTGGTGCTCGACCCCGAGGCCACGCCGCTGCTGGCGCGGCGCACGCGGCAGGCCGGCAGCCTGGCCGAGCTGCTGTTCGCGCTGATCGTTCTGGGCGACGACCGGGTGGTCGGGCAAACGGTGATTTCTGAAGCAAAATAATCCTGTGGCCCGCACCGACATTGAGTCACAAGCTATCAAAAGAAGAGTAATCCGACATGAGCATCAAGAGCGACAAGTGGATCCGCCGCATGGCCGAGCAGCACGGCATGATCGAGCCCTTCGAGCCCCGCCAGGTGCGCGAGCAGGACGGCCGCAAGATCGTCAGCTACGGCACCAGCAGCTACGGCTACGACATCCGCTGCGCGCCCGAATTCAAGATCTTCACCAACATCCACAGCACGGTGGTGGACCCGAAGAACTTCGACGAGAAGAGCTTCGTGGACTTCCACGGCGAGGTGTGCATCATCCCGCCCAACAGCTTCGCGCTGGCGCGCACGGTGGAGTACTTCCGCATCCCGCGCAACGTGCTGACCATCTGCCTGGGCAAGAGCACCTACGCGCGCTGCGGCATCATCGTCAACGTCACGCCCTTCGAGCCCGAGTGGGAGGGCTACGTGACGCTGGAGTTCAGCAACACCACGCCGCTGCCGGCCAAGATCTACGCCGGCGAGGGCTGCGCGCAGGTGCTGTTCTTCGAGAGCGACGAGGTCTGCGAGACCAGCTACAAGGACCGCGGCGGCAAGTACCAGGGGCAGGTGGGCGTGACGCTGCCCAAGGCCTGACGCAGCCCACCCCGTTGCGCCACTCGCTGCGCCACTCGCTGCGCGATGTTCCGGCATCCCCCTCAAGGGGCGCACCCACTGGCCGGGCGAACCCCGGCCATGGGTGCACTGGCATGGCCTGCTCCGCGGCCTTCGGAGCCTTTGGATGGGGTGACTCGCCGGTGATGTGCAGCCCCGGTCAATGAGGGTGCGGGAGCCGCAGCGCCAGCCGCGCCGCCGCCAGGTCCCAGCCGGCCCAGCCGCAGCTCTTGAACAGCACCGGCCCGCGCCGGGGCGCATCGCCCGCGGCCACCACGTCAGCCAGCATGGGCAGCGCGGGCACGTCCAGCCCGGCCTGAAGCAGGTCGCCCGCCTCGTGGTCGGCGTCGCGCGCATCGACCACGAGGCGGCCCTGCGCGGCGACGTGGCGGCACAGGGCGGCGTCGATCTCCACCATCCGCAGAGAGAAGGCGCCCACGGCGGCGATGAAGGCGTCCTCGCGCGGCCGCGCCCGCAGCACCACCGCGCGGGCGGGCGTGCAGGTGGCGGCCAGCGGGCAGTCGGCCAGCGCGGCGTCGGCATCATGGACCACCTCGGCGCGCAGCCCCAGGGCGCGCGCGTGCTCGGTCAGCCGCTCGGCGCTGCCCCGCTGGCGCGAGGCGATGCGGAAATCCGTCACGCCCAGCGCGGCCGCGAACGCCTCCACGTGCGCCCGCCCCTGCACTCCGGCGCCGACGACCAGCATCGGCCCGCGCGGGTTGGGCGCCAGCCGGCGCGCGGCCAGCGCGGAGACGGCGGCGGTGCGCCGGCCGGTAACGGTGGGGCCGTCGAGGATCAGCCGGCGCGCGCCGCTGGCGACGTCGAACACCATGACGTCGCCCTGGATGACGGGCGTGGCGGTGCCGGCGTTGGCGGGGGTCAGGGTGATGAGCTTGGTCATCGCCGTGCGCGCGTCGCCGCCGGGCATGACGAAGAGCACGGCGCCGCCGGCCGTCGGCATCACGATGCGCGCGGGCACGTGCACGGCGGGGTCGGCCAGCAGGGCTTCGATCTCATCGACCAGCGGCGCCCAGGGCAGGCGCGCGGCGGTCTGGCGGGCGTCGAGGACGGCGGTGCTCATACGGATGGGCGGGCGGGACGGGTGTCGGGCTTGTCCGACGGGCGGAACGGGCGGGCGGGCGCTACCATGGCGCCAATCTAGCGCAAACCCGCGCGAGCAGGAGAAGACGATGAGATGGGAAGGCCAGCGCCAGTCGGACAACGTGGAAGACCGCCGCGCCGGCGGCGGGGGTGGCGGCGGCTTCGGCTTTGGCGGCCGGAGCATCGGCATCGGCACCATCGTCATCGCACTGCTCGGCGGGTGGATCTTCGGCATCAACCCGCTGACGATCATCGGCATGCTCAGCGGCGGCGGCGGCCCGGCGGTGGTGCAGCAGGCGCCGGCCGCGCGGCCGCCGCAGGGCGACCAGCAGGCGGCCTTCGTCTCCACCGTGCTGGCCAACACCGAGGACGTGTGGGGCCAGATCTTCCAGCAGGGCGGCGCGCGCTACGCCAACCCGAAGCTGGTGCTGTTCCGCGGCGCCACGCCCACGGCCTGCGGCACGGGACAGTCGGCGATGGGGCCGTTCTACTGCCCGGGCGACCAGAAGCTGTACCTGGACATGGGCTTCTTCGACACGCTGCGCACGCAACTCGGCGCGCCGGGCCAGTTCGCGCAGGCCTACGTGATCGCGCACGAGGTGGGCCACCACGTGCAGAACCTGCTGGGCATGACGGACAAGGTCGATTCGATGCGCGGGCGCATCAGCCAGGCGCAGCAGAACGCCCTGTCGGTGCGGCTGGAGCTGCAGGCCGACTGCTACGCCGGCATCTGGGCGCACCACTCGCAGCAGTCCAAGCAGTGGCTGGACCCGGGCGACATCGAGGCGGCCATGAACGCCGCCGAGAAGATCGGCGACGACGCGCTGCAAAAGCGCAGCCAGGGCTACGCCGTGCCCGACAGCTTCACCCACGGCTCCAGCACGCAGCGCCAGCGCTGGTTCGCCCAGGGCTTCAAGACCGGCAGCGTGCAGGCCTGCGACACCTTCAGCGCGCAGGCCTTATAAGCCATATCGGCCTTCAGACCGCATGGAACATGCGCTAGACGCTATATAAAAAGTAGCTATCCGGCGCAGGGCGAGGCCCTGGCGAGCACCCGTGCAGGCGGGGTGCGGCGGTGCGACAATACCGGGTTCAGATGACACAACCCTATTCCACCCTCGCGCTGGCCGAACCGCTCAAGCGCGCCGTCGCCGACATGGGCTACGAAACCATGACGCCGATCCAGGCGCAGGCCATCCCCGTGGTGCTGGCCGGCCAGGACGTCATGGGCGCGGCCCAGACCGGCACCGGCAAGACCGCCGCCTTCTCGTTGCCGCTGCTGCAGCGCCTGCTCAAGCACGAGACCGCCAGCGTCTCGCCCGCCCGCCACCCGGTGCGCGCCCTGGTGCTGCTGCCCACGCGCGAGCTGGCCGTGCAGGTGGCCGACCAGGTCAGCCAATACGCCAAGTACACGCAGTTGCGCAGCACCGTCGTCTTTGGCGGCATGGACATGAAGCCGCAGACCGAGGCGCTGCGCAAGGGCGTCGAGGTGCTGGTGGCCACGCCCGGCCGCCTGCTGGACCACATCGAGGCCAAGACCGCCGTGCTGAACCAGGTCGAGTACGTGGTGCTCGACGAGGCCGACCGCATGCTGGACATCGGCTTCCTGCCCGACCTGCAGCGCATCCTGAGCTACCTGCCCAAGCAGCGCACCACCCTGCTCTTCTCGGCCACCTTCTCGCCCGAGATCAAGCGCCTGGCCGCCAGCTACCTGCAGGACCCGGTGCTGATCGAGGTGGCGCGGCCCAACGCCACCGCCTCCACCGTCGAGCAGCACTTCTACCTGCTGGACGAGGACGACAAGCGCCGCGCCATCCGCCAGGTGCTGCGGGACAAGCAGCTGCGCCAGGCCTTCGTCTTCTGCAACAGCAAGCTGGGCTGCGCCCGGCTGGCGCGCGCGCTGGAGCGCGACGGCCTGAAGACCACCGCCCTGCACGGCGACAAGAGCCAGGACGAGCGGCTGAAGTCGCTGGACGCCTTCAAGCGCGGCGACGTGGACCTGCTGGTGGCCACCGACGTGGCCGCGCGCGGGCTGGACATCAAGGACGTGCCCGCCGTCTTCAACTACGACGTGCCCTTCAACGCCGAGGACTACGTGCACCGCATCGGCCGCACCGGCCGCGCCGGCGCCTCGGGTCTGGCCGTGACCCTGGTCACCCGGGGCGACCAGCGGCTGATGGGCGAGCTGGAGAAGCTGCTCAAGGCCAAGGTCGAGCTCGAGCACCTGGCGTTCGAGGAGGAGAAGCCCCACGGCCGCCAGAACGACGGCCGCCGCCGCTGGCAGGGCGAGGAAACCGGCGATGCCCGCGACGCGGCGCGCCGCGAACGCGGCGAGCGGCGCGGCAGCGGCGGCGAACGCCGCGCGCCCCTGCCGTCCGCGACGCAGGCCGACCCCTTCTTCGACCGCCCCTACGAAACCCCCGCCGAGGCCGCCGACGCCCCGCCCGCGTGGGAGAAAAGCGCCCGCGCGGCGCCGCGCCCGGGCCTGTCGGCCAACATCAAGCCCAAGCGCAAGGTGGCGGCGCTGTTCAAGGCGTCCGAGCCGGCGGCCTGAGGCCGCGGCGGGCGGTTTTCGAATGAAAACCGCCTCAAACCCGCACCGGTATTGCGCTATAAGCTATTATTAAAATAGCATTCATCCCCGCCACAATTGCGTGGCGGTGTGGATCAGCAGGCCCACCAGGCCGCCCACCACGGTGCCGTTGATGCGGATGAACTGCAGGTCGCGCCCGATGTGGCGCTCCAGCTCGCCGGTCATCTCGCGCGCGTCCCAGGCCTGCACGCGTTCCACGATGTAGCGCACGACGTCGCCGCGGTAGCGCTCGATCAGGCGCGGCGCGGCGGCCTGCAGCTCGCCGTTGATCCAGCCGCGCACCTCGGCGTCCGACGCCAGGCGCTCGCCCAGCGTCCGGGCGGCCTGCGCGATGCGCAGGCGCAGGCTCGAATCGGGGCACGCCAGGTCGTCCCGCAGCCAGGCCAGCAGGTCGTCCCACAGCTCGCTGACGTAGCGACCCAACGCCGGGCTGTCCAGCAGTTCGGCCTTCAGCCGCTCGCCGCGCAGGCGCAGCGCCTCGTCGGACTGCAGGCGGCCGATGAACTGCTCCACCAGTTCGTCGAAACGGTGGCGCAGCACGTGGTCGGGATCCTCGGCCATGTCCACGATGGTCTTGGCGATGACGGCCACCACCTTGCGCATGGCCAGCCGCGCGGCCACTTGGTCCAGCCCCACGTACTTCAGCGCCTTGACCTCGCGCGCGAAGGCCTCGGTGATGGTGTCCTGCATGGCGTCCTCGCCCAGCAGGCGCGCCAGCTGCACCAGCACGCCGTCCAGCAGCGTCTGGTGACGGCGCTCGGCGGTCATCGACTGCAGCACCTGGCCGGACAGGCGCGCCACGTCCACCTGCCGCAGGCCGCGCCGCGCCAGGTCGGTCACGAACTGGCGCACGCGCTCGTCGGCCAGCGCGCCCGCGGCCCAGCGCGCCGCCTCGGCCAGGCGCTCGCCCACGCGCGCGGCGTTGGCGGGCCGCGACAGCCAGCCGGCCACGCGGCCGGCGGCGTCGAAGTCGCGCACGCGCGCCAGCACCTGCTCGGTGGACAGGAAGTGCGTGGCCATGAAGTCGGCCAGGTTCTCGCCGATGCGGTTCTTGTTCTCCGGGATGATGGCGGTGTGGGGAATGGACAGGCCCAGCGGGTGTCTGAACAGCGCCACCACCGCGAACCAGTCGGCGATGGCGCCGACCATGGCAGCTTCGGCGAAGGCGGCCACGTAGCCCCAGGCGGCGTGGCGCGGCTCCAGCCCGATGGCCAGCGCGTACAGCAGCGCGGCGCCCGCCAGCAGGCCGAGCGCCAGCCGCTGCATGCCCTGGAACGAGCGCGGGCGGCTCACGCGCTCCGCCCCGGCACCTGGGCCTGTTCGCACCGCACCTGGATCAGCGCGCGTTCGTGCGGGGTCGCGCCCAGGCGCGCGGCGCTCAGGCAACCGCCCCACACGCAGCCGGTGTCGAGCGCGATCAGGTCGGGCCGCCCCAGCCAGCCCAGCGTGGACCAGTGGCCGAACGCCACCACGTCCCGCGCCGTCCGGCGCCCCGGCACGTCGAACCAGGGCAGATAGCCGGGCGGCGCGGCCGTGGCGCCGCCCTCCTTGGTGTCGAATTCCATGCGGCCGTCCGCCGTGCAGAAGCGCAGCCGCGTCAGCGCGTTGACGATCACGCGCAGGCGGTCGGCGCCTTGCAGGTCGTCCCGCCACCGGTCGGGCTGGTTGCCGTACATCTGGTGCAGGAAGCCGGCCCAGTCCGCGCCGCGCAGCACGGCCTCGACCTCGCCCGCCAGCGCCAGCGTCCGCGCCGCCGTCCACGACGGCAGTACGCCGGCGTGCACCATCAGCACGCCGCGCTCGCACAGCGCCAGCGGGCGCTGGCGCAGCCAGTCCAGCAGCGCGGCGCGGTCGGGCGCGGCCAGGATGTCGCCCACGGTGTCGAGGCGGTGCGGCCGTCGCACGCCCTGCGACAGCGCCAGCAGGTGCAGGTCGTGGTTGCCCAGCAAGGCCTCGGCCGCGTCGCCCAGCGCCATCAGCCGCCGCAGCACGGCCAGCGAATCGGGGCCGCGGTTGACCAGGTCGCCCAGCACGACGAGCCGGTCGCGGCTGGGCGAAAAGGCCGCGGCATCGAGCAGCCGGCCCAGGGCCGCGTCGCAGCCCTGCACGTCACCGATCAGGTAGAGTCCCATGGCCTTGGATTCTCCCCCGGCTCAGCGCCCGGCCTGCATGGACTTCATCCTGATCGTCTGCCTCACCCTGCTCAATGGCCTGTTCGCCATGTCGGAACTGGCCGTGGCGTCCAGCCGCAAGGCGCGGCTGGCGGCGATGGAGGAAAGCGGCGATGCCGGCGCGACAGCGGCGCTGCGGCTGATGGAGCAACCGACGCAGTTCCTGTCCACGGTGCAGGTGGGCATCACCTCGATCGGCATGCTCAACGGCATCGTGGGCGAAGCCGCCTTCAGCGGGCCGGTGGCGGCCTGGCTGGCCGGCCTGGGCCTGAGCGAGGCGGCGGCCTCGATCACGGCCACGGCGCTGGTGGTGACGGCCATCACCTTCATCACCATCGTCTTTGGCGAGCTGGTGCCCAAGCGCATCGGCCAGATGTTCCCGGAAACCGTGGCGCGCTGGGTGTCGCGGCCCATGATCTGGCTGGCCCGCCTGGCCAAGCCCTTCGTGCGTCTGCTGTCGATGTGCACGCAGGGCATGCTGAAGCTGCTGCGCATCGATGAATCGCAAGGCCGCGCGGTGACCGAGGAGGAGATCTCCGCCAGCCTGGAGGAAGGCGTGGACGCCGGCCTGATCGAGGAGCACGAGCACCAGATGGTGCGCAACGTGTTCCACCTCGATGACCGCCCCCTGACCTCGCTGATGATGCCGCGCGACGATATCGAGTGGCTGGACGCCCGGCAGAGCGTGGCCGAGGCCCTGGAATATGTGGCGGGGCGCGGCGAGAAAGGCGCTCATTCGTGGTATCCCGTCTGCCGTGGCGGCCTGGACGAGGTGGTCGGGATTATCTCGGTGGTGCGGCTGCTGGAGCTGGAACGCCAGTCCGGTGACGGGCTCGAAGTCCACGCGGTGCCGGCGTCATTCGTGCCCGAAACCCTGAGCGCCATGGAGATGCTGGAGCAATGGCGCGCCAAGTCCGGCCGGCTCATGTTCGTGGTCGATGAATATGGCGTGGTGCAGGGCCTGGTGACGCCGCGGGATTTACTGGAGGCGATCACCGGTGAATTGAAGCCCAGCGCCCACATCGACGCCTGGGCCACCCCGCTGGCCAGCGGCGGCTGGCTGCTGGAGGGCCTGATGCCGGTCAGCGAACTCAAGGCGCGCCTGGGGCTGGACGAGCTACCGCACCAGGACAAGGGCCGCTACAACACCCTGGCGGGGCTTTTGCTGGCCGTGGCCGGGCATTTTCCCGATCCGGGTGATGAAATCGAGTGCGCAGGCTGGATATTCGAGGTGAGCGAGATGGAGGGCCGCCGCATCGACAAGGTGGTGGCGCGCATCGCCGAGCCCCTGGCGGAGGCAGGCTGAATATCCCGACCGCTAAAAAACCCCTGCGCGGCTGCAAGATGGTGCTATATTTCGAGCCACCCGAATTTTGGAGCAAATGAACATCATGGCCACCTACAAGGAACTTCTGAAGCAGCAGGAAACGCTGGCCCTGCAGATCGAGGAAGCACGCAAGCAGGAAATCGCCGATGCGGTGAACCGGGTGCGCGCGCTGGTCGCCGAATATGGCCTGACCCCGCAGGATGTGTTTTCCAGCCGCAAGGCCGTCAAAACCCGCTCGGGCGGCAAGGTCGCCCCCAAATACCGCGATCCGGCCACCGGCAGCACGTGGACCGGCCGCGGCAAGGCGCCCAAGTGGATCGAGGGCAAGGATCGCAGCATGTTCGTGATCGGCTGACTTCCAGCCCCCGTCCGGATCAGGCGCTCGGTGAGCGCCTTTTTCGTGTCCGGGCCGCGCCCTCCGCGCGCGGCGCCATCGCGGCGAAGATGGAATAATCCCGCCTCTTGCAAGCAAAGGAATCCACCATGGACCAGAACACCCAGCAGCGCATCGATGATCTGGTGAAGAACCACGCCATCGTGCTGTTCATGAAAGGCGACGCCAGCTTTCCCATGTGCGGCTTTTCCGGCCGCGCCATCCAGATTCTCAAGGCCAGCGGCGTGGACCCGCGCACGGTCACGACGGTGAACGTGCTGGAAGACGAGGCCATCCGCCAGGGCATCAAGGACTACAGCCGCTGGCCGACGATTCCGCAGCTCTACGTGAAGGGCGAGTTCGTCGGCGGCTCCGACATCATGATGGAGATGTACGAGTCGGGCGAGCTGCAGCAGCTGGTGGCCGGCAGCGCCGCGTAGGCCAGCGGCCCTGCAACAAAAACGGACGCCCGAAGGCGTCCGTTTTGCTTTGCGGCCGGGCTGCGCGCCTTACTTGCGCAAGACCACTTCGACGCGGCGCGACGCGGCGTTGGAGGCCGCCGATCCCGTGGCGTCGGCGGGCTTCTCCAGCACCGTGCGGTCCTCGGCCACGCCAGCGCCCACCAGGGCCGCCTGCACGGCCTTGGCGCGGTTCTTGGACAGCTCCTCGTTCGCGGCGGCGTTGCCCGTCGGGTCGTTGAAGCCGGAAATGACCGCCTTGGCGTCGGCGTGGGCCGCCATGTAGTCGACCAGTTCCTTGGACTTGGCGGCGAAGTCGCCGTGCACGTCGGTCTTGCCGGAGTCGAAGTAGACCTTGAGTGCCGGCATGTCGCCAACCTGCAGGCCGACCACCGCCGCCCCCGTGGGCTCGTCGCCGGACGCGGCGGCGCCCGCCTCGCTGCCCGTCGCGGAGGGCGCGGGGGCGGGCAAAGCCTCGGGCGCCAGCGGCGCGCCGCTGGCGGCGGGCGCTGGCGCATCGACCGGCGCCTCGACCGGCGCCGGCGCATCGCCGGTCCGGTTCTTGCCCCAGTAGCTGACGCCGAACAGCGCCGCCAGCGCCACGATGGCCCAGGGCAGCCATTTCATGAGGCCGCCGCCCGCGGCGGGCGCCACGGCACTGCTGGGCGGCGGGGCGGCCAGCAGGCTCTGGCCGGCCGCGGCCAGGCTGGTCACTTGGGCCGGCAAGCCGGAGGGGATGCTGCCGCCGGGCGTGAGCTTGCCGACGATGGCAGGCAGCAGGTAGCCCAGCGCCGAGGTCACGTTGTCGCGGCCCAGCTCCAGCTTGCCGGTGACAAGCGACAGCAGGCCGCCGCTGGAGCCCAGCACGGTCTCGATCTGGTTGTTGCCGATGGGCTGGGCGCTGGGGCCACCGCCCAGCCAGGACTGGATGATGGGGCCGAAGCCAGCCGCCTTGAACTTCTCCAGGAAGCCCGCCAGGCCGCCGCTTTCCTTGGCGGTCATGTAGGCCAGCAGCATCTGGACCAGCGGCAGGGCCTTGTCGCCCAAGCCGAAGCGGGCCCCGGCCTCGCGAATCAGAACATCAAACATCGCCATTCACCTTTCTCATCTCGTCTGCCAGGGTAGGCCCACAGGCCCGAAGGAAGGACCGGCGCAAGCCGTCCGCTGGAAAAATTATAGTGAACGCCCTCTCTCGCCACTGTCATCCCATTCCTACAGCGCAAGCCCGCCCCGAAGAAGCGCCGGGAAATCTGCATACACTGGCTGGCGGCCCGTTCGGGCTTATCCGGGGTGCGCCGGACGCACCCGGCCACCCGCCATGAGTTTCACCCAGAGCCTGCTGTTCATCGTCCTGCTGATCGCCATCAGCGCGTTCTTCTCGGTGGCGGAGATCGCGCTGGCCGCCTCGCGCCCCCTGCGCTTGCGCCAACTGGCCAACGACGGCGATGCGCGCGCGCTGCTGGTGCTGCGGGTGCAGGAGCAGCCGGGCCACTACTTCACTGCGGTGCAGATCGGCGTGAACGCGGTGGCGATCCTGGGCGGGATCGTGGGCGAGGGGCTGTTCGGCCCGCCCCTGGCGGCGCTGCTGCGGCGCTGGATGCCGGAGGCGACCGCCGCCACGCTGGCTTTCGGCGCATCGGTGCTGGTGGTCACGTCGCTGTTCGTGGTGTTCGCCGACCTGCTGCCCAAGCGCCTGGGCATGGCCGAGCCCGAGCGCGTGGCGGTGCGCGTGATCGGGCCGATGCAGGCGTTCCTGCGGGCCTTCAAGCCGGTGGTGTGGGTGTATTCGCGCTGCGCCGACCTGATGATGCGCCTGCTGGGCCTGCCCATGCAGCGCGACGACCGCATCACGCCCGACGACATCCTGGCGTTGGCCGAGGCCGGCACGCAGGCCGGCCTGATCGACCGGCCGGGGCAACAGGTGATCGAGAACGTGTTCGAGCTGGAGACACGACCCGTCAGCAGCGCCATGACGCCGCGCGACCGCATCGCCTGGCTGCGCCACGACGACCCGGACGAGGTGGTGCGCGCGCGCATCGCGGCCGAGCCGTTCTCGACTTACCCGGTGTGCAAGGACGGGCTGGACCAGGTCATCGGCTGCGTGGACGCCAAGGACCTGTTCCTGCGCGTGCTGCGCGGCCAGCCCATCCGCCTGACCGACGACGGGCTGCTGCACAAGCTGGTGGTGGTGCCCGACCGGCTGAGTCTGTCGGAGGTGCTGCACCAGTTTCGGCAGCAGCACGAGGACTTCGCGCTCATCGTGAGCGAGTACAGCTCGGTGGTGGGCGTGATCACGCTGAACGACGTGATGAGCACCGTGATGGGCGAGCTGGTGACGCCGCAGGACGAGGAGATGATCGTGCGCCGCGACGACGGCTCCTGGCTCATCGACGGCCTCACGCCCATGCAGGACGTGCTGCGCACGCTGTCGCTGGCGGCGCCGCCCCACGCCGGCGAATACGACACCCTGGCGGGCTTCCTGATGGTGATGCTGCGCCGGGTGCCGCGCCGCACCGACTGCGTGCAGTGGGACGGCCACCGCTTCGAGGTGATGGACGTGGACAACTACCGGATCGACCAGGTGCTGGTCACGCGCGACGGCATGGCAGGCGCCCGGAAACTATGAATTTGATAGCTATATTTACAGTATTAGCGCGGGTTAACGGCTAAAAAGACCACTTTTTTTGCGCCCCGAACACCGCGTTGGGATACTGCGGCTTGCCACGCGAGCCGTTGTAGCGCCCCAGGGCCATGAACAGATCGCCGCGCTCGCGCTCCAGGTAGTGGCGCAGGATCACGCAGCCGAAGCGCAGGTTGGTCTGCATGTGGAACAGCTTGCCCGCGTCGCCGTCGCCGATCACGCGGGTCCAGAACGGCATCACCTGCATGTAGCCGCGCGCGCCGACGCTGGAGACGGCGAACTTGCGGAACGCGCTCTCGACCTGGATCAGCCCCAGCACCAGCGAGGTGTCGAGCCCGGCGCGGCGCGTCTCGTACCACACGGTCTGCAAAAACTCGATGCGCTCGCCGAAGCTCTTCTTGCGGCCGTAGAGCCGGTCGCTCATGCCGGAGAGCCAGCGCAGGTAGGCCAGCCGCGCCTCGGTGCTGGCGAAGGTCGGCACCGGCGGCGCGCTGTTGGCGATGGCCGCGCCGAGGGCCGTGCGCACCGAATCGGCCAGCGGCTCCTCGAGCTGTCCTCCGGCCCAGGATTGCTCCTGAAAAAAAAGCGATCCGGCCAATACTGGTACCGACCTTAGCCAGTTTCGCCTGGAAAGCGTCGATTCTCCAGGCCCGTCCTCCGCCCGCGCCGTCATGCCCCCAGCTTGGCCCGCACGAAGGCCGCGATCTCGCCCGCCGGCACCTTGGTGGCGGCGGCGTCGCGGCGGTGCTGGTACTCGATCAGGCCGTCCTTCAGGCTCTTGTCGCCGATGGTCACTCGGTGCGGCACGCCGATCAGCTCCCAGTCGGCGAACATGGCGCCGGGGCGCTCGCCGCGGTCGTCCAGGATCACGTCCACGCCGGCGGCCAGGAGGTCGGCGTGCAGCGCCTCGGCCGCCGCCTTCACCGCCTCGCTGCGGTCCATGCCCACGGGACAGATGACCAGGGTGAAGGGGGCGATGGCGTCGGGCCAGATGATGCCGCGCGCATCGTGGTTCTGCTCGATCGCCGCCGCCGGCAGGCGCGTGATGCCGATGCCGTAGCAGCCCATCTCGAAGTGCTTGGGCTTGCCGTCCTCGTCGAGGAAGGTGGCGTTCATCGCCTTGGAGTACTTGGTGCCGAGGTAGAACACGTGGCCGACCTCGATGCCGCGCTCGATAGCCAACTCGCCCTGGCCGTCCGGCGCCGCGTCGCCGGGGACGACGTTGCGCAGGTCGGCCACCAGATCGGGCTCGGGCAGGTCGCGCCCCCAGTTGACGCCGGTGAGGTGGAAGTCCTCCGCGTTGGCGCCGCACACCCAGTCGGCCATCACGGCCACCTCGCGGTCGGCGACGATCTTCACCGGTTTCTTCAGGCCGATGGGGCCCAGGTAGCCCGGCCTGGTGCCGAAGTGATCGACGATCTCGGGTACGGTGGCGAAGCGGAAGCCCGCATCCAGCCCCGGCACCTTGCCGGCCTTGACCTCGTTCATGTCGTGGTCGCCGCGCAGCAGCAGCAGCCACAGCCGGGTCCGGGCGATTTCACCCCGCTCGTCCAGCTCGTCGGTGGCCAGCACCAGCGACTTGACCGTGTTCCGCAAAGGCAGCGCGAGCAGTTCGGCCACGTCGGCGCAGGTGCTCTTGCCGGGCGTGGGCGTCTTGGCCATCGCCTGCGCCGCCGCCGGGCGCGGGCCCTGGGGCGCCAGTGCCTCGGCCTTCTCCATGTTGGCGGCGTAGTCGCTGCCGGTGGAATAGACGATGGCATCCTCACCCGTGGCGGCAATGACCTGGAACTCCTCGCTCAGGTCGCCACCGATGGCGCCCGAGTCCGCAGCCACGGCGCGGTAGGTCAGGCCGAAGCGGTCGAAGATGGCACGGTAAGCCCGCGCCATGGCCTGGTAGCTGCGCTTGGCGCCGGCCTCGTCGCGGTCGAAGCTGTAGGCGTCCTTCATGGTGAATTCGCGCCCGCGCATCAGCCCGAAGCGCGGGCGCCGCTCGTCGCGGAACTTGGTCTGGATCTGGTAGAGGTTCTTGGGCAACTGCTTGTAGCTTTTGAACTCCTGCCGCGCGATGTCGGTGACCACTTCCTCGCTGGTCGGCTGGACGACGAAGTCACGGTCGTGGCGGTCCTTCAGGCGCAGCAACTCGGGGCCCATCTTGTCGAAGCGGCCGCTTTCGTTCCACAGCTCCGCCGGCTGCACCACCGGCATCGTCAGCTCCACCGCGCCGGCGCGGTTCATCTCCTCGCGCACGATGGCCTCGACCTTGCGGATCACGCGCAGGCCCATGGGCATGTAGGTGTAGATGCCCGCGCTGAGGCGCTTGATCATGCCGGCGCGCATCATGAGCTGGTGGCTGACGACTTCGGCGTCGGCAGGCGCTTCCTTGAGAGTGGAGATCAGGAACTGGGAGGCTTTCATCGGCATCGGGTGCGATAGGCGCACCGAACTTGGGGGTTTGTGCTCACTCGCCCCGCATCGGGCGCGGTGCATAATGGTCACAATTTATAGATTTTGAGGTTTGATTATGCTCGACCGGGAAGGCTTTCGCCCGAACGTCGGCATCATCCTGCTCAACCAGAAGAACCAGGTATTTTGGGGCAAGCGCATCCGCTCCCACTCCTGGCAATTCCCGCAAGGCGGCATCGATCGGGGCGAATCTCCCGAGCAGGCCATGTTCCGGGAACTGCACGAGGAAGTCGGGCTCCAGCCTGAACATGTGCGCATTGTGGCCCGGACCCGCGACTGGTTGCGCTACGAGGTGCCAGACCGGTTCATCCGCCGCGACGCGCGCGGCCATTACAAGGGCCAGAAGCAGATCTGGTATCTGCTGCAATTGGTGGCGCACGATTGGAACCTGAATCTGCGCGCCACCAGCCACCCCGAATTCGATGCCTGGCGCTGGAACGACTACTGGGTGCCGCTGGACGTGGTGGTCGAATTCAAGCGCGGCGTGTACGAGATGGCGCTGATCGAACTGGCGCGCTTCCTGCCCCGGCCCGAATACCGCAATCGCTTCCTGCGCGGCGGCATGCGCGCGCGCGAGCATGGTGATCTGCCGCCGATCGGGGTTCAGGAACACCCGCCCGCGGCCGCCGCTTTCGAGCGGCCTCCGGGCTTGGCGCTGGAAGGGATCGCGCGCCCGGCGCTCACGCCGCGAAAGGATCCATGACCTCTCACGTGCACATCCCGGCGCGCACGCCGCTGCCGCGCCTGCTGGCCACCACCGCCCTGGCGGCGGCCTTCTCCGCCGCCGCGCAGTACGCCGACCTGGACCGCGCCGACTGGAAGGAAGACGCGCCACCACCACCACCGGCCTACAGCGTGCAGCAGCTGATCGAGATCGAGATGCCGCGCTCGTCGACGGTCGAGATGGGCATCGACCCCGAAACCATCACCCTCAACCACGACACCGGCGTGGTGCGCTACGTGGTGGTGGCGCGCGGCCCTTCGGCCGTGAACGCCACCTACGAAGGTATCCGCTGCGCCACGGCCGAGTACCGCGTGTACGCGCGGCAGGTGCAGGGCGGCGAATGGAGTCCCAACGGCGACAACACCTGGAAGACCATGCGGGGCCAGAGCGGCGTGGTGGTCCAGCACCCCTACCGGCTGGCGCGCGACGGCCTCTGCGTCGGCCCCGGCGTGCGGCAGACCGTGCGGGACATGGTGCGCGAGCTGAAGTCGGGCAGCCAGTCGCTGTACCGCTGATCCTGGCCGGCCGCCGGGGCGCTCAGCGCATCAGCACCAAGTTGTCGCGGTGCACCATCTCGGGCTCGGCGCTGTAGCCGAGCAGCGCCTCGATCTCGCTCGACGGCCGGCGGCACAGCAGGCGCGCCTCGGCGCTGGAGTAGTTGGCCAGCCCGCGCGCCAGTTCGCCGCCCGCGGCGTCGCGGATGGCGATGACGTCGCCGCGCGAGAACACGCCTTCCACCTGCGTCATGCCGATCGGCAGCAGGCTCTTGCCCTCGCCGCGCAGCTTGGCGGCCGCCCCCTCGTCCACGGTGAGCGCGCCGCGCAACTGCAGGTGATCGGCCATCCACTGCTTGCGCGCCTGGGTCTTCTGGGTCGGCGCCACCAGCAGGGTGCAGATGTTCTCGCCGCGCGCCAGCCGCAGCAGCGCATCGGGCTCGCGGCCCCAGGCGATGACGGTGGACGCGCCCGAGCCAGCCGCGCGCCGCGCCGCCACGATCTTGGTCAGCATGCCGCCCTTGCCGATGCTGGAGCCGGCGCCGCCGGCCATGCGTTCCAGCGCCGGGTCGCCCGCGCGCGCCTCGTGCACGAACTCGGCCCGCGGGTCGCGACGCGGGTCGGCGGTGAACAAGCCGCGCTGGTCGGTCAGGATGACCAACAGGTCGGCCTCGATCAGGTTGGCCACCAGCGCGCCCAGGGTGTCGTTGTCGCCGACCTTGATCTCATCGGTGACGACGGTGTCGTTCTCATTGATGACCGGCAGCACCTGGTACTGCAGCAGCGTCATCAGGGTGGAACGCGCGTTCAGGTAGCGCTCGCGGTCGGCCAGGTCGGCGTGCGTCAGCAGCACCTGCGCGCTGCGCAGGCCGTGCTCGCGCAGTTTGGTCTCGTACATCTGCGCCAGGCCCATCTGGCCCACGGCGGCGGCGGCCTGCAGTTCGTTGACCTCGTGCGGGCGCCGGGCCCAGCCCAGGCGCTTCATGCCCTCGGCGATCGCGCCGCTGGAGACCATGACCACCTCGCGCCGGCCCAGGCCATCGTCGCCGCGCGCCAGCAGCGCCATCTGGCGGCACCATTCGCCGATGGCCGCCTCGTCCAGCCCGCGCCCCTCGTTGGTGACCAGGCTGGAGCCCACCTTGATCACGATGCGGCGTGCCTGCCGCAGGGCCTCCGAAGTGATTTTTTGAGTCATTTATGGCTATAGCCCGCGCCAATATTTCGCCAATAGCTATTAATTAGATAGCAAACTATTCCGCATCGAAGCGTGGGTCATGCGGTGGCTCGTGCGTGGCGGCCTGCTGCTCGGCACGCACGTGCTGGTAGATGGCCTGCACCAGCGGCTCGCAGCCTTCGCGGGTCAGCGCCGAGATCTGGAACACCGGCCCCTTCCAGCGCAGCCGCCGCACGAAGTCCTTCACGCGCGCGGCGCGCTCGTCCGCCGGCACCATGTCCAGCTTGTTGAGCACCAGCCAGCGCGGCTTGTCGTAAAGCGATTTGTCGTACTTCTTGAGCTCGGCCACGATGGCCTTGGCCTGCGCCACAGGATCGACGCCTTCGTCGAAAGGCGCGATGTCCACCACGTGCAGCAGCAGCCGGGTGCGCTGCAGGTGACGCAGGAACTGGTGGCCCAGCCCGGCGCCTTCCGACGCGCCTTCGATCAAGCCCGGGATGTCGGCCACCACGAAGCTCTGCTCGGGCCCCACGCGCACCACGCCGAGGTTGGGGTGCAGCGTGGTGAAGGGGTAGTCGGCGATCTTGGGCCGCGCGTTGCTGACGGCCGCGATGAAGGTGGACTTGCCCGCATTGGGCATGCCCAGCAGGCCGACGTCGGCCAGCACCTTCAGCTCGAGCTTGAGGCTCTTCTTGTCGCCGGGCCAGCCGGGCGTCTTCTGGCGCGGCGCGCGGTTGATGGCGCTCTTGAAGCGCAGATTGCCGAAGCCGCCGTCGCCGCCCTTGGCGATCAGGATCTTCTCGCCCGGCGCTAGCAGCTCGAACAGCACCTCCCCGCTCTCCGCGTCGCTGATGATCGTGCCCACCGGCATCTTCAGCGTGATGTCGTCGCCCGCGGCGCCGAACATGTCCGAGCCCATGCCGTGCTGGCCGCGCTTGGCCTCGTGGCGGCGCGCATAGCGGAAATCGACCAGCGTGTTGAGGCTGGGGTCTGCCAGCGCGAACACGTGCCCGCCGCGCCCGCCGTCGCCGCCGTTGGGGCCGCCGAATTCCTTGTACTTCTCGTGCCGGAACGAGACGCAGCCGTTGCCGCCATCACCGGCGGCGATATCGATGTAGGCCTCGTCGACGAATTTCATGGGCAGTCCCAGTTGACGGCGTCGCCAGAAACGCCAAAGCCCCGCTCGGGCGGGGCTCCGGCAGGGTGGGCGGAATGGACGTCAGGCCGCCGGGGTCACCACCACGGTGTGCTTGCTCAGCGCACCCTTGGTCGTGAACGACACCTGACCATCGACCAGTGCGAACAGCGTGTGGTCCTTGCCCACGCCGACGTTGCTGCCCGCATGGAAACGCGTGCCGCGCTGGCGCACGATGATGGAGCCGGCGCTGATGGCCTGGCCGCCGAACACCTTCACGCCCAACATCTTGGGCTTGGAATCGCGGCCGTTGCGCGTGGAGCCGCCGCCTTTTTTCTGTGCCATGGTGGTTTACTCCTTGGACTGGCCGCCGTTGATGGCGCCGATTTCGAGTTCGGTATAGCCTTGGCGATGGCCCTGGCGCTTCTGGTAGTGCTTGCGCCGGCGCATCTTGAAGATGCGCACCTTGTCGTGCTTGCCGTGCGCGACGACCTTCGCCACCACCGTGGCGCCGGACACCAGGGGAGCCCCCACCTGCAGGTCGCCGCCGCTGCCGACAGCCAAAACCTGATCGATGGTGATCTCCTGGCCCACGTCCGCAGCTATCTGTTCTATCTTGATCTTTTCGCCGGAGGCAACGCGATACTGCTTGCCACCGGTTTTTATGACCGCGTACATATGAAGACCCTTTTGAAGAAAGTTTCGCCAGACCAACTTCCGGCGAACCGCGTATTTTAGCAAAGGCGAGCGAGGCTCGCAAACCGCCGTCCCGGCGACTGTTTCCGCCCTGGGGCAAACCTATAATGCCCGCTCGACTCGGCGCCTTGGGGCGCCTTTCCCGGTTCCGACTGCCCGCCCCTGGTCCACGCCTTGTCCGCCCCCCCGAATCCCACCAGCCGCGCGCTGGCGCTTGCCGCCGGCGACATGCGCGAGGTCGACGCCACCATCGCGCGCCGCCTGGATTCGGGCGTGCCCCTGGTCGGCGAAGTGGCGCGCTACATCATCTCGTCGGGCGGCAAGCGCCTGCGCCCGGTGCTGCTGCTGCTCACCTGCGGCGCACTGGGCTGCACCAGCGTGCAGCGCTTCAACCTGGCGGCGGTGGTCGAGTTCATCCACACCGCCACCCTGCTGCACGACGACGTCGTGGACGAATCCACCCTGCGCCGCGGCAGTGCTACCGCCAACGAGGTGTTCGGCAACCCGGCCAGCGTGCTGGTGGGCGACTTCCTGTATTCACGCGCCTTCCAGATGATGGTCGAAACCGGCAGCATGCGCGTGATGGAAATCCTGGCAGACGCCACGAACGTGATCGCCGAAGGCGAAGTGCTGCAGTTGATGAACATCCGCGATGCCTCGCTGGACGAGGACGCCTACCTGCGCGTGATCCGCTCGAAGACCGCCAAGCTGTTCGAGGCCAGTTGCCGCCTGGCCGCCGTGCTGGCCGGTAGCCCGCCCGAGCTGGAAGCGGCGTGCGCCGAATACGGCCAATCGCTGGGCACGGCCTTCCAGGTGATCGACGACGTGCTCGACTACGACGGCGATGCTGGCGAGATGGGCAAGAACCTCGGCGACGACCTGCGCGAGGGTAAGGTCACCCTGCCGCTGATCCTGGCGATGCGGCTGGGCACCCCCGACGAAGCCGCCACGATACGGCAGGCCATCGAAACCGGCAGCACCACGGAGCTGGCCGCCATCGTGACCATCGTGCGCCGCTGCGGGGCGCTCGAAGGCACGCGCCTGCTCGCCGCCGAGCAGGCGCGCCGCGCCATCGATGCCTTGCGCGCACTGCCGCACAATACCCACGCAGATAGTTTGCTAGAATTGCCGGCTCAGCTGCTGCAGCGGCGCTCGTAACCCTGTGGGCCGGGCACCATCGGGGTGTAGCTTAGCCTGGTAGAGCGCTACGTTCGGGACGTAGAGGCCGGAGGTTCGAATCCTCTCACCCCGACCAGTTTTCCCCCAGCCGGGCCGGCGCCCAGGCATTCGCAAAGGCAATGTGTCGATTACCGCACACATCGCGGATCAGGGGACATTTACACATTCTCACTCTTCGGCGATGATCGCCAGGCTGTTTGCGCCTGCAGGAACGATTGATCCATGGCCGTTGGCGACTCCATTTGCAGGGAATCCACGACCTCCGCACTGCCCGGGGTCGGCAGAGCGCTGGTCATGGCGGGCAAGCTCGACCAGAAGGCCGCCGAGGACATCTACCGAAAGGCGCAGGCCAACAACAGGAAGTTCATCACGGAGCTGACCGAGTCCGGCGCGGTGTCCGCCGCCGACCTGGCGCACACCATGTCCCAGGCGTTCTCGGCGCCACTGATCGACGTCAACGCCTTGGACCTGCAGCGTTTGCCCGCCAATCTGATCGATGTCAAGCTGTCCCAGGCCTACCGCCTGCTGGCGCTGAGCAAGCGCAACGGCCGCCTGATCGTGGCCACGGCCGATCCGTCCGACCATGAGGCCGCCGAGAAGATCAAGTTCGCCACCCAGATGGGCGTGGAATGGGTGATCGCGGAATTCGACAAGCTCACGCGCCTGATCGATGCCCACACGAAATCCACCACCGAGACGACGCACCACATCGTCAGCGGAGATTTCGAGTTCGACGACGCGTCGCTCACATCCGCCACGCCGGCGGAAGACGCCGAAGACGTGCCAGTGGTCAAGTTCCTGCACAAAATGCTGATCGACGCGTTCAACATGCGCGCCTCCGATCTGCATTTCGAGCCGTACGAATACAACTACCGTGTCCGTTTCCGCATCGACGGCGAGTTGCGCGAAATCGTCTCGCCGCCGGTCGCCATCAAGGACAAGCTGGCCTCCCGGATCAAGGTGATCTCGCGCCTGGACATCTCCGAGAAGCGCGTGCCGCAGGACGGCCGGATGAAACTCCGGCTCGGCCCCGATCGCGTGATCGATTTCCGCGTCAGCACCTTGCCGACACTGTTCGGCGAGAAGATCGTGATCCGCATCCTGGACCCGAGCAGCGCCAAGCTCGGCATCGAGGCGCTCGGTTACGAACCGGAAGAAAAAGCACGCCTGCTGAAGGCCATCGAGCGTCCCTACGGCATGATCCTCGTCACCGGCCCGACCGGCTCCGGCAAGACGGTGTCGCTCTACACCTGCCTGAATCTGCTGAACAAGCCCGGCGTCAACATCGCCACGGCAGAAGACCCGTCGGAAATCAACTTGCCAGGCGTCAACCAGGTCAACGTCAACGAGAAAGCGGGCCTGACCTTCGCGACCGCGCTCAGGGCCTTCCTGCGCCAGGATCCGGACATCATCATGGTGGGCGAGATCCGCGATCTCGAAACGGCCGACATCGCCATCAAGGCCGCCCAGACTGGCCACCTGGTGCTCTCCACCCTGCACACGAACGACGCGCCCACCACGCTGACGCGCATGCGCAACATGGGCATCGCCCCGTTCAACATCGCCTCCAGCGTGATCCTGATCACCGCGCAGCGCCTGGCCAGGCGCCTGTGCCCCGGTTGCAAGGCGCCGATAGACATCCCCCGGGAGACGCTGGTAGAGGCCGGGTTCATCGAAGAGGAATTGGATGGCAGCTGGACGCCCTACAGGCCGGTCGGCTGCGCGGCCTGCATCAACGGCTACAAGGGCCGGATCGGCATCCACGAGGTCATGCCGATCAGCGAGGGTATACAACGCACCATCCTGGCGGACGGCAGCGCGCTGGACATCGCCGAGCAGGCGCGCGCGGAAGGCGTCCGGTCGCTGCGGCAGTCGGGCCTGCACAAGGTCCGCATCGGCGTCACTTCGCTCGAGGAAGTCCTGGCCGTGACCAACCTATAAGAAAGAACACCACATGGCAACCCGAGTCGCTGGCACGAAGAACATCAAGGAGTTCGTCTTCGAGTGGGAGGGCAAGGACCGCCACGGCAAGATCGTTCGCGGCGAAACCCGCGCCGGCGGCGAGAACCAGGTGCAGGCCACGCTGCGCCGCCAGGGCGTGCTGGTCACCAAGATCAAGAAGCGCCGCATGCGCGCGGGCAAGAAGATCAAGCCCAAGGACATCGCCATTTTCACGCGCCAGCTGGCCACGATGATGAAGGCCGGCGTGCCGCTGCTGCAGTCCTTCGACATCGTGGGCCGCGGCAACCCCAATGCCAGCGTGACCCGGCTGCTCAACGACATCCGGACCGACATCGAGACCGGCACCTCGCTCTCGGCCGCGTTCCGCAAGTACCCGATCCATTTCAACAGCCTGTACTGCAACTTGGTGGAGGCAGGGGAAGCCGCCGGCATTCTGGAAAGCCTGCTCGATCGCCTGGCCACCTACATGGAGAAAACCGAGGCGATCAAGTCCAAGATCAAGTCGGCCCTGATGTATCCCGTCGCCGTTCTGATCGTGGCTTTCGTCGTCGTCTCCGTGATCATGATCTTCGTGATCCCGGCGTTCAAGGAGGTGTTCACCTCCTTCGGTGCCGACTTGCCCGCGCCGACGCTGTTCGTCATCGCGATGAGCGAATTCTTCGTCCAATGGTGGTGGCTGATCTTCGGCGGCCTGATCGGAGGCGTCTATTTCTTTCTGCAGGCCTGGAAGCGCAGCGAGAAGGTCCAGATGTTCATGGATCGCCTGATGCTCAAGCTGCCGATCTTCGGCGATCTGGTCGAGAAATCGGTGATCGCGCGCTGGACGCGCACCCTCTCCACGATGTTTGCGGCCGGCGTGCCGCTGGTCGAGGCGCTGGACTCGATCGGCGGCGCCTCGGGCAACTCGGTCTACAAGATGGCCACAGACCAGATCCGGAAGGAGGTCTCGACCGGCATCAGCCTGACCACCGCGATGACCCATGCCAACATCTTTCCCAGCATGGTGCTGCAGATGACCGCCATCGGCGAGGAATCCGGCGCGCTCGACCACATGCTGGGCAAGGCGGCCGACTTCTACGAGTCCGAGGTGGACGAGATGGTCACCGGCCTGTCGAGCCTGATGGAGCCGATCATCATCGCCATCCTGGGCATCGTCATCGGCGGCATCGTGATCTCGATGTACCTGCCGATCTTCAAGCTGGGCCAGGTCGTCTGATGCCGGAAGCGCTGTGGCTGCAGGCCACGCTGGGCGGCGTGTTCGGCCTGCTCGTAGGCAGCTTCCTCAACGTGGTCATCCATCGCCTGCCGAAGATGATGGAGCGGCAGTGGGCGGAGGAATGCGCCGAATTGGCGGGCCGGCCCGCCGAACCGCAGCCGCCCTTCAACCTGATGGTGCCACGCTCGCGCTGTCCGCACTGCGGGCACCAGATCCGCTGGCACGAAAACATTCCCGTGCTGAGCTGGCTGGCCCTGCGGGGCAAGTGCTCATCCTGCGGAACGCCGATCAGCCCGCGCTACCCCGCGGTCGAGCTGGTGACCGGCGCGCTGTTCGCGTGGTGCGCCTGGCGCTGGGGCTGGACGCCCGCCGCCGCCGCGTGGTGCCTGTTCGCCGCCGTGCTGGTGGCGCTGACGCTGATCGACTGGGACACGACGCTGCTGCCCGACGACCTGACGCTGCCCCTGCTGTGGGCCGGCCTGATCGCCTCGGCGCTGGGCTGGACCCAGGTGCCGCTGCCGCAGGCGGTCTGGGGCGCCGTGGCCGGGTACCTGTCGCTATGGGGGGTGTACTGGGCCTTCAAGCTCGCCACTGGCAAGGAGGGCATGGGCTACGGCGACTTCAAACTGTTCGCCGCGCTGGGCGCCTGGTTCGGCTGGCCGGCACTGGTGCCCATCATCCTGATGGCCTCGGTGATCGGCGCCGTCGTGGGCATCGGCATGAAGATGGCCCGCTCGCTGCGCGAGGGGGGCGTGGTGCCCTTCGGCCCGTTCCTCTCCATGGCGGGCCTGACGGCCATGATCTTCAGCCCATCGGCCATCCTGCGCGTGGTCGGCCTGTAGACTCCCACGGGATGATGCTCATCCAGCTTGGCTTGACCGGCGGCATCGGCAGCGGCAAGACCACGGTGGGCGGCATGCTGGCCGAACGGGGTGCGGCCGTGATCGATGCCGACGCGATCTCCCGCGCCACCACGGCCGCCGGCGGCAGCGCGCTGCCGGCCATCGCGGCCGAATTCGGCGCCGCGCTGATCGGCGCCGACGGCGCGCTGGACCGCGCCGCCATGCGCGACCTGGTCTACCGCGACGCCACGGCCCGCCAGCGTCTGGAGGCGATCATCCACCCACTGGTCGGCCAGGAAACCGACCGCCAAGCCCAGCAAGCCCTGAGCGAGGGCCGACCACTGCTGGTGTTCGACGTGCCCCTGCTGGTCGAGTCCGGGCCGCGCTGGCGCGCCCGGGTGGACCGCGTGCTGGTGGTGGACTGCCCGCCAGAGGTCCAGATCGAGCGCGTGGTCGCGCGCAGCGGACTGCCGCGCGCGCAGATCGAGCAGATCCTGGCCGCGCAGGCCACCCGCGCGCAGCGGCTGGCCGCCGCCGACCTGGTGGTCTTCAACGGCGAAGGTGTCACATTGCGTGAACTGCGCACGGCAGTGCAGGAGTTGGCCGCGCGCTTCGGGCTATGATTCGCGCCAGTCAGCGAAAGCCTGCGCGTGATCCTGTACGAATACCCTTTCAATGAACGCATTCGCACCTATCTCCGGCTCGAACACCTGTTCGGCCGCCTCGGCCAGTTGCTGCCGCGCGACTCGGCGCTGGACCACCATTTCGCGCTCATCACCATCTTCGAGGTCATGGACGTCACCAGCCGCGCCGACCTGAAGTCGGACGTGCTGAAGGACCTGGAGAAGCAGAAGGCCCACATGGCCGCCTTCCGCGGCAACCCCGCCATCTCGGAGGCTTCGCTCGACGCTATCTTGGCGCGCCTGGACGACGCCTTCAACCGCCTCAGCCAGCAGCACAGCAAGCCCGGCCACGAGCTGACCGAGATCGAGTGGCTCATGGGCATCCGCAGCCGCGCCGTGATCCCTGGCGGCACCTGCGAGTTCGACCTGCCCGCCTACCACGCCTGGCAACAAGGCCAGGCGGGCGCGCGCCGCGCCGACCTGCAGCAGTGGGCCGCCTCGCTGGGCCCGATGGCGCAAGCCATCGGCCTGCTGCTGCAGATCTTGCGCGACACGGGCAAGCCGCAGATGATGATGGCCACCGCCGGCCAGTTCCAGCAGACGCTGCCACAGGGGCGCACCTTCCAGTTGCTGCGCCTGCGCATCGACGCATCGCTCAAGCTGGTGCCCGAGATCAGCGGCAATCGCCTGATGGCGGCCGTGCGCCTGGCGCGCCTCGACGCCGACGGCAAGCTGCATGCCGCGCGGGAGGACGCCCCGTTCGAACTAGCGCTGTGCGCATGACGGCGCCACCCCTGCCCCGCACCGTGCGCTGCCCCGCCTGCGGCGGCCCCAGCCTGTACGCGCCAGAGAACCGCTTCCGCCCCTTCTGCGGCGAACGCTGCAAGCTGCATGACCTGGGCGCCTGGGCCAGCGAGAGTTTTCGCGTCGAAGTGCAGGAAGACGACGGGGCCGATGCCGCGCCGCCCTCGTCTGCCCAGTAGCTCCGAAAAACGATCAGCGTCAAGTCTTTTTGGCCTGTAGCCAGCGCCATATAAGCGTCTTCAGCTATCAATATCAGAGCATTCGGCGAGGCTGACCCACCTCTTCGGCCAGCCAGTCCAGCACCGGAACCGCGCCGGGCAGCACCGGCTGCGCTTGAACGGGCAACCGCTCCCACACGAAGCGCTGGCCTTCGCGCATCTGCAACTCGCCGCGCCACGCCATCACCTTGCAAAAGTGCAGCCGCACCAGCGCGTGCGGGTAGTCCACCATTTGCTCGCGCCAGCGCTGCACGCCGGCCGGCGCGAGGTCGATGCCCAGTTCCTCGTGCAACTCGCGCGCCAGCGCCTGCTCAACGCTCTCGCCCGCCTCCAGCTTGCCGCCGGGGAATTCCCAGTAGCCGGCGTAGACCTTGCCCGGCGGGCGGGAGGTGAGCAGAAAGCGCCCGTCGGGTTGCAGCAGCACACCGACGGCCACATCGACCACCTGGCGCTCGCCCTCCTGCCCGTCCGCGCGGCGCAGATGGGCGTCGGCCTGGAGGACCGGCCCGCTCACGCCGCCGCGCGCCCCATGAAGTCGCGCGCGAACTGGTAGGCCACGCGTCCGGAGCGGGAGCCGCGCTCCAGCGCCCAGACCAGCGCCTCGGCCCGCGCGGCCTCGATCTGCGCGGCGCTGGCGCCCAGGGCGCCGAGCCACTGCGCGACGATGGCCAGGTACTCGTTCTGGCTGAAGGGGTAGAAGCTGACCCACAGGCCGAAGCGCTCGGACAGCGAGATCTTCTCCTCGATCACCTCGCCCGGATGCACCTCGCCATCGTCGGTGTGGGTGTAGCTGAGGTTGTCCTTCATGTATTCGGGCAGCAGGTGGCGGCGGTTGCTGGTGGCGTAGACCAGCACGTTGGGCGTGCTGGCGGCGACCGAGCCGTCGAGGATGCTCTTGAGCGCCTTGTAGCCCGCCTCGCCCTCGTCGAAGCTGAGGTCGTCGCAGTAGACGATGAACTTCTCGGGGCGTCCGCTGACGACGTCGACGATGTCGGGCAGGTCGGTCAAGTCGGCCTTGTCCACCTCGATCAGGCGCAGGCCGCGCGGCGCGTAGGCGTTCAGGCAGGCCTTGATGAGCGAGGACTTGCCGGTGCCGCGCGCGCCGGTCAGCAGCACGTTGTTGGCGGGGCGGCCTTCGACGAACTGGCGTGTATTGCGCTCGATCCTGTCCTTCTGCGCGTCGATCTCCTTCAGGTCGGCGAGCTGCATCGCGTCCACGTGCCGCACCGGCTCCAGCATGCCGTGGCCGGAGGCGCGCTTGCGGTAGCGCCAGGCCACGGACTGGCTCCAGTCGGGCGCGCCCAGCGGCTGCGGCAGCACGGCCTCGATGCGGGTGATGAGCTGCTCGGCGCGCTCGATCAGGTGGGCGAATTTATCGTTCATTTCCGGCTCTATCTGGCGTCTATATTGCGCTATCAGCTATTAATAAAATAGCAAGAAAGGGTCCGGGATCAAGACCGATAGTCGGCGTTGATGCTCACGTAGTCGTGACTCAGGTCGCAAGTCCACACGGTGTCGGCCGCGTCGCCCCGGCCCAGACCCACGCGCACGGTGATCTCGGCCTGCTTCATCACGCGCTGGCCGTCTTCCTCGCGGTAGGCGGGGTGGCGACCGCCGTTGATGGCGACGTGCACATCGTCCAGGTGCAGGTCGATCCTGGTCTGGTCGAGGTCACCGATGCCGGCATAGCCCACGGCCGCCAGGATGCGGCCCAGGTTGGGGTCGCTGGCGAAGAAGGCGGTCTTGACCAGCGGCGAGTGCGCGATGGCGTAGGCCACCTGGCGGCATTCGTCGGCGGTGCGGCCACCGTCCACGCGCACGGTGATGAACTTGGTCGCACCCTCGCCGTCGCGCACGATGGCCTGGGCGAGCTGGCGCGCCACGTCCAACAGCGCGGCCTTCAGCGCCCGGCCCTCGTCCGAGTCCAGCGAGGTGACGGGTGCGTTGCCCGCCTGGTGGGTGGCGATGACGAGGAAGGAGTCGTTGGTGGACGTGTCGCCATCGACCGTCACGCGGTTGAACGAGCCTTCGGCCAGTTCCAGCGCAAGGCGCGGCATCAGCGCCGGATCGACGCGCGCGTCGGTGGCCAAAAAGCCCAGCATGGTGGCCATGTTGGGGCGGATCATTCCGGCGCCCTTGGCTATCCCAGTGACGGTGACCTCGGCGCCGCCCACCCGCGCCCGGGCGCTGAAGGCCTTGGGCACGGTGTCGGTGGTCATGATGGCCTCGGCGGCGCGCGCCCAGTGGCTGGCCTGGGCGTCGGCGATGGCGGCGGGCAGACCGGCTTCGATGCGATCGACGGGCAGCGGCTCCATGATGACGCCGGTGGAAAGCGGCAGCACCTGCCGCGGCTGCAGTTGCAGCAGGCCGGCCAGCGCCGTGCAGGTCTGGCGGGCGCGGCGCAGGCCGGCCTCCCCGGTGCCCGCGTTGGCGTTGCCGGTGTTGACCACGATGGCGCGGATGGCGCCCTGCGCAAGATGCTCGCGGCACACCTGCACCGGCGCGGCGCAGAAGCGGTTCTGCGTGAATACGCCGGCGACGCTGGCGCCTTCATCCAGCAGGATCACCGTCAGGTCCTTGCGGCCCGCCTTGCGCACGCCGGCCTCGGCCACGCCGAGTCGCACGCCGGCGACGGGGAACAACTGGGAAGCGTCGGGAGCGGTCAGGTTGACGGGCATGGTGGTCGGCTTGGGTTAAAGATGTGGATTATCCGAGTTGGCAAAAAGCAAACGGGCCGAAGCCCGTTGCCGCCGCCCTTGCGTGCGCCCTCAGTTCAGCGCGCCATGGCATTGCTTGTATTTCTTGCCGCTGCCGCAGGGGCAGGGGTCGTTGCGGCCCACGCGCGGCACGGCGGCCGCACCTCCCGCGACGGCCGCCGCTGCCGCAGCGGTGCCGCGCAGCGCGGATTCGGGCAGGGTCTGGGCCTCGCCGGTCTCGGTGGGCGCGGTGTAGGTGACGTTGCTGACGTGCTCGCCACGTTGCTCCAGGTCCTCGGCGGCCTGCCCGAGCTGCTCGCTGGACTGGATGCGCACCGTCATCAACGTGCGCGTGACCTCGTTCTTGACGATGTCGAGCAACTGCCCGAACAGCTCGAACGCCTCGCGCTTGTATTCCTGCTTGGGCTGCTTCTGCGCGTAGCCGCGCAGGTGGATGCCCTGGCGCAGATAGTCCAGCGCCGACAGGTGCTCGCGCCAATGAAGGTCGATGTTCTGCAGCAGCACGGCGCGCTCGAACTGGCGAAAATTCTCGGCGCCCACCAACTCCAGCCGGGCAGCATAGGCCTGGTTAGCGGCAGCCACCACCTTCTCGGCGATGTCGTCGTCGGTGATGACGCTGGAGGATTCGACTTCCTGCTGCAGGGGCAACTCGATCTGCCATTCCTCGGTCAGCACCTTCTCGAGGCCGGGAATGTCCCACTGCTCCTCCACCGACTCGGCCGGCACGTACTGGCGCACCAGATCGTTGAAGCAGCCCTCGCGCAGGGCGTCGATCTGCGCGGTCAGGTCTTGTGCGTCCAGGATGTCGTTGCGTTGCTCGTAGATCACCTTGCGCTGGTCGTTCGACACGTCGTCGTACTCCAGCAGTTGCTTGCGGATGTCGAAGTTGCGCGCCTCCACCTTGCGCTGGGCGCTCTCGATGCTGCGCGTGACGATACCGGCCTCGATCGCCTCGCCCTCGGGCATCTTGAGCCGCTCCATGATGGCGCGCACGCGGTCGCCGGCGAAAATGCGCATCAGCGGGTCGTCCAGGCTGAGGTAAAAGCGCGACGAACCCGGGTCTCCCTGGCGGCCCGAACGGCCGCGAAGCTGGTTGTCGATGCGGCGGCTCTCGTGCCGCTCGGTGGCAATGATGCGCAGGCCGCCCAGCGACTTGACCAGTTCGTGGTCCTTTTGCCACTGCGCACGCAGCTCGGCCGCCTTGGCCTGGCGCGCGGCGTCGTCCAGCGCCGGATCGGCCTCGATGGCTTGCACCATCTTCTCGATGCTGCCGCCCAGCACGATGTCGGTGCCGCGGCCCGCCATGTTGGTGGCGATGGTGATCATCTTCGGGCGGCCCGCCTGCACCACGATGTCAGCCTCGCGGGCGTGCTGCTTCGCGTTCAGCACCTGGTGCGGCAGCTTCGCCTTCTGCAGCAGGTTGGAGATGATCTCGGAGTTCTCGATCGACGACGTGCCCACCAGCACTGGCTGGCCGCGCTCGTGGCATTCGCGGATGTCGGCGATGGCGGCGTCGTATTTTTCCTGCGTGGTCTTGTAGACGCGGTCGAGCTGGTCGTCGCGCTTACTCGGGCGGTTGGGCGGGATGACCACGGTCTCCAGACCGTAGATCTCCTGGAACTCGTAGGCTTCGGTGTCGGCCGTGCCGGTCATGCCGGCCAGCTTGCCATAAAGGCGGAAGTAGTTCTGGAAGGTGATGGAAGCGAGCGTCTGGTTCTCGGCCTGGATCGGCACGCCTTCCTTGGCTTCCACCGCCTGGTGCAGGCCGTCGCTCCAGCGGCGGCCGCTCATCAGCCGGCCGGTGAACTCGTCCACGATCACGATCTCGGTACCGCTCTCACCCTGCTGCACCACGTAGTGCTGGTCGCGGTGGTAGAGATGATTGGCCCGCAGCGCCGCGTACAGGTGGTGCATCAGCGAGATGTTGGCTGGGTCGTACAGGCTGGCGCCCTGGGCAATCAGCCCCCGCTCGGCCAGGATGCGCTCGGCGCTCTCGTGGCCCTGCTCCGTCAGGTAGACCTGATGCGCCTTCTCATCAACGGTGAAGTCGCCCGGCTGGGTCACGCCCTCGCCCGTGCGGGGGTCGGCCTCGCCTTCCTGCCGCGTGAGAAAGGGCACCACCTGGTTCATCGCGATGTAGAGCGCGGTGTGGTCCTCGGCCTGGCCGCTGATGATGAGCGGCGTGCGCGCCTCGTCGATCAGGATGGAGTCCACCTCGTCGACGATGGCGTAGTTCAGCACGCGCTGCACACGGTCGGCCGTCTCGTAGACCATGTTGTCGCGCAGGTAGTCGAAGCCGAACTCGTTGTTGGTGCCGTAGGTGATGTCCGAGCCATAGGCCGCCTGCTTGGCCTCGCGCGTCATCTGCGGCAGGTTGACGCCCACCGTGAGGCCCAGGAAGTTGTACAGGCGCCCCATCCACTGCGCGTCGCGGTTGGCCAGGTAGTCGTTGACCGTCACCACGTGGACGCCCTTGCCCGCCAGCGCGTTCAGGTACACGGGCAGCGTGGCGGTCAGCGTCTTGCCCTCGCCGGTGCGCATCTCGGCGATCTTGCCTTCGTGCAGCGCCATGCCGCCGATCAACTGCACGTCGAAGTGGCGCATCTTCATCACACGCTTGGAGGCCTCGCGCACCACGGCGAATGCCTCGGGCAGCAACTGCTCCAAGGCTTCACCCTTGGCCAGACGATCCCGGAACTCGGGTGTCTTTGCACGCAGTTCGTCGTCGTTCAGTTTCTCGAACTCGGGCTCCAGGGCATTGATGCTCGCGGCGGTCTTGCGGTATTGCTTCAGCAGCCGGTCATTGCGGCTGCCGAAAATCTTGGTGAGGAAGGTCGTGGCCATGCGTGAGCGGTCACCGCGACGCCCAGGATGCGCACCCGGCGGCGACCGACTGTCCCATTCAGATCAAAGTGGTGCGAAGATAAGGGCTGCGCAGCCGCAGGCAAGCCTGAGGCGCGCCGCCCACGGTCTTCTTCGCGGGAAAACGGGGCATTTTACCTGCCGGTGCAGGCCGCCTCGAGGAAGCCCGTTCATCGCACTCCCGCACTCCCCCATGCGCCCAAAACCCTCCTCATCCATGACCGTGCGGCAAGCGCTCGAACAGGCGCCCACCCTGGTGCGCTTGAATCAAATGCTCGCTGAATCCACCGCCAGGCTCGCCATCGTCCGGCCATGCCTGCCGGCACCACTGCGGCCGGACGTATCGGCGGGCCCCATCGAGGGAAATGCGTGGTGCCTGCTGGTTCCGCACAACGCGGCAGCGGCCAAAATCCGGCAATTGATGCCCGTCCTGCTGGGAACGCTGCAAGCCGCAGGCCACCCGGTGGAAACCATCCGGGTGAAGGTTCAGCGCGCCGGGCCATAGAAGCGGATGCGCGATGGTGCCGCCTGTCGGATTCGAACTGACGACCTACCGCTTACAAGGCGGGTGCTCTACCAACTGAGCTAAGGCGGCGGACCGGGCCAGATTCTAGTATGCGGACGCTACTTGATCCGCTTGAGCGCTGGCCGCTTGCGCTTGGCGGGCTGCGGCGGCTCGGGTGGAAGGCCATCTCCGGAGGAGGTGCCCGGCTGCGTCACCAGTTGGATGCCTTTGGCCGCCGGGGGCGGCTCGTCGGATAGCTCCGGCGGCGGCGCGCCGTCATCGGACACCACAGGGACAGGGGCCGGAAACGCCATGCCCTGCCCGCTTTCACGCGCATAGATGGCGATGACCCGATCCATGGGCACGACGATCTCGCGCGCCACGCCGGCGAAGCGGGCCTTGAACTCGATGAACTCGTTGCTCAGCTTGAGCCCGCTGGTGGCATCGACGCTGATGTTCAGCACGATCTCGCCGTTCTGCACGTACTCGCGCGGCACCTTGACCGTGTCGTCGGCCAACACGGCCACGTAGGGCGTCAAGCCATTGTCGGTGCACCACTCGTACAGTGCCCGCACCAAGTAGGGCCGCGTCGAGGTGGACTCCAGCGCGTTCATCATGGCGTGCCCGGGTTTACTTGCGCATGACCTTCTCGGACGGCGTCAACGCCTCGATGTAGGCGGGACGCGAGAAGATGCGTTCGGCATACTTGAGCAACGGCGCCGCGTTCTTCGACAGATCGATGCCGTAGTAGTCCAGGCGCCAGAGCAGCGGCGCCAGGGCCACGTCGAGCATGGAGAAGTTCTCGCCCAGGATGTACTTGTTCTTGAGAAACACCGGGGCCATCTGCGTCAAGCGGTCGCGGATGTTATTGCGCGCCTTTTCCAGCGCCTTCTCGTTGCTCTTGGTGACGCGGCTTTCGAGCGTGCTCACGTGCACGAACAGCTCCTTCTCGAAGTTGAGCAGGAACAGCCGCACCCGCGCCCGATCGACCGGGTCGCCCGGCATGAGCTGGGGATGAGGAAAGCGCTCGTCGATGTACTCGTTGATGATGTTCGACTCGTACAGGATCAGGTCGCGCTCCACCAGGATCGGTACCTGCCCATAGGGGTTCATCACGCTGATGTCCTCGGGCTTGTTGTAGAGATCGACGTCCCTGATCTCGAAGTCCATGCCCTTCTCGAACAGCACGAAACGGCAGCGATGCGAGAACGGGCAGGTGGTCCCTGAATACAGCACCATCATGGTGATCTAGCTCCTTAAAACCAAAGGAGTGGAAGCTCGCTGAGGCCAGCGCACCCCCACTCCATGACAGCCCGGCTCACCGCCAGGGCAGTAACCGGGAAAGTTTACTTGACGTCTTTCCAGTACGCCGCATTCAAGCGCCACGCCATGAGCGTGAACAGCAGCAGGAACAGCATGACCCAGACGCCGATGCCGACCCGCTTGTTCTGCGCCGGCTCGCCCATCCATTGCAGGTAGTTCACCAAGTCACCCACGGCCTGATCGTACTGCAGGGGCGTCAGGGTGCCCGGCGTCACCTGCTCCCAGCGGCCGGCGAAGGCCTGCACCTCGTGTCCATGGTCCATGCGCGTCTCGAACACCGGGCGGCGCTCGCCCTGCAGTTCCCATAGCGGGTGCGGCATGCCGATGTTGGGGAAAGCCAGGTTGTTCCACCCGGTGGGCTTGGACGGATCGCGGTAATAGGTGCGGAACAGAGTGTAGATGTAGTCGGCCCCGGTGCCGCCCGCGCCAGCGCGCGAGCGGGCGATCAGGGTGAGGTCGGGCGGGTTGGCACCGAACCACGCCTTGGCCTGGTTCGGGTCGATGGCGGCTTTCATCGTGTCGCCGACCTTCTCGGTGGCGAACAGCAGGTTGTCCTTGACCTGCTCGTCCGTCAGCCCGATGTCTTTCAGGCGGTTGAAGCGCATGAACGCCGCGGAGTGGCAGTTCAGGCAGTAGTTGACGAAGAGCTTGGCACCGTGCTGCAGCGACGCCAGGTCGTTGGTCTTGCCGGGCGCCTTGTCCCAGGCGATGCCGCCCGAGGCGGCATGGCTGGCGGCGGCCAGGTTCAGGGCCAGCGCCACGCCGAAGACCAGTTTCTTCCAGATGTTCATGGTTGTTGTTCTCCAGCGGTCTTCAGTGAGGCTTGAAGGTCACGCGATCAGGCACCGGCTTGGGCTCGCCCAGTTGGCTCCACCAGGGCATGAGCAGGAAGAAGCCGAAGTAGAAGAGGGTGCCGATCATGGCCACCAGCTCGTTGGTCAGCCAGCTCAGCGAAGGCGTGCCGAAGATCGGGCCCGGCACCATGATGCCCAGGATCATGAGAACGATGAACCAGACGACGAACACCGCGTAGAGCCATTTGTGCCAATCCGGACGGTAGCGGATCGAGCGCGCCGGGCTGCGGTCCAGCCAGGGCAGGAAGAACAGCAGGATCACCGCGCCGCCCATCACCACCACGCCCCAGAACTTGGCGTCGAAGGTCTTGAGCAGGGCGATGGCGACCAGCGCCACCACCGCCATGGCCACCTTCAGGGCCATGGAGCACTTGCACTTCAGGAAGCCCAGGACCGTGGCGGCGGCGATGATGGCGCACAGCACGTTGACCATGGTGTCGGTGGTGGCGCGCAGCATCGAATAGAACGGCGTGAAGTACCACACCGGCGCGATGTGCGACGGCGTCACCAGCGGATCGGCGGGGATGAAGTTGTTGTACTCCAGGAAGTAGCCGCCCATCTCCGGCGCGAAGAACACGATGGCGAAGAACACCATCAGGAACACGCCCACGCCCATGATGTCGTGCACGCTGTAGTACGGGTGGAACGGAACGCCGTCGGCCGGCGCGTCGGGCGACCAGCGGTTGCCCTTGGGCCCCTTCTTGATCTCGATGCCATCCGGGTTGTTGGAGCCCACGTCGTGCAGCGCCAGCAAGTGCGCCACCACCAGACCGATCAGTACCAGCGGCACGGCGATGACGTGGAAGGCGAAGAAGCGGTTCAGCGTCGCATCCCCCACCACGTAGTCGCCGCGGATCAGCAGGGCCAGGTCGGGGCCGATGAAAGGGACGGCGGCGAACAGGTTCACGATCACCTGCGCTCCCCAGTACGACATCTGGCCCCAGGGCAGCAGGTAGCCCATGAAGGCCTCGGCCATCAGGCACAGGAAGATGGCGCAGCCGAAGACCCAGACCAGCTCGCGCGGTTTGCGGTAGCTGCCGTACATCAGGCCGCGGAACATGTGCAAGTACACCACCACGAAGAAGGCCGAGGCACCGGTCGAATGCATGTAGCGGATGAACCAGCCGCCCGGCACGTCGCGCATGATGTACTCGACCGACTCGAACGCCTTGGCCGCGTCGGGCTTGTAGTGCATCACCAGGAAGATGCCAGTGACGATCTGGATCACCAGCACCAGCATGGCCAGTGAGCCGAAGAAGTACCAGAAGTTGAAGTTCTTGGGCGCGTAGTACTCCGACATGTGCTTGCGGTATTCCGCGAACACGGTCGGGAACCGGTTTTCGAACCAGTTGCCCACTTTGGCGCCCAGCGGCGCATTGGGAGAGATTTCCTTGAATTCAGCCATGGCCGCCTCTTAGGCTTTCTTGTCTTCGCCGATCAGCAGCTTGCTGTCCGACAGATACATGTGGGGCGGCACCTCCAGGTTGTCGGGCGCCGGCTTGTTCTTGAACACGCGGCCAGCCATGTCGAAGGTCGAACCATGGCAGGGGCAGAAGAAGCCGCCCAGCCAGTTGTCGGGCAGCGAGGGCTGCACGCCGGTCTGGAACTTGTCCACCGGCGAGCAGCCCAGGTGCGTGCAGATGCCGATGACCACCAGCAGCTCCGGCTTGATGGAACGGGTTTCGTTGCGGGCGTACTCGGGCGTGGGAAAGGCGTTGCGCTCCGAATTCGGATCGGCCACCTCGGCATCGGTCTTCTTGAGCGACTCCATCTGCTCGGGCGTGCGCTTCATGATCCACACTGGCTTGCCACGCCATTCCACCGTCATCTTCTCGCCCGACTTGAGGCTGGAGATGTCCACTTCGACCGCCGCGCCAGCGGCCTTGGCTTTCTCGGACGGGCTGAAACTGCTAACGAAGGGGGTGGCCAGCGCCACCGCACCGGCGGCACCAGCGCAACTCGAGGCGATCAACCAGGTACGCTTGCTGCTGTCCAGGGGTACGGGGGTGAAATTGCTGGGCGGGGCGTCACTCATGGCTGTCCTCGGGGGATGTTTTCTTGTACGCGAAACAGCGGCCGATTGTAGCGGAGCAAAACTGGGGCTCCCGGGGGTGCGCGGCCGGGGATTGACTTTCGTCAATTGCGCGGAATACTGACGCCGTCTTCAATAATCTCGGGGAAAGAACACCATGAGCATGATGCAGGAATTCAGGGAATTCGCGGTCAAGGGCAACGCCATCGACCTGGCCGTCGGCGTGATCATCGGCGGCGCCTTCGGCAAGATCGTCGACTCGATCGTCGGTGACCTGATCATGCCGGTCGCCGGCAGGCTCGTCGGCGGGCTGGACTTCTCCAATTACTACCTGCCGCTGGCCGGACAGGCCGGCGGGCTGGCGCTGGAGGAGGCCAAGAAGCAGGGCGCCGTGTTCGCCTACGGCAATTTCATCACCATCCTGGTCAACTTCATCCTCCTGGCGTTCATCATCTTCGTGATGGTCAAGCAGATCAACCGCCTGAAGAGAAACGAGGAGCCGGCGCCCGCCGCGCCCGAGGCCCCGCCGGAGGAGGTGCAACTGCTGCGCGAAATCCGCGACAGCCTCAAGCGCTGACCACGCCCGCGCGGGCCGCTTCCTTTTTCATAGCTGTCAGCGCCCACCTGCTCTGCCCAGCAGGCGCTTTCATCGCGCAAGCTGGCGCGCCATGCGCACCGCCGCCAGCAAGCTGGCGGCGTCGGCGCGGCCAGTGCCGGCGATGTCGAAGGCCGTGCCATGGTCGGGACTGGTGCGCACGAAGGGCAGGCCCAGCGTCACGTTCACGCCCTGCTCCACGCCGAGGTACTTCACCGGGATCAGGCCCTGGTCGTGGTACATGGCCACCACCACGTCGAACTCGCCCGCGCGCTGCGGGGTGGAGCGCGCGCGCATGAACACCGTGTCGGGCGCGAACGGCCCGCGCGCGTCGATGCCCTCGGCCCGCGCCTGGGCGATGGCCGGCGCGATGGCCTCGATCTCCTCGCGCCCGAACAGCCCGCCCTCGCCCGCGTGCGGGTTAAGGCCGGCCACGCCGATGCGCGGCGCGATCTGTAGCGCCGCGCCCACAGATTCGTGCACGATGCGCAGCGTTTGAAGGATGTTGCCTGCGGTAACGCTTTCGATCGCCTGGCGCAGCGGCACGTGGATGCTGACCAGCACGGTGCGCAGCTCGTCGTTGGCCAGCATCATGCGCACCGGCACCTGATCCACGGGCCGGCCCAGGTGGGCGGCGGCCTCGGCCTGCAGCAGCTCGGTGTGGCCGGGAAAGCGCGCATAGGGCTCGCCCACCGCGGCCAGCGCCTCCTTGTGCAGCGGCGCGGTCACCATCGCGCCGATCTCGCCGCGCAGCGCGGCGCGGGCGGCCCACACCACGCAGTCGCCCGCGATGCGGCCGGCGGCGCCGCTGACTCGCCCGAGCGGCACCGGCGCCGCGCGCGGCACCACCTGCAGCACCGGCACGCAGCGCGGCGGCATGTCTTGCGCCGCGCGCGCGGCGCCGATCTCGGCCACGGGCAGGCTGACGCCGCCGCTGCCCCGCACCAGGGCCGCCGCGCGCCGCAGCGTGGCCACGTCGCCGGCCACGAAGCAGCCGCGCAGGGCCTCGGGCGCGTCGCGGAATGCCTTGGCGATGATCTCCGGCCCGATGCCGGCGGGGTCGCCGAGGGTGATGGCGATGGGCAGAAAAGCGCTCATCTCATGCCGGGTTGTCGATGTCGATGAATTCGTGCGCGATGCCCAACTGCCCCGCCACGTGGGCGGCCAGGGCGGGCGCGCCGTAGCGCTCGGTGGCGTGGTGCCCGCAGGCGAAGAACACCACGCCGCACTCGCGCGCCAGGTGCGCCTGCGGCTCGGAGATTTCGCCGGTGATGAAGGCCTGCGCCCCCGCGGCGATCGCGGCCTCGAAGTAGCCCTGCGCGCCGCCGGTGCACCATGCTACTTTTTCTATAGCTTCCCGCGCTTTTCCGACGCGGACTACAGGCCGATTCAGCACATGTTCCAGTTGCCAGGTCAGCACATCCGCGTCGGCGAACGCCTCGCCGTCCAGCCGGCGCCCGATGAAGCCCAGGTCCTGCTCGCCGAAGCGGCCGGTCGCCTCCAGCCCCAGGCGCAGGCCCAACTGGGCGTTGTTGCCCAGCGTGGGGTGCGCGTCCAACGGCAAATGGTAGGCCAGCAGGCTGACGTCGTGCGCCAGCAGGCGCTTCAGGCGCTCCTTCATCCAGCCGGTGACGGTGCCGCTCTGCCCGCGCCAGAACAGGCCGTGGTGGACGAAGATGGCGTCGGCGCCGGCGGCGATGGCGGCGTCGATCAGCGCCCGGCTGGCCGTGACGCCGCTCACCAGCTTGCGCACCTCGCGCCGGCCCTCGACCTGCAGGCCGTTGGGCCCGTAGTCCTTGAAGCGCGCCGGCTGCAGTTCGGCATCGCAAGCGGCCAGCAGGCGGGCCAGTTCGACAGGGCCCGCGAGGGAGCTGGAATCGGGGGCGTTGTCGCGCGGCATGGGGTCGATTGTCGGCGATGCGTGGGCCGGCGCAGAAAGGCGGCGACCTACAATCAGCGGCCGTCGTCCGCCCCGTGGACGACGCAGAAAGACGACCTTCATGAAACGCCTCTGGCTGCTCCTCGCACAAACCGTCACCGTGCTGCTGGCGGCGTATTTCGTCGTTGCCACGCTCAAGCCGCAGTGGCTGGGGCGCCTCGGCGCGCTGCAGGGCAGCACCGGCACGATCTCGATCCTGGAGGCGCCCGAGCCGCCGGCCGGCACGATCGCCGCGCCGGGCAGCCTGAACGGCGCCGTGCGCAAGGCCGCGCCGGCGGTGGTCAGCATCAACACGTCGGCGCGCCACCCGCTCAACGGCGATCCGTGGTTCCGCTTCTTCTTCGGCGAACGCGGCGAGCAGCAGCAGTCGGGCCTGGGCTCGGGCGTGATCATGAGCCCCGAGGGCTACGTGCTGACCAACAACCACGTGGTCGAGGGCGCCGACGAGATCGAGGTGGTGCTGCAGGACGCGCGCCGCGCCACGGCCAAGGTGATCGGCACCGACCCGGAGTCGGACCTGGCGGTGCTGAAGATCGACCTCGACAAGCTGCCCGTGATGGTGCTCGGCAACTCCGACCAGTTGCAGGTGGGCGACCAGGTGCTGGCCATCGGCAACCCCTTCGGCGTGGGGCAGACGGTCACCAGCGGCATCGTCAGCGCGCTGGGCCGCAACCAGTTGGGCATCAACACCTTCGAGAACTTCATCCAGACCGACGCCGCCATCAACCCCGGCAACTCCGGCGGCGCGCTGACCGACATCGGCGGCCACCTGATGGGCATCAACACCGCGATCTACTCGCGCTCGGGCGGCAGCATGGGCATCGGCTTCGCCATCCCCGTCTCGACCGCCAAGCAGGTCATGGAAAGCATCGTCCGGCACGGCCAGGTGGTGCGTGGCTGGATCGGCGTGGAGCCGGGCGAGCTGACGCCCGAGCTGGCGCAGACTTTCGGCGTGCAGGCGCGCCAGGGCGTGATCGTGACGGGCGTGCTCAACGGCGGCCCGGCGGCGCAGGCCGGCATCCGGCCGGGCGACGTGATCACGCAGGTGGGCGGCCAGCCGGTGCGCACGCCGTCGGAACTGCTGACGCGCATCGCCGCGCTCACCCCCGGCCAGCCGGTGGACTTCGCGCTGCAGCGGCGCGGCGAGCAGGCGCAGGCCAGCGTCACGCCGGCGCAGCGGCCGCAGCCGCGCCGCCAGCCTGTGCGCTGAGCGTCATTCGATCACTATATTTTTAATAGCTTTCCGCGCAATATCCGCGCGGGCTAAAGGCCGATTTTGCTTGAAAAACGGGGGTTCAGGACTCCGCCGCCTTGGCCTCGTCCTCCGGCGCCTGGGTGTGCCGGATGAACAGTTGCGCGGCCCAGATGCCCACCTCGTACAGCAGGCACATGGGAATGGCCAGCGCCAGTTGCGACACCACGTCCGGCGGCGTGACGATGGCGGCGATGACGAAGGCCAGCACGATGAAGTAGCCGCGGAAGCTGCGCAACTGCGCCACCGTGACCACGCCGATGCGCGCCAGCACCACCACGGCGATGGGCACCTCGAACGCCAGCCCGAAGGCCAGGAACATGGTCATCACGAAACCCAGGTAGGCCTCGATGTCCGGCGCCGCCGTGATGCTCTTGGGCGCGAACTGCTGGATGAAGGCGAACACCTTGCCGAACACGAAGAAGTAGCAGAACGCCACGCCGAAGAAGAACAGCAGCGTGCTGGACACCACCAGCGGCAGCACCATCTTCTTCTCGTGCGAATACAGCCCCGGCGCGACGAAGGCCCACACCTGGTAGAGCACCACGGGCAGCGCGATCAGGAAGGCGGCCATCAGCAGGATCTTCAGCGGCACCATGAAGGGCGAGATCACCGAGGTGGCGATCATGGTGGCGCCCTGGGGCAGGTGCGCCACCAGCGGCGCGGCCAGCAGGTCGTAGAGCTGGCCCGGCCCCGGAAAGACGGCCAGCACGCCCGCCACCACGCCGACCGCCACCAGCGCCTTGATCAACCGGTCGCGCAGCTCCATCAGGTGCGCGACGAAGGGCTGTTCGGTGCCGGCGAGTTCGTCCTCGGGGTCGGGCTTTTGGGGGGAGTCGGTCATGGAGGCGCGATTGTCGCTGACTGGGGGCCGCGCGGCGGCGGGGCGGGCGCCACCCGGCGGTCAGATCACCTGGCAGCGCTCTTGGGCCGGAAGCGCGCCACCCGCGCCGCGCCCGACTGCACCTGCCGGCGCACGCCCTGGCGCGCCTTGTACCACTGCGGCGTGGCGCCGCGCTTGAGGCGCCAGTTCTTGCCCGGGTGCTTGTAGCCGGGCGGTGGCGGCGTCCAGGCCGGAAGGTCGCCGTCGGCGGTGCCGGCAGAATCGTCCAACCCGGCCGTGACCTCGGCCCAGTCCTTCTCGAAGCCGGCACGAGTGGCGTGGATGCCCTGCTCGACCTCGCGGCCGGCCTCCTCGACCGATTCCTTCATCTTCTTGAGCTCGTCCAGGTCCATCGCCCGGTTGACCTCGGCCTTGACGTCAGCCACGTAGCGCTGCGCCTTGCCCAGCAGCGCGCCCACCGTGCGGGCCACGCGCGGCAGCTTCTCGGGGCCGATGACGATCAGCGCCACGGCGCCGATCAGCGCCATCTTGGAAATGCCGAGGTCGAGCATGGGGAGGTTGGGCGTTCAGCGTGGAGGCGGATCTGAATCGCGCCTCATGGAGAAAAGCGTCAGCTCTTTTCCTTCGCCTGCACGTCGATCGTGTCCTTGGCCGCGGTGGCGTTGCCGACCTGCCCGGCCGGGGCGTCGGCGGCCGGACCGGCGCCGTCCTTCATGCCGTCCTTGAAGCCCTTGACGGCGCCGCCCAGGTCGGACCCCATGTTCTTCAGCTTCTTGGTGCCGAAGATCATGACCACGATCAGCAGCACGATCAGCCAGTGCCAAATGGAAAAAGAACCCATGGTGTTACTCCTTGCGCCCGTTGGATCGGTGCGATGTGACGATTTTAGACGGCGGGGGATCAGGGCGGTTCCCTGATGGGCATCTCAATGATCCACGGCGCTGCGGGCCACCGGCGCCGCATGAACCCCAAGGTGCCGATGGCTGCGGAGCAAGCCATGCCAGCGACCGCCGTGGCCGGGCTTTGCCCGGCCCCTGGCGGTGCCCCCTCGAAGGGCGAGGAAGAACAACGCGAAGCGTGTGGAGCCTGGGATGGTCCTTTTCATCCCCGCAGCCAGGGGCGGGGGCCGCCCATCACGTGCACGTGCAGGTGGTGCACCTCCTGCCCGCCCTCGGCGCCGGTGTTGACCATGATGCGAAAGCCGCCCTCCGGATACGGGTTGCAGCCCTGCTCCAGCGCCAGCCGGGGCGCCAGGGTCATGAGGCGGCCCATCAGCCGCTCGTGCTCGGGCCCGACCTGGGCCATGGAGGCGATGTGGGCCTTGGGCACCAGCAGGAAGTGCACCGGCGCCCAGGGCGCGATGTCGTGGAAGGCGACGAGATCGTCGTCCTCGTGGATCGTTTTCGAC
Organism: Ottowia sp.; assembly: GCF_016703145.1. Classification (GTDB taxonomy): domain Bacteria; phylum Pseudomonadota; class Gammaproteobacteria; order Burkholderiales; family Burkholderiaceae_C; genus Ottowia. Next base: position 188,913 of record NZ_JADJCO010000002.1, on the reverse strand, counting down.
GGAATCTGGCCGGCGATGATCTTGCAGAAGATGCAGTCGGGATCGTGGGCGTGGGAAGCGGAGGTCATGGCACGTTTCTGGGAGGTGGGGGAACGGAGTCCTGGCTCATCTTCTCGACGCTGGAGATCACTCCGAGGTCGTGGAAGTGCGCCGCCAGCCAGTGCTGGCCGGCCGTGCGGCCGAGTTCGAACAGCCGGCGCACGAAGGCCGGGTCGGCGCGCGTCTTGCTGGCGCCGCCGAAACCAGCCAGCGCCGCGCCGCCGTCCACGCGGTGCAGCAGCACGCGCTTGTAGCGCTGGGGATCGAGACGGCCCTCGTCCAGCAGGCGGGTGACGAACTCGATGGCGCGGAACTCGGCCAGCAGCGGCGCGTTGAAGGTAATCTCGTTGACGCGCTCCATGATCTCCTGCGCGCTGGCGCCGGGCGTGAAGGGCGCCTCGACCGGGTTGATCTGCACCAGGATGACGTCGGCGCTGCGGGTGGCGTAGATCAGGGGGTAGATGGCGGGGTTGCCCGAGTAGCCGCCGTCCCAGTAGTGCTCGCCCTCGATCCGCACCGCCTGGAACACCGTCGGCAGGCAGGCCGAGGCCATCACCGCGTCGGCCGACAGGCGCGGGCCGCTGAAGATCTCGCCGCGGCCGGTGCGCACGTTGGTGGCGGTGACGAACACCTTCATCGCCTGCCCGTGGGTCAGCAGCCCGAAATCGACCTCGCGCTCCAGCAGCCGGCGCAGCGGATTGATGCCCAGGGGGTTGGCCTGCGCGGGCGAGAACCACTGCGCGACCCACGAGGCCATGGCCTGCGCCGCCGGCAGCGGCAGGCCGGCGGCAAAGCTGCCCAGCAGGCCCACGCCGTCCCAGAAGCGCGCCAGCGCGGCGCGCGCGGCCTCGTTGGCCGGCTGTCCGCGCAAGCCGTCGGCGTGCGCCCGCGCCAGGCCGTGCGCCAGCACGACCGCGTTCATCGCGCCGGCGCTGGTGCCGCTGGCGCCTTCGAAGCGGATGCGCCCGTCTTCCAGCAGCGCGTCCAGCACGCCCCAGGTGAAGGCGCCGTGCGAGCCGCCGCCCTGCAGCGCCAGGTTGGCCGTCCTGGGCTCGGCCCTGGCGCTGGCGGCGCCCTGCGGCGCCTTAGGCATCGACCGGCCGGTGGGCGTTCATCCGCACCATGCCCTTGATGATGCGGTAGAGGAACCAGATCGAGATCAGCACCCAGGCGATGGCGCCGGGCAGGTACAGCAGCAGGAACAGCGGCAGCGTCACCAGGTACAGCACGCCCGCCCACAGCACCGAGCTGATGCGCCAGCGGAAGTGGCTGGCCTGCCAGGTGCCGGCGGCGTCTTCCTTCTTCACCAGGTCCATCACCAGCGCGATGAGCAGCAGCGCGATGCTGGCCTGCGCGCCCGGCACCACGGCGGCCACGGCCACGATCAGGTGCAGCAGGTAGCTGACCCAGCTCCAGGCCTGCAGCCCGTCGCCGTCCTGGCGGTTCGGCTCCAGGTCGATGATGTCGTTGTCTGCCATCAGCGGGCTCCTTTCGCTTGGGATTCGTCGGTTTCGCGCTCACGCACGCGGCGCAGCGCCTTTTCCTCGATGCCGCCCAGGCCTTCGCGGCGCGCCAGCTCGGCCACCACGTCGGCGGCCGACAGGCCGTAGTGCGCCAGCGCCACCATGCCGTGGAACCACAGGTCGGCCATCTCGGCGACGATTTTCTCGCGCGGCGCGCCGTGGTCGGCGTCCTTGGCGGCCATCACCACCTCGGTCGCTTCCTCGCCGATCTTCTTGAGGAAAGCGTCGGGCCCCTTGTGCAACAGGCGCGCGACGTAGCTGGTCTCGGGATCGCCGCCGGCGCCGGGGCGGCGGCTGTCGATGACGGCGGTCAGGCGCGCGAGCACGTCTTGGGAGTTCATGGGCCTTATTTGTAGATGGACTCGGGGTCTTTCAAGACCGGATCGACGGCCTGCCACGCGCCCTCCTTCAGCACGCTGAAGAAGCAACTGTGGCGCCCGGTGTGGCAGGCGATGCCGGGCTCGTGCCCGAGCTGGGTGACCTTGAGCAGCACCACGTCCTGGTCGCAGTCGATGCGGATCTCGTGCACGGTCTGCACGTGGCCCGATTCCTCGCCCTTGAACCACAACCGCCCGCGCGAGCGGCTCCAGTACACGGCGCGGCCCAGCTCGGCCGTCCTGGCCAGCGCCTCGCGGTTCATCCACGCGAACATCAGCACGTCGCCCGTGCCGGCCTCCTGCGCGATCACGGGCACCAGGCCCTGCGCGTCCCACTTGATGTGATCCAGCCAATCCATGCTCGAATTGTCGGCGATACCGACCCGCTGCCGCCTGCGCGGATTTACTACGTTATTGATAGCTTGTAGCTATTATCTGGCGCGGGCTAACCGCCAATTCGACTAAAAAATCCTCGATCCGCCGGCGGCGCGCCGATTCCAAGGAGTCGAAAGGCCGCGGAGCAGGCCATGCCAGCGACCGCCGTGGCCGGACTTTCCCCGGCCAGTGGCGGTGCCCCCTTCGAGGGGGGTGGCGAGAGCGGAACGACGTCCGCGAAGCCTGGGGGGCGGTCAGTTCACGCCTTGGGCCAGCATGGCGTCGGCGATCTTCACGAAGCCGGCGATGTTGGCGCCCTCGACGTAGTTGACGCTGCCGTCGGCCTGCTGCCCGTGGCGCACGCAATTGCCGTGGATGTCCTTCATGATGCTGTGCAGGCGCTCGTCCACCTCGGCGTGGCGCCAGGACAGGCGCGTGGCGTTCTGGCTCATCTCCAGGCCCGAGGTGGCCACGCCGCCTGCGTTGCTGGCCTTGCCGGGGGCGTACAGCACGCGGGCGGCGATGAAGTGGTCGGTGGCCTCCAGCGTGCTGGGCATGTTGGCGCCTTCGGCCACGCAGCGCACGCCATTGGCGATGAGCGTCTTGGCGTCGGCGCCGTCCAGCTCGTTCTGGGTGGCGCACGGCAGGGCGATGTCCACCGGCACGTGCCAGGGGCGCTTGCCGGCCTCGAAGGCCAGCGTGTGCCTGGCGCAGAAGTCCTCCAGGCGGCCGCGCTGCTCGTTCTTCCAATGCATCAGATCGGCCAGCAGCTCGGGGCTGAAGCCAGCCTCGTGCACCAGGGTGCCGCCGGAGTCGGAGAAGGTGACGACCTTGGCGCCCAGCTCCAGCGCCTTCTCGGCCGCGTACTGCGCGACGTTGCCCGAGCCGGAAATGGACACGCGCCGGCCCTCGAAGCCTTCGTGCGCGCGGTGCAGCATCTCCTGCGCGAAGTACACGGTGCCGTAGCCGGTGGCCTCGGGCCGCATCAGGCTGCCGCCATAGGCCGTGCCCTTGCCGGTGAAGACGCAGCCGGCGTCGTTGCCGATCTTCTTCATCATGCCGGCCATGAAGCCGATCTCGCGCCCGCCCACGCCGATGTCGCCGGCCGGCACGTCGGTGTTGGCGCCCAGGTGGCGGTACAGCTCCAGCATCAGCGCCTGGCAGAAGCGCATCACTTCGGCGTCGCTCTTGCCCTTGGGGTCGAAGTCGGCGCCGCCCTTGCCGCCGCCCATCGGCAGCGTGGTCAGCGCGTTCTTGAAGGTCTGCTCGAAGCCCAGGAACTTGAGGATCGACAGGTTGACCGACGGATGGAAGCGCATGCCGCCCTTGTACGGCCCGATGGCCATGCTGTGCTGCACGCGGAAGGCGCGGTTGACCTGGGTTTGACCCCGGTCATCGACCCAGGCGACGCGGAATTGGATGGCGCGGTCGGGCTCGACCAGGCGCTCCAGCAGGCCGTGCTCGCGGTACCTGGGGTGCTTGTCCAGGAACGGCCACAGCGAGGCCATGACCTCGCGCACGGCCTGCAGGAACTCGGGCTGATTCGGGTCGCGCCGCTGCACGGCGGCCAAAAATTCTTCAAGGCGGGGGTGGTCAATCAAAATTCCTTCATTGGTGCACGCGCACCAAATTCGCGCAATCATAGGGGCGAGAGCGCACCAAAATGCGCGACATCATGCATCAACTTGGTGCCCACTCCAGTGCGGAAATCGGCGGGCGGCCTGGATTGATACTTTTTTAGGAGCTAACTGCCCAATATCGGCGCCGGCTCAAGGCCGAAAACCCTATTGCCGGACCACGATTCCGCGCTCGGCCATGCGCCGCTTGGCCTGGGCCACGGTGTATTCGCCGTAATGGAAGATGCTGGCGGCCAGCACCGCGTCGGCCCCGCCCTGCTGCACGCCGTCGGCCAGGTGGTCCAGCGTGCCGACGCCGCCCGAGGCGATGACCGGCACGCTGACCGCCTCGCTGACGGTGCGCGTCAGCTCGATGTCGAAGCCGCTCTTGGTGCCGTCACGGTCCATGCTGGTCAGCAGGATCTCGCCCGCGCCCAACTCGGCCATGCGGCGCGCCCAGGCCACGGCGTCCAGCCCGGTGTTGCGGCGCCCGCCGTGGCTGTACACGTCCCAGCCGGGGCCGCGCGCGGCGGCGTCCTCGCCGGTGCGGCGCCGCGCGTCGATGGCGACGACGATGCACTGCGCGCCGTATTTGGCCGACGCGTCGGCGATGACCTGCGGGTTGGCGATGGCGGCGGAATTGAAGCTGGTCTTGTCCGCCCCGGCGTTGAGCAGGCGCCTCACGTCCTCCACGGTGCGCACGCCGCCGCCCACGGTGAGCGGGATGAACACCTGCGAGGCCACCGCTTCGATGATGGGCAGGATCACGTCGCGCCCGTCGCTGGTGGCGGTGATGTCGAGGAAGGTCAACTCGTCGGCGCCCTGCTCGTTGTAGCGCGCGGCGATCTCCACCGGGTCGCCGGCGTCGCGCAATTCGACGAAGTTGACGCCCTTGACGACGCGGCCGCCGGTGACGTCGAGGCAGGGAATGATGCGTTTGGCCAGCATGGGAGGCAATCAGGAAGCCGAAGCACCCGATTCTCGCCGCATCGGGGCCCCGCCCCGCGCCACGGCGGATGACGCCCGGCCGCTAAAATCGAATGCACGCGACCCGCATGGACCACGCTCCCGGTTTTCATTCACCCGACACCCCAGAAATCGACACATCATGGCCACCCAGTCCACCCACACAGGCAAGCCCAGCGCGCTGCACTCGCTGCTGGAGATGCGCGTCTTCAACGAGGTGGCCCTGCTGCCGCTGGCCTGGCCCTGGCTGATGCAGACCCCCAAGGGCGACGGCCACCCGGTGCTGCTGTCGCCGGGCTTCATGGGCGACGAAGCCTCGCTGGCGGTGCTCAAGAGGTTCCTCGAAAGCCGCGGCTACGACGTGCACACCTGGGGCATGGGCCGCAACGTGGGCTTCAAGTTCCGCCACGCCCAGGCGCTGGAGCAGAAGATCCGCCACCTGCACCATCAGAGCGGGCGCACCGTCAGCCTGATCGGCTGGAGCCTGGGCGGCATGTTCTCGTTGTACGGCGCGCTCGAAGCACCGGAGTGCGTGCGCCAGTTGATCACCCTGGGCAGCCCGGTCACCGTGGATCCCGTGCACGGCAGCCAGTCGGCGGATTTCGTCAAGAAGCTGTACCGGCTGATCGCCCACCCGCTGGGCCCCAGCGTGCACGTGATGCAGCCGCGCGTGAAGAAGCTGCGCGAGCGGCAACTGCCCCCCGTGCCCATCAGTTGCCTGTATTCGGTCAGCGACGGCGTGGTGCCCGCGCAGGAGGCCACCATCACCGGCGATCCCAGCCATTGCGAGAACATCCGCGTCGCTGGCAGCCACATCGGCCTGGGCTTCAATGCCATGGTGCTGGCCATCCTGGCCGACCGGCTGGCCCAGCCGGAAGGCGCATGGAAGCCGTTCCAGCCCCAGGGCGCCGACGGCTTCCTGTACCGCATGTACACGCACGAGGCCTTGCCCATCTGACCGGCGAGCGCGTCCGCGCCCTGACCGGCAAGAAAAAAGCGGCTCGTCAAAGCCGCTTTTTTGTGGTTCACCGAATGGGGCTGCCCGGTCAAGCGTCTCTCGGCGTTTCCTGTCTGCCGTGACGCGGGCGTCGGCTCATGGCTTGGTCGTCTTGACGGCGCCGGCCTTGGGTTTCGGCGTGGCGCGGGATACGGCCAGCGCCGCCTTCTTGACCTGGTTGTGCGCCTGCGCCAGGCTGGCCTGGAAGCTGTCGCGCAGACACTGGGCGAAGCGCTCCGGGTCGGGAATGATTTCGCGGCAACTGGTGGGCGAAATCACCACGCGGCCCTCGTACTGCGTCACGGCGAAGGACAGGCCAGTGCCATCGCGGATCGGCAGGATGGCCGACGTGTAGGCCATGTGCGCGCCGCACAGGTACTGGGTTTGCGCGGGAGCCGGGATGAACCGGATGATGCAGTGGGCGGACACCTCCCCCTTCACCTGCCCCGCCGGGAAGGCCGGGCGAACGGCCTGCTGCGCGACGACGGGGTATTGGGCCTGGCTGCCGACCACCGTCGCTAGGCGGTCCAGGGGGTCGGCCACGTCGGTGCCCAGGACGCGGGGCCGCCAGGTCGGCTTGCCGGTTTCGCCGGCCTGCGCGGCGTCCGCCGCGCCCGCGTGCCAGACCATCGCGTTGAGGCTGCCGCTGGCGGGCAGTTCCTCCAGGTCTTGCTCCAGGTATTGGCGCAGGGCGCCGCCGCACACGGCGATCACCGCGTCTTCGATGGTGGCGCCGTGCACCGAGGCGGCGATCGCCTCGAACTCTTCGACGGTGAACCGGCGGGTTTCGAACACGCGATGCGGCGAAACCACCGAATTGAAGCGCGTCATGGGGTGCACTTCCGAGAAGCCGGCGGTCAAGGCCTTGGCCATCGGCACCATGCGCTCGACGGCCCAGGGCATTTGCCAGGGCGACAGGGCCGAGCGCCACATGCTGCGCTGCAGCAGCGTCAGCGGGCTGGGGGCCGAATCGGCGAACCACGAGGGCGGGGGCGTCAGCGGCGACGGCTCGGCCTGGCGGTCGCACAGGGCCTCGGTCAGGCTGGCCAGCGCGGAGAGATCGAGCGCCGCCAGGTGGGTCTTGAGCAGCAACGCGAAGCTGCCTTCGGGCAGGTCGAGGAAGCTGTCCAGCCCTTCGATGACGTACAGCTCCCAGGGCGGGCGGTCCATGTCCAGCGCGCGCGCATGCAGGCGCGACGCCTGAATGCAGAACTGCCGCCAGTCGCCCGGCTTGGGCAGCGCGATGTGGCGCACGTGGTATTCCAGGTCGAACATGTCGTCGTCCACCCAGTAGGGCCGGTCCAGCCCCAGCGGCACGCGCTGCAGGCGCTTGCGGAACATCGGCCACAAGTGCAGTCGGTTCTGCAACTGGACCAGGATGCTCTTGAAACGCACCACCCCGCCCGGCGCGCTGCGCTGGTCGTGGATCTGGATCAGGCTGACGTTGGCGTTGGCGTGGGTGCTGTCGGCCAGCAGGTGGCCGGCGGCCCGGTCATCAAGCTGCTGCAGCGCATCAAGTTCATGTTTCACGTTGGGACGTCGCACGGTTAGGAAATCGGAAGGGCTGGGCGGATGGTATCCCTGCCAGCACGTGGTCGGCTTCTCAGCCGTTCAGCGCGTCGGCGCGCGCCTGCGCGGCGGCGAATTCGAGGTCGCCGGAGTAGATGGCGCGGCCGCAGATGACGCCCTCGACGCCCTCGCCCTCGACCGCGCACAGCTGCTCGATATCGGCCATGCCGGCCAGGCCGCCCGATGCGATGACCGGGATGGTCAGCGCCTGCGCCAGCTTGACGGTGGCCTCGACATTGATGCCGCTGAGCATGCCGTCGCGGCCGATGTCGGTGTAGATGATGGACTCGACGCCCCAGTCCTGGAACTTCCTGGCCAAGTCCACCACCTCGTGGCCGGTGAGCTTGCTCCAGCCGTCGGTGGCGACCTTGCCGTCCTTGGCATCCAGGCCGACGATGACGTGGCCGCCGAAGGCGGTGCAGGCGTCCTGCAGGAAGCCGGGGTTCTTCACCGCGGCGGTGCCGATGATGACGTAGCGCAGGCCGGCGTCGATGTACTTCTCGATCGTGTCCAGGTCGCGGATGCCGCCGCCAAGCTGCACCGGGATGTCTTCGCCGACCTCGGCCAGGATGGCCTTGATGGCAGCCAGGTTCTGCGGCTTGCCGGCGAAGGCGCCATTCAGGTCCACCAGGTGCAGGCGGCGCGCACCCTGCGCCAGCCAGTGCGCGGCCATGTCGGCGGGCGACTCGCTGAAGGTGGTGGCCTGGTCCATGTCGCCTTGGCGAAGGCGCACGCAGTGGCCGTCCTTGAGGTCGATGGCGGGGATTAGCAGCATGGTGGGTTTGTGAAGGAAAATTCCGCGCAGCCCGCATGGAAACTGCGCTGATCGCTATTAAAACCGAAGCAATCGTCGGTGGTCAAGGGTTCCAGTGCAGAAAGTTGCGGTACAGCGCCAGCCCCTGGGCGGCGCTCTTCTCCGGGTGGAACTGGGTGGCAAAAATATTATCGCGCGCGATGGCCGAGGTAAAGCGCGCGCCGTACTCGGTTTCGCCCACGCTGTGCGCGGCCTCGCGCGGGCGAGCATAGAAGCTGTGCACGAAATAGAACCAGCTTTCGTCGGGCACCTGGCCCCACACCGGGTGCGGCCGCGCCTGGCGCACGCGGTTCCAGCCCATTTGCGGCACCTTGTAGCGGCCGCCGTCGGGCGCCGCCTGGCCGGCCAGGTCGAACTTGAGCACTTCGCCCCCGATCAGCCCCAGGCCGGGCGTGCCGGCGGCGGTGCGGCCCTCGGCGCTGTGCTCCAGCAGCATCTGCATGCCGACGCAGACGCCGAACAGCGGCTTGGCGGCGGCGGCCTCCAGCACCGACTCGAGCAGGCCGGACTCGCGCAACTCGCGCATGCAGTCGGCCATGGCGCCCTGGCCGGGCAGCACCACGCGGTGGGCGGCGCGCACCTGCGCCGGGTCGGCGGTGATGACCGCGTTGACGCGCGTGTCCTGCGTGGCGTGGATCACCGCCTGCGCCACGGAGCGCAGGTTGCCCATCCCGTAGTCGACCACGGCGACGGTCTGGTTAACTCCTGAATTCATAGCTTTCCGCACTGAATGGATGCGGGCTTCAGGGTGATTTCTTTCAAAGCGAGCCTTTGGTGGACGGAATCTGCCCGGCGGCGCGCGGGTCGGGCGTGAGGGCCATGCGCAGCGCGCGGCCGAAGGCCTTGAAGATGGTCTCGGCCTGGTGGTGCGCGTTGACGCCCTTCAGGTTGTCGATGTGCAGGGTGACCAGGGCGTGGTTGACGAAGCCCTGGAAGAACTCGTGCAGCAGCTGCGTGTCGAAGGTGCCGATCATGCCGCTGGTGAAGTTCACGTCCGTCACCAGGCCGGGCCGGCCCGAGAAGTCGATCACCACGCGCGACAGCGCCTCGTCCAGCGGCACGTAGCTGTGGCCGTAGCGGGTGATGCCCGTCTTGTCGCCCACCGCCTGCCGGACGGCTTGGCCGAAGGTGATGCCCACGTCCTCCACCGTGTGGTGGCCGTCGATGTGCAGGTCGCCCTGGGCCCGCACGTCGAGGTCGATCATGCCGTGGCGGGCGATCTGGTCGAGCATGTGGTCAAAGAAGCCGATGCCGGTGGCCAGCCGGGACTGGCCGGTGCCGTCCAGGTCGATGCGGACGGTGATCTTCGTCTCGGCGGTGTCGCGCGAGACTTCGGCGGTGCGTGGGGATGTGGTCATAGGGCGGCTTGCAGCGCGGCCAGCATCTGCGCGTTCTCTTCGGCGGTGCCCACCGTGAGGCGCAGGCAGTCGGCCAGCGAGGGATGCATTTTAGAAACGTTCTTGACCAGCACGCCGCGCGCCTTCATGCCCTCGAAGGCGCGGGCCGCGTCGGGCACGCGCGCCAGGATCATGTTGGCCTGGCTGGGGAAGGGGTGCACGCCGGGCAGGCGCGCCAGCGCGTCCAGCAGCAGCGCGCGCTGCGCCCGGATGTCCTCGGCCTGCGCGGCGAAGACGTCGGCGTGCTCCAGCGCGAACAGCGCGCACTCGGCGTTCAGCACGCTGACGTTGTAGGGCGGGCGCACCTTGTCGATCTCGCGGATCAGCGCCTTGTCGCCCAGCATGTAGCCGATGCGCACGCCCGCCAGGCCGAACTTGCTGAGCGTGCGCATCACCAGCACGTGGGCGTGCCGCGCCGGCGCGGCGCGCACCGGCTCGATCCAGCTGTGCGCGGCGAAGGGCTGGTAGGCCTCGTCGATCACCACCAGCCCGCCCTGTGCGCCCTGGGCGGCGACGACGCGGGCGATGGCGCCGGCGTCCCACAGCGTGCCGGTGGGGTTGTTGGGGTAGGCCAGGTAGACGATGGCTGGCCGGTGGCGCGCGATGGCGGTCAGCATGGCCGCCTCGTCCAGCGCGAAGCCATCCGCCAGCGGCACGCCGTGGAAGGCCAGGCCCTGCAGTTGCGCGCCCATGGCATACATCACGAAGCCCGGCACCGGCGCCAGGACGGAGGCGCCCGGCACGTCGCAGGCCATGGCCAGCAGGCTGATGAGTTCGTCCGAGCCGTTGCCCAGCATCAGCGACCAGCCGGCGGGCGGCCGGGCGTGAGCGTGCAGCGCGGCGCGCAACGCATCGACCCGCGCGCCGGGGTAGCGGTTGATGGCCACCTGGCCCAGGCGCCGCCCCAGCTCGACCTGCAGCGCGGGCGACAGGCGGTGGGGGTTCTCCATGGCGTCCAGCTTCAGCAGGCCGGCGGATTCCTGCACGGCGTAGGCGTGCATGCCCTGCACGTCCTGGCGGATGCGGGCAAGGTGGGTGGGACGCGGGCTTTCGGCGGTCATGAAGGGCATGGCGGATGGAAGGAACCCGCTATCGTAGGCCAGACGCCATCCACGGCGCTGGCCGACGCACGGAGGGCGCCCCAGGCCGTGTCGCGCTGCAGGGCAAAGCGCCGAGGTGGCCGCCGGCCCGCCCGTCCCCTGGCCTTGATCCGGTTTCATTCCCAAAAGCAGGCGCGGGGGTTACCCTTGCATCCGGCCGTCGGCCTCCACGCCCTGCCGGCGCGGCGGACACGGCCCACTTCACTCACGCCGCAAACCAGGAGACCCCATGAAAGCCGTTCGCTACGTCCAGGCCGGGCGCCCGCCCGAGATCGTCGATCTCCCCACGCCCACGCCCGGCCCCGGCCAGGTGCTGCTGCGCGTGGCCGGCGCGGGGGTCTGCCATTCGGACCTGCACGTGCTCGACCACCCGATGTTCCCGCACGCCTTCACGCTGGGGCACGAGAACGCCGGCCACATCGCCGCGCTGGGCGAAGGCGTGGCGGGCTGGAAGGAAGGCGACGCCGTCGCCGTGTACGGCCCCTGGGGCTGCGGCCACTGCCACGCCTGCCAGGGCTCGGCCGAGAACTACTGCGAGCAGCACGCCAGCCTGCCCGTGATGGGCGGCGGGCTGGGCGCCGACGGCGGCATGGCCGAGTACATGATCGTGCCCTCGCCGCGCCTGCTGGTGCCGCTGGGCAAGCTCGACCCGGTGCAGGCCGCCCCGCTGTCCGACGCGGCGCTGACGCCCTACCACGCCATCAAGGCCGCCCTGCCCTGGCTGCGGCCGGGAGCCGACGTGGTGGTGATCGGCATCGGCGGGCTGGGCCACATGGCGGTGCAGTTGCTGAAGGCGCTGACGCCCGCGCGCCTGATCGCCTGCGACATCGACGAGGCCAAGCTGGCCCACGCCCGCGCGCTGGGCGCCGACCACACCGTGAACACGCGCGACGCCAAACAGGCCGCCGAGGCCCTCCGCGCCCTGGTCGGCGCGCGCGGCGCCGACGTGGCACTGGACTTCGTGGGCGCGCAGCCCACGGTGGATTTGTGCGCGCGCATCGTCGGCCGCGCCAGCCGCATCGCCGTCGTCGGGCTGGGCGGCGGCACGCTGCACTACGCGGCCAACCAACCGCCCTATGGCTGCGAGGTCAGCGTGCCGTACTGGGGCTCGCGCACGGAGCTGATGGAAGTCATCGCGCTGGCCGAGGCCGGCCGCATCCACGCCGAGGTGGAAGCCTTCCCGCTGGAGCAGGCCGTCGACGTCTACCAGCGCCTGCGCGAAGGCCGCATCCAGGGGCGGGCGGTGCTGATGCCCTGAAGTAAAACAGCCCGTTGTGCGTCATGCGTTTGGCGTTGGGCGTGAAAACGCAAAGCGCCAAACGCTCATGGGCAGCGCACTGCGCCCCCTTGCCGCATAGGGCCGCGCGCGGCAGCGGCCCGGCTTCAGGGCAAGGGCAGATTCAGGTCTGACGGCGAGCCGAGGAAAGGATTGACCACGGTGAGCGCGCCCAGTTGCCGCTGGTGCTGCAGATCTTCGGTCAGGAAATAACGGCAGCCCTGTTCCTGCGCGGCGGCCAGCATCAGGCAGTCCCAATAGCTGTAGCTCGTCTCGTCCTGTATCGCCCAGGCCCGATCCACGGTGGCACCGTCCACCATCAGCGGATGCCAGCTGCGATAACGCCGCACCAGGGCCCGCGCCTGCGCCACCGGCAGCTGCGGCGCCACGCGGCGCAAGTTGACATACCACTCGTGCAGCACCTGGCTGCTGATGCGCCCGGCCTGCGCCCGCCAGCACCACGCCAGCCACGCCGCCGCCAGCGCCTGCTTGTCCGGGTTGCGCGGGTCTTGCGCGTACAGCAGAACGTTGGTGTCAACGAAAACGGTCGAGGCGCTCGGCATAGATTTCGTCGCGCGAAAGATACAGTTGCTGAAAAGGCAGCGGCTCGAACTTCAGCGCATCCTGCATGGCCCGTTCGTAGGCATCGTCGTGCCGCATTTTCTCGGCCAGCATCTCGCCCACCAGCCGCGACACGCTGGTGCCCTGCCGGGCCGCCTCGACGCGCGCCCATTCGAGCACACCGTCATCGACAGTGATAGTGACGTTTTTCATGCCACCCAGATTACACGAATCTCGTGTTGCACGAAGTTCGTGTTGTCACACCCCCCGCTTTCGACAGTGCGTGCGGCGGCGTCATGCCAAAGCGCCGTCGAGACGATGGAAGCGATTGCCCGGGCCGAAGCCGGGCGGCATCCACAGTCGCCCGGATTTCAAGCCAAACATGCCGCAGGCCAGTGACGGCAAAGCGCCTGCAGCTACAAAAATTGACCACTGGCGCCGGTGCCTTCGGCCACCGAAAAAAGAGGTTCCGGCATGGGGGCCACCGACTCGGTTACCGCAGGGGGCGGCATCAGGACCGCCGCCGCGAGCGGGCTGGCGCGCACTGTACCGGCGCGGGCTGAACTGGGCCTTTACGCTGTTCACCACCGTGCGGCTGGTGGCCTACCTGCCCACGGTGTGGGCCATTCTGCAAAGCCGCGACTCGCGCCAGCATTCGCTGTGGACCTGGCTGATCTGGTTGGGCGCCCACCTGACCATGGCAGCCTGGATGTACGAACACGACAGCCAGCGCGTGGACGCCGCCATCGGCGTGAGCCTGGCCAACGCGGCGGCCTGCGGGCTGACGACGGCGGTGATCCTGTGGTTCCGGCGAGGCGGGTGGACGCGGGCGATGATTGCTATATATTAAATAGCTTCAATCGCTTTATTCACGCTGGCCAGAGGCCTTTTTTATATCAAAATTGGCCAGCCAACCGCCTCTATCCCCCCAGTTCCGCCAACACCTGCTCGGTATGCTCACCCAGTGCCGGCAAGCGCGCCGGTTGGCGCCGGATTCCGTCTAGGTTGACGGGCAGGCCCGGCAGGCTGATGGGCGCCCGGCCGGCCGCGTGCACGTCCACGAAGAGGTCGGCGCTGACGCCGGCGTGACCGGCGCGGACCTGCGACATGTCGCGTATGGTGCCGGCGACGATGCCGCCCTCGGCCAGCATGTCCACCAGGGCGTCGGCGTCGAAGTGGCTGAGCGCCTTGGCCAAGGTGTCCATCAGCTCGGCGCGATGGCTCACCCGGGCGTGGTTGGTGGCGAAGCGCGGGTCTTGTGCCAGTTCCGGCTGTCCGATGGTGCGGCAAAGGCGCACGAAGTGCTCATCCATGTAGGCTGAAAGCACGATGGTGCCGTCGCGCGTATGGATCAGGTCGGCGGCCGGCGCGGACGTCGGCTGGCCGTTGCCGCGGCGCAGGGGCATGCGGCCGAACTGGCGGTATTCCGTCCACGCGTTCGCCAATGCCGACACCGCCACGTCGATCAACGACAGGTCCACCAGCGCGCCGCGCCCCGTGACGCCGCGGCGCACCAGGGCGGCCAGCACGCCGGTCGTCAGGGTGTGTGCAGCCAGGGTATCCACCACCGTGAAGCCGACGCGCACCGGATCGCGGTCGGCCTCGCCGTTCAGGCTCATCATGCCGCTTTCCGCCTGGGCCGCGATGTCGAACCCGGCGCGGATGCTGGCCGGGCCGGTCTGGCCGAAAGCGCTGACGCGGCCGTAGATCAAGCGCGGCGCCTCGGCGGTCAGCTGATCGGCCCCCAGGCCCAGTTTTTCGAGCGCACCGGGCCGGGTGTTGGCCAGCACCACGTCCGCGCCGAGCGCCAGGCGCCTGGCGGACGCCTGCTGCTCGGGGCGGCGCAGGTCCAGCACGACGGAGCGCTTGCCCCGGTTGTAGGCGCTGAACATGGGGCCGTAGTCGTCACCCGTCCAGCCCACCCTGCGCGAGGCGTCGCCGCCCGGCGGCTCGACCTTGATGACGTCGGCGCCCAGGTCGGCCAGCGTCTGGCCGGCGGCGGGCGCGGCGATGTACTGGCCCAGTTCCACCACGCGCAAGCCCCGCAGGGGGGGCGCGGCGGCTTCGGGATTCTCCTGGCTGGTCGTCATCGGCCTGTTCCTCCTGGCTCACTCATCGCCACGCCCGAACCGCGGCGCACGCTTTTCAAAGAAGGCGGCGGCGCCTTCCTTGAAATCGTCGCTGGCGAACAGGCCCGGCGCGTTGTCGAGCTGGAACCCGAGCGCCTGCTCCATCGACATGGGCGCTTGCCTGAGCCCGGTCTTGATGCGCCCGAAGGAGCGGACGGGGCCTTGCGCGATGCGCCGCGCCAGTTGCCGCGCCAGCGGCAGCGCGCTGCCTTCGGCCACGTATTCGTCGGCCAGGCCGATCGACACCGCTTCGCTGCCCCTCACTTCGCCGGCCCACAGCATGAGGCGGCGCGCCTGCGGGATGCCGACGCGTGCCGGCAGCGACCAGAACAGGGCCGCGTCGGGCATGGCGCCCACCCGGGCAAAGGCGCAGCAGAACACCGCGCTCTGCCCGGCCACCACCACGTCGCACGCGGCGGCCAGGCCCAGGCCGGCGCCGTAGGCGGGGCCGTCCACCGCGGCCACGATCAGCTTGTCGGACAGGGCGATGCGGCGGTACAGCCAGGCGTTGCGCGTCATGCGTGTGCGCACGTCGTCCTCGCTGCCGGCGGCCAACTGGCGCAGGTCGCCGCCCGAGCAAAAGGCGCCGCCGGCCCCGGTGATAACGGCGGCGCGCAGGCTCGAATCCTGCTCCAGCGCGTCGAAACCGGCCATCAGGCCCTCGTAGATGCCCGGCGACTGCAGCGAGTTGCGATTTTTCGGTGCGTTGAGGGTGAGCTGGATCACGCCCTCCAGGCGCTCGACGAGGACGGCGTCTTGCGGCGCGGCGGTGGCATTCATGCGTCGACTCCCAGGGACAGGTGGGCCAGGCGATCGGCGTGGTCGGGACCACTGCCGTAGAGATCGGCCGCCAGCGCGAGGCGGCGCACGTATTCGCCCAGCACGTACTCTTCGGTCATGCCGATGGCGCCGTGAAGCTGTAGAGCCTCTTCCCAGGTGTGGCGGGCCACCTGGCCCGTGCGCAGGCCGAGCGCGGCGACGTGGCGGGGCGACGGGGCAGCGGCGGCTTGCAGGCACAAGGCGCGCGTTTCCTGAATCTCGACATACAAATCCACCAGCCGGTGCTGCACGACCTGGTTCTGCCCCAGCGCGCGGCCAAACTGGCGCCGCGTGCGCACGTAGTCCAAGGTGATGTCGAAAGCCGCCTGCGCGGCGCCCAGCGTCTCCGCGCCATGCGCCACGCGGCCTCGGTCCATCACTGGGTTCAGCAGGGCGAGCATGTCGGCGGCCGGGCCTTCTCGCAGCAGCGTCGCGGCGGCATCGTCCAGGCGCAAGTCGGCGGCGTGCCGTCCGTCGTACAGGCGCTGGTTGCCGAGCGCGAGGCCGCTTGCATCCGCCTCCAGCAGGAACAACCCCATGCGGGAGGCGTCGCCGGCAAGTTGCGCCGTGACCAGCAGCGCGTCGGCGCCACCGGCGCCGGGCATCAAGCCCTTGCTTCCTGAAAGCCGCCAGGTCTCGCCCTGGCGGATGGCCCGTGCGGAGAGGGCGCGCAGCGTGGCGTCGCCGTCGGGCTCCCAGGCGGCCCACACCACGCGGCGCTCGCCCGTGGCAAGCGCCGGAAGCCAGCGTTCGCGCACAGGGCCCTCGGCGACGCGATCCAGCAGGCCGCTGCCCAGCACCGCGCTCGCCACGAAGGGCTCGACCAGCAATGCGCGGCCCAGTTGCTCGGCCAGCAGGCACTGTTCCGGCAGCCCAGCCCCCAGGCCGCCGTCGGCTTCCGGCAACGCGATGCCCAGCCAGCCGAGTTCGGCCAGCGCACGCCAGCGCTCCGGCGGGCATCCCGTCGCATGCCCGGACGCCAGGGCGCGCTGCGCCGGCGTGCATGCGCGCTCCGCCCAGCGGCGCGCGCTGTCGACCAGCATCTGCTGCATCTCGGTGTCGGCGTTCAGTGAGGGTGTTTCGGTCATAGCGCGAGCACCTGCTTGGCGATGATGTTGTGCTGAATCTCGCTCGTGCCGCCGGCGATGGTGTAACCGCGCGCCAGGAACCGCCGGGATGACGCCGTGCCCGCCAGCGCGTCTTGCGGCGCGGCATCGGCCGCGCCGGCCAGCCACGGCGGAGACAGTGGCATGGCCTCGGGGCCGAGGGCGTCCACGATCAATTCTTCCCAGAGCTGGATCAAGCGGCTGCCGCGCATCTTGAGCATCGACACCTCGGCCCCCAGCCGCTCGCCGGCCGCCTGGCGCGCCACGAAACGTGCCGCGTTGGCTTCCAGCGCGATCAGGCGCGATTCAAGCTCGGCGAAGCGCTCGCGGAACCAGGGTAGATCGGCCACCCGGCGGCCGCCGCGCCGGCGCGACAGCGCGATCTCGCGCACGCGGGCCATGCGGCGCTTGTTCTCTCCGATGCGCGCCAGCTTGAGCCGCTCGAACTCCAGCAGCGACTTGGCGACGGTCCAGCCTTGGTTTTCCTCGCCGATGCGCTGATCGACCGGGACGCGCACGTTGTCGAAGAACACTTCGCAAAACACCGGCCAGCCGTGGATGCCGACGATCGGCCGCACGGTGATGCCGGGCGAGCTCATCTCGGCCAACAGGAAGCTGATGCCCTCTTGCGGCTTGCCACCCCGCTCGGTGCGCACCAGCACGAAGAGCCAGTCGGCGTACTGCGCATAGGAGGTCCAGATCTTGGAGCCATTGACGACGTAGTCGTCGCCCTCGCGCTCGGCGCGCGTCGCCAGCCCGGCCAGGTCGGAGCCGGCATTGGGCTCCGAGTAGCCCTGGCACCACCACTGGCGCCCGGAGGCAATGGCCGGCAGGAAGCGCTGCTGCTGATCGGCGCTGCCGTAGCGCATCAGCACCGGGCCGATCATGTCGAAAGTGATGCTGCTCAGCTCGGGCGCGCCGCCCAGGGCCATTTCTTCGTCGAAAACCATCTGCTGCGCGACCGTCCAGCCACGCCCGCCCCATTGAACGGGCCAGTGCGGCACCAGGACGCCCGCGGCCGCCAGCCGCTCGTGCCAGCCGATCAGTTGGGGCGGCGTGGGCTGCTGGCCCTGGCGAACGGTTTGGCGCAGATCGGGCGGCAGTTGTTCGCGCACGAACTGCCGCACGTCCTGGCGGAACTGATCGAGATCCGTCGTAGTGAACATGCTTGTCTCCCTGTCAGGCCGCCAGCCCATGGTTCAGCGCACGGCGGGCGATGGCCGCGCGGTGCACTTCCGACGCGCCGTCGTAGATGCGGAACGGCCGCAGCATGCGCAGAATCATGGACACCGGGATGTCCTCTGAAACGCCCAGCGCCCCGCACATCTGCACCGCGGAATCGGCCACCTGGTAAACGGCTTCGGCAACGAATACCTTGGCCATGGACGAGTGATGGCGAATGGATTCGCCCGCGTCGAGCCGGCGCGCCACGTCCAGGGTCATCTGCCTGGCGGCATACAGCTGGATGTGCGCGTCCGCCACCATGGCCTGCACCATCTGGTGATCGGCCAGCTTGACGCCCTGCGATTCGCGTCGGCAGGCGTACTCTTGCGCGATGCCCATCGCGCGCGACGCCAGCCCGATGTAGCGCATGCAGTGGAACAGTCGCGCGCCTTCCAGCCGCAGCTGCGAATGCGCGAGACCCTTGCCCTCCTCGCCGATCAGTGCGTCGGCCGGTACATGCAGGTCCTGGAGCAGTATCTCGGCGTGCCCGCCCATGTCGAAGGGCTCCATGGTGGGGATATCGCGCACGATCCGAAAACCCGGCGTGTCCACGTCCACCAGGAACCACGAGGAGCCGGATTCAGTACGGGCCACGACGATGGCGAAATCCGCGCGCATGGCCCCCGAGATGAACCACTTGTGTCCGTCGATCACCCAGCCGTCGGGGGTTCGGCGCGCGGAGGTGGCGAGCATGCGGGGGTCGGAGCCGACGCCGGGCGCCGGCTCCGTCATGGCGAAGCAGGAGGCGCGCTCGCCGCGCATCAGCGGCAGCAGGTAGCGCTCGCGCTGGGCCGGGCTGGCCAGGCTTTCAAGCGCGAACACGTCCGGCTGTGTCGGCGGCGCGCAGCGCAGCGCCAGGGGGCCCAGAAAGCTGCGGCCGGCCTGTTCCAGGTAGGCGCAGCATTCCGTCCAGGACAGCGCCAGGCCCCCGTCTTCGCGCCGGCCACGGGGCGCGCCCAGGCCGCGCGCCTGGGCCAGCGCCTGCAAATCCCGGGCGATGCGGCGTGTCTCGTCGCCGTCCTGGGCCGTCTCCAGGTTTTCACGCGGGATGACCTCGGTGTCGATGAAATCGCGAAGGTTGTCGATCAAGGCTGCGTACGCGTCGCCCGAGCGCGTGCTGGCCAGATGCTTCATTTGGAGATCACTTTCACGGCCCTGGCCCACTGCTCGGCATCCTTGGCGAGAAAAGCCGAAAAGTCCTTGGTGCCCAGGAAAGCCTCTTCCCCACCGGCGGCGGTCAGGCGCTGCTTGACTTCGGCCGTGGCGCAAGCCTGCCGCATGGCCGCCTCCAGGATGTGGATCACCTCCGGCGGTGTTCCGGCCGGCGCGTGCAGTCCATACCAGGAGAGCACGGTGGCCCCGGGATAGCCGGCTTCCGCGATGGTCGGCACGTCGGGCAGTTGGGGCGAGCGCGTGCTGCTCATGTTGGCCAGGGCGCGCAATTTCCCTCCGTGGACTTGCGGGTGGGCCACCGAGGAAGGCAACACCGTCATGGCAACCAGGCCGTTGATCAGGTCGGGCACCGAAGGCGGCGCGCCCTTGTACATCACCGGGTCCAGGTGGATGCCCGCCTCGTGCGCGAACAATTCGTTGGAAATTTGCTGCGGCGTGCCGTTGCCGCCGTTGGCGTATCGCAGCGTCTTGGCCGACTTCTTGGCCATCTCGACGAATTCCTTCACGGTGCGGGCGGGCGAGGTGGCCGGCACCACGAAATAGCTGGGCGAGAGGGCGAATCGTCCCACCGGGGTGAATTGCTTGGGCGACCAGCGCAGGTTGTTTTCCAGCAGCGGGGCCGTGTTCATGAAACTGGCCGACACGATCAGGGTGTAACCGTCCGGAGCGGCCAGGGAAGCCGCTTCGGCGGCAATGCTGCCGCTGGCGCCGGGCTTGGGCTCCACCACGATGGGCGCCTTCAGCACTTCGGACATGGTCTGCGTCATGGCGCGTGTCTGCACGTCCACGACCCCGCCGGCCGCGTAGGGCACCAGGATCTTGATGGGCTTTGAAGGATAGGCATCCGCGGCATGGGCTGATGCGGCCAGGGTTGTCATGGCGCCGAGGGCGGCCAGGGTCCGGAACAGGTACCGACGGTTCATCGAATGTCTCCTTGAGGTGAAGGGATGCGCCGGTTGGGGATATCCACCGGCTTTTCTTGTCACCTGTCATGATAGGTCGATTTCGAGCTCGGATCAATACCTGATATGACAGGCTGGCTCGACGCTAAACTGCACCCATTCCCACCCGGCATGTCCCAAAGGCGCTCATGACCCACCTCAACGACCGCGCGCGCTCCGGCGCCGATGCGCCGGCCGCGGCGGCACGGCCTCTTTTCGCGCAGATCAAGGCGCGCCTGCGTCAGGACATCCTCGAAAAGCGTCTGCCGGCGGGCCAGAAGCTGCCCTCCGAAGCGCAGATGCAGCAGGCCTTTGGCGTCAGCCGGATCACGGTGCGGCAAGCGCTGAACGAACTGCAGGCCGAGGGTCTGATCGAGACCCTCAACGGCAAAGGCAGTTTCGTCACCCGCCCCGCCGATGCGCCGCGCCTGGGCATGCTCGCGGGGTTCAACGAAATACTGCGCACCCACGGCCGCGCGGGCGCTGGACACACGCTCAGCACGCGCACCGGCCCGGCCCCGGTCCGAGCGGCCCGGGCGCTCAAGCTGGCGCCCGGTGCTCCCGTGTCCGTCGTGCGCACGCTGCGCACGATCGACGGCGTGCCGGCCGCCTTCGTCCACACCTTCTACGAACCCACCCTGGGCCGCGACATCCTGGCCCAGCGGCTGGCGCAGGAAGACGCCATGACCCTGCTTGAAGAGGATCTGGACTTCCGGCTGGACCGCACGCAGATCTCCGCCACCGCGGTGAAAGCCGGGAGGATCCGCGGCTTGCTGCTGGGCGTTCCCGCCGACGCGCCCCTGCTGTACATGCGCTTCGTTCCCTATGACCTGACGGGACTTGCGCTGCTGTATTCCGACGTGTATTTCCGGCCGGACCAGTTCACGTACCGAGTGATGGTGCGGCGGTAACTCCCCGCTCTCCCCATCTGCATGCCCCAGCGAGTACACCCCCACAGCCGGCGGCGACAGGGGCTATTTCACCGAGTGGGCGGACGCCCATGCGCGGCTCGCCGAAAGCTACATATTTGATAGCTTCAGACGCTTTATTCGCGCTGGCTAAAGGCCTTTTTTATTCCAAAACAGACGAACGGCGGCGGATCTTCTGGCGCCGCGCTCATTTCAACCGCATCTCCGCCGCGCGCGCATGCGCCTGCAGACCCTCGCCATGCGCCAGCACGCTGGCGATGCGGCCCAGCGCCTGGACGCCCCGCGCGCTCACCTCGATCAGGCTGCTGCGCTTCTGGAAGTCGTACACCGACAGCGGCGACGAGAAGCGCGCCGTGCCGCTGGTGGGCAGCACGTGGTTGGGGCCGGCGCAGTAATCGCCCAGCGATTCGCTGGTGTAGGCGCCCAGGAAGATGGCGCCGGCGTGGCGCAGCAGCGGCTCCCAGCGGCGCGGGTCGCGGCTGCTCACTTCCAGGTGTTCGGGGGCGATGCGGTTGGCGATGGCGCAGGCTTCTTCCATGTCCTTGGTGAGGATCAGCGCGCCGCGCCCGGTCAGGCTCTTGGCGATGATTTCGGCGCGCGGCATGTCGGGCAGCAGGCGGTCGATGGCGGCCTGCACGGCGTCGATGTAGGCGGCGTCGGGGCACAGCAGGATGGACTGCGCCAGCTCGTCGTGCTCGGCCTGCGCTGAACAGATCCATCGCCACCCAGTCGGGCGGCGTGCTGCCGTCGGCCAGCACCAGGATCTCGCTCGGCCCGGCGATCATGTCGATGCCGACTTGGCCGAACACGCGCTTCTTGGCGCTGGCCACGTAGGCATTGCCGGGGCCGGTGATCTTGTCCACCTTGGGGATCGTGGCGGTGCCGTAGGCCAGCGCGCCGATGGCCTGCGCGCCGCCGATGGTGAAGGCGCGCGTGACGCCGGCCACGTGGGCGGCGGCCAGCACCAACTCATTGCGCTCGCCCCCCGCCGCCGTGGCCGTGCCCGTGCCGCCCGTGGCCACGCTGCCGCGCACGGGCGTGGGCATGACCATGATGATTTCCGCCACACCGGCCACGTGCGCGGGAATGGCATTCATCAGCAAGCTGGACGGGTAAGCCGCCTTGCCGCCCGGCACGTAGATGCCCACGCGGTCCAGCGGCGTGACCTTCTGGCCCAGCAAGGTGCCATCTTCGTCGCGGTAGGTCGCCGTTTCGCCGCCCTGCGTTTTTTGCCATTCGTGGTATCGGCGAATGCGCGCGGCGGCGGCCTGCAGCGCCTCGCGCTGATCGGCGGGCAGGCCGTCAAAGGCGACTTTCAGCTCATCGGCCTTCAACTCCAGCGCGGCCATGTCGGGCGCCTGCACGCCGTCGAAGCGCGCGGTGTATTCCAGCACCGCCACGTCGCCGCGCGCACGCACGTCGGCCAGGATGTCGGCCACGCGCTGCTCGATGGCGGCGTCGGTGTCGGCGGACCAGTGCAGGCGCTGGGCGAAATCTTGCTCGAAGTCGGCACGGGCCGTGGACAGTCTTGCGGGAGCAGCTATCAATTTCATACTGATTCGGCCTGCGGCACGGCAGCGGCAAACGCGTCGATGATGCGGCGAATGCCGTCGGTCTTGAGCTTGAGCGCGGCCTGGTTGACGACCAGGCGGGCGCTGATGTCCATGACGTGCTCGACCTCGACCAGGTGGTTGGCCTTGAGCGTCTTGCCGGTGCTGACCAGGTCGACGATGGCGTCGGCCAGGCCGGTGAGCGGGGCCAGCTCCATGCTGCCGTAGAGCTTGATCAGATCGACGTGCACGCCCTTGTCGGCGAAGAACTCGCGCGCGATGGCGGTGTACTTGGTGGCCACGGTGATGCGGCTGCCCTGGCGCACGGCGCGGGCGTAGTCGAAGCCGGCGGGCGCGGCCACGGCCATGTGGCACCTGGCGATGCGCAAATCGAGCGGCTGGTACAGGCCGGCGCCGCCGTGCTCGATGAGCACGTCCTTGCCGGTCACGCCCAGGTCGGCGCCGCCGTATTCGACGTAGGTGGGCACGTCGCTGGCGCGCACCAGCACCACGCGCACGCCGGGCTGGCTGGTGGGCAGGATGAGCTTGCGCGAGGTTTCGGGGTCTTCCGTGACCTCGATGCCGGCGGCGGCCAGCAACGGCAGGGTCTCGTCGAAGATGCGGCCTTTGGAGAGGGCGAGGGTAATCATGAGATGCGCTCGATGTCGGCCCCGATGCCGCGCAGCTTGTCTTCCATCTGGTCGTAGCCGCGGTCGAGGTGGTAGATGCGGTCCACCAGCGTCTCGCCGTCGGCCACCAGGCCGGCGATGACCAGGCTGGCGGAGGCGCGCAGGTCGGTGGCCATGACGGTGGCGCCGGACAGGCGCGGCACGCCCTCGATCAGGGCCGCGCGGCCGTCCACATGGATCTGGGCGCCCAGGCGCACCAGCTCGTTGACGTGCATGAAGCGGTTCTCGAAGATGGTCTCGGTGACCATGCTGGAGCCGGCGGCCACGCAGTTGAGGGCCATGAACTGCGCCTGCATGTCGGTGGGGAAGCCGGGGTACTCGGTGGTGCGGAAGGTCTGCGCCTTCAGCGCCCGGCCGCCGGGGCTGGCCACGCGAAGGCCGTCCGGCGCGGGCTCGACGGTGGCGCCGGCCTCGCGCAGCTTGTCGATCACCGCGTCCAGGTGGTCGGCGCGCGCGTGGCGCAGCGTCGCGTCGCCGCCGACGGCGGCCACGGCGCACAGGAAGGTGCCGGCCTCGATGCGGTCGGCCACCACTTCGTGGGTGCAGCCGTGCAGGCGCGCCGCGCCCTGGATGCGGATGCGGCTGGTGCCGTGGCCGTCGATGCGCGCGCCCATCTTGATGAGCATCTCGGCCAGGTCGGTGATCTCGGGCTCCTGGGCGGCGTTCTCCAGCACGGTCTCGCCCTCGGCCAGGCAGGCGGCCATGAGCAGGTTCTCGGTGCCGGTGACGGTGACCATGTCGGTGGTGACGCGCGCGCCCCGCAGGCGGGTGCGGCCCGGCGGCAGGCTGGCCACCATGTAGCCGTGCTCCACCACGATGTCGGCGCCCATGGCCTGCAGGCCCTTGATGTGCTGGTCCACCGGCCGCGAGCCGATGGCGCAGCCGCCGGGCAGCGACACCCGGGCGCGGCCGAAGCGCGCCAGCAGCGGCCCCAGGGCCAGCACCGAGGCGCGCATGGTCTTGACCAGCTCGTAGGGCGCCTCGGGGTTGAGGGTATCGGGCGCCTGGAACGACATGCCGCCGCGCTCGCCATGCGTCTCGGTCGCCACGCCCATGTGGCCCAGCAGCCGGCGCATGGTGCGCACGTCGTGCAGGCGCGGCACGTTGGCCAGGTGCACCGGCTCGCCGGTGAGCAGGGCGGCGCACATCTCGGGCAGGGCGGCGTTCTTGGCGCCGGAGATGTCGACCTCGCCCCTGAGCGGGCGGCCGCCGCGGATCAGCAGTTTGTCCATGGTTGGCGGGGTTTATGAATCAAGTTGGCCATCAGCCCGCACCAAATATGCACAGGCAGCTATCAAATAAATAGTAATCACGTGCGCCGCGCGGCCCATTCGGTGGGCGTCAGGGTCTTCATCGACAGCGCGTGCACCTCGTCGGACTGCAGGCGCTGGCCGAGCGTGGCGTATACGCGCTGGTGGCGGGCGATGGGGCGCTGGCCCTCGAACTCGGCCGAGACGATGGTGGCGAACCAGTGGCGCCCGTCGCCCTCGACGTCGAGGTGCTCGCACGCCAGGCCGGCGGCGATGAGTTGCTTGAGTTGGTCGGCGGTCATTGTTTTGCGTTGCGCGTTTGGCGTGGGGCGTGGTGGATTTCTCGCTCCACGCTCCACGCTCAACTTCTGAGTTTGTAGCCGGTCTTCAGCAGGTGCTGCGTCAACGCGGCCAGCACCAGCAGGCTGCCCCCCGCGATGGCCAGGCTGAGCCAGGGCGAGACGTCGCTGACGCCGAAGAAGCCGTAGCGGAACCCGTCGATCATGTAGAAGAACGGATTGAGGTGGCTCAAGCCCTGCCACACGCCGGGCAGCGAGTGGATGGAATAGAACACGCCGGCCAGGAAGGTCATGGGCATGACGATGAAGTTCTGGAACGTGGCCATCTGGTCGAACTTGTCGGCCCACAGCCCGGCCAGCAGGCCCAGCACGCCCATCAGCCCCGCGCCCAGCAGGGCGAAGACGACGATCCACAGCGGGGCGGCGGCGCGCGGCGGCGCGTACAGCAGCGTCACCAGGTACACGCCCAGCCCCACCAGCAGCCCGCGCGCAATGGCCGCGCCCACGTAGGCGACGAACCAGTGCCAGGCCGACAGGGGCGTGAGCAGCTGGAACACCAGGTTGCCCATGATCTTGCTCTGCACCAGGCTGGAGGCGCTGTTGGCGAAGGCGTTCTGCAGCACGCTCATCATCACCAGGCCGGGCACCAGGAAGGCGACGTAGCCGACGCCGGGGTAGACCTCCACGCGGCCGCTGAGCACGTGGCCGAAGATCATCAGGTACAGCACGGCCGTGAGCACCGGCGCGGCGATGGTCTGGAAGGCGACGCGCCAGAAGCGCAGCACCTCCTTCTTCAGCAGCATCTTCCAGCCGTCGTTGGTGGCCGGCGCCGCCTGCAGGCGGGGGGCCAAGGCGCTGGCCTGCTTCATCGCGCGACCTCCACGGCGGCGGGCGCGTCGGCGCCCTGCCCGGCCATGAGCTGGATGAACACGTCCTCCAGGTCGGCCTTGCGGATCTCGATGTCCTCCACCGCCACGGCGGCCTCGCGCAGCGCGGCCAGGTGGCGCTCGATCTCGGCCGGGTCGTGCGCGGGCAGCTCCACGATGCGGCCGGTGACGCGCGCCTGCACCGCCAGCGGCCCGGGCAGCGCGCTGTCGGTCTTGAAGTGCAGCACGTTGGCGGTGGCGTTGGCCAGCAGCGTGCTGGTGCGCTCCAGCGCGATCACCCGGCCCTGCTTGAGCATGGCGATGCGCTGGCACAGCGCCTCGGCCTCTTCGAGGTAGTGGGTGGTCAGCAGCACGGTGTGGCCCTGCCGGTTGAGGTTGGCGACGAACTGCCACAGCGTCTGGCGCAGCTCCACGTCCACGCCGGCGGTGGGCTCGTCCAGCACGATGACGGGCGGCTTGTGCACCAGCGCCTGCGCCACCAGCACGCGGCGCTTCATGCCGCCGGAGAGCTGGCGCATGTTGGCACCGGCCTTGTCGAGCAGCCCCAGGCCGGCCAGCAGTTCGTCGATCCAGTCGCCGTTGCCGTGCAAGCCGAAGTAGCCGGACTGGAAGCGCAGCGCCTCGCGCACGGTGAAGAAGGGATCGAACACCAGTTCCTGCGGCACGATGCCCAGGTGGCGGCGCGCCTGCGCGTAGTCGGCCTGCACGTCGAAACCGTGCACCAGCACACGGCCGGCGCTGGCGCGGGCCAGCCCCGCCAGAATGGAGATCAGCGTGGTCTTGCCGGCGCCGTTGGGGCCGAGCAGGCCGAAGAATTCGCCCTCTTCGATGTCGAAGCTGACGTTGTCGAGGGCCTGGAGGGGACGGGAGCCCGGCTTGCCGGAGGCCGCGTAGACCTTGGAAACCGATTGGAAGGAGATCGCGGGCATGAAGCCCGCCATTGTACGTTTTCGAGGGTTTTCGAGCGGCTGCGGGGCCTCAGGACGCGGCCAGCACCGCGTCGGCCGCCGCCGCCGGGGCGGGCAGCAGAGCGCCGACGCCGTACAGACCCGCCAGCTCGCGCAGGCGCGGCGCCAGCCCGTGCACCGCGAAGCCCTTGCCGTCATGCAGGCATTCGCGCCGCACCGCCAGCAGCACCGCCAGCGCCGACGAATCGAAGCGCGCCAGCGGCGTGGCATCGACCAGCACCTGCGTGTCCGTCTCGGCCCGGGCGGCCTTCAGCAGCAGGTCCAGGCAGGCGGTGGCCTGGGCGTGCGTCAACTCGACGGGAAGCACCAGCACGGCGAGCGCTCAGTTTTTGCCGTTGGCGGCGAGGTTGGTTTTGTTGCGCTCGGCCAGCGCACCGATCAGCGCGTCGATGCCGCCGGTGTTGATCTGCTGCGCGAACTGCGGGCGGTAGTTGTCGACCAGCCACACGCCCAGCACGTTCAGGTCGTAGATTTTCCAGCCGGTGCCCTGGCCGGGGGTGCGCTCCATGCGGTAGTCGAGCTGCACCGGGTCGCCCTTGCCCTTGACCAGCGTGCGCACCACCACTTCCTTGTCGTCCGCGCCGGCACGCATCGGCCGGACCTCGACGGTCTGGTCGCCGACCTGCCGGAGCGCGCCGGCGTAGGTACGCACCAGCAGGGACTTGAACTCCTGCTGCAGCTTCTGACGCTGCTCGGGCGTGGCCTTGCGCCAGCCGGGGCCGGTGGCCGAGGCGGTCATGCGCGTGAAGTTCACGTTGGGCATGATCTTGGTGTCCACCACCGCCATCACGCGGTCGATGTCGCCGTTCTGGATCGCCTTGTCGGAGCGGATGATCTGCAGCACCTCGCTGGACAGGCGCTGCACCATGGCGTCGGGCGCCTCCTCGGCGGCGCGCGCCCAGGGCGCGGCGGCCAGGGCAAGCGCGCCCAGCGCGGCGGCGACGGTGGATTTGACGAGGAAACGGCGGTAGGGCTGGTTCATGCGAATGGCTTTCTCCCGGCGCGACGCGCGCCGTCCGGGATTTGGAATGCCTGAGGGCACCCCGGTTCCCCCAGGGTGTTACAAGTTGCGCGCCTACTTGGGCGCGCCTTCGGGCGCGGCGCCCTCCTCCAGGTCGTAGCGCTCCTCGTCCGACGGCGGGTTGCCGTCGTGGACGTCGTTGCGCCGCTTCTGCAGGTAGGCATCGCGCTTGAAGGTGTAGGGGTCGAGCGCGGCCGAGTCGAGCAACTCGCCCGCCTCCAGCAGCCTGGCGCGGGTGTCGATGGCCTGCAGGCCGATCAGCGAGTTGCGCACCGATACATCGTTCACGTGGCCGAGCGGCTGGCCGTAGAAGTCCACCGGCAGCGCCACCGAATCGCGCAGCGTGGACGGCCCCAGCAGGGGCAGCACGAAGTACGGCCCCGCGCCCACGCCCCAGTGGCCCAGGGTCTGGCCGAAGTCCTCGCGGTGGCGATCCAGCCGCATCTCGGTGGCCGGGTCGAGCACGCCGCCCAGGCCGATGGTGGTGTTGATCACCACACGCCAGAAGGAGTGCAGCGCGCCCTCGGGCTTGGCCTGCAGCACGTTGTTGACGAAGGACCAGGCGTCGCTCAGGTTGCCGAAGAAATTGCCCACGCCGGTGCGCACGGGCTGCGGCAGCACTTCCTTGTAGGCGGTGGCGACGGGCTTGATGACGGCGCCATCCACCGCGTCGTTGAACCTCGTCATGGAGCGGTTGTAGCCCTCCCACGGATCGCGCGGATCGGGGTTGGCCACGGTGGCGCAGCCCGCCAGCAGGGCCAGCGCCAGCCCGACGGCCAGTGCGCCGGTGCGCCGCGGCGCGTTCGCGAAAAGCATGTTCATCGACATTCGATCTTCTTCTTACTTGGCCCTGCCCGGCGCCTTGCCGCCCGCGCCGGGGGACGCGTTGCCGGCCGCGCTGTTGTAGAGGAACTGGCTGATCAGGTTCTCCAGCACCACGGCCGATTGGGTGGCGGTCACATTATCGCCGGCCGCCAGGTTGGCATCGTCGGCGCCGGCCTCGACGCCGACGTACTGCTCGCCCAGCAACCCGCTGGTGAGGATCTTCAGCGAACTGTCCTTGGGAAAGTGAAAGCGCGCGTCCATGTCCAGCGCGATCTTCGCCTGGTAGCGCTCGTCGTCGAAGCCGATCTCGGCCACGCGCCCGACCACCACGCCGGCGCTCTTGACCGCCGCCTTGGGCTTGAGGCCGCCGATGTTGTCGAAATGCGCCGTCACGCGGTAGCTGGACTGCCAGCTCAGCGTCAGCAGGTTGGCCGACTGCAGCGCCAGGAACACCAGCGCCGCCAGCCCCAGCATCACGAACAGGCCGACCCAGACATCGTTCTTGCTGCGTCCCATGGTGATCACCTTCCCGGATTGAACTTCACGAACTGAAAAATCGATGGCCCCGCACCCCAACCCAGGAATCCGGAGGCCGCGGAGCAGGCCAGGCCAGGGGCCGCCGTGGACGGGCTTTGCCCGGCCGCTGGCGGCGCCCCCTCGAGGGGGGAGGAGGAACAACGCGCAGCGTGTGGAGCCTGGGAGTGGGCCATGTCAATACGTAAACATCAGCGCTGTCAGGATGAAGTCCAATCCCAGCACCATCAGCGAAGCCATCACCACCGTGCGCGTGGTGGCGCGCGCCACGCCGTCGGCGGTGGGCTTGGCCACGTAGCCCTGCAGCAGCGCGACGAAGGTCACCGCCACGCCGAACACCAGGCTCTTGAGCACGCCATTGCCCAGGTCGGCCCACACGTCGACGCCGCCCTGCATCTGGCTCCAGAACGCGCCGGGATCGACGCCGATCATGAGCACGCTGACGATCCAGCCGCCCATGATGCCGACGGCGTTGAACACGGCGGCAAGCAGCGGCATGACGATCACGCCGGCCCAGAAGCGCGGCGCGATGATGCGCTGCACCGGGTCCACGGCCATCATCTCCATGGCCGAGAACTGCTCGCCCGACTTCATCAGCCCGATCTCGGCCGTGAGCGAGGTGCCGGCGCGGCCGGCGAACAGCAGCGCCGTCACCACCGGCCCCAGCTCGCGCAGCAGCGACAGCGCCACCATCAGGCCCACCGCCTCGGACGAGCCGTAGCGCTGCAGGATGTTGTAGCCCTGCAGCGCCAGCACGAAGCCGACGAACAGGCCTGACACCGTGATGATGGCCAGCGAGTAGTTGCCCAGGAAGTGGATCTGGTCGCGCACCAGCCCGAAGCGCCGGAAGGTGGGTCCGAACAGCCCCACCAGCCGCCCAAAGAAGCGCGCCGCGTAGCCCGTGTCGGCCAGTTTCGAGCGCACGGCAAAACCGACGTCGGCGGGATGCCACCAGCTCATGCGGTCTCTACCCCGAAGTCCTGCTCCACCGTCGGGCCGGGGTGGTGGAAGCGCACCGGCCCCTCCACGTCCAGGCCGATGAACTGGCGGATCAGCGGGTCGGCGCTGGCGCGCACCTCGGCCGGCGTGCCGCGCACCGCGACCTTGCCGTCGGCCAGGATCACCACCTGGTCGGCGATGGAGAAGGTCTCGGCCACGTCGTGCGACACCACGATGCTGGTGATGCCCAGCGCGTCGTTGAGCTGGCGGATCAGCCGCGCCGAGGTGTTCATCGAGATCGGATCGAGCCCGGCGAAGGGCTCGTCGTACATCACCAGCTCGGGGTCGAGCGCGATCGCCCGCGCCAGCGCCACGCGCCGCGCCATGCCGCCCGACACCTGCGCCGGCATCAGGTCGCGCGCGCCGCGCAGGCCCACGGCGTCCAGCTTCATCAGCACGATGTCGCGGATCAGCGCCTCGGGCAGGTTGGTGTGCTCGCGCAGCGGGAAGGCCACGTTGTCGAACACCGTCAGGTCGGTGAACAGCGCGCCGAACTGGAACAGCATGCCCATGCGGCGCCGCGCGGCGTAGAGCTGGCGCTCGTCCATCGCGCCCACGTCCTGGCCGCCCACCAGCACCTGCCCGGCCTGCGCGCGCTGCTGCCCGCCGATCAAGCGCAGCACCGTGGTCTTGCCGCCGCCGGAGGCGCCCATGAGCGCCGTCACCCGGCCGCGCGGCACGGCCAGCGACAGGTTGGCCAGCACCGGGCGATCGCCGTACCCGAAGGTGACGTCGCGCAGTTCGACCAGGGCATCGCCCTGGGGGGCGGCTGAAGGGCTGGACATGGAGGCCATCTTAAAAAAACAAGCCGGCATCAAGCCGGCCTGGGAGATGAACGGATTTTAGCCAGCGGGCGCCAAAGCCTGTAACACTACTATTTCAGGAGCTTTTGACGCAAAATCCATGCGGGCTGGAGTCCGATTCGGCTTGAAGTTCAGCGCGGCAGGTCGCTCGATCCCATCAGGTACTCGTCCACCGCGCGCGCCGCCTGCCGGCCTTCGCGGATGGCCCAGACGACCAGGCTCTGCCCGCGCCGCATGTCGCCGGCCGCGAACACCTTGGCCGTGCTGGTGGCGTAGCCGCCGCTGAACTCGGTGGTGGCCTTGGCGTTGCCGCGCGCGTCCTTGGCCACGCCGAAGGCATCGAGCACGCTGGCCACCGGGTTGGTGAAGCCCATGGCCAGCAGCACCAGGTCGGCCGGCCACTCCTTGTCGGTGCCGGGCACCTCGACCAGCTTGCCGTCCTTGAACTCGATCTGCGCGGTCCGCAGCGCCCTGACCTGGCCCTTCTCGCCCACGAATTCCTTGGTGGAGATGGCGAACTCGCGAACCGCAGCCTTCCTCGTGGCTGGAGCTGGTGCGCAGCTTGATGGGCCAGTAGGGCCACACCAGCGGCTTGTTCTCCTCTTCGGGCGGCATGGGCATGACCTCGAACTGGGTCACGCTCTTGGCGCCGTGGCGGTTGCTGGTGCCCACGCAGTCGCTGCCGGTGTCGCCGCCACCGATGACGATGACGTGCTTGCCCTTGGCCGAGATCGCATCCTTCACCTGGTCGCCCGCATTGGCGCGGTTCTGCTGCGGCAGCAGCTCCATGGCGAAGTGGATGCCGTCCAGCTCGCGCCCCGGCACGGGCAGGTCGCGCGAGTGCTCGGCACCGCCGGTGAGCAGCACGGCGTCGAAGTCCTGCGTGAGCTGCGCGGCGGACACCGTCTCTTGCGCCAGGTTGGTGACCTTGGCGCCCGGGCCCTCGCCCGGCATGCCGCCCACCAGCACGCCGGTGCGGAAGGCGACGCCCTCGGCCTGCATCTGCGCCACGCGGCGGTCGATGTGCGACTTGTCGAGCTTGAAGTCGGGGATGCCGTAGCGCAGCAGGCCGCCGATGCGGTCGTTCTTCTCGAGCACGGTGACGTCGTGGCCGGCGCGCGCCAGTTGCTGCGCCGCCGCCATGCCGGCGGGGCCGGAGCCGACCACGGCGACCTTCTTGCCGGTGCGGTGCGCGGCCGGGCGCGGCGCGACCCAGCCCTCGTCCCAGGCGCGGTCGATGATGGCGTGCTCGATCGACTTGATGCCGATGGGATCGTTGTTGATGTTCAGCACGCAGGCGGCCTCGCAGGGCGCGGGGCAGATGCGGCCGGTGAACTCGGGGAAGTTGTTGGTGGAGTCGAGCACCGCGAAGGCATTCTTCCAGTCGCCGCGGTACACCAGGTCGTTGAAGTCCGGGATGATGTTGTGGACCGGACAGCCGTTGTTGCAGAACGGCGTGCCGCAGTCCATGCAGCGCGCGCCTTGCAGGCGCGCTTGCGCCTCGTCCAGGCCGATGACGAATTCCTTGTAGTGCCGCACGCGCTCGGCGACGGGCGCGTAGCCCTCTTCCACGCGCTCGAATTCCAGAAAGCCGGTGACTTTACCCATGATCTCGCATCCTTCTCACTTGGCCGCGGCCGCTTCTTTTTTGGTAGCTTCTGGCGCTTTATCGGTGCGGGCCAGAGCCTGTTTTCTTGCATGAATCTCGCCCAGGGCGCGCTTGTACTCGGTGGGCATCACCTTGACGAACTTCTCGCGCGTGGCGCTCCACTCGTCGAGCAGCTCGCGGGCACGGCGGCTGCCGGTCCAGCGCAGATGCTCGTCCAGCAGCTGGCGCAACTGCTCCTCGTCGGTGCGGCCGCGGTGCCAGGTGCCGGGGTCCTGGCTGGCCTTCTGCTCGGTGGCGGGCAGCACCTTGTCCAGGCTGACCATGGACAGGTTGCAGCGCCGGGCGAACTGGCCGTCCTCGTCATAGACGTAGGCCACGCCGCCCGACATGCCAGCGGCGAAGTTGCGGCCCGTGGCGCCCAGCACCACCACGGTGCCGCCGGTCATGTATTCGCAGCCGTGGTCGCCCGTGCCCTCGACGACCGCCGTGGCGCCCGACAGGCGCACCGCGAAGCGCTCGCCCGCCACGCCGGCAAAGAACGCCTCGCCCGTGGTGGCGCCGTACATGACGGTGTTGCCGACGATGATGTTCTGGTGCGCGACGCCGCGGAAGTCCAGGCTGGGGCGGATGGCGATGCGCCCGCCCGACAAGCCCTTGCCGGTGTAGTCGTTGGCCTCGCCGATCAGGTAGAGCGTGATGCCCCGGCACAGGAAGGCGCCGAAGCTCTGGCCGCCCGTGCCTTCGAGCTGGATGCGGATGGTGTCGTCGGGCAGCCCCTCGGGGTGCGCCTTGGTCACCGCGCCCGACAGCATGGCGCCGACCGAGCGGTTGACGTTGCGCGCCGTGTCCATGATCTTGACGGCCTCGCCCTGCTCGATGGCGGGGCGCGACTTCTCGATCAGGCGGTTGTCCAGCGAGCGCTCCAGGCCGTGGTCCTGCCTGTCGACCTGGCGGCGCGGCACGTCGGCCGGCACGTCGGGCCGGGCGAACAGGCGCGAGAAGTCCAGGCCCTGGGCCTTCCAGTGCCGCAGCCCCGTGCGCATGTCCAGCAGGTCGCTGCGGCCGATCAGCTCGTCGAACTTGCGGATGCCGAGCTGCGCCATGATCTGGCGCGCCTCCTCGGCGATGAAGAAGAAGAAGTTGACGACGTGCTCGGGCTTGCCGGAGAACTTCTTGCGCAGCACCGGGTCCTGCGTGGCCACGCCCACCGGGCAGGTGTTGAGGTGGCACTTGCGCATCATGATGCAGCCCTCGACCACCAGCGGCGCGGTGGCGAAGCCGAACTCGTCGGCGCCCAGCAGCGCGCCGATGACCACGTCGCGGCCGGTCTTCATCTGCCCGTCGGCCTGCACGCGGATGCGCCCGCGCAGGCGGTTGAGCACCAGGGTCTGCTGCGTCTCGGCCAGGCCGATCTCCCACGGGCTGCCGGCGTGCTTGATGGACGACCAGGGCGAGGCGCCCGTGCCGCCGTCGTGCCCGGCGATCACCACGTGGTCGCTCTTGCACTTGGCCACGCCCGCGGCGATGGTGCCCACGCCGATCTCGCTGACCAGCTTGACGCTGATGTCGCTGTGCGGGGCGACGTTCTTCAGGTCGTGGATGAGCTGCGCCAGATCCTCGATGGAGTAGATATCGTGGTGCGGCGGCGGGCTGATGAGGCCCACGCCGGGCACGCTGTGGCGCAGCTTGCCAATGTAGTCGCTGACCTTGCCGCCGGGCAGCTGGCCGCCCTCGCCCGGCTTGGCGCCCTGCGCCATCTTGATCTGGATCTGGTCGGCGCTGGACAGGTACTCGGCCGTGACGCCGAAGCGGCCCGAGGCCACCTGCTTGATGCGGCTGCGCAGCGAGTCGCCAGCCTCCAGGGGCATGTCGACCTCGACGTTCTCGTCGCCGATCACGCTCTTGAGGCTGTCGCCCTGCTGGATGGGGATGCCCTTGAGCTCCTGCCGGTAGCGGCGCTCGTCCTCGCCGCCCTCGCCGGTGTTGCTCTTGCCGCCGATGCGGTTCATGGCCACGGCCAGGGTGGCGTGCGCCTCGGTGCTGATCGAGCCCAGCGACATGGCGCCGGTGGCGAAGCGCTTGACGATCTCGGCGGCGGGCTCGACCTCGTCCACCGGGATGGCCTTGGCCGGATCGACCTTGAACTCGAACAGGCCGCGCAGCGTCATGTGGCGGCGGCTCTGGTCGTTGATGATCTGGGCGTACTCCTTGTACGTCCCCCAACTGTTGGCGCGCGCGCTGTGCTGCAGCTTGGCGATGGCGTCGGGGCTCCACATGTGCTCCTCGCCGCGCGTGCGCCAGGCGTATTCGCCGCCGGCGTCCAGCATGCCAGCCAGCACCGGGTCGGCGCCGAAGGCGGCGCGGTGGCGGGCCAGGGCTTCCTCGGCGATCTGGAACACGCCGATGCCCTCGACCCGGCTGGCGGTGCCGGTGAAATACTTGGCGATGGTGTCGGAGTTGATGCCGATGGCCTCGAACAACTGCGCGCCGCAGTAGCTCATGTAGGTGCTCACGCCCATCTTGGACATGATCTTGGACAGGCCCTTGCCGATGGCCTTGACGTAGTTGTAGATGGCCTTCTCGGCCGACAGCTCGCCCGGCAGGTCCTGGTGCATGGCGGCCAGGGTCTCCATGGCCAGATAGGGGTGCACGGCCTCGGCGCCGTAGCCGGCCAGCACGGCGAAGTGGTGCACCTCGCGCGCGCTGCCGGTCTCCACCACCAGGCCGGCGCTGGTGCGCAAGCCCTCGCGGATCAGGTGCTGGTGCACCGCCGACAGCGCCAGCAGCGCCGGGATCGCCACGCGGTCGGCGCCCGCGCCCCGGTCGCTGATGATGAGGATGTTGTGCCCGCCGCGGATGGCGTCCACCGCCTGCGCGCACAGGCTGGCCAGGCGCGCCTCCACGCCCTCGGCGCCCCAGGCCAGCGGGTAGGTGACGTCCAGCACCGCGCTGCTGAACTTGCCCTGCGTGTGGCGCTTGATGTCGCGCAGCTTGGCCATGTCGGCCGGGTCCAGCACCGGCTGGCTCACCTCCAGCCGCATCGGCGGGTTGACCTGGTTGATGTCCAGCAGGTTCGGCTTGGGGCCAATGAAGCTGACCAGGCTCATCACGATGGCCTCGCGAATCGGGTCGATCGGCGGGTTGGTGACCTGCGCGAACAACTGCTTGAAGTAGCTGTACAGGGGCTTGTTCTTGTCCGACAGCACGGCCAGCGGGCTGTCGTTGCCCATGGAGCCGATGCCCTCCTCGCCGTTGGCGGCCATGGGGCTCATCAGGAACTTGATGTCCTCCTGCGTGTAGCCGAAGGTCTGCTGCAAATCGAGCAGCGCGGGCGGGGTGCTCTCGACCCCGGCGGACTGAGGCTCGGTCTCGCCGATGGGCAGCTCGGTCGCGTCGGCGCCGGCGACGGGCTGCACGACGTCGTCGAGGCGGATGCGCAGGTCCTCGATCCAGCGCTTGTAGGGCTTGGCGTTGGCCAGGCTGGCCTTGACCTCCTCGTCGTCGATCATGCGGCCTTGGTCGAGGTCGATCAGGAACATCTTGCCCGGCTGCAGGCGCCACTTCTTGATGATCTTGTGCTCGGGCACGGGCAGCACGCCGGCCTCGGATCCCATGATGACGTAGCCGCTCTCGGTCACGCAGTAGCGGGCCGGACGCAGGCCGTTGCGGTCCAGCGTGGCGCCGATCTGGCGGCCGTCGGTGAAGACGATGGAGGCCGGGCCGTCCCAGGGCTCCATCATGGAAGCGTGGTACTCGTAGAACGCGCGGCGGCGCTCGTCCATGGTGGCGTGCTGCTCCCACGGCTCGGGGATCATCATCATCACCGCCTGGGCCAGCGGGTAGCCGGCCATGGTCAGCAGTTCCAGGCAGTTGTCGAAGGTGGCGGTGTCGGACTGGTCGGCGAAGCTGATGGGGTAGAGCTTCTTCAGGTCGGCCTGCAGCACGGGCGAGCTCATCACGCCCTCGCGCGCGCGCATCCAGTTGTAGTTGCCCTTGACGGTGTTGATCTCGCCGTTGTGCGCCACGTAGCGGTACGGGTGCGCCAGCGGCCACTCGGGGAAGGTGTTGGTCGAGAAGCGCTGGTGCACCAGGCCCAGCGCGGAGACGCAGCGCTCGTCCTGCAGATCATGGAAGTAGGTGCCCACCTGGTCGGCCAGCAGCAGGCCCTTGTAGATCACCGTGCGGGTGCTCATGCTGGGGACGTAATACTCCTTGCCGTACTTGAGCTTGAGCGCCTGGATGTTGGCGCTGGCCGTCTTGCGGATGACGTAGAGCTTGCGCTCCAGCGCGTCCTGCACGATCACGTCGGCGCCGCGGCCGATGAACACCTGGCGGATCACCGGCTCGGTGGCGCGCACGGCGGGCGACATGGGCATGTCGCGGTTGACCGGCACGTCGCGCCAGCCCAGCAGCACCTGGCCCTCGGCGGCGATGGCGCGCTCCATCTCCTCCTCGCAAGCCTGGCGGCTGGCGTGCTCCTTGGGCAGGAAGATCATGCCCACGCCGTACTCGCCCGGCGGCGGCAACTCGACCCCCCGCCGGGCCATCTCTTCGCGGTACAGCGCGTCGGGCAACTGAATCAGGATGCCGGCGCCATCGCCCATCAGCTTGTCGGCGCCCACCGCGCCGCGGTGGTCCAGGTTCTCCAGGATCTTCAGCGCATGGGTGACGATGCCGTGGCTCTTCTCGCCCCGGATGTGCGCCACGAAGCCCACGCCGCAGGCGTCGTGCTCGTGGGCCGGGTCGTACAGGCCGGTGTGCTGCAAGTGCTGTCGCTCGGCGGGCGTGCTCATCGCGTGTTCCATTCGTGGGGTAGGGAGAAAGAAGCGTGAGGATACTGCACCGCAACAACAATGCCAAGAAAATAAATCGGGGTCAGATCAAAATAAAATCATCCATTCAAACAATTCAATTAAATTAGGGACATATCAAAATAGATAGCAACTAGCACAATACTGGTGCCGGCATGAGCACTATTTGATACTCAATCCGCAGGCTTCGGTGGCCGCCCTCGCGGCGCGCGGACCACCCGGCGCTCGGCGCGCCGCTGCAGGTCTCGCACGAAATCAGCGCCGCCCAGCGCCCAACCGCTGTGCACGGCGCGCGCCAAATCGGTGTGCTGGCCGGCGTCGAGGCCGGCATGCACCAGATCGGCGTAGGCCCGCTCGCGCGCGAACGGCGTGTTGCCCAGCGCCCAGTACAGGGGATGCGGCGTGACCAGCGGGTCGCCGCGCAGGCCGACGCCGTGGGCGTGGCTCGACCACGGGTAGTCCGCCGGGTCCGCCGCCAGCCCCGCGCGCACGGGGTTGAGGTCGATGTAGGCCATGCACGCCAGCAGATGGCGCTCGGCCTCGATCAGCGTGCTGCGGTAGCGCCCCTCCCACAGCGTGCCGCTGCGGTCGTGCCGGCGGTTGAAGTAACGCACGTACGCGCGCCCCAGGCCCTGCATCATCAGCGGCACGCCGTCGGCGGTCTCGGGCGTCACCAGCAGGTGCAGGTGGTTGGTCATCAGCACATAGGCATGCACGGCCACCTGGTGGGCGGCGGCCTGGGCCTTCAGTTCGTCCAGCAGGCGCTGGTAATCGGCCTCGTCGCCAAAGATCGCCTGGCGGTTGTTGCCGCGCTGGACGATGTGGTGGGGATAGCCTGGGAGGGTGAGACGGGGAAGTCGGGACATTCAGTAATTTTAATCTGACCCCATTAATTTCCATGAAAACGCCGCAAACAGTGGCCTGTTTGCGGCGCAGCGGCTGTTTGATCAGCCGAACCATCCTGACGATGGCAGCAGGGACAACTTAGCGCTTGTGCCGTCCGATGCCACGGTGGCGCAGGCTGCCAGCCCCCATCACCGCCACCATCAACACGCTCAGCAAGAGCAAGGCGTATTCGTTCATCGTGGGAACGGCCACTGGTCCTGCAATCTGCTCCTTCTTCTTGAAGGTCACGTGCACATGGCAGTCTGCATGGACCGGCAAGGTGGTGTAGTTGCCGCCAGAGAAATTGCCACCGCTGCAGGTCGTGGTGATCTCACCCACGACATACCCGGTGTCAGGCGTGATGCCCAGCGTGGCCGTCGCACCGTCGATCACGTTTTGGCTGTCTGGGCCGATGGCCCCGCCAGGGCCCGCCGTTCCGGTGACCACATAGCTGACGCTGGCGACATCCACACGCACATCCTGGGATGACAACACCGGCGATCTACCGCTGAAGGTTCCAGTGGCACGGAAGTTGTTGATGTAACGTCCACCGCTTCCATTGCCCGAGGCCTCCATCACGATACCCACGTTGTAAACGGTGCCAGAGGTCAAGATCGCCGCTTCAAAGCGCAGGCCAGTGACTTCCGCCAACGACGCGGGGCAAGCACCCCCGCTCAGGCTGGCGCACCAGATACTGCCCGGATTCACATTGCTGGCATGGGCAGGGTCAGGGTTCAGATTGCCGGGTGCCAGCTTGGTGTAGGTCGCTGTCACACCTGCCGGCACATTGATGGCGGCCAGCACGGCCGTACCTGGAAAGCTGGAGCCGGTGGCGCCGCGAATGCCTGCATCACCGTTGTAAGGCAGGATGTCGATCCAACGGGCATTCGTGACGTCTCCGCCAATACCTGTCAATGCCAGGTTGAAATCCATCGTGGAGTTGATGGGCCGTGTTGGCTCCGGGGTTGTTTTCGCCAGATAGAAGCCCGGAGGCGCCGACACCACCAGCAATTTGTGGGAGGCCTTCTGGCACCCTGGATTGACGAAGCCCGTTGCTGGCCCCTGGTACGTGCAGTCACCCGCATAGTCATGCTCCGAATCCAGGGTGGACGAGTTCAGCAACTGGGTGCCACTGGCGACCACACCGACCACGGCATCGAACTGGAGATGGCCCAGCAGGCTGTTGGGGTCTGCATTTTCGAAACTGAATGCAGGCTGGGTGGCATTGATGGTCCATGCCAGCGTGGTGCAGGTGGGGCAGCCAGGCGCACCGGCACTCACGGAAGGTTCTCCCGCCAGAGTACCAGGCAAGCCCCCGCGGTAACCGTTGCCAAGCACCGTCCCGTTTTGCTGCGGGTTGCCCGCGTAGGTGCTGCTCCCGGCCACATACGACAAACCGGGCGGCAACACGTCCGTCACCGTCAGCGTTTCAGGCCCGGCGTAACCGACATTGCGGCTGTAGATCGCCAGTTGGTACTTGAGCGTCTGGCCAATCCCAACCGGATCCGGCGAGGTGTGGATGGGAGAGATGCTGGTCTTGCGGATGGAATTGAACACGCTGGGGCGTCGCACCCCCACGGACACGGTATAGCCAGCGGGCGCTTCCGTCCACCCAGTCGCCATCGCCGCGATCTTGTTGAGCACACGGTAGTTGGCAGGGCTGTAAAAGCTGTCGTCGGGCACGATGCTGCTGTTGGCTGCATAGGTGCCCGCGAAGGCCGAAGGTGTGTTCACGGCCGTGGTGTAGCGCCACGTCGACCGCAATTGCACGCCGTAACGCACCCCGATGGCTGCGCCAGGCGGCAAACCACCCTCTCCGACGTAGCGAACGCGGATGCGGGTCACGCCACCCACACCACCTGGCAAGGTGCTGGGGTCGGTTGCCCATGTCACCCCCGTATCGTTGCAGCGCGCCTGGGTTTGGGCAGAGCTGTTGCCCACACTGGCCCACTGCCCGCTCGGATCCAGCGCACCGCCCGTGCCATATTCCAGCAC
The DNA here is from genome assembly GCF_016703145.1 of Ottowia sp. Taxonomy (GTDB): domain Bacteria; phylum Pseudomonadota; class Gammaproteobacteria; order Burkholderiales; family Burkholderiaceae_C; genus Ottowia. The sequence goes on along the minus strand of NZ_JADJCO010000002.1, from coordinate 148,857 downwards.
GTAGTTCGCTGGGGGAATGGGAGGCCGCGGCGCCCCCGTGCTGGGGGGAGCGTACGTCGCATTGGCCGTGGCATACACACCCGGCGAGGTTTCAATCAGATCCTGCCGTGCATTGTCAAAATAGTCACAGAGGAGAAGGTTGGTCATGGACACCGAGGTGGTGTTGGCGATGCTGAATCGAGGCCGCCAGCGCGACCCAACCACCGTCGTGTTGACAGCGTCCGCATAGCCCGTGGGCACGCCGCCTGGCGCATCGTTCGGCCCAACGGGCTGGTTCACGTCAAGACCCCATGGCACGCTCAGCTTGAAGAGAGTTCCGGCCCCCCCGTTGCGTAGTCCGCTGGTGAACGAGTTGTTCGACGTGTTGGGCTCGGTGTACGTCTGCTGGCCATCCTGCGCGGTGAAGGTGGTCGCCGGGATCGTGTTGGTGATGCTGGTCAGTTCGCCACCGGGAGCCACATCTGCCTGTGGAATCCAGACAAACAGATTTTTGGAGATGATCGCGGTGGTGCGGATGTCGCTGGGTGGAATGACATCACCGGACCAGGTGCTCGGCCGGTGCGTCAGGCTGGAGTCCACGCCCGTCAAGGTGAGGGCGGCGGTCTGCCCCACCTGCGTGGCGGCGCAACTGCCGCCATTGGCAACGGCTTGAGCACTGGTGCTGCTCGTCGGGCCGAGGTCCAGAACAGAATTGTTAAATTGGTTGAAACCAGTACCTTGCCCCACGCAAGCTGTGGTTTGGTATGGATTGGCGTAATCCATGATGCGCGCATTGGGGGTCGGCAGCGTGTCGTTGATGACGACCGTGGCGCCCAGCGGAGCCAGCCCCTTGAGGGAGTCTGCCCCGCCCCGGCTCTTGTAGTTCTCCGCCTGCACCATGATGTTGTAGGGCAGGATGAAGCCAGGAACTCCACCGGGCCCGGAATCCACGCGGAACACCTGGCCATAACCGGCTTCGAGCTTCACCACATCCCAACGAGGAGCCGCGGACCCCGTCAGGGTGGGCGGCGCGGTGTAGGCGGGCGGCGTCGGCGTCTCGTTGGACGTGAAGTTGACCGTGGCCGGCGGCACCGACGAGCCCTGCGTGCGGGCACCCGCATTCATCTCCAGATCGATGCTCTGGACTTGTGCATTGGGAATGTTGCCCAGCACGCAGGTCAGAACCTGCCCGACGATGGCTGAACCGGCGCCGCATCCGGCAGGCATATAGCTCCAGCGCGCACCCGCGGGTGCCGTGAAGACCGCCTGGGCGTTGGTGTCACCACCGGTCGTCTGGTAGAAAAAGCGGTAACCAACCCTGTCATTGCTTCGGATGACCGTGTTGGCATCACCAAAGTCGTTGCCTGCAAGATCATCGTCGTCAAACGGCGCTGTGCCGCTGTACAACATGGTGAGGTCGCCAGCCGTCAACGCGGCGTGCGCGGAAGTCGCGAAGCCCCCCGCGGCCAATCCCCCGATGGCCAGCAGCACCCCACCCAGCAGGTTAGCGCTTCGCCCGAATGGTGCTAGGAGAGGGGGGGGGGGTACAACTTCTCGGCAAGCCAGCCTCCTTGCGGTCGCGCAACAACTGCTTCAGTACGATGTTATTCATGACACCTCTCGTCTTTTTGCGGTTTGATCAGCCGGGTCGCGGCCATTTGTCTGCCCCACCGATCTGAATGCTTGCCGCGCAAGCACGGGCCGCCCAAACCGTGGAGAGGCCTTGAATTTCGCACAAAACGTGTCCAACAGTCAGAGTGGAAACCACATCTGTGTCAAAAAAACGAAATAGTTGACACATCGCCCCTTCTCTCGACCAGTCCAGGCCGGCCCGGTCGGCGATCACCAGCCCGTGGGCCTGGCTCGCGCGGATGGCGTCTGGCGTCTGGCGTGAGCGTGATCGGCATCAGGAAATTCAACCTGACCCTGTTTTGGGCCCCCTTGCCCACTGGCCACCGGAATGATCCAGCCCGCATGCCGGACCAGCAAGTCCTGCGTGGTGGCCCGGACCTCCTCCATCGCCGCCAGGGCCACCGACGTGGGGTTGCCCAGGCGGCGGGTCACGATGCCCACGGAGCGCAGCGGCCCGTCCACGATCTCGGACATCTGCACGCCGCGCATCCCGAAGATGGGCATCACGCCCAGATAGGGCAGGACCGCCACGCCCACTTCCTTCTTCACCAGGCCGGCCACGGTGGCCACCTGATCGACCTGCATCTTGGGGCGGTACTCGATGCCGCGCTGCAGGTACGCCGCGCTCATGTAGCGCATGGCGGTGCTGGCATCGGTGAGGGTGATGAGCGGCAGGGCCAGCAGTTCGTCGAGACGCATGCGCGCAGCCACCTGCTGGCGCCATTTGCCGCAGGCCAGCAGCACGAAGCGGTCGCGCAGCAGTTCCTCATAGGCCAGGTCGGGGTGCGAGGGCGCGACGGACGCCAGCGCGAAGTCGGCCTGGTGGTGGAGCAGGCGCTGGATGCAGGCGCTGTTGGCGCAGTCGTGGATGGTGACCTGCGGCGCGCGGAACCGCCGCTCGATGGCGGCGCACACGCCGGGCAGCACCACGTGCGCCAGCGAGGGCCAGCAGGCGATGGCCAGTTGCAGGGCCTCGCGCTCGGCCGACGATTGCATGCGCCGCAGGCCGGTGTCGAACTCGCCCACGATGGAGCGCGCCAGCGTCGCCATGCGGGCGCCGCCGGGGGTGAGCCGCACGCTGCGCGTGGTGCGCTCGAACAGGGGCAGCCCCAGGGCGGCCTCAAGGTCCTGGATCGCCTTGCTCAGCGATGGCTGCGTCATGAACAACTGCTCGGCCGTCTTGCTGAAGTTGAGCGATTCGGACAGCGCCAGGAACATGCGCAGGTGCTTGGGCGAGATATTCATTCTTTTGATTGATAAATCGATAGATATAAAGAATTTCAAAAATATATCGCAGACCTCTAGCATCCGCTTCCCAGAACAAAGGAGCGAATCCCGTGGCCCGTATCCCCTACGCCGACTGCACCAGCGCCGCCGCGCGCCCGCTGGCCGAGCGCATCGCCGCCGAGCGCGGCGGCGTCCTGCACCTGTACCAGATGCTGCTGCACAGCGCCCCGGTGGCCGAGGGCTGGCTGAACTACCTGACGGCCATCCGCCAGAAGTCCCAACTGCCGGGCGACGTGCGCGAGCTGGTCATCATGCGCGTGGCACTGCTCAACCACGCGCCCTACGAGGCCGACCAGCACGCGCCCATCGCGTTGATCGAGGGCGTGTCGCAGGCCAAGCTGGACGCGCTGCCCGATTGGCCGGACTGCCCGCTGTTCGACGCGCGCGAGCGCGCCGTGCTGGCCTACACCGACGCCATGACGCGCCAGGTGCAGGTGAGCGATGAGGTCTTCGCCGCCGTGGCCGCGCACTTCGAGCCGCCGCGCCTGGTGGAGCTGACGGCCACGGTGGCCGCCTACAACATGGTTTCGCGCTTCCTGGAGGCACTGCGGATCCATTCGCACGACGCCCGCTGAGTGACCTGACTTATTTCAACAAGGAGACATGCATGTTCAAGAAAGCCCTTGCCATCGCCGCGCTCGCGCTGCCGCTGGCCGCCGCCGCCCAGGACGCCTGGCCCAGTAAACCCATCACCTTCGTGGTGCCCTACCCGCCCGGCGGGCCGACCGACCTGATGGCGCGGCTGATCGCCACGCCGCTGTCCAAGCGACTGAACGTGCCCGTGGTGGTGGAGAACAAGGCCGGCGCCAGCGGCAACATCGGCACCGTGCAGGTGGTGCGGGCCAAGGCCGACGGCCACACCATCCTGCTGGCGGCCAGCGGCAACCTGGCGGTCAACCAGTACCTGTACAAGAAGCTGGGGTTCGATCCGGTCAAGGACCTGGCGCCGGTGATGCAGATTTCCAGGTTCCCGCTGGTGCTGGAAGTCTCGGAAAAAAGCCCCATCAAGAATTTCAAGGATTACGTGAACCACGCGCGCAAGGCCGACAACCGCGTGACCTTCGGCTCGGCCGGCAACGGCACCCCGCAGCACCTGGGCGGCGAGCTGTTCAAGGCCACGGCCAAGGTCGACATCTCCCACGTGCCCTACAAGGGCGCGGGCCCGGCCATCGTGGACCTGATGGGCGGGCAGATCACGAGCATGTTCGACATCCTGGGCAGTTCCATGCAGCACATCCAGTCGGGCAAGTTCAGGCCGCTGGCCGTCACCACCAAGGCCCGCTCCGCGATGCTGCCCCAGGTGCCGACCATCAGCGAACTGGGCTACCCCGATTTCGACTATTACGCTTGGCACGGCATATCGACCACGGCGGGCACGCCCCAGCCGGTCATCGCGCGGCTGAACGCCGAGTTGCGCGGCATCTTCAGCGACGAGGCGTTCAAGGCGAAGTGGCTGGAGATCGGCTCCGAGGTCGTCGCGGGCACGCCCGAGCAGTTCGACGCCGTCATCAAGACCGAGGCGCGCAAGATGGACGGCCTGATCCGCACCCTGAACATCCAGTTGGACTGAGCCACGGCGGAAAGCGCCATGGCGGTGACACCAGGACGGGAACCTGGGCGCGCCGTGCATCATCCGCGCAAGGTAGCCGATCCGCATCCTTCGGATGGGCGATGCGCTCCGGCCGAGCCGGTGCCATGGTGCCGGTGCCAGGGGGGTAAACCTTGGCCCTCGCCGCCGAAATGGACCGCTTCGTGAACGCCTCCACCGCCGCGCAACAGCCACTGGACCGGGGCCAACGCGGCGATGGCGGCCTGGCTGCACGAACACAACGGCCAGCGCCTGGACAAGGCGATCGCGGTGAACATCGGCAACTCGGCCATGTGCCTGATCACCACCGCGGTGATCATCTGGTTCCGGCTGTAGGGGTGCCGGGATCGGCCACGGAAAGCGCCTCGGTCACTATTATTTTCATAGCTCACGGCGTAATAGTGGTGCCGGCTACAGGCCAATTCGGCCTGGAATACCGGGTTGCCCCCGCCGGGCCGGCGCCGGCCGCCTAATCCGCCTTGATCTGGGCCCGCGCGGCCACCGCGCGGATCTGGGGCAGCTCCTGCTCCACCCGCTCCCGCAGGGCCTGGCCCGTGCTCCAGCGCGGGGTCAGGCCCACCTCCCTGAGCTTGCCCTGCACCTCGGGCCGCGCCATCACCGCCTGCAGCGCCAGGGCCAGCTTGCGCTCGACGGGCGCCGGCAGGCCGGCGGGCGCCAGCAGCCCGTACCACGCCGTGGCCTCGAAGCCGGGGTAGCCGCTCTCGGCCACCGTGGGCACCTCGGGCAGCAGCGGCAAGCGCTGGGCGCTGAGGGCGGCCACGGCGCGCACGCGGCCGGCGCGCACCAGCGGCGCCGAGGCCACCACGGTGTCCACGGCCACCGGCACCTGCCCGCCCATCAGCGCCGTCAGGCTCTGCGAGCTGCCGTTGAACGGCACGTGCGTCATGCGGATGCCCAGGGCGGACTGCAGCAGCTCGGCGCCCACGTGCACCGATGAGCCGGCGCCGAACGAGGCGTAGCTGAGCTGGCCCGGCTCGGCCTTGGCCCGGCGCACCAGGTCGGCCAGCGTCTTCACCCGGGCGTCGGGATGGGCGACGACGAGCAGCCCCATGTCGGCCACGCCGCCGAGCATGGCGAAGCTGGCGAGCGGGTCGTACGGCAGCGCGGCGCGGATGGCCGGGTTCAGCGTCAGCGTGCTGTTGGACGCCAGGAACAGGGTGTAGCCGTCGGGGGGCGACTTGGCGACCTGCGACGCGGCGACCATGGTGCCGGCTCCTGGCCGGTTCTCCACCACCACGGGCTGGCCCAGCCGGTCGGCCAGCGACGACGCGAGCAGGCGCCCCAGGATGTCGGTGGCGCCGCCGGCGGCAAAGGGCACGACGAGCTTCAGCGGCCGCTGAGGAAAGTCGGTCTCGGCCGCGAGGCCCGGCCCCGCCGTGGCGAGCGCGCCGGCGCCCAGGGCGCCGCGCAGGAACTGCTGGCGGGTCAACGTCATGGAAATACCTCCTTGGCCAAGTGGATGAAGCGGGACGGAACGCCCCCGCGCCATGGTACGCGCGCAAGGCAGGGCGGCTGGCATACTGCCCGCCGGCACGCGTCGCGCCGTGTCCAAGACCACAAACCCCGGAGACAAGCATGAAGAATTCCAGAAGCCGCGCATGGCTCGCGGCGGCCGTGTGCGCACCCCTGATCGCCGCCCTGGGCGCCTGCGGCGGCGATGGCGGCGACGGCAAGATGGCGGTGAAGTCCATCACCGTCTTCGGCGACAGCCTGAGCGACGTGGGCACCTACCAGGTCGCGACGGGCGACCCCGCCAACCCGGGCAAGTTCACGGTCAATCCAGGCAAGGTCTGGGCCGAGAACGTGGCCGAGCACTATGGCCTGGCGCTCAAGCCCCACCGCTCCCTCACCCTGGACAAGGACGCCAGCTACGGCGCCACCACGGAGGTCGGCACCGCCACGGTGATCGGCGGCAATGGCTACGCCGAGGGCGGCGCGCGCGTGGCGCGACTGCCCAGCCAGAGCGGCGTCGGCAACAACCGGCTGGTGGCGCCGGTGCGCGAGCAGGTCAACAGCTACCTGGCGGCCCACGGCAAGTTCCCCGCCGGCGAGCTGCTGCTCGTCAGCGGCGGCGGCAACGACCTCTACGCGCAGTTCAGCGCCGTGTGCTGGGGCACCGACGAGAACGGCCTCGGCCCGGGCAACACCACGCTCGACATCGCCAACGCAGAGATCGCCAAGGCGGCCCAGGCCGCCGTCGACATGGTCAAGCAGATGCAGGCCAACGGCGCCAGGCTGATCCTGGTGCTGGCGCAGGGCAACCCCATCGTCAGCCCCTTCTCGCGCCACTACGGTTCGCCCGAATACCAGGCCACCGGCTGCTACACCCCCGTGACGGCAGAGCAGGTGAATGCATGGACGTCGCAATTCAACGCCATCCTGAAAAGCGGCCTGGCCCCGCTGCCTGGCGTCGTGCTGCTGGACACGGGCTCGCTCTGGTCGGAGGTGCAAGCCAACCCGGCGCGCCACGGCCTGGTCAACCTGACCGACCCCGCCTGCGTGGGCACCCGGCCGATCAACAGCGCCGCGTTCTGCACCGCCGCCACGCTGGCCGCCCCCGACGCCGCCCAGACCTGGTTCTGGGCCGATTCGTCGCACCCGACCCCGCGCGGGCACCAGATCCTGTCGGACCACGCGCTGGCGCTGCTGAAGGAGCACGCGCGCTGAGCCGGCGCGGCCCCGGTGCGCGCCCCATAATCGCCGCCATGCCGCGTCCCAGCCAACTCCTGCACCCCCCGCGCGAGCCCGCGCTCCCCCGCCCCGCCGCCACCGTGCTGCTGCTGCGCGACACGCCGGCTGGCATCGAGGTGCTGATGACGCGCCGCTCGCCCACCGCCAGCTTCGTGCCGGGCGCCTATGTGTTCCCGGGCGGCGGCATCGACGCGGCGGATGCGGCGGCGCATGCCCTGGCCACGCGCCGCCCGACGCAGAGCGACGAGCACCTGACGCAGGCCATCGCCGCCATCCGCGAGAGCTTCGAGGAGCTGGGCGTGCTGATCGCGCGCCGCGCCGATGGCACCCCGGCCACCGCCAGCGACGTGGCCGCGCTGGACCGCCACGCGCCCCTCGCCACGCAGTGCGCCGCGCGCGGCCTCCTGCTGGCGGCGGCCGATGTGTTCGTGCTGGCGCGCTGGATCACCGACCGCGACCTGCCCCGGCGCTTCGACGTGCCCTTCCTGGTGGCGCGCATGCCCGAGGGCCAGACGCCGGTGGCCGACGAGGCCGAGCAGTTCGAGCCCGTGTGGGTGCGCCCGCGGGACGCGCTGGCGCGGCACGCGGCGGGCGACTTCTTCATCATCTTCCCGACCATCCGCACGCTGGAGCGTCTGCAGCGCCACGCCACCGTGGACGCCGTGCTGGCCGCCTGCGCCGGCGACAAGCCGCTGTGGACGAGCTGCCCGCGCGGCGGCCTGCTGGCCGGCAAGGAAGAGCGCTACATGGAGCACGAGCCGCCCTACGGCGAGCTGGCGCTGGTCTGCCCCGGCGGCCAGCTGCTGCACGCGCTGGACTGGCAGAGCGAGCAGCCCGTGCCCCTGCTCAGGAACGTGCAGCGCCTGACCGCGCCCAACCCCGGCTTCATGACCGGCCCCGGCACCAACAGCTACCTGGTGGGCGACCCGCGCACCGGCTACGTTGCCATCGACCCCGGCCCGGCGGACGCCGCCCACGTCGAGCGCCTGTGGCGCGCCGCCGGCGGCGACATCCGCGCCATCGTCTGCACCCACTCTCACCCCGACCATTCGCCCGGCGCCCGGCCGCTGCAGGCGCTGTGCGACGGCCGCTCGCCCATCCTGGGCCTGCCGTCGCAGCCGACGGCGCGCGCCGCCAGCGAGTTCACGCCCGACCGGGCGCTACAGGATCAGGAGCTGATCACGCTTTCTGGACGCGGGCCAGAGGGCGAAATCACCCATATCCTGCGCGTCATCCACACCCCTGGCCACGCCGCCAACCACCTGTGCCTACTGCTGCAGGAGGACGGCCTGCTGTTCTCCGGCGACCACATCCTGAACGGCAGCACCACCGTGGTGGACCCACCCGACGGCGACATGACCGCCTACCTGGACTCGCTGGACAAGCTGGACGCCGCCTGCGCCGCGCACGGCGCCGACTTCATCGCGCCCGCCCACGGCCACGTGCTGGGCAGCGCGCGCGCGGTCATCTCGCACCTGAAGCAGCACCGCCTCGCGCGCGAGGCCAAGGTGCTGGCGGTGATGCGGGCCGACCCTGGCGGCACAATGGACGACTGGGTGGCCATGGCCTACGACGACGTGCCGCCGCGTGTGTGGCCGGTGGCCAAGCGCTCGCTGCTGGCGCACGTGGAGCGTATCCAGGCCATGGCGCCGGGGAATTGAGACACCCGCCTGAGTCGCTTCGCGCTGGCGCAGCCGGCGGGGTGCGCCAGCGGCCAGCCCGGACGGCGCCAATCCCCACTTGATTTGCTGTGCATTTGATGGCAACCGATGCTTTCTGGATGCTGGCCAACGGGTTCAATCATGACTGAAGACACCCTCCACCCCGGCCTGGTTCGACTCGCCAAGCGCGTCGCCGATCAAATGCGCTGCTCACGCAGCACGGCCGAGCGCTACATCGAAGGCGGCCTGGTCAGCGTGGACGGCCGCGTGATCGAAGTGCCCGGCGCGCGCGTGGCGCCGCACCAGCGCGTGGTGCTGGAAGCCAACGCCAGCCTGATGGACCTGGCCCCGGTCACCCTGCTGCTGAACAAGCCCGCCGGCCACGAGGCCGGGCTGGGCGCACCCGCCGCCGCCACCGCGCAGCGCGCCCACGCCAGCCGCAGCCAGGGCGCGCCCCTGGCGCAGGCGCTGCTGACCGAGGCCCATCACGTGGCCGACGACGCCAGCGGCATACGCGTGCTGCAGCGCCACTTCAAGCTGCTGGCGTGCCACACGCCGCTGCCCACCGAGGCCAGCGGCCTGGTGGTGTACACGCAGGACGCGCGCATCGCCCGCAAGCTGGCCGAGGACATCGAATCGCTGGAGCAGGAATGCATCGTGGAAGTGGCCGGCACGATGGCCGAGGGCGGCCTGGCGCGCCTGTGCCACGGCCTGTCCTTCAACGGCCGGCCGCTGCCGCCGGTCAAGGTCAGTTGGCAGAACGAGACCCGCCTGCGCTTCGCGCTCAAGGGCATCCGCCCGGGGCAAGTGCCCTCGATGTGCGAGGCGGTGGGCCTGCGCGTGGTGGCGCTGCGCCGCATCCGGCTGGGCCGCGTGCCCCTGGCCAAGATGCCCGAAGGCCAGTGGCGCTATCTGCAGCCGTGGGAAAAGTTTTGATTCTTCAGGCCGAAAACCCTTTGCGGGTGCCAGCCGGCAGCTAGGTGTTTCATAGCCACCGGCATTGAACAAAGTGTGAAGCCCGCCGATACGCCGGATTCTGTGCGCCCTGGTTGCCCAAGGCGTGACCGCCATCAATCTGGGCCGGGGGTCGCCCACCCGGCTCGGTGCCACCTACCCGCCAGCTCGTCCCGCGGAGCCACAAGATCGAGAGAGGTCGCCCTGCTCCCGTGGCTGGCCTCACTTGGTGTTGCTGCGCGTAGAGATTGCCCGTTTCACCCGGCGCCGGGTTTCCCCATTGCCGACTCGTCTCTGTTGCTCTGATCCTCACCTTGCGGTGGAGAGGTGTTACCTCCTACGCTGCCCTGTGCAGTCCGGACGTTCCTCCAGTGCGGCCTTTCGACGCTTGCACCAGCGGCGGCCTGGCGGGCTTCACGGGGCGGATTATCCACCGGCATATGGATATGCCACTTCCGGTCGAACGATTGCGCCAGAATGGCCGACTTGCCCAACCCGATCAGGAGACCCCATGAAAGCCGACAACATCCTCGACACCATCGGCCGCACCCCCGAGGTACGCATCAACCGCCTCTTCGGCCCGCAGGCCCAGGTGTGGATCAAGTGCGAGCGCGCCAACCCCGGCGGCTCGATCAAGGACCGCATCGCCCTCAGCATGATCGAGGCGGCCGAGCAGAGCGGCCAGTTGAAGGCCGGCGGCACCATCATCGAGCCCACCAGCGGCAACACCGGCGTCGGACTGGCCATGGTGGCGGCCGTCAAGGGCTACAAGCTGGTCCTGGTGATGCCCGACAGCATGAGCGTGGAGCGCCGCCGCCTGATGCTGGCCTACGGCGCCACGTTCGACCTGACGCCGCGCGAGAAGGGCATGAAGGGCGCCATCGCCCGTGCCGAGGAGCTGGCCGCGCAAACGCCCGGCGCCTGGATCCCGCAGCAGTTCGACAACCCCGCCAACGTGGCGGTGCACGAGCAGACCACCGCGCAGGAGATCCTGGCCGACTTCCCCGACGGGCTGGACGTGCTGATCACCGGCGTCGGCACCGGCGGCCACCTCACGGGCTGCGCACGGGTGCTGAAGGCGAAGTGGCCGAATCTGAAGGTGTTCGCCGTCGAGCCCACGCAGTCGCCCGTCATCAGCGGCGGCGCGCCCGCGCCGCACCCCATCCAGGGCATCGGCGCCGGCTTCATCCCGAAGAACCTGGACACCAGCCTGCTCGACGGCGTGATCCTGGTCGAAGCCGAGGCGGCGCGCGAGTACGGTCGCCGCAGCGCGCGCGAAGAGGGCCTGCTGGTGGGCATCAGCAGCGGCGCCACGCTGGCCGCCATCGCGCAGAAGCTGCCCGAGCTGCCGGCCGGCAGCCGCGTGCTGGGCTTCAACTACGACACCGGCGAGCGCTACCTGTCGGTCGAAGGCTACCTGCCAGCCTGACGCCAACGAAACGGGCGCCCGAGGGCGCCCGTCGCTCAGTGGCCGCGGCGCGGCCCGTGGCTCCCGCCTCAGGCGCGCTGCGCCGGCGTGGGGTAGACCAGTGGGCCCAGCAGGCCGCGGTTGAAGGGCTTCCACTCGCCTTCGGGCTGCGACAGGCGGTCGGCCAGCGCATACAGCACCGCCGGGTGCACGCCCATGCCGATGTGGCTGGCCAGCACCTCGATGTTCTCCGACCGCGGGCCGTTCTGCTCCAGGCTGCACTGCCAGGCGACCACGCCGTCGGTGCGGCTGTAGATCGACGTGGTGGGCACCGGCGGCGTCGGCCGCACCGAGCTCCATTGCGCCTGGTCGTCGGCGCTCTTGCCGCTCACGTTCTCATACAGCCGCCAGGCGTTGGTGGAGTGGCCGTTGCCCACGAACGGGCTGCCCAGCGTGATGACGCTGCGCACCATGTCGGTGTGGGTGGACGCCAGCATGCGCGCGTAGACGCCGCCCAGGCTCCAGCCCACGATGCTGACCTTGCGGCCGCTCTTGTCGGCCAGTTGCTTCAGCAGGTCGACCATGCGGTCCTCGACGCCCGGCCGCGGCCCCAGGTTGCGGCCCTGGCCCCAACCGTGCGGGTCGTAGTGGCGGCTCTTGAGGTAGCGGCGCAGCAGGCCGGTCGAGGCATCGCTGGCCACCAGCCCCGGCAGCACCAGCACGGCATGGCCGTCGCCGCGCGGCGCCCGCTGCAGCAGGGGCCAGAAGGTGAGGCCCGCGACTGTTTCCCAGAGCGCGCGGCCTTCGGCCAGCAGCAGCAGCCGCGACGGCGGCGGGATCGGTTGGTCATAAGTCACTGCGGTCATGTAAGTTCCTTTCTTGCTCGGTGAGGGCAACGGAGTCCATCGGGGATGCTCATCCCAGATACTTGCTCTTCAGGTAGTCCAGATATGCCCTCGATTCGCTGGACACATAGGGAGAAATCAGGGTCAGCGCGTAGAAAGCCGCCAGCCCGGGGTCGGTGTCACGCCCGTCGCGGCCCGGGATCAGTCGCTCGAACGACAGCCAGCAGGTGGTGGTGAACACCATCTGCAGCGCCAGGATGCGCGCCTGCTCGGCGCTGGCCTGCACCACGCCCGCGGCCGCCAGGCCCTCGAACAGCGACTGCGCGGCCACCAGTTCGAGCGCGGTCAGGGCCTGCGCCCGCTGGCCCAGGGCCGGGTACTCGCTCGACAGGAAGGCCATGTCGCGGTACACGAAGCGGTACTCGCCGATGACCTCGAAGCGCAGATGCAGCGCCAGCCACAGGTCGTCCACGGCGGCGATGCCCGCGGTCGAGCTGTTGAGCGCCTCCAGCTTCTGCTCGAAACGCCGGAACAGCCAGGTGACGATCTGCTCCTTGGTCTTGAAGTGGTAGTGCAGATTGCCCGGGCTCATGCCCAGTTCGGCCGCGATCTTGTGCGTGGACACCGCCGGCAGCCCGTGTGCATTGAACAACGCCAGGCAGGTCTGCAGGATGCGTTCGCGGGTGGAGCCGGCCACGTTGGTGCGCCTGAACCCGGGTCATCGATTCAGCGTCCCGACCGCCCGCCGCGCGCGGCGGGCGCCGGCGCCGGCGGTTTGCGGCGCGAGGCGCGCAACTGGTCCACTTCAGCCCGCAGGCGCTCGATCTCGGCCTGCAGGACCTGCATTTCTTGCGCGCCCGGCCAGCCCAGGCGCTGCAGGGCACCGGCCACGCGCTGGTCGAACACGTCTTCAAACTTGCGAAAGCCGAAGCCTTCGAGGCCCGAAAACCCCAGGCCCGGCACGCCGGCGTCGCCGCGCGCGGACTTCTTGGGCGGCACCAGCCCCATCAGGTTGTCCAGCTTGAAGGCCTTCAGGCCCGCGCGCAGCAGCTCTTCGGCGGCGTGGGCCGCCGGCGTCTCGGCCGCCTTGACGCACACGCTGGCGGGCGTGCCGCCGCCCGCGGTTTTCCGGGGACGGGCGGCCTTGCGCGCCGGCGGGCTGGACGATTCGGCTTTGCTTGCCATGCGTGACTCCTGCATCGGGGCCGAGGATAGGGGAACTGGGCGCTCCCCCTCGCGGCGCGGCGTCGCCTGCGTGTCAGTCCGCCTTGCGGGCGCGGCGGGCCGGACGGGTCTCGGCGGCGACCTCTTCCTGGCCATTCACGCGGGCCTCGACGCGCTTGGCGCCGACCACGTACTGCTCAGCCACCTGGGCGGACAGTTGGGCGATCGGCAGTTGCAGCTTGCTGACGCCGTTGATGAACGCCTGCGCGGCCGGCGAATCGATCTTCTCGAGGCGGCTGGTGGCCGCGTCGATGCCGCTGGTGCTGGCCACGGCGATGCGGTCGATGACGGCGATCACGTTCTTGGTGTCGGCCTCGGCACGCTGGATCAGGAAGCCATTGAACTTCTTCTGCGCGTCGATCAGCTGGGTGCGGATCTGCTCGTTCAGCACCGGCAGCTTGGCCTGCTCCAGGTAGGCGCCGTAGCGCGTGGCTGCGCCGTTCAGCAGGCGCTGCACGCCCGTGCGGTAGGCGCCGACCAGCGTCTTGTTGGCGGTGTTGTACGACTCCACCGTGCGGATGGCGGTGTTGGCCAGGTTCTCGATGGCGGAAACGGCTTGGGTGGTCATGGTCAATTTCTCCTGTGGATTGAGTTGAGGGTTCGCGTTGTGCGATGGGTTGATCTTCCCGCACAAATCCTAGGGCTGGAAAACCAGAATCCACTGAAAACTAGGACGATCGCCCTAATTTTCGGGGGGCGCGGTTGAGGGACATCGAACTTGCCGCATCGGCGGGGAGCGCGCCGCCCGCCGCGGGGCGCGGGCCGGCCTTGCGTATCATCACCAGCCCTTTGCTTGATGACCACAAGCCATGATCCGCATCGCCGAACTCCGCCTGCCGCTGGCGCAGGCCGACGCCCCGCAGGCGCCGCTCGCCGCCGCCGCCGCGCACAGGCTGGGGCTGCCCGAAGGCGCCATCGCGCGCCTCGCCGTCTTCAAGCGCAGCTTTGACGCGCGCAAGGCCGAGCTGCTGGCCGTGTACATCGTGGACGTCGAACTGGCCGACCCCGGCGCCGCCACCGCGCTGCTGGCGCGCTTCGGGGACGACCCGCACGTGCAGCCCACGCCCGACCTGGCCTGGCGCCCGCCCGTGGCAGCGCCCGCCGGCTGGCAGGGCGAGCGGCCGGTGGTGGTGGGCTTCGGCCCCTGCGGCATCTTCGCCGCCCTGGTGCTGGCGCAGATGGGCCTGAAGCCCATCGTGCTGGAGCGCGGCAAGCCGGTGCGCGAGCGCACGCAGGACACCTGGGGCCTGTGGCGGCGCGGCCAGCTCGACCCGGAGAGCAACGTGCAGTTCGGCGAGGGCGGCGCGGGCTTGTTCTCCGACGGCAAGCTCTACAGCCAGGTGCGCGACCCGCGCCACCTGGGCCGCAAGGTGATGGCCGAGTTCGCCCAGGCCGGCGCGCCGGAGGACATCCTCTGGGTCGCGCACCCGCACGTCGGCACCTTCAAGCTGGTGAAGGTGGTGGAGAACCTGCGCGCGCAGATCATTGCCCTGGGCGGCGAGGTCCGCTTCCAGCACCGCGCGATCGATTTGCTATTAGAACAGGAGCAAGAGGCGCAAGTCCTGCGCGGGCTGAAGGTCGAAAACCTTCAGAACGGCGAGGTGCGCGAGTTGCCCGCCCGCCACGCTGTGCTGGCGCTGGGCCACAGCGCGCGCGACGCCTTCGCCCTGTTGCACGCGCGCGGCGTGGCGATGCAGGCCAAGCCGTTTTCCATCGGCGTGCGCATCGAGCACCCGCAGGGGCTGATCGACCGCGCCCGCTGGGGTCGCCACGCCGGCCACCCGCTGCTGGGCGCGGCCGAATACCGGCTGACGCACCACGCTGGCGGCGGGCGCACGGTGTACAGCTTCTGCATGTGCCCCGGCGGCACCGTGGTGGCCGCCACCAGCGAGCCCGGCCGCGTGGTCACCAACGGCATGAGCCAGTATTCGCGCAACGAGCGCAACGCCAACGCCGGCCTGGTGGTGGGCATCACCCCGGCCGACTTCCCACGCGACGCCGCCGCCTTCGAAGCCATGCTGGGCGCCACCCACGGCGCCGAGTCGCTGCAAGGCGGCGCCGCGCACCCGCTGGGCGGCATCGTGCTGCAGCGGCAGTTGGAAGCCGGCGCCTACGCGCTGGGCGGCGGTGGCTACCGCGCGCCGGCGCAGCGCGTGCAGGACTTCCTGGCCCAGCGCCCATCCACCGCGCTGGGCGAGGTCATCCCCTCCTACCAGCCCGGCGTGACCCCCGCCGACCTGCACGCCGCCCTGCCCGCCTGGGCCACCGCCGCCCTGCGCGAAGCCATTCCCGCCTTCGGCCGCAAGCTCCGGGGCTACGACCTGCCCGACGCCATGATGACCGGCGTGGAGACGCGCACCTCCTCGCCCGTCCACATCCAGCGCGGCGAGGACCTGCAGAGCCTGAACGTGCGCGGCCTGTACCCCGCCGGCGAGGGCGCGGGCTACGCCGGCGGCATCCTCTCGGCCGGCATCGACGGCATCAAGGTGGGCGAAGCCGTGGCGCAGAGCTTGCTGGGCCACTGAACCCCTTTTTCCAGCGCAGACAAGTCAACATCGCACATGACCGATACCACCCAACCCAACACCGCCACCGATGCGCGGCCGCCCGCCGCCCCACGCCGGCGCCGCCGCGGCGGCGCCAAAACGAGCCCCGACGCACGGGTTGCCCCGCCGCCCCAACCCGGCGCGCGCCCGCCGCGCAAACCCAGCCCGGTGCTGGAGCGCCTGTTCGCGCTCTACCCCCGGCTCTTCGGCGCCCGCTTCGTGCCGCTCAAGCTGGGCGTCTACGAGGACCTGCTGGCGCGACACCCCGAGGACTTCTCGCCCGAGGAGCTGAAGCTGGCGATGGGCCAGCACGCCCGCTCCACCCGCTACCTGGAGAGCGTGGCCGCCGGCCACCCGCGCCACGATCTCGACGGCAACGCCGTGGCGCCGGTGGCGCCCGAGCACGTGCACCACGCCATCCTGGAACTGCACCGCCGCCGCCACCCGCGCACCCCCGCCGACGCGCAAGCCGGGCTGAACGCGCAACTGGTGGCGCGCGTCGCCCGCGCCATCGAGGCGTCGGGCCTGCCGCACCACGACTACGCGGCGCGGGTGCGCTCGCGCGACGCCAGCGCCAATGCCGTGGTCGATGAAGCGCTCATCACCCTGGCCGCGCAGGCCGCCAAGCGCGAGGCGCTGCTGCGCGCCTTCGAGGCCAGCGGGCGCGGCGAGCCCGAATTCGCCGAGATGTACGGCATCCCGCTGGACGAGGTGAGGCGCAGCCTGCAGCAGGCGCGGGCCGCGCGAACACCGGCCACCTGAAGCGCCGGCAAAGAAAAACCGCGGCCCTGCGCGGCGCTGCGGTTTTGATAGCTTCCGGCGTACTATCCGCGCCGGCTGGAACCTGATTCTACTTGTGGATCAGCCCTGGTAGGCCTTCAGCGCCGCGATGCGCTCCTCCATCGGCGGGTGGGTGGCGAACAGCTTGCCGATGCTGCCGGCGATGCCCATGGCGGCCAGGTTCTTGGGCATGTCGGCACCGTCGGCGTGCAGGCCGCCCAGGCGCGCCAGGGCGTTGATCATGGAGCGCGGCTGGCCCATGAACTGGGCCGCGCCGCGGTCGGCGCGGAACTCGCGCTGGCGCGAGAACCAGGCCACCACGATGCCGGCCAGGAAGCCGAACAGGATGTCCAGCACGATGGTGGTCACGTAGTAGCCGATGCCGGGGCCCGAGCTGTCGCTGCCGCGCCGCAGGAAGCCGTCCACCAGCGAGCCGATAACGCGGCTGGCGAACACCACGAAGGTGTTCATCACGCCCTGGATCAGGGCCATGGTCACCATGTCGCCGTTGGCCACGTGGGCCACCTCGTGGCCAATGACGGCCTCGACCTCCTCGCGCGTCATGCCGCGCAGCAGGCCGGTGGAGACGGCCACCAGGGCTGAATTCTTGAACGCGCCGGTGGCGAAGGCGTTGGGCTCGCCCTCGTAGATGCCGACGTCGGGCATGCCGATGCCGGCCTTGTCGGCGAACTTGCGCACGGTGTCCACGATCCACGCCTCATCCTGGTTGCGCGGCTGGTCGATGATGTGCACGCCCATGCTCATCTTGGCCATGGTCTTGCTGAGCAGCAGCGAGATGATGGAGCCGCTGAAGCCCACGATCAGCGAGAAGATCATGAGCTGCCCGGTGTTGGTGCCGGTGTAGCGGCCCAGCCCGAACAGGCTGGTGACGATGCCCACCACCACCATCACGGCGATGTTGGTCAGGACGAAGAGCAGGATGCGTTTCATGGGTTCCTTTTTTTCCGCAGGGGCGCCCGCCGGCGTGGCGGCTCTGGCGCGAATGGTAGGGGCGGTTGGAGCAAATTCAATGCCGCGTGTTCCCTTCGCGCCTTAGGTTACTACCTTATTGATAGCTTAATTATCAATATCCACGAGGGTTTCAGGCTTTTCTCATTCAAATCAGCGCGGCGGCCGCACGTGACGGAACACCCGCGCGTCGTCGTAGAACGCCGGCGCCTCGTTACCCGGCCACCAGCCCGGCACACCCAGCAGCGGCAGCGGCACGAAGGGCTTGGCGGCCAGCCGCTCGGGCGTGAGGTCGCGCGCCAGCCAGTCGTCGAGCGCCCGCAGGTCGCCCGCCGCGTCGAACGGCGGCGCCACGCGCCAGGCGTGGCCGGTGATGGACTTGTAGGGCGCCACCAGCTTCTCCAGCGCGGCATGGCCGAACACCAGCAGCCGCGCCTGGCCCCACAGCGGACGCAGCGGGCCGAACAGCTCGCCCCAGCGGCGCGCGGCCAGGGCCTGCCACAGCGCGTCCGGCGCGTGCAGCAGCACCGCGTTCTCGTCGAACACCGTGGCCGCGTCGCGCACCGGCCCGCGCGTGGCGCGCACCCCGTCGCGCGCGATCTCGGCCGCCTGCAGGGCGTTCAGCCGGCGCTTGGCGCGCGGCAGGCGCATCCACACCAGCGCGTTGAAGAAGTCGTGCCAACCCTCGCGCATGGGCACCTGGCCGGTGTCGAAGATGAAGCGCTCGTAGGGCTCGCCCGCCGGCAGCGCGGCCTGCGGCACGAAGCGCACCGGCGCCCACGCCAGCGCATTGGCGGCCTCGTGCGCCGGCAGGCCGGTCGACCGCCGGGCCAGCAGCGCCTGGGCCTCGGCGCGCCAGGGCGCGAACCAGGCGGCGCGCCACTCGGGCACGGCCGCGCTAGCGGGCGTCATCGGCGGGCGGCGCGGGCTGGTTGAAGTACACCAGCGAGCGCCCGGCGAAGCGGTCGCCCGCCACCTCCAGCGCGAAGCGCTCGGCATCGCGGCGGCGGATGTCGTCCATGATCTCGCCCGCCTCCTCGTCGCTGGCGCCCAGGGCCTTGAGCGCCTCGCCGCCCAGCAGCAGGGACGACTCGAACACCTCGCGCACCACCACGTCGGCGTCGGCCTTGACCAGGTCGCGCGCGTGCTCGCGGTCGAAGGCGCGCACCAGCAGGCGCGCCTGCGGAAACTCGGCCTTGACGATCTCGGCGATGCGCGTGGCGGCGGGCCGGTCGTCGATGGCGGAGACGACCACCCGCGCCTGGTGCGCGCCGGCGGCGTGCAGCACCTCGGGCCGCGTGCCGTCGCCGTAGTAGACCTTGAAGCCGTAGCGGCTGGCGTCGCGCACGGTTTCGGGGTCGGCGTCGATGATGGTGATGTCCGCCCCGCGCGCCAGCGGCCCCTGGCTGACGAGCTGCCCGAAGCGCCCGAAGCCGATGATGAGCACGCTGCCGCAGGAGTCGTGCACCGCCTCCACGCCGTCCAGCGACAGGGCCGGCGCGCGCGCCAGCCGCCGGTGCAGCATCACGGCCAGCGGGGTCAGCGCCATGGACACCACCACCACCGCCGTCATGAGGGCGTTGACCTGTCCGCTGATCACGCCCTGCGACTGCGCCGCGTTGTAGAGCACGAAGGCGAATTCGCCGCCCTGCGCCATGATGACGGCACGGTCCAGCGCGTCGGCGTGCGAGCTCCGGGCCAGCCGCGCCACGGCGTAGATGCACAGCGCCTTGGTCAGCATCAGCGACAGCACGCCGGCCAGCACCAGCGGCCACTGCGCGCGCACCACGTCCAGGTCCAGCGCCATGCCCACGCCGAGGAAGAACAGGCCCAGCAGCAGGCCGCGGAAGGGCTCCACGTCGGCTTCGAGCTGGTGGCGGAAGTTGGACTCCGACAGCAGCACGCCGGCCAGGAAGGCGCCCATGGCCATCGACAGCCCGCCCAGCTCCATCAGCAGCGCCGCGCCCAGCACCACCAGCAGCGCGGCGGCGGTCATCACCTCGCGCGCCTTGGCCCGCGCCAGCAGGCCGAACAGCGGGTTCAGCAGCCACAGGCCGGCGGCCACCAGCGCCGCCAGCGCCGCGGCGGCCAGCCCGATCTGGCCCCACAGCCCGCCGACCGGCCGCGCCTCGGCGCCGTGCGGCGCCAGGAAGGCCACCAGGGCGAGCAGGGGCACGATCAGCAGGTCCTCCAGCAGCAGGATCGCCACCACGCGCTGGCCGCGCGGCGCGGCGATGTCCCCGCGCTCGGACAGCAACTGCATGACGATGGCGGTGGAGGTGAGCACGAAGCCCATGCCGGCGACGAAGGCCACCGCCCACGGCGTGCCGAAGCCGACCACGCCCACCAGCGTCAGCAGCGCGGCGCACACCAGCACCTGCAGGCTGCCCAGGCCGAAGATCTGCCGCCGCATCGCCCACAGGTGCGAGGGCTTCATCTCCAGCCCGATGATGAACAGGAACATCACCACGCCCAGCTCGGCCACGTGCAGGATGGTCTGCGGCTCGGCCACCAGCTTCAGCCCGAACGGCCCCACCACCAGCCCCGCCGCCAGGTAGCCCAGCACCGAGCCCAGGCCGATGCGCTTGAACAGCGGCACCGCCACCACGGCGGCGCCCAGCAGGGTCACCACCTGGACCAGATCGGAACCACCGCTTGCGTCCGCCATGCCGTTCTCCCGGGATTCCCGCCGCGCCGTGAGCGCCTAGGCGCCCCTGGTGCCCGCGCTCCGCTTATCGCGCACCGACACCTGGGACGTGCCCTCGCTCGCCATCTCGAACAACTGGGTGGCCGTGAGCAGCTTGGTCAGCGAGGCGTAGCCGTGGTTGCGGGGGTCGAAGGACGCCTGGTTGGCGATCTGCTGGCCGACGGCGTTGACGCGCGCCCAGCCGTCCTCGCCGGCCGCGGCCTGCACGGCGTTGCGCAGCAGCGTGACGAGCTTGGCGTCCTGCCGCAGCCGGTCCGTCGGCACGCGCAGCGACGACGCTCCCGCCGATTCGGCCGCGGCCTCGGGCTGGTCGAGGAACAGGAAGCGCGAGCACGCGTTGACGAACGGCTCCGGCGTCTTGCGCGCGCCGAAGCCGTAGACGGCGGCGCCCTTGGCGCGCAGGTGCATCACCAGCGGCGTGAAGTCGGCGTCGGACGACACGATGCCGAAGGCGTCGGGCCGGTCGGTGTAGAGCAGCTCCAGCGCGTCGATGACCATGGCCATGTCGCTGGCGTTCTTGCCCTTGGAGTAGTCGAACTGCTGCATGGGGCGGATCGCGTGCTCGTGCAGCTGCTCCTCCCAGCCCTTCAGCTCGTTCTTCTTCCAGTTGCCGTAGGCGCGCCGCACGTGGGTGACGCCGAAGGTGGACAGCTCGGTCAGGATCAGGTCGATCTTGGACGCGGGCGAGTTGTCCGCGTCGATGAGCAGGGCGATCAGCGGCTCCGGCCGCGCGCGTGCAGTGCTCATGCAGCCAGCCTCCAGGCCAGCGGCTCGCCGCCCGCCAGGGCTTTCAGCCGGGCCTCGCCGAAGGGATAGCTCTCGGGCGGCGTCCAGCCCTCGCGCCGCAGCGTCACGGTGCCGGCGTTGCGCGGCAGGCCGTAGAAGTCGGGGCCGTGGAAGCTGGCGAAGCCTTCCAGCCGGTCCAGCGCGCCGGCGGCTTCGAAAGCGGCGGCGTACAGCTCCAGCGCGGCGTGGGCGGTGTAGCAGCCGGCGCAGCCGCTGGCGTGCTCCTGAGCTGCGCCGGGTGCGGCGCGCTGTCGGTGCCCAGGAAGAAGCGCGGGCTGCCGCTGGTGGCCGCGTGCACCAGCGCCTGGCGGTGCACCTCGCGCTTGAGCACGGGCAGGCAGTAGTAGTGCGGCCGGATGCCGCCCTGGAAGATGGCGTTGCGGTTGTACAGCAGGTGGTGCGCGGTGAGGGTGGCGGCGGTGTGCGGGCCGGCCTCGGCGACGTACTGCGCGGCCTCGCGCGTGGTGATGTGCTCGAAGACGATCTTCAACCCGGGGAAGTCGCGCCGCAGCGGCTGCAGCACGCGGTCGATGAACACGGCCTCGCGGTCGAACAGGTCGATGTCGGCGTCGGTCACCTCGCCGTGCACCAGCAGTTTCAGGCCGTGCTGCTGCATCGCCTCCAGCGCGGCGTAGGTCTTGCGCACGTCGGTCACGCCGGCATCGCTGTTGGTGGTGGCGCCGGCCGGGTACAGCTTGAGGGCGACCACGCCGGCCGCCGCCGCGCGGGCGATCTCGCCGGGCGGCGTGTTGTCGGTCAGGTACAGCGTCATCAGCGGCTCGAAGGCCGCGCCCTCCGGCACGGCCTGCAGGATGCGCTCCTTGTAGGCCAGCGCCTGCGCCGCCGTGGTCACCGGCGGCTTGAGGTTGGGCATGATGATGGCGCGCCCGAACCGCGCCGCCGTGTGCGGCACCACGGCGGCCAGGGCGGCGCCGTCGCGCACGTGCAGATGCCAGTCGTCGGGGCGGGTGAAGGTGAGGGCGGCGGGCGCAACGGTCATGGGCGCCATTGTCCCATTTGCAGGATTGCTTCTATATTTATAGCTTTTGGCGCTTTATTGGCGCGGGCTTTGGCCGATTTCATCATGAAGAAGGCCCTGCGGTGCAGGGCCTTCGCCAGGGGCGCTGGCGCGGATCACTCGGCCGTGATGCCCGCCTTGCGCACCACCTCGCCGAACCGGGCCAAGCGCTCGGCCATCATCTTCTCGAACGCGGCGGGCGGCATCTCCTCGGGCGGGATCACGCCGCGCTCGTTGAGGCTGGCCACCAGGGCGGGCGAGGTCGCGGCCTGGCGCACGGCCTTGTACAGCGTCTGCACGATGGGCGCGGGCGTCCCGCCAGGCGCGGCCAGGCCGGTCCACGAGCTCAGGTTGAGCTGCGGATAGCCGACCTCGGCCAGCGTGGGCACGTCAGGCAGTTGGGGCAGGCGCTGCTCGGAGGCCACGGCCAGCGCGCGCACCTTGCCGGCCTGGACGTGCGGCAGCATGATGACCAGGTTGTCGAGGATGAACTGCACCTCGTTGGCCAGCACCGCGGTGATCAGCGGCGAGCCGCCGCGGTAGGGGATGTGGGTGGTCTGCACGCCGGTGACGGCCTTGAACATTTCCACGTTGAGCTGGCCCATGCTGCCGGTGCCGCCGCTGCCGTAGTTGAGCTTGCCGGGGTTCTTCTTGGCGTAGTCGATGAACTCCTGCACATTCCTGATCGGCAGGCTGGCATGCACCACCAGCGCATTGGGCAGCCGGCCCAGGATGGTGATGTTCTCGAAGTCCTTGACCGGGTCGTAGCCCACCTTGGGCTGGGTGAGCGGGTTGGCCAGGTGGCTGCTCTGGGACGACGCAACGAGCGTGTAGCCGTCGGGCTTGGCCCGCGCCACGCTCAGCGAGGCGACCGAGCCGCCCGCGCCGGGGCGGTTCTCGACCACGATGGGCACGCCCAGGGCGCGCGCCAGCGGCTCCGAGTACTGGCGCGCCATGATGTCCACCGAACCGCCTGGCGGAAACGGCACGACGAGCGTGATCGGGCGCGAGGGGTATTTCTCGTCGGCCTGCGCGGCCAGGGGAGCCAGGCCGGTCAGGCCCAGCCCCAGGCCGGCGCCCAGGAGTTGGCGGCGTGTGGAGGATGGAGGGTGCATGGTCACGTCTTTCATGGATGCGGAAAATCAGGGATGGTCGAACACGGCCAGGGCGACGGCCTGCGCGCGCGGCACGAAGGTAGACAGTTCGCAATACTCGCGGTCGGTGTGGGGGTGCCCACCCACGGGGCCGGTGGCGCACAGCGTGGGCGCGCCGACCGAGGCGGTGAGGCCGCTGTCGGCCGCGCCGCCCGTGAACTCGCCCTGCACGTCGAAACCCAGCGACTGGGCGCCGCGCCGGTACAGCGCGAGCAGCGCGTCGGGCGTGGGCGCCATGGGGAGCGTGCGGCGCGATTCGGTGATGCGGCCGCTCGTGCGCGGCAGCGACTCCTCCTCGATGATGGCTCGGATGCGTTCGAGCAGCGCGTCGGGGTCGGTACCGGCGGTGTAGCGCACGTCGAGTTCGGCCTTGGCGTGCGGCGCCACCATGTTGGGCACGATGCCGCCGTGCACCACGCCCACGTTGGTGGTCACGCCCGTGGCGGGGTCGGTGAGCGCATGCAGCGCGAGCAGCTTGCGCGCCAGCGCCTCGAGGGCGCTGGCGCCGGCCGCGTGGTTGATGCCCGCGTGCGCGGCCACGCCCTCGACCTCGAACTCCACGGCCATCGAGCCCTTGCGGCTCGTCACCAGGTTGCCACTCACGCGGCCCGGCTCGGCGTTGAACACGGCGCGCGCGCCGCGCGCCACCTCCATGATGCGCTCGCGCGTGGCCGGCGAGCCGATCTCCTCGTCGCACGAGAAAAACAGCCGCAGCGGCGCCCGCAGGCCGCCGCAGCGCGCGAAGGCCTCGGCCACGAACACGTTGAGCACCAGGCCCGACTTCATGTCGGCCACGCCCGGGCCGTGGGCGCGCCCGTCCTCCACGCGGAAGGGGCGCCGCGCCTCGGTGCCCGCCGGGTAGACGGTGTCCATGTGGCCCATGAGCAGGATCGGCGCGCCCTCGGCAGGGCCCGGCACCTCGGCATGCAGCAGCACACCGTAGCCCGGCACGGACTCGAAGCGCACGGCCACGCCGGCGGCCCGCAGCCGCTCGCCCAGCACCTGGGCCACGGCCGTCACGCCGGCTTCGTCGCGGCTGCCGCTGTCGATGTCGACCACTTTCTGCAGCAAGTCCTGCATGGCCTGCTGCTGGCCAGCCAGCCAGTCGAGCAGTCGGGCGCGCTGCCGCGCGCGGCTTTCTTCAAGGGTATCCTGCATGGTCGCCAAGGGCTCGTGACGGTGGAAATGGGCGCAGTGTTGCACGTCGATTCCGGGTTTGCAATACATTTTGCACGAAACATACCTCGATGAAATCATCATTGCAGAACACCGAGGCCCTGCTGCCCGAACGCCTGACCCGCCAGGGCGCGGGCCTCACGGCCAGCGAGCAGGCGCTGGCGCTCGCGCTGGGGCGCGACTACCCGCACGCGTTGCTCGAATCCGCCACCGCCCTCGCGACGCGCACGGGCACCAGCCCCTCCACGGTGGTGCGCCTGTTCGCCAAGCTGGGCTACGCCAGCTACGCCGAGGCCCAGCGCGAGGCGCGCGGCGAGGTCACGGCGCTGCTGCAGACCGCCGCCGAGCGCGCGCCCGCGACCCTCGGCGCGCAGCGCAGCCTGCGCGAGTGCGTGGACGATGCGCTGCTGCACGACCAGCACAACATCCAGGCCACGCGCGGAGAGCTGGACATGGCGGCCTTCGAGGCCATGGCGCGGCGGCTGGCGCAGGCGGGGGGCGGGCGCGTCTACGTGCTGGCGCAGATCAACAGCGCCCCCGTGTCGGCCTGGCTCGCGCTGCACCTCAACATGTGCCGCCCCGGCGTGCAGGAGCTCGACGCGGGCGCCGTCTCCCCCGCGGACCAACTGCTGTGGGTGCGGCCCGGGGATGTGCTGCTCGCCTTCAGCGTGAGCCGCTACGCGCGCGGCACGGTGCAGGTGGCGCGGCGCTTTCGCGAGGCGGGCGGCCAGGTGCTGGCCATCACCGACGGCCCCGCCTCGCCGCTGGTGCCGCTGGCCCACCACTGGCTGCAGGTGCGCACCTCGAACGCCTCGCCCTTCCACTCGTACACGGCCGCGTTCTTCCTGTGCAACGCGCTGGTGTCGGCCGTGGCGCAGTTGCGCCGCAAGAGCGTGTCCGAGGCGCTGGCGCGGCGCGATGCGCTGTGGGAGGAATTCGAGCACCAGATCGCCGCCCCGGCGTCGGGGCGGCCCGCGCCCCGCGGGCGCACCACCAAGGGCCGCTGATCAGCGGCCTTCTCATCGGCGAGGCGCCGTGCCTGGAGGGCGTGAGCGGCTCCGGCCGCGCGCGTGCAGTGCTCATGCAGCCAGCCTCCAGGCCAGCGGCTCGCCGCCCGCCAGGGCTTTCAGCCGGGCCTCGCCGAAGGGGTAGCTCTCGGGCGGCGTCCAGCCCTCGCGCCGCAGCGTCACGGTGCCGGCGTTGCGCGGCAGGCCGTAGAAGTCGGGGCCGTGGAAGCTGGCGAAGCCTTCCAGCCGGTCCAGCGCGCCGGCGGCCTCGAAGGCGGCGGCGTACAGCTCCAGCGCGGCGTGGGCGGTGTAGCAGCCGGCGCAGCCGCTGGCGTGCTCCTTGAGCTGCGCCGGGTGCGGCGCGCTGTCGGTGCCCAGGAAGAAGCGCGGGCTGCCGCTGGTGGCCGCGTGCACCAGCGCCTGGCGGTGCACCTCGCGCTTGAGCACGGGCAGGCAGTAGTAGTGCGGCCGGATGCCGCCCTGGAAGATGGCGTTGCGGTTGTACAGCAGGTGGTGCGCGGTGAGGGTGGCGGCGGTGTGCGGGCCGGCCTCGGCGACGTACTGCGCGGCCTCGCGCGTGGTGATGTGCTCGAAGACGATCTTCAACCCGGGGAAGTCGCGCCGCAGCGGCTGCAGCACGCGGTCGATGAACACGGCCTCGCGGTCGAACAGGTCGATGTCGGCGTCGGTCACCTCGCCGTGCACCAGCAGTTTCAGGCCGTGCTGCTGCATCGCCTCCAGCGCGGCGTAGGTCTTGCGCACGTCGGTCACGCCGGCATCGCTGTTGGTGGTGGCGCCGGCCGGGTACAGCTTGAGGGCGACCACGCCGGCCGCCGCCGCGCGGGCGATCTCGCCGGGCGGCGTGTTGTCGGTCAGGTACAGCGTCATCAGCGGCTCGAAGGCCGCGCCCTCCGGCACGGCCTGCAGGATGCGCCCTTGTAGGCCAGCGCCTGCGCCGCCGTGGTCACCGGCGGCTTGAGGTTGGGCATGATGATGGCGCGCCCGAACCGCGCCGCCGTGTGCGGCACCACGGCGGCCAGGGCGGCGCCGTCGCGCACGTGCAGATGCCAGTCGTCGGGGCGGGTGAAGGTGAGGGTGTGCGGTGCGGTCATCGCCAGATTTTCGCGCAGCGCGCCGCACCCCTGCGCGCTTCAGGCGCGCCGCAGCGCACTGGCGCGTACGCCCAGCGCCGCCAGCAGCAGCGCCAGCAGGCCCAGCGCCCATTCGCCCAGCGTGGGCACGGGCGTGGGCGCGGCCACTGGCGCCGGATTGACCAACAGGGGGATGGGCATCGTCCGGCGCAGGGGCGTGGCCGAACTGTCCTGCACGCTGACCTGCACCGTGAACGTGCCGTAAGCCGTGGGCGTGCCGGAAAGCTCGCCAGCCGGCGACAGGCTCATCCCGGCGGGCAGCCCGGTGGCCGACCAGGTGAAAGGCGCCACTCCGCCGCCCGCCACGCTGAAGGTGACCGGCGTGTAGGCCGTGCCTTGCTGGCCCGCCGACAGGTTGTTGGGGGAAATCAGCAGGCTCCACGCCAGCGCGTTGGCCATGATGCGTCCACCGTCGGTGCCGACGTCCCAGAGGTCGTCGCGGGCGTCGAACGACGGCGGAAAGAAGTTGAGCGCCACCACGTTGCCCTTGACGGCAATCAGCGGGGTTGGGGCCGCGTCGCTCCAATTTGCCACCAGCGTGGCGCCCGCGGTCAGGCTGACGGCGTTGCGAAAGCTGATGCCGCCGTTGAAGCCGCCCACGCCTTGCAGCAAAGGGTGGCCGGTCACCACGGGCACCAGGCTTTGAGGGCTGCCGTGCAAATTGGCACCACCCGTCGTCAGGGGCAGGTAGCCGCCGCTGACCAGGCGGCCTTGAATCGCGAAGTCGCCGTTATAAAACGAACTAAAAGCCATCACCACCGTGCCGCCCGCATCCACGTAGTCGGCCAGCACATCGCCCAGGGCCACGGGATCGGCATAGTCAAGGTCGGAATACACCAGCACCGCGCTGTAGGCCTGCAACTGGGCCAGCGTGGGCGTGGGCTCGCAGGGGTCGTCTCCATTGCACAGCACGTGGCTGACCACGGCACCCAGGCTGCCACCGCTGGCCGCAGTGATCTTGCTCACCACATCGTCATTCCAAGTGGCGAGTTCCGCGCCGTACACCGCCACATTGGCCTGGGCTGCAAGCGAGAACGACGCAGCGGCCAGGCCGAGCGCGACAAATGAGGCGCCGCGCGCGAGGCGCTGGCGAAAGAGGGACATCAGGGACATGGGTGGGGCACCTGTAACTATGGGTTTTGATTCTGTGACGACTGTGAAAACTGTGAACAAATTGCAGTTTAGTGTAGGTGTAACGGCCCTGGGCGATTCCGTCGGGCGACGTGTTGCCAGTCAGGTGCTGCCGGCCGGAGCGTTGGGGGCTGGCAGACAAGGCCACTGCGGGGGCCATCCAATGCAGTGGCGAAGCAAAAGGACGCGCAGCCCGCGCGGGCACGCGCGCACGGCGCCGGTCGCGCCCCGGTGGCGGCTGTGCCTGCGGCTTTAAGATGCGCACGGTTCGCGGCCACTGCAGCCGCCTTTTTTTTGGCCCCGTCGCCCGTCTCTCATGCCCCTGCCCCCACAGCCCACGCGCCGCGGCGCGACCGTCGCCGACGCGCGCCCGGCGCCTTTGCGCCCCGCCCCTGCCGTGGCCCAGCCGCGCGTGCCGCTGGCCATCGAAGACTGGCTGACGGTGGTCATCATGGCGCTGCTGGCGCTGATCACCTTCGCCAACGTGCTGGTGCGCTACTTCACCAGCGCCTCGTTCGCCTGGACGGAAGAGGTGTCGGTGTTCCTGATGATCGTGCTGGCCATGGTCGCCGGTTCGGCCGCCGTGGCGCGCAACCGGCACATCCGCATCGAGTTCTTCGCCGACGGCGGCACGCCCCGGCGCCAGCGCGCGCTGGCCACCTTCGGCGCGGCCATGGTGGCGCTGCTGTTCGGGCTGATCGCGGTGCTGTCGGTGCGCCTGGTGTGGGACGACGTGCAGTACGGCGAGACCTCGCCCGGCATCGGCGTGCCGCAGTGGTGGTATTCGATCTGGCTGCCCATCATCTCCGCCGCCATCACCCTGCGCGCCCTGGGCCTGATGCTGCGCCGCGGCCGCGCGGCGGGCGACGACCCCAAGGCGCCCACCTCGCCCGAGGTACGGGCCGAGGAGCGGGCGCCGTGATCGCCACGCTGCTCTTTGCCGTCTTCATCGCCATGATGCTGCTGGGCGTACCCATTGGCGCGGCGCTGGGCCTGGCGGGCGCGGCGGCGATCGCGCTGGCCAATGCCGACACGCAGTGGTTCGGCCTGCTGGCCGTGCCGCAGAACTTCTACGCCGGCCTGGGCAAGTACCCGCTGCTGGCGATCCCGATGTTCGTGCTGGTGGGCTCGATCTTCGACCGCTCGGGCGTGGCGCTGCGGCTGGTGAACTTCGCCATCGCGCTGGTGGGCCGGGGGCCGGGCATGCTGCCGTTGGTGACGATCGTGGTGGCGATGTTCCTGGGCGGCATCTCCGGCTCCGGTCCGGCCAACGCGGCGGCGGTGGGCAGCGTGATGATCGCGGCCATGGCGCGCGCCGGCTACCCGGCCTCGTACTCGGCCAGCGTGGTGGGCGCGGCGGCGGCCACCGACATCCTGATCCCGCCCTCGGTGGCCTTCATCGTCTATTCGGTGCTGGTGCCAGGCGCTTCGGTGCCGGCGCTGTTCGCCGCCGGCATGGTGCCGGGCGTGCTGGCCGGGCTGGCGCTGATCGTGCCGGCGGTGTGGATGGCGCGCAAGCACGGCATGGGCCAGCTCGAATCGGCGCTGCCGCGCCCGCCGCTGGGCCAGAGCTTGCGCGACGCGGTCTGGGGCCTGTTCGCCCCGGTGCTGATCCTGGGCGGCATGCGCGCGGGCTGGTTCACGCCGACCGAGGCGGCGGTGGTGGCGGTGTTCTACGGCCTGTTCGTGGGCATGGTGGTGCACCGCTCGATGACGGTGCGCGACCTGTTCCCCATCCTCAAGGAGTCGGGCGAGCTGTCGGCGGTGATCCTGCTGGTGGTGTCGCTGGCGGGCATCTTCGCCTTCTCGCTGTCCACGCTGGGCGTGATCGACCCGATCACCACCGCCATCGTCCACTCCGGCCTGGGCGAGTACGGCGTGCTGACGCTGCTGATCCTGCTGCTGATCACGGTGGGCATGTTCCTCGACGGCGTGTCGATCTTCCTCATCTTCGTGCCGCTGCTGTGGCCGATCGTGCAGCACTACGACTGGGACCCGGTCTGGTTCGGCGTGCTGCTGACGCTGAAGGTGGCGCTGGGCCAGTTCACGCCGCCGCTGGCGGTGAACCTGATGGTGTCGTGCCGCATCGCCGGCGTGCGCATGGAGCAGACCGTGCGCTGGGTCGGCCCGATGCTGCTGGCCATGGGGCTGGTGATGGTGGCCGTCATCATCTGGCCCCAGTTGGCGCTGTGGCTGCCGCGCGTGCTGGGGTATTGATGTTTTCAAGTCAAATCGGCCTTCAGCCCCCATCAACATTACGTCAACAGCTATATTTTTCATAGTTAAAACCAAGGAGACCCTGCCATGAAGCCACGCCGTACCCTGCTGACGCTGGCCTGTGCCGCCGCCGCGCTCTCGCTCGGCGCCGCCCTGCCCGCCAGCGCGCAGAACTACAAGTCCGAATACCGCATGTCCCTGGTCGTGGGCACCGCCTTCCCCTGGGGCAAGGGCGGCGAGATCTGGGCCAACAAGGTGCGCGAGAAGACGGGCGGCCGCATCAACATCAAGCTCTACCCCGGCGTGTCGCTGATCCAGGGCGACCAGACGCGCGAGTTCTCCAGCTGAGCAACTCCAAGCACGTCGTCAGGACGCCCGCCGACCTGAAGGGCCTGAAGATCCGCGTCGTCGGCTCGCCGCTGTTCCTGGACACCTTCACCGCGCTGGGCGCCAACCCCACGCAGATGAGCTGGGCCGACGCGCAGCCGGCCTTGGCCAGCGGCGCGGTCGACGGGCAGGAGAACCCCATGAGCATCTTCACCGCCGCCAAGCTGCACACCGTGGGCCAGAAGTACCTGACCCTGTGGGGCTACGTGGCCGACCCGCTGGTGTTCGTGGTCAACAAGGACGTGTGGAACGCCTGGACCCCCGCCGACCGCGAGGCCGTGCGCCAGGCCGCCGTGGAAGCCGGCAAGGAGCAGATCGCCATCGCCCGCAAGGGCCTGATCGAGCCGGGCCAGCCGCTACTCAAGGACATCGCCGGCCAGGGCGTGACCATCACCCAGCTCAGCCCGGCCGAGCGCGACGCCTTCATCCAGGCCACCCGCCCCACCTACGACAAGTGGAAGGGCCAGATCGGCACAGACCTGGTGAACATGGCCGAGAAGGCGATCGCGGCGCGCAAGAAATAACGGCACGAAACAACGGCAAGAGGCGACTCGCCCCAATGAGGAAAGCCCCGCGATGCGGGGCTTTCCTCGTGGCCGAGTGGTTTAGTGTTGCAGGATCTTGTTGAGGAAATCCTTGGTGCGTGGCTGGCGGTTCTCGGGGTGGCCGAAGAACTCGTCCTTGCTGCAGTCCTCCAGGATCTTGCCGCCGACGTCGATGAAGATCACGCGGTTGGCGACCTTGCGCGCGAAGCCCATCTCGTGCGTGACCACCATCATGGTCATGCCCTCCTTGGCCAGCCCCACCATCACGTCCAGCACCTCGCCCACCATCTCCGGGTCGAGCGCCGAGGTGGGCTCGTCGAACAGCATCACGATCGGGTCCATGCTGAGCGCGCGCGCGATCGCCACGCGCTGCTGCTGGCCGCCCGAGAGCTGGCCGGGAAACTTGTCCTTGTGCGCCATCAGGCCCACGCGGTCGAGCATCTTCAGCCCGCGCGCCTTGGCCTCGTCGGCGCCGCGGCCAAGCACCTTGATCTGCGCGATGGTCAGGTTCTCGGTCACCGACAGGTGCGGAAACAGCTCGAAGTGCTGGAAAACCATGCCGACCTTGCTGCGCAGCTTGGGCAGGTCGGTCTTGGGGTCGGTCAGCGAGATGCCGTTGACGACGATGTCGCCCTTCTGGATCGGCTCCAGGGCATTGACGGTCTTGATGAGGGTGGACTTGCCGGAGCCGGAGGGGCCGCAGACGACCACCACGTCGCCCTTGTCGATGTTGACCGAGCACTCGTTGAGCACCTGCACCGGGCCATACCACTTGGAGACGTTCTTTACTTGAATCATGGCGTCGGACATGGCGGGCTCCTTATCGAATGATGGCGATTTTCTTGTGCAGACGCTTGACGAAATACGACAGCGCGTAGCAGATGATGAAGTACAGCACGGCCGCCAGCAGGTACATCTCGATCGGGCGGCCGTAGTTCTTGCCCGCCGTCTCGAAGCCCTTGAGCAGGTCGTAGGCACCGATGGCGTAGACGAGCGAGGTGTCCTGGAACAGGATGATGGTCTGCGTCAGCAGCACCGGCAGCATGTTGCGGAAGGCCTGCGGCAAGATCACCAGCTTCATGTTCTGGCCGTAGGTCATGCCCATCGCCTGGCCGGCATAGACCTGCCCGCGCGGGATGGACTGGATGCCGGCGCGCATGATCTCGCTGAAGTACGCCGCCTCGAACGCGACGAAGGTGACGATGGCCGAATACTCGGCGCCGACCGGCCGCCCGATCATGAACGGCACCAGCAGGAAGAACCACAGGATCACCATCACCAGCGGAATGCTGCGCATGCCGTTGACGTAGATCGCCGCCGGCAAGTCGAGCCACTTCTTGCCCGACAGCCGCATCAGCGCCAGGAGGGTGCCGAAGAAGATGCCGCCCAGCGTGGCGACGAAGGTGAGCACGACGCTGAAGTACAGGCCCTTGAGGATGAAGCCCTGGATCAGATCCCAGTTGAGCAGCGAGAAGTCGAGGTTCATCAGGTTCATCTCAATGCCCTCCGCCCGTGCCCGCGACGACGAAACCCGGTACCCGCGCGCGCTTCTCGACGAAGGCCATGATGCGGTTGATGACCAGCGCCGAGATCACGTAGAGCACCGTCACCGCCAGGTAGATCTCGATGGGACGGGAGGTTTCCTCGCCCACCTGCATGGCGTACTGCGTCAGCTCGGGGATCGACACCGCGAACGCGACCGACGAGTTCTTGAAGATGTTCATCGATTCGCTGGTCAGCGGCGGGATGATGATGCGGTACGCCATGGGCAGCAGCACGTAGCGGTAGTACTGGAACGTGGTGAAGCCCATCGCCATGCCGGCGTAGCGCTGCCCCTTGGGCAGGGCCTGGATGCCGGCGCGCACCTGCTCGGCGATGCGCGCGGAAGTGAAGAAGCCCAGCGCCAGCACCACCAGCACGAAGGGCGGCAGGTCGCGCATCGGTGGAACGAGGGTCGGCATCACGTGGTACCAAAGGAAGATCTGCACCAGAAGCGGGACGTTGCGGAACATCTCCACCCAGGCGTTGCCCAGGCGCACCAGCCAGGGGCTGTCGGGCAGGGTGCGGATGACGCCGATCAGCGAGCCCACCAGCAGCGCGATCAGCAAGGCCGTGAGCGAGACCGACACCGTCCAGCCCCAGGCGGTGAAGATCCAGTTCAGGTAGGTGATGTCGCGCCCGCTGCCCAGGCAGCCGGCGACCGCATCCCCCGTCAGGGTGTCCTGGCAGAACACCTGCCAATCCATGTTCAGCATCTTGCGCCTTTCCCGCTCATGTCCGTGCTGCGTAAAAAAGCCCGTGGGCTGGCGCGCACGGGCTATTGTTGCATCCGCGGCAAGCTTACTTGGCCAGCAGCTTGGAGCTGTAGGCTTCCGCCGGCTTGTCGTTGGGGGTGGCCCAGGCCGCCTTGGTGCTCTCGTTCAGGGGCATGTTCAACGCCACGTTGTTGGGCGGAATCGGCTGCATGAACCACTTGTCGTACAGCTTGGCGAGCGAGCCGTCCTTGATCTGGCGCTTGATCGAGTTGTCCAGCGCTTCCTTCATCTTCGGGTCGTCCTTGCGCAGCATGCAGGCGATGGGCTCGACCGACAGCACCTCGCCGACGATGGCGAAGTCCTTCGGGTTCTTGGCCTTGGAGATGCTGGCCGCCAGGATGGAGCCGTCCATCACGAAGGCGTCGGCGCGGCCCGATTCGAGCAGCAAGAAGCTGTCGGCGTGGTCCTTGCCCTGCACGGTCTTGAAGTCGATGTTGGCGCCGCGCTCGTGCCGGCGCAGGTGCTGCACGCTGGTGGTGCCGGTGGTCACGGCGACGGTCTTGCCGTTCAGGTCGTTGACGGACTTGATGCCCGAGCTGGTCTTGACGGCGGTGCGCACTTCATCGACGAAGGTGGTGACGGCGAAGGCCACGTCCTTTTGGCGCGCGGCGTTGTTGGTGGTGGAGCCGCATTCGAAGTCGATGGTGCCGTTCTGCACCAAGGGCACGCGGTTCTGCGAGGTGATGACCTGGTAGTTGATCTTCAGCGGCTTGCCGGCCTGCTTGCTCAGGTCGTCGATGATGCGCTCGGCCATCTCCGTGTGGAAGCCCACGTACTTGCCACCACCGATGGTGAAGGCCAGACCGGACGAATCGCGGACACCGAGGTTGACGACGCCGCTGGACTTGATCCTGGCCAGCGTGTCGTTGGCTTGCGCCATCGCCGCGCCGGTGGCCAGCGACAGCGCGGTCAAAACCAGCAATTGCTTCTGCTTCTTCATGATGTCAATCCTTTCAGATAATGCGGAGGAGCCCCCCCAGTGAGCCAGCACGGCCCACGTACTTCAGCAACGCCATTCTAGGAAGCCAAGGCCACAGGGATACCCTCGCGAATCAGTCGCCAGCGTGACTTATGCCCGAAGACGCCATGCAAATACCGTGCCGTCACGCCGCCAGCTCGGCGGCGCCCTGCTCGGCCGCCTGCTGCAGCGCCCACATCTCGGCGTAGCGGCCGCGCGCGGCCAGCAACCGCGGATGGGTGCCGCGCTCGACGAGGCGGCCCGCCTCCAGCACCAGGATTTCGTGCGCGTCCACCACGGTGGACAGGCGGTGCGCGATCACCAGCGCCGCTCGGCCGCGCGCGGCGCTGCGGATCTCGGCCTGGATGGCGCGCTCGTTGGCCGAGTCGAGCGCGCTGGTGGCCTCGTCGAAGATCAGCACCGGCGGGTCCTTCAGCAGCGTGCGCGCGATGGCCACGCGCTGCTTCTCGCCGCCGGACAGCTTCAGCCCGCGCTCGCCCACCATGGTCTGGTAGCCCTTGGGCGTGCTCACGATGAAGTCGTGGATGTGGGCGGCGCGCGCGGCCTGCTCCACCTCGGCGTCGTTGGCCTCGGGCCGGCCGTAGCGGATGTTGTAGGCCACCGTGTCGTTGAACAGCACCGTGTCCTGCGGCACGATGCCGATGGCGCGGCGCACGCTGGCCTGGGTGACGCCGCGGATGTCCTGGCCGGCGATCAGGATGCGCCCGCCGCCGCCGGTGCCGGGAACGCCGACGTCATAGAACCGGTACAGCAGCCGCGCGAGCGTGGACTTGCCCGCGCCCGAGGGGCCGACCACGGCCACCGTCCGGCCGGCGGGAATCTCGAAGCTCAGGTCGTGCAGGATGGGCCGCGCCGCCTCGTAGGCGAAATCGACGTGCTCGAAGCGCACGTCCACCGGCCCGTGGGTGGCCAGCGGCCCGGCGCCCGGCGCGTCGGCCACCTCGCGCTCGCGGTCCATCAGCGTGAACATGCGGTCCAGGTCGGTCAGGTTCTGCTTGATCTCGCGGTAGACCACGCCCAGGAAGTTGAGCGGGATGTAGAGCTGGATCATGAAGGCGTTGACCATCACCAGGTCGCCCAGCGTCAGGCGGCCGTCCACCACGCCCTGCGTGGCGCGCCACAGCATGGCCAGCAACCCGGCGGCGATGATGAGTTGCTGGCCGGTGTTGAGCATCGACAGCGTGCTCTGGCTGCGCAGCCGCGCGCGGCGCAGGCGGTCCAGGCGCTCGCCGTAGCGCCGGGCCTCGAATTGCTCGTTGTTGAAGTACTTGACGGTCTCGTAATTCAGCAGCGAGTCGATGGCCTGGGCGTGCGCGGCCGAATCGGCCTCGTTGGCCTGGCGCCGGAACTGGGTGCGCCACTCGGTCACCGTCACGGTGAAGGCGATGTAGGCCAGCAGCGCCGCGCCGGTGATCCAGGCGAACGCCGGGTCGAACCGCGACGCCAGGATGGCCAGCACCAGCGCCACCTCGACCAGCGTGGGCACGATGGAGTACAGCGAGAACGACACCAGCGACTCGATGCCGCGCACGCCGCGCTCGATGTCGCGCGTCATGCCGCCGGTCTGGCGCTCCAGGTGAAAGCGCAGGCTGAGCGCGTGCAGGTGCTCGAAGGTCTGCAGCGCGATCTGGCGCGAGGCGCCCTGCGTGGCCTTGGCGAACACCAGCTCGCGCAGCTCGGTGAACAGCGAGGTCGTCAGGCGCAGCGCGCCGTAGGCCAGCAGCAGGCCGGCGGGCACCACCAGCACGGCGGCGGGGTCGCCCGGCTTGAGCGTCATCGCATCGACCAGGTGCCCGAGCAGCACCGGCACGCCGACGTTGGCCAGCTTGGCGCCGAGGACGAAGGCCAGCGCCGCCGCCACGCGCCACTTGTACTGCCACAGGTAGGGCGCCAGGCGCCCGAGCGTGCGCCAGTCCGAGCGCGGACCGCCGCCTGCCTGGGGCACCGGAAGGGGAAGGGAACGCTCGCCGCCGCCGCGCATCGTGGACAATCTCTTTCGAAAGAATATTTCCCAAGGATTGTGCCCATGTCCACCTCCGCCCGGCGGCCCTCCGTCATGCGCCCCCCCAACCTGAACGCCGTCACGGCCCCGGAGGCGGCGCTGCCCGAGGACCACGCCCTGGTGATGAAGGTGATCCCCATGCCGGCCGACGCCAACGCCAACGGCGACATCTTCGGCGGCTGGGTGATGGCGCAGGTGGACCTGGCCGGCTCGGTGCTGGCGGCGCGCCACGCGCAGGGGCGCATGGCCACGGTGGCGGTGAACCAGTTCATCTTCAAGCAGCCGGTGCGCGTGGGCGACATCCTGTCGCTCTACGCCAAGATGGAGCGCATCGGCCGCACCTCGATGACGCTGAACGTGGGCGTCTACGCCGAGCGCATCCGCAAGCAGGGCCGCTACATCAAGGTGACCGAGGCCACGCTGACCTACGTCGCCATCGACGAAGAAGGCCGGCCGCGCGAACTGCCGCCAGCGGCGCGGGACTGACGGCCCGGTCCTCGCCAGACGCCCCGCCGCGACGCCGATGAGCCACTCTTCCGAGGCGCCCTGCCGGCCCCTGACCGCCGAGCCGCTCACGGCCGCGGCTTTCGCCCCCTTCGGCGACGTCATCGACAGCAGCGGCCACGCGCCGATCCTCATCAACGGCGGCATGACGGAGCGCTTCCACGACCTGGCGCGGGTGGACGTGGCGGCCGGCGGCGGCCGGCCCTTGATCAGCCTGTTCCACGCCCGCCCCTACGCGCTGCCGCTGCGGGTGCTGGCGCTGGAGCGCCACCCGCTGGGCAGCCAGGCCTTCGTGCCGCTGGACGGGCAGGCCTTTCTGGTGATCGTGGCGCCGGCGGGCGAGGCGCCGGCCGCCGGCGCGGTGCGCGCCTTCCTCACCGACGGCCGGCAGGGCGTGAACTACCACCGCGGCGTGTGGCACCACTCGCTGGTCGTGTTCGACCAGCCTTCACGCTTCGTGGTGGTGGACCGGGGCGGACCGGGGGACAACTGCGACCTGTTCACACTGGCGACGCCGCTCGAACTTCGGGCCATCGCCGCCGGCTGATGCCGGTTTCAAGCAAAATCGGCCTTCAGCCAGCACCAGTATTGCATTGACAGCTATCTATTAAATAGCAATCAAAACCCGGGAAAACGCGCGGCTCACCCGTCCACCGGCTGCGCGGGCGTGTCGAGGGTGAGCTGGTAGAAGGCCGCGTCCAGCCAGCGGCCGAACTTGAAGCCGGCCTGCCGCACCGTGCCGGCGTGCACGAAGCCCAGGCGCTGGTGCAGCGCGATGCTGGCGGCGTTGGCGGCATCGATCACGCCCACCATGACGTGCAGTTGCCGCGCCCGCGCGGCGTCGATCAGCGCGCGCATCAGCAGCGGCCCCAGGCCGTGGCCGCGCTGGTCCTGGCGCACGTAGACGGAATGCTCGACGCTGTACTTGTAGGCCGGCTGCGGGCGGAACGCGCCGTAGCTGGCGAAGCCCAGCAGCTCATCGGCGGCATCGACCGCGCCGATGACCGGCAAGGCCCCGGCCGCCTTGGCGTCGAACCAGGCGCGCATGTGGGCCGGGGTGCGCGGCTGGTAGTCGTACAGCGCCGTGGAATGCAGGATGGCGTCGTTGAAGATCGCCAGGATGGCCGGCGCGTGCGCGTCGTGGCCGCAGGCGACGAGCCGGGGTGGATCGACGGATACTGTGTTTTCCATGGCTGCTTGCGCAACGTGGGTGCGGGCTTGCGGCCCAAAGCACTCAGATCTTGCTGAAATCGGGCTTGCGCTTCTCGGCGAAGGCCGCGAACGCCTCGCGCGCGGCGGGCTCGTGCAGCATGCGGCCGAAGACGGCGCCCTCCTCCTGCATGCGCGCCACCACGGCGGCGTGCTGCGCGCCCTTGAGCAGGCGCTTGGTCTCGACCAGGGCCGACAGCGGCTTGGCGGCGAGCTTGAGCGCCTGCTGGCGCGCGAAGGCGTTGCACTCGGCCGGCGGCACCACGCGGTTGACCAGGCCCACCTCCAGCGCCGCCTCGGCCATGAAGGGATCGCCCGTCAGCAGCGCCTCGGACGCGCGGTGCATGCCGAACATCCGCGGCATGAGCAGGCTGGAGGCGGCCTCGGGCACCAGGCCCAGGTTGACAAAGGGCACCGAGAAGGCCGCGTTGTCGCCCGCGTACACCAGGTCGCAGTGCAGCAGCAGGGTGGTGCCCACGCCCACCGCCGGGCCGCAGACGGCGGCGACCAGCGGCTTGGGGAAGGTGGCGATGCCGCGCAGGAAGCGCCACACCGGCCGGTCCGGGTCGGGCTGGCCCTCGGACTTGGGCGCGTTGCGGAAGTCGCTGATGTCGTTGCCGGCGGTGAAGATGGTGACGTCGCCCTGGATCAGCACCACGCGCACGGCCGGGTCGGCGGCGGCCTGGGCCAGCCCGTCGGCCATCGTGCCGTACATGGCGGCGGTGATGGAGTTCTTCTTGCCGACCCGGTTGAAGGTCAGGGTCATCACGCCGGCTTCGGTGTGGACGAGGATGTCGCTCATGGGGTTTCCTTGGTGGACGAATGGCGGTGAGCCGAGGAAAAGGTGGCGTCGCCGCGGGCCGAGGTGGGTATCGTACCGGCGCGGCCGCGCGGCCGGTGCCGCGCGCGCGACGCTACTCCTTGTAGTAGAC
This sequence comes from Ottowia sp., assembly GCF_016703145.1. Lineage (GTDB taxonomy): Bacteria > Pseudomonadota > Gammaproteobacteria > Burkholderiales > Burkholderiaceae_C > Ottowia. The sequence continues at coordinate 110,052 of NZ_JADJCO010000002.1, read as the reverse complement.
GACCTGGTGCGTGGTGGCCAGCAGCCGGCCGGCGGCGCTCCACATCTCGGCGCTCTGGTCGAAGTAGCCGTCGTGGAACGCATGCCCGCGCGCCTGGCCCAGCAGGTGGCCGGTGCCGGCGGCGGCCAGGTCGGCGGCGCTGGCGTGGAAGTACACGGTCATGGAGACGGTGCCGATGGGCGTCATGCGCGCGCGTCGCAGCCACACGCGCGGAAAGAACACGTCGCACAGCGCCGTCAGCGATGCGAAGTCGAGCGCGCGCGGGGGCTCGTCGCGCACCCACAGGCGCGTGACGCTGTCCTCGCCCTCGGCGCCGTTCCATTCGAGCGGCATGGCGCCGGCGAACCAGCGCATGTCGTAGCGGTCGAGCCACGCCGGGCGCTTGACGCGCCGGGTCGGCGGCACGGACTCGGGCGCGGGCGCGTCCGGCATCACCGCGTCGGTGGCACGCCAGGTGTCGCGCCGCAGCGCGGTCATCGCCGTGGCGGTGTAGACCACGCTGTCGCGGCCCTCGGCGTCGCGCTGCCGCGTGGTCAGCACCCAGTGCTGGGTGGACCGGTTGGTGCGCACCGGCTGCGCGTCGATGGTGAACTCGCCGTCGGCCAGCGCGGCGGCGAAGTTGCCGGTGAAGGCCACCGGCTCGCCCAGCCGGTCGGGGTGCAGCCAGATGGCCTGCAGCGCCTGCGCGGCGGTGATGCCGCCGAAAGGGCCCACCATGTTGGCGTAGGCGGGACTGGTGCGGCCGACGTACTGGCCGGGCGCGCCGCCGGCTGGGCGGGCGAGCGCCACGGCGTCGTCAAAGGGCCGCTCGGTGGCGGCCGCGCCGCCCATGGGAAATCCATTTTTCATAGCATTGAACGGTTGCTGGACGCTGGCCAGCGGGGATTATCTTCCTGATGTGGCAGCGCGGATCGTGGACACGCGGCGCAGGCGCCGCCGTCGCCGAACGGATCGCCCGGCCAGCGCGCTATTTCACGCGCACCCAAGTCTGCGTGCGGCCGAAGGGGCCGATGGAGCCGCGCACTTCCAGCTTCTGGCCACCCTCGATGGGGGTGAGGCGCAGCGCGTAGTCCTTGCCGTTCTCGGGGTCAAGGACACGGCCGCCCTCCCACACGTCCTTGCCGTCGGCCTTCCTGGCGCCGCGGATCATCTCCAGGCCCTCCACCGGCTGGCCCTTGCGGTCGTCGGTGCATTCGTCGCACAGCGCGTTCGGCTTGGCGTCCTTCTTCAGCACCTTCTCGATGCGGCCGCTGAGCACACCGCCGTGGTCGCTGACGACGATCTGCGCCTTGGGCTCCCTGGTCTGGTCGTCGATGCTGCGCCAGGTGCCCACGGGGGTCATCTGGGCGTGCGCGCCGCAGGCCACGAACGCTATATAAACAGTAGCTATAAAGCGTTTATTGACGCTGGCCCACGGCATTTTTTGCATCAAAACCACCAAGGGAACGGCGTTCAGGCCAGGGCGGCGTCGGTGTCGAGCAGCACGGCGGCGCCGGAGCGCGCGGCCAGCATCAGGCTGGCGGTCTCGGGGAACAGGCGCGCGAAGTAGAAGCGCGCGGTCTGCAGCTTGCCGGCGTAGAAGGGGTCGGTGCTGCCCTCGGCGATCTTCTTGAGCGCCACGCTGGCCATGCACACGAACTGGTAGCCGAACACCAGGTGGCCGGCCACGCGCAGGAAGTCGCTGGCGGCGGCGCCCACTTCGTCGGGGTTGGTCATGGCCTTGACGCCGATCTCGGTGCTGAACTGGCTGAGCTGCCCGGCCAGCGCGGCCAGCGGGGCGGTGAACTCGGCCATCCGGGGGTTGGCGCTTTCCTCCTTCAGCAGCGCGGCCACCTGCTGGCCCAGCTTGCGCAGCGTGGCGCCCTGGTTGGCCAGCACCTTGCGGCCCAGCAGGTCGAGCGCCTGCACGGTGTTGGTGCCTTCGTAGATGGGGTTGATGCGCGCGTCCCGCACGAACTGCTCGGCGCCCGTCTCGTGGATGTAGCCGTGGCCGCCATAGACCTGCATGCAGGCGTTGGTGGCGGTGACGCCGTTGTCGGTGAGGAAGGCTTTGACGATGGGGGTGAGCAGCGCGACCATGTCCTCGCTGTCCTGGCGCACGGCGGCGTCGGGGTGGTGGCGCGCCTTGTCGAGCAGCAGCGCGCATTGCATGGCCAGGGCGCGGCCGCCCTCGGCGTAGGCCTTGGCGGTGAGCAGCATCTTGCGCACATCGGGGTGCACGATGATGGGGTCGGCCGGCTGGTCGGGCGCCTTGGGGCCGGAGAGGCTGCGCATCTGCAGGCGCTCCTTGGCGTAGGCCAGCGCGTTCTGGTAGGCCACCTCGGTCTGGCCCAGGCCCTGGTTGCCCACACCCAGGCGGGCGGCGTTCATCATCACGAACATGGCCATCAGGCCCTTGTTGGGCTGGCCCACCAGGGTGCCGACGGCGCCGTCCAGGCTCATCTGGCAGGTGGAGTTGCCGTGGATGCCCATCTTGTGCTCGATGCCGGTGCAGATGATGGGGTTGCGCGCGCCCAGGCTGCCGTCGGCGTTGACGAGGAACTTGGGCACCACGAACAGGCTGATGCCCTTGCTGCCCTTGGGCGCGTCGGGCAGGCGGGCCAGCACCAGGTGCACGATGTTGGCGGCGAAGTCGTGCTCGCCGGCGCTGATGAAGATCTTGCTGCCGGTGAGCTTGTAGCTGCCGTCGGGCTGGGGCTCGGCCTTGGTGCGCAGCAGGCCCAGGTCGGTGCCGCAATGGGGCTCGGTCAAGCACATGGTGCCGGTCCATTCGCCGCTGGTGAGCTTGGGCAGGAAGGTCTGCTGCTGCGCCTCGCTGCCGTGGGCGTGGATGGCTTCGTAGGCGCCGTGCGAGAGGCCGTAGTACATGGCCCAGGCCTGGTTGGAGGCGTTGAGCATCTCGCCCACGCAGGTGCCGATGGTGGAGGGCAGGCCCTGGCCGCCGTATTCGGGGTCGCAGGTGAGGGCGGGCCAGCCGCCTTCGACGAACTGCGCGTAGGCTTCCTTGAAGCCCTTGGGGGTGGTGATGGCGTGGTTGGCCTTGTCCAGTATGCAGCCCTCGGCGTCGCCGCTCAGGTTGAGCGGCGCGGTGACGGTGGAGGTGAACTTGCCGGCCTCCTCCATGACGGCGTTGAGCGTGTCGGCGTCCAGGTCGGCGAAGCGCGGCATGGCGCGCAGTTGATCGACCGCCTGGTGCACCTCGTGCATCAGGAATTGCATGTCGCGCAGGGGCGGGGTATAGCTGGGCATGGCGGAAGTCTCCAGGGTTGAAAGGCAGGGTGGAACGAAAGGGGTTTGGGCCGGCTTAGCCGCGCTCGCCGTGCCGCGCCAGCACATTGTCGAAGCCGCGCCGCGCGCGCTCGGCGGCGCCCGGCTGGCGCAGGAAGCGGGCCTCGTAATGCAGGGCCAGGATCAGGGCATGGATCTCGAACGCCACCTGCGCCTCGTCGGCCCGGGCGCTCAGGTGGCCCTCGGCCTTGGCCTGGGTCACGGCGCGCTCGAGCGCGCCGGTCCACAGGCGCACGGTGTGCGCCAGGGCGTCGCGCACCGGGCCGGGACGGTCGTCGAACTCCACCGCGCCGCTGATGAAGAGGCAGCCGCCCGTGTCCAGTTCGGCGCTGGTGTAGCGCATCCAGTGGTCGAACAGCGCGCGCAGGCGCGGCAGGCCGCGCGGCGCGGCCATGGCGGGCATGAACACCTCGCGCTCGAAGCGGGCGTGGTACTCGCGCACCACGGCGATCTGCAGGTCGTCGCGCGATCCGAAATGCGCGAACACGCCGGACTTGCTCATGCCCGTGGCTTCGGCCAGGGCACCGATGGACAAGCCCTCCAGCCCCAATTGCGCGGCCGTGCGCAACGCGATGTCAATGATGTGGGCCTTGGTTTGGCGGCCCTTGCCCAGTGCGCGGGGAACGGCCTGCGAGGAAACCACGGCGGACGAGGTGTACATCTTTGAATAAAAACGAACGACTGTTCTATTTTAAACGCGACTCCTGACATTCTCGCCTGACGGCAACGGCCTCTCGGCCAGGGGTTTTCCCGCCCGGCGCGCGCTGGGCTTGAGGCACGCCGGTCAGGGCGCGCGGTAGCCCACCACGCATTGCTGCTGCTGCCCCAGGCCGTCGATCCCCAGGCTGATCTCGTCGCCAGCCCTCAGGAAGCGCGGCGCCGGCTGGCCGGCCGCGTTGCGCAGGCCCATGCCGACGCCGGCTGGCGTGCCGGTGGCCAGCACGTCGCCCGGGTGCAGGGTGATGAAGCGGCTGACGTAGCTGAGGAGACGCACCACGCCAAAGATCATGTGGCGCGTGTTGCCAGCCTGCAGGCGCTGGCCGTTCAGGTCCAGCCACAGGCCCAGGCGCTGCGGGTTCGGCACCTCGTCGCGCGTGACCAGCCAGGGGCCGATGGGGCCGAAGGTGTCGCAGCCCTTGCCCTTGTCCCAAGTGCCGCCGCGCTCGATCTGGTAGGCGCGCTCGCTCAGGTCGTTGACCACGCAGTAGCCGGCCACGTGCGCCAGTGCGTCCTTCCGCGCCACGTGGTGGGCGGTGCGGCCGATGACCACGCCCAACTCCACCTCCCAGTCGCTCTTCTTCGAGCCCTTGGGCAGCATCACGGCGTCGTCGGGACCCTGGATGCACGAGATGGCCTTGGTGAAGATGATGGGTTCCTTCGGGATCGGCAGGCCGGCCTCGGCCGCGTGGTCGCGGTAGTTGAGGCCGATGGCGATGAACTTGCCCACGCCGCCCACCGGGCAGCCCAGGCGCCGCTTGCCGCGCACCGCCGGCAACGACGCGGGCTTGAGCCGGGCCAGCCGCGCCAGCGCCGCGTCGCCCAGTTGCGCCGGGCTGATGTCGGGCACCACGGCCGACAGATCCCGCAGCACGCCGTCGGCGTCGATCAGGCCGGGGGTTTCCTTGCCGAGGGGGCCATGGCGGACCAGTTTCATCGCGTGTCTCCTGAAGATCGAACAAAAGGGATTATGAATCAAATTGGCCTTAAACCCGCATGGATATTGATATATATGCTATTAATATCATAGTATCCGGGCCAGGCAAACCTCCAGGTGCTCGGACGGCGCGCGCCGAAAGCCCGAGCGCGCGAAGCGCTGCAGCCGCCCGGCGGCGAAGGCGGTGAGCGTGGACGCGGCCACCTGCGCCTCGGCGTCGGGGCCCAGAGCGCCATCATCCCGCGCCGCGCCGTCGCGCAGGCACTGGCGCAGCGCCGCCTCCAGCTTGTCGAAGAGCTGGTTCATGCGCTGCTGCAGGCGCTCGTTCTCGAACACCAGCGCGTCGCCCGCCATCACCCGCGTCATGCCCGGGTTCTTCTCGCCGAACTGCAGCACCATGGCGACGATGCGCGCGGCGCGCGCCGGGCCGGCGTGGTCGTGCTCGCCGACCTGCTGGATCAGCCCGAACAGGCTGCTCTCGATGAAGTCGATCAGCGCCTCGAACATCTGCGCCTTGCTGGCGAAGTGGCGGTACAGCGCCGCCTCGCTCACGCCCAGGCGCGCCGCCAGCGCCGCCGTGGTCACGCGCTCGGCGCCGGGCCGCTCCAGCATCTGCGCCAGCGCCTCCAGGATCTGCACCCGCCGCTCGCCCGGCCGGGGGCGCTTGCGCTCCGGCGCGGCGGAGGCGGTGTCGTCGCTGTCGGGTGCGGTGCGGTGGTCGTCGGTCGGCATGGCGGTGCGTTTATTTGTTTCCAAATGATTCTCGCACAGGGTGAGGTGGAGTTGGATGGGCTGTTGGCCGGGATGTGCGCCCGGCCCCCCCCCGGAAAACCGGGCCAGGCCGGCGCCCCCGGAGCGCGGGGGCCGCCCCCGGCCGCCGGGCCCGGGGCCCCCCGGCCCCCGGCGGGCGGGGAGGGGGGCCCCCGCCCCCCCGGGCCGGCCCGGCCGCCGGGCCGAGCCCCCCGCCCCCACCAGCCGGCCCCCCGGCCCCCCGGCCCGCGCGCCCCCCCCCCCCGCCCCCCCCCCCCCCCCCGCCGCGCGGGGGGCGGCCGCGCCGGCCGCGGCCCCGCGCCCCCCCCCCCCCCCCCCCCGCCCCGCCCCGCCCCCGCCCCCGCCAGCCCCCCCCCGCGAGGCCGCCCGCGGCCCCCCCCCCGGCGCCGCCCCCCCCGGGGGGGCGCCCGGGGGGCCGCGGCCCCCCCGGCGCCCCGCCCCCCCCCCCAGAGCCCCCCGCCGGGGGGCGGCCGCCCGCCCCCCGCGCGGGGGGGGAGGGGCCCCCCCCCCCCCCCCCCCCGGGCCCGGCCGGGGGGCCCCCCCGGGGCGCGCGGCGGGGGGCGCCGCGGGGGGGGGCCCTTCCCCACTTCGCCCGCGCAGTGGTCTCCCGCCTCATTCAACCCAAGCAGATCAAATTCAATAGCAGAAGACGCAATACCCAAGCCAGCCAAAGCCCGATTCACCCGAAACCCAGACACGAATCAATGCGACCGGATCATGGTGCCAAACGGCTCATCCGTCAGCACCTCCAGCAGCATCGAATGCGGCACGCGCCCGTCGATGATGTGCACCGCGTTCACGCCGCTCTTGGCCGCGTCCAGCGCGCCGGCGATCTTGGGCAGCATGCCGCCGGAGATGGTGCCGTCGGCCACCAGTTCGTCGATGCGGCGCGGCGTCAGCTCGGGCAGCAGCTGGCCCGCCTGGTCCAGCACGCCCGGGATGTTGGTCAGCATCAGCAGCTTCTCGGCCTGCAGCACCGTGGCCAGCTTGGCCGCCACCACGTCGGCGTTGATGTTGTAGCTCTCGTTGTGCACCCCGAAGCCGATCGGGCTGACGACGGGGATGAACTGGTCGTCCTGCAGCGCCTGCACCACGGCCGGATCGATCTGGTCGATGTGGCCCACCTGGCCCACGTCGTGCTCGATGGTGGGGTCGCGCGGGTCCACCAGGCGCAGCTTGCTGGCGCGGATCAGGCCGCCATCGCGCCCCGTCAGGCCCACCGCCTTGCCGCCGGCCTGGTTGATCAGGCCCACGATGTCCTGCTGCACCTCGCCGGCCAGCACCCATTCGACCACCTCCATGGTCTCGGCGTCGGTCACGCGCATGCCCTGGATGAACTCGCCCTTCTTGCCCAGGCGCTTGAGGGCGGTCTCGATCTGCGGCCCGCCGCCGTGCACCACCACGGGGTTGATGCCCACCAGCTTGAGCAGCACCACGTCCTCGGCGAACGCCGCCTGCAGCGCCGGGTCGGTCATGGCATTGCCGCCGTACTTGATGACCATGGTCTTGCCATGGAAGCGGCGGATGTAGGGCAGCGCCTGCGCCAGGATCTGGGCTTTGTCGCGCGGGGCCAGGGAAGCGGTGTCGAGGGAGGTCGTCATGGCGGGTGGGCAGATCGGGGATCGCGAATCATAGTCACGAAGCCCCCAAGCCCCACCGCCCGCAGCGCACGAATCCCAACGCCCCCATGGTCCTCTATCGCCGGCAGCGCCCACACCCCAAAGAAACAAAAGGCCGCGGAGCAGGCCATGCCAGCAGCCGCCGCGGACGGGCTGGGCCCGGCCGCTGGCGGCGCCCCCTCGAGGGGAAGGCGCCACATCGCGAGGCGAGTGGCGCCACGGGGGTGGTCAGAATCTAGAGCGCTGGAAACACGCGCGGCACCTTGAAGCGCACCAGGCTCACGTAGGCCACCACGTAGCTGACGGCGAACAGCACGCAGAAGGCCAGCAGCACCCCGCTGTAGCGCCAGAACAGCACCGCCGGCACCACGGTGAGCGCGATGAAGCCCCACAGGTAGGGCGCGGTGCGGTTGTTGCGCATCAGCATGTTCCGGGCCTCATCCTCGTGCAGCACGCCGCGCACCAGGCGCCGGTAGACGAGCTGGTGCAGGTGCAGCGCATCGGCCATGCCGGGCGAGACGCCGCGCCACAGCTTGCGGTAGATCGAGAACAGCGTCTCCCACACCGGGTAGATCAGCAGCAGCAACGGGAACCAGGGCGAGACGATCGGGTGGCGCTGCACCAGCAGCAGGCTGATCACCGCGATCAGCAGCCCCCACAGGTAGGCCCCCGCGTCGCCGGCGAAGATCAGCCCGCGCGGGTAGTTCCACACCAGGAAGCCCCCCGTCGCCGCCGCCAGCGCGATGGCCATGGCCGCCAGCTCGCGGTCGCCCACCTGCATCGACACGTGCGCCAGCGCCAGGCACACCACCAGCGCCACCATGCCCGCCAGGCCGTTGTAGCCGTCGATGATGTTGAAGGCGTGCGGCAGGCCCGTCACCGCCAGCACCGCCAGCCCGGCGCCCAGCCACGGCCAGCCGGCCCAGAGGGTGTCGAGCCAGTCGAAGCCCAGGTGCGTCACCGACAAGCCCAGCAGCGCCCAGGCCAGCAGGCCTGAAGTGAGCGTCAGCAGCAGGCGCCAGCGCACCGCCAGGCGCTGGGTCATGTCCTCCAGCACGCCGCCGGCGAAGGCCGGCAGCAGCATCAGGCCCCAGGTCGGCAGGTCCAGCTGCGCCCGGTCGATGTTGCCCGCCAGGTGCGCCCATTGCAGCAGCGGCAACGCCGCCAGCGCCAGCGCCCAGCCCGCCAGCAACCCCAGCCCGCCCAGGCGCGGCGTGTGGCCGACGTGGAACCGCTGCGGCGCGTCGTCCGCGTAGCCGTGCGGCAGGCGCCTGAACACCCGGCGCACCCACAGGGTGGCCACCAGGGACAGCACGAAAGCGAGCACCGCCAGCGAGATCATTCGGAAGCAGGAAAACGGGTTCGGCGGCAGGCCGGATCGTGGGCACCCGGCGGGCGGGTGGAAAAATGCACCATGGTAGCATCCAAGCCCCCCATTTCGAGGGCGGAGCGAGGCCTCGCGCGCGCCGCCCTCCACGATCCTTCATGGCGCCAGAATCGCCCGACATGAACGTCTCCGCGCCCGCCCTGCACGTCTACGACCGGGACATCCAGTCCACCGAACGCACCTCCCTGTCGGTCCTCGCGGGCCGCATCCCGGCCGGTGCGCGCGTGCTGGACCTGGGTTGCGGCAGCGGCGCCGTCGGGCGCTTCCTGGCCGCGCGCGACGGCGCCGCCGCCGGCCCCATCGACGGCCTGACCCTCAGCGCCGACGAGGCCGCCCTGGCCGCGCCGCACTACCGGCGCGTCGAGGTCGCCGACCTGGACGCCTGCCGGCTCACCGGGCTGTTCCCCGAAGGCGGCTACGACATCATTGTCTGCGCCGACGTGCTGGAGCACATCCGCGGCAGCGACCGCGTGCTGGCCGAATGCCGGCGGCTGCTGGCGCCGCGCGGGCGCGCCCTGCTGTCCATTCCCAACGCCGGCTACTGCGGGCTGGTGGCCGAGCTGATGGCCGGCGAGTTCCGCTACCGAGAGGAAGGGCTGCTGGACGAGACCCACGTGCGCTTCTTCACGCGCCGCACCCTGCAGCGCTTCCTGTCCGACGGCGGCTGGGCCATGGACAGCCTGGACACCATCGAGCGCCAGTTGCCGGACTCCGAGTTCCGCGTCGCCTTCGACGCCCTGCCGCCGGCCGTGGCCCGCCATCTGCTGGCCTTGCCCGACGCCCTCACCTACCAGTTCATCGTGGCGGCGCACCCGGCCGCCGAGGGCGAGCGCCTGCCCGACCTCGACGACGGCGCCGCGCTGCCCGCGCGGGCGCTGTTCACCAGCGAACTCTACCTGGGCCAGGGCCGCGACTTCAGCGAGGACCGCAAGCTCATCACCCGCGGCACCATCGGCCAGCAGCGCCAGACACTGTGCTTCGCCTTGCCCGCGGAAGCGCCGCCGGACGGGCTCAAATGGGATCCGGCCGATCGCCCCGGCTACCTGCACCTGCACGCCCTCACCCTGCGCGATGCCGCCGGCCAGCCGCTGTGGCGCTGGTCGCCCGCCGACGCCGGCACGCTGCTCGACGCGTCCCGCAGCGGCATCGTGCCGCAGCCGCCCTGGTGGCCCGGCGGCCCCTTCATGCTGCTGCTGCACGGCAACGACCCCTGGATCGAACTGCCCGTTCCCGCCGAGGCGCTGGCACGGTCCGCCGGCGGCCGGCTCGAAGCCGAACTCGGCTGGCCCATGTCCGCCGACTACCTGGCGCTGGCTGGCTCCACCCAGGACCACATCGCCCGCGCCGAAAAAGCCATCCAGGCGGCAGACGCCGAGCACGCCGCCGCCGAAGCCCGGCGCGCGGCGGCCGAAACCGCGCGCGAGGCGCGCGGCGAAACCGCGCGCGAGGCGGCCGAAACCCGGCGGCAAGCCGCCGAGGCCGAGCGGGACGCCGCCCGCCAGGCCGTGCGCCAGACCCAGCAAGCCCTGCACGCCCTCGCCGAGCAGAACGAGGACCTGCGCCGGCAGAAGCAGACCCTGCTCTCCCGCACCCTCGCCCTCGGCCGTGAGCGCGACGACGCCCGCAGGCTGATCCACGACATCGAGAACTCCACCGTGTTCCGCGCCACCCGCCCCATCGTCCACGCCAAGATGCGGGTCGACCAATGGCTGGGCGTCGGTTCGGCGCGCCCGGCGGTCCGGCCCGAGGCGCGTCCGCTCGCGCCCGAACCGCACCCCGTCGACGTCATCGTGCCCGTCTACCGGGGCCTGGCCGACACGCGGCGCTGCATCGAATCGGTGCTGGCCGCCCGCTGCGCCACGCCTTGGCGCCTCATCGTCATCAACGACGCCAGCCCCGAGCCCGAGGTGACCGACTGGCTGCGCGCCGTCGCTCCCACCGACGCGCGCATCACCCTGCTCGAAAACGAGCACAACCTCGGCTTCGTCGGAACCGTCAACCGCGGCATGGCGCTCTCCGGGCACGCCGACGTGCTGCTGCTCAACAGCGACACCGAAGTGGCCGGCGACTGGCTCGACCGCATCCGTGCCGCCGCCTACGGCGACCAGAAGATCGCCTCGGTCACGCCCTTCTCCAACAACGCCACCATCTGCAGCTACCCGCGCTTCTGCGCGGACAACGACCTGCCCGCCGGCTGGGACACCGCCCGCCTCGACGCCCTGTTCGCCCGCGTCAACGCCGGCCAGGTGGTGGACGTGCCCACCGGCGTGGGCTTCTGCATGTACATCCGCCGCGCCGCGCTGCAAGCCGTCGGCCTGTTCGACGTCGAGCATTTCGGCAAGGGCTACGGCGAGGAAAACGACTTCTGCATCCGCGCCCAGGCAGCCGGCTGGCGCAACCTGCACGTGCTCGACACCTTCGTGCGCCACTTCGGCGGCGTGAGCTTCGGCGCCTCCAAGTCGCCCCGCGAGCGCGCCGCCATGGAAACCCTGCGCCGGCTGCACCCGCGCTATGAAGGCGACGTGCTGCGCTTCGTCCAGGCCGACCCGGCGCGCCTGGCGCGCATCGCCGTCGACCTGGCGCGCGTGCAGGACGGTGGCCTGCCCGTCATCCTCGCGGTGCTGCACGACCGCCAGGGCGGCACCGAGCGCCACGTCCACGAATTGGCCGACACCCTGCGCGGCCGGGCCCAGTTCCTCGTCCTGCGCCCGCTGTCCGACGAACGCGCCAGCCTGCGCCTGCCCGACCCCGGCGAGAGCCTGGACCTGGTGTTCTCCCTGCGCACCGAATACGACAGGCTGATGGGGCTGCTGCGCATCCTCGGCGTCCGCCACCTGCACTACCACCACCTGCTCGGCAACGGCGACCGCGTCCGCGAGATGGCCGGGCACCTGGGCGTGGGCTACGACTTCACCGCGCACGACTACTACACGCTCTGTCCCCAGATCTCGCTGACCCGGCGCGACGGCGTCTACTGCGGTGAAGAAGGCGTCGGCCAATGCACCGAATGCCTGGCCGAGACACCCGCGCCGGGCGGCGTCGACATCCTCACCTGGCGGCGCCCCCACGCCGCCTTCCTCAAGGGCGCGCGCTACGTGCTCGCCCCCTCGCGCGACGCCCTCTCGCGCCTGGCCAAGTGGATTCCTGGCGCGCCGTTGCGCCTGGTGCCCCACACCGACATCGACCTCGCCGAGCGCCTGCCCGCGCCCGCGCCGCCGGCATGGCAGGGCGACCGGCCGCTCCGGGTGGCCATCATCGGCGCGCTCAGCGTCATCAAGGGCGCCGACCTGCTGGAAAACGTGGCCCTGGCCGCGCGCCGGCGGAACGCGCCGGTCGAGTTCCACCTCATCGGCTACGCCTACCGCGCCCTGCGCACCCAGCCGCGCGCCAACCTCACCCTGCACGGCCGCTACGACGACGAGGATCTGCCCGACCTGCTGCGCTGGCTCGCGCCCGACGTGGTGTGGTTTCCCGCGCAGTGGCCTGAAACCTACAGCTACACCCTCAGCGCCTGCCTGCAGGGCGGCTGGCCCGTGGTCTGCCCCGACCTGGGCGCCTTCTCAGAGCGCCTGCAGGGCCGTCGCTGGACCTGGGTGCACCCCTGGAACGCCAGCGCCGGCGAGTGGCTGGACTTCTTCACCAGTATCCGCGAGCGGCACTTCGCCACCGGCCGGTCGCCAGCGCCCCTGCTGCACCTCGCGCCGGCCGACAGCCACGCGCCCGGCGCCGTGAACTCATCCCACTGGTACGCCCACGACTACCTGGACAGCCTGCCCGAAGGCGCGCCCACCCCCGTCACCACCGCCCTGGTGGCCGCGCACCTGCCCGCCGCCAGCCAGGCAGGCGCCGCCACCCATGACGCCGCCAAGGCGCGCGCCCTGGGGGCGCTGGCGCGGCTGCGCGCCATGCCGGCGCTCTCCGGCGTGGCCCGCGCCATCCCGGCGGGCTGGCAACGCCGGGTGAAGGACTGGCTGAGAAAGTAGGCAGGCCCCCGAAGGCAAGCCGCCCTCTCACGTCAGCGTGAAGTGCCCAGGGTCACCGTCCAGTAGAACCCGTAGGTCGTTCCACCGCGGTAGGCGCAACTGCCACCGAAGTCGGTGAAACCCGGGTTCATCAGGGCCGAGCAGTGGCCGGGACTGGCCAGCCACCCCCTGAGAACGGCATCGACGCTGGAATAGCCCGCCGCGATGTTCTCCCCCCCGCTCCATCCACCGTATCCGGCCTCGCCCATGCGCTGCGGCGGCGTGCTGCGGTCGGAACCCGTGTGGTCCATGAAATCGTGGCTCGCCATGTCGTACGAATGGCGTTCCGCCGCCTGGCCCAACGGGTTCGACCACGTCAGCGCCAGCGCCACCGGCATCGACCGACCGCCGCACACCTGCCCCTGCGCCCGAAGCGCATTGACCTTGACCAGCAACTCGCCCATGTCCGCGCAAGCGGACACGCCCGGAGGTGGTGCCGTCGCGGGCGGTGGCGGTGGCGGTGGCGGTGGCGGTGGCGGTGGCGGTGGCGGTGGTGGTGGTGGTGGTGGTGGTGGTGGTGGTGGTGGTGGTGGTGGTGGTGGTGGTGGCGGTGGTGGTGGTGGTGGTGGTGGCGGTGGTGGCGGTGGCGGTGGTGGTGGTGGTGGTGGTGGTGGTGGTGGTGGTGGTGGTGGTGGTGGTGGTGGTGGTGGTGGTGGTGGTGGTGGCGGTGGCGGTGGTGGCGGTGGTGGCGAAGGCGGGACAGGTGTCGGCGCGGGAGCCGGTGGCGCCGGCTCAGGCGCGGGCTCAGGCACCGGTGCCGGCGCAGGCTCGGCGACAGGCGCTGGCGCGTCGGCCGCGCCGTCGCCTCCGCCGCCACAGGCCGCCATGGCGGCGGCGCACAGGATGGATATCGCCGCCAGGCGCGCGCGGCGGTGGGATTCGGTCATGCAGTCACTCCTCCGTGGAATGTTCAATGTTCAGTCCCGGCGCAGCACCCAGGCGTCCTGGTGGTGCCAGAACCACGTCGGCTCGAAACGGGCGATGGCCTCCTCGCCCATGAGCGCCCGCACCTGCGCGCGCACGAAGCGCTCGTCGGTGTACGCGGTGCCGTATTCCTGCGCGTCGATGGCGCTCGACTCGCTGGCCGCGTTGAACGCGTAGCCCTCGCCGTCCAGCGCGCGGCCCACGCGCCGCGCCGCCTCGGTCCCGTGGGTGCTGAACACCAGCAGCCCGCCCGGCGCCACGGCGTCCCACAGCCGGGCCAGCCAGCGCGCCCAGCTGCCGCGCGGCAGGTGCGAGAACAGCGACAGCACGAACACCAGGTCGTAGTGCTCCGGCCACCGCACCGCCTCGGGCCGCGCCTGCGACGCGAAGCCCCGCACCCCGAACGTCTGGCGCGAGAACCGCACCGCGTCCTCCACCACGTCCGACACCGTCACGCCGCCCGCGCCCACCGCCTTGACCAGGTGGCGCGTGAAGCGCCCGTGCCCGCTGGCGAACTCCAGCACGCTGCCCAGCTTCAGCAGCGGACGGTCCACCGACTCCAGCAGCAGCATCAGCTCCGACAGCGTGCGCCAGCCGTCGGCCAGGTAGTCGCGCAGCGGGTTGGTCGAGGTCGGGTGGCCATCGAAGAAGTGGAAGATGTCGTCTTGCGGCGAGATGGCGCAGTCCAGCCCCATCATCTGCGCGAACGAGCCTTCCAGCCCGTGCCGCTCGATCAGCCCGTGCGCCGCCAGCCGCGTGGCCCGCGCCTCGCGCGCGCGCCGCAACGCGCCCGCCGCGTCCTCGCGCCGGCCTGCCGCCAGCAGCGCCTCGCCCTCGCGCAGCAGCGCCATGGCGCGCTCCGCGTCCAGTTCCGTCCCGTTCATTCCCGTCTCCCTCATGTCCACTGGTGCGGCAGCTTGACCAGGCCCGGCATCAGCGTCGGCGTGACGAAGCGGAAATGCAGGAACTGGTACCACTGGTCGTACACCACCAGCCCGCTCTGGTCGAACAGGTACGCGCTGACCACGTACTGCCCGCTGTGCAGCGGCAGGTCGGCGAACGTCAGCACCGACCGCCACACGCCCGGCGACACCTGCGTCGGCGCCGCGCCCTCCTCGTGCGTCGCCAGCGACGTGATGCCCACGCCCCGCGACTGCTCGATCATGAAGCCGATGTTCGGCCGCTCCTCGCCGTGGCCGCGCACCGTGATGGTCGCCACCAGGTCGCGGCTGTCCAGCAGCGGCGGCTCGCCCTCGCCCAGGTGCGCGATGTCCACCGACAGGATCGCCGCCGTCGCATCCGGCTGGTGCGGCTGCCGCGGCGCCGCCGACCCCGCCTGCGCCGTGCCCTGGGGGTCGGCGCTGCCGGCCGCGTCCTCGGTCGGCACCACCATCGCGGCATGCCCCGTGTCCCGCGCCGGCTCGCCGCCCGCGCCGTCCCGCAGGCGCATGTGCATCTCGTAGGCCCCGACCACCGGCTCGGTCGGCCCGAACTCCATCACCCGCCCCTGGTCCAGCCACAGCGCCACGTCGCACAACTGCCGCACGTGGTAGGGGCTGTGCGAGCAGAACAGGATGGTGCAGCCGTTGCGCCGGAACGCCTCGATGCGCTCCACGCACTTCTTCTGGAAGTTCTGGTCGCCCACCGCCAGCGCCTCGTCGATGATCAGCAGGTCCGGCTCCACCGCCGTCACCAGCGCGAAGGCCAGCCGCACCACCATCCCCGACGAATAGGTCTTCACCGGCCGGTCGATCGCCTCGCCGATCTCGGCGAACGCCAGCACCCGCGGCTCCAGCCGCGCCATCTCCTCGCGCGCGATGCCGATCAGGCTGCCGCCGAAGTACAGGTTCTCGCGCCCCGTGAAGTCCGGGTGGAAGCCCGCCCCCAATTCCAGGATCGCCGTGATGCGCCCGCTGCGCGCCACCCGCCCCGTGGTGGGCTGCAGCGTGCCAGTGATCAGCTTGAGCAGCGTGCTCTTGCCCGCGCCGTTGTGCCCCACCACGCCCAGGCACTGCCCGCGCCCCAACTCGAACGACACCTCCCGCAGCGCCCAGTGGCTGCGGTGCAGCGCCCGCCCCGTCAGCAGCGACTTCAGGCGCGCCCTGGGAGAGTCGTACAGCAGGTATTCCTTGCCCACGCCGTCCAGCCGCAGGGGCACGGCCGCGGCGTGCACGGCGGGGGGAGCGGCGTCCATGCTCACAGCCAGTCCACCAGTTGGTCGCGGCTGCGGCCGATGGCCAGCGACAGCAGCGCCGCCAGCACGCCGATCCACGCCAGCAGCACGGCCCACACCGGCCACGCCGGCCACGCCCCCTGCAGCAGCGCCGACTGGTAGCCCAGGATCGGCGCCGTCATCGGATTCAGCCACAGCAGCCAGCGCCAGCCGGCGGGAAACATGGTCACCGGAAACAGCACCGGCGACAGGAACACCCCCAGCGACAGCAGCACCCCCACCACCTGCACCACGTCGCGCAGCGCCGCCGCCAGGATGGCCAGCAGGTAGCCCGCCAGGAACGACAGCACCCCCTGCAACGCCAGCAACGGGATCACCGCCCACACCCCCGGCCCGAAATGGTGCGCGCCCGCGTACAGCGGTATCAGCGCCACGACCAGAGGCGCGAACACCACGCCGCTGGCCAGCACCGCCCGCGCCGGAAACAGCCCCGGCGGCAGCGGGTTCTTCTGCAGCATGCCACCGGCCTCCAGCAGGCTGTTCATGCCGCGCTGCGCCGCATCGGCAAAGGCCATCCACGCCAGCATGCCCACGATCAGGTAGGTGCCCACGCGCGTCGTCGGCGCCTGGCCCCCCAGGCGCATGCCGAACACCACGTCGAACACCAGGTAGTACGACGCCACCGTCAGCAACGGCGGCAGCCACACCCACAGCAGGCCGCCGGCCGAGCCGGCGAAGCGCGCGCCGATCTCGCGCCGCGTCAGCACCGCCAGCAGGCCGCGCAAGCGCCAGAGCTGGCCGCATTCGGCGGTCAATGACGCGAACATGGTGGAAACTCAGCCTGATCGGCGGTTGAACGCACCCGCCAGTGCCGTGATCGGCGTGGCAGGCAAGGCGCGGTGACGCTGCGGGCTGCCGCCTGGTTCAGGGCTTCCCGAGATGGGTCGGGTGGCGCGCCATCAGGGCATTGACGGCTTCGTCATTCACCTTCGCCTCGGTGTCGGCGCTCTCCCAGAGCCGACTGCGCTCGCGCCCCTCGATCTTGGTGCGCAGTTCCTCGCGCAGCTTGGGCAGCACCTCCTCGAAGGGAACGGTGCGCGCCGGCTTGCGCTCCACCAGTTGAATGATGTGGTAGCCGAAAGGCGTCTTCACCAGTTCGCTCAACTCACCCGGCTTCTTGAGCGCGAAGGCCGCCTTCTCGAAAGCGGGCGCCATCCTGCCGGCGGCGAAGAAGCCCAGCTCGCCGCCGCGCGTGGCGCTGCCGGGGTCGGCCGACTGCTCGCGCGCCAGTTGGGCGAAATCCGCCCCCTTGACCAGCTCGGCCCGCAGCGCCTCGGCCTTGGCTTTCACCTCGGCATCATCGCCGCCGCCCTGGGCCACCGCCAGCAGAATGTGGCGCGCATTCACCTGCTCCGGTTCCTTGAAGCGGTCCGGCTGGGCCTGGTACTCCGAGCGGGCATAGCGGTCCAGTGCCTGCTCATTGGGCAGCGCCGTGCGCACGCCCTGGCGCAGTTGCAATTCCATCAGCGCGCGCTCGTGCATCATCTTCAGGTAGGCGGTGCCCTCGGGCGTCTTGTCCAGCCCGGCCTTGGCGGCCTCGGCCGACAGGGCGCGCTGCACGTAGGCGCTGCGGGCAAAACGCACCACGGCGTCGCGGCTGGCCCAGAACCTGGCGATTTCGCCGGCCGGCACCATTTCCTTGATCAGCATCTCCATGTCACCGGCGGTCACCTGGCCGGCCGGGCCGGACGTCAGCGCCGCCGCACCACCGGCCTGCGCCAGCGCGGGCACGGGCGCGAGAGAAAGACTGGCCATCGAAAGCGCGGCCGCCAGCGCCGTGCGCAGCTTGCCGTGAAGGGGATTCAGCATTGCGTTCAAACCTCGTTGCATGAAAAGTGCAGGGCATCCAGACCCACGATCAGCCTGAAGGGCCAGTTGCCCGGGAAACCCCGCATCATACCCGTTTGCCCCCGAAAGCCGCGCCACGGACCCATGGGCACCCAGACGCCTTGTGGCGCGAGGTTCTTTCGCCCCTCGCAGGAAGCAGGAAAGGCCGCCTTTCGTCCTGGAACGGCTGGGCAACAAAAAAGGGCGGGGTTGCCCCCGCCCTTTTGAGTTTGCACGGCATCGGCCCTCTCAGGCCGATGTCGATGCATCGCCCCTGAATTACTGGGGCTGCACGACAGCAGCGCCGGTCCAGCGATGCGGGATGGTCAGGCCGTAGTTGCCGTTGCCAGCCTTGATCGAGGTGGCCGCGAAGCCCACCACCGGCACCGGGTGGATGGCCGTCTGAGACCCGGAACCCGTGCCCGTGTTCTGGCTCATCTGCAGCTTGGCCCAGCCCGCCACGCCCGGCAGCGGGTGCGTCACGCTGTGCGCCGTCACCGCCGCTTGCAGCACCGAGCTGGTGCCGAACTGCAGCGTGAACACTTCACCGCACGCTTGACCCTCGCCAGGCGAGAAGCCGCCCGTCCAGCCACCCGTCTCTTCACGATCCCAGAGCGTGAGGATTGGACGCAGGCACGCCATCGGGCCGTAGCCGCCAGCGTTGCGGTTCAGCACCAGACGGCCGGTGTACGGGCTCTCGGGGTTGATCAACCCCACAAGCCCATGTCGCCGAAGAAGTCCGGCAGAATCACCGGGCTGCCGTTGGTGAGCGGCGACAGCGAGTCGTACAGCACCGCGGCGTGGTAGCGGCGCGTCGGCTGCGACACCACCCAGTCCGTCATCCAGGCCACTCCACCAGCGCCCGCGTCGTGGCCACGTAGTCGTTCATGATGAATTCCTTGGCCAGGGCGTCGGACAGCCTCATCGCCTGGACTTGCGGGGAATCACCCACGATGTACGGCGTGGACAGGTCGGGCAGATCCCACCACTGAGCGATGATGCCCAGGCCGGGGAACTGGTTGGGCGGCACGATCAGCAGCGGATCGGAGGTGAAGGCCACCGTGGTCGCGTAAGGCACGTCGCCGGTCATCTGGGGCGAGTAGTTGATCAGGCCGGCACCTTCGGGGGCCACGCCGTTGACACCCAGCTGACCAGAGGTGGCCAGAATGGCGGTCTGCTCGCCACCGTACACGGCGATCTGTTCGGTGTTCAGCACCGCCCACGAGCCCATCAGCTTGCCCGTGGGGCTGTCCAGGCCCACGGCCAGCGCGTCGGAGGCGGTGGTCAGCACCTGGACCGACTTCAGCACGTCCAGCACGTCGGCCGTGCACGGCGCAACGCCTGCCTTGTGCTTGATGGCCGTGTACAGCGGGTTGGGGGTCGCGCCGAACGGACCCTTGCTTTGCGCAGGGACGTCGGCCATGTTGTACACCTCGAAGTAGCCTTCGCGGGTCAGCGCGTTCACCTTGCTCTCGTCATTGAGCTGGGGCAGGCGCAGGGTCTTGAACACGCCAGGCCACTGGTTGGGCGCACCGGCCTCGGGCAGGGTGCACGATTTGTCGTCGGTGCTCAGCACGGTGCGGCCAGCAGCGTTGCGCGTCAGCGATCCGCTCCACACGTCGGCGGGCGACAGGAACACCATGAAGTCCAGCAGTTCGTCAGAGCCGCTGGCCCCGCGGAAGCGAACCTTCACCACCTTGCCGTTGACCGTGTCGGTGTTGGTGATGTTGAACAGCGAACCCATGTTGCCCTGGGTCGTGAAGTACGGCCCGATCAGCATGTGGCCCGTGCCGGCGGGGTGAATCACCAGATCCCTGGCGGGCCGCCGTGCCGCCAAGGTTGGTGCCCTCGATACCCAGCGCGACAACCGCGTGGGCCGTGCTGGCAAGCCCCAGGCCGCCCAGGGCAATTGCTGCGCTCAGCGACAGAATGCTCTTTTTCATAGCTATGACTCCATTGAAGAAAATGTTGCAAGACCCAAGCGAATCTTGGAGATGCGATGAAGATGCTAACACGGGCTTGCCGGGGCTTTCAATTCTCGGCCCGGCGAACACGGCATCGCTCCGTTCGACTGTCGTTTTTTTGCATCAATCGTGAAAAGAAAAAGGGCGGGGTTGCCCCCGCCCTTCTTGAATTCGCCCGCCATCGGCCATCAGGCCGCTGGGGTCGATTTACCCGCTCAATTCTCCACGCGAGCGCCGGTCCAGCGGTGCGGGATGGTCAGGCCGTAGTTGCCGTTGCCAGCCATGATCGAGGTGGCCGCGAAGCCCACCACCGGCACCGGGTGGATGGCCGTCTGAGACCCGGAACCCGTGCCCGTGTTCTGGCTCATCTGCAGCTTGGCCCAGCCCGCCACGCCCGGCAGCGGGTGCGTCACGCTGTGCGCCGTCACCGCCGCTTGCAGCACCGAGCTGGTGCCGAACTGCAGCGTGAACACTTCACCGCACGCTTGACCCTCGCCAGGCGAGAAGCCGCCCGTCCAGCCACCCGTCTCTTCACGATCCCAGAGCGTGAGGATTGGACGCAGGCACGCCATCGGGCCGTAGCCGCCAGCGTTGCGGTTCAGCACCAGACGGCCGGTGTACGGGCTCTCGGGGTTGATCAACCCCCACAAGCCCATGTCGCCGAAGAAGTCCGGCAGAATCACCGGGCTGCCGTTGGTGAGCGGCGACAGCGAGTCGTACAGCACCGCAGCGTGGTAGCGGCGCGTCGGCTGCGACACCACCCAGTCCGTCATCCAGGCCACTCCACCAGCGCCCGCGCCGTGGCCACGTAGTCGTTCATGATGAATTCCTTGGCCAGGGCGTTGGACAGCCTCTCCGCCTGGTCTTGCGGGTCATCACCAGCGATGTACGGCGTGGACAGGTCGGGCAGATCCCACCACTGAGCGATGATGCCCAGGCCGGGGAACTGGTTGGGCGGCACGATCAGCAGCGGATCGGAGGTGAAGTTCACCACGGTCTGGTAAGGCACGTCGCCGGTCATCTGGGGCGAGTAGTTGATCAGGCCCGCACCTTCGGGCGCGACGCCGTTGACGCCCAGCGGGGCAGCAGCAGCCAGAACCGCGGTCTGCGCGCCACCGTACACGGCGATCTGTTCGGTGTTCAGCACCGCCCACGAGCCCATCAGCTTGCCCGTGGGGCTGTCCAGGCCCACGGCCAGCGCGTCGGAGGCGGTGGTCAGCACCTGGACCGACTTCAGCACGTCCAGCACGTCGGCCGTGCACGGCGCAACGCCTGCCTTGTGCTTGATGGCCGTGTACAGCGGGTTGGGGGCCGAGCCGAACGGGCCCTTGCTTTGCGCAGGGACGTCGGCCATGTTGTACACCTCGAAGTAGCCTTCTCGGGTCAGCGCGTTCACCTTGCTCGTCATTGAGCTGGGGCAGGCGCAGGGTCTTGAACACGCCAGGCCACTGGTTGGGCGCACCGGCTTCGGGCAGGGTGCACGATTTGTCGTCGGTGCTCAGCACGGTGCGGCCAGCAGCGTTGCGCGCCAGCGATCCGCTCCACACGTCGCCGGGCGACAGGAACACCGTGAAGTCCAGCAGTTCGTCAGAGCCGCTGGCCCCGGCGGAAGCGAACCTTCACCACCTTGCCGTTGACCGTGTCGGTGTTGGTGATGTTGAACAGCGAACCCATGTTGCCCTGGGTCGTGAAGTACGGCCCGATCAGCATGTGGCCCGTGCCGGCGGGGTGAATCACCAGACCCCCGGCGGGCGGCGTGCCGCCAGGGTTGGCGCCCGAACACCCAGCGCGACAACCGCGTGGGCCGTGCTGGCAAGCCCCAGGCCGCCCAGGGCAATTGCTGCGCTCAGCGACAGAATGCTCTTTTTCATAGCTATGACTCCATTGAAGAAAATGTTGCAAGACCCAAGCGAATCTTGGAAATGCGGTGAAGATGCTAACAGGGCTTGCCGGGGCTTTCAATCCCGGCTCGGCGAACACGGCATCGCCCCGTTCGACTGTCGTTTCTTTGCATCAAGACGGCCCCATGAAAAAAGGGCGGGGTTGCCCCGCCCTTCTTGAATTCGCTCGCCATCGACCATCAGGCCGATGGAGTCGATTTAGCCTCCTGGGATGGGGGGCAGCTCCATCCCTGGGGTGGGGGGCAGCTCCATCACAACGGCGCCGGTCCAGCGATGCGGGATGGTCAGGCCGTAGTTGCCGTTGCCAGCCTTGATCGAGGTGGCCGCGAAGCCCACCACCGGCACCGGGTGGATGGCCGTTGGAGACCCGGAACCCGTGCCCGTGTTCTGGCTCATCTGCAGCTTGGCCCAGCCCGCCACGCCCGGCAGCGGGTGCGTCACGCTGTGCGCCGTCACCGCCGCTTGCAGCACCGAGCTGGTGCCGAACTGCAGCGTGAACACTTCACCGCACGCTTGACCCTCGCCAGGCGAGAAGCCGCCCGTCCAGCCACCCGTCTCTTCACGATCCCAGAGCGTGAGGATTGGACGCAGGCACGCCATCGGGCCGTAGCCGCCAGCGTTGCGGTTCAGCACCAGACGGCCGGTGTACGGGCTCGGGGGTTGATCAACCCCCACAAGCCCATGTCGCCGAAGAAGTCCGGCAGAATCACCGGGCTGCCGTTGGTGAGCGGCGACAGCGAGTCGTACAGCACCGCAGCGTGGTAGCGGCGCGTCGGCTGCGACACCACCCAGTCCGTCATCCAGGCCACTCCACCAGCGCCCGCGGCCGTGGCCACGTAGTCGTTCATGATGAATTCCTTGGCCAGGGCGTCGGACAGCCTCTCCGCCTGGTCTTGCGGGTCATCACCCACGATGTACGGCGTGGACAGGTCGGGCAGATCCCACCACTGAGCGATGATGCCCAGGCCGGGGAACTGGTTGGGCGGCACGATCAGCAGCGGATCGGAGGTGAAGTTCACCACGGTCTGGTAAGGCACGTCGCCGGTCATCTGGGGCGAGTAGTTGATCAGGCCCGCACCTTCGGGCGCGACGCCGTTGACGCCCAGTCGGCCGGAGGTGGCCAGAATGGCGGTCTGCTCGCCACCGTACACGGCGATCTGTTCGGTGTTCAGCACCGCCCACGAGCCCATCAGCTTGCCCGTGGGGCTGTCCAGGCCCACGGCCAGCGCGTCGGAGGCGGTGGTCAGCACCTGGACCGACTTCAGCACGTCCAGCACGTCGGCCGTGCACGGCGCAACGCCTGCCTTGTGCTTGATGGCCGTGTACAGCGGGTTGGGGGCCGAGCCGAACGGGCCCTTGCTTTGCGCAGGGACGTCGGCCATGTTGTACACCTCGAAGTAGCCTTCTCGGGTCAGCGCGTTCACCTTGCTCTCGTCATTGAGCTGGGGCAGGCGCAGGGTCTTGAACACGCCAGGCCACTGGTTGGGCGCACCGGCTTCGGGCAGGGTGCACGATTTGTCGTCGGTGCTCAGCACGGTGCGGCCAGCAGCGTTGCGCGCCAGCGATCCGCTCCACACGTCGCCGGGCGACAGGAACACCGTGAAGTCCAGCAGTTCGTCAGAGCCGCTGGCCCCGCGGAAGCGAACCTTCACCACCTTGCCGTTGACCGTGTCGGTGTTGGTGATGTTGAACAGCGAACCCATGTTGCCCTGGGTCGTGAAGTACGGCCCGATCAGCATGTGGCCCGTGCCGGCGGGGTGAATCACCAGACCCCCGGCGGGCGGCGTGCCGCCAAGGTTGGCGCCCGGAACACCCAGCGCGACAACCGCGTGGGCCGTGCTGGCAAGCCCCAGGCCGCCCAGGGCAATTGCTGCGCTCAGCGACAGAATGCTCTTTTTCATAGCTATGACTCCATTGAAGAAAATGTTGCAAGACCCAAGCGAATCCTTGGAGATGAATCCTTGGAAATGCGGTAAAGATGCTAACACGGAGGTGTGGCAGGTTTCAATCCTCCATAAGAAGGACCGCCCGGGATCACAAGGCCTGGTAGAACCACCACTGGCCGTCTTCGCGGACCCAGGTTTCGTCGACGAGGTTGACGATTTTCTGGCCGATGAAGGGCGGCGTCAGCATGGTCATGGAGAGGCGCACGCGGACTGCGCACCGCTCGGCCTCGCAGGTGACCTCGTGCACCTGCACGCCATCCCACCGGGCGCCGGCACCGAAGCGTTTGGCGTAGTCGACCTGCTTGACGATGGCGCGGAAGCCGGGCTGGGTGTATTGCCAGGCCTTGGGGAATTGGGCGTCGATCAGGGCGGCCCAGCGTTCCTCGGCACGCTGGCGCACGACGTCCTCGGTGGTCTTGGGCTGGAGCGAGGCGCAGCCGGCCAACCAGAGGACGGCGCCGGCCAGCGCGGTGGCGAACATGGCGCGGCGCGGCGCCCGGGATTGGAAGGCGATGGACATGCAGGAGGCTCCTTGGGATCGAAAACGGATGAGGGCCGGGAAGGCCGGGTTCAGGGTTGACCGGCCGGGAGCGCGGATTGGGCGCCCAGGCTCAGGGTGATGCCGCGCATGCGGTCGCGCAGCTCGCGGCTGATGGCGCGGGCGTCCTCGTCGGAGCGCAGCACGCGCGGGGTCAGGATGACGAGCAGCTCGGTGCGCTCGGCGGTGTCCCGGTGGCGGCCGAACAGCGCGCCGACGACGGGAATGGACGACAGCAGGGGCAGGCCGGCCTTGCCGCTGTCGGTCTTGTCCTTGATGAGACCGCCGAGCACCAGGGTTTCGCCCGAGCGGACGGCGACCTTGGAGTTGATCTGCCGCTGCAGGAAGGTGGGGTAGCCGGCGGTGGCGGCCGAGCTGGAGTCGAGGCCGAGGTCGGTGACGGTCTGGTCGATGTCCAGCGTGACGAGATCGCCGGCGCTGACCGAGGGGGTGACGCCGAGCATGACGCCGGTGTCCTTGTACTGGATGTTGGTGGTCTGGAAGTTGTTGGTGCCGCTGATGGTGGTGCCGGTGTTGACGGGCTGCTGGGTGCCCACCTGGATGGCGGCGGTGTGGTTGTCGAGCACCATGAGCGAGGGGCTGGACATGACCTTGACGAGCGACTTGTTGGCCAGCGCGGTGAGCACGGCGGAGATGCTGCCGGCGGCGTTGCGCAGGGTGTAGGTGAAGGCGTTGGTGTTGGCGCCGCCGGGCGGGGGAGGGGGCGCGAGGCCGCGCGCGTCGGACAGCGGCCCCAGCACGCCCTGGCCGCCGCGGCCGCCGCCGACGCCGCCGTTGAAGGTCCATTGCAGGCCGTACTCGAGGCCGTCGCCCAGGGTGACTTCGATGATGGAGGCTTCGATGACGATCTGCGCGCGCTGGATGTCCAGGCGCTTGAGGGTGGATTCGATGCGCTCGTACTCGGCCGGGGTGGCGTGGATGAGCAGGGTGTTGTTGATGCGGTCGGCCATGACGCGCACGGTCTGGCCGAGCATGGTGGTGACGACGTTGGGGCCTTGCTGCCCGCCCTGCTGGTTGACGCCCTGCCCGAGGCCGCCAAAGCCGCCGCTGGAGCCCGCGCCGAAGCCGCCGGTGTTGCCGAAGCCGGAACCGCCGAGCCCCGAGTTGCCGAAGCCGCCGCCCCCGAAGGCGTTGCCGCCCAGGCCGGCGCGCTGGTTGCGGTTGGCGCCGAACTGGCTGGCGTAGCTGTTGTTGATGTTGGTGTTGCTGCCGGCGACGCCCGTCAGGCCGGGCGCGATGCCCGTGGCGCCGGTGGCGCCGGGCTGCTGGATGACGCCGCCGCCGTAGATGCCGTTGAGCAGTTCGGCCAGGTGGCTGGAGGAGCCGTTCTTGATCTTGTAGACGAAGAGCTGGGGTTCGGCGCTGTTGAGGTTGGGGCGGTCGAACTGCTCGATCCAGTAGCGCACTTCGTCGAGGTAGGCGGCGCGGGGGGTGACGACCATGACGGCGTTGATGCGCTCGATGGGCATGACGCGCAGGGCGCCGAACAGCGGGCTGTTCTCGCCCAGGCTGGCCGGCGCCGCCCCTTGGCCGGCCGCCGCGGTGGCAGCCTGGCCGGCGGCGCCGGGCCGGGCGCCCTGGGCGGGCGCGGCGCGGCCAGGCGTGGCCGCGCCGGCGATGGCGGCGCCGGCCCCGCCCGAGGTGGCGCCGCCGGACATCATGCGCAGCGCGGCCTCGACGTCGGCGGCGGAGGTGTGCTTGAGCGGGAACACGCCGACGGACATGCCGCGCAGCAGGTTGACGTCGAAGGTGTTGACGAGGTCCATCCAGCCTTCGGCCTGGGCGCGGGTGCCGCGCATGACGAGGATGTTGCGCACGGTGTCGACGCGCAGGATGGCGTCGGAGGCGACCAGGGGCCGGAGGATGTTGGCCATCTCGCCGGCGCCGAGGTACTGCAGCGGAACGATGACGGCGCCGTAGCCGGGCGGCAGCGGCCCGTCGCCGGCGAGCTGCGGTGCGCTGACGATGCCGTTGAGGGCCTCGGGCGTGCCGACGTGGTAGGTGCCCCGGGCGTCGCGCCCGATGACGATGCCGTTGGCCTGCAGGGCCTGCTCCAGCAGGAACATGGCCTTGTCGGCGGGGACGGTTTCGCGTGTGCTGAGGGTGATGCTGCCCTGCAGGGGCGGGTGGACGACGTAATCGACCTTGAGCATGTCGTTGAGCATGACCTTGACGACTTCGCCCACGGGCGCATCCTGGAACTTGAGGCTGCTGACGGGGCCGCTGACGGGCGCGGCGGGGTTGCGCGGGCCGGCGACCATGCGGTCGGTGCCACGGATGATGATGGGGTCGGTGGCGCGCCCTGCCCCGCCCGTGTCGGCGCCCAAGGCCGGGGAAATGGGGGCCGCCTCCGGCGCGGCGGCAGCCTTGAGCGGAGCGGCTTCGAGCGCCGGCAGGCGGGCGGGCGGGTCACCGGCGGGCTGCTGAAGGGCGCCTGCCTGCTGGGCGCAGCCGGTGAGCTGGCCCAGGACGGCCATGGCGATGAGCGTGAGGGAAATGCGGGTCATGTTCATGAGGCGATGGACAGGTGGTTCGTGGCGAGCCTGGGGCGACCCCGGGAAGGAGGTGGCTCGGGCGGCGGACCGCCCGAGCGGTCAGCCAGGGGCCGGCACGACGCGGGACCGCCGTCTGGGACGTGGGCCTTCCGGGGTCGCATCGGCGGGGTTGGCGAAGTCGGGGCTACCGACGGCCCGCGCGGGCGAACGCTGCGCGGGCGCTGCTGCTGCTGCTGCTGCGCTGGCGCTGTCGAGGGGCACCTCGATCTCGCGCCGTTCGGCGTTGCGTTCGAAGCGGACGCTGCGACCCTGGACGCTGGTGACGCGCCAGCCGCCCAGTTCCTCGCCAGGACGCACGAATCGGGTCTGGCCCTCGTATTCGACCATCACGCCGGTCAGGGCCGGGCCGGTGATGACGCCGAACACGCGCGCCTGGTCGATGGGCTGGGGTGGCGGCTTGTCGGGCTCGGCGGGCTCCTTGTCGACGCTCGGCGGCCGGCGGGTGGACATGAACAGCGGACGCTCGACCGTGCCGGGATAGGCGGCGCCGGCCGCGGGGTTGAAGGCGAGCCGGGCCTGCCGCACTTCGTCGAGGGCGGGGGGCTGGGGCTCGGGCGCGGACCACTGGCGCCAGCGCTCGGGCGCGCCGGGCGCGAACCACAGGCCGGCCAGCAGCACCGCCAGCATGGCGCTGCCGGCCATCAGGGCGGTGGTGGGGGTGAAGGCGCTGCTTTTCATGGCCTTTGCCTCAGCACGAACAGGCTCAGCCGGAAGGTCGCGACGTGGGGGCGGCCAGCCGTGCCGGCGCCCTGGGCGCTGACACCGGCGACGCCGGTGAAGACCGCGGGGCGCACGGCGGAGAGGTCGCGCAGCAGGCCGAGCGCGGAAGCCCAGTCGCCCTCGACGGCCAGCGACAGGTCGATGCGGTCGAGGCCGGTGTCCTTGTCTTCCTTGGGCTGGGCGGCCTGGCTGCTGGAGACGCGCAGGCCGCGCTGGGTGGCGAGTTCGCGCACGCGCTGCAGGGCGTCGTTGCCGATGTCGTCGGCACCCCGTTCGGCGGGGTAGACGAATTGGGCCAGGTTGGCGGTGAGGTCGGCTTGCGCCCGCCGGAGCTGCTCTTCGTTCTCCAGCAGGCCGGTCAGGCGGGCGACGCGGGGGTTGACGCCGTCGAGGGCCTCGGCTGCCGCGATGTGCGCGCGCACGGCGGTGGTAACGCCCCAGCCCAGGACGAGCAGCAGCACGCACGCGGCAATGAGAAGCCAGGCGTGTTCGGGCCGCAAGGCGGCGCGCCGGATCATGGCATGCCTCCGGTGGCGGCGCGCACCAGGCCGTAGCGCGCGGCGTCGGCGTGGAGTTCGATGTTGAAGCGCTCCTTGGCTTCGCCCGGCCCGCGGGTGGCGGGCGAGGACAGGCGCACGCCGCTGACGCCGGGCTGGGAGGCCAGGTGCTTGACCAGGGCGGCGGCATCGTCGGCCTGGCCAATGGCAACGACCTTGTCGCCATCGACCTGCAGGGCGTTGAGCCAGGCGCCGTCGGGCAGGGCACGGGTGAGCATGTCGAGGACGGGCGGCAGGGCCAGTTGCTGGCGCGCCAGTTCGCCGACGTGGCGCAGCAGTTCGGCGCTGCGCAGGAGGGTTTCGCGCTGGGCCTGCTGGGGCGCGGCTTTCTGCTGCAGCGCGCGCAGGGCGGCCTGCGCCTGCGCGGCGCGCTGGTGCAGCATGAGGGTGGGTGTGACGGCCAGCGCGGCAAGCAACACGAGCAGCAGCGCGATCCATCCCAGCACCTTGCGCTGGCCGCTGGCGCTGGCGCGCTGGCGCGCGGCTTCGCCCCAGCCGCGCAGCACCAGCGGCACGGTGGGCGCGGCGGCGGTGGCTGCGTCGGCGGGCAGCAACCAGATTTCGGCCTGCTCGTCCAGGCCGGCGCGCTGCAGGACGGCCTGCCCTTGCTGGCGGGAAGTGAGGGCCAGATCGACCTGCATGAGATCGCCCTCGCCCGCCCTGGCGCGCCAGCCATGGACGGTCTGATCGACAGGGAAGGGCGTGGACGACAGCACTTCGAGCCGCACGGCCTGGGCGAGATCGTCGGCGCTCAGGCTGGGGAGCACCAGGTGGCGTTCCAGCACTTCGTCAGGTGAAATTTCGGCCGCCGCGACGCCGGCCTCGGGCGACTGGAACGGCCCGTTCAGTCGCGTGGCGAGTTCCTGGCGCACGCTCCAGTAGCTGGCCTGGCCGTCGCGGCCCACCAGCCGCACCGGCACGGCGGGCGCCAGGGCGCGCAGGGCCGGGCGCGCCAGCAGCCATTGCCCGGCCGCGCGCCATTGGGCAGGCCACCGGGCAAGGTCGAGGCCGAGCAGACGAGTGTCACTGGAGAGTTGAGCAACCATGTGGAACGTTGATCAGGGCAGCGCCCTCGTCATGAGGAAGCAGCACCCGCGGAAAGCAACTGCCGCGACTGGCGCAGAAAGCGCCACGGCAAAAGGTGCACGGGGTCGGTGGCAAGAGATACATCACGCGTGAGGACCAGTATTCTGCCTGCATCCAGAGGGACGCTGGCGCGCAGCCGGTAAAGTTCGGTGCCGCCCCCCCCGGACGATGTCGTGAATCGGCCGTCGAGAAAGCTGCTGTCCACGCCGGGTTGGCCGGCGGCGCGCTGGGCGGCGAAGCGCGCGATGCGTCCGGGATCGCCGGGGGCCAGCGCGGCCAGCACGTCGGGCGGCGCGGCCAGGGCGTTGACCTTGGCGGTGCTCAGGTCGGCGCTGACCAGGGGGGCGATGCGGGCGTACAACGTGTAGTCGACGCCGGGCACGAGCATCAGATCCTCGGGGGCTTCGAACCTGCGCTGCTGGCTGAGGGCGGCCGCGGCCGGGCTGGTGGGGTCGGCGGGTGGACGCTCGCTGCGCCATTGCACCAGTTGCCGCGCCAGCGCTTCGGCCGCGCCGGGTGCCAGGCCGCCGGCGTTGTGCAGCATCTGGGCCAGCAGCGGGACGTCGGCGCCGTTGAGGGAGATGAGCCCGTCGAGCGGCGCCGCCTCGACCTGGATGGCCACGCCTTGATAGACGATGGACGCGGTCTGCACGCCGGGGGGCCGACGGGTTTCGGCCAGCAGCGCCTGCAGCGCGATGTGGATGGCGCCGTCGCCCAGCGCCTGGCCGACGGCGGCGTCGCGCTGGACCGAGGCGGTGTCGATCTGGGCACGGGTGGTCTGGCTCAGGCCGGCCGCCAGCAGGCTGAGCGCGGCCACGATCCAGAGCACGGCGACCAGGGCCACGCCGCCATGCCGGGCGGGCAGGCGGCGCGGTGCGCGGACGGCCGGGGCCCTCAATCGCTGCCCCCGCCAAAGGTGGAGCGCACGGCCGACGGGTCGCTGATGAAGTTGGCGGACACCGGCAGCACCATCGGCGGCCAGGGCGCGTCGGCGGCGCCGAAATCGATGCGCACGGCATCGGGCAGCAAGGGGGTGCGAGACACGGTGAGCGGATCGACCTGCGCGGGCGGCCAGGCGGGCAACCAGGCGCCACTGGCGGGATGCCGGTAGCTGAGCCGCGGTTGGACCGTGGCCGATGCCAGCGGCTGCGCCGCGGCCGCTCCCCATTGATCGAAGGTGGCCGCGCCATTCCAGGGCGCGTAGCGCAGCACCCAGCGGGACTGCCCATCGACGGTTTCGACGGCCAGGCGCAGGTAGTGACGCCCGCCGACACCGAAGCGCGCGGGCATGATGCCGATCCACTGGACCGCGCCGGCGTCGCCGAGGAAGAAGGGCATCTCGGGCGGCAGCGCGGCTTGCAGCACGCGCACCCGGCGGGCGGATACCTGGTCGAACGCGCCGTTGAGGAATTGCCAGGCGAGGCGATAGTCCTCGGCCTGCGCGATGCGCTGGTCCACCCGCTCTTCGGTCTGGCCCATGGCGCGCATGGCGCCGGTCAGCACCACCATGAGAATCGAGAGCAGCGACAGGGCGATCAGCACCTCGATCAGCGTGAAGCCGAGCCGGCGCCGGGCGCGCAACGGCGATCGATCGTGGCGGCTTCTCACAGGCCGCCTCCCCGAGGCGGCAGGGTCTGGGCTCGCAGGCTGGTCAGCACGAATTCGCGCAGGGCCGTGCCGTCGGCCCATTGAACGGTCACGCGGATCTCGTGCAGGCGGGGCGCCTTGAGCACGGCATCGGCCGGCGCGGCATAGGGCTGCGAGTCGATCTGCCACGCATAGCCGCCGCCCTCGCCTCGCTCGTGCAGGCCCTCGGGTGGCACGCCGGGCTGGGCCGCGAGCAGGGAGTCGGCCAGCAGCATGGCGCGCTCGCGCCCGACCAGTTGCCCCACGTGCCGCGCGTCGCCGCCCATCACGCGGTAGAGCAAGCCCAGCGCGATGGCCATGATGGCGAAGGCGACCAGGATCTCCAGCAGCGAGAAGCCGCGGGCGTGACGAGCGGTCATGGCGCGATGGCCTCCTGCTCGACACGGCCGGTGAACCAGTCCACGCGCAGGCGCACGCCGCTGCCCGAGGGGCGAACGATGTCCACGCTGCCGCCGGAGGCGCCGCCGCGCGGCAGGAAGCGGATGGACAGGCTGCCGTCGGCGCCCGCTTCCTCGGCCGCCATGACGGCACGCAGGGCAAGGGGCTCGGGGACTTCGTGGCGCGCACCGCCCTCGACGCCGAAGGTGCGCGACGCCAGGTGCACGGCGAAGCGCGTCTCCGTGCCCTGGCTTCGCGCCAGTTGCCGCGCGGCGCGCATGTCGGTGAGGACGGCGCGCACGGTGTCGCGGTATTGCGCCGATTCGTGCAGGCGGCCGAAGGCGACGGGCACGAGGGCAACCAGCAGGGCCATCAGGGCGAAGACGACCAGCAGCTCCAGCAGCGTGAAGCCGCGCGCCGCGCGGCGCGGGGGGTGCGGACGCAGGTTCATCGCCTCGGCCATGGCGGACGGGCCGCCGGCACTCCGATCAGTGGGCGTTGCGGACGTCGGCGTTCTCGCCCTCGCCGCCGGGCGCGTTGTCGGCACCGAGCGAGAGGATCTCGATGCCGCCATTGGGGCCGGGGTTGGCGTAGCGGTAGGGGTTGCCCCAGGGATCGGTGGGCAGTCCGCCCTTCAGGTAGGGGCCGTTCCAGCCGCCGGCCGAGCCGGGCCTGGCCACCAGCGACTGCAGGCCCTCGGCGTTGGTGGGATAGCGCCCGACGTCGAGCTTGAAGAGTTCGAGCGATTTGTCCAGGTCGGCGATCTGGATCCCCGCGGTCTTGGACTTGGCGCCGCCCAGCCTGTCCATCACGGCGGGGCCGACCAGGCCGGCCAGCAGCGCGATGATGGCGATGACCACCAGGATTTCGATCAGGGTGAAGCCCAGGCCCGCGCGGCGGCCTTCCAGGCGCCGCGAGCGGCGTGCGATCCAGCGATTCATGAGTGCATTTCCTTAAAAAATCAGTCCATCAGCCGGCCAGGTCGTTGATCGACAGGATGCCCAGCAGGATGGAAACGATGATGGCCGCGATCAGCATGCCCAGCACCAGGATCAGGATCGGCTCCAGCAGCGTCAGCGCGCGCTTGATGCCGGTCTCGACCTCGCGGTCGAGCACTTCGGCCAGCTCCGTCATCATGGGGCCGATGCGGCCCGTTTCCTCGCCCACTCGGACCAGATTGATGGCCAAAGGTTCAAAACCCTGGGTGGCCGCCATGGCATTGACCATGCGCGAGCCTTCCTTGACCAGGGGCGCCATCTTGCCCAGGGCCGCGCGCAGGTTGCCGTTGCCGACGGTCTCGGTGGCGATGTGCAGGCCGGTGAGCAGCGGCACGCCGTTGCCCAGCAGGGTGCCGAGCGAGCGCGAGAACAGCGTTAGCTCATATTTATATAGCAAAGAACCCAGTATCGGTAATGACAAAACGCGGTTTTGCCACCAAATCCGGCCGCCGGGCGAGCGCAGCCAGCGCGCTGCCAGCCAGCCCAGCACGAGCGCGGCGATGGCCAGCACCAGCCCGTGCTGCCGGAACCCCTGTCCCAGGGTCATGACGATGCGCGTGGGCAGCGGCAGCGCGTCGCCCATGTCGGCGAAGAGCCGCTCGAACTGCGGCACGACGAAGCCCAGCATGCCCACCAGCGACAGCACCGCCACGCCCAGCAGGATGGCGGGGTACAGCGTGGCGGAGATGACGCTCTCGCGCAGCGCGCGCATGCGCTCCATGTGCGCGACCAGGCGCTCCAGCACCTGGGACATCTGGCCGCTGGCCTCGCCGGAGCGCACCATGTTGATGTAGAAGTCGCCGAACAGATCGCGCCGCGCCGTCAGCGCGCGGCTGAAGGGCGCGCCGCCCTTGACGTCTTCCAGCAGGCCCTGCAGCAGTTGCTGGACGCTGGGCTTGGCGCTCATCTCGATCAGCACGCGCAGGGCGTTGTCCAGCGCGAGGCCGGCGCGCAGCATGATGGACAGCTCGGAGGTCAGGGCCAGCACGTCGACCCGGTTGACCGGCCCCTTGGCCGGGCGCTGGCGCGCGCGGCCGGCGGGCAAGGCGCCGGCGGGCGCCTGGGTGGCGTCCTCGACCTTGATCGGCGTCAGACCACGCTCGCGCAACTGGCGCAACATGGCATCGGCGGCGGCGGCTTCGCCGCGCCCCTCGACCAGTTGCCCGTCGGCCTGGGCGGCGCGCCAGGCGAATTCAGGCATCGCTCTGGTCCTGGGTGACGCGCAGCACTTCGTCCAGGCTGGTCACACCGGCCGCCACCTTGCGCAGGCCGTCGTCGTACAGGGTGTACATGCCGGCCTTGGTGGCGATGGTCTGCAGCGTGCTGGCGTCCATGCCCTGGAGGATGGCGCTGCGCATGGTCTCGTCCACCACCAGCAGTTCGTGGATGCCGGTGCGGCCCTGGTAACCGGTGCCGCGGCAATGCTCGCACCCCCGGGCCTCGTGGATGGGCGCGCCGGGCGCCACGAAGCGGTCGAGGCCGGAGCTTTGCAGCAGCTCGGGCGGGGGCTGCACGGGCGCCTTGCAGTGCGCGCACAGGCGCCGCACCAGGCGCTGGGCCAGCACGCCGTTGACGGTGGAGGTGATGAGGTAGCGCTCCACGCCCATGTCCTGCATGCGCACGACGGCGCTGGCGGCGGTGTTGGTGTGCAGGGTGGACAGCACCAGGTGGCCGGTGAGCGCCGACTGCACGGCGATCTGCGCCGTCTCGCCGTCGCGCATCTCGCCGATCATGATGATGTCCGGGTCCTGGCGCAGGATGGAGCGCAGGGCGTTGGCGAAGGTGAGGTTGATCTGGGTGTGGACCTGGATCTGGTTGATGCCTTCGAGCTGGTATTCGACCGGGTCCTCGACGGTGATGATCTTCTGCGTCGTCGAATCGAGCTTGGCCAGCGCGGCGTAGAGCGTGGTGGTCTTGCCCGAGCCGGTGGGGCCGGTGACCAGCAGGATGCCGTGCGGACGGCTGACGAGGTGGTTGAAGCGGGCCAGGGTGTCCTTCTCGAAGCCCATGTCCTCCAGGCTGAAGCGCACGCTGGCGCGGTCGAGCACGCGCATGACCACGCTCTCGCCATGCACGGTGGGGACGGTGGACACGCGCAGATCCAGCTCGCGCCCCTTGACGCGGGTCTTGATGCGGCCGTCCTGCGGCAGGCGGCGCTCGGCGATGTCCAGGTGCGCCAGCAGCTTGACGCGCGAGCTGACGGCCGCGCCCTGCTGGGCCGGCACCACCTCGCCAGGGTGCAGCACGCCGTCCACGCGGTAGCGCACGTGCAGGCCGTCGTCGAAGGGCTCCAGGTGGATGTCGGAGGCGCGCAGCTCGATCACGCGGCCGATGATGGCGTTGACCAGCCGGATGACCGGCGCCTCGCTGGCGAGGTCGCGCAGGTGCTCGACGAAGTCGCCGGCGTCGCCCTCGGCGTCGCCCCCGCCCTCCTCGCCGTCCGCGCCGGCCTCGGCCTCGTCCAGGTGGCGCCGCAGCGCCTTGTCGATGTCGGAGGCCAGGCCCACGGCCGGCCGCACGCGCAGCCCGGTGGTCAGGTGCAGCGCCTTGACGACGAAGGCGTCCTGCGGCGTGCGCATGACCGCTTCGAGGCTGCCACCGTCCACGCG
Organism: Ottowia sp.; assembly: GCF_016703145.1. Classification (GTDB taxonomy): domain Bacteria; phylum Pseudomonadota; class Gammaproteobacteria; order Burkholderiales; family Burkholderiaceae_C; genus Ottowia. Next base: position 75,407 of record NZ_JADJCO010000002.1, on the reverse strand, counting down.
CAGCGGCAGCACGCGGTGGGCCTTGAGGAACTCGGGCAGCAGCCCGCCCAGTTCGGGCAACACGTCAGGGAAGGCTTCGACCGGCACGAAGGGCAGTCGCAGGTGCTCGGCCAATGCGCGGGCGGCGTCGATCTCGGACACCAGCCCCAGGCTGACCAGCACGCCGTCGAGCGCGCCGCCCATCTCGCGCTGCGCGGCCAGCGCGCGTTCCATGTCGCGCGGCGTCAGCTTGCCGGCGTGCACCAGCAGTTCGCCGTATTCGGGCCAATGCACCGTGGGCGCGGAGGGGCTGGCAGGGCGCGCCGGGGTGTCGGGAGAAGTCAATCGGGGTTCCGTCATGGCAATGAATTGCCCGTGGATTCTAAGATGCCGGCCTTTGCGGGCAGGGTCAGCCCTCGCCCCGCCCGCCGAAGGGGCCGGCCTGCACCCGCCGGGTGAAGCGCTCGCGCAGATCGGACACGGGCTTTTCGAAGCTGTGGAACACCAGCGCCGACAGGCTGAGCACCAGCGCCACCCAGGCCAGGACCACCCAGCCGACGATGGGGCCGATGTCCACGCCGAGCGCCTTGAGCGCGTACACCATGGCCAGCATCAGCGGCATGTGGCACAGGTAGATCGAGTAGGAGTAGTCGCCGATGCGGCCGGCCAGCCAGCGCACCCAGTCGGCGCCGCCCTGGCGATTGGCGAGCCACGGCAGCAGCAGCACCGTGCCGACGCCAGGCGCGACGATGAGCGCGAGGTCGTTGAAGCGCCCGCCGGCGAAACCGCGCCAGTCGATGAGCATGAAATAGAACATGGCGGCCGCCGCGCCCAGCATCAGCAGGGCGCCCAGCACCGCCTTGCCCCCCTGCCAGCGCCCCCACCAGGCGGGGTGCCAGCGGTTGAGGATGGCCGCCGCCACGCCATAGCCGGTGGCGTCCAGATGCATGACGGTGACGCGGCGGACGTGGTCGTCCCATTCGAAAAGTGCGCGGGCGGCACCGCCATCAGGCTGCGCAGCACCGAAGGCAGCAGGATGAGCAGCCCGGCCACGGCCCAGAACAGGTGGCGGCGATCCAGCCGGGTCAGGAAGGCGACGCAGCCCAGCAGCAAGGGCATCAGGAAATAGAACCACTCGTCCAGCGCCAGCGACCAGGCCTCGGCGAAGAACAGCGGCTTGGCCTCGGCCCAGGCCAGGTTCTGCGAGAACACGGCGAACGGCCAGGCAAAGTGCCCTTCCTCGATGCCCCACCACGCCAGCGCGGCATTGATGGCCAGGAACAGGTAGTAGTTGGGAATGGTGCGGAACCAGCGCCGCAGCCAGAAATCGCGCGCGCTGGCCCACCAGCCTGCCCGGGCTTCGAAGCTGCGGATCATCATCGATCCGATCAGGAATCCGCTGAGCACGAACAGCCACTCGATCGAGAACACGGCGCAGGCGCTCAGCGCCGCGCGCCAGCCCTCCCACCGGGAAAGGCCGGTGGAGAGGAAGAAGCCGATGAAGCCATGGTTCATCAACACCACGGTGATGGCCACGGAACGGAGTGCGTCGAGACCAAAATTGCGCTGGTAGCGGGGCGCGGAGGACGTCATGGAGAAGCGGAGGAATCGGAAACTGAGGCCGGACCGGACCGCCATGCCCGCCAGACCGGGGACCGCCACAGGCGCAGCAGGCTGCGAGCATGCCACAGCAGATGCCGGACCTCGCGCCGGCTGGCGCGCTGGGCCGCGTGCTCGACCACGGCGCCGTCGGCGCGCGCCAGCCGCCAGCCGGCCAGTTGCAGCCGCAGGCACAGGTCCACGTCCTCGCAGTACATGTGAAAGCCTTCGTCGAAGCCGTGGATGCCGGCGTAGGCGGTCCGGCGCAGCAGCAGGAAAGCGGCGTTGACCCAGTCGGGCCGCTGACCTTCGCCAACCTCGGCCGCCCGGCGCAGCACGTGGCGCGCCAGCAGCCGGGCGGGGGTGGGCAGCAGGCGCTCCTGGTCCTGCCGGCGGCTCGCGGCGTCGAGCTGAACGGGGTACACGGCGCCGGCCCGGGGGTCGGCTTCGAGCACGGCCGCCATGGCGCCCCAGGGCTCGGCGCGCCACCGCAGATCGGGGTTGAGCACGGCGAAGAACGCGCTGGCGCCGTGCCGGCCGTCCCGTTCGAAGGCGCGGTTGTGGTTGGTGCCGAAGCCGGCGGGCGCGGCGTTCTCGGTCACGTCCAGATCGAATGGCCAATCTCGCGCGCGCAGCCGGACGGTCAGGCCAGGTTCGGGCAGGTTCAGCGTGACGATGACGCGCCGCGGACGGTGCCCGCCGGGCTGCGCCAGCCGGGCCAGCAGCGCCTCGACCTGCGTCCCGTGCCCATGGCTAACGATGGATGCCGTGATGTCCACGCCTGGCGGTCCGCGCGTCAGCCCGGGATCTCGGCACGCGCCAGCGGCACGCCGGCGCGGTCCTTGGCGGACAGCAGCGGCTCGATGATGCCGTGCGCGGCCAGCGGCCAGTCGATGCCGATGTCGGTGTCGTTCCAGGCGATGCAACGCTCGTGCTCGGGCGCGTAGTAGTCGGTGGCCTTGTACAGGAAGTCGGCCGATTCGCTGAGCACGACGAAGCCGTGGGCCATGCCGGCGGGCAGCCAGAGCTGGCGCTGGTTGTCGGCCGTCAGTTCGACGCCCACCCAGCGCCCGAAGGTGGTCGAGCCCCGACGGACGTCGACCGCCACGTCGAACACCGCGCCCTGTGTCACGCGCACCAGCTTGCCCTGGGGTTGGCGCACTTGGTAATGCAGGCCGCGGAGCACGCCCCTGGCGGAGCGGCTGTGGTTGTCCTGCACGAAGTCGATGTCCAGCCCCGTGGCGGCGGCGAAGGTGCGGCGGTTGTAGCTTTCCATGAAGAAGCCGCGAGTGTCTCCAAAGACCTTGGGTTCGAGGATAAGAACGTCCGCGATGGCGGTGGGAATGGCTTGCATGCTCTGGGGTGTCACTCAAGGGAAGGGTTCTCGTTCACGTGGAATTCGGTGCGCCACCGGGCCACCACTTGGTCCGGATAGCCCCGCGTGAACTGGCGTGGCCACGGGTAGGCCGCATTGCCCGTCCCGTCACGCAGTTTGATTTTGCTCGTCGGGCACAGGAATCTGGCGGGCACACCGCCAACGACCGTGTGCGGCTCGACATCCTTACCGACACAGCTGTGTGCGGCGACCAGCGCGTGTGTCCCGACTTTGACACCTGGAAGGATGACGGCCATCGTGGCAATCGCTGCATAGTCACCGATTTCCGACCCCATGCACAGGTTGCTGGGAGGATGAGGGTCATTGGTGAAGACGACGTACGGAAAAACCCAGACAAAGTTTCCGATCTTCGTGCCGTGCGCGACAAATACATTGCTGTGCATGCGCGTGAAATCGCCGATTTCGCAATGACCCTGAATGTCGCCAAGGGTGCCGATCTGAAGATGTCTGCCAGCCCGCGTAAGTTCTCGCACGGTCACGCGGTGACCGGTGACGAGGCGCTCACCGAATGTCGAGCCCGCATAGAAGATGCTGTGCGATCGAATGAGCGAATCATTCCGGATGATCAGTGGTTGATCGTTCGCAAGCTTCGTGGGGTGGCCGATTTCACAGTGGCTCTCGATGACCGTGTTGTCGCCGACAACGACACGGTCATGAACAATCGTGAAGGCTCCGATCCGGACATTTTGACCAATGGTCGCGTTTTTCGATACGAAAGCCGTCGGATGAATTTGTGTCATAGCTCTCTCCACTTCCAGTGACCGCCCGGTCGGGACGCATGCGGATGATGCAGCAGCGAACCGCCTGCGTTCGAGGTCATGTCCAGGCGCTGGATCGTTGTCTTGCGAAGAGCGTGAACGGGCCTAAGGCTCCGAACGCAAGCGGCAGGCGACGCGCAGCCTTGACAAATCGACGCGCCCGCTCGGCCCCACGACATCGACCCGCAGCACGGGGGCGAATCCGGACCTGCTTTCCAATGCGAACTCGATCTCCGCCTCGCTCGTGGCCGCACTGGCCAGGCTCTTCTGGACGGACCATTCCTGCTTGAACTCCGCGCTGCCGGGCGGCCGATGGAACAAACGGATGGCACTCGCGCCGGCCGTCTCCCGCAGCGCAAGCCGCACTCCCATGATCCAGCAGCGCGCCGACTCGGCTTCAGCCTGCTTGAACTTCACCAGCAGACGCGTGGAACCGGGGCCGTCCGCAGGCTGGGTCTCGGTCATCTCCACGTCCGGCAAGGGCGTGCTCCCGGCGTCCCAGCGCAGCAGGTCGGCGCCCAGATGTTCGCGCTCAACGATGGGAAAGTAGCGCGTGAACGATGCGCGGATATCCAGGCCGTATCTATAAGCGCGCGTCGCGTCCGGTATGTTCATGAAGACGAACAGGGGACAGTCGATCGGATGACCCGTGCCGATCTGCCGGCTCAGGCAGCGGATCTCTTCCATGCGGGACAGAGACGTTTCCTTGTAGGCTTTCTGAACATTGAACACGCCTCGCGGCAGCGCGGCAAGAATAACGAGCCCCCCCACGGCGACCGGGACGACCAGGAGCCATCGCACAGCGCCCGCATGCCCGCGGACGGATAGCAGCGCCACGATCAGCGTCGCCGCGAGCCAGGGATAGAGCAGCGTGGCCCAGAAGAAATGAAAGCGCAGGTACGCCAGCCGGAACACCGCTTCGGGACTTTGAACGGAGGCTTCCCGCAGGCCGGTGCGTCCCAGGCTGACGAGTGCCAGGTACGCCAGCACGGCGGCCAGCAGTGGCAGGAATACCAGCGCCAGGCGGCGCCTCATGACGTCCGCTCCGCCCTGCTGGTGGCCGCCGCGAAAGCATCGTCCGACGGTCCACGCGGCGGCGGCCGCGATCACGGCGATGAGCAAGGCCACCCACGCGACCTCCAAGGCCAGGGAAGCGAACCCCGCGCCGCTGCTGCGGCCGAGCTTGCCGGCCATGAAGAGCCAGAAATCGGATTGATCGGGCCAGGTCAGGCCCATGTACTGCACCCGGCTGCCCGGCGCCGCCCTTCGCGTGAGCACGATCTGCAGGGCGCTGGTGGCGCCGCCCGCCGCGACCAGAGCCCACCCGCCGTGAGCGACGCGAACGAGCAGGGGATCGGTTCGTTCGTGCCCGAGGCGCCATGCCAGTCCCGTCCAGGCCACCCCGATGACGAAAGCCGCGACCGCGCCTGAGATGTAGGTCAGGCCCGCCACCACACCCAGCACGAAAATCGCGCTCACCCGCGGGAAGGCAGGCCACCCGCCGCGCAGGGTCAGGCTCATCGCCGCCAGCAGCGCGACCAGGGGCAGCGCCTGGTGGTAGGCCAGGTTCTGCGCTCCCCAATAGGTGTCCGACTGCAGCATGAACACCGAGAAGGCGAACGCCAGCGCGGCCCATTCGGTGCGCCGCAGCACCCAGGACAGCAAACGCCACTGCAGCCACAGCAGGCCGCCCAGCACGCCCAGCATGGACACTGTCTGATAGGGCAGCGGATTGCCGCCGAACCACCGTTGCGCCAGGACATCCAGCACCAGGCCAACGGGAGTCAGGGTGTTGTTGATGGCCTCGAACAGGCGCGCGGGGGCCAGCGACAGGGCATTGCGCTCATCGTAGACCCGCCAGTCGTCCACCATCGGCAGGTCGGTGCCCCAGCGCAGCCAGGCCAGCAGGTTCGCCGCCAGCATCAGCAGCGGCACGATCACGCATGCGCGCAGCAGCCAGCGCTGCAGGCGAGGGGTTTCAGTGCGACGCATGGGGCGTGAAAATCCAGCGTTGCAGGACGAACATGACCGGCACGCTCACCAGCACGGCGGCCACCGGCGCCAGCCACGCCGGCCCGTGCAGCCAGGCGACCCAGCATTCCACGACCGCCAGGCCCAACCCGAGTTGCAAGCCATGGCTGGCCGCGACGTAGGCCAGCGAGAAACGCTTGCCGGGCCGCGCGAACACCATGTGGCGCAGCAGCAGGAAGGACAGGCCGATGCCCACGATGAACGCCAGCACGTAGGCCGAGCGGTAATGCATCACCTGCAGCAGGGCCAGATACAGCACATAGGTCACCAGGGTGTTGGCCCCGCCGGCCAGCAGGTAGCGCAGGGCTTCGCGCGCGATCACGTGGCGGCCCCCGCGCGCACCAACGCCACGAACTCACCGTAGTCGCGGATGTAGTCCGCCGGGTCGTACGGGTCGGAGGCCAGCACCAGCAGCACCGCGCCCTCGGCATAGCGGTACTGGATGCCCCAGGTCATCGGCGGCAGGTACAGGCCCAGGTTAGGCCGGTCGAGGCTGAATTCTTCGCGCTGCGCGCCGTCGTCCACCACCACGCGCACCGAGCCCTTGACAGCCATCAGGAATTGCGCGCAGCGGCGGTGCGCGTGTTCGCCGCGCAGCTCGGCGTTCGGCACGTTGTAGACCAGGAAGCCGCGGCGCACGACGAAGGGCAGGTCACCGCCGACCTCGGCGGCGCACAGATCGCCCCGCATGTCCTGCACCTCGCGCAGCACGTGCAAGCGCACGCCCTTGACCACGCTCTCGACCACGCCTGGCGCGGCCGGCGCCACGCGCGCGGGCAGGTGCGCCGGTGCGTCGGCGTAGCCCACGATGGTGGCGGCCGGCCCCTGCACCACGGCGCGCGGCGGCACCTGGCGCGTGACCACCGCGCCCGCCTCGATGCGCGCCCCGGCCCCCACCCGAACGCGGGCCGCGACGACCGCGCCCTCGCCCACCGTCGCACCCGCGCCGATGACGGCGCCCTCGCCGACGCAGGCCGCCGCGCCCAGCCTGCAGCCATCCTGCAGCTCGGCGCCAGCGCCGACCGCGGCCAGCGGACCCACGCTCACGCCGCTGCCGACGCGGGCGGCGGCGACCTGGGCGCTGGGATGGATGGCGGCGGTCATGGCAGGCGGATTATCGAGACTCGAAGCGCTGCACGCGCAGGACCACGGCCTGCGGGCGCTGCTTGGTGTTCTCGTAGGCACGCCAGGCGTAGGTGCCGACGATGCCCAGGCTCAGGAGGTTGAGCGCGCCGAAGAAGAGGATGGCGATCAGCGTCATGGCGTAGCCGGGCACACTGATCAGGCCCGCCAGCCTGCCGAACAGCACCACGGCGGCCAGCGCCGTCGCCACCAGCAGGCCCAGCGCGCCCACGCGGGTGAGCAGGCGCACCGGCAGGTCGGTGAAGGCGAACACGCTGTCGGCCAGGTAGGCCACCTTCTTGCGCCAGGTCCAGGCCGATTCGCCATGCCGGCGCGGCTGCCGCACGTAGGGCACGCTGGCGCGCCGGAAGCCGAGCCAGAAGATCTGCGCGATGAGCGAGCTGCGGCTTTCCTCCAGCCCCAGCAGCGCGTCGCGGAACGCCCGGTTGCAGGCGAAGATGTCCACGCCGCCGGGCGGCATCTCGGGCACGACGTAGCGCCGATAGAACCACCAGAACAGTTGCGCCTGCCAGCGCTGCCAGGGCGGGTCGTGGCGCAGGGTGCGTTCGGCCACGACGACATCGGTCTCGCCGCGCGCCAGCACGGCCTGCATCCGCAGCACCAGCTCGGGCGGCTCCTGCAGGTCGGCCGCCATCACGGCGAAGAACTCGCCGCGCGCATGCGCCAGGCCCGTGCGCACGGCGGCGAAGGCGCCGAAGTTGCGCGTCAGCAGCACCAGCGTGGCGTCCAGGCCGGTGTGCGGCAATTGCTCGCGCAGCAGGTCATGGCAGCGATCAGGGCTGCCATCGACGACGAACACCACTTCCAGGGCGCCCGCCAGCGCCTGGTGCAGGCCCTGCAGCACCGCCAGCAGCTCGGGAATCGAGCCCTCGTTGCGGTAGACGGGAATGACCAGGCTCAGCATGGCCGCGCCTGGTCGAAGAAGCCGCGCACGGCGCCGACCACCTGTTCGGCCTGCGCGGGCGTCAGCCCCGGATAGCAGGGCAGCGACAGCACCTCGGCGCACGCCGCTTCGGTGACGGGTAGGTCGGGCGCCGCCTGCCCGGCACGCACGGGCTGCCGATGGTCGGGCACCGGGTAGTGCACGTCGCTGGCGATGCCGCGCGCGGCCAGGTGCGCCTGCAGCTCGGCGCGGCGCGGCGTGCGCACGACGTAGAGGTGCGCCACGTCGTCCTCGCCCGGCAGCGGCGGGCAGGCCAACGGCAGGTCGGCGAATGCGGCGCCGTAGCGCGTGGCGATGGCGCGGCGCTCGGCGTTGGCGGCGTCCAGCCGGGGCAGCTTGGCCAGCAGCACGGCGGCCTGCAGCTCGTCGAGGCGGCTGTTGACGCCACCCGCCAGCGCCACCTCGTACTTGCGCGCCCAGCCGTACTGGCGCAGCGCGCGCAGGCGTTCGGCCAACGCGGTGTCGTCGGTCAACACCGCGCCGCCGTCGCCCAGGGCGCCCAGGTTCTTGGTGGGATAGAAGCTGAAGCAGGCCACGGCGCCCCAGGCCCCGGCCTGGCGGCCCGCCCGCACCGCGCCGTGGGCCTGGGCGCAGTCCTCGATCAGCGGCACGCCGGCCTGCCGGCACAGGGCGGCGATGGCCGAGGCCTCGCCCATCCGCCCGTACAGATGGGTCAGGATCACGGCGCCCACGGGGCCGTCCCGCAGCGTGGCCCGCAGACGATCGGGCGAAAGCGTCAAACTGCCCTCATCCACGTCCACGAAACAAGGCACGGCCCCGACCTGCGCGATGGCGGTGCTGGCATAGCAGCCGGCATTGGCCACGGTGGCCACGCGCTGGCCCGGCCCGATGCCGAGCGCGCGCAGCGCCAGGGCCAGCGCGTCGGTGCCGTTGGCGACGCCCACCGCATGGCCGACGCCGACGTAGCGGGCAAAGGCCTGCTCGAATTCGCGCACGTTCGGTCCCAGCACGTACCACCCGCTGTCGACCACGCCCTGCAAGCAGACGCCCAGATCGACCCCGAAGGCTGCGCCCCGCGGGGAGAAGAACGGCACGGCGGGCGAGGGCACTTCAGGCTCGCTCGGATGGATGGCGCGTTTCCTTGAGCAACCGCAGCAGGTACTGCCCATAGCCGTTCTTGGCCAGCGGCGTGGCCAACCGCTCGACCTGCGCGGCGTCGATGAAGCCCTTGCGCCAGGCGATCTCCTCCGGGCAGGCGATCTTCAGGCCCTGGCGGCGCTCCAGCGTGGCGATGAACTGGCCGGCGTCCAGCAGGCTGTCGTGCGTGCCGGTGTCCAGCCAGGCGTAGCCGCGCTGCATGATCTGCACGTTCAGCCGGCCCTGCTGCAGATAGGCGTGGTTGACGGCGGTGATCTCCAGCTCGCCGCGCGCGCTGGGCCGGACGGACTTGGCGATCTCGACCACCTGGCGGTCGTAGAAATACAGGCCGGTGACGGCGTAGCTGCTCTTGGGCTGGGCGGGCTTTTCCTCGATGCTGATGGCCTTGCCGGCGGCGTCGAACTCGACCACGCCGTAGCGCTCGGGGTCGTGCACCGGGTAGGCGAACACGGTGGCGCCCTGGCCTTGAGCGTCGGCGCGCGCCAGCAGCGGCTCGAAGTCGTGGCCGTAGAAGATGTTGTCGCCCAGCACCAAGGCGCTGGGCGCGTCGCCGACGAAGCGCTCGCCGATGATGAAAGCCTGCGCCAGCCCGTCGGGGCTGGGCTGCACGGCGTATTGCAGGCGGATGCCCCACTGCGCGCCATCGCCCAGCAGCTGCTCGAAGCGCGGCGTGTCCTGCGGCGTGCTGATGACCAGGATGTCGCGGATGCCGGCCAGCATGAGCGTGGCCAGCGGGTAATAGATCATGGGCTTGTCGTACACCGGCAGCAGTTGCTTGCTGAGGGCCAGGGTGGCCGGGTGCAGGCGGGTGCCGGAGCCCCCGGCGAGGATGATGCCTTTGCGTTCGGTCATGTCGTCGTGGGAGTCAAAGAATCTCGGCCAGCATCCGGTCCACGCCATCCTGCCAGGGCGGCAGGGACAGGCCGAACGTCGCTTGCAGCCTGCGCGTGTCCAGGCGCGAATTGTGCGGGCGCCGGGCGGGCGTGGGGTAGGCGCTGGTGGGAATGGGCGCAATTTCATTTACTACTATTTTAATAGCTGATGGCCCAATGCCGGCGCGGCCTATCACGTGTTTTGCATATGAAAACCAATTGGTCTCACCGGCTGCCGCCAGGTGGTAGATGCCCGCCTTGCCCGGCTGCGCGCGCACCTGCGCGATGGCGTGCGCGCTGACGTCGGCGATCAGCTCGGCCCCGGTGGGCGCGCCCCACTGGTCGTCGATGACGGTCAGGCGCTCGCGCTCCTGCGCCAGCCGCAGCATGGTCTTGGCGAAGTTGCCGCCGCGCGCGGCGTAGACCCAGCTCGTGCGCAGGATCAGGTGCGCGCCGCCCGCCCGCACGATGGCTTGCTCGCCCGCCAGCTTGGCGCGGCCGTAGACGCTCAGGGGGCCGGTGGCGGCGTCCTCGGTCCAGGGCGCGCTGCCGCTGCCGTCGAAGACGTAGTCGGTGCCGTAGTGCACCAGCAGGGCGCCACTGGCCGCCGCCTCGCGCGCCAGCACGGCGGGGGCTTCGGCGTTGATGCGCCACGCCAGTTCGGGCTCGCTCTCGGCCCGGTCCACGGCGGTGTAGGCGGCGGCGTTGACGATGACCTGGGGACGCAGCGCGCGCACGGTGGCGGCCAGCCCTTGCAGGTCGCCCAGGTCGCCGCACAGGCCGTCGCCTCCCTGGCGGTCCAGCGCGGTCAGGCGGCCCAGCGGTGCCAGGCTGCGCTGCAGTTCCCAGCCGACCTGGCCGTTCCTGCCCAGCAGCAGGATGTTCATGCCGCCTGGCCGTATTGAGCGGCCACCCAGTCCCGGTAGGCGCCGCTCTGCACGCCGAGCACCCAGTCGGGATGGTCCAGGTACCACCGGACGGTCTTGCGGATGCCGGTGTCGAAGGTTTCGAGAGGGCGCCAGCCCAGCTCGCGCTCGATCTTGCGCGCATCGATGGCGTAGCGCCGGTCGTGGCCGGGGCGGTCGGCCACGTGCGTGATCTGCGCGCGGTAGCTCTGGCCGTCGGCGCGCGGCGACAGTTCGTCGAGCAGATCGCAGATGGTGTGGACGATGGCCAGGTTGGTCTTCTCGTTCCAGCCGCCGACGTTGTAGGTCTCTCCGGGGCGGCCAGCCTCCAGCACGCGCCGGATGGCGCTGCAGTGGTCCGTCACGTACAGCCAGTCGCGCACCTGCTGGCCGTCGCCGTACACCGGCAGTGGCTTGCCCGCGAGGGCGTTGACGATCATCAGCGGGATCAGCTTCTCGGGAAAGTGATAGGGCCCGTAATTGTTGGAACAGTTGGTCGTGAGCACCGGCAGCCGGTGCGTGTGGTGCCAGGCGCGCACCAGATGGTCGCTGGCGGCCTTGCTGGCGCTGTAGGGGCTGTTGGGCTCGACGACGTGGTCCTCGGCGAAGGCCGGCGCGCCGGGCGCCAAGCTGCCGTACACCTCGTCGGTGGACACGTGCAGGAAGCGGAAGGCGGCCTGCTCGTCCGCTGGCAGGCCGGCCCAGTAGCCACGCGCGGCCTCCAGCAGGCGGAAGGTGCCGACGACGTTGGTGGCGATGAAGTCTTCCGCGCCGTGGATGGAGCGGTCCACGTGGCTCTCGGCCGCGAAGTTGACGATGGCACGCGGCCGATGCTCGGCCAGCAGCCGCTGCAGCAGCGTCGTGTCGCCAATGTCGCCCGGCACGAAGACGTGGCGCGCATCCCCCTGCACCGCCGCCAGGTTGGCCAGGTTGCCGGCGTAGGTCAGCTTGTCGAGGTTGACCACGCCCTCGCCGCCGCCGGCCAGCCAGTCGAGCACGAAGTTGCTGCCGATGAAGCCGGCGCCGCCGGTGACGAGGATCATGGGAGTCGAGGCCTTTCACGCGCACCGGCCGGCGGCGCCCTCATTTGGGACGCCCACGCCGAAATGCGCAACGGTGGATTATTTCATGCGCTCCGCCGCGCCCTGGACGGCGTTACAGTGTGGGCTGTCGCGGCAAGGCGGCTTCGGGGCGGACGCCCGCAACCGCCCGCGACCGCCGTGCCGCCCGGAGACACCGCCATGCCGACCAAGCCCCGCAAGACCGCCACAGAACCCGCCCCCACGCCCTCGCCCGCTTCCCTGCCGTTCCAGTTTCCCGCCTCGACGCAGACGCCGGCGCACAACGTCTGGCTGGCCGGACTGGGCGCGCTGGCCAGCGCGCAGGCCAATGCGCATGCCGAGGGCAGCAAGGCGTTCGAGGCACTGGTCAAGCAAGGGCTGGAGATGCAGGCCCGCACGCAGGAGCAGTGGGCCGAGGCCGCGCAGCGCATGGGCGCGATGACGACCCAGGCCACCAGCGGCGGCGGCTCGTGGGACCGGCTGGGCGGCATTTTCGAGGGCCGCGTGGCCCGCGCCCTCGCCAGCATGGGCATGCCGTCGGCGTGCGAGATCGCCATCCTGAAAGCGCGCGTCGATGCGCTCGAGCAGGCGCTCGCGAAAATGACGGGCCAGGCCGATGCACCGGCGCCGGCCAGCGCGGCCCGCAAGAAGCCGCCGCGAGGCTGACGCGGGCGCGCCGCGGGCGAACCAACGCCGGCCGCCGCGCTCCAATCTGGCCTGACCCGTTCACACCGCTTCGACGCCGATTCACTCGACGCCCTGGCTTTTCCCACTTGAGCACCGATTCCATCGCCCCTACCACACCACCTGGCCGTCAGTTGACGTCGGTCACGCTGCTGGTGGCCGCCGTGCACGCCTTGCTGCTGCTGGGCCTGCCGCGCCTGGGCCAGACCGCGCGGGCTGGCCAGGATGCCGGGACGTTCACGACGCGCCTGGTGGCGCCGCCCGCCGAAGCAAGCCCGCCAGCGCCGGAGACCGCTCCACCCCCATCGCCTGCTCCGGCACCGGCACCGGCTCCAGCGCCCCGCCCCAAGGCCAAGCCAACGCCCAAGCCCAAGCCCAAGGCGCCCGCCACCCCACAAAGCGCCACCAGCGCGCGCGACGCCAGCAGCGATACCAAGGCCGAAGCCCCGGTGCTGGGTCCCTACACCGGAACCACCTTCGGAGGCGAGTCGGCCCCCCTGCCGATCAGGATCCCGTTGCCACCAGCCGACGCCGCAACGGCGCTGACGTTCGCTCAGGGCCAGGGCGATGCGCCCGTGCGGATACCGCGCGCGGCCCATCTGACTTACCGCACCACCGGCACCATCGGCGGCGAGTCGTTCGAGGTGCCCACCGCGTTGAACTGGCGCCAGGACGGCCGCTGGTACGACGCCCACTGGAATCTTTATGTGTATGGCTCGCCCATTGGCCAGCACACGCGCACCGTCACCGGCCTGCTGACGCCGCAAGGCCTGGTACCGGTGCAGGCCACGCTGCGCACGCCCGCGGTGCAGGACGTGCGCTTCGACTACGACGCGCAGCGCGTGCGTTTCGCCGCCGCCGACGCCCCGTTGCAGGCCGGCATGCAGGACCGGGTGGGCGTGCTGCTGCAACTGGGCGCCCTGCTGGCGGGCGACCCCGGCCGCTACCCGGCCGGCAGCGTGATCGAGCTGCCGGCCGCGCACCTGCACGACACAGGGCGCTGGCGCTTCGTGGTCGAGGCCGACGAGATCGTGCCGGCGCTGCGCGACCGGACCTTGCCCACGGTCCGGCTGGTGCATGCGGCGCAGGACGAGCGTGACGTCCGCATCGAGGCCTGGCTGGGCCGCACGCTGGACTACCTGCCGGTGCGGCTGCGCGTGACCGAGGCGAATGGCGATACAGTGGAGCACACCGTGACGGTGGCCTACACCCAGCTTGTCCCCGCGGCGCCGGAGCCCGTGGTAGCGCCGCCCGAGCCCCAGACGCCCGCGCCCGCGCCCGCGCCGGCCTCCAGCACACCCTGAGAAGCCGTGAAGCCGAGGAGAACACCATGACCCGGAAAGCGCCCCGCCGCACCGCCGAGCGCATCCTGGTCACGTCGCTGGAGTTGTTCAACCGCTTCGGCGAGCCCAACGTCTCCACCACCATGATCTCGGCCGAGCTGAACATCAGCCCCGGCAACCTGTACTACCACTACCCGTCCAAGGACGAGCTGATCAACACGCTGTTCGGCCTGTACGAGGGCGCGCTGGTCGAGCTGCTGGCTGCCAGCGACGACGTGCGCGACGTCGAGGACGCCTGGTTCTTCCTGCACTCGCTGTTCGAGCTGATCTGGCAGTACCGCTTCCTCTACCGCGACCTCAACCACCTGCTGTCGCGCAACCGGCGGCTGGAGACGCACTTTCCCGCCTTGCTGATGCGCAAGAAGGGCGCGCTGCGCGTGGTGCTGGACAACCTGCGCGCCGAGGCCGCGCCCTCGGACGACGCCCTGGCCGGCACCGCCGGCGAGCGCGGGCACGACGCCGTGGCCGCCAACATGGTGGTGCTGCTGACCTACTGGCTCAGCTACGAATACGTGCTGAGCCCGCGCAGCGCCATGGAGCCCGAGAACGCCCAGGACGCCTTGCTGCGCGGCGCCTACCACGTGCTCGGCCTGCTGGCGCCCTACCTGGGCGACGAGCCGCGCGCCCACCTGCTGGCGCTGATCGAAGCCTACCAATCCCCCGCCACGCCATGACGACCTGGCTGCCCTGCCCCCACGCCGGCGACTACGCCTTCCTCGACGCCGACGAAGTGCGCGCCCAATGGCCGCGCCTGCACGCGCTGGACGCCGAGCCGCTGCCGCGTGGCGAGGCCGCGCTGGCGGCCTGGGCGCTGCTGCACGCCGGCCAGTTCGAGCGCGCCGAGGCCGCCGGCCTGGCCGCGGGCGTCGAGGGCCTGTCCGTCGCCAACCGCGCCGCCACCGCCCACGCCACGCTGGTCGAGCCTGGCGAGAAGGCGCGCCTGGCGCTGCTGCAGCGCGTGCACTTGCGCGGGCGCCAGCACGCCGCCCTCGCGCCGCTGCACCCCAACGCCTGGTTCTGGCAGGGCTACGCGCTGGCGCGCTACGCCCAGGGCATCCACGTGGCGCGCGCGCTGGCGCAGGGCCTGGGCACGCAGGTGCGCGCCGCGCTGGAGATGACGCTGATGCTGGCCCCCGGCCACGCGCTGGCCCATGCCGCGCTGGGCCTGTTCCACGCCGAGGTGATCGACAAGGTCGGCCCGCTGGTCGGCGCCATGACCTACGGCGCCCGGGCCGAGACGGCGCTGCACCACCTGCGCGAAGCCGGGCGGCTGGCGCCCGATTCGGCGGCGGTGATGATCGCGCGCGCGAACGCCGTGGTCATGCTGGAGGGCGAGGCGCGGCTGGCCGAGGCCGCCCGGCTGCAGGAGCAGGCGGCCGCCGTGACGGCGCGCGACGCGGTGGAGCGCCTGTGGGTGGAGCTGGCGCGCGCCAACCTGACGCTGTAGGTAACATCGCCTCTCCCCCTGAAAGTGCCCCTCATGTCCGACCTGCAGGCCCGCTTCGAGCAAGCCTATGCCGACGCCCAGGCGCGCCCCGAGCGTCCCGACAACCTGACGCTGCTCAAGCTCTACGCGGCCTACAAGCAGGCCACAGAGGGCGACAACGGGCGCGACAAGCCGCCCTTCAGCGACTTCGTGGCACGCGCCAAGTGGGACGCCTGGAAGAAGCTCGAAGGCACCGGCCGCGAGGAAGCCATGCAGAAGTTCATCGACACGGCCGAGGCAGTGCGCGCCGCCTGAGCCGCATCGGTCTCGGCGTGAATTCTTGAAAGAAATCGGGCTACAGCCCGCGCCGGTATTTCGCCTTCAGCTATTCTTTTGGAAGCGATCGATCCGGTTCGGGCCGCGCTGGCGTGGCGCGCGGGCGCCTCGCCCGCCAGCGCGTCCAGCCGCGCGCCGCGCTCGTCACCCGGCAGCCGGGCGAGGTCGCGCACGGCGGCGTGAAAGCGCGGCCAGTCGCTGCCCTCCCGCGCGAACAGCGCCTCGAAGGCCGGCACCCGCTCGTCGTAGGCCGCCTGCAGGCCGAAGCTGGCGTTGTTGGCCTGCGCCACCCAGCCGTCGAAGCCGTCGAACGGCGTGCCCGCCGCGGCCCAGCCGGCCTTGAGCGCGGCGTAGCGCTGGCGAAAGCGCTCCATCACTTCGTTTTTGATAGCTGTCAGCGCAATACCGGCAAGGGCTTCGGCCTGTTTTTTCTCATAAACCGCCGCCAGCTCGCGGCGCGTCTGCCGGGTGAGCTGGCGGAAGGCCTGGCGGCGCGCGTCGAACACGGCGTATTCGCGCCGTGCCGCCTCGCCCGCCTGCGTGGACAGCCAGCGCGCCACGCCCAGGCGCTCCACCGCCGTGGCGTAGGACTCGTTGAACATGGTGTCGCCGCCGACGTACACGCGCTGGTGCGTCAGCTCGTGGAAGATCAGGCGCGCCAACTCGCCCTCCGGGTAGCGGATGAAGGTGGACAGCAGCGGGTCGCCCCCGGCCCAGTTCAGCCAGCCCAGGGTGGAATAGGCCGGCACGCCGTAGACCATCACCTCCAGCCCCTCGCCGGACCGCAGCTCGGCCGCCAGCGCACGAGCGTCGGCCTCGTCGTAGTAGCCGCGGTAGCCGACGCAGCCGACGACGGCGAAGCACCAGCGCTTGAGCGCCAGCCCATCGGGCGGCGCGGCGGCCACGTTCCACACCGCCGCGCGGCGCCCGAGGTCGCTGTAGCGGTGGTAGCTGGGGTTGTCGGGCAGCGCCAGCTCGGCGGTGGCGAAGGCGCGGATGCGGCGCGCCAGCGCCAGGCGGGCCTTCAGGTCTGCCGGGGTGACCGGGTCGGCCAGCAGTTCGTCAATGGGCCGCGCGGCGGCCATCAGCGCCAGGTGGCCGCGCACCGACTGCGCGTAGTAGCCGGCGGAGCCGCAGCCGGCCAGCAACGCCGAGGCCAGCGCGAGTGGCACGGCGAGGCGCCGGATCACTCCTGAATTCAGAGCACTGGTCATCGGCATCATGGATATGGGAAACCCCTTCCCGCCATTCTGCCGGGCGTACTAGACTTTCGCCATGAACCTCATCGAACCCATCCTGGCGCAGGCTGCGGCCATCACCGAATTGCGGCGAGACCTTCACGCGCACCCCGAGTTGCGCTTCGAGGAGGTGCGCACCGCCGACCTGGTGGCGGCCCGGCTGGCCGAATGGGGCATCCCCATCCACCGCGGCATGGGCACCACGGGCGTGGTGGGCATCGTGCACGGGCGCGACGGCGGCCAGAACGGGCGGGCCATCGGCCTGCGCGCCGACATGGACGCGCTGCCGATGACCGAGTTCAACACCTTCGCGCACGCCAGCCGGCACCCCGGCAAAATGCACGCCTGCGGCCACGACGGCCACACCGCCATGCTGCTGGCCGCCGCGCTGCACCTGTCGAGGCAGCGCGACTTCGACGGCACCGTCTACCTGATCTTCCAGCCCGCCGAGGAAGGCGGCGGCGGCGCGCGCGAGATGATCAAGGACGGCCTGTTCCGGCAGTTCCCCATGGAAGCGGTGTTCGGCATGCACAACTGGCCCGGCATGGCGGTGGGCCGGATGGCCGTCTCCAGCGGGCCGGTCATGGGCTCCAGCAACGAGTTCAGGATCGTCGTCACCGGCAAGGGCGGCCACGCCGCGATGCCCCACATGGGCACCGACCCGGTGCCCATCGCCTGCCAGATCGTGCAGGGCTTCCAGACCATCCTGACGCGCAACAAGAAGCCCATCGACGCCGGCGTCATCTCGGTCACCATGATCCACGCCGGCGAGGCCACCAACGTCATCCCCGATGCGTGCGAGATCCAGGGCACGGTGCGCACCTTCACCTTCGAGACGCTGGACCTGATCGAGCAGCGCATGCGCGAGATCGCCGAGGGCGTCAGCGCCGCCTTCGGCGCGCGCTGCGACTTCCAGTTCAAGCGCAACTACCCGCCCACCATCAACACGCCCTACGAGGCCGGGTTCGCGCGCGAGGTCATGGCCGGCATCGTCGGCCCCGAGAACGCCATCGCGCAGGAACCCACCATGGGCGCCGAGGACTTCTCCTTCATGCTGCTGGAAAAGCCCGGCGCCTACTGCTTCATCGCCAACGGCGACGGCGCCCACCGCGCCGGCTACGCGGGCGGCGGCCACGACGCCGGCCCCTGCACCCTGCACAACCCGCACTACGACTTCAACGACGACCTGATCCCCCTGGGCGCCACCTACTGGGTGCGTCTGGCCGAGGCCTGGCTGGCCCACACGCCGCCGGCGGACCGGCCGATGCCTGCTGGCGCACGCACCTGAGCCGCGCATGCCCTTGCAGGCCGCCACGCCCATCCTGCGCATCTTCGACGAAGCCAAGGCGCGCGAGTTTTACCTCGACTTCCTGGGCTTCCGGCTCGACTGGCAGCACCGCTTCGACGATC
Source organism: Ottowia sp. (assembly GCF_016703145.1). Taxonomy (GTDB): domain Bacteria; phylum Pseudomonadota; class Gammaproteobacteria; order Burkholderiales; family Burkholderiaceae_C; genus Ottowia. The sequence continues at coordinate 57,164 of NZ_JADJCO010000002.1, read as the reverse complement.
ACGCGCCGCTTTACATGCAGGTGTCGAAAGACGCTTGCGTGCTGCACCTTTCAGAGCACCATGGCGACTGCTGCCCCGGGGCGGCGCTGCGCATCGCCACCGGCGACGTGGCCGCCTACCAGCAGCGCCTGGCGGCGGCGAACTACCGCCATGCCCGCCCCGGCCTGGAAGAAGCGCCCTGGGGATCGATGGAAATGAGGGTGACGGACCCCTTCGGCAACCGCCTCACCTTCTTCTCCGAGAAAGGCACCCCGTGATCCCCATCCCCTCCGCCTTCTCCCCCAGCTACGCCAAGGCGCGCGTCAAGTTCCTGGAGGGCGCGGCCACGCTGGGCGCGCGCATCGAGTCGTTCAACCACCCCCTGCCCGGCCGCGACGGCGAGCAACTGGCGCTGGACGTGGCGCTGGTGGGCGACGCCGCGAGCGAGCGCCTGCTGATCATCAGCAGCGGCTGCCACGGCGTGGAGGGCTTCTGCGGCAGCGGGGTGCAGGTGTTCGCCCTGCACGACGCCGACTGGCACGGCAAGGCGCGCGCGGCGGGCGTGGCGGTGCTGTACCTGCACGCGCTCAACCCCTGGGGCTTCTCGCACCTGCGTCGCGTGACGCACGAGAACGTGGACCTGAACCGCAACTTCGTCGACTTCGCCCGGCCGATGCCCGTCAACGCGGCCTACCGCCGCGTGCACCCGCTGCTGCTGCCGGCCGACTGGCCGCCCGACGAAGTCAACCGCGCGGCCATCGGGGCCCTCATCGCCACCGACGGCGTGGCAGCCTGGCGGGCGGCCATCTCGGGCGGGCAATGGGAGTTCGCCGACGGCCTGTTCTTCGGCGGCCACGCGCCCACCTGGAGCCACCAGGCCGTGCGGCAGGCGCTGGCCCGATACGCCGGCCGCGCGCGCCGCTTGGCCTGGATCGACCTGCACACCGGCCTGGGCCCCAGCGGCGTGGGCGAGCGCATCCACGCCGGCCGCGACGACGCCACCGCCCTGGCGCGGGCGCGCCGCTGGTGGGGAGCGCGGGTGACGTCGATCCAAGACGGCTCCTCCACCAGCGCCCCGCTGACGGGCTTGATGTGGGAAGCCATCGAAGACGCCGCGCCGCGCGCCGAAACCACCGGCATCGCGCTGGAATACGGCACCGAGCCCCTCGCCGAGGTGCTGGACGCCCTGCGCGGCGACCACTGGCTGGCGCTGCACCCGCAGGCGCCGGCCGCGTTGGCGGTGCAGATCAAGGCACGGCTGCTGCGCGCCTTCCACACCGACACCGACGGCTGGAAGGGCCAGGTCGTCAGCCAGGCGCGGCAAGCGATGTTCCAGGCGGTGGAGGGCTTGGGCGACTGCGGCGCCTGACGTCAGCTTCAAGCCAAATCAGGCTGAAGCCGGCGCAGAATAAACGCTTATAGCTATTAATTTAGAAGCATTCGGTCCACGGCATCTGTCATGCATGCCCCCGCGAAGCCTGCGCATGCGCAAGCAAGCGCTCCCGCATGGCCTGCGCCGCCGGGCTGAGTGATCGTCCGGCCAGCCGGACGATCCCCAGCCTGCGCTGGCGCCGGGGCCCCGCCAGCGGCACGAACGCCAGGCGCTCGGCCAGCATCGCAGGCACGCCCAGGCGCGCCAGCACGGTCACGCCCACATTGGCATCCAGCAGTGCCAGCAGGGTCAACATGGTGCTGACGTGCATCACCGGCGCCTGCAGCCAGCGCGCCTCGTCAGGCCAGGCGGCCAACTGGTGGTGGGCCGTGGTGCTCAGGAGCGGCAGCCCCCGCAGTTCATGCCAACGCAACCGCCGCCGCCGGGCCAGCGGATGGCTGCGGCTGCACACCAGGCCGAAGGCGTCGTCGATCAGCGGATCGAACAGGAGCTGCGGCGTTCCCGACACCAGGCTGCCCACGCCGAAGTCCACCTCCTCCTCCAGCACCATGCGCTCCACGTTGCGCGAGTTGTCATCAAGCAGGCGCACGGCCACGCCCGGGTAGTCGCGCTGATAGTCGCGCACCAACCGCGGCAGCCAGTTGCCGGCCAGGGCCGCGATGGACGCCACGGTCAGCGTTCCCCGATCCTTGCGCACGAAGGCCAGCGCCGTGCTGGCCGAGCGGTCGTGGTGCAGCACCAACTCGCGCAGATAGGGCAGGCACTGGCGGCCCAGCGGCGTCAGCACCGAGCGCCGGCTGGGCTCCAGCAGCGCGCCGCCCAGGCGCTCCTCCAGCGCCTGGACGGACTTGCTGATCGCCGGCTGCGTGCGAAACGCCTTTTCCGCCGCCGCATGAAAGCCTCCGTGCTCGGCCACCAGCAGGAAATGGCGCACCTGGGCAATGGGCAGATCAGGCAGATCGGATGGCATGGCAGCAGATTCCTTTTGCTTATTGAACGATAAAAATTATTCCCTATGTCCATCAGCCGTGCCTGCCTACGATGGGCGCCATGCCACAGCCCCGCGCCACCGACGCCGACTCGCCAGCCTTGCCGCCCGCACCGCTGCATGCCATCGACTGGGCGGCCCTGCGCGGCCCGCTGCTGGTGGCTCTGCCCGGCGCCGGTTGCACGCCCGCCGTGCTGGGCGGCCTGCGGGCCCCCGGCTGGACGGTGCAGCCGGTGGACTGGGCCGAGCCGCCGCTCTGCCCGCACTCCTGCGACCCGCGCCAGGTGGCGCGGCGCCTGGCGGACAGCCTGCGCCAGCGCGCCCAGGACGGCCACGCCGGTCCGGTTGTGCTGCTGGGCTACTCCGTGGGCGGCGTGCTGGCCATGTTGACCGCGTTGCAGCCTGGTCTGCCCGTGGCCGGCCTGGTGGTGGGCAACACCGGCGCGCACAGTGCCCGCCATGGCGACCCCGCCTTCGCGCAGCGCGTGCGCGAGGCCTGGGCCCCGCCCGCCCAGCACGATTTCCTGCGAGCCTGCTTTGCCCAAATGCCACCCTCGGCGCTGTGGCGGCAGCTGTGCGACTACCTGGCCAGCCTGCCGCCGTCCGCGCTGCTGCAAAGCATCGAGGGCTTGCGCGCCCTGGATCTGCGCCCCGATCTGCCGTCGCTGCACTGCCCCGTGCTGGTGCTGCACGGCGAGCAGGACCGCCGCCGCGGCGTGGCCGACGCCATTGAGCTGGCCGCCTGCCTGCCCATGGCCCGGCTGCAACTGCTGCCTGGTGGTCACACGCCCATGGTGGACTGCCTGCCGCGGTACCTGCGGGCGCTGCACCCCTTTTTGGCTGGACTGCACCCGCCCCGCACCGATGCCGGGGCGCGGCCCGCCTGACGCGCTGCTTTCCTGCCCCTTCGAATCAGAGACCCGCCACGTTTTCACGGAGACAAACCATGCCCCGCACCGACCTTCACGACACCGCCTTCGCCCCCGTCGCCCCGGGCCGCCGCAGCCTGCTGCGTGGCCTGGCCAGCCTGCCGCTGGCCGCGCTGGCCCTGCCCCACGCACGCGCGGCGGACGCCGCGTGGCCCGCCGCACGGTCCATCACCATCATCGTGCCGTCGGCGGCCGGTGGCGCCGCGGACTTCATGGCCCGCACCTTCGCCAACCATGTGCCGCGCACCCTGCCCCAAGCCACCGTGGTGGTGGACAACCGGCCCGGCGCCGCCGGCATCCTGGGCGCCATGGCCGCCAAGGAGGCCGCGGCCGATGGCTATACCTTCCTGATCACCAGCAACTCCACGCATGCGGCCAACGTCAGCCTGTACCGCAAGCTGCGCTACGACCCGCTCAAGGACTTCGTGCAGGTCGGCATGTTCGGCCGCTTCAGCTCCGTGCTGCTGGTGCGCTCCGATGCCCCGTACAAAACCCTGGGCGAGCTGGTGGCGGCGGCACGCGCCAAGCCGGGCATGCTGAACTACGGCTACTACAGCTCGTCCTCGCAGGTGCCGGCGGAGCTGCTGCGCGTCTACGCCAAGCTGCGGTTCCAGGGCGTGTCGTACAAATCGGTCACGCACATCCTGACCGATCTGATGGGCGGGCAATTGGACTTCGTCTTCATCGACACCCTCTCCGCCGCGCCCATGCTGAAGAACGACCGGCTGCGCCCCATTGCCGTCACCAGTCCCAAGCCGCTGCCGTCGCTGGCCCATGTGCCGGCCGCCAACGCGATCGTGCCCGGCCTGGAGCTGCAGGGCTGGTTTGGCCTGGCCACGGCCGCCGGCACCCCGCCCGCGGCGGTGGAAGGCATGGGCCGCGCGCTGCAGCAGGCCATGGCCGACCCCGAGGTGCAGCAGGCCTACGCCGGACGCGGCCTTGAAAACCAGTGGCGCTCCGGCCCCGATATGCAGCGGTTCATCCAGGAAGACATCCGCCGCTGGGCCCAATGGGTGGATGTGGCGGGCATCGAGCGCATGTAGCCCCGCGGCCAGCAGACGCAGCCGGGGGTTGCTTCAATACCTGCTGATGAGCATCTCGCGCTCCTCGGCGATGAGCAGCAGGCCGTCGAAGATGAGGTTTTCGACCAACTCGAACGAGCGCGTCATCGACGGCAGCATCTTCCAGCCGGCGCCGCCCGTCATCAGGCACATGGGCTCGGCGCCGCAGTGGCGCGTCAGGTGCTGGGCCATGCGCTCGCAGGCACCGGCGATGGCGAAGGTGCCACCCGAAGTGAGCGCGTCGCTGGTGTTGGTCGGGAACTCGCACACCTCGCCCGTGGGCACGTGCAGGCCGGCGGTGCCCGATTCGAGCGCGCGCAGCATGACGCCGTGGCCGGGCAGGATCAGCCCGCCCAGAAAGCGCCCATGCTGGTCGATGGCCTCCACCGTCACCGCCGTGCCCACCATCACCAGCAGCAGCGGCCGCGGCGGCCCGTGCCGCAGCATGTGGTGGTGCGCGCCGATCATGGCGACCCAGCGGTCGGCGCCCAGGCGCGCGGGGTAGTCGTAGCCGTTGGTGAGCCCGGCCTCGGCCTCGGAGGCGACGACCCAGCGCGGCTCGACGTTCCACAGCTCCATCTGCTCCTGCACACGGTACTTGACGGCCTGGCCGGCCACGATGCAGCCCAGCATGCGGTCGGGCTCGGGCAGCTTGGCCCAGGCGCCCTCGGCCAGGCGATCGAGCTGCTCCAGGAATTCAACCCCGTGCGCCAGCACCTGCGCATCGGCCGCGGGGCGGTCGTACAGGGTCCATTTCAGTCGCGTATTGCCGACGTCGATCGCCAATAAATTCATGGCTTCGCAATATAAGCGGTTTTGTCCTACGGTCAGGAACGCGATGTCACCTGCGGTGGCCGGGATGACGGGGTACAGTGGCGGCTTCCTTCAACCACACCCGAGGAGAGCCCAGCATGGGATTGTTCAGTTTCATCAAGGAAGCCGGTGAAAAGCTGTTCGGCGGCAAGGAGGCCGCGGCGGTCCCCGGCGCCGACGTGGCCGACCTGAACGCCAAGGCCGGCGACGCCATCAGGACCTACATCGAGCAGCAGAACCTGGGCCTGTCGGGCCTGGGCGTGGCGTTCGACGGCGGCTCCGGCACCGTCACGCTGAGCGGCAACGCCCCCAGCCAGGAAGCAGCCGAGAAGGCGGGCCTGGCCGCCGGCAACGTGGCCAGCGTGAGCAACGTGGACAACAACCTGCAGTACCCGGCCGGCACCGCGTCGCAGTACCACGACGTGGTGCGGGGGGACACGCTGAGCGCCATCGCCAAGAAGTACTACGGCGACGCCAACAAGTACCCGGTGATCTTCGAGGCCAACAAGCCGATGCTGAGCCACCCCGACAAAATCTACCCGGGCCAGAAGCTGCGCATCCCGGCACTCTGATAAAGATAGCTACCGGCGCAATCCCTACGCGGGCCAGGGCCGGATTCAATGCATAAAGGCACCCTCGGGTGCCTTTATTGCTTCATGCTGGCTCCAGCGATCCACAGGCACTGAATGATGGACGACCTGCGCATCGGCGCGGCAGGATGGAGCGCCCCGAACGCGGCCGCCGAGCCCTTCCCCGATGAACGAAGCCACCTGGCGCGCTACAGCCAGGTTCTGAGCTGCGCCGAGATCTACGGAAGCCGCGGCGCCAGGTCACCGCTCACGCCACCGTCGTCCACGCTGGCGCCGGTGAAGGCGGCGAAGCTCATCTTGGCGAACGCCACGATCTTCCCGTCCCTGGTTTCCCAATAGTGGCCATCGGCGGGCACGACCTGGATGATGGACACGCGCGGGTCTTCCTTACCCTTGAACCAGGCCTTGGCAAACTCGGTCCAGTATCTGTCGATCGTGGCGGGGTCGGTGTGAATGCTGGCGCGGCCTGAAACCGCCAGATAAGCCATCTTCCCCTCGTTCTGGCACGTCAGAACCACACGGGGATCTCGGGCGATGTCGCGATTCTTCTCGCTCTCGGTGGAGCTCAGAAACCAGAAGGTGCCGTCCTCGTCGACTTCCTGGATGGACATCGGGCGCGTGTCCCCGGGAAAGCTGTCCAGGCCCGTCTGGAACATGCAGGTCCGGGTGTCTTTCGCGATCTCGCGAATCTTCTGGCCGGCCTCGGCGCCCGAGAGATCCTGCCGAGGCTGATGATCGATGTCCGCCATGATGGCTCCTTTCTTTGGCTGGACTTCCATTGGAGCGGCGGACGCATCCCGAGGCCGTAGGAGACGGCCCCGAGCCAGTCCAAGGAAAGCGCCCGTCTCCGATGCCGGCCCGGGCCGGGCATGGCGTAGAGTGTGGCGCCATGCCCGCCGCCACCCTGCCCGACGACCCCACCGCGCTGGACGCCAGCGCCCTGTCCGCCGCCCTGCACGCCCGCCAGGTGTCGTGCCGCGAGGTGATGGGCGCCTACCTCGCGCGCATCCACCGCCTCAACCCGCGCTGCAACGCGCTGGTCTCGCTGCGGCCCGACGACGCGCTGCTGGCCGAGGCCGACGCCCGCGATGCCGAGCTGGCGCGCGGCGCCTCGCGCGGCTGGATGCACGGCCTGCCGCAGGCCATCAAGGACCTGTCCAACGTCGCCGGGCTGCCCACCACGCTGGGCTCGCCGCTGATGCGCGGCTTCGTCGCCAAGGAGGACGGCCTGATGGCCTCGCGCCTGAAGGCGGCCGGCTGCATCGTCATCGGCAAGAGCAACACGCCCGAGTTCGGCCTGGGCTCGCACACCTTCAACGAGGTGTTCGGCGCCACGCTGAACGCCTACGACCCCGCCCGCTCGGCCGGCGGCAGCAGCGGCGGCGGCGCGGCCGCGCTGGCGCTGCGCCTGCTGCCGGTGGCCGACGGCTCCGACTTCATGGGCAGCCTGCGCAACCCCGCGGCCTGGGCCAACTGCTTTGGCTTTCGCCCCAGCCAGGGCCGCGTGCCGATGGCGCCGGTGCAGGACGTGTGGATCAGCCAGCTCAGCACCGAAGGCCCCATGGGCCGCAGCGTGCGCGACGTGGCGCGGCTGCTCGCCACGCAGGCGGGCCGGTCGGAAAACGCTCCTCTTTCAATAGCTGAAAGCATCGATCCGGCGCTGGCCAGCACCCCGTTGGCCCCCAAGAACCTGCGCATCGGCTGGCTCGGCGACCTGGACGGCCACCTGCCCATGGAAGCCGGCATCCTGGACGCCTGCGCGCACGGACTGGGCCGGCTGGAGGCCCTGGGCTGCGCCGTCGAGCCCACCCTGCTGGGCATGCCGCCCGAGCAGGTGTGGGACGCGTGGCTGGTCTGGCGCCGCATGCTGGTGGCCCCCCGCATCGCACCCTTCCTGCTGAAGGAAGGCAACCGCGCGCTCATCAAGCCCGAGGCGCTGTGGGAGCACGACCAAGCCCGGCACACCAGCGGCGCCGAGTTCATGAGCGCCAGCGTGGCGCGCACCGGCTTCTACCGGCAGATGCTGCGCCTGTTCGAGCGCCACGACGTGCTGGCCCTGCCGACGGCCCAGGTCTGGCCCTTCGACGCCCGCGAGCGCTGGCCCAGAGAGGTTGCCGGCCGCGCCATGGACACCTACCACCGCTGGATGGAGGTGGTGATCTACGCCACCTTCGCCGGCCTGCCCTGCATCAGCGTGCCCGTGGGCTTCGACCACCGGGGCCTGCCCATGGGCCTGCAGTTGATCGGCAAGCCGCGGGCCGACCAGCAGGTGCTGCAACTGGCCGCCGCCTACGAGCAGGCCATCGGCGACTGGCTGGCGGTGCGGCCCAGCGAGGCCTGACGGCCCCCTTCAGCCCTGCCGCCACGGCAGGCCGGCGTGCCGCCAGCCGTTCTTGCGCCCGCGCTGGGCCTGCTCGTCCGGGTCGCCCTCGAAGCCGCCCAGCACGTTGTAGGCGGCCAAGCCCAGCGCCGTCGCGCGCCGGGCGGCGGCGATGGAGCGCACGCCGCTGCGGCACAGCATCATCAGCGGGCGGCCGTCCCGCGCGGCGGTCTGGACGGCGGCGTCAAAGCCGGGGTTCAGCGCCATGCCGGGCCACTGCTTCCAGGCCGCGGTCTCGGCGCCGGGGACGAAGCCGACCCATTCGCGCTCGGCGTCGGTGCGCACGTCCACCAGCACCGCCTGGCCGGCCTGCATCCAGTCGTGCGCGGTCCGCGGGGTGATGTCGCCGGCATAGCCTTCGGCCGGCGCCGGCTCGCCCGAGGCCGCGCCGCCGGCGTCCTGGCGCAGGCCCGAGCGCTGGTTGGCGGGCACGGCCTCGTCCATGCGGCGCGGCCTGGGCAGGCCGAGGCCGTCCATGGTCTGCACGAACTGCTCGCGCGTGCGGCCGGCCAGCCGCGGGTTGGTCGTCTTCTCGGCGCCGATGGTGGACTGGGTGCGGCCGTGGTAGTCGTGCCCCGGCCAGACCAGGGTGGTGTCGGGCAGGGGGAAGAGCTTGCGCGTGATGCTGTCGTAGAGCTGCTCCGCACTGCCGGACTGGAAGTCGGTGCGTCCGCAGCCCTGGATCAGCAGCGTGTCGCCGGTGAACACGTGGCGCTCGGCAGCCTCGCCCGCCGGCCGCCACAGAAAGCACACGCTGCCCGCCGTGTGGCCGGGCGTGTGCAGCACGCGCACCGCCTCGCGGCCAAAGGCCAACGTGTCGCCGTCCCGCAGTTGCACCGCCGCCGTGCCCACGTCGCAGCCAGCGGGCGCGGCCGTGCGCGCGCCGGTCAGCTCGGCCAGCCGGGCGGCGCTGGTGATGTGGTCGGCGTGGGCGTGGGTCTCCACCGTCCACTTCAGCGTCAGCCCCAGGTGCGCCAGCGCGTCGAGGTCGCGCTGGAGTTGCTCGTCCACCGGGTCGATGATCAGCGCCTCGCGCGTCTGCTCGTCGAACAGGAGGTAGGTGTAGGTGCTGGAGGCGGGGTCGAAAAGCTGGGTCGGGTTCATGCCCGCAGTTTAGGGAAATGCGGCCGATCCTGTACAACAGGGGCTGCGCCCGCCACATCCCAGCAGGAGACACCGCATGACCGATCTGTCCGCCGAGTCCCGCGCCCTGGCCGCGTACCGCCCCGCGAACAAGGTGCGCTTCGTCACCGCCGCCAGCCTGTTCGACGGGCACGACGCGGCCATCAACATCATGCGGCGCCTCCTGCAGGGCATGGGGGCGGAGGTGATCCACCTGGGCCACGACCGCAGCGTGGACGAGGTGGTGACCGCCGCGCTGCAGGAGGACGCGCAAGGCATCGCCATCAGCAGCTACCAGGGCGGCCACGTCGAGTACTTCAAGTACATGGTGGACCTGCTGCGAAGCGCGGCGGCGCGCACGTCCAGGTGTTCGGCGGCGGCGGCGGCGTGATCGTGCCGGCCGAGATCCGCGCGCTGCAGGCCCATGGCGTGGCCCGCCTCTACAGCCCCGAGGACGGCCAGCGCATGGGCCTGCAGGGCATGGTCGGCGAGATGCTGATGCGCTGCGACCACGACCTGTCGGCGCATGCGCCGACGCGGATCGAGGCCCTCCAGGGCCACACCGAAGCGGCCTGGCGCGCGCTGGCGCAGCTCATCACCGCGCTGGAGAATTCCAAGGCAGATCAGGTTCTGGCCAGCACCCTGCAATCGTTTGCAGCTACAAAAAATATACCCATCGTCGGCATCACCGGCACCGGCGGCGCCGGCAAGTCGAGCCTGACCGACGAGCTGATCCGCCGCCTGCGGCTGGATCAGGACGACGCCCTGCGCATCGCGGTGATCTCCATCGACCCGTCGCGGCGCAGGTCGGGCGGCGCGCTGCTGGGCGACCGCATCCGCATGAACGCCATCGGGCCGTGGGGCCAGGGGCCGCGCGTCTTCATGCGCAGCCTGGCCACGCGCGGGGGCGGCGAGCTGAGCGCCGCCCTGCCCGGCGTGATCGCCGCGTGCCAGGCCGCCGGGTTCGACCTGGTGATCGTGGAGACCTCGGGCATCGGCCAGGGCGACGCCGCCATCGTGCCGCTGGTCGACGTGCCGGTGTACGTGATGACGCCCGAGTACGGCGCAGCCAGCCAGTTGGAGAAGATCGACATGCTGGACTTCGCCGAGTTCGTGGCCATCAACAAGTTCGACCGCAAGGGCGCGCTGGACGCCCTGCGCGACGTGGCCAAGCAGGTGCAGCGCAACCGGCAGGCCTTTGGCCAGCGCGCCGAGGACATGCCGGTGTTCGGCACCATGGCCGCGCACTTCAACGACGACGGCGTGACGGCGCTGTACCAGGCGCTGCGGCCCCGCCTGGCGGCGCTGGGCCTGGCGCTGCGGGACGGCCGCCTGCCCGCCGTGGGCGTGCGGCACAGCACCCACCAGTCGCCCATCGTGCCGCCCGCGCGCACGCGCTACCTGGCCGAGATCGCCGACGCCGTGCGCGGCTACGAGCGGCGCGCGCGCGATCAGGCCCGGCTGGCGCGCGAGGCGCAGCAGTTGCAGGAAGCCGCGCGCCTGCTGCGGGCCGAGGCGCCCGGCCGCGCCGACGCCGCCGACGCCGCGCTGGCGCTGGCCGAACAGCGCCTGGCGCGCCTGGACCAGGACGCGCGCCACCTGCTGGCGCAGTGGCCCGAGACGCAGCGCGCCTACGCCGGCGACGAGATCGTGGTGAAGAGCCGCGACCGGGAGATCCGCACCGCGCTCACCACCACGTCCCTCAGCGGCACGCGCATCCGCAAGGTGGTGCTGCCGGCCTACGCCGATCACGGCGACATCCTGCAGTGGCTGATGCTGGACAACGTGCCCGGCCGCTACCCCTACACCGCCGGCACCTTCGCCTTCAAGCGCGAGGGCGAGGACCCGACGCGCATGTTCGCCGGCGAGGGCGACGCCTTCCGCACCAACCGGCGCTTCAAGCTGCTGTCGGAGGGCCTGCCGGCCAAGCGCCTGTCCACCGCGTTCGACTCGGTCACGCTGTACGGCGCCGACCCCGACCCGCGGCCCGACATCTACGGCAAGGTCGGCAACGCGGGCGTCTCCATCGCCACGCTGGACGACATGAAGGTGCTGTACGACGGCTTCGACCTGTGCGATGCCGCCACCAGCGTGAGCATGACCATCAACGGCCCGGCGCCCGCCATCCTGGCCATGTTCATGAACACCGCCATCGACCAGCGGCTGGACGGGTTCGCCGCCGACCACGGCCGCGCGCCGACCAGCGCCGAGGGCGAGGCGATCCGCGCCTGGGTGCTGGCCCACGTGCGCGGCACCGTGCAGGCCGACATCCTGAAGGAGGACCAGGGCCAGAACACCTGCATCTTCAGCACCGAGTTCAGCCTGAAGGTGATGGGCGACATCGCCCGCTACTTCGTGCGGCACGACGTGCGCAACTTCTACAGCGTGTCGATCAGCGGCTACCACATCGCCGAGGCGGGGGCCAACCCGATCAGCCAGCTCGCCTTCACGCTCGCCAACGGCTTCACCTTCGTCGAGGCGTACCTGGCGCGCGGCATGCGCATCGACGACTTCGCGCCCAACCTGAGCTTCTTCTTCAGCAACGGCATGGACCCGGAATACACCGTGATGGGCCGCGTGGCGCGCCGCATCTGGGCCGTGGCGATGAAGGAGCGCTACGGCGCCAGCGAGCGCGGCCAGAAGCTCAAGTACCACATCCAGACCAGCGGCCGCAGCCTGCACGCGCAGGAGATCCAGTTCAACGACATCCGCACCACGCTGCAGGCGCTGATCGCCATCCAGGACAACTGCAACAGCCTGCACACCAACGCCTTCGACGAGGCCATCACCACGCCCACCGAGGACAGCGTGCGCCGCGCCATGGCGATCCAGCTCATCATCAACCGCGAGTGGGGGCTGGCCAAGAACGAGAACCCCAGCCAGGGCGCCTTCGTCATCGAGGAGCTGACCGAGCTGGTGGAAGAGGCCGTGCTGGCCGAGTTCGAGCGCCTCACCGAGCGCGGCGGCGTGCTGGGCGCCATGGAGACCGGCTACCAGCGCGGCCGGATCCAGGAGGAGAGCCTGCACTACGAGATGCTCAAGCACACCGGCGAGCTGCCCATCATCGGCGTCAACACCTTCCGCCACCCCCAGGGCGACCCGGTGGCCGGGCACGTCGAGCTGGCGCGCTCGACCGAGGAAGAAAAGCAGTCGCAGCTCCGGCGCCTGCGCGACTTCCACCAGCGCCACGCCCACCAAGCGCCCGCCATGCTGGCGCGCCTGCGGCAGGCCGTGATCGACGACGCCAACGTGTTCGAGGTGCTGATGGACGCGGTGCGCTGCTGCTCGCTGGGGCAGATCACCGACGCGCTGTTCGAGGTCGGCGGGCAGTACCGGCGCAGCATGTAGCGCCGTGTCACTCCTCCGGCCGCTGCCACAGCCAGACGGCCACGGCCAGCATCACCGCCGGCACGGCGATGCGCGCCCACAGCGGGACCTGGACGAAGAACTGCAGGCCGGCGGCGCTGGCGGCCATCATCAGCGTGCTGGCCCACTTGGCGCGCCGCGGCACGGCGCCGCGCTCGCGCCAGCGCACCAGGGGCGGGCCGAACAGGCGGTGCCCCAGCAGCCAGGTCTCGAACGCCGGCCAGCCCTGGCTGGCCGCCCAGGCCGCGACGATGAGAAACGGCACCGTCGGCATCACCGGCAGCACCACGCCGACCAGCCCCAGGCCGAAGGCCAGCACCGCCACCGCGCGCCACATCAGCACCGCCAGGCGCCGGCGCATCGCGACGCGGTCCGGCGACGGAATGCGGGAAGAATCGGGTTTGGGCATCAAAACGGCCAGTTACCGGCGCCGGTATTGCGCCAAAAGCTATATAAACAGTAGCAAACGAGCCTGGGGCACCATCATAGCCCCGGCGCCGGCGGTGCCGCCCCGCACCGTCACGGCCACGCCTTCGCCGGTGTGGACAATAGGCCATGACCCTGCTTCCGCCCTTCATCGCGCCCACCCCCTTCACCGACGCCGACGCCGCGCTGGCGCGCGTCCGGCAGATCCACGACGCCGGCCTGGCGCACCTGCGCCAGCAGCTGCAGGCCTTCATCGCCCTCGAAGCGCCGCCCGCCGCGCCCCTGCCGCGCGTGCGCGCCTGCTACCCGTTCGTGCGGCTGGCCACGGCGCACCACCGCCACCCGGACACGCGGCTGGCCTACGGCTTCGTCTCGCACGCCGGCCACTACGAAACCACCCTCACGCGGCCCGATCTGTTCGCCAGCTACTACCTGGAGCAGTTCCGCCTGCTGCTGGGCAACCACGGCGTGGCGCTGGAGGTGGGCGTCAGCAGCCAGCCGATCCCGCTGCCCTTCAGCTTCGCCGACGACGAGCACTTCGAGATCGGCCTGCGCCCCTGGCAGCGCCCGCTGCTGGCCGACGTCTTCGACCTGCCCGACCTGCTGGCCATGGACGACCGCATCGCCAACGGCACGCACGCCGTGCGCCGGGGCGAGGCCGCGCCGCTGGCGCTGTTCACCGCGCCGCGCGTGGACTACTCGCTGCACCGGCTGCGCCACTACACCGGCACCTCGCCCGAGCACTTCCAGAACTTCGTGCTGTTCACCAACTACCAGTTCTACATCGACGAGTTCATCGCCCTCGGGCAGGCCGAGATGCAGAACCCGGACAGCGCCTACACCACCTTCGTGCAGCCAGGCAACGTCATCACGCGCCATGCCGGCCTGGCCGCCCGGCCGGGCGACGACCCCGGCGCCACGCCGCCGCGCATGCCGCAGATGCCCGCCTACCACCTGATGCGCGAGGACCGCGGCGGCATCACCCTGGTCAACATCGGCGTCGGCCCCAGCAACGCCAAGAACATCACCGACCACATCGCCGTGCTGCGCCCGCACGCCTGGATCATGCTGGGCCACTGCGCCGGCCTGCGCAACAGCCAGCAGCTGGGCGACTACGTGCTGGCGCACGGCTACGTGCGCGAGGACCACGTGCTGGACGAGGACCTGCCGCTGTGGATCCCGGTGCCGGCGCTGGCCGAGGTGCAGATCGCGCTGCAGGACGCGGTGGCCGACGTGACGCAGCTCGAGGGGGTCGAGCTCAAGCGCGTGCTGCGCACCGGCACCGTGGCCACCACCGACAACCGCAACTGGGAGCTGCTGGGCGCCGGCGCGCCGCAGCAGCGCTTCTCGCAGTCGCGCGCGGTGGCACTGGACATGGAAAGCGCCACCATCGCCGCCAACGGCTTCCGCTTCCGCGTGCCCTACGGCACCCTGCTGTGCGTCAGCGACAAGCCGCTGCACGGCGAGATCAAGCTGCCCGGCATGGCCAACCACTTCTACCGCGAGCGCGTGGGCCAGCACCTGCTGATCGGCCTGCGCGCCATCGAGCGCCTGCGCGAGAACGGGCTCGACCGGCTGCACAGCCGCAAGCTGCGCAGCTTCGCCGAGGTGGCGTTCCAGTAGCTCGACCCTGATGGATTGGCATAGGCAACACATGGACACGCTGACCCCAGCGGAGCGCGGTGAGCGCATGAGTCGTATCCGCGCCCGGGATACTTCACCCGAAATGACCGTCCGGTCCTTTGTTCACGCATTGGGCTTCCGGTACCGGTTGCACGACCGACGCCTTCCTGGATGCCCCGATCTGGTGTTCGCGGCGCGCCGCAAGGTGATCTTCGTCCATGGCTGCTTCTGGCATCGGCATAATCGATGCGAACTGGCACGACTTCCAAAGTCACGATTGGAGTTCTGGTTGCCCAAGCTGGAAGCCAACAAACGACGCGATGCCCGATGCCGGCGCGCCCTGACGGCGCTGGGTTGGTCATCACTGGTCATCTGGGAGTGCGAGTTGCGCGATCCATTGAGAGTGATGTTCAAGACACTGATGTTCCTGGAGGATGAGACATGTCCTTGACATCCGTCGAATTGTTCGCTGGCGCCGGCGGCCTGGCGCTTGGCGTGGCCTTGGCGGGGTTCAGGACTCGCGCGGTGGTCGAGTGGGATCAGTGGGCATGCGACACCGTTCGCGAAAACCAGGCGCGCGGCTATCCCCTCGTGATGGACTGGCCTGTGATCCAGGGCGATGTGCGCAAGTGGATCGAGAACGCCGATATCGCAGCGCTCGGCCGTGACCTGGACTTGGTCGCTGGCGGCCCTCCTTGCCAACCGTTCTCCATGGGCGGCAAGCACAAGGCGCACATGGATCAGCGGGATATGTTCCCGGTCACCGTGGATGTGATTCGCCGGCTACGCCCTCGCGCCTTCATCATCGAGAACGTGAAAGGGCTGACCCGCTCCGCCTTTCACAACTACTACCAGTACATCCTGCTTCATCTGCAGTTTCCCGAGTTGAGCAAAAAGCCCGACGAAGGCTGGAGTGATCACTATCGACGTCTTCAGCAGCACCAGACGACTCACAAGCGGTCCGCTCAGGGCTTGACTTACCGCGTGAGTCCAACGCTCGTCAATGCCGCCAATTTTGGCGTTCCACAAAAACGCGAGCGCGTGTTCATCATCGGTTTTCGCTCGGATCAGGACGTGCGATGGTCGTTCCCACGTGACACGCATTCGTTGGATGCGCTGCTGCACGATCAATGGGTGACGGGTGCCTACTGGGATCGACACGAGGTTGCGCGCTCCCAC
The DNA here is from genome assembly GCF_016703145.1 of Ottowia sp. GTDB lineage: Bacteria > Pseudomonadota > Gammaproteobacteria > Burkholderiales > Burkholderiaceae_C > Ottowia. The sequence goes on along the minus strand of NZ_JADJCO010000002.1, from coordinate 41,315 downwards.
CGTCCGCCTCCACCCGCACGCTTGGTCGCGACATTGAACCGGCTGCGCGGCTTGGGGCTTCCGCCCATGCACGCGCCTTGGCAGACGATTCGAGATGCGCTCAAGGAACTCCCCGAGCCGCACGCGCAGGACTCATGCATTCTCAACCATCGCCTGCAGACCGGCGCGCGCGCGTATCCTGGACACACCGGCAGCCCGCTTGATTTTCCCGCCAAAACGCTGAAGGCAGGCGATCACGGTGTCCCGGGCGGCGAAAACATGCTGGTCCGTCCGGACGGATCGGTTCGCTACTTCACGGTCAGGGAATCGGCACGACTTCAAACCTTCCCTGATGGGTACGAACTTCACGGCTCATGGTCGGAGGCCATGCGGCAACTGGGCAACGCCGTTCCCATGCTGCTGGGGCGGGTGGTCGCCGCCAGTGTCGCCGAGCACTTGCTGATGGCAAGCGCGCGAGTGCTGGCGAATGAGTCGCAGGCATCGATCCTGGCCAGTGTGGCATGAGCGAGCCCACCCCTTACAACCCACTCGACAAGATCAATCTTGGGCTCAGCGTCGCCGAGGCGCTGCTGGGAAGAAAACCCGTGGCCCTTGGCGGTCTGGAGCGGTTCAATGGCGCGGGAATTTATGCGCTCTACTACGTGGGATCCTTCAAGGCGTACCACGCGCTGAGCGTGCGCAACGCGGACGCGGACGGCTTGGTCGCACCCATCTATGTGGGCAAGGCCATTCCAGCGGGAGGAAGAAAGGGCACGTCCCTGAGCACGACGCCGCGGACCTTCGCCCTCTGGAATCGACTGCGCGAACACGCGGAAAGCATTGGATCGGCGCCCAACTTGCGGTTGAACGATTTTCAATGCCGGTATCTCGTGGTGGACGACATCTGGATCCCGCTGGGCGAGTCGCTCATGATCGCCAAGTTTTCACCAATCTGGAACAGCCTGATCGACGGATTTGGCAACCACGATCCTGGCAAGGGGCGCTACCTGGGAATGCGCACGCGATGGGACATGCTGCACCCAGGTCGCGCCTGGGCTGATCGCTGCGCCGCCAGACCGGAAACCGCCGACGATATTGATCGTGAGGTTCGATCCCACCTGGAGCGACTGGAGCCGCCACCCTCGCCCCATTTCCTCGTGGAAGAACGCAAGACACGCTATCGCATGAATCGCGCCGAGGATGATGTGACCCAGATGGACTGACGCCGTTATTCGCCAGCAACGGCGCGCGCGGGAAATACCAGCGCGATTCGTTCTCCCGCCCATCGACGCTGGAGAAAAAAGCCAGTTGAACGGACTCCACTTTGGCTTTCAAGGCATCGCCCCCTTCCTGGCGTCCCGCATCCCGTTGGTCCCCATGTACACCTCCACCTTCATCTTTGCCAAACGCCAGTTCGACGACGAGTTCCACCGGCTCGACGAGATCATCGCCAACGCGGCGAGGTCGATGCCCGGATTCCTCGGCGAGGAGTCCTGGGAAAACCCGGCGAACGGCCTGGTCTCCAACGTCTACTACTGGGCATCGCTGGAAGCGCTGCAGCGCCTGATCGAGCACCCGACGCACGTCGAGGCCAAGTCCAGGCAGGGGAACTGGCTGGCCGGCTACCGGGTCGTCATCGCCCAGGTGGTGCGAACCTACGGCGATGCCCGGCTCGACGGCGTGCTGCCCACCCCCTGACAAACACCCGGCCCATGTCCACGTCCTTCACCGCCTTCCTTCTCGCCGCCGTCGCCCTGGCCGCCACGCCCGGCCCCGGCATGGCCTACGTGGTGGCCCGCACGGCCGCCGGCGGCCGCGCCGAGGGCCTGGCGTCGTGCCTGGGCACCGCCCTCGGCGGCATGCTCCACGTCGTGGCGGCGGCGCTCGGCCTGTCGCTGATCGTCGCCCAGTCCGCCCTGGCGTTCAGCTTGGTCAAGTACCTCGGCGCCGCCTGGCTGGTCTACCTGGGCATCCGCCTGCTCCTGCGCCAGGATCGGGCCCCGGCCACCGAGGCCGTGGCGGCCCAGGGGGCGCGCCGCGCGCTGCTGGAGGGCATCGTGGTCGAGGCCCTGAACGTCAAGACGGCGCTGTTCTTTCTCGCGTTCCTGCCCCAGTTCGTCTCGGCGGGCGAACCGCTGGGGCTCCGGCTGGTTCTGCTCGGCAGCATCTGCGTGGGGCTCAACACGCTGGCCGACGTCATCGCGGTTTTCATGGCGGACCGCTGGCTCCGGTCGGGCGCCGTGCACGCGCGGCGGCTGCACCGCCTGTCGGGCGTCACGCTGCTGGGGCTGGGCGCCTACCTGGCGCTGGCGCGGCGCAGCGCCTGATCGCCAAGGTCGGGCCGCTCACCACACCCCGCGCCCGTCCACCGTCACCACGGCTTCCACCCGGCCCTGGGCCAGGCCGCCACGCACGGCGATCAGGTGGTCGTGCAGGTTGACCGTGGGGTCGCAGTGGCCGGGAATCAGCCACACGGTGTCGCCCAGGGCGGGCAGCGCGGGCAGGAGGCCGCCGGAGTGCAGCGGCAGCAGGATGGCATGTTCGTCGCCGCCGTTGACGACCTCCAGCGGCGGCTGGCCGGGCAGCGCCAGCACGGCGGGCAGGCCGCTGTCGATGGCGTGGCTCTTGTGGCCGGCGTCGCACACGGCGCGGTCGGCCGACACGCTGATGACCTGCGACTTGACGAACAGCGCCGGCTCGAAGGGTGGCTGCGCCGGGTCGCGCTCGTTGCGCAGGTAGTCGGCGTCCATGAACAGGTAGCTGCCCGCCTGCAGCTCGCCCCACAGGCCGCTGGCGGCCTCGTGGGCGAAGGTGCCGGTGCCCGCGCCGGTGACGAGGGGCGGCGCCAGGCCGGCGTCGCTCAACAACTGGCGGGTGTGCCGCAGCAGGTCCGCCGCCCGGGCGATGGCGGCGCGCCGCTCGGCCACCGTGCGCAGGTGCTGCGCGCCGCCGTGGTAGGCCTGCAGGCCGGCGTAGCGCAGGCTGCTGGAGCGCTCGGCCACCAGGCGCGCGAGCTGCACCGCCGGCTCGCCCGGCGCCACGCCGCAGCGGCCCTGGCCGACGTCCACCTCGACGAAGACGTCGATCACGGCATGGGTGAGCTGCATGGCCTGCGCCAGGCGCTCGACGCCCTCGGCGCTGTCCACGGCGATGGCCAGCTGGCCGCCGCGGCCCTTGAGCTGGTGCGCCAGCGCGGCGACGCGGCGCAGCTTGGGGGCGGCCAGCACCTGGTTGCTGATGAACAGGTCGTTGATGCCGCCGGCGGCCAGCGCTTCGGCCTCGCCCACGGTCTGCGCGCACAGGCCGACGGCGCCGGCCCGCAGCTGCAGGCGGCCGAACTCGGCGCTCTTGTGCATCTTGCCGTGCGGACGCAGGCGCAGCCGGTGCTTGGCGGCGAACTCGGCCATGCGCTGCAGGTTGCGGTGGGCGGCGTCCAGGTCCACCACCAGCGCGGGCGTGTCGATGGCGTCCACGCCTTGCCCGACGAGGGCGCGCAGGCGGTCGGCGATGGCCTCAGGCGGCGCGCTCATCGAGCGAGGCGTCTTCCAGGTGGGTGGTGTCGGCCCAACCGACGAGGCTGAAGGCGCCCTCGGGCGCCCACAGCAGTCGGTTGATGGCGGCGTTGCCCAGTTGCCAGGTGCGCGCGTCCTGCAGGCCGAGGCCGGTGGCGGCGCGGTACAGGACGTCGAGCACGCCGCCGTGGACGAACAGGGCGATGTGTTTACCAATGTTTTCGGCCGCTAGCCCGCACGCAGTCTGCGTTATTCGCTCCTGAAATTGTAGCAACGACTCACCGCCCCCAGGCGGCGCCCAGCCCGGGTCGCGCACGCGCCAGCGCTCGGCCTCCTCGGGCCAGGCGGCGCGGATCTCGGCGAAGGTGCGGCCCTCGAAGACGCCGAAGCAGCGCTCGCGCAGGGCCGGCGTGGCGACGAGCGGCGCGCCGGTGGCGTCGGCCACGGCCTGGGCCGTCTGCAGCGCGCGCGACAGGTCGCTGCTGTAGATGGCGTCGATGGCGTCGCGCCCGGCCAGCGCCTGCGCCAGCCGCCGCGCCTGCAGCCGGCCGGCGTCGTTGAGCGGGATGTCGAGGTGGCCCTGGATGCGCGTGTCCACGTTCCAGGCGGTTTCGCCGTGGCGGATGGCCAGGATGCGGGTGGACTCCATGGCGGCGATGATGCCACGCGGCGCGCCCGTCTCCCAGGCGACGCGCGGGCAGCGGCCGGAGCGATTAGGCTCTGCCGATCACCCGGCCGACGCGCCCATCCCGACTTCCATGAGCCTGCCCACCGACCTGCCCACTCCCCCCCCGGCGCGCGCCCGGCGCCTGGGCGACGCTGCTGCTGCTGGCCACCGGCTTCACGCTGAGCCAGGCCTTCCGCACCATCGCCGCGATCATGGCCGCGCCGCTGCAGGCCGAGATGCACCTGACGGCCCAGCAGCTCGGCATGTTCGCGGCGGCGTTCCATTTCGCCTTCGGCGGGCTGCAGCTGTTCATGGGCATCGGCATCGACGTGCACGGCCTGCGGCGCACGGTGCTGGCGATCTCGCCGCTGATGGTGCTGGGCGCGGCGGTGTCGGCGCTGGCGACGAACTTTCCGGTGCTGGTGGCGGGCCAGGTGCTGATCGGGGTGGGGTGCGCGCCGGCCTTCCTGGTGTGCACGGTGTTCATCGCGCGGCATTTCGCGCCGGAGCGCTTCTCGGCGGTGTCGAGCGCCATCCTGGCGGTCGGCAGCACCGGCATGCTGCTGACGGGGACGCCGCTGGCGTGGCTGATCGAGGCCAGCTCCTGGCGCATGGGCTTCTGGGTGCTGGCGCTGTGCGCGGTGGCGTCGTGGGTGGCGATCGCGCGGTGGGTGCACGAGCCGGCGCCGCCAGCGGGCGCCCAGCGCGAATCGCTGGGCGAGGCGGTGCGCACCTTCGGCCAGTTGTTCCGGCTGCCGTACACGGCGGGCATCGTGGCGCTGGGCCTGGTGACCTACGCCTCGTTCGTCGCGCTGCGCGGGCTGTGGCTGGGGCCGCTGATGATGGAGCGCCACGGCTGGAGCCTGGTGGCCGCCGGCAACCTGGCGGTGGTGCTGTCGGTGGTGGCGCTGATCGGCCTGCCGCTGTTCGGCCGGGCCGACCCGGGGCCGCGGCGGCGGCGCCACTGGCTGGTGGGCTTCACCCTGGTGTCGGCGGGCCTGTTCGCGGCCATGGCGCTGGGCGCCGGGGCGGCGGCGGACGTGGCGCTGATGCTGGTCCTGGGGCTGGTGTCGGGCTACGGCGCGCTGCAGTACCCGGACGTGAAGAACGCCTACGAGGCCGCCGTCATCGGCCGGGCGATGGCGCTGTTCACCATGGCCCTGTTCATGGGTGTGGCGCTGATGCAGTGGGCCACCGGGGCCATCGCGTCGACCGCGCAGGCCCACGGCGTCGAGCCCTTCGGCCCGGTCTTCGCCAGCATCGCGGCGATGCTGGCGGCCGGGGCGCTGGCCTTCCGCTGGCTGCCGCAGCCGCCGAGCGTGACGGGCCGGCCGTAGCCGCCAGCCCGCTCCGCGCTCAGCGGGCGGGGACAGGCGCCGCGGCCGCCGGCGGCAGCAGCGGCACGTCGACGCGGCGCACGCCCTGCGGCGGGTTGGGGTAGCCCTGCAGCGCGGCGACGAACAACGCGGCCAGCACGTTCTCGGTGTCGTGCCAGGGGCCGTCGTGGCGGGCGCGGCTGTCGTACACGATCTGGCCGGTCTGCAGGTCGCGCATCAGCACGCTGGCCTCGCTGATGTAGAGCGGGACCGAGGAGTCGTACAGGGGCCCGCCCAGCCCCAGCCCGAAGCCGCCGCGCCCCATGCCCAGCCCGAACGACAGGCGCCCCGGCCCACCCTGGGGCCGGCCCCAGTCGTCCATCCAGTAGGCGCTGACGGTGCCGCTCACCTGCACGGTCAGGCGCGCCCGCGCGTCGTCGCGTTCGAGGCCGACGCGCGCCAGCGCGGCCTGGGCCATCGCCTCCAGCCGCTCGGGCGCGGGCTGGCCAGCGGCTTGCGGGCCGCGCTCGAAGCGGTAGCGCGCGCCCGCCAGCACGGCGGCGCCGGGCGGCTGCGCGGCCGTGGTGCGCACGTCCGACGCCACGATGCGCGGCCCCGTGGCGCAGGCCGACAGCAGGAATGCTGCAGAAATGATAGCTGCTCGCGCAATCCACATGCGGACACCTCGCTGTTCTGGCTTGAAAACGGCTGGTCAGGCCCCGACCAGGGATACCCCGGCGAAGGGCGTGCCCACGGGATCGGGAAAGCGCTCCTCGTCGAAGGCCTTGTCGCCCTGCTCGTCGGCGATGCCGGTGATCTTGAGATGCCTGAAATCGTGCAGCGTTCCATCCATCAGGTGCGAGGGCACGACGTTCTGCAGCGCGGTGAACATGCTCTCGATGCGGCCGGGGTGGCGCTTCTGCCAGTCGCGCAGCATGTCGCCCACCACCTGGCGCTGCAGGTTCTCCTGGCTGCCGCACAGGTTGCAGGGAATGATGGGGAACTGGCGGTGCGCGGCCCAGCGGATGAGGTCGTCCTCGGCCACGTAGGCCAGCGGACGGATGACGATGAATTCGCCGTTGTCGCTGGCCAGCTTGGGCGGCATGCCCTTGAGCTTGCCGCCGAAGAACATGTTGAGAAAGAAGGTCTGCAGCATGTCGTCGCGGTGGTGGCCCAGCGCGATCTTGTTGCAGCCCAGGCGCCGCGCCACGCTGTAGAGGATGCCCCGGCGCAGGCGCGAGCACAGGCTGCAGGTGGTCTTGCCCTCGGGGATCTTGGCCTTGACGATGCTGTAGGTGTCCTGCGTCTCGATGTGGTGCTCCAGCCCCAGATCGCGCAGGTAATCGGGCAGCACCTCGGCCGGAAAGCCGGGCTGCTTCTGGTCCAGGTTGACGGCCACCAGCTCGAACGGCACCGGCGCGCGGGCGCGCAGCTTCATCAGCACGTCGAGCAGGCCGTAGCTGTCCTTTCCGCCCGACAGGCACACCATCACCCGGTCGCCGGCCTCGACCATGTTGAAGTCGGCGATGGCCTGGCCGACCTGGCGGCACAGGCGCTTCTCCAGCTTGAGCACTTCGCGCTCGGCCCTGGAGCGGGCGGCGCGGCCGGCGGCGGCCGTGTCGACCGGGGCGGCCGAATCAAAAAAAATCGCGGTCATAGGACCGCGATTTTCCTCGAATTGCCCAACACGAGGGGTGATGGGCAACCGCTGGCCTCAGCGCACCGTCACTTCTTGACCAGGTCCGCCGTCTTCATCTCGCGCACCTTGCCGTTCTCGATCACGGCCAGGCGCATGTCGAAGGCCGTGCCGCCCTTGTCGTCCACGCCCCTGAAGCCGTGGAAGTTGATCGTCGCGGGCAGCGCCTTGAAGGCCTTGTCGAGCTGGGCGCGGATCGCCGCCGCGTCGGTGGCGGAGCCGGCCAGCTTCATGGCTTGCGCCAGCGCATGGATGCTGGTGTAGTTGAGCGTCACCTCGGACGACGGGTCCTTGCCCGGATGCTTCTTGCGGTAGCGCTCCACGAAGGCCTTGGTGTTGGGATCCTCGTCGGCCACCACCGGCAGCACGCCGATGGAGCCTTCCAGCGCCGCGTAGCCGCCCGTGACCTTGGCCACCTCGTCGGCCTTGGCCTGGTCGATCAGGATGAAGCCGCCCTTGAAGCCCAGCTCGCGCGCCTGCTTGACCACCAGGCCGGTCGGCTCGGAGGCGCCGCCGATGAACATCACGTCGGGCTTGGCGGCCAGCACCTTGCTGACGCCGCTGTAGAAGTCGGCCGCCTTGTTGTAGCTCATGGGGTTCTCGGCGACGATCTTGCCGCCAGCCTTCTCCCAGGCGGGCTTGAAGGCCGCGACCCAGACCTTGGCGTAGTCGTGGTCGGCGGGGGCCAGTCCCACGTTCTTGCCCCACTTGGCCATCGTGTACTTGGTGAAGGGCTCGATGTATTCCGTGAATTCCGGCGGAATGCGCAGCGTGAGCTTGTTGTTGCGGGCGGTGATCTGCGGCACGCTGGAGTAGGCCAGCACCAGCAGCTTCTGGCGCTCGTTGCTGGTCTGCACGGCGAAGATGCCGCCCGAGTGCGGCACCAGCACCGCGGGCGCCTTGTGCTCCTGCACCAGGCGCTGCGCGTTGATCGCGGTCTCGCTGGGGTTGTACTTGTCGTCGAGGGCGACGATTTCAAGCTTGACCTTCTTGCCGCCGATGTCCAGGCCGGCGGCGTTGATTTCCTCGACAGCCATCTGCATGCCGTCCAGCACGTTCTTGCCGTACAGCGCGGCGCCGCCGGACAGCGGGCCGGAATAGCCGATCTTGACCACGTCCTGGGCCCAGGCGGCGGCCGGCGCCAGCGCGAAGCCGGCCAGGGCCAGCGTCGCCAGAATGGTGTTGCGTCGTGTGTTCTGCATGTACATCTCCTTGGTTGCGTGTGACTGTCGAAAAAACTGGCGCGCCTCAGCCGCCGATGTAGGCCTTGCGGATGCGCTCGTCGCCCAGCAGTTGCTGGCTGTTGCCTTCCATGACGATGCGGCCGCGCTCCATCACGTAGGCGCGGTTGGACACCTTCAGCGCGGCGTAGGCGTTCTGCTCGGCCAGCAGCACCGTGGTGCCGGCCTGGTTGATGCGCTGGATGGTCTCGAACATCTGCTTGACCACCAGCGGCGCCAGGCCGAGCGAGGGCTCGTCGAGCATCAGCGCCTTGGGCCGGCCCATCAGCGCGCGGCCAATGGCCACCATCTGCTGCTGGCCGCCGGAGAGCGAACCGGCCGGGTCGTCCTTCTTCTGCAACAGGATCGGGAACATCTCGAACACTTCGTCGATGCGCTTCTTGTTGCCCGCCGAGTCGGACGAATGCACGAAGGCGCCCAGCATCAGGTTCTTGAACACCGACATCATCGGGAACAGCTTGCGACCCTCGGGGCACTGCACGAGGCCCTGGCGCACGATCTGCGAGGGCTTCATGCCCAGCAATTCGGTGTTGCCGAAACGGATGCTGCCCGTGGCCTTGTGAAGGCCGCTGGCGGCGCGGAACACCGAACTCTTGCCGGCGCCGTTGGCGCCCAGCAGCACCACCAGCTCGCCATCCTCGGCGTGCAGGCTCACGCCCTCCAGCGCCCGGAAGCCGCCGTAATAGAGCGACAGGTCTTTAAACGTCAGCATGTTCGGCTCCCAGGTAGGCGTCGATCACCGCCGGATTGCTGCGGATTTCAGCCGGCGTGCCCTCGGCGATCTTCTCGCCGTAGCTGAGCACCAGGATCTTGTCGGCCAGGCTCATGATCATGTCCATCTTGTGCTCGATCAGGCACACGGTGAGGCCGCTCTTGACCATCTTGCGGATCAGGTCCGCCAGACCCCAGGTTTCCTCGGGGTTCACGCCGCCCGCCGGCTCGTCGAGCAGCACCAGAGTGGGCTCGGTCGCCAGCGCCAGCGCGAAGGCCACGCGCTTGCGCTGCTCCTGCGTGATGTCGCCCGCCATGCGGTTCTCCATGTGCGCCAGGCCGACGAAGTCGAGCGCGTCGCGCGCCTTCTCCCGGCAGACGCGCTCTTCTTCCTTCAGCCGGTTGGAGCCGACCAGCACGTCCCACAGCCCGGAGCGGGTGCGCAGCCGGTGGCCGACGATCAGGTTGTCGAGCACGCTGGCCATGTCGAACAGCGTGGTGGCCTGGAAGGTGCGCGAGATGCGCAGGCGCGCGATCTCGTCGGTGCGCAGCGTGGTGATGTCGCGGCCCTCGAAGGTCAGCGTGCCCGAGGTCGGTTTGTGCACGCCGCTGATGAGGTTGAAGAACGTTGTCTTGCCGGCACCGTTGGGGCCGATGATGGCGTTGATCTTGCCGCGCTCGACCGTGGTGCTGACATCGTTGACGGCGACGTTGCCCCCGAACTTCTTGGTGAGGTGCTCGACCTTAAGCATTGGAGGCCTCCTGGGTCTTGTCGGATGCGCCCGGCTGCGCCGCCACCGCGGCCTGCGAGGCGCGCTTGGCCTTGCGGGCCAGGTAGCTGCCCACGATGCCGTAGGGCACGAAAATCACCAGCAGGATCAGGATCGGGCCGAAGACGACGAAGCGGTATTCCTGCAGGAACTGCATGTACTGCGTGAGCCACGGCACGATGATGCCGCCGACCAGCGGGCCGAGCAGCGTGCCGATGCCACCGATGAGCATGAACATCGTCATGTCGAAGGTGTGGTGCGCGCCCGCGAGGTCGGGGCCGAGGAAGCGCACGAAGCCCGCGTACAGCCCACCGGCCCAGCCGGCATACAGCACCGAGATCAGGAAGGCCAGCAGCTTGTTGCGCGCCAGGTTGATGCCCAGCGCCTCGGCCAGCTCGTCGCCGTTGCGGATGGCCATGAAGGTGCGGCCCAGCAGCGAGTTGACGATGCGTCGCATCACCCACATGCCGATGCACAGGAAGACGAACACGAGGTAGTACAGCGACAGCGGCGATTCGAACTCGATCGGACCGATCGGCGACGGCGCCGGAATGCCGATGATGCCCACCGTGCCGTGCGTCAGGCCCTCCCACTTCTCGATGATCAGGTACATGATGTAGCCGACGCACAACGTGAAGATCGAGAAGTAGTGCCCCTTGAGCCGCAGCGACACCCAGCCCAGCGGCAGGCCGAGCAGCACGACGAAAACGCCTGCGGAGAGGAAGGCCGACCAGAAGCCCCAGCCGTGGTCCACCGTGAGGATGCCCACCACGTAGGCGCCCACCGCCATGAAGCCGGCGTGCGCCAGGTTGAACTGGCCGGTGTAGCCGGTGATCAGGTTCAGCCCCATCGTCGCGATGATGTAGATGTAGGCCGTGGTCATCACCGTGAGGTGGTATTCGTTGCCCGTGATGAACGGGAACAGCAGGCCGGCGGCGAACAGCAGCGCCCAGCCGAGGCGTCCTTCAAGCATTTGCATGATCAGCGAGCCCTCTGTTTGAACAAGCCCTCGGGCCGCAGCGACAGGATGATCACCAGCAGCACGAAGGCCACGATGTCCTGGTAGTCGGTGGAGATGTAGAAGGCGCCGAAGGCCTCGGCGAAGCCGATGATCAGTCCGCCCAGGATGGCCCCGGGCACGCTGCCCATGCCGCCCAGGATGATGATCACGAAGGCCTTGGTGATGACCAGGTTGCCCATCGCCGGGAACACCAGCCCGATGGGCGAGTACAGCGTGGCCGCCACGGCCGCCAGCACGCCGGAGATGGCGAAAGTGAGCATGGCCACGCGCGTCGCGTCGATGCCCATCAGCGAGGCGCCCTCGCGGTTCTGCGCCATGGCGACGATGGTCGAGCCCGTCACGGTGCGCGTCAGGAACAGGTGCAGCGCCAGCATCAGCGCGAAGGCGCCGCCGATGATCAGCAGGCGCTGCACGGGGGCCGTGGCGCCAAAGATGTTGACGATGCCTTCGTACGGCGTGGACATGCGCCGGAAGTCGGCACCCCACAGCGCCTGCGCCCCCGCCTCCAGGAACAGCAGCAGGCCGATGGCGGCGATCATCGGGTGCAGGCCCTCGTGGTGGCGCAGCGGGTGGAAGATCAGCCGTTCCGACAGCGCGGCCAGCACCGCGACCACGGCCGCCGAGCCCACCATCGCGACCCAGTAGTTCAAGCCCCAGGCCGACATGAGCTGGTAGGACACGAAAGCGCCCACCATGTAGAACGCGCCGTGCGCGAAGTTGGGCACGTGCAGGATGCCGTAGACCAGCGTCAGGCCCAGCGCCACCAGGCTGTACGTGCCGCCCAATGTCAGCCCGTTGAGTATCTGCTGCAGCAGTACTTCCATTGTGTCTCCTCTTGTTGTCTGTCCGCATGGACGCCGCCGCAGTAGCGCGATTCAGCGTCGCCGATGGTCGAGCAGACCCTCGGGCAGAGCAAAGTGAGTTTATCCCCGAAATTTGTGGTTTCAGGACAGATGGCGTTAACCCCTATACGGTTCCGCGCCGCTCACCATCGCCCCGCTTCCATCCGCATCGCGACCTCGCAATCGCCGAAGATCTCCAGCTTGGTGATCTTCACCCGCACGCCCTGCACGCCGTGCAGGCGCATCAGGCGCTGGCACAGCTTGCCGATCAAAGTCTCCAGCAGGTTGACGTGCTCGGCGGTGCATTCGTCGATGATGATCTGGCGCACCTTGCGGTAGTCCAGCACGTGGGTGATGTCGTCGTCGCGCGGACGCAGGGGCTGCGGGCCCAGGCTCAGCTCGGCATCGACCTGGATAGGCTGCGGGGCGCGCTTCTCGTGGTCCAGGATGCCCAGGTTGGCGGCAAAGCGCAGGCCGGTGAGCTGCAGGCTCTGGCGGCCCTGTTCGGAGGAGATGTCGGTCGGCATCGGAAGGATTCACCAGGGCTTGAGGCCGACGCGCTCGACGCCGACGGACGCGCTGTCGGGGTACACGTCGGGCTTGCGGGTGGCCACGCGCGCGGCCTGCACCTCGGGGCGCCGCATCACGGCGTGCAGCACGGCGTCGCACAGCGTTTCCTGCAGCTCGTGGTGCCGGCTGCCGACGGCGGCGGCGATGACCTCGCGCACGAAGTCGTAGTCCAGCGTGTGCGCGATGTGGTCCTGCGCGGCCCCGGCGTGGTCGAGCTTGACGCACAGGTCCACGTCGAACCACAGGCGCTGCGGCCCCTCGCGCTCGAACCCGTGCACGCCGATGCGCACCGGCAACTCGTGCCGGCGCAGGCTGAGCAGGCGGCAGCCGGTGGCCAGGCGCGCGTCCAGCGCGGCGAAGGCGAGCAGCATCGAGTTCATGGCGCCCCCCGGACGCCGCCGGGCCGCCCCAAGGCGGGCGAAGCCCCCTCGGGGGGCAGCGGACCATGCGAAGCAGGGGAGCGTGGGGGCATATCCGCGACGCCGCCGGGCCGCCCCAAGGCGGCCGGAGCCCCCTCTGGGGACAGCGGACCATGCGCCAGCGGGGGAGCGTGGGAGCCAGTCTCCACGGCGAACATCACGTCACGGTCCAGCGCCACCAGGTGCTGGCCGTTGTCGGCGCGCAGGGTGGTGCCGTTCAGGCTGGGGTTGTCGGCGATGAAGACGGCGCAGCGCGCCACGTCGGCCGGGGCGATGGGCTGCCGCAGCAGGTTGACCTGGGCGGCGCGGTCGAAGTTGTCCTGCGTCTGCGGGCCGCTCAGGTACATCAGGCCGGGCGACAGGCCGCACACGCGCACCCACGGCGCCAGCGCCTGCGCCTGCAGCGCCACGCTGTGCGCCAGGGCCAGCTTGCTCACGGTGTACGAGAAGTAGTCGGGGTTGAGGTTGTGCACCTTCTGGTCGAGCACGTGGACCACGCTGTAGCGCCCGGCGGTGGCCGCGCCCGCCCGGGCCAGCCGCGCGCCCAGCGCGTTGCCCAGCAGCAGCGGCGTGGCGGTGTTCGTCGAAAAATGATGAATCATGCCGCCAGCCCGCGCGGAACAAGCGTCATCCGCTTCAAAAATAGAAGCATTGTTGACGATGCAGTGCGGCAGGCCGCCGCCGGCGGCGCTGGCCTGGTCCAGCAGCGCGCTGGCCGCATCGGGCCGCGCCAGGTCGGCCTCGGCCAGGTGGCAGCGCCGGCCCAGGCGCGCGATCTCGGCCTGCAGGGCCAGCGCCTCGGCGCGCGAGCGGAGGTAGTGCGCCACCACGTCCCAGCCCGCGCGCGCGAAGTGCAGGCTGATCTCGCGCCCCAGGCGGCGCGCGGCGCCGGTCACCAGCACGGTGCGGGCGGCGGACGGGGCAAGGGCGCTGGAGTCGGGCACGAGCAGCATTGTGGGCCAAAACGCCACCGCCGCCGGGCGGCGGGCGCGCGATGGCCCACAATGCGGGCGTGTCCTCCGCACCGCTGCGTCGCGCCGTCCTGGCCGACCCTCCCCTGCCTGCCCTGATCGCCCGCGAGATCCGCGCCGCTGGCGGCTGGCTGCCGTTCGACCGCTTCATGCACCTGGCGCTGTACGCCCCCGGCCTGGGCTACTACGCGCATGGTTCGCCCAAGTTCGGCGCGATGCCGGGCTCCGGCAGCGACTTCGTGACGGCGCCCGAGCTGTCGCCGCTGTTCGGCCGGGCGCTGGCCGCGCAGGTGGCCGACAGCCTGGCCGCCACGGGCACGGACGAGGTGTGGGAATTCGGCGCCGGCTCGGGCGCGCTGGCGGCGCAGTTGATCGCGGCGCTGGACGCGCTGGGCCGACCGCCCGCGCGCTACACCATCGTCGACGTGTCGGGCAGCCTGCGCGCGCGCCAGCGGGCGCGCCTGGCGCCCTTCGCCGCGCGCGTGCGCTGGGCCGACCGGCTGCCCGAGGCGCTGCGCGGCGTGGTCGTCGGCAACGAGGTGCTGGACGCCATGCCGGTGAAGCTGCTGGCCCGGGTCGGCGGGGCGTGGCATGAGCGCGGCGTGGCGATTTCAGAGCAGTTTTGGCATTCAGCCCACGTGGATACTGCGCCAGAAGCTATCAAAACAGAAGCAAATCACAACACGCCCCGCACCTTCACCTGGGCCGACCGCCCGACCGCGCTGCGCCCGCCGGCGGATGTGGAGGGCGCGCACGACGTGGTGACCGAAATCCACCCGCAGGCCGAGGCCTTCGTCGCCACCGTGGCCGAGGCGCTGCGGCGCGGCGGCGCCGGCGCGGCCTTCTTCATCGACTACGGCTTTCCCGAGGCCGAGTACTACCACCCGCAGCGCAGCACCGGCACCTTGGTGTGCCACCGTGCGCACCGCGTGGACGACGACCCGCTGGCCAACCTGGGCGCCAAGGACATCACGGCCCACGTCGACTTCACCGGCGTGGCGCTGGCGGCGCAGCAGGCCGGGGTCGATGTCCTGGGTTACACCTCGCAGGCGCGCTTCCTGCTCAACTGCGGGCTGGCGGCCATGATGGAGGCGTCCGACCTGCCCACCCGCGCCACGGCCATGAAGCTGCTGGCCGAGCACGAGATGGGCGAGCTGTTCAAGGTCATCGGCCTGGCCACGCCCGGCCACGGCGCGGCGCGCGGCTTCGCCCAGGGCGACCGCACGCACCGGCTCTGAAGCGCGGAGGACGCCATGCTCCGCTGGGTGCTCGTGGTCTTCCTGGCGCTGGTGCTGATCGGCGCCCTGCGGCCCTGGCTTGAGAAGCTGGGCCTCGGGCGGCTGCCGGGCGACCTGCGCTTCCGGCTGTTCGGGCGCGAGTGGTTCATCCCGCTGGCCAGCACCTTGCTGCTCAGCGCCCTCGCCAGTCTGGTCGCTAAACTGCTGTAGGGTCGGGCGCCAATGGACGAGCGCCCCCTTCTGATCGATTCATCACCACAACCGGAGACTGACATAACTTCCCTCGCACCCTCCCGCCGCCGCGCGCTGTCGGCCGCCGCGGCGCTCGCCGCCTTGTGCGCCGGCCTGGCCGCCGCGCCCGCAGCGCTGGCCCAGGCCTACCCGTCCAAGCCCATCAAGCTGATCGTGCCCTTCCCCGCCGGCGGGCCGACGGACGTGTCGGCGCGCGTCATCGGCCAGCGCATGGCGCAGGGCCTGGGCCAGCCCGTGGTGGTGGAAAACCGCGCCGGCGCCTCCGGCATGATCGCGGCCGAGGCCGTGGCCAAGTCGCCGCCCGACGGCTACACGCTGATGGTGCTGGCCACGCCCACGCTGCTGGGCCCGCACCTGTACGGCAAGCGGTCTTACGACACCCTCAAGGACTTCACCCCCATCGGCTCGGCCTACGACCTGCCGATCGTGATGGTGGTCAACCCGCAGGCGCTGCCCGACGTGACCTCGCTGGCGCAACTGATCGCCAAGGCCAAGGCCACGCCCGGCCAGATGAACTACACCAGCGCCGGCAACGGCAGCTTCGGCCACCTGTCCACCGAACTGCTCAAGGGCCTGGGCGGCTTCGACGTGCGCCACATCGCCTACAAGGGCAGCGCGCCGGCCATCACCGACCTGCTGGGCGGCCAGGTGCCGGTGATGTTCTCCGACATGATCGCGGCGCTGCCGCACATCCAGTCCGGCAAGCTGCGGCCGATCGCCGTCGGCTCGCCCCAGCGCGTGGCGCTGCTGCCCGACGTGAAGACCGTGGCCGAGCAGGGCTTCGCCGGCTTCGACGCCGTGTCCTGGGGCGCCTTCGTGGCGCCGGCCGGCGTGCCGGCCGACATCGTCGCGCGCCTGAGCGGCGAGCTGAAGACCGCCCTGGCCGACAAGGAGGTGCAGGCCAAGCTGGTCAAGGTCGGCACCGCCGCCGCCTACCAGCCGCCCGAGCAACTGGCGGCGCGCATGCGCGCCGACTACGAGAAGTGGGGCAAGGTCGTGCAGGAGCGCGGCATCCGCAACGAGTGACCCCGGCGGGCCGTCACAGCATCTCGTCTGGCGCGAACGGCCCCAGGACCTTGATCAGCAGCCGCAGGCCCAGGCTGGTGTCGGGCTCGCCGTGCGCGTCCTCGAAGTCGGCGCCGGGCGGCGCGCGCCACAGCAGCCGGCCCTCGGGCGTCAGCACCATCTGCCAGGCGCCGCTGGCCAGGGCCTCCTCCACCTCCACCGCCGCCTGGCGCGCCAGCGCGCGGCTGCGGATGACCAGCGCCACCTCGGTGTTCTGCAGCTTGGAGCGCCAGTCGAGGTTCATCGAGCCGATGCTGATCACGCGGCCGTCGACGATCAGCATCTTCGAATGCAGGCTGGCCTGCGAGCCGCCCGGGCTGGAGCCGAACACGGTGCGGTTCAGCCGGGCGCCCTGCAGCGCGCGCATCTCGTACAGCGCCACGCCCTGGCGGATCAGCGCCTCGCGGTGGCGCGCATAGCCCACGTGCGCCAGCGGTGCGTCGTTGGAGGCCAGCGAGTTGGTCAGCACGCGCACCCGCACGCCGCGCCGCACCATGTCGGCGAACACCTGCTTCATCTGCTCGCCGGGCACGAAGTAGGGTGAGACGATGAGTGCGTCGCGCCGCGCCAGCCGCAGCAGCGACAGCATGCCGTCCACCACGGTGTCCTCGGTGTGTTCGTCGTTCAGCTCGGGCACCAGCTTGGCGGGCTGGTCCACCAGCAGCGCCGCCGGCGCCCAGGTCAGCGGCAGGCGGGCCAGGTCCGATGGCGGCGGCAGCGGCGCGGGGGCGTCCGAAGCGGGCGCGGCGGGCGCGGCGGACCGCGTGGTATCGCGCAGCGTGCGCAGCTCGTCCTGGCTGACGAGCGAGGCCACCGGATAGGCCAGCAGGTCGTTCCAGTAGCGGTCGAAGCTGGCCGACATGGCCTGCACCACCGGGCCCACGGCCAGCACGTCCATGTCGATGAAGTTGCTGCCGTCGGCGGTGCCGAAGTAGGCGTCGCCCAGGTTGCGCCCGCCGGTGATGCCCCAGGCGTTGTCGGCGATGTACAGCTTGTTGTGCATGCGGTGCTGGATGCGCTGGAAGTCGTGCAGCGAGCCCAGCGCCCGCAGCATGCCGGCGCCACGGGCGCCGGGCAGCGGGTTGAACATGCGCATCTCCACGCCGGGCAGGAAGGCCATGCCCATGACCAGCGCGTTCTGCCCGGTGCTGTTGAAGTCGTCCAGCAGGATGCGCACGCGCACGCCGCGCGTCGCCGCCGCGCGCACCTCGCGCAGCAGCGCGCGCGTGCTGTCGTCGGCGTGGATGGCGTAGTACTGGATGTCCAGGGTGCGGCTGGCCT
This sequence comes from Ottowia sp., assembly GCF_016703145.1. Lineage (GTDB taxonomy): Bacteria > Pseudomonadota > Gammaproteobacteria > Burkholderiales > Burkholderiaceae_C > Ottowia. The sequence goes on along the minus strand of NZ_JADJCO010000002.1, from coordinate 23,764 downwards.
GCTGCGTCAACGCCAGGCGGCTGGCGTAGGCCATGTTGGCCGAATCGACGAGCGCGAAGCCCGATTCGCCCGCGCGCGCCGTGGCGGGCCGGCGCTGCGCCGCCAGTTGACCCAGCGGCGTGGCGCCGCCGTCGGCCAGCGCGCGCGACACGGGGCGCTCCACGTCCTGGGGCAGGCTGCCGCAGGCGGGCAGCGCCAGGGCCAGGACGAGCGCCAGCCCGGCGGCCACGCCGGCGCGGGACGGGCGTGCAGACCTCGGGCGGTCGCGGAAAGGAAGTCACGCATGGTGGGCGAATCAGGGTGGGCCGATGGCATCGTAGGGCCGCGCGGGCCGGCGGCCTGTCGGACGGCAGCGCGACATCGCCCCGCCGCGCCCCGCCAGCGAGAAGGCCGCCCGGAGGCGGCCTTCAGGGCGGGAGCGGGGCCGGCCTTCAGGCCGCCGTCTGGTCGACCACCGCCGCGCCGGGGGCGTGGTTGACGCAGGACTGGATGCCGGCGTCGCGCGTGGCCTCGCTGGCGTACATCTGGCTCTGGCCGATGACCTGGCCATTGCCGGCCTTGAGCGTGAAATAGGGCGAACCGTCCTTGGCGCTCAGCTTGTCGTAGCGCGCGGCGTCGCCGCCGTTCTTCTTGACCGACTCGATGCCGTTCACCGCGCTGGCCTTGGCCTCGTACATCTCGCTGCTCAGGATCACCTGGCCGTTGCTGGCGAGCAGGGAAAAATAGAACTTGTCGTTCTTGGACTTCTTGAGTTCGAACTTGCCTGCCATGAAAACTCCATTTTTTGTGAGGGAAGCCAGCATGGCTGGCCGGCGCGCATTGTGCGCCCGTCGCGGCGGCAATTCAACCGCGCGGCCGCCCACCCGTGCATTCCTGCACGCCGGCGTGGCGGGCGCGCCGCGGTGCCGGCCGGCGCGGTCAGCTCTGCATCAGCCGCTTGGACTTGGCGATGGACATCAGCATGCCCAGCGCCAGCCCCAGCGTGACCAGGGCCGTGCCGCCGTAGCTGACGAAGGGCAGCGGCACGCCCACCACCGGCAGGATGCCGCTGACCATGCCCATGTTGACGAAGGCATAGGTGAAAAAGATCATGGTCACGCTGCCGGCCAGCAGCCGCGAAAACAGCGTGGGCCCCTCGGCGGCGATCATCAGGCCGCGGAAGATGAGGAAGATGAAGCCGGCGATCAGCGCCAGATTGCCGGCCAGGCCGAACTCCTCGGAGAAGGCGGCGAAGATGAAGTCGGTGGTGCGCTCGGGGATGAACTCCAGGTGCGTCTGCGTGCCCTGCATGAAGCCCTTGCCGTACAGCCCGCCCGAGCCGATGGCGATCATGCCCTGGATGATGTGGAAGCCCTTGCCCAGCGGGTCGCGCGTGGGGTCGAGCAGGGTGCACACGCGCTGGCGCTGGTACTCGTGCAACACCACCCAGTCCACGCCGTCGGCGCACAGCTCGGGCTCGTAGGCCATCACCAGCGCCACCACCAGCGCGCCGGCCAGCACCGGCGGCAACACCAGCTTCCAGGGCAGGCCGGCGAAGAAAATCACGGCCAGCCCGGCGGCCAGCACCAGCAGGGCGGTGCCCAGGTCGGGCTGCTTCATGATCAGCCCCACCGGCAGCGCCAGCAGTGCGAAGGCGGCCACGAAATCCAGCGGCCGCGTATGCCCCTCGCGGCGGTGGAACCACCAGGCCAGCATCAGCGGCGTGGCGATCTTCAGCAGCTCGCTGGGCTGGATCACCACGCCGACGTTGATCCAGCGCTGCGCGCCCTTCTTGGTGATGCCGAACAGCGCCACCGCCACCAGCAGCGCCACCCCCAGCGTGTACAGCGGCACGGCCAGGCTCATCAGCCGCTGCGGCGGCACCTGGGCGACGACGAGCATGATGCCGGCGGCCACCAGCATGTTGCGGCCGTGGTCGGCGAAGCGCGTGCCGTGGTCGAACCCCGACGAGTACATGGCCAGCAGCCCCGCGCCCGCCAACAGCAGCACGGCCAGCGCCAGCAGCAGGTCGAACCCGCGCAGCAGCGGCCACGCGCGCTGCAACAAGGAGGATTTTTCGAACACCACGGACATGGGCGGGATTATCCGCGCCGACTGCCGTAGCATGGCCGCATGACGACGACGCACCTGCTCTACCTGCACGGCTTCCGCTCCTCGCCGCAGTCGGCCAAGGCGCGCCTGATGGCCGCGCGGGTGCAGGCCGCCCACCCCGGCGTGCGCTGGTGGTGCCCGCAACTGCCGCCCTCGCCGCGCGCGGCCGCCGGCCTGATCGCCGACGGCATCGCCGGCTGGCCGCGCGGGCGCATGGCGGTGGTGGGCTCGTCGCTGGGCGGCTTCTACGCCACCTGGGTGGCCGAGCGCCAGGGTTGCCGCGCCGTGGTGCTGAACCCGGCCGTCGATCCGGCGCGCGACCTGGCGGCCCACATCGGCGAGCAGGTCGCCTGGCACGACCCGGCCGAGCGCTTCTTCTTCCGCCCCGAGTACGTGGATGAACTGCACGCGCTGCAGGCCGGCCCGCTGGCCGACCCGGCGCGCTACCTGGCCGTCATCGCGAAAGGCGACGAGCTGCTGGACTGGCGCGAGATGGCCGCGCGCTACCAGGGCGCCCGCCTGCGCGTGCTGGAGGGCGGCGACCACGCGCTGTCGGACTTCGCGCGGCACCTGGACGAGGTGCTGGCCTTCCTGGACCTCGCGGGCCCCGATAACTCCTGATTTAATAGCTATTGACACAGTACCCGCACTGGCTAGAACCCGATTTGGCTTGAAATCCAGCCCTGCTCGCCCGGCCGCCGGCGGCGTTGGTGGGACAATCGCCCTCCTCCATGCATGTACTTTTCGACGAGGCGGGCAAATTCCTGGCCGGCCGCATTCTTTCCGAGGCCGACGCCTCGGCCCAGGTGGAACTGGACTCGGGCAAGCGCCTGAAGGTGAAGGCCGCCAACCAGTTGCTGCGCTTCGACAAGCCCGCGCCGGCCGAGTTGCTGGCCCAGGCCCAGGCCCAGGCGGCCGAGATCGACCCGGCGCTGGCCTGGGAATTCGCGCCCGAGGACGAGTTCGGCTTCGCCGTGCTGGCGCGGGACTACTTTGGCGACGCCCCCACGGTGGCGCAGCAGGCGGCGGCGCTGATCGCGCTGCACGAGGCGCCGCACTACTTCCGCCGCGCCGGCAAGGGGCGCTTCCGCAAGGCACCGGCCGACGTGGTGGCGCAGGCGCTGGCCGCGATCGAGAAGAAGAAGCAGATCGCCGCCCAAATCGCCGCCTGGGCCGATGAGCTGGCCCAGGGCCAGTGCCCGGCGCCGATCCGCGAGCAGCTCTACAAGATCCTGTTCCGGCCCGACAAGAACGCGCCCGAGTACAAGGCCGTGGTCGAGGCCGCGCGCGCCACGCAGCAGGCGCCGCTGGCGCTGCTCACGCGCGCCGGAGCCATCGCCTCGGCCTACCAGTTCCACTGGCAGCGCTTCCTGTTCGAGAACTTCCCCAAGGGCACGGGCTTCCCGGCGCTGCAGGCGCCCGCCATCGCCGAGGAGCTGCCGCTGGCCGACGTGCAGGCCTACTCCATCGACGACTCGCAGACCACCGAGATCGACGACGCGCTGTCGCTGCGGGGCCTGGGCACGGGCACGGTCGTGCTGGGCATCCACATCGCCGCGCCGGGCCTCGCCATCCAGCCCGGCGACGCGCTGGACGAGCTGGGCCGCGCGCGCCTGTCCACCGTGTACATGCCCGGCTACAAGATCACCATGCTGCCCGACGAGGTGGTGCAGGCCTACACCCTGTCCGAGGGGCGCGCGGCGCCGGCGGTGTCGCTGTACGTCACCCTGGACGAGGCCAGCCTGGAGATCCAGGCCAGCGAGACGCGCCTGGAGCGCGTGCCCATCGCCGCCAACCTGCGCCACGACCAGCTCGACGCGCTGGTCACCGCCGAGTGGCTGGAAGGCGGCGAGGATTTGAATGAAAACGAGCTCCAGCCCCCGACCATACAGCGTGAGCAGCTCTCATTTTTATACCGCCTGGCCCGCCACCTGAAAGCCCGGCGCGAACAGGTGCGCGGCAAGCCGGAAACCTTCAACCGCCCCGACTACAACTTCCGGCTGGCCGGACACGACGGCGGCGTGCCGACGGGCGACGAGCAGGTAGCTATCACCACCCGCCAGCGCGGCGCGCCGCTGGACCTGATCGTGGCCGAGGCCATGATCCTGGCCAACAGCACCTGGGGCCAGTGGCTGGCCAGCCTGGGCGTGCCAGCCATCTACCGCAGCCAAGCCAGCCTGGCGCCGGGCGTGAAGGTGCGCATGGGCGCCAAGGCGCTGCCGCACGCCGGCATCGGCGTGCCCAGCTACGCCTGGAGCACCTCGCCGCTGCGGCGCTACGTCGATCTGGTGAACCAGTGGCAGATCATCGCCTGTGCGCGCCACGGCAAGACGGCGGCGCTGGCCGCGCCCTTCAAGCCCCGGGACGCGCAGCTGTTCGCCATCATCAGCGCCTTCGACGCCGCGTACACGGCGTACAACGGGCACCAGGCCAGCATGGAGCGCTTCTGGACCTTGCAGTACCTGCGCCAGCACGGCATCACCGAGCTGACCGCCAGCCTGATCAAGGAGCAGCCCGGCGGCGCCTGGCTGGTGCGCGCCGACGATCTGCCGCTGGTCTTCACCGTGCTGGGCGCGCAGGGCCTGCCGCGCGGCACGCGGGTGCGCGTGAAGCTGGGCGAGATCGACGCCATCGCCCTGGACGTGCGCGGCACGGTGCTGGACGTGTTGCAGGCCGAGCCCGTCGGCGTCGGCGCGCCCGCCCCCACGCCCGACGAGGACGACGAGGAATCCGCCGCCGGCCCGCTCACCATCGCCGTGGACGTGGGCGAAGCCGAGGGCGCCAGCGCCGACAATCCGGCGCCGTGATGCCGCGATATCTCCCGTCGCTGTCCGTCCTGCAGTGGGCGCTGGCCGCCTCCGTGCTGCTGCACGCGGTGCTGCTGACGGTGCGCTTCGTCGATCCGGAGGGCTTGCGGCGCGTGTTCCATCAGAGCACGCTCGACGTCGTGCTGGTCAACGCCAAGTCCGACGAGAAGCCCCGGAAGGCCCAGGCCATCGCCCAGCACAGCCTGGCCGGCGGCGGCGGCGCGGAGGGCCCGCGCCTGGTCAGCACGCCGCTGCCGCCCAGCCTGCGCGACGCCAGCGGCGACGCGGCCATCGACCAGAACCAGCGCCAGATCGACCACATGCAGCAGCAGCAGGAGCTGCTGCTGGCCCAGGTGCGCCAGCAGCTCGCGGCCCTCCCCAAGCCCGACCCGCGCCGCGACAGCAGCGACCCCGACGCCCGCGCCCAGGCAAAACGCCGCCAGCAACTGGCCAGCTGCTGGCCGCCATCGAGAAGCGCGTGGAGGAAGAGAACACGCGCCCGCGCAAGCGCTACCTCAGCCCCGCCACCCTGGGCACCACCTACGCGCAGTACTACGACGACATGCGCCGCAAGATCGAGGCGCGCGGCACGCAGAACTTCCCCCACGTGGCCGGCCACAAGCTGTACGGCGAACTGCTGATGGCCCTGCTCATCAACCACGACGGCCGCATCCTGGACGCGCGCGTGGTGCAGGGCTCGGGCAACCGCATCCTCGACCGCCTGGCCGAGGCCATCGCCCAGGCGGCGGCGCCGTTCGGCCTCTTCACCGCGGCCATGCGCCGGGACACCGACCAGTTCGACGTGACGGCGCGCTTTCGCTTCACGCACGAGCAGACGCTGGAGACCATGCTGCAGGCCGGCGCGCCGGGCGCCGCCAGGAGCGCGCGCTGATGCGGACGCTGCGCAACGGGGTGCTGCTGGCGCTGGCCGCGGCGCTGGCGCTGCAGCTTTTCTTCATCGGCCGCATCGCGCTGATGGCGGTGCTGGCCCCGCAGTCCACCACCTTCGAGCGCTCGGAGGCCTGGCGCTTGGCGCTGGGCGGCGAGCTGCGCTGGCGCCAGGACTGGCGCGGCTACGCGCAGATCTCCGACCACCTCAAGCGCGCCGTCATCGCGTCGGAGGACGACAGCTTCGCCAGCCACGAGGGCGTGGACTGGGAAGCGATCGAGAAAGCCTGGGAGCGCAACGCCAAGGCCGAGGAAGCCGCCGCCCAGCGCGCCGCGCAGAACCGGCCCACGCCGCCCATCCGCATCCGCGGCGGCTCCACCATCACCCAGCAACTGGCCAAGAACCTGCTGCTCTCCGGCGAGCGCACGCTGCTGCGCAAGGGGCAGGAGCTGGTGCTGGCCTACGCGCTGGAGCAACTGCTGAGCAAGCGCCGCATCCTGGAGATCTACCTCAACCACGTCGAATGGGGCGCCGGCGTGTTCGGCGCCGAAGCCGCCGCGCAGCACTACTTCAGGAAGAGCGCCGCCCAGCTCAGCGCCTGGGAAGCAGCCCGCCTGGCGGTGATGCTGCCGCGCCCGCGCTACTTCGAGCAGCGCCCCCGGTCGGCCTACCTGAACCACCGCACGGCCACCATCGTCGCCCGCATGCGGCGCGCCGAGCTGCCATGATCATTTCATGCCATTTCGGCCTTCAGCCCGCACCTGCATTGTGCCGGCAGCTATATAAACAGAAGCAATGAGAATCCTCGGCATCGACCCCGGCCTGCGCACCACGGGCTTCGGCGTGCTCGATGCCGAGGGCGCGCAGTTGCGCTACGTCGCCAGCGGCGTGATCCAGACCACGGCGGCCGCCCAGGGCGACCTGCCCGCGCGGCTGAAGCTGCTGTTCGACGGCATCCGCGAGTTGGCGGCGCGCTACCAGCCCGAGGCGGCGTCGGTCGAGATCGTCTTCGTCAACGTCAACCCGCAGGCCACCCTGCTGCTGGGCCAGGCGCGCGGCGCCTGCGTGACGGCGCTGGTGTCGTGCGGGCTGCCGGTGGCCGAATACACCGCGCTGCAAATGAAGCAGGCCGTCGCCGGCCACGGCAAGGCCGCCAAGGCGCAGGTGCAGGCGATGGTGCAGCGCCTGCTGCAGTTGCCCGCCGCGCCGCGCCCCGACGCGGCCGACGCGCTGGGCTTGGCCATCACCCACGCGCACGCCGGCCCCGCCATCGCGCGCCTGCACGCGGCGGGGCTGGCGCGCACCACCGGCAGCATGTACCGGCGCGGGCGCTGAGTTCTCGAGATTGGCCTTGATCGCTGCGCTGCTACGCCGCGTAGCCGATGCGCGGCACGCGCATGTGGCTGCGTACGTAGGCGGCGCGCTGCGTCACCTTGTCGCAGGAGACTTCCAGGTGCCGCCGCAACAGTGACTGGGCCTGGGCCGCGTCGCCTTGCGCCACGGCTTGCAGCACGGCCATGTGCTCGGCCATGAACGGGTCTTCCGCGGGCATGGGCGCAGCGGCACCCAGCACGTGCTTGCTCAGCGTGAGGATGCAGCGCGTGCGGGGCAAACTCTCCAGGATGGCGGGGTTGGCGCAATACGACAGCAAGTCGATGTGCAGATCGCGCTCCAGCCGATCCAGCTCGGCGCGCTGCACCTTGGGGTAGGCTCTGGCGGCGCGTTGCAGGCGGCGGACCATGGGCTGCACTTCCTCGGGCGGAATGGCGCGGGCGGCGCTGGCCAGCGCCGCGGGCTCCAGAAGCAGGCGCAGCTCGTACAGGTCGCCGATGCGCTTGCTGTCCAGCGCAATCACCGTCCAACGCGAGCGCTCGTCCTTGGCGACCAGGCCCAAGGCCTCGGCATGCACCAGCACGTCGCGCGCCACCATGCGGCCCACGTTGAAGTGGCGGGCCAGCTCGATTTCGTTGATGCGGTAGGCGCCAAAGACCGACAGGTGCACGATGCTCTGCTCCACGCCGTGGTACAGCGCCTCCCACCCTGGGGCCTTGCGCACCGGCTCATCGGTGGCGGCCACGCCAAGCATGTCCCCCGTGAGCGCGATGCGCTGGGGCTGCGTGCCCGCGCCGCCCGCCACCAGGCCCCGGCCTTCGAAGCGCGAGACGTGGCCCTGCGCCTCCAGCTCGCGCAGCGCCTGCCGCACGGGCGTGCGCGTGACACCCAGCAAGTCGGCCACATGCCCCTCGAGCAGGACCGCGCCCGCCGGCAGCGCGCCGGTGCGCAGCGCGTTGGCCAGCACCTGGGTGATGCGTGCGTACAGCGGCTGGCCAGGGGCAGATTCGGTGGACTGGGACTTCATGGTGGCGATCCTACGGGCTGCGCCCCAATCGCGATGGTGAATTCGGGAAAACCATAATGACCTCTGCCTTCATAAGTCATTACATTGCCCTTTGCCAGCAATAAACATTCACAAAACCACCACGATGGACTACCAGTTCGACTTCAGTTTTCTGAGCGACCACTGGCCCGCGCTGCTGTCGGGCCTGTTCTCCACGCTGCGCATGGCGGTGTTCACCATCGTGCTGGGCTTCATCGTGGGCACGGTGCTGGCCGTGGCGCGCACGCAGGGGTCGCCGTGGATGCGCCGGGCCGTCACGGCGTATGTGGACGTCGTCCGCAACACGCCGCTGGTGATCCAGGCGTTCTGGCTGTTCTTCGGGCTGGCGGCCATCCAGCTCAAGGTGCCCGCGCTGATGGCGGCGGTGATCGCGCTGACGATCAACGTGTCCGCCTACACCACCGAAATCATGCGCGCGGGCATCGAGTCGATTCCGCGCGGACAACTCGAAGCGGCGGAATGCCTGGGCATGTCGCGCTCGAAGATGCTGCGCCTGGTCATCCTGCCGCAGGCGGCCGAGCGCATGTACCCGGCGCTGATCAGCCAGTTCGTTTTGATGATGCTGGCCACGTCGATCATGTCGCAAATCTCGGTGGAAGAGCTGACCTCGGCAGGCTACATCATCCAGTCCGAGACTTTCCGCGGCTTCGAGATCTACCTGGTGGTGGCCGCGCTGTACCTGGTGCTGTCGTGGCTGCTGCGGCTGGGCATGGCTGGAGTGGCCATGCTGGCTTTCGAGCGCCGCCGCAAGCTCAAGACCCCTTTGTGAAAGGCCGCCACCATGTCGGGCATTTCGATCGACCAGATTGGTTTCATCTTCAAGGGCGCGGGCTGGACGCTGGTGCTCTCGGCGCTGGGCTTCATTGGCGGCGCGGTGATCGGCCTGCCGCTCGCGCTGGCGCGCAGCCGGGGGGCGCGCTGGCTGCGCGGCGTCACGGGTGCTTACGTGCAGTTGATCCAAGGCGTTCCGCTGCCCGTGATCATGTTCCTGGCGTACTTCGGCATCAGCATCGCAGGCTTTGATTTGCCCAGCCTGGTGGCCGCGGGACTGGCGATGACAGCCTATTCCAGCGCCTATCTGGGCGAGATCTGGAAAGGCTGCATCCAGGCCGTGTCCAAGACACAGTGGGAAGCTGCGGAGTGCCTGGCCCTCACACCCTGGCAGCGCGCGGTGTACGTCATCCTGCCGCAGGCGGCGCGCATCGCCGTGGCGCCCACCGTGGGGTTTCTGGTGCAGATCGTGAAGAACTCGTCCTACGCGGTGGTGATCGGCTTCTTCGACCTGACGTATTCAGCCCGTGTGGTCAACAACTCCACGTTCGCGCCCTTCACGGTGTTCAGCCTCGCGGCGGTGCTGTATTTCGCCATTTGCTACCCACTGTCGATGCTGTCATACCGGCTCGAAAAGAAGCTGGCGCGCCGCTAATCCACGGAGACATTCATGAGCAACAACGAGATCGTGCGCTTCGACAACGTGCGCAAGTCCTATGGCGACACGCAGATCCTCAAGGGCGTGAGCTTCACCGTGAAGCCCGGCCAGGTGGTGGCGCTGATTGGCCGCAGCGGCTCGGGCAAGACCACGGCGCTGCGCTGCATCAACGGGTTGGAGACCATCCAGGGCGGCGAGCTGCACGTGTGCGGCCGGGCCATGCACACGGGCAAGGTCGATCTGCTCGGATTGCGGCAAGAAGTGGGCATCGTCTTCCAGAGCTACAACCTGTTCCCCCACCTCACGGTGCTGCAGAACGTGACGCTCGCGCCGCGCAAGGTGAAGGGCGTTCCCGCCGCCGAGGCCGAAACGATAGCGCTGCAGATGCTCACCAAGGTGGGCTTGCATGAGCGCGCGAACTACTACCCCGAGCAGCTTTCCGGCGGCATGCAGCAGCGCGCGGCCATCGCCCGTTCGCTTGCCATGCAGCCGCAGTTGATGCTGTTCGACGAGGTCACTTCCGCGCTCGACCCCGAGCTCACGGGCGAGGTGCTGCGCGTGATCGAAGGGCTGGCCAAGGACGGCATGACCATGGTGCTGGTCACGCACGAAATGGCCTTCGCGCGCCAGGTGGCCAGCCAGATCCTGTTCATGAACCAGGGCGTGGTGTGGGAGCAGGGCGACGGCTCCATGCTCCAGAACCCGCGCACGCCGGAGTTGCAGCAGTTCGTATCCAGCGGCCTTTGAATCCAATTCCGCCCCCATCCACAACCCACAGGAGCCCCCGATGAACCCTCTCCGCCGCCATGCCCTGGCCGCCATCGCCGCCGTGTGCGCAGCCGCCGCCTTGCCTGTCCACGCCGACACGCTGGACACCATCAAGCAGCGCAAGAAGATCCTGATCGCCGTGGACATCGGCGCGCCGCCGTACGGCATGATCGACGCGCAGGCCAAGCAGGTCGGCTCCGACGTGGAGGCCGCGCACCTGCTTGCCAAGGATCTGGGCGTGGCGCTGGAGATCGTGCCCGTCAACGGCCCCAACCGAGTGCCCTTCCTGCTGAGCAAGAAGGCCGACGTGGTGATGGCCTCGTTCTCCATCACCGACGAGCGCAAGAAGGTCATCAACTTCTCCGAACCCTACGGCGTGGTGCCCGTGGTGGTCGGCGGCCCTGCGGGCGCGAAGGTGGAAGGCTTCAAGGACTTGTCGGGCAAGTCCGTGGCCGTGACGCGCGGCACCACGTCGGACATGGAGCTGACGCGCGGCACCAAGGAGGTGCCGGGTGTCACCATCGTGCGCTACGAGGACGACGCCACCACCAACACCGCCGTCTCCACCGGCCAGCAGGACTACCTGGCCGCCGCGCCCAGCGTGATTCCCGCCGTGAAGAAGGCCAACCCTTCGCGCGACATCGTCAACAAATTCACCATGAAAGCCTACCCCTACGGCATCGGCCTGCGCAAGGACGACGCGGCGCTCAAAAGCTGGCTGGACGGGTGGGTGAAAACCAACCTCAAGAACGGCAAATTCAACGAAATCTACACACGCTATTTCGGCATGTCGCTGCCTGCGGAAATGCTGAAGTGAAGGGACGGATGCCATGACGCTCGTGATCCGCCTGCACCCGCAGGACGACGTGGTGATATCGCTGGGGCAACTGGTCTCCGGCACGGTGCTGGAAACCGAGGAGGTGACCGTCGCCGGACTCGTCCCTCCCGGCCACAAGGTGGCGACGCGCGCCATCGCGGCGGGCGAGGCCGTGCGGCGCTATGGGCAGATCATCGGCTTTGCCAGCCAGCCCATCCGCCCCGGCCAGCACGTGCACGTGCACAACCTCGCCATGGGCGACTTCGCGCGCGACTATGCCTACGGGCAGGACGCACGCCCCACGCCCCTGGCGCAGCCGCCCGCCACCTTCCAGGGCATCGTCCGCGCCGATGGCCGCGTGGCCACGCGCAACTACATCGGCATCCTGACCAGCGTGAACTGCTCGGCCACCGTGGCCCGCGCCATTGCCGACCACTTTCGCCGCGACATCCACCCCGAGGCACTGGCCGACTACCCCAACGTGGACGGTGTGGTGGCCCTGACCCATGGCACCGGCTGTGCGATGGACTCCCAGGGCGAAGGCCTGGCCGTGCTGCAGCGCACGCTGGGCGGTTACGCCTGCCACCCCAACTTCGCGAGCCTGCTGGTCATCGGCCTGGGCTGCGAAACCAACCAGATTTCGCGCCTGCTCGAAACCCAGGGGCTGCAAAGCAGCGACCACCTGCACGCCTTCACCATCCAGGACACGGGCGGCACCACCAAGACCATCGCGCACGGCATCGAGCTGATCCGCCAGATGCTGCCCGCCGCCAACGCGGTGCGCCGCCAGACCGTGCCCGCCAGCCACATCACCGTGGGCTTGCAATGCGGCGGGTCGGACGGCTATTCGGGCATCTCGGCCAACCCCGTGCTGGGCGCGGCGGTGGACTTGCTGGTGCAGCACGGCGGCACGGCCATCCTGAGCGAGACGCCCGAAATCTACGGCGCGGAGCACCTGCTCACGCGCCGCGCGCAGACGCCCGAGGTGGGCCGCAAGCTCATCAACCGCATCCGCTGGTGGGAGGACTACTGCGCGCGCAACAGCGCCTCGATGGACAACAACCCCTCGGCGGGCAACAAGGCGGGCGGCCTGACCACGGTGCTCGAAAAGTCGCTCGGCGGCATCGCCAAGGCCGGCTCCACCAACCTGATGGACGTGTACGAATACGCCCAGCCCGTGCGCGCCAAGGGCCTGGTGTTCATGGACACGCCGGGCTATGACCCCATCTCGGCCACGGGCCAGGTGGCGGGCGGCGCGAACCTGATCTGCTTCACCACCGGGCGCGGCTCGGCCTACGGCTGCGCGCCCGCGCCCTCGTACAAGCTGGCGACCAACACCGCGCTGTGGGAGCGCCAGAGCGACGACATGGACTTGAACTGCGGCCACATCCTGGAAGGCACGCATGGCATCCAGGAGCTGGGCGCCATCCTGTTCCAGAACCTGCTGGCCACCGCATCGGGCCAGCGCTCGCGCAGCGAAATCCACGGCTACGGACAGCAGGAATTCGTGCCCTGGCAGCTCAGCGTCATCACTTGAGGTTTTCACCCCATGCCCGGACTTTCCAACCCGCGCTATCGCGGCATCTTCCCCGTCGTGCCCACCACGTTCCACGAGGACGGCACGCTCGACCTGGCGAGCCAGAAGCGCTGCCTGGACTTCATGATCGCCTGTGGCGTCGATGGCCTGTGCATCCTGGCCAACTTCTCCGAACAGTTCCTGGTCTCGGACGAGGAGCGCGAAATCCTCACGCGCACATCGCTGGAACACGTGGCGGGCCGCGTGCCCGTGATCGTGACCACCACGCACACCAGCTCCAAGGTCTGCGCCGAGCGCAGCCGCCGCGCGCAGGACATGGGCGCGGCGATGGTCATGGTGATGCCGCCGTACCACGGCGCCACCTTCCGCTTTGGCGAGGCCGCCATTGAGGCGTTCTACCAATCGGTATCCGACGCGATCGGCATCCCCATCATGGTCCAGGACGCGCCCGCCGCGGGCACGCCGTTGTCCATGCCGTTCCTGGCCAGGATGGCGCAGGAGATCGAGCAGGTCAGCTACTTCAAGATGGAAACGGCCGGCGCGGCCAACAAGCTGCGCGAACTCATCGCCCTGGGTGGCGAAGCCATCGAAGGCCCGTGGGACGGCGAGGAAGCCATCACCCTGCTGGCCGACCTCGAAGCGGGTGCCACCGGCGCGATGACCGGCGGCGGCTTTGCCGACGGCATCCGCCCCATCATCGAAGCGCACCGCAGCGGCGACAAGGACAAGGCCTTTGAGCAATACCAGCGCTGGCTGCCGCTCATCAACCACGAGAACCGGCAGGCCGGCTTCCTGGCCGCCAAGGCGCTGATGAAGGCGGGCGGCGTCATTGCCTGCGAAGCCCCGCGCGCGCCCTGGCCACCGATGCACCCGCAGACGCGCAGCCAGTTGCTCGACATCGCGCGCCGGTTGGATCCGCTGGTGCTGCGCTGGGCCAAGTGAATATTTTTCAAGCCAAATTGGCATCCAGCCCTTGTGCATAAATAGCTTACAGCTATTAATTTAGTAGCAAATGACACAACACGACAACCTCATCAACGGTCAGTGGGTGCCTGGCAAGGCCTACGCCCCCAACCTCAACCCCAGCGACCTGTCCGATGTCGTGGGCGAATACGTCCAGGGCGATGCTGCCGACGTGGATGCCGCCGTGGCCGCCGCGAAGGCCGCTTTCCCTGCGTGGAGCACCTCCGGCATCCAGGCGCGCTCCGATGCGCTGGACAAGATCGGCACCGAAATCCTGGCTCGCAGGGAGGAACTCGGGGAGCTGCTGGCGCGTGAAGAAGGCAAGGTGCGCGCCGAGGCCATTGGCGAAGTCATGCGCGCCGGGCAGATCTTCAAGTTCTTCGCCGGCGAATGCCTGCGCCTGGCGGGCGAGACGGTTCCGTCGGTACGCCCCGGCATCGGCGTGGAGGTCACGCGCGAGCCCATCGGCGTGGTGGGCCTGATCACGCCCTGGAACTTCCCCATCGCCATTCCAGCCTGGAAGATCGCCCCGGCGCTGGCCTTCGGCAACTGCGTGGTCATCAAGCCGGCCGACCTGGTGCCGGGCAGCGCCTGGGCGCTGGCGGACATCATCCACCGCAGCGGGATCCCTGCCGGCGTGTTCAACCTGGTCATGGGCCGGGGGCGTGTGATCGGCGAAGCGCTGGTCAACCACCCCGGCGTGGCGGCGATCAGCTTCACCGGCTCGGTGGGTGTGGGCCGGGGGATTGCTGCGGCCTGCGTGGCATCGGGCAAGAAGGTGCAGTTGGAGATGGGCGGCAAGAACCCGCAGGTGGTGCTGGACGATGCCGATTTGAAGCAGGCCGTGGAACTGAGCGCGCAAAGCTGCTTCTATTCCACGGGCCAGCGCTGCACGGCGTCGAGCCGCATCATCGTCACCGACAAGATCTATCCCGCATTCGTCGAAGCGCTGAAGGTTCGCATCGAGGCCATCAAGGTCGGGGCGGCGCTGGCCGCTGGCACGGACATGGGGCCGGTGGTCAGCCAGGGGCAACTGGAGCAAGACCTCTCTTATGTGGAGATCGGCAAGGCCGAGGGTGGCAACCTGGTCAGCGGCGGCAGCCGCATCGCCTGCCACACGGGCAGCGGCCATGAGGGTTACTTCATGGCGCCGGCGCTGTTTGCCGATACCGTGCCGGCCATGCGCATCAACCGCGAGGAGATCTTCGGGCCGGTGGCCAGCGTGATCCGCGTGAAGGACTACGAGGAGGCGCTGCACGTGGCCAATGACACGGAGTTCGGCCTCTCCGCGGGCATTGCCACGACGAGCCTGAAGTACGCCACGCACTTCAAGCGCCATGCGCAGGCGGGCATGGTGATGGTGAACCTGCCGACGGCGGGGGTGGACTACCACGTGCCTTTTGGGGGGCGCAAGGGCTCCAGCTACGGGCCGCGCGAGCAGGGACGCTATGCCCAGGAGTTCTTCACCACCGTCAAGACAGCCTACACGCTGGCCTGATCGCGCACCGGCCGCCGACCGTCACGGGCAGAACCAAATTGGCCTCAAGACCGCGCCATTACTTCGGAATTAGCTATTATTTTTGCATCAACCTCAGAGCACCCGCTCGGCGATCAGCACCGCGAAGAAGCCCAGCGCCGCCAGGATCGTCCACTTGAGCACGACCCAGCCGAAGTGCCGGTAGCGCGGCTGGCCGGTGGCGGCGTAGAAGGCAAAGCTGACGCCGGCCGCCAGCAGGCACAGCAGGATCAGCCAGCGGAACAGCAGCATGGCGCCCCGCCTGCCCCGGGCGCTACCAGGCGCGCGCCAGTTGCGCGAAGCCGGTGGGCGCCTGCCGCTCGTCCTCGAAGGTGACCAGCTCGTAGGCGTCGGGCCGGGCCAGCAGCTCGCGCAGCAGCCGGTTGTTGAGCGCGTGGCCGGAGCGGAAGGCGCTGTAGGCGGCCAGCATGGGCCGACCCACGCAGTACAGGTCGCCGATGGCGTCCAGGATCTTGTGCTTGGCGAACTCCTCGGCGTAGCGCAGGCCGTCGGCGTTGAGCACCTTGGTGTCGTCCATGACGATAGCGTTGTCCAGCCCGCCGCCCAGGGCCAGGCCGTTGGCGCGCATCATCTCCACGTCCTTGCTGAAGGCGAAGGTGCGGGCGCGGGCGATGTCGCGGCTGTAGCGGCCCGAGCCCATGTCGAACTCGACGCGCTGCCCGGTGGAATCGACCGCCGGGTGCTGGAAGTCGATCTCGAAGCTGAGCGTGAAGCCGTGGTGCGGCATGAGAAGCGCCCACTTGAGCTGGTCGCCCTCGCCTTCGCGCACCTCGACGGGCTGGGTGATCCGCAGGAACTTGCGAGGCGCGTTCTGCAACTCGATGCCGGCGCTCTGCAGCAGGTAGACGAAGGACGAGGCCGAGCCGTCGAGGATGGGCACTTCCTCGGCCGTGATGTCGATGTACAGGTTGTCCAGCCCCAGGCCGGCGCAGGCCGACATGAGGTGCTCCACCGTGCGCACCTTGGCATCGCCCGCCGACAGGGTGGAGGCCAGCCGCGTGTCGGTGACCGACAGCGCGCCGACGGGAATGTCGACCGGCTCGGGCAGGTCGATGCGGCGGAACACGATGCCGGTGTCCGGCAGCGCGGGCCGCAGCGTCAACTCGACCCGCTCACCGCTGTGCAGGCCGACGCCGACGGCGCGCGTGAGCGACTTCAGAGTGCGTTGCGAAAGCATAGCCCCGCATTTTAGGTTTTCCCTCCCGCGGGTGCCCGCCACCCTCCGCGGCGCACCGAACCGAAAGAAACCAAAGGCCTCGAAGCAGGCCACGCCAGCGACCGCCGCGGCCCGGCTCGGCCGGGCAGCGAATGGAGCCTGGGGCCGGACGTCAGTCCGCTTGCTTGCGCAGGAATGCCGGGATCTCGAAGTCGTCCATGCCGCCCGAGGACAGCGCATCCACCTTGGCCGCGGCCTGGGTGCGGTTGGTGCGCCACACGCTGGGCACGGCCATGTTGCCGTAGTCCGGCCCCGCGCCGGCGCCGCCGTGGCCGGCGACCGCGTGGTTCATCGCGGACACGGCGAAGGGCACGTTGTCGGTGCCGGTGCGAAGGCCGCCCACCACCACGGTGATCGGCTGGCGGCGCACGCCCTGGCGCGACAGACCCGTGGCCACCACGGTGACACGGATGCTGTCACCCAGCGTGTCGTCGTAGGCGGCGCCGTAGATCACGTGCGCGTCGGGCGAGGCGTAGGCGCGGATGGTGTTCATGGCTTCCTTCGACTCGCTCAGCCTGAGCGAGCCCTTGGCGGCCGTGACCAGCACCAGCACGCCCTTGGCGCCCGACAGGTCGATGCCTTCCAGCAGCGGGCAGGCCACGGCCTGCTCGGCGGCGATGCGGGCGCGGTCGGGGCCGTTGGCGGCGGCGGTGCCCATCATGGCCTTGCCGGGCTCGCCCATCACGGTGCGCACGTCCTCGAAGTCGACGTTGACGTGGCCGTACTCGTTGATGATCTCGGCGATGCCGCCGACGGCGTTCTTGAGCACGTCGTTGGCATGGGCGAACGCCTCTTCCTGCGTGATCTCGTCGCCCAGCACCTCCAGCAGCTTCTCGTTCAGCACCACGATCAGCGAATCGACGTTGGCCTCCAGCTCGGCCAGGCCGGCCTCGGCGTTGGTGATGCGGCGCCCGCCCTCCCAGTCGAAGGGCTTGGTGACCACGCCGACGGTGAGGATGCCCATGTCCTTGGCGATGCGCGCGATCACCGGCGCGGCGCCAGTGCCGGTGCCACCGCCCATGCCGGCGGTGATGAACAGCATGTGCGCGCCGCGGATGGCCTGGCGGATGTCGTCGGCGGCGGCCTCGGCGGCCTCGCGGCCCTTGTCGGGCTTGCTGCCGGCGCCCAGGCCGGTGGTGCCGAGCTGGATCGCCGACGCCGCCTGGGTGCGGGTGAGGGCCTGCGCATCGGTGTTGGCGCAGATGAACTCCACGCCCTGCACGTGGCGGGCGATCATGTGGTCGACCGCATTGCTGCCGCCGCCGCCCACGCCGATCACCTTGATGTGGGTGCCGGAGTTGAATGCCTCTGTCTCAATCATCTCGATGCTCATGATGTACTCCTGGTTTGCCTGCAGTTGCCTTGGATGGAACGGTTCTTGGTATTCGTGAAAGCATGGCCCGAGGCGCCGCCTCATGAAGGCGGCCCGGTAACGGGCCAGGCGGCGGTATCGGGCGGACGAGGGCGTAGAGGGTGGGCAGGGACATGGTCAGAAGTTCCCGACGATGAAATCCTTGAAGCGGCCGAACGCCGACTTCACGCCGCTGGTCTTCTGCGCCACCTTGAAGCCGCGCAGCCGCGCCTGGCGCGCCTCTTCCATCAGCCCCATCACGGTAGCGGCGCGCGGCTGCGCCACCATGTCGGACAGGGCACGCGAGTACTTGGGCACGCCGCGCCGCACGGGCTTGAGAAAGATGTCCTCGCCCAGCTCGACCATGCCCGCCATCACCGCGCTGCCGCCGGTCAGCACCACGCCGGAGGACAGCACCTCCTCGTAGCCCGACTCGCGGATCACCTGCTGCACCAGCGAGAAGATCTCCTCCACGCGCGGCTCGATCACGCCGGCCAGCGCCTGCCTGGACAGCATGCGCGGCGTGCGGTCGCCCAGGCCGGGCACCTCGACCTGGGTGTCGGCGTCGGCCAGCAACTGCTTGGCGCAGCCGTTGGCGACCTTGATGTCCTCGGCGTCCATGGTCGGGGTGCGCAGCGCCATGGCGATGTCGCTGGTGATGAGGTCGCCCGCGATCGGGATCACCGCCGTGTGGCGGATCGAGCCGCCGGTGAAGATGGCCACGTCGGTGGTGCCGGCGCCAATGTCCACGCAGGCCACGCCCAGTTCGCGTTCGTCGTCGGTCAGCACCGCCTGGCTGGAGGCCAGCGGGTTGAGCAGCAGTTGATCGACGTCGAGGCCGCAGCGGCGCACGCACTTGATGATGTTCTCGGCCGCGCTCTGGGCCCCGGTCACGATGTGGACCTTGGCCTCCAGGCGCATGCCGCTCATGCCCACGGGCTCGCGCACGTCCTGGCCGTCGATGACGAACTCCTGCGGCTCGACCAGCAGCAGGCGCTGGTCGCTGGAGATGTTGATGGCCTTGGCGGTCTCGACCACGCGCGTGACGTCGGCGGGCGAGACCTCCTTGTCCTTGACCGCCACCATGCCGCTGGAATTGATGCCGCGGATGTGGCTGCCCGTGATGCCGGTGTAGACGCGGCCGATCTTGCAATCGGCCATCAGCTCGGCTTCCTTCAGCGCCTGCTGGATGCTGGCCACGGTGGCGTCGATGTTGACGACCACGCCGCGCTTCAGGCCGTTGCTGGGCGCGATCCCCAGTCCAGCGAGCTTCAGGTCGCCGCCGGGCAGCACTTCGCCGACCACCACCATGATCTTGGCGGTGCCGATATCGAGCCCGACGATCAGATCCTTGTACTCTTTTGCCATTGGGTCACCAGTCGCTCTGTGTTCTTCTCGTTGCGGGGTCAGCGCTGGGCCGCGCCGTCGGCGCGCATCGTGCTCACGCCGCGCAGGCGCAGCGCGTAGCCGCCGGCGTGACGCAGGTCGGCCGATTCGAGGGCGTCCACCGCACGCTGGTGCCGCGCCGCCACCTCCCTCACCGTCCCCACGAATTGCGTCAGGCGGGCGGCCAGTTCCTCCGGCGCGCCCTGACCCAGTTCGATCACCCCGCCCTGGTCCATCTCGGCGCGCCAGTGGCCGCGCGACTGCAGCTGCAGCTGCGCGATGCGCCGGTCCAGGGGCCTGACCAGCGGATCCAGCAGCCGGTGCATCGCCAGCACCTGGGCCGCCTGGCCGTCCGGCCCGATGAGCGTGGGCATGCCGTCGTCGTCCTCGTCGGCGCCGCCGACCTCGAACACCTCGCCGGCGTCGTTGACCAGGTGCGTGTCGTCGTCGCCCCAGCGTGCCACGGGCACGTGCTCCTGCAGGCGCACGGTCAGCCGGTTCGGGAACTCGCGCTGCACCGCGGCGTGGCGAACCCAGGGCACGGACTGGAAGGCCGCCTGCGTCGCCGCCAGGTCGAGCGTGAAGAAGTTACCCGACAGCCGCGGCGCCACGCCCGCGCGCAGGCTGGCGGCGCTGTTGTGCGCGGTGTCGCCGGTGACCGTGATCTGTTCGATGGCGAAGGTGGGGCTGCGCAGCGCCCACCCCAGCGCCGCGGCGGCGCAGGCCAGCAGCAGGCCGCACGCGAGCAGGGCCGTGGTCAGGTTCATCAGCCTGACGTCCATCGGCAGCGGCAGGGCGGCGTTCATGCGCACGCGCCCCCTGCTGGCGCGCAGTCGAGCGCGGCGGCCGCCAGCACGCGCAGGCACAGCTCCTCGTAGTCCATGCCGGCGGCGCGCGCCGACATGGGCACCAGCGAGTGCGAGGTCATGCCGGGCGAGGTGTTCATCTCCAGCAGGAAGGGCTTGCGGTCAGCCGCGCGGACCATCAGGTCGGCCCGGCCCCAACCGCGGCAGCCCAGCGTGTGGTACGCCGCCAGGGTGAGGCGGCGGATCTCCTGCTCCAGCGCGTCCGGCAGGCCGGCCGGGCAGTGGTACTTCACGTCGTCGGTGAAATACTTGTTCTGGTAGTCGTAGGCGCCCTCGGGCGCGGCGATGCGCACCACCGGCAGGGCGACCGCATCGAGGCCGCTGCCGAGGACGGCGCAGGTCACTTCCTCGCCTTCGATGAACTCCTCGCACAGCACGTCGGCGTCGTAGCGCGCCGACAGCTTCACCGCGTCCTGCATCTCCGAATGGCCGCGCACCTTGGTCACGCCGATGGACGAGCCCTCGCGCGGCGGCTTGACGATCAGCGGCAGACCCAGCACGTCGGGCACGACGCGCACCTGCTCGGGCGACTGCTGGTCAAAGGCCAGGCGCACGTACCTCGGCGTGGGCAGGCCGTCGGCCTGCCAGAGGCGCTTGGTCATCACCTTGTCCATCGCCACGCTGGAGGCCATGACGCCCGAGCCGGTGTAGGGAATGCCCAGCAGTTCCAGCGCGCCCTGCACCGTGCCGTCCTCGCCATGGCGGCCATGCAGCACGATGAAGCAGCGCGCGAAGCCCTGGCGCCTCAGCTCGTCCAACGGCTGCGCGGCCGGATCGAAGGCGTGCGCATCGACGCCGCACGCGCGCAAGGCGGCCAGCACGCCCTGGCCGGACATCAGCGACACCTCGCGCTCGGCCGACTGCCCCCCCATCAGGACGGCGACTTTTCCGAATTGAACGCTTTGTTGCTGCATGGTGAATGATTCAGCCGGGATTATGCTCAGTTTTTTGTAGCATTTCAACGATTTTTGCCGGCACGCCACCGATGGAGCCAGCGCCCATGCACATCACCACGTCGCCATCGCGCGCCTGGTCGATGACCTGCCGCGGCAGGTCAGCCACGTTGTCGATGAAGAGCGGCTCCACCCTGCCGGCGACGCGCAGCGCGCGCGCCAGCGAGCGGCCATCGGCCGCCACCACGGGCGCCTCGCCCGCCGCGTACACCTCGGTCAGCAGTACCGCATCGGCGTGGCCGATGACCTTGACGAAATCCTCGAAGCAGTCGCGCGTGCGGCTGTAGCGGTGCGGCTGGAAAGCCAGCACCAGGCGCCGGCCGGGGAAGGCGCCGCGCGCGGCGGCCAGCGTGGCCGCCATCTCCACGGGGTGGTGGCCGTAGTCGTCGATCACCGTGAACGTGCCACCGCCCTGGGCAGGCAGGTCGCCGTAGTGCTGGAAGCGCCGGCCCACGCCCTTGAACCCCGCCAGCGCGCGCTGCACGGCGTCGTCGGGGATGTTGAGTTCCACCGCGACGGCGATGGCCGACAGCGCGTTGAGCACGTTGTGCTCGCCCGCGAGGTTGAGCGTGACTTGAAGGTCGGGCAGCGTGACGCCGTTGCGCCGCTGCACGGTGAAGCGCATCTGCCCGGCATCGGCCCGCACGCCGATGGCGCGCACCTGGGCGCCTTCGGAGAAGCCGTAGCTGGTGATGGGACAGGTGACGCTGGGCACGATCTCGCGCACGGCGGGGCTGTCGATGCACAGGATGGCCGTGCCGTAGAACGGCATGCGGTGCAGGAAATCCACGAACGCGCCCTTGAGCCGGCCGAAGTCGTGGCCGTAGGTCTCCATGTGGTCGGCGTCGATGTTGGTGACGACAGCCATCACGGGCAGCAGGTTCAAGAACGAGGCGTCGGATTCGTCCGCCTCGACCACGATGTAGTCGCCGCTGCCCAGCTTGGCGTTGGCGCCCGCGCTGTTCAGGCGGCCGCCGATCACGAAGGTCGGGTCCAGCCCTGCCTCGGCCAGCACGCTGGTGACGAGGCTGGTGGTGGTCGTCTTGCCGTGCGTGCCCGCGATGGCGATGCCCTGCTTGAGGCGCATCAGCTCGGCCAGCATCAGCGCGCGCGGCACCACGGGGATCTTTTTCTCACGCGCGGCCAGCACCTCGGGGTTGTCGGCCCGCACCGCCGTGGAGGTGACCACCGCGTCAGCCCCCTCGATGTGCGCCGCCGTATGGCCCAGGCACGTCTTGATGCCCAGGCCCTGCAGCCGTCGCAGCGCGGCGCTGTCGGCCAGGTCGGAGCCGGAAATGGTGTAGCCCAGGTTGTGCAGCACCTCGGCGATGCCGCTCATGCCCGCGCCGCCCAGGCCGACGAAATGGATGTGCCGGATGGCGTGCTTCATGCGGCCAGCTCCTCGCAGGCGGCGACGATCTCCCGCGTGGCGGTCAGTTTTTGAAGGTTTTTGGCCTTTTGCCCGCACTGGACAAGGGCATGTCGCTCTGTATTTTGTAGCATTTCCATCAATTTGCGGGGCGTCAGCTCGCCCTGCGGGATCAGCCAGCCCGCGCCCTGGTCGACCAGGAAGCGCGCGTTGGTGGTCTGGTGGTCGTCCACCGCGTGCGGGAAGGGCACGAACAGCGCCGCAGCGCCGATGGCCGCGATCTCGGTCACCGTGGTCGCGCCGGCGCGGCAGATCACCAGGTCGGCCTCGGCGTAGGCGCGCGCCATGTCGTCGATGAAGGGCAGCAGCGTCGCCTCGACGCCCGCCGCCCGGTAGTGGGCGCGCAGGGTGTCGATCTGCCTGGCGCCGCTCTGGTGCGTGACGATCGGGCGCTGGCCTGCCGGCAGCAGCGCCAGCGCCTGCGGCACCACCTCGTTCAGCGCCTGGGCGCCCAGGCTGCCGCCCACCACCAGCACGCGCAGCGGACCGCCGCGGCCGGCGAAGCGGGCGGCGGGCTCGGGGTATTGGGCGAACTCCGCGCGCAGCGGGTTGCCCACCCATTGCACGCGGCGCGCCCTGGGCAGCACGCCCGGAAACGCGGTGAAGACGCGGTCGGCGATGCCCGCCAGCACCTTGTTGGCCATGCCGGCGACCGAGTTCTGCTCGTGCAGCACCAGCGGCTTGTTCAGCGCCACGCCCATCAGTCCGCCGGGGAAGGTGATGTAGCCGCCCAGGCCCACCAGCACGTCGGGCTTCACGCGGCGGATCACCCCGATGCTCCGCGCGAAGGCCCGCAGCAGGCGCAGCGGCAGCAGTGCCAGCGTCAGCGCGCCCTTGCCGCGCACGCCGCCGAACGCCACCGCCTCGAAGGGATAGCCGCGCGGCGGCACCAGTTGCTGCTCCATGCTGCCGGGCGCGCCCAGCCAATGCACGCGCCAGCCGCGCTCGCGCAGGGCGTCGGCGACGGCGAGGCCCGGGAAGATGTGCCCGCCCGTGCCCCCAGCCATGACCAAGGCGCATCTCTGCGTCATGCCCGCCCTCCCCGCATGAGCTGGCGGTTCTCCACATCGACCCGCAGCACGATGGCGATGGCCACCAGGTTGGCCATGATGGCCGAACCGCCGTAGCTCATGAACGGCAGCGTCAGCCCCTTGGTGGGCAGCGCGCCCAGGTTCACGCCGATGTTGATGAAGGCCTGGAAGCCCAGCCACAGGCCGATGCCCTGCGCCACCAGGCCCGAGAACACGCGGTCCAGCGCGATCGCCTGGCGGCCGATGTGCATGATGCGCCGCGTCAGCCACAGGAACAGGAAGATCACGCAGATCAG
>NZ_JADJCO010000001.1 GCF_016703145.1 Ottowia sp. | reverse complement strand
GGGCGTGGTGTTCAAGGTGCAGCCAACATGGACGCCAACCCCGCGACCGCATCGCCTTCGTGCGCGCTGGCCTCCCGGGCCGCTACACGCCGGGCATGAAGCTGAAGGTGCAACGCGCCGCGCGAACTGCGCCCCACCAGCGTCGTGACCTTCATGAGCCAGCGCCGCGAGGCGGTTGAAGAGGCCTACGCTGGCGACATCATCGGCTTCACCACCCACGGCGGCGTGCGGTTGGGCGACACCATCACCGACGGCGCCAGTCTGCAGTTCACCGGCCTGCCCTTCTTTGCTCCGGAAATGTTCATGACCGTGGTGCTGCGCAACCCGCTGCGTACCAAGCAGCTTCAGCAAGGGCTGATGCAACTGGGCGAAGAAGGCGCCATCCAGGTCTTTGAAGCCCGAGGCCGGCGGCAACTTGCTGCTGGGCGCCGTGGGACAGCTGCGGTTCGAGGTGGTTCAGCACCGCCTGAACAATGAGTACGACTGTGACGCGGCGAGGGCTGCCAATACCGGTGCAACGCGATCACGGCCGATACGCCGGGCGAGTTGCGCGAGTTCGAGAACGCCTATCCAATGCGGATGGCGCGCGGGATGCGGCGGATACGCTGGCTTATCTGTGCACGTCACCGTATGACGTGCGGCTGGCGCAGGAGCGGTTTCCGAAGATCCAGTTCCACCCGCTGCGGGAGCATGCGGGGTTGGAGTTGTCAAGCACTCTGTAATGGCAAGTCACAGCGAACCCAACAATTTCGATGCACTGCGCATCTGTGCCGCGAGCGCAGTCTTATACAGCCACCATCACGCGTTGACGGGGCAGTTCGAGCCATCCGTGCTGGGCATCCACACGCTGGGTGGCTTTGCAGTGCTGGTATTTTTCACGATCAGTGGCTACTTGGTGACAAACAGCTGGCTCGTTGATCCAAATGTGTTTCGGTTCTCTGCACGTCGCGCCCTACGAATCTGGCCTGCTTACACGGCAGTCGTCCTCATCTCGGCATATCTCCTGGGAACTTGGGTGTCAGATATGTCCTGGGATCAGTATCTAAAAAGCCAGGAAACAGCGAGCTATCTCAGCAATATCTGGCTGGTTGGCAAAGGCAGTCTGCTCGTGTCTTCACCGACAACCCGATTCCCCGCGCTGTCAATGGCTCCTTGGACCATTCCATTTGAAATTCAGTGTTATGTACTGCTGGCCATCTGCGGCGTGATTGGCCTTCTCAAGGTTCGTGCGCTCTGGCTGTTTTTCATTGCGGTGTGTGTGGTTGGTACCAGGTCCGCTTTGGCCCCGATTTTCACGCAGACGAAACTCAAGCGGGAAATGGTTATCTACTTTCTCGTGGGTTCGCCGTTTGCATGCTCCAACATTGATCAACCGACGCTGGCCCATCGGTTTGGCCCTGGCCACCGTCGTGGCATGCTATGGCTGACCGGATATAAATACCTGGCCTTTCTGACTGCGGTTCCATATCTCACGATCATCGTGGGCAGATCATCCACACCCGTCATCAAACACCTTGGTCATTGGGGCGACCCTCTTACGGCCTCTATTTGTTTGCTTATCCCATTCAGCAGACGATCATCCATTGGCTGTGGCCCGAATTTGGCTTTGTGCCGACCTTGTGTATGGCTGCGCTTGCCACATTGCTGGTTGCTTACTTGTCCTGGCACACCATCGAGAAACATGCATTGCGGCTGAAGCCTCACAAAGCCGGCACATCCATCAGCGACCTGCACAACCTGCGCACCGTTCTTTCAAACCAGTACCTGCAGGATCAAGTGCGGCGCGTGCTCTCAGCTGCTTGGCTGGCCTGGATGCTAGCAATAGCCACACAGCAGCTCATCCGCTTCTTCCCTTCCCCTGATGCGGAACTCAACGGTGATGCCTTCTGGACATATTTACCCAACGCACGACGATTTCTGGCCGCTCCTTGGTCCTACTTGACCACTGATGCGTTAAACTTTTATGTCGCACCGCTGAGCTATATATGGCCAGCCATATGGGGTGCGAATCCTGTGATTACGCAGGTGGCCAATAGCATTCTCTACCTGCTGTGCGTTCTTTGATGTGGCGGTTGGCCACGCGGCTCGGAGGCCTAGTCGCGGGCATGGTGGCCACAGCGCTGTTGGTTCGCTTCCCCGAGCTAGCGAGCTATATCCCTCAGGTGCTGACCGAGCCTCCATATATGTTCGGGCTGCTATTGTTCCTGACTGGAGTTGCGGAATATATGCTGGCGGATCGCCGCCCCTTGGCTTGGCTGGCCATGGCGACCACAGGGCTGGCCGTCACCCTGCTCATCCGACCCGTATTTCAGCTGTATGCCAGCACGGCATTCGTGATGCTGACGGGTCTGCTGTAATGTACCGCCTCAAGCCCCAATTGCGCGTTGGCTGGGGCCGCATTGCCAATCGGCAGACCGTTCTGGCCTTGGCCCTGGCCTTGTCGATACCTGTCTTGGTTGTCGTTAAGAACGGCCTCTATTTCAGTTATTGGGGCATTAGCACCGGCGCCGGATCGGGTCTATTTTATGGTGTAAGCCCATTCAAGATGGGAATGGAGCCAGTTTACGGCGGTTTCGAGTACGATGCAGGCCTTACATCCCGTGTAGCAGATCCCACCACGGAAGGTCATCCGCTGCGTGTCCGTGCTGATCAAATTCAATCTCGCGTCGCGCTCAGTATCGTCCAATCCACTTCCTGGCAAGACAACGTCGCGTTCTTCTGGTTGAAATTCAAGGCGTGGATGTTCTATGGAACCGAGGAACTGAGCTTTCAGCCCAAGCTGCGACAGTTCCGCCTGTTCGAGTGGCTATCAATAATGGGGGCTATCGCGTGTGTTGCTTACCGCCAATGGCGCCTCAAAAATATCCGCTCGCGAGCACGACGGTTCCCAATGAAGACAACGGCGCAACTCGACGCCTGGGCCTATGTGCATTCATTTTGCTGCTTACATTGGGCATGGCTGGCCAATTGTTGCCCGTGCTCTACAACATCCGCTACAACATTTTCTTCTGGACCTGCTGCTGATGCCACTTGCAGGTGTTGGCATCTCCATCTTGGCCCGCATGCTTTGCGCTGGATTGGCCACCCTGGCTTGCGGCACCTCCTGCTAGTCCTTGCGGGCATAGCCATAGTTAGTCTGTTGATGGCTGCAGCAGGATCGTTGACTCGATCAGCCACTCGGCATGCATCTTGGTCCATGGACCCTACACGCCCTGGCCCCCACCAAAATAATGTTGAGCCACGTTAACATGGGCAGGCCGACTATGCAGAATGCCCGTGTGACAGCGCCCAAGAGCTGGGAACTCACTGCCCGCCCCAGCACACTGTCCATTCCACTGGACTTGGAGCAGCCACTGAACTTCCTGGATGGTATCTGGCGGTTCAAACTCACCGTTGTCTCCCCGCAGCCCAGCCGTCAGTGCGAAGCAGTTGCCCTGTCCCTTGATCAGCCTTCACCCGAAACCAATTGGTATGCACCCGCCCCGTTTTTCATCTGATCTTGGACGGCAAGCCACACTTGTACGCTATTCGAGGTAATGGCGTACTCCGCCCTGCAGCATCAGGCAACTTGAATCTCCTGTTTGACTGTCCATCAGGCACCGTTGTGCGCTGGCACGGCGCGCAGTTGTTACGGTCCACTATGCCGGAGGCGCCGCGCACGCGCTCGTCACAACAGGATCGTCCATCAATCCGTATAGGGCCGACGACATTCGATGAAGCCTCATACCAAACGTCTGTACATCGAACCAATCCAACATGACGCCTTTCCTAACGCTTCAAACTCTGGCCTGCGTGATCGGCATCTCTCTGGGTCAGTTGCTGTTTAAAAAAGCCGCCATTACCCTGCCCGCGCAACCCGGTGTATGGGACTGGGTGACGAACGGCTGGCTCCTGACCTCGCTGGCCCTGTATGGCATCACCACCCTGGGCTGGATCTGGGTCCTGCGCCAAGCCCCGCTGCACCTGGCCTACCCATTCATGGGCCTGGCCTTCCTCATCGTGCCCACGCTGGCCTGGTTGCTGCTGGGTGAACCCTTGCACTGGCGCACGCTGGCGGGCGGCGCCTTGATCTTGGCCGGCGTGGCGCTGGCCTCCACCAACGGGTGAACGCCATGCGCATCGCCGTCGCCATCCCATGCTACAAGGTTACCCAGCACGTGCTGAGCGTGATTGCGGCCATCGGCCCCGAGGTAGAAGCCATCTATGCCGTGGACGATGCCTGCCCTGACGGCAGTGGCCGCTTCATCGAGGAGAACAATCGCGACCGCGCGTACGCGTGCTCTACAACCCCGAGAACCGGCGGCGTGGGCGGTGCCATCATCACTGCCTACAAAGCTGCCCTGCCGACGGCATGGACATCGTGGTCAAGATCGACGGCGACGGCCAGATGAACCCGGCCCTCCTGCCTCTGTTCGTGCGCCCGCTGCGACGTGGCCAAGCCGATTACACCAAGGGCAACCGCTTTCACCGCCCCGAGTCGATGCAAGGCATGCCGCCGGTTCGCTTGTTTGGCAACGCCGTGCTGTCATTTCTCACCAAGCTCAGCTGCGGCTACTGGAACATCATGGATCCAACCAATGGCTACACCGCCGCCCGCACCTGCGTGCTGTCCGAGTTGCCACTGGACAAGCTGGAGCAGCGCTATTTTTTCGAAACCGACATGCTGTTCCGCCTGAACACGGTGCGCGCCGTGGTCAAGGACGTTCCCATGGATGCGGTCTATGCGGACGAGGAATCCCACCTCAAGGTCAGCCGCGTGCTGCCGGAATTCCTGCGT
Source organism: Ottowia sp. (assembly GCF_016703145.1). GTDB lineage: Bacteria > Pseudomonadota > Gammaproteobacteria > Burkholderiales > Burkholderiaceae_C > Ottowia. The sequence continues at coordinate 14,062 of NZ_JADJCO010000001.1, read as the reverse complement.
AAGAACTGCTCGCGGCTGTGGCGGCGCTACGTCTACAACTATCTTGTGCGCGATTTCAACGTGGGCTCGCTGTACAGCCTGTGCGGCGCCCTGCTCGTTTTCATGGGCACCTTGTTCGGCGCATGGCAATGGATCGTCAGCAGCAGCACCAGCCATCCCGCCACCAGCGGCACGGTGATGCTGGCGGCGCTGCCCATCCTCATCGGCATCCAGTGCCTGATCGCCTTTCTGCACTACGACGTCAGCAACATACCCACCGAGCCACTGAGCCTTTCATTGCAGCGGCAGGTGGATGACAGCAATCCATGAAGCATCTGCACGCATCTTTCTTCCGGGCCGCGGCGCTGGCGGGCCTTTTGCTGGCGGCAACGCCGGGACATGCACAGCCGACGCCAGCCAAACGCCCCCCGATGGTCATCGCCCCAAATCTGGAAGGCATGTACCTCTGCGACGAAGCCGTGGCAGACCCTGGCGTGAAAGACATCGACGCCGCCTACGCCTATTGCCGCCAGCGCAAGCTCACTGGCGCCGCCGCCGTCACGCGCCTGGTCGACACCCTGGAGCCGGGCGGCCCCAAGGGCGACGTGCAGGTCGGCTATCTGGCCACATTGCAACTGCTGGCGCTGTATCGGCACACACCGAAAGGCTGGGTCATCGACACCGCGCGCGCGGACGACTTCCTGAAAGTGATCAGCCAGGTACGGCGGCCCGTGGTGGTGTATTTCGCGGCGGATCATTTCGACAGCATCAACCCCCTGGCGACGGAACTGCGCAAGGATCCACGCAACCTGATGCAGTTGCGGGACGGCAAACCCCTGGAACTGGGCTATTTCGGCTACCCCATCATTCCCTACACCCTGTCCACGGACCCAGCCATCCCGGTGAACAAGTACCGGTTCCAGGCGCTGGACTACATGGCCAAACGGATGAAGGCCCTGCCCAAGGCCGTGCAGGGCCGCATCGTGGCCTACACGCTGGCGGGTGAGCTGCACCAATTGTTTCCCGACTTCGAGAATGGCACCGGCGCCTACCAGCACATTCAAGTCACCGATTACAGCCCCGTTCGGTGGCCGGGTTTCGCCAGTGGCTGCAGGGCAAGTACCACACCATCGAGCAGTTCAATGCACGCCACGGCTTTGCCTATCCCACGTTCGACGCGGTGCCCGCGCCGGCCAAGGACATCCGCAAGGAAAAGCTCACCTCGTACGGTGAACACTACGACGCCTTCGCCGACGGCACGCTGCCGATCGCAGGCTGGCTGTGGGACCCCAGCGCATCATCACCCGACTGGATTTGTATATCGACGGCAAGCTGATCGGCCCCGTTCCCCGGGGATTGAACCGGCTCGACGTGTACCGCGCCGAGGCGTCCATCAACACGCCCAACACCGGCTTTCGCTACGACTTCGACTACAGCGCCCTCCGCCGGGCCAACACGTGGCTCAGGTCGTCGCCGAGTCGGGCGGCGCGCGCCACAAGCTGGGCGAGGTCGAGTTCGTCGTCGTGCCGCGCGATCAGTCGCGCGTGAAGGCCCCGCGTCCCGCTGTGTTGACGCGGCTCAAGGATGCCAAGCAGTTGCCCGGCGCGCGTTACTGGCTCGACATGCCACGCCCATCGCAGGATGTGTACTACAACCCGCTGGCACGCGACTGGAACCTGTACAGGGAATCACAGGTGTACGACTTCCTGAAGGCGTTCCACGCGCGCGCCCTCAAGGCCGGCCTGCCAGCGGACAAGCTGTACTCCCACCAGATCGTCCCGACCGCCAATTCCTCATGGAATCCGCAGCTCTTCGCCGCGGGCACTACGCTGGAGGGCAGCGCCCCCTTGGAAGCAAGGTTTGAACATGTATGGCGGCACCACGGACAGCGCATGGATGCGCGATTTCCGGCCAGCCACAAGATCAGCGACTATGGCGTGCCCGGAGTTCAACCCCAGCAATGGAAGCGTGACGGCGCGCATCTTGCCGCCATGCAGTCGCACTACGAGGGCGGCGCGCGCTTCATCAGCCCTTTCTCCTTTCCGTGATCCCGCGCAAGTACAAGGGCGCCGAGAGCAGTGCCATTCAGCGGATGCAACTCAGCCCGGACAATCCGCATGAAGGCTCGGACAAGTTCTACCGCGCCATCATCGAATTCGCAAAGCGTTAGCGCGCCAGCACCCCCGCCAGCGCCACCCCCGTGTGCGTGCCTACGCGCACCACCTCCTCCGGCGTGCCGGCCGCCACGACCAGGCCGCCGCCGTCACCGCCCTCGGGCCCCAGGTCGATGATCCAGTCGGCTTCGGCGATCAGGTCCAGGTCGTGCTCGATCACCAGCACGCTGTGGCCGCCGTTCACCAGGCGGTGCAGCACGTGGATGAGCTTTTCCACGTCCTGCATGTGCAAACCGACGGTGGGTTCGTCCAGCACGTACAGGGTGTGCGGCGCCTTCTGGCCGCGCCGGCCCACGTCGTCACGCACCTTGCTCAATTCCGTCACCAGCTTGATGCGCTGCGCCTCGCCGCCGCTCAGGGTCGGACTGGGCTGGCCGAGGGTGAGGTAGCCCAGGCCGACGTCCTTCAGCAGCTGCAGCGGGTGGCTGATGGCGGGCATGCTGGCAAGAATTGACTGCGTCGTCCACTTCCATCTTCAACACGTCGCCGATGTTCTGGCCGCGCCAGGTGACGGCCAGGGTCTCGGGGTTGAAGCGCGCGCCGCCGCAGCCCTCGCAGGGCGTCTTCACGTCGGGCAGGAAGCTCATCTCGATGGTGCGCACGCCCTGGCCCTTCGCAGGCCGGGCAGCGGCCTTCGCCGGTGTTGAAGCTGAAACGCCCGGGGCCCAGCCGCGCGCCTTGGCCTCCAGCGTGTCGGCGAACAGGCGGCGCACGGTGTCCCAGAAGCCGATGTAGGTGGCGGGGCAGCTGCGCGGGGTCTTGCCGATGGGGTCTGGTCCACTTCCAGCACGCGGTCGACCTGGCCGTAGCCGTCCAGGCGGTGCAGCCGACCAAGCCATGACTATTGGTTTCATAGCTGCTCGCGATTTCTGCGTGGCGCTAGAAGCCTTTTGCTTTGAAATCGTGGCGCACGAGCGCTGCACGTTGGCCAGCAGCACGTCGCGCGCCAGGGTGGATTTGCCGGAGCCGGAAACACCCGTGACCGCCACAGCGCTTGAGCGGCACGTTCACGTCGACATTTTTCAGGTTGTGCAGGTGGGCGCCTTGCAGCGCCAGCCACGCGTTGTCCTGCACCACCGGTCGGCGCGCGTGCAGCGGGTGGCGCATGGCGTGACGCAGGTAGCGGCCGGTCGCCGAATCGGGCGCGGCCTCCAGGTCGGCGGCACGGCCTTCGGCCACCAGCCGGCCGCCGCGCACGCCGGCGCCGGGGCCGCTGTCGATGATGTGGTCGGCACGGCGAATGGTGTCTTAGTCGTGCTCGACCACGACCAGGGTGTTGCCCAGATCACGCAGGCCCTTCAGCGTGCCCAGCAGGATCTGGTTGTCGCGCGCGTGCAGGCCGATGGTGGGCTCGTCCAGCACGTAGCACACGCCTTGCAGGTTGCTGCCCAGTTGCGCGGCCAGGCGGATGCGCTGGGCCTCGCCGCCGCTGAGGGTGGGCGCGCCGCGGTCGAGCGTGAGGTAGCCCAGGCCGACCTGTTCGAGAAATTCGAGGCGGCTCCTGATCTCGGGCAGCAGGTCGCGCGCGATGTCGGCGTCGCGCCCCTGCAGCGGGAGGCCGTCGATGTACGGAGAACAGGCGCGGGTCGAGCTCGGCGTAGCTGGTGGCGCAGGCCGGGCAGGCCCGCTTGGTGGAGAGAACACCTCGACGCGGCCATGCGCGCGGTCGGGAGCCTGCCATCATCGCCGCGCGCAGGCCGGCCAGGTCGCTCAGCACGTGCACCACGCCCTTGCCGTGCTCCAGCGCTTGGGCCAGCGACTCGCGCAGCTGCGCCTCGTTGCCGGGGGTGACGGGCAGGCTCATCGACCGGCAGCTCGATGGTGTGCTCCTGAAGCGGTCGATGCGCGGAAAGTTGGTGGTCGGCAGAAACTCGCCATCCACCCGCAGGTGTGTGAAGCCACGCGGGCGCGCCCAGTCGGCCAGCTCGGTGTACACGCCCTTGCGCCCGACGACCAAAGGCGCCAGCAGGCCGATGGTCTGGCCGCGGTAGCGCGTGAGGATCTGCGCGGCGATGCGCTCGGGCGTTTGCGGCTACACGGCGGCGCCGTCGTGAATGCAGTGCTGTACGCCCAGCTTCACATACAGCAGACGCAGGAAGTGCCAGACCTCCGTGGTGGTGCCCACGGTGCTCTTGCGGCCGCCGCGCGAGAGGCGCTGCTCGATCGCCACGGTGGGCGGGATGCCGTACACCGCGTCCACCTCGGGCCGGCCGGCCGGCTGCACGATGCTGCGCGCGTAGGCGTTGAGCGATTCGAGGTAGCGGCGCTGGCCCTCGTTGAACAGGATGTCGAAGGCCAGAGTGGACTTGCCCGAGCCGCTGACGCCGGTGATGACGTTGAACTTGCCGCGCGGGATGTCACGCTGCGGTTCTTGAGGTTGTGCTCGCGCGCGTTCAGGATCTCGATGTCGTCGGATGGATTCTGAACGTTTTCGGCCTGTAGCCCGCTCCCCTCTTGCGTCAGTCGCTCATATTTATATAGCATCTCCACGTCGCGCACGGCACCTCGTCCGGGCCGGCCGAGGGTCTGGCCGTAGGCGCGCAGCGCGGCGCCGGTGTGCGAGGCGGGATGCCGCGCCATGTCGGCCGGCGCGCCTTCGGCGACGACGCGGCCGCCGGCGTCACCGCCCTCGGGGCCGAGGTCGACCAGCCAGTCGGCCGCGCGATCACGTCCAGGTTGTGCTCGATGACGATGAGCGAATGGCCGGCCTCCAGCAGCTTGCGCAAAAGCGCGCATCAGCTTGGCGATGTCGTCGAAGTGCAGGCCGGTGGTGGGCTCGTCGAACAGGAACAGCGTGCCCTTTGCGCGCCACGGGCTGGCTGGCGCGCTGGCGCGCGCGCCTCGGCCAGGAAGCCCGCCAGCTTCAAGCGCTGCGCTTCGCCGCCGCTCAGCGTGGGCACGGGCTGGCCGAGCTTCACGTAGTCCAGCCCCACGTCCACGATGGGCTGCAGGGCGCGGACCACCTCGCGGTTGGACCCGCTCCGCGCTGCGCGCCCCCTAGGGCCGCCGGCCGCCAAGCGCTGGACGGCCTCGGCCACGGTGAGGTCCAGCACGTCGGCCACGTTCAGGTGCCGCGATCTTGAATTGGGGTCAGATTCGAATTTGCCGGATTCGAGGCTGGCCAATGCGTCCGCCGCGTGCCGCAAATGGGACTCTGACCCCAATTTTTGGGTTGGGCGCTCGATGGTGACTTCGAGGATCTCGGGCCGGTAGCGCCGGCCGTCGCAGTCGGGGCAGCGCAGGTAGATGTCGCTGAGGAACTGCATCTCGACGTGCTCGAAGCCCGAGCCGCCGCAGGGGGGCAGCGCCCGTGCCCGGGTTGAAGCTGAACTTGGACGCCGTGTAGCCGCGCTGCGCGCGCCAGCGGCGCGGCGGCGAACAGGGCGCGGATGGCGTCCCATGCGCCGACGTAGCTGACGGGTTGGAACGCGCGGTCTTGCCGATGGGCGACTGGTCGACGAAGACCACGCCGCCGAGCTGCTCGGCGCCCAGCAGCCGGTCGTGCGCGCCGGGCGGCTCGGTGGCCCTGGCCGAAGTGGCGCTTGAGGGCGGGCGCCAGCACGTCCTGGATCAGCGTGACTTGCCCGGAGCCGGACACGCCGGTGACGCTGACGAGGCGCTGCAGCGGGAATTCGACCGACACGTCCTTCAGGTTGTGCTGGCGCGCGCCTTCCAGGACGAGGCGCGGCGTGCCGTCGGTCACCGGCCGCGCAGGCCCAGGCCGATGGTGCGGCGCCCGCCGGAGGTAGGCGCCGGTCAGCGTGTCGGCATGGCGGGCCTGATCGGGCGTGCCGTCGAAGACGATGCGCCCGCCCGCGCCGGGGCCGGGGCCCAAGTCGAGGACGCGGTCGGCGGCCAGCATGACGGCGGGGTCGTGCTCCACCACGACCAGCGTGTTGCCGGCGCGCTTGAGGCGCTGCATGGCCTCGGTGATGCGGTCCATGTCGCGCGGGTGCAGGCCGATGCTGGGCTCGTCGAGCACGAACAGGGTGTTGACGAGGGAGGTGCCCAGCGCCGTGGTCAGGTTGATGCGCTGGACCTCGCCGCCGGACAGGGTGCGGCTTTGCCGGTCGAGCGTGAGGTAGCCGATGCCGACATCGCACAGGTAGCGCAGGCGCGTGGTGATCTCGTCGAGGATGAGCGCCAGGGCCTTGGCGTCGGCGCCGTCGTGCGTGGCGGTCGGCCTGGCCGCTGGCGGGGATTTCAAGTCAAAATCGGCTCCAGCCGGCGTGGAATATGCATCAACAGCTATTGATTCAGGAGCATCCGTGGCGGGTTGCGCCATCTGGCCGAAGAAGCGCCGCAGCCGCTCGATGGGCAGCAGCATCAGGTCGTGCAGGCTGAGGCCGGGCAGGGCTTCGAGCTGCGCGCGCGTCCAGTCCACGCCCCGGGGCATGAAGCGGCGCGCGGGGTCGAGCACCGCGTCGGCGTCGTCCTGGCTGCCCACGCGCCACAGCAGCGACTCGGTCTTCAGCCGCGCGCCGCCGCAGTCGGGGCACTCGGTGTAGCTGCGGTACTTGGACAGCAGCACGCGGATGTGCATCTTGTACGCCTTGCTCTCCAGGTACTGGAAAGAAGCGCCGGATGCCGTACCACTGCTTGTTCCAGTTGCCCTCCTTGTAGCCCGGCGCGCCCTCGATGACCCAGTGGCGCTGCTCGGGCGTGAGCTTGCCCCAGGCGTGTCGCGCGGGATGCCGGCGCCCTCGGCATGGCGCATCAGGTCGTCCTGGCACTCGCGCCAGGCGGGCGTCTGGATCGGCTTGACGGCGCCCGCGCGCAGCGTGAGCCGCTCGTCGGGGATCACCAGCCCCCAGTCCACCCCGATCACGCGCCCGAAGCCGCGGCAGGTCTCGCACGCGCCCACGGCCGAGTTGAAGGAGAACATGGACGGCATCGGCTCGCGGTAGCGGGTCGCTGTCGGGGCAGTGCAGGCCGGTGGAGAAGCGCCAGACCGGGCTGTCCGCCTCCACGTCGCCCAGCACGTACACGTTCAGCCGGCCGGCGCTGCGGTGCAGCGCGACCTCGATGGCCTCGATCACGCGCGCCTTCTCGGCGCCGCTGATCCTGAAGCGGTCGGCCACCACGTCCAGCAGTTTCTTGTCGCCGTCCACACGCTCACTCTGCACGCGCGTGAAGCCGCTGGCGGCCAGCCACTGTGCCACTTCGTCGGCCGTGGTGTTGCCGGGCAGCTCGACCGGAAAAGTGACCGCGAGGCGCGGATCCTCCCTCTGGCGGGCGCGTTCGGCGAGCTCCGCGCAGATGCTCTGGGCGTGTCATGCCGCACCGGCAGCGCGGTGTCCTGGTCAAACAACTGGGCCGCGCGCGCGAACAAGAGCTTCAGGTGGTCGTTCAGCTCCGTCATCGTGCCCACGGTGGAGCGCGAGCTGCGCACCGGGTTGGTCTGGTCGATGGCGATGGCCGGCGGCACGCCCTCGACCTTGTCCACCGCGGGCTTGTCCATGCGGTCGAGGAACTGCCGCGCGTAGGCACTGAAGGTCTCCACGTAGCGCCGCTGCCCCTCGGCGTACAGCGTGTCGAACACCGGGCTCGACTTGCCGGAGCCGCTGGGCCCGGTCACCACCGTCAGCTCGCCGGTGCGGATGTCCAGATCCAGGTTCTTCAGGTTGTGCTGCCGCGCACCGCGGATGCGGATGAGGCCTCGGGTCATGGGGAAGGCGGGATGGGGCGGGAGCGAAGATTCTAGGGAAAGGCTCCGCCACGCGCGGCCAGCAGGACAAAGCCAGCGTCCTCCCATGGTTCCTGAATCCGCGCGGCGTGCCGCCGCTGCATGCTGCCCGCCGAGGAAGCGCTAGACGGCCCGCCCCCTTCGCCCAAGCTCATGCGCGCAGCGCTCAAAGCCGCTCGACGATCGTGACGTTGGCCATGCCGCCACCCTCGCACATGGTCTGCAGGCCGTAGCGCTTGCCGCGCTGGCCCAGCGCATGGACCAGCGTGGTCATCAGCTTGGCGCCGGAACCGCCCAGCGGATGGCCCAGCGCGATGGCGCCGCCGTTGACGTTCAGGCGATCGGGTCGGCGCCCAGCGCCTGCAGCCAGGCCAGCGGCACGGGCGCGAAGGCTTCGTTCACCTCGAAGAGGTCGATGTCGTCGATCTTCATGCCGGCTTTCTGCAGCGCGCGCTGGGTGGCGGGCAATGGCGCTTCGAGCATGATCACCGGGTCGTGGCCCAACACGCTGAGGTGGTGGATGCGCGCGAGCGGCTTGACGCCCAGCGATTTCAGGCCGCGCTCGCTGACCACCATCAGGCCGGCCGCGCCGTCGCAGATCTGGCTGGCGGTGGCCGCCGTGCAGCGCCCGCCCTCGGCGATGAGCTTGACGCCGGCGATGCTCTCCAGCGTGGCGTCGAAGCGGATGCCCTCGTCGCGCGTGTGCAGGTCGCCGGGTTCGGTGCCATCGTTCATGCGTGCGCGCACGGGCACGATCTCCGCATCGAACAGGCCGGCCTGGGTGGCGGCGATCGCGCGTTGGTGGCTGCCCAGCGCGTAGGCGTCGAGATGGGCTTTTTTGAGCCCGTACTTCCTGGCCATCATCTCGGCGCCGGTGAACTGGCTGAACTCGATGCCGGGGTAGCGCTGCTGCATGGCCGGGCTCATGTAAGTGCCCAGGCCGTTCTTGAAGGGCAGCACGATCGGGGTGCCCATGGGCACGCGCGTCATGCTCTCGACGCCGGCGGCGATCACCACGTCCATGGTGCCCGACATCACGGCCTGCGCCGCGAAGTGCAGCGCCTGCTGCGAGGAGCCGCACTGGCGGTCGATGGCGGTGGCGGGCACGGACTCGGGCAGCGTCGAGGCCAGCACCGCGTTGCGCGCGATGTTGATGCCCTGCTCGCCGACCTGGCTGACGCAGCCCATGATGACGTCCTCGACCAGCGCCGGGTCGGCACCGGTGCGCGCCACCAGGGCGTTCGAGCACCTGCGCGGCGAGGTCCGCGGGGTGCCAGCCGGACAGGCGGCCACTGCGGCGGCCGCCGGCGGTGCGGGCGGCGGCGACGATATAGGCTTCGGGCATGAAGGACTCCATGGAATTCGATCGGGGCGTTGTTCGTTCAGGCGCGCGGCTCAGCGCGGCGCCATGCGGATCGCGCCGTCGAGGCGCACGCTTTCGCCGTTGAAGTAGCCGTTGGTGATCATCGTCTCGGCCAGTTGCGCGTACTCGTCCGGGTCGCCCAGGCGCTTGGGGAAGGGCACCGACGCCGCCAGCGCGTCCTTGACGTTGTCGGGCAGGCCGGCGAGCAGCGGCGTCTCGAAGATGCCGGGCAGGATGGTGTTGACGCGGATGCCTTCGCCCATCAGGTCGCGCGCGATCGGCAGCGTCATGCCGACCACGCCGGCCTTGAGGCGCTGTAGGCCACTGGCCCATCTGCCCGTCCTGCGCCGCCACCGAGGCGGTGTTGACGATGGCGCCGCGCTCGCCGTCCTGCAGCGCGTCGAGCGCCAGCATGCCGGCGGCCGACTTGGCGATGCAGCGGAAGGTGCCCACCCGGTTGATCTGGATGATGCGGTCGAAGTTGGCTGTCGGGAAGGCGCGGATCTCGCCCGTGGTCTTGTCGCGGCTGGCGGTCTTGACGGCGTTGCCGGTGCCGGCGCAGTTGACCAGGATGCGTTCCTGCCCGTGCGCGGCGCGCGCCTTGGCGAAGGCGGCATCGACCTGATCCTCGGAGGTGACGTCGACCCGGCAGAACACGCCGCCGATCTCCTGGGCCAGGGCTTCGCCCAGTTCCGGGTTGAGGTCGAACAGCGCCACCTTCACGCCATGGCCGGCCAGGCGGCGCGCGGTGGCGGCGCCCAGGCCCGAGGCGCCGCCCGTGACGACGGCGGCAATGCTGGAATCGAGTTGCATGTCGGGTGATCCTTGGAGGGGTGGGGGAAACGGGAAGCGGTGCGGCGCGATCACGCGGCCCTGCGTGTCGGTGCCCCGCAGCTTGGCCATCGACGCGGTGGCGGTGTCCAGCCGGCCGGCCACCAGGTCCTCGACGCAGCGGTCGATGAAGGCACGGCCCACCTTGATCTGCGTGGCGATCTCGGCCAGCTTGAACTTGGTGTTCTGGAACTCGGCGATCGGCTGGCCGAAGGCCTTGCGCTCGCGCACGTAGTCCAGCGTGGCGGCGTAGGCGCCTTCCATGGCGGCCAGCGCGCTCACGCCGATGATGAGGCGCTCGTAGGGCAGGTCGCCCATGAGCTGAAAGAAGCCCCTGCCCTTCCTGGCCGCCCAGCAGCGCGTCGGCCGGCACCTGCCGCCGTCGAAGAACAGTTCGGCGGTGTCCTGCGCCTTCAGGCCGATCTTGTCGAGACACGCGGCCCACGCGGTAGCCCTCGCGCCCTTCGGTCTCGACGATCAGGATCGACGTGCCCTTGGCGCCTTTCGTGGGGTCGGTCTTGGCCACCACCAGCACCACGCCGGCCAGGTAGCCGTTGGAGATGAAGGTCTTGGAGCCGTGGATGGCGTAGCCGCCCGCGTTCTTCTCGGCGCGCACGCACGCCCTGCAGGTCGGAGCCGGCGCCCGGCTCGGTCATGGCGATGGCGCCCACGAGCTCCGCCGCGCGCGAGCCGCGGAGGTACTTGCGCTTCTGCTCTTCGGTGCCGTGGTTCAGGAAGTAGTGCGCCACGATCGAATGCACGCCCACGCTCATGCCGCTGGCGCGCGGCGCGCCATCTCTTCGTGGATCACGGCTTCGTGGCGGAAGTCGCCGCCCCCGCCGCCGTAGGCTTCCGGGAACGTCCACGCACAGCAGGCCCAGTTCGCCGGCCTTGCGCCACAGGGCGTGGCCGACGGTTGCCGCTCTGCGCGCCGCCTCGTCGTCGGAAGCATCTCGGCTTCGAGGAAGCGCACCACGTTGTCGCGGAACAGTTCCAACTCTTCGTCCATCCAGGAGCGGCGGAAATCGAGGGCATGTTTCGTTCTTCCTTTCTGGAAAACTCTATACGAGTTTGCAAGCCAAGCGCGAACGCAGCGCGAAGCCACGAACAATACAGACGTTTTTGGTTCGCTGCCGCGCTGTGGCGCCGCTGGCGGCCCCAACTTGGCGTTCCAGCGTCCAGCCCGGCAGTCATCGGGCTGCAAAGCCAACTGCTGAACATGAGCATCGGGATGCTGCTGTCCCGCCTGGCTTGGGCCGTGTCATTACGAGGCCACCTTCATGGTGATCGCCGATCTGTTCGCTGCGACCTGGGCCGCGCCTGGCTGTGCACGCTCGCCAGCCCCGATGAACGCGCCGAGGTGCTGCGGCAGATGGCAACCGCGCGTCCTGACGATGGCGCGCTGTGCGCCGGGCATCGCGGAATCGCTGGAGACCCAGGCTCGCCTGGTACCGACCGTGAACTCCGGAACGATGCGTGCGGGCGATACGGCGTGGGCTGTGCTCGCGCATCCGCCACGGCACACGGTCGCTGATCCTCAACTGCTCCATCTCCCCACGCGAACGCAGCCAAGGAACCGCTCGCCTCATCGGCCCTCGGTTGGTGGAACTGGTGCAGCGCCAGCGAGCTGGCGACCGACCATATATTTGAGCCTGCCGGCCGAAGAGGTAGAGACGGAAGAGCAGCGCCGCTCCGGAAGCGCTGGGAATGCTATCAGTCTCAGGCTTTGGTGCGCCGGCCTGCCGTCCCCGCTTCCCGTGCGCCGCTGGCGTAGGCGCGGCGTGCAGGGGCGACGAGGTGTGCGGCGGTTGGCTGAGAAATCAGGGCTTTTTCACCAATGGAGCCAAGCAATATGCCCGACAACACTCACACATCGCGCCGCAGCGTGCTCGCGGGCGCGGCGGCTTTGCTGGCCGCCGCGCCCTGTGGCAATTCGCCCGCCTGGCTGACCAACCCATCCGCCTGATCGTGCCCCTTCCCCGCCGGAGGGGCACCGACGTGATGGGCGCCTGCTGGCCCAGGGACTGGGCAAGGAACTGGGCACCACGGTGATCGTGGACGTCGTAGCCGGCGCCACTGGCACCATCGGCAGGCAGCCCAGGTCTCACGCCCCGCGCCGGATGGGCGCACGCTGCTGCTGGGCGTCACCGGGCAACATGGCCATTGCCCCGGCGCTGCTCGGGGTCGCGGTACAACACCGAGAAAAGGATTTCACCGCCCTGGCTCGCATCTGCCATGGCGCAACCTCTGGTGGCCGGCCGCAAATGCCCGGCCAACACGGCGGCCGAGATGGTGGCGCGCCTGTTGCACCGGGCGAGCCGCGTAGATGTACGGGTCGTGGGAGGCGGCAACTCGGGCGGCCCATCTGGCCGCCGAAGGCATCCGTGCGTCCACCGGCGTCCGCCGCGCAAGATGGAGCACGTGCCCTACAAGGCGTGGCCCCGCTGCTGCAGGACCAGATCGGCGGGCAGATCCAGGTGGGCATGGTGGATGTGGCGGGCGCCCTGCCCAGGTGCGCGCGGGCAGGATCAAGGTGCTGGCCGTGACGGTAGCAGCGGTCGTCCGTGCTGCCGCAGGTACCCACATTGAAAGAAGCGAATCGCTTTCGACACCGAAATCTGGTTCGGCCTGTTCGCCCCGGCGCTTGCCCGAGGCCGAGGCGCAAAGGATCGGCTCGGGCCGCTTAGCGCGCCGCTGCGTAAGCCCGAGTGACCGCGCGAGCTGGGGATGGAGGCCGACCCCATCACGCGCGCCGGCTTCGACAAGGAATGGGCGCGCGACGCGGTGACCTGGGCGCGCCCGCGTGAAGCAAAGCGGCGCCACGGCGGATCGGAGACATTCGAGGAATTGACCGGAGACAACATTCATGATAATCACCCCCCAAGACCAAGATTCCAGTGGCCGCAAGGCGCGCATTCCGACGGTGTTAAAAGGACCGTGGGCGCTTGCCGGCACCTTGAACTTCGCGGACACCCCGTGATTTCGACGACGTCCGGCGCGGCTTTGTCGGCACGCTGGAGAACGCGACCATCAAGGGACGCAAAATGGATGCGGTCTGGAGCATGGAGGAGTACGACTTCCTGGGCAACGCGAAGAAGCGCCGCTCACCGTCAACGCCAGCCTGTGGCGCATGGGCCGCCTGAACGCAGGTGCACGGCCTGTTCAAGGTGTGCGAGCGCATCTACCGTGCACGGCTTCGACCTGGCGAACATCACCTTCATCGAAGGCGACACCGGCCTGATCGTCATCGATCCACTGACTTTCGAGGAACCGCGAGGCCGCGCTCGAGCTGTACTGGCAGCACCGCGCCAGCGCCCCCGTCCATGCGGTGATGCAGCCACAGCCACCGCGACCACTACGGCGGCGCCGGGTGTCGCCAACCCCAGGACGTCGACGCGGGCCACGTGCAAATCATCGCGCCCGACGGCTTCATGGAAGTCATGTTGGTTGCGCTGCTGGCAGGCGTGCCGTCCGCGCCGCCGCGCCGAGTTCCAGTTCGGCACCTACACCGGGCCGGGCGAGCGCTCGCACGTCGACAGCGGCCTGGGCAGGGGCAGGGGCGCTGCTATTCTCGGGCCTCGTCCCGCCCACGCAGTTGATCTATGAAAACCGGTGGAAAAGCGCGTCGTCGACGGCGTCGAAATCATCTTCCAGCCGACGCCCGGCACCGAAGCGCCCGCGGAGATGAACTTCACTTTCCGCAGATGCGCGCGGGCTGAACATGGCCGAAAACGCCGGCCATACCATGCATAACCCTGTGCCCCATCCGGGCGCCAAGGTGCGCGACGCGCTGGCCTAGGCCAGCCACATGGATGAAAGCGTGGACGTTCGCGGGCCAGGCCGAAGCGTCTGCTTTGCCCAGCACCACTGGCCTTGCTGGGGCACCGAGAACGTGGTGCAGTACCTGAGCGAGCACCGCGACATGTAACGCTACCTGCACGACCAGACGCTGCGCCTGATGAGCCACGGCCTCACGTCGCGCGAGATCGCTGCCGAGCAACTGATGATGCCGAGCACGCTGGCGAAAAA